>JAJFIA010000001.1 GCA_021775255.1 Roseovarius sp.
CGTTCGGGCAGGATGAACAGCGATTTATAGCCCGTTGCCGTGATTGGCAAAGCGGCCCGCCCCGCGCTGACAACCTCAATATGATCCATGCCCGCAAAACGCCCCGCCAGATGGCGGATGGTCAAATCAATGCCACGCCATGTAAACGGCGGAGCAATACTAAGCCACAGTAGCGACGGCATAATGCTGTCGCGGGCGGCGTAAAAGTCGGCCACTTTGGCCCTTTCGAAGTTTCGGGAGGGTTTGGGGATTTATACTGTGGAATTGTATTTGAAGGTACGCCGTGCCCATTTTCATGATGGACTGAGCGGTAGGGCGATAGCGCGAGATTTCGGGATCAGTCGGGATAGTGTGGCAAAGATGTTGGCGTATTCTGAGCCGCCTGGGTATCGGCGTTCGGTTCCGGTCAATCGCCCCAAGCTGGATGCGTTTACGGATCAGATTGATATCTGGCTGGGGGAAGACAAAACCCGCCCCCGCAAGCAGCGCCATACGGCCAAGCGGATATTCGACCGGCTGCGGGCCGAATGCGGGTTCACGGGCGGTTATACGATTGTGAAGGTTTATGTCCGCAGTAAGAAGCGTGGAAGCAAAGAGATGTTTGTGCCACTGAGCCATCCCCCGGGTCATGCGCAGGCGGACTTTGGCGAGGCGTTGGTTGTGATCGGTGGCATTGAGCAAAAGGCTTATTTCTTTGCCTTTGATCTACCGCACAGTGATGGCTGTTATATCAGGGCCTATCCGGCGGCCAATACCGAGGCATGGCTTGACGGGCACGTTCATGCCTTTGCCTTCTTTGGGGCGGTTCCACAGTCGGTTCTTTATGATAATGATCGATGCCTTGTTGCCAAAATCATGCAGGACGGCACCCGTAAACGCACCCAACGGTTCAGCGCCATGCTGTCGCATTATGTGATCAATGACCGGTATGGTCGGCCGGGAAAGGGCAATGATAAAGGCAAAGTCGAGGGGCTGGTGGGCTATGCGCGGCGCAACTTTATGGTGCCGATGCCGCGCTTTGCCGATTGGGATGCGTTCAATGATTATCTGGAAGAGTTATGTTTGAAGCGGCAGGGGGATATCTTGCGCGGCAACAAAGCCAGCATTGGCGAACGACTCGAGGATGATCTGGCTGCGATGCAACCGCTTCCGGCAGCTCTGTTTGAAGCTTGTGATTTGCAAAGCGGACAGGTCACGTCCACGTCGCTGGTGCGCTACCGTGGCAATGACTATTCTGTGCCGGTTGCCTATGGCCACCGCGAGGTTTGGATTAAAGGCTTCGTGAACCATGTCGTCATTGGTTGTGTGGCCGAGGTGATTGCAGGCCACCCCCGTTCATACGAGACGAGTGATATGGTGTTCGATCCGGTGCATTACCTGCCGCTGATAGAGCGCAAGATCATGGCGTTTGATCAGGCCGCGCCTTTACAAGGCTGGGATTTGCCAAAAGCCTTTGCAATCCTCCAACGATTGCTGGAAGCTCGCCAAGGTAAATCCGGAAAGCGGGAATATGTGCAGGTGTTGCGCTTACTGGAACGCTTCGGGATGGAAGAGCTGCATGGCGCTATAAAAGACGCGTTGCGCATGGGAGCCATCAGCTTTGACGCCATCAAGCATCTGGCCCTATGCCGCGTAGAGCATCGCCCGCCAAGGCTGGATCTGGATACCTACCCGTTCCTGCCCAGAATGAATGTGGCGACCACATCCGCTTCGGCCTATATGAGCCTTTTGACGGGGGCAACATCATGAACAAAGCCCCCGAACTGCTGTTAGCCCATCATCTCAAAACCCTGCGCCTGCCAACGTTTTTGCGCGAACATGACAAGCAGGCCCGCATCTGTGCTGCCGAAGGGCTGGATCACGTGCGTTACCTTGCACGGCTGACAGAATTGGAACTGATCGACCGTGAACGACGCATGGTGGAACGGCGGATAAAGTCGGCCAAGTTCCCGGCGGTCAAAAGTTTAGACAGCTTCAACTTCAAAGCCATCCCCTCCCTGAACAAGATGATGGTGCTGGAACTGGCCCGGTGCGACTGGATCGAGCGCCGAGAGAATGTCATCGCCCTTGGCCCCAGCGGCACCGGTAAAACCCACATCGCCCTCGGGTTGGGCCTGGCGGCTTGCCAAAAGGGCCTGCCGGTGGCGTTTGTGACGGCTGCCGCACTGGTCAATGAACTGATGGAGGCCCGTGACGAGAAGCACTTGCTGCGCCGACAGAGACAGTTGGCCAAGGTCAAGCTGCTGATTATCGATGAACTGGGTTTTGTGCCCTTAAGCAAAACCGGCGCAGAACTGTTGTTCGAGTTGATCTCGCAGCGCTATGAGCAAGGCTCGACACTGATCACCAGCAATCTGCCCTTCGAGGAATGGACTGAAACCTTTGGCACCGAACGCCTCACCGGCGCTCTGCTGGATCGGCTGACACACCACGTCAACATTCTGGAAATGAATGGCGAAAGCTATCGTCTCAACCAAAGCCGCGCACAACGCCGCGTGCAATAATTGGCCTGCGGCCAATGCGCCTTGGCACGGGCTTGCTATTTGGGGGCCGCACGCACCAAGGCGCAACAACCTCAGACCTTGCATATCAACTGAAAGATGGCTCCAAAATCACGTTCTCAAAGTGGCCTACTTTTACTCCGCCGAATGGCCGGTTTTTACTCCGCCGTTGACAAATAGCGTTTTGGGTGCGTTTCAACCCTAAAGAAAATGCGAGCCCCCTGACAAACCACGTGCTCCCCGGACATTGGAATTTGGGAACTATCGTCTTTGATAGATGTTCCGTTTTCGAAGGTAAATGTGGTGATTTCAAGCTCAGGCTCTCTTTTTTTCAGAGCTTCCCAAAAGCCTGTCTGGATGTCTTGGTTGACACTCAATTTTTTTGGGGCCTTTGCTGGGAGATAGGGCTGTTCTGGATCAAACGCCATAATCCCGGCTTGTGCTTCTATATTTGAGGCATAGACCCAAGCATCACGCGTTAAGACGAAAAAGTAAAAACAAGATAGAGCTAATTCAGGATTCCCCCCTGATCGCATGTATTTGGTCCGATTCTGAATATCTGGCCCATCGTGTACCTCATCTGAAATTTGTTGTTTTTGTGGCGCCTTTGGCTCGTATTTACGTGGCAAAAAACCAACTTCCGATT
This sequence comes from Roseovarius sp., assembly GCA_021775255.1. GTDB lineage: Bacteria > Pseudomonadota > Alphaproteobacteria > Rhodobacterales > Rhodobacteraceae > Roseovarius. The sequence goes on from JAJFIA010000001.1 coordinate 3,148, forward strand.
CAAGCTGTTCCATGAATTTTTCAAAGCCAGTTCCAAATCTACGATCAGCGGCGACGCAATCTGGGTCATCTTTGATGTAGTTTTTAATTTCATCATCAATCGCTTGATGCAAAGCTTTTGCGCCGACTTTTTTTTTGTGCGGCGGTAAAGTAGTTTTTGAAATTTCCGGTGGGCCTATTCTTGCCTATTTTTCGTGTCAATTTCGTGACCCAGTCCAGCCTAATGATCTGCGACGAGTGTCCTGCCTACGGAGCATTAAATCAAGGTGTGGGATGACGTTGTTTTGTTGTTGGGTCTATTTCTTGGCCAAAGCGAACCCAAGCCTGAAACTTGATCTCGCCAGTCTGTTCATCACGTTCAATAACGGCAGGCCCTTCAACACGGTGCACGCGACCATCCAGATAATATTCCTCGAACAAGACATGGCCGGTTTTTGTGTCACATGACCAGATAGCTGGCCCGCCATTTCGGTTCAGAACACCGTTCTGTCGCCACTCCTCCCCCGTACAGTTTCCTGTTTCAGCGTCAAAACTGCGCCGCGAAGGACCGCGTTCGCTGTGCTCAATTCCGTTCACGAAATAGCATTCGAAATCAATCTTACCTGTTTCTGCGTCTCTGCTGATTTGGGACGGGCCACCCTCGCGATGTTCGCCATGTTCGTTAATCCAAGTCTCCAGAATTGGAAATTCGCAACCAACTCCGAACTTAACAATCGCCGGGCCGTTGCTGCGAAACATATACCCGTGTCGATACCATTCAGCCTCCTGCAATCGGAACGTATCTGGGGCGTACTTTGACAGTGCCGGACCATCTTCTCGGTGGAGCTTGTCGTTCAGGTAGAATGTTTCCTGTAAGATGCGATCCGTTTCGGAATCTCTTTTGACCTCTCTGCGATAACTTTCGGTAATTGCGGCATTCATTGGCACCAATACTATCTTTTTTTTACAATTTCACCAACTAATAATTTAACAAATACAATATGTTGCTCTGCTATTTGAGCTCAATTTCTCCCCAATTGCAATTTCGGATTTGCCGACAACGTGTCAATCACGCTCTCACAACCAATTTTGGAGTCGTGAGATGACAAATCAAAAAACCACCAACATGATATCGACGCTGAGCACCGGCGTTTCGATTGCGCACGAAAACTCTACTGCGACCAACGTTGCGGCAGAAGTTTTTGCTGATTTCATCAGTGGTTTCGACTGTACAAACAAAACCCATTTTGACCGTATCTTACAGCAACTCGTGATGTCGTTTTCACGGCACCCGAAGGTCAAATGCTGTTTCCTGCCGCACCGATATAAAAGCCTCGAACGCCCTGACATCTGCCGCAACAACCGCCCGCCCCGAATCGGGGCGGGCTTTATGCGTTTGGAAAACAGCAGAGGTCTTTCATGAATACGCTGGCACCTATCTCGATTGTACAGCCGAAGAATAGCCGCGACGCCAAAGTCTTTGACGATTTCAAGGCTATTTTCGATTGTACAAATAAGACGTTCTTTAACGGGCAATTGTCCTGCCCGGTGTTTTCCTTTTCCCGCAATCCGCGTCTCAAGGGTGCGTTTCTTCCAGAGCGCTATCTGTCTGTCGACGGTAAGCGTGCCCATGGCATTGTGTTGAACTCCGACTATGCGCGCGGGGTCGGTGATGCCGCATCGATGGCACTTCTTGGCTTCTTGATTGTGCAATCGGCACGGTTCGTGTTGGGACCGGAAGGTAAAAACGGATTGTGCGGAACTCCAGGTTATGTCGATGCCTGGACGCGAGACCAGTTGCTATCAATCGGGCTGTTGCCCGTAGCTGAAGGCGATGATCCGCGTCAGTTGGGCTACGGCCTGTCCGTCATAGCGGAAGACAATGGCGCATTCGATCTGATGTGCCGTGAACTGCTGGTCTCGGGCTTTGCCATTCGTTGGCATGAGCGCCCGGTCGCGACTGAAGCTGATGACGACGCGCCCGCCGAGGAAAAGCCCCCAAAGCCAAGCCGCGCGCGCTTTCTCTGTGAAGATTGCGGCCTGATCGCCCACGCCAAACCGTCGGCCCATTTTCTGTGCGGCTGCAACGGACGTGCCCTCATTTGTACAACCGAGAAAGGACATTGAGATGGATGCAACCACTTACGATGCGCGCATTGAGCGCACAGTCGACCAATCCAGCGAAACCGCGAAGGGAAGCACTTCACTTACCGTTCCCTTGCCAATGCCCGAGCAAGTTCAGGCTGCGGCAAATGCCGGTGACAACGCCCCGACCGACTTTGCGCGCAACTTTGCCAATGGGCTCTTTGCCGATGAAATCGAGGCGGCGAAGGGCGATGTGGCGCGAGAAGAGCTACAACTCAAGGCAGCCACAGACGGGTTGGACCGTTGCGAGCAAGAGCTGAGAGTTGCGCCTAAATGGCAGCATTTCCTGAGTGAATGGCCAGACTATGGCCACCGGCAGCCAGTGGTGCAGCGCCTTTATAACTGGGTCCGCGTTCCGGTGGCGCTTGGAGGCCCTGCCATCGGTGGCGGCTTTCTGGTTGCGAATATGATGGATACCAGCTTTGCCATGGCCGAGCGCCCCGCGCTTGCCGCGCTGTCGGCAGGCATGATTGCCATCGCTTCGCTGGGCGCGTCGTCCTGGGCCACAGCGCCGACAACCGACTTCAGGAAAACCGAATCCCGCGCCAACACGCTTTCGATGCTGGGCATGACGTCTTTTGGCGCTTGGGCGGCATTCATGGCGATCAAATTCGGTGTGCCTGCGGGCAGCGCGGCGGGTGTCGGAGATTTTGATCTCACGGGCAATCTGAGCAGTTCGGCCTCGACAGCGCAAGCCATCATGGATTGGATTCAAGGCAAAGGCGCGAGTATATTTGCGCTTGGTCTGCATGTCTTCGGGGATGCGATGATCTCGGCAGGCATTCTAAGCTCGTCGATCCTGGCCATGCGCAAAACCCGGCGCGTGAAGACTGAGTACACCCAGCATCATAAACATCTGGACGCAGAGCGCACACTCTGGACGGACAGCGTCACCGCAGCCATGGCGGCAAAAGCCAATGCCGATGCCCGTGTGAACGCCGCTATCGCGAAGCGCGATGCGGCCAAGGAGCTCACGCTGCAAGCCATTCGCTCCAGAAAAGCCATCAATGCCGCAAAGCGCGATCAAGCCATCGCAGCAGCAAATGCCCAATTCCAAGGAGAGTGACCCTATGACCATCAAATGCAAACTGCTATCAACCGTCGCCGCATTCCTGCTTGCGACAGGTGCCAACGCCGAACCTGATCACATGATCTTCTATGTGCCGTCCTCGGGCGATGAGGCTGGGATATCTGCCACTTATGCGCAGGTAGCGGCACGCCTGAATGACATCGAAGCGAGTGAACGTATTCAGGTCATTGCCAATCCTGGCTTCACTCAGGTCTTTGACGTGACTGCGCCTGCGGACATGCCGGATCATCCCGCCTGGAAAAAGCAGTTTTTGGCCACGGCAACAGCAAAACTGCAGACCTATGCGCGCGGGGCCTATCAGTCCGGGCTAACAGACGGGGTGACGCCGCCTAATCAAGTCGGCCTGCAGGAAATTATTACAGGTCTGCCGCGACGCGCAAGCAGCGGCGTGGAGGTCGTTGTGATCGGATCACCGCGTGATCACCGCGATAGTGACCCAGTGAATACCACACTGACCCGCGTGCCCAATGACGCGTTTCTCGATCTGGCGGCTCATGCGTCACCATTTGGAACCATAGGGCTTGAGGACCGCCTGAAGGGTCTGCGTGTGCATGTCTGCGTCATTGATGCGGGCTTTGTCGATCCTCGGCACAATGCCCTTCTTGAGCGCTACACCTCGCTGCGGTTGCGCGTCATGGGCGGTGAATTGGCAACTTGGTCGATTGACCTTGATGAGTGCCTGAGCCGTGCCAAAGCGGAGCGGCAGGACGGTATGCCCGTCTATATGCGCGATACCAGCGCCACAAAACCGACTTTTCTCAGTGTGGATCACGCGTCAACCCCTCCGACCGAAGTGACACGGGTCCAGAACGCCCTTTTGGACGAAATGAATCTGCCTGCCTCGGTTAAAGGCACGATGGCCAGCAAGATTGCAGCAGGATCGCTACGGCTGGTCGCGGTGAAGCTTTGGGACACCGATGGTGAAGATGGCGATGCGGTTTTGATCAAAACTGATGATGCCGAGATCAAGGTCGATTTGGTCAACAAGCGTCAACGCGTCGTCCTGCCAGTTGAAAACGGCAACATGATCATGATCGGCCTCAGGGACGGACAGGGTGGAATCACCGTTGGCATCGAAACCGATGACGGCACGGAAGCTCTGACACCGAAAATCGCCGTTGGTGAAACTGTGATCATTCCATTCTTCCGCCAGACCCCCTGATTGCCTGATGTCACCGCCGAATTGAACCCTGACCCATCTTAGGAGGTTATGAAATGTCCATTGATGCATCAACGATCCCCTTCAGTCCGATCTTTGTAGTTGCGGCTGCGGGATATGCAGCAGCCATGGCTCTGGTGGTTGGCCCAGAAATCGCTACCCGCGAAATCTCTCGCTCCGGCTGGCACGAAACCTGCGAAGTCACCTTGGTAGCAAATATCGAAACCACGCGGCGTCCGGATCGGAATATTCCGCAAGTTCCAGACGTCGGCGGATTGCTCTGCAGTTTTTATCCGGAATTATCTGACCTCTGTGCCATCATCCCTGATCCAAATGCTGCTGCACGGGCGACGGAAGAGCGCATGCGGGCGGCAGAGGCCAACCGCCTACGTCAGGCGGCCTCAAATACAGATGATCAATGTTCCTGTGCTGAGGCCGTTTACATTGAAGATCAGAAACTTAGCCTTGCTTTGTACGCCGCGAGCGGGCGGTTAATTACCCCGCGTGCTGTGTCGGACCGCGATGCGGCCCTGAGCCGCGCGTTGCACAGCCCGGCCTGCGACATGGGGGGCTTGTCATGATCTTTGGCAAATTCCGCTTAGGCGAGACGGCACTTCATGCTCATAACGACAGCTACGTTCTTGACAGCATTAGTGCCGTTTCCACCCGCCGTCCGTTTCTGTCGACAGGGTTGGTGCTTGGCGGGCTGACCGCTGGATTCGTTCTGTCGTTCAGGGACATCCTGTACCCGTCTGAAATAACCGGTCTCTCTGTAGCGGCGCTTCTTTGCGTGGTCGGCGGATTATCCATCGGCCAACTGCATCTCATCAGTCGGGACTTGCGCGGTTCCCCAATCGCCGATGCGGTCTATGGTACTTATGGCCATTTGAACCGATTGCGTCCTTTGATCGTCAATGCCGCTGAACGTGCCAAAGCTGGAGGTGCGTTATGAATGATCCAAGTGATCAAGACATCGGCTGGGGTACGATTTTGCGCATCAACGCGCAGTTTGCCTTTGGCGCACTTATCTTCTTTTACGGTTGGCTCTGTTGGCAAGGTGTGTCGGTGAAGTGGTGGGGTTTGTGGATCATCGCAATGATTTGTCTTGTCGGCGGTGCCATTCAAATCATCCAAGCAGCCGTCGAAGCCTTCAAACTCATATTGCGACTGCGCCGCTGGAAGAAATACCAAAAAATGGGCGTCAAGCCTCGCGCTGATCACATGGCGCAGGACAGTGATTTTGAAGATGGCGGGCCTGCGTCATGAGCGCGCCTTTTGGATGGATATCCTTGAAGTGGTTCCGCAAATCCCGGCCCTTTGCAAAACCCAAACCAGCGGCGATTGATCCGAAAGGTCGTCGCCTGCTGGGGTTTACCAAAGAAACCCACCAACCGATCTGGGCACCGCCTGGGCATAGTTTGACGCTGGCGGCCAACGGTTCGGGAAAGACGACTAAGGCTTTGATGCCATGGCTTTTTTCCATGCTGGCCTCAACAGATCGGCCCGCCATTCTAATTCTGGACAGCAAGGATTTTGAAATCGCGCGTCAGGTTGTGCCGATGCTCGAAGCGATGGGCATCCCCACAGCCCTCATTGATGACACCAACAACCTGCCGCCAGATATGTATGGGCGTGCCCGTCTTAATCCGATTGATTCCGTGGTCACGACATTTTTGACCAAGCCGGAAGATCAGGTCTTCGCCAATGAAGCGGTGACTCACACGCTGATCGAAGAGCCTGAGAAAGACGAACGCAACCGATACTGGCGGGCCTGGCCCCGCCTGCTGATTGAGTTCGCCATCTATGTGTTTTTAAAACGCAATCCGGCGCTGGCCACGCCGGGCGGTATCTGGATGTTGCTTTCAAGCCCAGAAAAGATGCGCCGCTTTGCCGAGATTGAGGCGGTTGAGGGCACCGGCATGCTGAAGGTGCTGGCCGAAAACATCAAGGGCATGATTGGTCACGAGCACTGGCCACAACATCTGCAGGCTGCACAAGATTCCTTGCGTATTTATGGCATCGGCACCCCACTGCACGTTGCCGGTCACAACGCCACGACAACCCCCGGCCAACTGATCACGTCCAGGACAGTGACGTTCTTTGGCGGCTCACAGGCCAATATGGGGTCAATGGCATCCCAGTACGGGTTGGTGCTGACAAGCTATATTCGCGCCGCCTACCTGCACGGCAAACCGCTCTGGATCGGGGCCGATGAATTTACCAATGCCCCGGTTAAGAAATTGGTCGAAGCGCTGACGACGCTGAGGGCCTATCAGGTCGAGGTTTCCATGATCGCGCAAAGCCGATCAGAGATTGAGCGCAAGCTGGGCCGCAATGAAACCCGCACTATTGAAGACAACAGCATCACCAAGCAATGGTTTGGCTTCTCAAGCTTTGAAGAGGCGGAACGCGTCTCAAAGGCCATGGGCGAGCAACACGCGGTTGCGACGGCCATTGGTGGCAGCAACGACAATCTCAAACTGCAGACCAATCTCAGCCTGATCAAACAGCGCTGGATGTCTGCTGCGGACCTCATGGCGATGCCGAGAAATAGGATGCTTCTCCACTTAAAAGGACTGGGATTCTACGAGGGCGAAACGGTCAGCCAGCAGAACATCGACCCCTTTTGCCGCCTGATTGGACCGAACCAAATGGAAGGCGGCAGGCTCACCGCCGATCCCAAAATCACCTTCACCTTGCCCAAGGAGGCCCGTTCATGAAAATCGCTGCCCTTTTGTTATGGCTGCTCCTGCCGTTTGCAGGCTACCTCACCTATCTCACCTACGGCACGCCGCATATGATCTGGAGCTACAAGTTCCTCGACAATGGCGATCAATACAATCCGTACATCCAACGGCACTACACCTCTTGCACCTATGTAGGTTGGGGCTGGAATACTGTGACTGCGCCTGCCGTATCGGCACGTTGCCCCTGGGTCCGTCTGTTTAAAGGGGCGGCTCATGGCGTATAGAGAAATCTTGAATTGCCAATACCCTGCCGCGCTACGCGCTCTCGGGAAATTGTCGATAAACAATCTATTAGGTTTTTCCCTAAAAGCCTTAATGAAGCGAACTCAGCCCCTGATCCGCAATTGTCGCGTGGTAGCGGTGGCGCAATCCAAAGCGGCTGCGCAACCCGTCATAGGCGATATATTTGAGCCCTTTGAGAATGGTTGCCTGCGGTACTTTCCCGCCCGCAATCAGCCCGTCGCAGTGATCGCGGTCCGCGATACTGAAGATGCGATAGGGGGCCAAAGCCTCCCAAAAGGCAATGTAATCCAAAGGGTCCAGCCATTCGTCCACATCCGTCAAATCTTCAAAAACAACCATGGCACCAGTGTACCACACCTCTGTTTTGAAACGCAATTTTGGCCGCAAAGGAGTCCACAGGATGGAAAATGACCTTGAGCTGGGCGTCGCCACCATGTTCCGGGATGCCATGATGCAAAGCATTGTACCGGAATTGCGGACGCAAGCCGATTGGGATCGCTTCAATGAAATCAAGGATGCCGCAAAACAGAGCGAACACGACGAAGTTGAAAGCTTCAAGCAGGACAAAACACAGCGCCTGACGGATGCCCGTAAAGAGCTGATCGACAAGGCCGGATCGCTCACCTTTGAGCATCCCACGCCCTTTGGCACCGACAAGTTCGACAAATCCGCCAATGACAGAGCGGCCCATATCATGGTCGAAAATGATCATCAGGCCCGCCTACTCGGGATCAAGGCCGAGGAAACCGACGGTTTCGACGGTTTGAAACAGGACATCCATGCCCGCGAAGGCAAACGCGACCACGCGCGGGACGCCTTTGCCCGCACCACGGATCGGCGCAGCAGTGAAGACCGCCCGTTGCCGAGCCGTGATCGGTAGGCCCCCAAAGGTTTTGAAAGGAAACGGATCAGTGAATGGATGTCAGATATTTGGCCACAGTTGGTTCATGGATGCGGTCGTTCAGATTGAACGCAGCCCGCAACTCCATCACCGCCAGCCCTTTAAGCACGCTCAGGATCAGGTCCGCGCCAACTTGCCCGCCTCCAATCAGCCCGTCGCAGTGATCGCGATCCTGCAAGGTCAGACAATACGGCGCAACCGCGTCCCAAAATGCGACGTAATCCAAAGGCTCCAGCCACTCTTCAACATCCTGAATATCTTCAAAAATAACCATACCAAGAGTATATCAAACCGCCGTAATCAAATGCAAATTTGCGCAGCCCAAAGGATCATCCCATGAGTTTTGAACCCACCGATGATCTGCAGAAAACCTTCCGCACCATGCAGGCTGAAGTCGATGTCGAATACTGGCAAAAAGAGGCGCGCAGTCTCACGCGTCTGGCGGATTGGGAAAAGCTGCAGGAGATCAATAATCGTTTTACCCGCGAGATCAAAACCCAGGCCCGCAAATATCACCGCGACCATGCGCGCCGCGTGGATATGGCCTGCAAGCATATCGCCCACTTGCGGGGCGAGGATTTTGACAAGCTGAAACGCAGGACCGATCCGCGCTCAAAACAGCTGACCAAAGCCATTCTCAAAGCCGCTGGCGTTGATGTCGAAACCGATCATCACCGCCGAACCGTGGTGCTGCGCGAACATCAGGCCAAAGAACTACGCGAGTTGATCGAAACCGCCCGTGCCCGCGATGCCGGGCCGGGCGCGCCAAAGCTCCTCACAGACGGGAGAAAGGGCCCTGATCGATGGGTTCGGGGCCGCTAGGGCCGTGCCATCAAATGATCAATCCATCGCGCCAAAATTGCCAACTAAGGCAGCAATTATGACCTAACAGAAACTTAGAAAGGAAAGACCATGACCACTGGATATGTAGACCCAAAACGCCTTGAGGCCCAGGGCAGCTTCACCGGGAAAACCCTCACAGCAGGCCAATTTGATGAGGCCTGGGCCGTTGCAGGCGTAATGGAACGCGAAATCCGTAAATCCGGCTCGTTCCGCGAAAAGCTCACCGACTATTCCCACGCCTTTGCGCGCTCGGAGAAATTCGACCAGATGAAAGGCGAGACCATCATCCGGGATATCTTCACCGCCCGTTATGGTGAGACGATGAACCAGATGCGCGAAGGGTTGAAAGCACGGGAAACCAATTTGCAAGACATTGCTCAGGATCAAGCACTGCATCACGCCAAATCTATTGAGGGTATGATCAAGGACGGGGCAACCATGCCGTTCTACCGCGCCTATGATCACGCCGCCGTTCAGATGGCTGAGCAACATAACATCACCGAGATTGGAGCCAAAACGCTGATGAAGGATGCTTTTGCGCGCACTGAAGGCCGCGAGCTTTATGATGCCAGCAAAGAGCTGGAAAAGCAGTTCCACGAGCCCAAACGGGACGCCGCGCGTGCCGAACGGCAGGCCACGCGTTCTCAAAAACCGGCACGTGCGCCAGAACGGCATATGTAAAAACCTCATAAATAACTTGTGGTTAGTAGGAAGATATGCCTAATATGTTCTCTTTTTGTTCGCACATAGCGAACACCAAAATGGAGAACCATAAGAAACGGAGACAAGAATGACAGAGGATACAACGAGCAAACCAAACGGGGTAAACGGTTTGGAGGCAACCGGCCCGCCAAGCCTGACACCTGATTTGGAGCTTTTTAGCAAACAGCTGGACGATTCCGATCTGACGGATGCCCAGAAACGCGAATTTATCGAAGTTCTCTGGTCCCTCGTTGTCAGTTTTGTCGATCTCGGGCTCGGCATCCATCCCTTACAGTTGGTCATGGCAAATTCCTGTGAACAACAGGCTGAGATTACCAGGTTTATCGCCGCAGAAACGCCGCATGTGATAAACTCTTCAGATTGTTCCAACACAGAATTTAACGCGGCTGCTGACGGGTATCAGGCACTCACGCAGGAAAGGGATTCAAAATGACAGAACCGATGAAAGCCGTGATCTACTGCCGCGTCTCCTCAAAGTCGCAAGAAAATGAGGGGCATGGCTTAGAGAGCCAAGAAACCCGCTGCCGTGAATACGCCAAATCCAAGGGCTATCTGGTCGAGGCCGCGTTCCCCGACACGATCACCGGCGGCGGTGACTTTATGAAACGCCCCGGCATGGTGGCGCTTCTCAGCTATCTCGATGCCCTCCCCAATGAGAATTACGTCGTCATTTTCGACGATCTCAAACGCTTTGCCCGAGATACCCGCTTCCACCTTGATCTCCGCGATGCGTTTCGCTCGCGCGGCGCAATGATTGAATGCCTGAACTTCGCCTTTGAAGACACGCCAGAAGGTGAGTTTATCGAGACCATCATGGCCGCCCAAGGCGCGCTGGAACGTAAGCAGAATGGGCGGCAAGTGGCGCAGAAAATGAAGGCGCGCATGCAGAGCGGCTATTGGGTGCATGCCGCTCCGGTGGGTTATAAATATGAAACCGTGAAAGGGCGCGGTAAGATGCTGTTCCCGCACCCAACGCTTGCCAACACGGTCCGCGAGGCCTTTGACGGCTTTGCCTCTGGCCGCTTTGGCAGTCAGGCTGAGGTGCGGCGTTCTTTTGAGCTGAACCCCGACTTTCCGCGCAACAGACAAGGCCAGATCACCAACCAGCGGGTTGCTGATGTGCTAAACAATCCACTTTATACCGGTCATATCTGCAGTGAAACCTATGGGATCGACTGGCAAAAAGGTCAGCACGACCCCCTGATCACCATTGATCTGTTTGACAAGGTCCGCGACCGTCTCAACGGTTCTGCGAAAGTCCGTGTCCGCAAGAATATCGGCAACGACTTCGCCCTGCGTGGATTTGTGACCTGCGGCGACTGCGACACACCCCTGCGCAGCTCATGGTCCAAAGGCCGTGACCGCAGCTACGCCTACTACCTCTGCCAAGCGCAGAGCTGCGCCAGCTATGGCAAGTCGATTCCTCGGGACAAGTTAGAAGGCGACATCGGCGCGCTGATCAAAACCCTGCAACCCAGTGCGACTCTCTTTGGGCTCGTAAAGGTCATGTTCCGCGAGGCCTGGACCCAGCGTCTGGCACAGGCCGAAGAGATCACCAAATCTGCCAAGCAACAAATCAAGAGCGTTGAAAAACAGGTGGATGCGTTGTTGGGAAGGTTAATGGAGGCCACCAATCCAACCGTAATCACCGCCTATGAGGGGAAACTCAGCGATCTGGAGCGCAGTAAAACCAAGCTACAAGACCAATTGGCGCAGCACAGCGCACCAAAATCAGGCACATTCGGAGAAAAACTAGAACCAGCCCTGCAATTCCTCGCAAACCCTTGGAAACTATGGGAAAGCGGGCAGATCACCCTGCAACGTATGGTGCTGAAACTGGCCTTCACCGACCGCATCGCATACCACCGAAATGAGGGTGCTAGAACCGCCAAAATAGCCTTACCATTCAAGGCCTTAGATGGTGTTTTATATAGGGAAAGTGAAAATGGTGCGGTCGAGAAGACTCGAACTTCCACGGGTGTTACCCCACAGCGACCTCAACGCTGCGCGTCTACCATTCCGCCACGACCGCACGTGATCAGGTAGTAACTGCGCGATCCTATAGCAACGCGGCTTTGGGATGTGAAGCCCCAAATCAGGTGAATTGGAGCCCGCTGGCAGCGGGCTCCGGATTGTCAGTCCTGTACGTTGAAAACCGGCAGGCTTGAAACCGGCTGAATCGTGCCCTGCTGATCTGTATTCTGTGATCCCTGGCTGCCATCCACCTGATAGGCCGCCTTGCGGATCAAAGATGTGCGGCCGGGATTGCCGGGGACAAAGACCGGCTCGGCCCCGTTTTCAATGGCATCAAATCCGGTCTGATACCATGCCATCGCCAGATCCGGACGCCGGGCGGCCCCGAAACCTTCGTTCAGGTGATGCCCCATCAACTCGGCATAGACATTTTCACCAAGGGCCGTCAGCAGCAGGGCCGAACCCAGAGCCACATCCATGTTGTCGGTACGGTAGCCAACCGACAGGCAAATTTTAGCGGTGCCGGACAACTGCGCCGGAGACATGCCCGATTTCAGGATAAAGCCGCGCACATCGCGCAACACCTGCTCTTGCGGGTTGAGCGACAGCGCCGCCACATATTCCTGCATCGTTGGGCCGAAACCCTGGCATTGCGTTTCCAGATCGGCACTGGACACGCCTTGCAGCCCGCTGGCAAGCTGCTCACCCTCAGCAATCGCATAGGTCCGAGCCAGGCAGAACTGTTCGCTCAGGGCAAACCTGGGATCGGTCATCGAGGCTTCGGTCACGAAACCGCCATTGCTGCTGGTCAACAGGCTGACCTGATTGCAATGCGAGGCCAGCGACCGGCCGTTCCCCTGATCGCCCATGAGGTTTGGCAGGGCCGCCATTGTTCCGGTCTGCTCCGGGTCGGCTCCCTCAACCCCCGGATCGGAAAATGTCGCGGTTGTTGTCTGCTGGGTGGTGCCATAGGCCGTCGCTCCGGCCGCTTCATCGCGGTAGGCATGCAGCAAGCCGCGCGTGCCCTGACCGTTTTGCGCGATCAACTGCGTGGTGGCCGGGCCACCGCTTTGGGCGCGGTAATACGAGGTTACCAGATACTGGCGTTCCCAATCATTAAGGTATCCGGTAGCGGGATAGCCCATATGAGCCTGATATTGTGACACGGCATAACGGGTATTGCGCCCGCTGCGGCCATCCGGCACCCCGGCCGGAAAACCAAAATAATTCAGCGCCACCTGATCTTCATAGATCTGCTGGCGCGCCGGGGAATATGTCGGGGAATATGTTGTGGTGGAACGGGTGGTTGTATTCCTGTTGCGTTCGCGGCTTTTGATGCCTTCATTGACGATCACCCCGCCAACGACCCCCCCGACAACACCGCCGACCAGACCATCCGCCAAATCCGCAGAAACCTTCGTTGCCGGAGCAAAAGCTAAAGTTGCCGCCACACAGGCCATGGTAAATTGTTTTGATAACATCTTAATCCTCCACTAATGAATCATTATAGATCTCCCGCCCAGTATAGCACGGTCGACACCAATATGAGAGCAAACACCTAAAATGTTACCATCATCGGCGGAAAATCGGGCGAAAAATGCGATACAATGGCATATTTCAGACGGCATTATAGCCTATGAGGACGCAATTCGCGTGATGGAAGCCCGCGCCGGGCGAATCATCACAGGCGAGGAGCCCGAGGCCATCTGGCTGCTGGAACACCCGCCGCTTTATACCGCCGGCACCAGCGCTAACGCCGCCGATCTGACCGATCCGGGGCGCTTTCCGGTGCATGCGACCAAACGCGGCGGGCAATATACCTATCACGGCCCCGGTCAGCGGGTGGTTTACGTGATGCTGGATGTGGGCAAACGCGGCCATGATGTACGCCGGTTCGTGCAGCAGTTAGAAGAATGGGTGATCGCCACGCTGGCGGCCTTCAACATCACCGGCCTGATCCGTGAAGGCCGCGTCGGCGTCTGGGTGGCGCGCCCTGACAAACCCCTGACCGCCACCGGCCAGACCGCCGAGGATAAGATTGCGGCCATCGGCATCCGCCTGCGCAAATGGGTGTCCTTTCACGGGATTTCCATCAATGTCGATCCCGATCTTGAGCATTTTTCAGGCATCGTGCCCTGCGGCATCACAGAACACGGCGTCACCAGCCTGATTGATCTTGGCCTGCCGGTGACAATGGAGGATGTCGATGTGGCCCTGAGGCAAAGCTTTGACAGCGTTTTCGAGATCTGAAAACCGCCCCGCCTAAAAGCTCATGATCCGCGCATCTTCGGCCAGTAACCGTGCGGCCATCGTATCGGGCTTGGCAGCGGTAATGCCATCCAGCAGGTCCGTGGGCGCAAGGCCTGAATTGGGCAGGTAAATCGCACATACCTCAACTTTCGTAGGCGTTTTATCCATGATCATCTGCATCAGGCCCTGCGGGCTCATCCCTTTTGGTTTCTGGGGGGCCGTAATCGAGGCGGGCGGGCTTTTCAGGGCCATATCTGCGGCTTCTCCACAAAGCAGGATATGCGCAGCCGCGCCCTGTTTTACCGCTTGCATGGTTAAAACCATCGCCATCAACTGGGTTTGCGCATTGGCGGAGGTAACGATCGTGATCAGTTGTTTTTGCTCCTCGGCCTGTGCCGGTTGCGATGTTGAAACTGCAAGCCCTGTCAGCAGGGCAAGGAAACTGTTCTTGATGGAGCGGGGCATGAGGCTTTCCTTTCGGGAAATGTCTGATTAAGCACGTTCCCCGGCCTTATACGCCACTGTCAGATTGGTTCAGTGATATAGTCACCGACAGCCCCTGCCCCGCTATTGTATTCCGGTCAGGCACAAACCAACAAACAAACAGGTGATAAAATGTCTGTCATTCAAAAACTCCGCCTAAATTTGCGCCATGCCGCGAAACTGCTTTTACCGGTGGTGATGCTGTCTTTTGCCCTGCCCGCCGCTGCCGGGGGGATCAAAACCGATATTGATCCGGCCTCTGTCAGCGAATCACGCACCACATCGCTTGGGCTTTACGTATCGGCCAAAGAGGCGCATCAGGCCCTGTTGGACAACCCTGATATCCTGCTGGTGGATGTGCGCGATCCGGTTGAGCTCGGCTTTATCGGCCATCCCGACGGCATGGATCAGAATATCCCGATCATGCTTGCCACATATCAGCTCAACCCCGACAGTGGCAGCTATACAATGGTTGCAAACCCTAATTTTGTGGCCGAAGTGGATGCGCTGTTTGCCCGTGAAGGCCTGAGCAAATCTGATCCGATCATTGTGTCTTGCCGCTCAGGGCCACGCTCGGGGGTGGCGGCGCGGATGTTGATCGAGGCCGGTTACAGCAATGTCTGGAACCAGATCGAAGGCTTTGAGGGGAGCACGAACGATGCCGGCATACGGGCCAAGAACGGCTGGCGCAATGCCGGTTTGCCGTGGTCTTACAAGCTTACACCGCAAACCGCATGGGCGCCGCTTTCGCAATAACACCCGATTTTAATTTGCATAGCGGGCCAGCCGCTGCTCAAGGCTGCCGCTATGCAATTCAATCAGGTGCTTGTCGTCATCATAAAAATAGATCGAGCGGCCCTCACCATCCACACGGGGCCTGCCCTTTTTGATCTCAAGGCCCAATGCGCGAATACGGCCGAGCCTGACCTCATAGTCTTCATCCGCGATTTTGAAAGCCACATGATTGTAGGATTTTTCCGGCAGCGGTTCTCCCTCCATCGTCGCAATCCAAAGGCCGCCGACATCAAAAAACCGTTCTTTTGACAGGGAAAATGTCTGATCGCCGCTGTCATATATCCGCCTTGCATCCAGAACGCTGGTCAGAATCTCCTCCATCCGGTCCAGATCACGGGTGATAAAGGTTATGTGACTAAGCCCTTCAATCATTGCGATGCCTCCCCAAGTTCCCCTACCAGATAAACCAAAGGCATGAAGCTTTGGAAGCTTTGATAGCACATTTTAACAAGGCTTTATGCCATTGCCAATCGGAACGGACCATCTAAACTCAGCATTCCAAACTTACCGGAGGAAACAATGAACCATACAAGACGCAATCATCTGAAACTTCTTGGTGCCGCCACCCTTGCCAGCCTGTCGCCGCGCATGGCCATGGCCACAACCGATGCCACAGCTCCGGTTATTCATGAAGTTCAAATGCTCAGCAAAGACCCGGATGACAAGAAAAGACGCAATATCTTCAAGCCCGATCTGATTTGCATCAAACCCGGCGATACCGTCCGCTTCATTGCCACCGACAAGGGCCATAACAGTGTGGCCAACACGGATATGCTGCCCGAAGGGGCCGAAGCCTGGAAAGGCAAGATCAGCAAGGATATAGAGGTGACTCTGACGGTTGAGGGTGCTTACGGCTTTCACTGTATGCCGCACCGTACACTGGGCATGGTTGGCCTGATCATCGTCGGCGATCATTCCGGCAATTACGAAGCGGCAAAGGCGGCAAAACAAAGCGGCAAGGCCAAAAGCGCCTATGTTGATCTGTTCGAGCGCGCCGATGCGCAGCTTGGGCTGCCAAAGGAGGGCTGACCCTGAACGGCCAGATCCTGTCGAAAACCCAAAATCAGGACGAATTGCCTCAGTCCTGATTTTGGCATCGCAATCCCGAAGCTCACATTATATGAAAGCGAATGAATCCACCAACCATGAGCCTTTAATCACTCAGGAGTAACTTGATGAAATTTCCCGCAGCCGCAGCCGCCCTTATTGCCCTCACCTTGCCCGCATATGCCCAAGGGGATGCGGCCGCGGGCGAAGCAACCTTCAAGAAGTGCAAATCATGCCATTCCATCACCGATGCAGAGGGTGAGAAAATCGTCAAGGGTGGTAAAGTTGGCCCCAACCTCTATGGGGTCATTGGCCGCGCGGCTGGCTCGGTCGAGGATTTCAAATATTCCAAAAGCATGAGCGCCGCAGGCGAGGCCGGGCTGGTCTGGGATGAGGCCCTTGTCGCCGAGTATTCACATGACCCGAATGCCTTTCTGGCGGCGCAGCTTGATGATCCCAAGGCCAAATCAAAAATGACATTCAAGCTGAAAAATGGCGGTGAGGATGTGGCGGCCTATCTGGCAACCTTCCCGGCACCTGAATAATTTCAAACCGCTTGAATTTTGAGACAAGAATGACAATGGTACCGCCCCCTGTTTTTGGGGCGGTATTTTTATAGGGTGCGACAATTTATTTGATCTAAATCAAACTCAGATATTGCTCACGCCTGCGCGGCGTTCTAAAACACAATAAATCATCACGGGCGTGTGACATTTGCCGTTACCCGCCTGCAACCGACCTGCAGGAGGCAATACATGGCAGACGCAGCCGTTCACGGACAGGATCATCACGCAAAGCCGGGGTTCTTCACCCGCTGGTTCATGTCAACCAATCACAAGGATATCGGTATCCTTTATCTGGTTACCTCGGCTCTTGCCGGGCTGATTTCGGTCATGTTCACCGTCTATATGCGTTTGGAACTGATGGAGCCGGGGGTGCAGTATATGTGCCTGGAAGGCGCGCGTTTCATTGCGGATTCTGCTGCGGCCTGTACCCCGAACGGCCACCTTTGGAATGTCATGATCACCTATCACGGCGTGCTGATGATGTTTTTTGTGGTTATCCCGGCGCTCTTTGGCGGGTTTGGCAACTATTTCATGCCGCTGATGATTGGCGCGCCGGATATGGCCTTTCCAAGGATGAACAACCTTTCCTTCTGGATGTATGTGGCGGGCACATCGCTTGGTGTGGCCTCGCTTCTGGCACCGGGCGGCAATGGTCAGGCAGGATCGGGTGTGGGTTGGGTGCTTTATGCGCCACTGTCCACAACTGAGGGCGGATACTCCATGGATCTTGCGATTTTCGCGGTGCATTTCTCGGGCGCTTCATCCATTCTGGGCGCGATCAACATGATCACCACCTTCCTGAACATGCGCGCACCGGGCATGACCCTGTTCAAGGTGCCTATCTTTGCCTGGTCGATCTTTGTCACCGCCTGGCTGATCCTTCTGGCGCTGCCGGTACTGGCCGGCGCCATCACCATGCTGCTGACCGACCGCAACTTCGGCACCACCTTCTTTGATCCCGCAGGCGGCGGTGATCCGATCCTCTATCAGCACATCCTGTGGTTCTTTGGCCATCCGGAAGTGTATATCGTGATCCTGCCCGGCTTTGGCATCATCAGCCATGTGATTGCCACATTCGCACGCAAGCCTTTGTTCGGCTATCTGCCGATGGTCTGGGCGCTGATTGCCATTGGCGGCGTGGGTTTTGTTGTCTGGGCGCACCATATGTATACAGTTGGCCTATCACTGAACCAGCAAAGCTATTTCATGCTGGCGACGATGGTGATTGCGGTGCCCACGGGGGTGAAGGTGTTCAGTTGGATTGCCACGCTCTGGGGCGGCTCGATCGAATTCAAGACCCCGATGCTGTTTGCCTTTGGCTTTCTGTTTCTCTTCACCATCGGTGGGGTGACCGGTGTTGTGCTGTCACAGGCAGGCGTCGACCGGGCCTATCATGACACCTATTACGTGGTGGCGCATTTCCACTATGTGATGAGCCTTGGCGCGGTGTTTGCGATCTTTGCCGGGGTCTATTACTGGATCGGCAAAATGAGCGGGCGGCAATATCCTGAATGGGCCGGCAAGCTGCATTTCTGGGTGTTTTTCATTGGCACAAACATCACCTTCTTCCCACAGCATTTTCTCGGCCGTCAGGGCATGCCCCGGCGCTATATCGACTACCCCGAGGCCTTTGCTTACTGGAATTACTGGTCCTCGATAGGCGCGTTCATCTCATTCGCCAGTTTCGTGTTTTTCTTTGGCATCGTGTTCTACACCCTGTTCAGGGGCGCGCGCATCACCAAGAACAACTACTGGAACGAATACGCCGATACGCTGGAATGGACCCTGCCCTGCCCGCCGCCCGAACACACGTTCGAGCAGCTTCCAAAACAGGAAGACTGGGACAAATCCCCGGCGCATTGAAGGCACATTCCCGAACCAACATTAGGCAGGCCCCGGTAATCTCCGGGGTCTGTTTTTTCGGGTGCTCTTGACATATCAGTAAGCATACGCTTACTGTAAGTAATGACTTACGATAAAATTTTCTCAGCCCTCTCCGACACAACACGCCGTGCCGTGTTCGAAGCCATTGCATCCGCGCCACAAAGTGTGGGGGAACTGGCCCGAAATCAAACCGTCAGCCGGCCCGCCGTTTCGCAGCATCTGAAAGTGCTCGAAAAGGCAGGGCTGGTCAAAGCCACCCCACATGGCACCCGCCGGATCTATGCGCTTGATCAAACCGGCCTCATTGCCCTGCGCAGCTATCTTGATCAGTTCTGGACCGAAAGCCTTGGCGCCTATGCGGCCGAGGTTCACCGACAATCTGCCAAACACTGAAAGAAAGCCATGACATGATTGACCCAATCTTTAAAACCATCGAGGTCCCTTGCACCCAGAAACGCGCCTTTGAAATCTTCGTTGATATGCCCCGCTGGTGGCCACTCGACAAGCGCTCCATGTCGCTTTATCAGGCGGGTGGCCCCGCCAAATCCCTTACAGTCGAGGCCCGTGAAGGCGGGCGGATCATTGAACTGGCCGCGGATGACGTTGAACACCACTGGGGCACATTTCGCATATTTTCCCCGCATTCGCACCTACAATTCGATTTTCACATGGGGCTTCCCGCGGATCAGACAGGTCAGGTTGATGTGATCTTCACGCCAATAAACGCCACCACCACCCGGGTTGAGCTGAGCCACGGTAACTGGGAAGGCTACGGCGATATGGCCGAGATGATGCTCAAGGGCTATGGCGGCAGTTGGGACATGCTGTTTGGCGAACATTTTGCATCTGCCTGTTCAGCATAGGGCAAAACCAACCTCTGTCGTCACCGCCCACCCTTCTGTCGTATTCACCCTTCCCCGCGCAGGCCAGCCTGTGTTATGCCCGCCTGGCACCCCTACCCGGCACCGGAGCTGACCCATGCCCAACGAAATCCGCCTTGCCTTTGAGCACCCTTCCGAGCGCGCCACAGCCACCGCGCCGGATGGCCCGCTTGATCGCATTTCGGTGCGCGATCACATTGTCGAGGTCGATATCGGCGCCTTCCAGATCGAGCGCGGCCACAGCCAGCGCATCTGCTTCAATGTGGTGGTCGAGGTCCGGCCACTCACCGATCCGGTTGCCGATGATGTCGATCGCATCCTCAGCTATGATCTTGTGACAGAGGCCATCACCGAAGAGCTGGCCAGTGAGCGCCTCAACCTGCTGGAAACCCTGGCCGAACGCATTGCCGACCGCATTCTGGCCGAGCCTCAGGCCATACGTTGTTTTGTGCGCATCGAAAAGCTGGATCGCGGCCCCGGTGCTTTGGGCATCGAGATTGTCCGCAGCAAAGGCGACCTGCCCCGGGTGCCGCACGCGGATACCTCGCCGCATCCGCATGTAATCTATCTCGGCAATGCCGCGATTGCCTCGGCGCATCTCACCGGCTGGCTGGATCAGTTGCAGGCCCGCCATGAGCCGATTATCCTTTGCGTTGGCCAGCCTGAAATCCCCAGCCCCAAAACCGGCCACCGCATGACCCAGCGTCGGGTGGACCTGCTGGCGATTGAGCAAAACGCCTGGATGCTGGCGGGCCGTGATGACCGTTGCGTTGTTGTCAACACCCGAACCGAGCTGGATTGGGCAATGAAAAACGATCAATTCAGCGTCTGGGCCCCCTCAAAAATTGTCCTTGATGCGGTGGACGGCCCGGAAAGCGGCCCGGATGATCCGGTGGCCCTTGCCCATTGGCTTTGTGATCAGGTCGAGGCCTCTGACCTCATGCTGATTGGTGCGCGCCCCCCAAAAACGCCGGATCTGCCGGTGCTTTTGCATGACATCAGCCGGCCTGAGCTATGACAGCCAACATCCCGCATGTCCCGGCCAGGCCAGAGGCCCCGGAACTAAATCCGGGGCTGCGCCTCCCATGAGCCTCTACTACCGCCCGATCCTGCACACTCATCCTTTCCGGCCCAAAGGGGCGAAAATTCTTGCCGGTGGCTGGGCCTGGTTTGACATGGTCGAGGGCCTCAGCCGCGACGATGCAAGCCACCCGATCCACATCTCCGATCTGCCCGTTGCAGTTTGCGACAGGCTGACCACGCCCCGCGCCCCCATCGCGGGCCTTGATTTCAGCGCGCCGCGCCTGATGGGGGTGCTCAATGTCACCCCCGACAGTTTTTCCGACGGCGGCCGACATAACAGCCCCGACCGCGCCCTTGCCCATGGCCGCGCGATGGCCGATGCCGGCGCAGACATGATCGACGTGGGCGGCGAATCCACCCGCCCGGGGGCCGCGCTGATTGCCGAGGAAGAAGAGATCGCCCGCACCGCGCCGGTGATTGCCGCCCTTACCGCCGCTCTGGATCTGCCGATCTCGATCGACACCCGCAAGACCGCCGTGGCACGGGCGGCGCATCAGGCCGGTGTTTCGCTGGTCAATGATGTGGCCGGCTTTACCTTTACCCCTGATCTGGCACCGTTTTGCGCCGATGCTGACCTGCCGGTATGCATCATGCACGCCCAGGGCACGCCCGAAATCATGCAAAAGGATCCGCATTATGATCACGTGGCGCTGGATGTCTATGACTATCTTGAGGCCCGGATTGATGCGCTCACCGCCCTTGGTATCCCCCGTACCCGGATCATCATTGATCCCGGCATCGGCTTTGGCAAAACCCAGGCCCATAATCTCACGCTCCTGCAAAATCTCAGCCTGTTTCACGGCCTTGGCTGCCCCCTCCTTCTGGGCGCGTCACGCAAGCGCTTCATTGGCGATATCGGCGGCACGCCTGTTGCCGCAGATCGTGTTGCCGGCTCATTGGCCGTGGCGCTGGCGGGCGTCGCTCAGGGTGTGCAGATGCTCAGGGTGCATGACGTGGCTGAAACCGCTGCCGCCCTCAGGCTCTGGCGCGCCGCAACCCTTGGTATTCTGCCCTAAGCCCCCCTGAATAAACGCCTAAGTGCGCCCGCCTGGCTAAGCGCCACCCCGCTTAAAATAAGCACCAGCGCCAGCATCAGGCTTGGCGGCACCGGCTCGGACAGGATCAGCACGCCAAAAATCACCGCCCAGACCGGCACCTGATAATTGGTCAGCCCCATGAATACCGGCCCGGCATCGCGCACCACCTGCACCAGCAGCAACTGCGCCACCCCGGTGGGCAGAACCCCCAGATAGATAATCGCCAGAATTGTCTGCCAGCCCAGATTGCCCGGCAGGTCTTCCATGATCATCGCATAGGGCAGGAAAACCGCACTCGCCAGACACAAGGCCGCCGCCGACAGCGACAGCATATCCACCTCGGGGCAGAGCCGCGTCGAGATCGAGCCGATGGCATAGCACAGCGCCGCCCCGACACAGGCCAGCCGCGCCCAAAGCTCATAGTCGCTGCCGGTCGGGCTGAAGGCCTGCGGCCCGATCAGCACCACGACCCCGAATGTACCAATAGCAAAGCCGATGCTGCGCCGCAGCGTCATCCGCTCTCCCACCACCAGAAAATGCGCCAGCGGCAGGATCAAAAGCGGCGTCGCGGCCATGCACACCCCGGCAAAACCCGAGGCCACATGCTGCAACCCCCAGGCCAGCAGGGCAAAGGGGACGGCATTGGAAAACAGCCCCATAAGCAGGGCAAAACCCCAGATGACCCGGGCGTTTTTACCCCTGAGCGACGGCAAACCACCGCCCCTGAGATAAGCAAGAAAAACCAGAAACACCGCCCCCAGCGACAGCCGCGCCGCCACCAGCATCAGCGGCCCCACCTGCCGCAAGGCCACCGACATCAGCATGAAAGACGCGCCCCAGATGATCGCGAGAATGCCGATCTTGAGCCAGTTTACCGGGCGGATTTCCTGCATTTTCCTGTTCTCATTGCGTGTTTCATTAAAGCCTTTTCTCGTTTTACCTGACTCAGGGAAAATGTAAAAAGGCTCAAGCCATCTGCAGGTTGTGGGCGTTTTGCATTTGATCTCTTGTCTGGGATTAAATGCAAAACGCTTTAAAAAACCCCGGCCATGATCAGCCGGGGTTCCTCATGGCAAATGTAGGGTGGGTGAAACCCACCTGCCCCTCAGTTCTTCTCCTGATCCACCAGTTTACCGGCCGATATCCAGGGCATCATGCCGCGCAGCTTACGGCCAACCTCTTCGATCTGATGCTCGTCATTCAAACGGCGTGTGCCCTTGAAAAATGGCTGCCCAACAGCGTTTTCCTGCATGAAATCACGCACAAAGGCGCCTTTCTGAATGTCGGTCAGAATGGCCTTCATCGCCTTCTTGGTCTTTTCATAGGGCAAAACCCGCGGCCCCGAGACATATTCGCCATATTCCGCCGTGTTCGAGATCGAATAATTCATGTTGGCAATGCCGCCCTCATAAATCAGATCAACGATCAGCTTGACCTCGTGCAGACATTCAAAATACGCCATCTCGGGCGCATAACCGGCCTCGACCAGCGTCTCGAACCCCATGCGAATGAGCTCAACCAGACCACCACACAGCACCGCCTGCTCACCAAAGAGATCGGTCTCGCATTCTTCGCGGAAATTGGTTTCAATGATGCCCGAACGCCCGCCGCCAATGGCCGAACAATAGGAAAGCCCCAGCTCCAGCGCCTTGCCGGAGGCATCGGTATCCACCGCCACAAGGCAGGGCACGCCGCCGCCTTTGACATATTCACCGCGCACCGTATGGCCGGGGCCTTTGGGCGCCATCATGATCACGTCAATGCCCTCTTTCGGCTCGATCAGGCCAAAATGGATGTTCAGACCATGGGCAAAGGCAATCGCCGCACCGGGGCGGATGTTGTCGTGCACATATTTGCGGTAGGTCTCGCCCTGCAATTCATCGGGCATGGTGAACATAATGAGATCAGCCCAGGCGGCGGCCTCGGCAATGCCCATCACCTTGAGGCCCTCGGCCTCGGCTTTTTTGGCGCTGGCAGATCCCTCACGCAGGGCAACAACCAGATTTTTCGCTCCCGAATCGCGCAGGTTCAGCGCGTGGGCATGGCCCTGGCTGCCATAGCCCAGAATCGCCACTTTGGTGTCTTTGATCAGGTTGATATCGCAATCGCGGTCATAATAAACGCGCATGGTTTTCTCCTCTTGGGTTGATTTGCACTTGGGTTGATTTGCGGCCAACTTACGCCGTTTCAGGATAATTATTGATCATTTTTGGTAGTTTATTTTAGGTAATTGGTGTTTTCATTCTCATAATTATAAATTACGTATATTTCCATGCTTGATGATACTGACCGCCGCATTCTGCGCCATTACCAACATGACGCCCTGCTTGCGCCCGCTGAGCTGGCGGAACTTGCAGGCGTCACCCCGGCCACCTGTGCCCGGCGTCTGGAACGGATGCAAAAATCCGGCATCATCCGCGGTAACCACGCGGTGGTGGATTGGCATGCCCTGGGCTATGAGGTGGAAGTATCCTTGCGCATCACCCTTGATAAAACCGAGCCGCGCGCCTTTGACGAATTCATCAAAGCCGCCCGAGATGTGCCCCATGTGATTGAAATTCAAACATTTCTCGGCCGTGTGGATCTGCGCCTTTCGGTCATTGCATTTGACATGGCGCATTACCAGAAAATCTATCGCAGCACGATTTTGACCCTGCCCCATATCAACGATATCGAGGCCCTGATGCATGTGGCCCGGATCAAATCAGACGAGACCCTGCCGCTATGATCGAGCTGGATACAACCGATCGCCTGATCCTGCGGGCCCTGGTGCAGGACGCCACGCAAAGCGCTTCGGCCATCGGGCGCAGGCTCAACATGTCACAACCGGCCACATGGCGGCGCATCCGCAGGCTTTATGAGTGCGGCGTGATCAAAACCCAGAAACTTGAGCTGGATCATCAGGCACTGGGCTTTGGCGTCACGGTGTTTCTGGGCATTAAACTGGCCACCAAGGGCCGCGTCAGCCTTGAGGATTTTGAACGCGCCGTCGCCGCCATTCCCGAGGTGCAGACGGTAGAGCATATCCTTGGCCTTTATGATTACCGTTTGCGCGTCGTGGCCCGTGATATTTCGGATTTTGAAAGGGTTTTAAGGCGTAGAATCATGATGTTACCTGGCGTAGGTGATGTAGAGGCCAACGTGCTTTTGAGCGAAGAGCGCCGCCCCGGACCCATCGGATAGGCAAAGAAGGCTTTGCATCCTGTCCCGGCCCTTGCTAGCAATACTGGCCGGATAACAGGAGACAGATATGCCCGCCCTTCTCAACACAGTCGATCCCGATGGAATGCTGGAATATTCGGTGGTTTTCACCGATCGTTCGCTCAATCACATGTCGGGCAGTTTTCAGCAGGTGATGCGTGACATCTCGGGCATGCTCAAAGACGTGTACAAGGCCGATGCTGTGGCGCTTGTCCCCGGTGGCGGCACCTATGCGATGGAGGCCGTGGCCAGGCAGTTTGGCCATGACGCCCATGCTTTGATCGTGCGCAACGGCTGGTTCTCATATCGCTGGACACAGATTTTTGATGCCGGAAAGTTCACCTCGGACACCACCGTTTGCATGGCCCGCCAGACCGGCAATGGCGATCAGGCACCGTTTGCCCCCGCCCCGATTGCCGAGGTCACCGCCAAGATCCGCGAGGCCAAACCCGATGTGGTGTTTGCCCCGCATGTGGAAACTTCTGCCGGGCTGATCCTGCCCGATGACTATATCACCGCCATGGCCGGGGCCGCCCATGAGGTCGGCGCTTTGATGGTGCTCGATTGCATCGCTTCGGGCTGTGTCTGGGTGGATATGAAGGCCACGGGTGTGGATGTGCTGATTTCCGCGCCGCAAAAGGGCTGGTCGGCCTCGCCTTCCGCCGGGATGGTGATGCTGTCGGATCGGGCGATGCAACGGATGGAAAACACCACATCCAACAGCTTTGCGCTGGACCTGAAGAAATGGCAGTCGATCATGGCCGCCTACGAGGCTGGCGGCCATGCCTATCATGCCACCATGCCTACCGATGCGCTGAAAGCGTTTCGCGATACCATGTCTGAGACCCGCGACTATGGCTTTGAAAAGCTGCGCGAGGCCCAGTGGGAATTGGGCAATGGCGTGCGTTTGATGCTGGCCGACAAAGGGCTGCAATCGGTGGCCGCCGAAGGCTTTGGCGCGCCCGGCGTGGTGGTCACTTATACCGATGATCCCGACATCCAGAACGGCAGCAAATTTGCCGCCCTTGGCATGCAGATCGCCGCCGGTGTGCCGCTGCAATGCAACGAGCCGGAAGGCTTTCGCACCTTCCGCCTTGGGCTGTTTGGCCTTGATAAGCTTTATGACGTGCCTGCGGCGACGGCGCGGCTCAGGGATGTGCTTGATAAGGTGCTCTGAACTGGCTGCTCATCCGGCCCTTACGTGCCGACCTCGCGAGGCAGCCACGTTAGGGGCTGATGAGCAGTCACCCCTTTGCCCCAAGCCCAAGCTGCATGATGGTCTTGCGCACCGGGGCCAGCGCATAGATCGCCCTGAGCCCCATGGCACGCGCATCCCTCAAAGGCTGTGCGTGCAACATCGACGCACGGTTGAGCAGATCAATCCCCGCAACCCGCGCCCTGACCTCAAAATGGCGGCGGCGGTTATATGCCTCCAGCATAGGCGCATCGCCCAGCCGCTCAGGCGTATCCCCGGCCAGATCCAGCAGCACCCGCATATCCCCCAATGACATATTGAGCCCCTGCGCCCCAATGGGGGGCACCACATGCGCGGCCTCGGCCACAAGCGCCACCCGCTCGGCATACATCACATCCGCAATCTGGCTGATAATCGGCCATTGGCTCCGACGGGTTGCCAGCTTCAGCGGCCCGAACAGATGGCACGAGCGCGCATTCATCGCCGCCTCAAATTCGGCTTCGGGCAAATCGGCAAGGCGCGTCACCTCGGCCCCCTCCTCCATCCACACAACCGCTGATGAGGGCTTCCCCTCATGATCGGGCAGCGGCACCAGTGTGAACGGCCCGCCCGAGCGGTGAATTTCCGTGGATACATTACCATGCGGAACCCTATGCGTCACTGCGAAGGCCAGCGCCTTTTGCCCATAGCGCGTTGTTTTAACGTGAATTCCCGCCGCTTCACGCATCATGGAATTGCGCCCGTCCGCCGCAATCACCAAGCGGCAGCGCGCTTTGGAGCCATCACTCAACCCCACCCGCGCCTCGCCCTCGCGGGTAAAGAGGGAAATCGTGCCGATACCGGGGCGAAAACTCACATTCTCAAGGCTTTGCAGATGCGCCAGAAGCTCACGCCGGAGCAGCCAGTTGGGCAGGTTCCAGCCAAACGGCTTGTCCGAGATGTCGCTTGCGTTGAATTCCTTAATAATCCGGGGCTCGGGCATTTCCCCGCCCGCATCCACAATCCGCATCACCTGCAATTCGGCCGCATAGGGCGCATAGCGCGACCACAGCCCGGCACGCTCCAGCAATGCCTGCGCCGGTTGCAAAAACGCCGTTGTGCGCAGGTCCGAGCCTTGCGCATCGCGCTCGGTCACCGGCGCATGTGGATCAACACAAAGCACCGTAAAACCGGCTGAGCCAAAAACCGCAGCCGCCGTCAGGCCTGCCACGCCGCCGCCCGATACAATAATATCATAGTCCATTCCGCGCCCTCCAGCCAGAATGATAGGCCAGTTTCCGGGCCTGTTCCATGCGGCAGTATTTCACACCAGACATTTGAGAAATTCCGTCAGATCATCGGTCGAATGGTGGATATAAGCCGCCGTTTCCGGCTCAGGTGCCACATGAACCGTACGCAGCCCCATGGCATGCGGCGCTTCAAGATTGCGAATGTCATCCTCAAACATCGCCGCCCGGTCTGGTTTCAGCCCGTCGAGCGCGAAAATCGCTGCAAACGCGCCCTTGTCGGGCTTGGGCAAAAACCCGGCATTCTCAACGCCGTAAACCGCATCAAATGCGCCCCCAAGGCCGCGCTTTTCAATCACCTTTGCCGCATAAGGCGCGCTGCCATTGGTATAGACGATCTTGCGCCCCGAAAGCGCGCGAATGCTCGCATCGAGGGCCGCGTCAGGCTCAAGGCCATCAAAGGAAATATCATGCACATCAACAAGATACGGGGCGGGGTCAATGTCATGCTCGCGCATCAGCCCGGCCAGTGTGGTACCATGCTTGCGCCAGTATTCATGCCGCAAATGATTGGCGCGGGCGCGGTCAACCCCAAGCACATCCATCACATATTGCGTCATCCGCCGCTCGATCTGATCAAACAATCGCACATGCGGCGGATAGAGCGTATTATCGAGGTCAAACACCCAGGTATCTACATGTGAGAAGTATTGCTTTGGCATAGCTCCCCTCTACGCCGCCCAGACGATGAGCGCAATATTGCAAGGCTTGATTGCCATAGCAATGCGCGGGTAGTGTCTGGCAACTCAACCCTCGTGAATTTGGAAAAAATTATATGAAACCGCCGCAAAAAGATGCCTACATACTCATTTTGAAAGCCATTGATCAGGGGGATTACAAACCCGGTGACCGGCTGGTTGAAAGTGATCTGGCGGTCAGGTTCGATGTCTCTCGCACCCCGATCCGCGAGGCATTGCAGCGGCTTGAAACCCAATCCCTGCTGACTCGTGATGGCCGCAGCCTGATCGTGTCCTCGCTCGACCATAACCAGTTGGCCGAGCTTTACGCGGTGCGTGCCGAGCTGGAAGGCCTCGCCGCCAGTCTGGCCGCGCGTCATGCCACCAATGAGGAGATTAGCGTATTGCAGGATATGGTGGAGGCCGACCGCGCCCTGATTGATGCCCCTTCAGGGCTGGCCCGGGCCAATCGCCGGTTTCACAAGCAAATCCACCTTGCCTCGCATAACCGTTTTCTGGTGCAGCAGCTTGATATGGTGCACCGCTCCATGGCCTTGTTGGCCACAACCTCTCTGGCTGCCACAGGCCGCGGCAAGGATGCCCTGGCCGAGCATGGCAAAATCGTCAACGCCATCGCCGCCCATGACCCCGAGGCCGCCAGCAAAGCCCTGAAAGATCACATCTCAAAGGCTTTCGTGACCCGTCTCAAGCTTGATTCCGGCGAGCTCGACAGCCTGGTGTGACTGCGTCACGATCCCGGTTCCAAGGGAAAGGCCATGGGCAGTCTTGTCCCAGAAAAACGGTTTCATAACAAGCTCATAGAGCGCCTTATAGGCGGCAATCGCCCCCAGGGGTGCATAGAAATGCATGGTTGGCGCCCAGATCATCAGATGCCGGTGGCGTGGCCCCGAAACCGCCACCGCATGTACCGTGATATTCAGTATTTCCACCACCAGAAACAGGCTGCAAAACGCCAGCAGGGCTTCGCGGGAATAAAACGCCTCAAGCGGGTGCGGGACGCCGAGCAATATCAGCCAGAATGACCATAAAAACGGCGCCAGAATAAACTGCGACAGGGCCGAGACAAAATGCGCCTGAAAGCCCCAGAATTTCCACGCGCCCAGTTGCCGGTACAACAGGCGCGGCCTGCGCATATGCACCAGATAGGTGGTCATATAGCCCTTGAGCCAGCGCGAGCGTTGCTTGACCCAGGCCCAGGGGCGGCAGTTTGCCTCTTCCTCGGTCACGGTGTTGATCATCTCGGTGCGGTAGCCATGCCGCGCCAGACGAAAGCCAAGATCGGCGTCTTCCGTCACGTTATGCGCGTCCCACCCGCCCAGCTCCTCCAGTACCGACCGGCGAAAATAAAGCGTGGTGCCGCCCAAAGGTATGGCAAAGCCCAGCCGCGCCATGCCCGGCATCATCACCCGAAACCAGGTGGCATATTCAATGGTGAAACACCGCGCCAGCCAGTTTTGCCTTGGGTTGTAATAATCCAGAATGCCCTGCAAACACACAACATCCGGCGGGGCCTTTTGAAACCGGCGCGCCACAATCGTGATCTGATCCGGCTCGGGCGCGTCTTCGGCATCAAAAATGCCGATAATATCGCCTTCGCAGAAATCCAGCGCGTAATTCATCGCCCGCGGCTTAGTGCGCGGTGCCCCGTCCGGCACGATCACCGGCCGGACCCAATCGGGCAGGTCAATCGCGGCCAGGGTTTCGCGGGTCAGGTGGTCTTTTTCTTCCAGCACCAGAACCACATCCAGCAGGCATTTGGGATAGGTCAACCGGCTGAGCCGGGCAATCAGGGCATGGGCAATCTCGGTTTCACGAAAAAGCGGCACAAGGATCGACACTTTTGGCAATGGCTGATGCGCTTTGCCCTGATCCTTGGATATTTCTTCATCCTCAGTGGTGAAACTTGCGATGAATGACGCGGTTTTCAGTGTTGCGGACACGATCAGAGTGAATGCCGCCCAGGTTGCAAACGCCGCAAATATGAGTGTCGGAAAGGCCAGTGTGATCAGGATCAGCCCGGCCACAGCCGCCAGCGTATATCCCAGACGTTTGCCAAAGGCGCTGCCCCAGCTACGGCAACTTTCAATCACGGGCACCCGCGCCTGTGCCGCCTGCGTCAGAACATCGCGGTATTGCCCGGCGACCGTCTCCTGTATGGCCCGGCGCGGGGCGATGGCAAGCTGAGCCGAGTTGATCTCGATCGGCAATTCCGCCCGCGCCGCGCGGAATGCCCCGGGATCGCTGACCGCAACGCTTGGCCTGCCTTTGGGGCCCGAAAACGGCAATATCCCATGTTTCAGTAATGTCTGTGGCGTGACGGATACATCCATCGGCGCACATATGGTCAACTGTTTTGCGGTCAGATATGTCGATGATAATCGTCTGGCATGGGCCTTCAGCAGATCATGTTCATCCGCCAGCCCTTCGGCGCGCAGAATCTTGTCCAGCGATGCATCGCAATGCCGCTTGACCATCTGCGCCAAAGACGCATCCGATTGTGAAATTGTGCCCGTACGCACAAGATCGCGCCCCAGTGAATTTGGCCGCACAGGCGCACCAAACTCATGCGCCTTTGCCCGGCGCAATTCTGTTATCCCCATGTCCGTTCCTCGTCTTCCCTAGTCAGACGAGTTTGCTTCATCTTGGTTAATAGTGCGTAAACAAAGGATTAACAAAGGGTTAATGAAAAACCCTAACCGGCCATCGACGCGGTGAAGCGTTCAAACAGATAAAAGCTGTCTTGCGGTCCGGGGCTGGCCTCGGGGTGATGCTGCACAGAAAACACCGGGCGGCCCTCCAGCCTTATGCCGCAGTTTGAGCCGTCAAACAGCGATATATGTGTCTCGCTCACGCCCTCAGGCAGGGTCTGACTGTCAACCGCAAAGCCGTGATTCATCGAGGTGATCTCGACCTTGCCAGTGGCAATTTCCTTGACCGGGTGATTGGCCCCGTGATGGCCGTGATTCATCTTGATGGTCTGCCCGCCCAGTGCCAGCGCCAGCATCTGATGCCCCAGGCAAATGCCAAAGATTGGCAGGCCGGCCTCAAGCACGCCTTTGATCATCGGCACGGCATAGCTGCCCGTCGCTGCCGGGTCACCGGGACCGTTGGACAAGAACACGCCATCGGGCTTATGTGCCAGAACCTCATCGGCGGTGGACGTGGCCGGAAGCACCGTCACATCACATCCGGCACTGGCCAGACAGCGCAGGATATTGCGCTTCGCGCCATAATCAACCGCCACCACTTTATGCCGGGCATCCTTCTGGCGGCGGTAGCCTTCAGGCCAGGCCCAGCGCATCTCATCCCAGCGGTAAGATTGCGTGCACGATACCGTTTTCGCCAGATCCATTCCCACAAGCCCGGCAAAGCTTTGGGCGCGGGCAATCAGGCTTACCGGATCAAAATTCCCCTCCGGATCATGCGCCAGCGCCACATGCGGCGCACCCTGTTGCCGGATCGCCCGCGTCAGCCGCCTTGTATCCACGCCGCCCATGGCAATCCGGCCCCGCCGCGCCAGCCAGTCAGACAGGTTTTCCGTTGTTCTCCAATTACTTGGCGCGGTCGGATCCCATTTGACCACCATGCCTTCAGCTACCGGGCTGGCGGTTTCGTCATCCTCGGGATTGACCCCAGTATTGCCAATATGCGGGAAGGTGAACGTGACGATCTGGCCGGCATAAGAGGGGTCCGTCATGATCTCCTGGTAGCCGGTCATGGCGGTGTTGAAACACAGCTCGGCCACGGTTTCGCCCGACGCGCCAAAGCCCATGCCGTAAAACAGCGTGCCATCTGCCAGGGCCAGGCAGGCGGTCGGGCGGGGCTGTGGCGCATGGGCCATAACGGGGATTCTCCGGGATGTAAATTGGCGCGAAACTACGGGCCGGGGCGGCAACGGTCAAGGGGCAAGATCGGCGGGTAACATCGGGTAAAAACAACATCAGGCTGTTGCCAGTTGCCAGGGATTTGGCTAGGGTGCAAAACTTATGGTAACCATGGGGATGGAACCTGAATGGACTTGCGAGAACGGGTCAACGCATCGATGAAACAGGCGATGAAAGACAAGGACGTGGCGCGATTGGCCACATTGCGCCTGATCAATGCCGCGATCAAGGATCAGGAAATTGCTGGCCGGGTGGGCGATGGCGAAAGCTGTGTCGGTGATCCTGAGATTCTGGCAATTCTTGGCAAAATGACCAAGCAACGCCAGGAATCTGTACGCGCCTATGAAGAAGGCGGGCGGATAGACCTGGCCGAGCGGGAGCAAGAAGAAATTGCCATCATCAATGAGTTCCTGCCGCGTCAGTTGAAGGACGATGAAATCACTGCCGCGATAGACAAGACCATCCGCAAAACCGGGGCCAGCTCGATCCGGGACATGGGCAAGATCATGGGGGCGCTCAAGGCCGGATATCCCGGCCAGATGGATTTCGGCGCAGTCGGCAAGATGGTTAAAGAAAAACTAAGCTAGCGCAGGTTGCCCCCGCATTCGTTAACCTTTGAAACTAAAAAACACCCTATTTGCATCCTGTGGCCAAGCAATAATTTTGTACAGGTTCTACAACATACCCCTGAGTTTTGTACAATTCTGGCTTACTCACCTGCCCGCAACGCTGCGGTGATTTCGGGAAAAAGCATTATGCGCTCAACTTCCGACAAAAACCCGCCAATCTCAACCACCCGGCCCGAACCGCTGAGGGTGATATAATGCGGCACCGGCCCTCCTTTGATATGCATCTCAGCCCGGATCCAATAGCGGTTACAGTGCCATTCCTGTATCTCGCCATTGGGGTTGGTGCGGGTCAGATGGGCTTTTATAGGATCAATCACCAGATCTTCGCGAATCCTTGCCATCCGGTAGGATTTCTCAAGCCCCCACCAGACCCCCGCCAATGCAATCAAAAGGAAAGGCAACAACCCCCAGAGTACCATGCTGCCCAATAATGGGAAAAGCGGCAGGATGAGCATGGCAAAGGTAATCAGAATGAACAAGACGAACCCCCGGCGCGGCAAGGAGCGGTGCGGCCAAAGCACAAGATGTGCGCCATCGGTTTGTTCTTGCCATTGATAAGGCATCAACGCGCGCTTTCGTCAGTTCAAGCCATTATCCGGCAGTATACAAGCCGGGGGTTTGGGGGGCACCCCCAATGCCGCGTGCAAACGCAAACTAAAGCGTATCGGCATATTGTTGAAACAAGACAATATGTCGAAACGCCCACGACATCGAGATGTTGCGCGCGTTTCAATTTTAAGTCATGCTGCAACTTAAAATTGAAACGCTTTAACCGGTGCGCGTCAGCGCTCAATTCTTAAAAACCGCCCGGACCAAATTGATGTTGTGGGCGCATCAAAATAATCTTGTGTCTCAAGTTAATCCCGAAACGCTTTAGTTCTGGGAAAGCTGCGTCGGCCGGCGATAAAACAGATGTACGCCAATAGTGGCTGTGCGGGTGAATTTACGCGCCCAAGAAGGCCGTACATTTCGCGTGTGAAAATATGTCGCCCCATCGGTCAGGCCGCGCGGCGCGCCGTCAATCATCAGCCTCGCCACCTTGCCCACCTGCTTAAACGCAGCAGGTTCATTGATCACTTCGGCGCGGCCATCACAGGTGAAGGTGAATTGACAGGCAAATTTGCGGCCGGTGCCCTGTTTTACAACCCCGCAGATGCTGCCCGGGAACCTGTCACTGTCGACCCGGTTCAGGATCACCTCGGCCACGGCAAACTGGCCCTGCACACTTTCACCGCGCGATTCAAAATAAAGCGCCTCCGCCAGGCATTGCCATTCGGTCCCGCCGGTGGCCTTTGGTTGGGCCTTGAGCCAGTCACGGCTGTATTTTATCTTTGCCTCCGGGCGCCGCAGCAGGAAATCCAGCCGATCACCGGAGATCGCCTTAAGAGCGCGGCTTTCCTGTTCTGCCAGTTGCTCGGCAGGTGTATTGGCGGCAGTCCCGGCCATTGCCAGGCCGCTGAGCGCCAGAAGGAATGCGATTGTGAGGCGTAACATATCATATCTCCTTATCCAAAAGACAAATGCCCGAAGGATATGGAGGCGCGGGATACAGACAATTTTAGCATCCGTCCACCCCAACCGTGACGGCGCATGGCGGCTATGCACAAGCTGCACAGCCTGAAATCAGTGTTGCGGGCATGAATTACCCTTCCAGACGGCTGATTTAACCGGTTTTTTCCTGCACCGCCAACTGTGCGGCAGCAAGTCGCGCCACCGGTACACGAAACGGAGAGCAGGAGACATAATCAAACCCGGCCGCCCGGCAAAAGGCGATTGATTCGGGGTTGCCGCCATGTTCGCCACAGATCGACAAAACCACATCCGGGTTGGCCGCATGGCCACGCTCGGCCCCGATTTGCAGCAGCTCACCCACCCCATCGGTATCCAGCGAGTGGAACGGATCTTCTGGGTAAACCCCCTGTTTGACATAATCCGACATGAACCGCCCGGCATCATCGCGCGACAGGCCGTAAGTCATCTGTGTCAGATCATTGGTGCCAAAGCTGAGAAATTCCACCAATGGTGCAATCTCACCGGCCCTGAGTGCGGCACGCGGCGTTTCAACCATAACCCCGAGCCGATAGCTGAATTTCTGCCCGGTTTCATTGCGCACCGCCGCCGCCACCGCATCAATCCGGGATTTGACCAGCTCAACCTCGCGCCGGGCCGAGACCAGCGGGATCATCACCTCGGGCACCACCGCCGCGCCTTCACGGGCGACCAGCGTGGCGGCCTCGAATATGGCGCGGGCCTGCATGTCGTATATTTCCGGCACGGTAATGCCAAGACGCACCCCGCGCAGGCCCAGCATCGGATTGTATTCGCTCAGCGCCTCGACCCGGCGGGTCACATCCGAGAGCGGCAGATCAAGGGTTTCGGCCAGTTGCAAATGCCCGGCGCGGTCGGTCGGCAGAAATTCATGCAAGGGCGGATCAAGCAGGCGGATGCACACGGGTTGCCCGTGCATGATGCGGAAAAGATCGGCAAAATCGGCGCGCTGCATCGGCAGCAGCAGCTCAAGCGCGGCGGCACGATCGGGGCTGCTGCCGGCAAAGATCATCTCGCGCATCACAATCAGCCGGTCTTGTTCAAAGAACATGTGTTCAGTGCGGCACAATCCGATGCCCTGCGCCTTGAAGCTGCGGGCCAGTTCGGCATCGGCAGGCGTGTCGGCATTGGCACGCACCTCGATATCGCGGATATCATCGGCCCAGGCCATGAGCTGCTTGAAGGCCTCATCGCGTGCGGTTTCCAAAAGCGTCGCCTCGCCCATCAGAACCTCACCGCTGGAGCCATCAATGGTAATGATATCCCCGGCCTTGAGCACCTGCCCGCCGGGAAATACAAGCTGTTTCCTGTTTGGCTGAAAGCGGATCTCCGAGGCCCCAACCACGCAAGGCAGGCCGATACCGCGGCCAATCACCGCCGCGTGGCTGCTCATGCCGCCGCGCTCGGTCAGCACGGCCACAGCCGCGTGCATGCCGCGAATATCTTCCGGGCTGGTTTCACGGCGCACCAATACGCAGGCCTCATCGCGGGCGTCACTGGCCTGCGCCTCAACCGCGTCAAACACAATCTTACCCGCCGCAGCACCGGGGCTGGCGCCAATGCCACGGGCCAGAATCTGGCGCGGCGCGTCAGGATCGACATGGCGGTGCAGCAGTTCATTGAGGGCGCGCGGCTCCACCCGCATCAGGGCCTCTTCGCGGCTGATGATGCCCTCTTCCGCCAGCCGCACGGCGATACAGACAGCAGCACGGGTCTTGCGGGCAACGCGCACGCCGTCCAGCAAAAACACCTTGCCGTTTTCAATGGTGAATTCGGCCTGCATTTCCTCACGCAGCATTTTGCGCATGAGCCGGGTGTAATATATCAGTTCTTCAAACAATATCGGGGCCTGCTCTTCCAATGAGGCCCCGCGCGGATCACGGGTGAGATAGATCGCCCCTTTCGCCCCGGCCAGCGCCTCCCGGCCCTGCGACTGGCTCAGGTAGCGCCCGGTGATCTGCTCGGCCCCGGTTTCCGAATTCACCAGTTGAATCACCCCTGAGCCGCATTTCCCCTGCCCCTGCCCCAGCCCAAGCGCCAGCGCCTGCACCACAAGCCCAAGCCCGGCATCTGCCGGCGCGCCCTTGGCCTGCCGCAAGAGCCGCGCGGTGGTGCCTTCCCAGGCGCGCGCCATCGAGCGCAAAACCTCGGCGAGCTGGGTGGCGGTATCTTGTGGAAAAGGCTCATCGGTTTCCTGTTCATAGGCATCAAGCGCCTGAGCAAGCCCGGCAACGGGGTCATCAATATTGATGTCGTCAAACATATCCGGATCAAGCCGGGCCACATGCACGGCATAGGCCTGGACAAACCGCAGATAGAGCGCCGCAGCGGCGGGTTTGCCGATCCTGTCCGAAAGATGCACATATTGGGCATCATTCATCCCGATATTGAGAATTGCCCCCGGCCCGCCCCAATCGGGATCCTCCGATGACGGGCGCACGCATAAAAGCGGTGCGGTGCCGAAAGGTTTGAGCAGCTTATCCATGTCCGGCAGATCGCCGGCGGCAATGTCATGCACAGCGTTGAAGGAAAGCGCCATGGTGCAGGGCACCGGAAGATCAAGCCGCACCAGACGTTGCAGACATTTGGCGCGCCCGCCATGGGTTTCAGCCGCCATCGGGGCATCGGCGGTGATCAGGGTTATGTCAGGGTCAGATTGCTGCACTGCGGCACCTTTTCATTGTGACTGCAGCATAGGGCGGAATACGCCCGTGGCAAGGGGGCTGTTCGTATAAAGCTGCGGTGGGTTTCACCCACCTTACAAGGCAAAATGTAGGGTGGGTGAAACCCACCTTACTGAAATATTCAGCCCTCAACCCGCGTCAGATCAGCGGCCTGCAGGCAGATGTGGCGGATACGGCTCAAGAGATTGAGCCGGTTGCGGCGCAGCACCTCATTGTCGTCATTGATCTTCACCGCCTCAAAGAACCCGTCAATCGGCGCCCTGAGCGCGGCCATGGCGGCCATGGCTGTGGCGAAATCCTCAGATTTGAGCGCGGCTTCTATATCCGTCTCAGCCCTGTCCAGCGCCGCAAACAGCGCTTTTTCTTCGGAAGTCTCGGCAAATTTCACATCCGCGCCATAGGAATATTCCACGCCGTCTTTTTCCTCGGCTTGCGTGAGGATATTGTTGGCGCGCTTGAACCCCTGCAACAGGTTTTCGCCGTCATCGGTTTTCAACACGGCATCCAGCGCGCGGGCGCGGGCGACAATCACCGACAGATCATCGCCACCATCAAGCGCAAGGCAGGCATCAATCACGTCATGGCGCAGGCCCCGGTCGCGCAGATACACCTTGAGCCGATCATGCAAAAATGCCAGCAGATCGGTGGACAGGTCAGGCATCGCATCTCCCACGCTGCGCAACAGGCTGTCCTCGCCGGTGTCGGGCGCGCCATCATGGCCCTGCAACCGATCCATCACCGCGTGCCAGGCAGATCCGAATACGCCGCGGTCGGCAATCTCTTCCACCACCTCTTCAAGTGTATCAATCTCACCTTCCGACGCACGGGCGCGATACAGGCTGATCTGGTGCTTGAGGAGCTGGCTATCAATAAAACGGTCCAGCCTGAGGCTGAATCCGCCATCCAGGATAAGGCGGATCACCCCAAGCGCCGCCCGGCGCAGGGCAAAGGGATCTTTCGAGCCGGTAGGCTTTTCGCCAATCGCCCAGAATCCCGTCAGCGTGTCGATCTTGTCGGCCAGAGCTACAGCAACCGAGACCGGCTCGGAGGGCACCTCATCATTGGGGCCAAGCGGCGAGTAATGCGCGGCGCAGGCATTGGCAACGTCCTGCGGCAATCCGGCAGATTCAGCATAATACCGCCCCATCACGCCCTGCAATTCGGGGAATTCATAGATCATCTCGGAACTGAGATCGGCCTTGGCCACCTTCGCCGCCTGTTCCGCCAGATCAGGGTCAGCACCCACCTGAGGCGCGATTTCGCGCGCCAGCGCCGCGATGCGCTCAATCCGCTCATATTGCGTGCCAAGCTTGTTGTGGAAGGTCACATTTCTGAGTTTTTCGGCCATATCGGCCAGCGGCACACGCAGATCGTTTTCCCAGAAGAATTTGGCATCGGCCAGCCGCGCCGCCAGCACTTTTTGATTGCCTGCAAGAATGGTAGCACCGTGATCAATGGTTTCAATATTGGCAACGGTGATAAAGCGCTCGATCCGCCCGGATTTCGGATTTTTGACCGAGAAAAACTTCTGATGTTCGCGCATCGAGGTTTGCAGAACCTCGGCAGGCAGGCCCAGAAACTCGGCGTCAATATCGCCCATAAGCACCACCGGCCATTCCACCAGACCGGCGACCTCAAATAAAAGTCCTTTGTCTTCAACCACTTCCAGACCGGCGGCAAAGGCCTGTGTGCTGGCCTCCTGCCAGATGTGATCGGCGCGTTCAGTGGCATCAAGCATCACGAAGACGCTTTTGAGCTTGGCCTGGTAGCCGTCAAAGGAAGTCACCGCGAAAGCCGCAGGTGCCATGAAACGGTGCCCCTGCGTGGTGTTGCCAGAAGCGATGCCGTCCAGATCAAACGCCACGGTTTGTGCCTCGCCCGCCGCGTCGGTGAGGATGCACAGGATCGAATGCAAAGGCCGCACCCATTTCAGGCTGCCGGCACCCCAGCGCATGGATTTGGGCCATGGAAAATTGCGGATGGTGTCGGCAAGCACCTCGGCCACGATCTCAGGTGCTCCGCGCCCCGGTTTGGTGATGGAGGCGAAATAGATTTTGCCCTTGGGGCTGTCGCGCTCTTCCAGATCATCACGGGTGAGGCCTGCACCGCGCAAAAACCCCTCGATGGCCTTGTCGGGCGCGTCCACCTTCGGGCCTTTGCGTTCTTCTTTCACGGTCGGGCTTTCCGCCAGCAGGCCTTCAATCGCAAGGGTCAGGCGGCGCGGCGTGGCAAAAGCGGCGGCCCCGGCATAGGTGAGGCCCGCCTCGACCAACCCGTCGGTGACGCGCTTTTTAAGATCTTCAGCCGCGCGCCTTTGCATGCGGGCGGGAATTTCTTCCGAGAAAAGTTCAATCAGCAGGTCTGGCATATCAATACTCGTGTGGAGGTTCGGGGCAGCCATCCGGCACCGGTTCGCCATCGAACACAACCTTGCCACAGGCGTTGATCTGTTGCCAGACATAGCCACGGCCATCGTCGGTTATGGCAACAACCCGGTCAATGCCGTATTGGATGTTTTCCTGCCCGAGATAAGCCAGCGCCCGGCCCGCCTCAAGATCGGCCCCAAGGGATACGGCATCAAAGCAGTCAAACCACGCCGGCGCGGTCAGCGGATCGGCATCCTCATAAGATATGTAAGTTTCGGTCAGCATGGCGTTGCTCATGGTGGTGGTGAAACAGGCGCGGTAGCGAATGGGCGAGCTTGACGCATCAATCGCCTCAAAATTATCATAGAGCACCGGCTCGGGCAGGTTTGAGACCAGCGATGTCATCTGCACGTCATCAAAGCCATTGGCCTTGACCGGCTCGTAATAATAATAGACCTGAAGGTAATACATGGCCGCACCGGCCAGAAGAGCTGTAATCACAATGAACCCTGCGAGAAATTTTCCCATTATGCCGCAAACCCGCCTGCTTCGGTTTGCAAAAACGCCTCGGCGCATTGTTTGGCCAAGGCCCGGACGCGGCCGATATAGGCCTGCCGTTCGGTGACGGAAATGACCCCGCGCGCGTCGAGCAGGTTAAACAGATGGCTGGCCTTGATGCATTGATCATAGGCCGGGTGGGCCATGACGATGCGGCGACCGGTTTTTGGATCGGTGGCCGGTTGCGCCAGAATGGCGGCGCATTCGGCTTCGGCCTCTTCAAAGTGGCGTAGCAGCACCTCGGTGTTGGCCACGTCAAAATTCCACCGGCTGTATTCCTGCTCGGTCTGGCGGAAAATATCGCCGTATTTCAATGCAATCGGCGCATCCGGGTCATTATAGGGCATATCCATCACGTGATCCGCGCCCAGCACATACATCGCCAGCCGCTCCAGCCCGTAGGTCAGCTCGCCCGAGACCGGCGCGCAATCAAAGCCGCCGACCTGCTGGAAATAGGTGAACTGGCTCACTTCCATGCCGTCACACCAAACCTCCCATCCAAGGCCCCAGGCACCCAGCGTGGGCGATTCCCAATCGTCTTCGACAAAGCGGATGTCATGCGCGCCCATGTCGATACCGATGGCCTCAAGGCTGCCAAGATAAAGCTCTTGCAGATCGGGCGGGCTGGGTTTGATCAGCACCTGAAACTGATAGTAATGCTGCAACCGGTTGGGATTTTCGCCATATCGCCCGTCGGTGGGGCGGCGCGAGGGCTGCACATAGGCCGCGGCCCACGGGGTTGGCCCCAATGAGCGCAGCGTGGTGGCCGGGTGAAACGTGCCCGCGCCCACTTCCATGTCATAGGGCTGCAACATGGCACAGCCCTGCGCGGCCCAATAGGCGTGCAGCCGAAGCAGGATTTCCTGAAAAGAACGCGGTTGGGTGGAATGATCGGGCATGGATCCTCAGGCGGGGTTAAACGAGGTTGCATCTTGCCCCTTCCCTATGGAAATGCGCTGTAAGGGTCAATCAGCACTTTAGCGCGATTGGGGATTAACTTGAGTCACAACCAGATTTCCAAACGCCCACAACATCAACAGGTTTTGCGGGTTTCGCCTTAAAACCGTCCGGCCGGATTCCGGGTGGACCGCGCGCCCCATCGAAGGCATGAGCAAAGCGAATTGCCGTGAGATATTGAAAGTGGCGCACCTGAGAGGATTCGAACCTCTGGCCTCTGCCTTCGGAGGGCAGCGCTCTATCCAGCTGAGCTACAGGTGCGTGTCTGAGGCGGTATAGTCACCATCCCCCTGCCCCGCAATACAAATAATGCCCTCGCACCCGTCTGGGCGCGAAGGCATTTTTCAGCTTGCTAAACATCACAGTTTAGGCAGGATTAATTCCCGGTACCGCTGCCGGCGTCGCCACCGCCACCATCTTGTGTTTGGGTATCCTCATAGCCTTGCTGCCCGGTTGGTGGAATGCAGTTTGAGCTGCCGCCCGCTGTCTGGCCACCGGTGCATCCACCGCCGCCTTCATTGCCATATTTGTCATAAACAGGTTCCGGGGCAATCGGCTCGGGCACTGGCTCGGGTTGCGCACATGCCGAAACAATCACAAGAATTGATATTGTTGACAATGATTTGAATAAGCTCATTTACTTCACTCCATATTTTTTTTGGCCATAAGATTCCAGCTTGATATGTTATATATGAAATTCAGGCCACATCCAATGAAAACATGACATATGCTATCCTGATTGCACCACCTCCTCTAAGCATGGGTAAATCCCATACCAGAGACGCGATACATGGTGATCTGGTGAAAACGGAGTAAATAATCATGCGGTATCCGAGCTGCGCCATATTCTGTCTGCTTTGCTGCCCCGCGCTGATCGCCCAGGCGCAACAACCGCCAGGCGTGGATATTGAGATCGTTCTGGCGGTGGATGCCTCGGGCAGTGTGGATCGCCATGAGCTCAAATTGCAGCTTGATGGCATTGCCGCCGCTTTTCGGGATCCGCAGATCATACAGGCCATATCGGCCGGGCCTTATCAAAGGATCTATGCCGCAGCGCTTATCTGGTCGGATGCCACTTATCAAAAACACCCGACTGACTGGTTCATGATTGACAGCGCGCAAGCAGGCGAGGAATTTGCCGCCACAGTTGAAACCATGGCAACCCAGCACGGCGCGATTGCCGCCATTGGCGGCGGCGGCACCGGGCTTGGATCGGGGATGGAATATGCGCTTGGCATGATCGAGGATAACGGGGTGACTGCCCTGCGCAAGGTTGTCGATATATCCGGCGACGGGCGCGAATCAGAACCCTGGCGGGAAGGCGAAACCATGCTGCCGAAGGCGCGTGAGATTGCAAAGGCCCTTGGGGTCACCGTCAATGGTCTGGCGATCCAGATCAGCATCCCCGATCTGACCGAATATTACCGCGACAATGTTCTGGTTGGCCCGGACAGCTTTGTCCTGCCTGCAGACGATTTTGAGGATTATGCGCGGGCAATCAGGAAAAAGCTTTTGCGCGAACTGGCCCCGGCCGTGATCGGGCAAGCAGCCCCACCGGGATCTTCTGGTTGAGGCGCTCTTCTGGTTGAGGCCTTTTCTGATGGCTATAAAAAATTTTCACCACGGTCAGGTGGCGGAACAAAAAAAGCCGTAACCTGATAGCCTCAGGTTACGGCTTCTTACAACCAATCAGGTTGTAATGTTCTTATACGGGGTTACCGTATTTGTCGTATACAGGCTCAGGAGCGATCGGAGCTGGTGGCTCTTCTTGCTGTGCACAAGCTGTAAGGAAAAGGCTAACGGCGACAACGCCAAGGATTTTCATCGATTTCATTCATCTGCTCCAGATATATTAAACAACGCCACCTTAGCAGCACCAGATAGGGTTTGTCGAATACCTTTTATATCCTGTGCCATATGACGTATTCTTGCCACATCACATCAATGTGCGGCCGTTTAACCAAACAGCTCATGCGCCAGCTCAAGTGCTTCTATCAACTGATCAATTTCGCCTTTGGTGTTATACATGCCAAAGGATGCGCGGCATGTTGCCGTCAGGCCCAGATGATCCATCAAAGGCCCGGCGCAATGGTGCCCGGCCCTGACAGCAACCCCCTTTTTATCAAGGATAGTTGATATATCATGGGCATGTGCCGCCCCTTGCATGGTGAACGAAAATATCGCCGCCTTGCCCGGTGCCTGCCCCTGAACATTCAGCCAGTTCAGCCCGCTCAGGCGTTTTTGCGCGTAATCCGCAAGATCCTGCTCATGCGCTGCAATCGCCTCCATCCCCACATCCATCATATAA
Source organism: Roseovarius sp. (assembly GCA_021775255.1). Taxonomy (GTDB): domain Bacteria; phylum Pseudomonadota; class Alphaproteobacteria; order Rhodobacterales; family Rhodobacteraceae; genus Roseovarius. The sequence goes on from JAJFIA010000001.1 coordinate 46,291, forward strand.
TTCAGCGCCGCACCCAGCCCGATCGCCTGCACAATTCCGGGGGTTCCGGCTTCAAATTTCATCGGCGGGGTGTTGTATGTCACCGCGTCTTTGCTGACTTCGCGAATCATGTCACCACCGCCCATGAAGGGGCGCATCTCGGCCATGCGCTCGCGGCGCACAAATATCGCCCCCGAGGCCGACGGACCATAAAGCTTGTGCCCGGTAATGGCATAGAAATCACAGCCAATATCATCAATGCTGACCGGGCCGTGCACCGCCGCCTGAGAGCCATCGACCAGCACCGGCACACCGCGTTCGCGGGCGGCCTGGCAGATTGTTTTCACATCCACCTTTGTGCCCAGAACATTCGATAGATGGGTAATGGCAATCAGCTTGGTACGCGGGGTGATTGCATCAATCACCGCCTGAGGATCAAGCGCGCCAACAGCATCCGTATCCACCCATTTAAGCGCCACACCCTGCCGCTCCCGCAGGAAATGCCAGGGCACGATATTGGCGTGATGCTCCATCACTGAAAGCAATATCTCATCGCCCGCCTGCATCCGGGGCATGGCCCAGCCATACGCCACCATATTGATCCCCTCGGTGGTGCCGGAATTGAGGATGATCTGATCCTCATCCGAAACGCCGAGAAATTTCGCGATGATGCCGCGCACCGCCTCATATTTTTCCGTGGCGATATTTGACAGCGTATGCAGCCCGCGATGCACATTGGCATATTCATGGGCATAGGCGCGTGTGACAGTATCAATCACCACCTGAGGCTTTTGCGCCGAGGCCCCGTTATCAAGGTAAACCAGCGGCTTGCCATTGATTTCACGCGACAGGATCGGAAAATCGGCGCGGATTTTTTCAACGTCCAGCATCTCAGGGCCCTCCGGCGACAAGCATGAAAACGGCCATCAGGGATAAAACGATAGCCATGGTAACACCCAGATAGGTCAGAACCGTCAGAACCGCGGCCTTGAGCTTATCGTGAAAACCATGGGCTTCATCCACAAACACGATATGAATATAAATTCCCCAAATCCCCGCACCAAGTGTAAACAACGATGTCAGGCCCGGCGAAATTGCGGTAAACACCAGCGCAATCAGGCTGACAATCAGGCGCAGCGCCTGTATCCAGACGATCAGCGCCAGAATATCTTCATGCCGCGCCTTGCCACCAAAGGATTGGCCAAAACTGAAGATGAACCTGCTTACCAGCGCCAGAACCAGGTACATGAAGCCGGCAAATAATACCGGTGTCTGCACAATCGGCGCATAAAAGGCCCGCACCGACGGGTCTTGCGGCGGATAAAGCAACCCGGTGAGCGCATAGATAATGACATTCAGAGCCGTCATCAGCGCCAGACCCATCATCAGGGGGCGCCGCGCGAGATTCAGCCCGGTGATCTTTGGCACCACAAGCTGTGGTGTCAGAACGGTCTCACGCAGCAAACCGGGCAGATCAAGGGTTTTGATGTCCGTCATGCCCGGCCCCATCCTGCCTCAGACAGGCCCGCCAGCCAAAACAGCAAGAAAACCGCCAGCCATATGGCACCCACCACATTCAGCACCGCCCCCGGCCCGGCCATCCCCGCCAACAGCCCGTGCAGCAAAACAACCGGGCTTGCGGCCAGAAACGCCCAAAACAGCGCCAGCCGCGCATATAGTGCCGGGCATATTCCGCCAAAGGCCCGCAGGAACAGATAGCTGAGATAGGACAGCGCGTAGAGCATCAACGGCGCCACGAATACCCAGGCGGCCAGGGTTGTGCCGATCACCGGCCAGGGATCATGACCTTGCAGATAGGCCTCGCGCGCCAGCCGCGGCGTTTGTGCGATGAACATCATCAGACAGCCGGCAAAAACCAGCATCAGGGCGCGCTCTTCGCGGCCGCCCGTATCATAAAGCCTGCGAAACATGCCGCGTGGCCGCCGATACGTGGCGGCAATGTCGTTGATGACCGGCATCAGCCCCGCCTGCGCAAAAGCCAGCCTTCAAGCTGGGCATTGATCGCCGCGCGCAGGGCTGCATCCTCCACTTCCTCCACCGCTTCCGCCAGAAAGGCCAGCGTCAGAAGGTCGGTGGCAATGTCTTTCGGCACCCCGCGCGCACGCATGTAAAACAGCGCTTCCTCGTCAATCGCACCCGAGGTCGACCCATGCGAACACACCACATCATCGGCATAAATCTCAAGCTCGGGCTTGGCCAGAAACTGGCTGTCCTCATCTAGCATCAAGGCCTGTGAAATCTGATAGCCGTCGGTTTTCTGGGCAATCTGTTTTACCAGAATCTTGCCCTGAAACACGCCCGTGGCACCATTTCGCAGCACTTTCTTGAACACCTGACGGCTTTCACAGGCACGCGCATCATGGGTGATGAAAACCGTGTCATCATGATGAAAATCCCCGTCGCCCATGGCCACCCCGGCCACATGCGCCACCGCGTCATCGCCGGTCAGTTCGATCACGCATTCATTGCGCGTAAGCTTGCCATTGGCCGTCATGGTGAAGGATTTGAACAGGCTCGCCGCGCCCAGCCGCGCAAAAACATGCGTCACCGCCCGGCGTTCATGATCGCGGCCCTGGCTGCGCACATGATGGAATTTCGCCCCATCGGCCACATCCACCTCAAGCACCATATTGAGCCGCGCCGCCGCCGGGCCGTCTTCCATCAGCGTTAGTTCGGTACCGGGATCAAGCCGGATAACATGGTGCAGGATCGCATCAGAACCCGTTGAATTATGGATGTAAATCAGGTTTATGGGCTTTGATACCCGGCCCCGGACATGGATCACAACACCATCACTTGCAAGCCCGGTATTCAGCGCCGCCAATGGCCGCGCCACCGGGTTTTGCCCGCGCGCTTCCAATTCGCCGTAGACATCCTTTGCCCAGTGAATATCGGTGTTTGTCACCTCTGAAAGCCGCTCGATCGTCACGTCTTCCATGGCCAGATCATCGCTTGTGACGGCATCAAAAACCCCGTCAACAAACACGATCTTCAGCCGCTCACCGGCCTCGAACACCGATCCCGTGTCATGATCAAACAAAGCCGCCTTCGGGGCTTCAACCTGCACCAGACTATCGGGCCGGGTATATTTCCAATATTCATCGCGCCGCTGCGGCAGCCCCATTGCCCGCACCCGTGCCAGCGCCGCACCGCGCGCCGTATTGGCCCAGCCCGCGCCTTGCGGGGGAACCTGCGCCAGCCGTGCCTCGGTCAGGCTTTGGTTTTCCTGCAAAGCGGCCATTACGCCACCTCCGCCAGAATATCGGCGTAGCCGTTGTTTTCAACTTCCAATGCCAGTTCGGGCCCGCCGGTTTTTACAATCCTGCCATCGGCCATGATATGCACCACATCCGGTTTGATATGGTCCAGAAGCCGTTGATAATGCGTGATAACCAGAAATCCCCGGTCTTTGCTGCGCAGGGCATTCACCCCTTCCGCCACCAGCTTCATCGCATCCACATCAAGGCCCGAATCTGTCTCGTCCAGGATGCACATGCGCGGCTCCAAAACAGCCATCTGCAGGATCTCATTGCGCTTTTTCTCACCGCCGGAAAAGCCCACATTCACCGGCCGTTTGAGCATATCCGCATCAATCTTCAGCTCTTTCGCCTTGGCGCGCACCATTTTAAGGAAATCCGTGGCGCTCATCTCCTCCTGACCGCGCGCCTTGCGCTGCGCATTTACGGCGGTGCGCAGGAAGGTCATATTGCCCACCCCGGGAATTTCCACCGGATACTGAAACGCCAGAAAAAGCCCCGCCGCCGCGCGCTCTTCCGGCTCCATCTCCAACAGGTTCTGCCCATCAAGCGTGGCCGTGCCGCCCGTCACCTCATAGCCGTCCTTGCCCGACAGCACATAAGACAGCGTCGATTTACCCGAGCCATTAGGCCCCATGATCGCATGCACTGCTCCAGCCTCGATATCGAGGCTCAGCCCCTTGAGAATACTCTTGTCTTCTTCTTCAAGATCGACATGTAAATCATTGATATTAAGCATATTTATCTCTTTTCATTTTCTCATGTACCGATGGCACATAAATTGTCATATCTCATTAAGATCACTGTTTTCTGCCCTCACGTCAGGCTCAAAGCCAAGCCACCCACCGCAAGCCCCATGCCAAAGCCGATGACCAACAGGCGCAGCCCCTGATAGGACCGCAAAACCGTGAATGACAGCCCGAAAAGCAACGCCAAAAGCGCCATGGAAAACAAACCAAACGCCCCGGTGGCAACAATGATCACAAACATTTCCGGCGTTTCGGTATCCGCCAGCGCCCGGTCATAATTTGCATTGGCAAACATCAACATCACCATGGCAATCAACCCCCAGACCCCGCCAAATACCCCCCAGAGATATTTGCCAATGCCCGAGCTTTGCGGGGCCCTGCGCACTGGTTTAACCTCCGGCTCAGCATGCCGATGGCTGGCGGTTTTATTAATCCGCGCAATGCGTTCCTGGAAATCAGAACTTCCCACGAGCTACCCCACCGATCCTTCCAGCGATATCGCCACCAACGCCTGCGCCTCCATGGCAAATTCCATCGGCAGCGCCTGCAGCACCTCCTTGGCAAAGCCGTTGACAATCAGCGCCACCGCCTCTTCCTCGCCAATGCCGCGCTGACGGCAGTAAAACATCTGATCGTCATCCACTTTTGAGGTGGTGGCCTCATGCTCGACCCGGCTGGAATTGTTTTTGACCTCAATATACGGCACCGTATGCGCGCCACACTTATCGCCGATCAGAAGGCTGTCACATTGGGTATAATTGCGCGAGTTTTTCGCCTTGGGATGCATGGAAACCAGCCCGCGATAGGTGTTTTGCGCGTGCCCCGCGCTGATCCCTTTTGAAACAATACGCGAGCGTGTGTTTTTGCCCAGATGGATCATCTTCGTGCCGGTATCGGCCTGCTGATAATTATTGGTGATGGCGATGGAATAAAACTCGCCCTGGGCGTCATCCCCGCGCAAAATGCAGCTTGGATATTTCCACGTCACCGCTGATCCGGTTTCCACCTGCGTCCACATCACCTTGGCCCGGTCGCCGCGGCAATCGGCGCGTTTGGTGACGAAATTATATATCCCGCCCTTGCCGTTCTCATCGCCGGGATACCAGTTTTGCACGGTGGAATATTTCACCTCGGCATCTTCTTCGATAATGATCTCAACCACCGCCGCATGTAATTGGCTGGTATCCCTTTGCGGCGCGGTACAGCCCTCAAGATAGCTCACGTATGAGCCCTTATCGGCAATGATCAGCGTGCGCTCAAACTGGCCGGTATTTTCCGCATTGATCCGGAAATACGTGCTCAATTCCATCGGGCAGCGCACCCCCGGCGGGATATAAACAAATGAGCCATCCGAGAACACGGCAGAATTTAGCGTGGCATAGTAATTGTCGCTCACCGGCACCACAGTCCCGAGGTATTTTTTTACCAGCTCGGGATGCTCGCGAATGGCCTCGGAAATGGAGCAAAAAATCACCCCGGCCTTCTTCAGCTCGGCCTGAAAAGTGGTGCCCACCGACACCGAATCAAACACCGCATCCACCGCCACCTTACGGCCCTCGGCAGGGGCCTCCCCGGCGCCTTCAACGCCTGCCAATATCATCTGTTCCTTCAGGGGAATGCCCAGCTTGGCATAGGTCGCGAGCAGCTTGGGATCCACCTCATCCAATGATTTTGGCTTTACTTCCATGGACTTGGGCCGCGCGTAATAATAAATATCCTGAAAATCAATTTCCGGATAATCTATCATCGCCCAATCCGGTTCCGTCCGGGTGAGCCAGCGCTCATAGGCCTTGAGCCGCCATTCGGTCATCCATTCCGGCTCATCATTTTTGCTGGAAATCAGTCGCACGATATCCGGCGTCAGCCCCTTGGGGGCATATTCCATCTCAATGTCGGTTTCCCAGCCGTATTTATAGGTGCCACCCACATCGCGCACCGCCTCGACCGTTTCCTGATCAACGCCGTCTTTTGCCTGCATATCGTCCACGATTGCCATGGCCCAACTCCTGTTAAATTACGCCGCACGGGCGCGGTATTTCTGTCGCTGTACGGTCCAGCTTTGCACAAAGCGCCGAACCTCGTCTTCCGTCGTCTCCGGCCCCAGCGACACCCGCACAGCACAAGCCGCCAATGCCGGATCAAATCCCATCGCCGCCAGCACATTACTGACCCGCACCTTGCCACTGGAACAGGCCGAACCGGCGGATATGGCAAAGCCTGCAAGGTCCAGCGCCATCACCTGAGTCTCGCCCTTCCAGCCGGGTGTGATGAAACAACTGGTGTTGGGAAGGCGCGATTCCGATTTCCCGACAAAAATAGTCTCTTTTGCCGAATGCGCAATAGTTGATTCTAGAATGTTTCTAAGTTTCTCCACATGCGCCCATCTGCCCGCCTGCAAATCCCTCTGAGCTGCTTCGGCCGCCGCGCCAAACCCGGCAATGCCAATGACGTTTTCGGTGCCCGCCCGGCGGCCCATTTCCTGCCCGCCGCCACGGATTTGCGCGGCAATATCACTGCCCCGCTTCACCACCAGCGCGCCAACCCCCTTGGGCCCGCCCAGCTTATGGCTTGATATCACAGCCATCTCACAACCCAACGCATCAAACCCGACCGGCAGCTTGCCAAATCCTTGCGTCATATCACAAAGCGCCAGCCCCTGCGGCAAGTTCTGCACAATACCGGTCTCCGGATTGGCCAGTTGCAAAACCGATTTACCCGGCGCCATTACCTCAACCTGGCCAGTCTCATGCACCGGTAAATCCCGGCCAACCCAGGCCCCAACCGCATCATGCTCAATCGCCGCCCCGGCAAATCCGCGCCCGGCACAGCCCAGAGCCGCCGCCTCACTGGCACTGGCGGTAAAAATCACATCCGCGCCATCCGCCCCCAATGCCCCGGCCACCTGCGCCCGCGCCCGCTCCACCAATGCCTTGGCCGCGCGCCCCTCGGCATGCACCGATGACGGATTGCCCACAACATCCATCGCCGCCAGCATCGCGCCCCGCGCCTCTGCCCGCAGCGGTGCCGTGGCATTATGATCCAGATAGACCCGGGCTGTCATACCCAACCCCGCCTTTCATTTTTCCAAAAATACTCGCGCCGCAGGCATGATACGGCGCCCGCAAGGGCGCCCCACCGCGACGACGCAGTCGGCGCAAAACCTGAAACCAGCGCCCGCATCATTCCTCATCCACCACCGCAAACAACCCCGGAACCGCCGGGCATGGCATCAGCTCATTGTCCACCACATCACTCAGCCGGGTTTGATGCAAGAACACATAAACCTGCGCACTCAGCCCCTCCCACAGCCGGTTGGTCACCGATTGCGCCTTTGATCCCGATGCCCCGCCCGAGGCCCCCGCGCCCTTGTGCAGCGCATCCACCGTCTCATCCACTGCCGCCAGCACATCCGATACCCGTATCTCCGACGCTGCCCGCGCCAGCCGGTATCCGCCCCCCGGCCCGCGCACCGAGGCCACCAGATCGGCCCGCCTGAGCTTGACAAACAACTGCTCCAGATAGGGCAGTGAAATATCCTGCCGCTTAGATATATCCCCCAGCGTCACCAGTGCATCGCCTTCCTGCAACGCAATATCGGCCAGCGCCACCATGGCATAACGGCCTTTTGTGCTTAATTTCATATGCCATTCCCTTCGCGAATAGATTGACCTCATCAAGCACAAGGCTTATCTCGCTAGCAAGTGTTTCAGTGCCGACTGAAATTTAGAACAATTCTAAGATACTTGAGGGAATTCGTCAACTATGCCCGCAAGCCAAAGCCAAAACAAAGGAATCCCATGCCCGAGGTAATATTTCCCGGCCCGGAAGGCCGCCTTGAAGGCCGCTATCACCCGCAAAAAGAAAAGGACGCGCCAATCGCCATCGTGCTGCATCCGCATCCGCAATTTGGCGGCACAATGAACAATAAAGTGGTCTACAACCTGCATTACGCCTTTTATAACATGGGCTTCACGGTGCTGCGGTTCAATTTCCGCGGGGTTGGCCGCTCGCAGGGCGAATATGATCAGGGCGTGGGCGAACTCAGTGATGCCGCCTCGGCACTGGATTACCTGCAATCCATGAACAACAATTCCAAACATTGCTGGGTTGCCGGGTTTTCCTTCGGGGCCTGGATCGGCATGCAGCTTCTGATGCGCCGGCCCGAGATCAGCGGCTTCATCTCGGTGTCACCCCCGGCCAATATGTATGATTTTTCCTTCCTTGCCCCCTGCCCGGCCTCGGGCCTGATCCTCAGCGGCTCGAATGACCGTGTCGCCCCGCCCGCCGATACCGAGGCGCTGGTCAACAAACTGCACGAACAGCAGGGCATCACCATCACCCACCAGGAAATTGACGGCTCGGGCCATTTCTTTGAAGAGCCTTACATGGACACGATGATTGACAATGTCACCACCTATGTCAAACGCCGCCTGACGGAAAATACAAGGTAACGATCATGGGTGTAACCGAAGATCTGGCCGATGAACTGGCATTGGAAACCATCAGATATATCGACGCCACCGAGGATGAAGAGATCATCTCCCAACTCGCCAAATCGCTGGGGGAATCGTCCCAGACCGCTGAAGAGGCCTTCATGACGGCGATCCGGGTCCGCCGGGCCAACCTCAAGGCGCGGGCAATGCTGGATGCCAAATTCGAGAAGGTTAAGGTGGCCAGCGAAATTGCCGGATTTTGGTCTGATGATGAAGACGAGGACGAGGATGCGGATAGTTAGGATCAGGCCCGGTTAATCCTGCGCCATGGCCCTGTCCAGAAACTCCAGCCGATCCTGCCCGTAAAACATCTCACCCTTGTAAAAATATGTGGGCGAGCCGAAAACGCCCCGCGCTATTGCCGCATCGGTGTTATCGCGGTGCTGCTTCTGGATCTCCCCGGACAGGGCAATCTCCAATAAAGGCCCGGGTTCTATGCCCGCCGCCTGGGCAATGCCCGCCAGCCTGTCGGCATCGGCAATATTCGCGTCCTCACGCCAATGCGCCGTGAGTATCGCCAGTGACAACCGATCCACATCCACGCCAAGTTCGGCGGCGGCAATCAGCATCCCGTTTGGCAATATCAGGGGGTTGTCGTGATGGGTTGGCCGGAAATCAATGATTTTCACCCCCCGAAACACCGCCCAACGGGCAATCTCAAGACCAAAGAAATAATCAATGTGAATTTGCGAGCGATACCTGTCAACGCCGCCATTTGCCGCCCGGATCACCGGATCAAGATCAACCGGGCGGTGAACCAACCGGCATCCATGACGCCCGCAAATATCCAGCAGGGTTTGCGCCCCGATATAGGCAAACGCCGAATGCGCCGAATAGAAATATTCAATCTCTGCCACCTCTCTCATGTCGCCTTTCCCCGGTTTTGCTCATCGGCAACCTTCTGCGCCAGATCGCGGGCAATGGCAAAGGCCCCCTTGATCTTGTCGCCGTCCTTCTTCCAGTCGCGGCGTACTACGATCTTGTTGTCACGCAGCTTGGCCAGCCCGCGCTGATCGTTGATAAACGCCACCAGCCCCTGAGGCGAGGCAAATTTATCGTTGTGAAACTGAATCGTCGCCCCCTTCGGCCCGCCATCCAGCCGGGCAATGCCCGCGCGTTTGCACATGGATTTGATCCGCACCACCAGCATCAGCATATTCACCTCACGCGGCAATTTGCCAAACCGGTCGATCAGTTCGGCGGCAAATCCCTCAAGTTCAACTTTGTCATGCAAGCTACTGAGCCGCCTGTATAATCCCAGCCGCACATCGAGATCAGGCACATAATCCGCGGGGATCAGAACCGGCACGCCCAGATTGATCTGCGGCGCCCATTGCGCATCAGCCTCGGAAAGGCCTTCCATCTCGCCCGCCTTGATCTTGGCAATCGCCTCTTCCAGCATGGATTGATAAAGCTCATAGCCCACATCGCGCATCTGCCCGGATTGCTCTTCGCCCAGCAAATTGCCCGCACCGCGAATATCCAGATCCTGCGCCGCCAGGGTGAAGCCCGCGCCAAGCGTATCCAATGACCCCAGCACCCTGAGCCGCTTTTGCGCAGTCGCGGTCAGTTTCATCCGGGGTTTGGTCGTCAAATAGGCATAGGCCCGGGTTTTCGAGCGCCCCACCCGGCCCCGGATCTGATAGAGCTGGCTCAGCCCGAACATATCGGCGCGGTGGATGATCATTGTGTTGGCGGTGGGAATATCCAGACCGGATTCAACGATTGTCGTGGCCAATAGCACGTCATATTTACCGTCATAAAACGCATTCATCCGGTCATCGAGCGCGCGCGCCGCCAACTGCCCGTGGGCAATCACATAGCTCACCTCGGGCACCTGTGATTTGAGAAACTCTTCAATGCCCGCAATATCCGAGATCCGCGGCACCACGAAAAAGCTCTGCCCGCCCCGGTAATGCTCGCGCAGCAACGCCTCGCGGATGGTCACGCCATCAAATTCGCTGACATAGGTGCGGATCGAAAGCCGGTCCACCGGCGGCGTGCCAATCAGGCTCAGATCACGCACCCCGCTGAGGCTGAGCTGCAAGGTGCGCGGAATCGGCGTGGCGGTCAGCGTCAAAACATGCACATCCGAGCGCAGTTGTTTGAGCCGCTCCTTGTGGGCCACGCCAAAGCGCTGTTCTTCGTCGATCACCAAAAGCCCAAGATTGTGAAACCGCAGGCCCTTGGCCAAAAGCGCATGCGTGCCAATCACAATATCCACCGTGCCACGCGCCAATGCCTCGCGGGTTTTCGCCGCCTCGCCTGCCGTGACAAACCGCGACAGGGGCCGCACCGTGATGGGAAACCCCCGAAAACGCTCGGAAAAACTCTGGTAATGCTGCCGCGCCAGCAAGGTTGTGGGGGCAATCACCGCCACCTGCAGCCCCGACATCGCCGCCGCAAACGCCGCGCGCATCGCCACTTCGGTTTTGCCAAATCCCACGTCACCACAGATCAGCCGGTCCATCGGTTGCCCGGCCTCCAGATCCTGCATCACATCCTCGATTGCACGTAGCTGATCCTCGGTTTCGGAATAGGGGAAACGCGCCGAAAATGCCTCCCATGCGTGGTGTTCGGCCTGCACCACCGGCGCCCGGCGCAGGGCGCGCTCGGCGGCAATCCGGATCAGCCGGTCGGCCATCTCACGAATGCGCTCCTTGAGCTTTGCCTTCTTGGCCTGCCACGCGCCGCCGCCCAGCCGGTCAAGCAGCCCCTCGTCATGGCCATAACGGCTCAGAAGCTCGATATTTTCCACCGGCAGATAAAGCCGCGCCTTGTCGGCATATTCCAGCGCCAGACATTCATGCGCCGCCCCCACTGCAGTGATCACCTCAAGCCCGTGAAACCGGCCAACCCCGTGATCCACATGCACCACCAGATCCCCAGCAGAGAGGCTTTGCGCCTCGGTCAGGAAATTCTCGGCGCGGCGGCGTTTTCGCGGCCCCCGGATCAGGCGCTCGCCCAGAATATCCTGCTCGGCAATCACCGTAAGCCCCGGCGCTTCAAAGCCGTGTTCAAGCGCCCAGACTGCCAGATAAAGCCCGTGTTTTCCTATTGCACCGGCATGGGTCACGGTGACCGCACCAATCAGGCCTTCATCCTCGATCAGCCCTTCAAGGCGCGCGCGCGCGCCCTCGGAATAGCTGGCCAATAATACCGGCCCCTCGGCCATCCTTGCTTCAATATGATCCTTCAAGGCGTTGAAAAGGCCGATGTTTTCCTGTTGACGCTCAGGCGCAAAATTGCGCCCCAATCGCCCGCCCGCATCCACAATACCCGCGCCTGTGGCCTGCGGCAATGCCGCCAGTTGCACCACCCGGCGGCCTGCGATTGCCGCCTCCCAAGCCGCGTCATCAAGATATAAAAGCCCCGCAGGCACCGGTTTGTAAACGCTATCGCCGCGCGATTTATTTTCCAGCGCCAGGCCGCGTGTTTCATACTGATCGGCCACACTGTCCCACCGCGCCAGCCGGGCCGGGGAAATCTGATCATCCAGCAGGGTTGTGGCCTTGGGCAGATAGTCAAACAATGTTTCAAGCCGCGCGTGAAAAAACGGCAGCCAGTGTTCCACGCCCTGATGCTTGCGCCCGGCGCTTACCGCCTCATACAACGGGTCATCGGTGCCCGCCGCGCCGAATTCAATCCGGTAATTCTGCCGGAACCGGGTGATCGCGGCCTCGTCGAGGATAACCTCAGAAACCGGGGCCAGCTCGATCATATCAAGCCGTGCAACGGTGCGCTGCGTGGCCGGATCAAACCGCCTGATCCCGTCCAGAACATCGCCAAAAAGATCCAGCCGCACAGGCCCGCTATCGCCCGGCGGATAAATGTCGATGATGCCGCCGCGCACGGCAAAATCGCCCGGTTCCATCACCGTGGGCGATTGGGCAAAGCCCATGCGGATCAGAAATTCCCTGAGTGCCGCCTCATCCAGCCGCGTGTCAACACGGGCAGTAAACGCAGCATCGCGCAGCACCTCCCGCGCCGGCAGCCGCTGCGTGATGGCATTGAGCGTGGTGAGCAAAACAAACTGATCCGGCAAGCCGCCATGCACCAGCCCCGCCAATGTGGCCATGCGCGCGGCGGAAATATCCGTGTTGGGCGACATCCGGTCATAAGGCAGACAATCCCAGCCGGGAAACTGCAATACCGGCATATCCGGCGCAAAAAACCCAAGCGCCGCCGCCATTGCCGCCATGCGCTTGTCATCACGCGACACATGCAGCACCGGACCGGGGTTTTTGCCCAGTTCTTCAAGGATCAGGCGCGCGTCATAGCCTTCGGGCGCACCGGCAAGGGTTATATGTTCTGATCCAGTCATCAAAATCCTGACCAGCCCTGCTCAGAAAAAGCCAAAGGCGTTGGAATTCAGGTTTTGAAACATGCCCCACATCGCCGTCACCAGGATGGCCAACATGCCAATCATCTGAAAGATCAGCCTGAGCACATATAGTTTCCTGTAAAGCTCGGCCCCCTTCAATTGCTGATGTTTTATCGCTCTTGCCGCCCGCACCGACAGAACCAGAACCAGGCTCATGGGCATCAGCATCAAAAACACCGCCTGACAGAATTCATTGTAGTAAACAAAGCCCAGCAACAGCAAAACCGTTAGGGTGAAAAATATCACCCCGGACAGCACAAGGCCGGATTTATTGATGATATAATCAATCCTGTCACAGTTGATCCGCAGCAATTCCTCGAAATCCCTGATATACTCGGGCGTGTCATAACGACGCGCCCGCGCTACCACATCCCACGGCACCCCTAGCACCCAATGCGAGGTTGATGACCACATCACCGCCAGCCCGATCCAGTACCACAGATTGCTGAAACTGCGCATGTCGATCAATTCATGAATGATGTCATACCAATGCGCCACGATACCCCCAAAAAGATGTTTCAGCCCTCATTAACCTCACCACGCGGCAATTCCCACCCTTGAGATGCGTGAAATTTCATGGCACTCAGAAATGTGAAAATTCCCGATGCCGAAAGAGATGCCATGCGCCCGATCCAAGCCCCGTTTCCCGCCACACGCCTGCGGCGCACCCGTGCCACCGCCGCGATCCGTTCGATGGTTGCGGAAAACACCCTCAGTGCCGCCGATCTGATCTGGCCCCTGTTCGTGCGCGAAGGCACCGGTGTTGAGGAGCCTGTGCCCTCGATGCCCGGTGTGTTCCGCCGCTCGGTTGACAAAATCGTCGAGGCCGCCCGCGAGGCCGCCGGCCTTGGCATTCCGGCAATTTGTCTCTTTCCCTATACCGAGGCCAAAAACCGCAGCAATGATTGTTCTGAGGCCTGGAACCCGGATAATCTGAGTAATCGCGCCACGCGGGCAATCAAATCTGCGGTGCCCGAAATTGCGGTGATGACCGATGTGGCGCTGGATCCCTATTCCGACACCGGCCATGACGGCTTTGTCGTGGCGGGCAAAATTGTCAACGATGAAACCGTTGAGGCGCTGGTGAAACAGGCGCTTTCCCAGGCCGAGGCCGGCGTCGATATCATCGGGCCTTCCGATATGATGGATGGCCGTATCGGGGCCATTCGGGCCGCCCTTGAGGCCGCTGGCCATGAGGATGTGCTGCTGCTCAGCTATGCCGCCAAATATGCCAGCGCCTTTTACGGCCCGTTCCGTGATGCGGTGGGGGCGTCGGGCGCTTTGCAGGGCGATAAAAAATCCTATCAGATGGATCCGGCCAATTCCGATGAGGCCCTGCGCCTGGTCGAGCGCGATCTGCGTGAGGGCGCCGATATGGTGATGATCAAGCCGGGCCTGCCCTATCTGGATATCTGCCGCCGGGTGAAAGATGCTTTCGGCGCGCCGACATTCGCCTATCAGGTATCGGGCGAATATGCGATGATCATGGCCGCCGCTCATAACGGCTGGATCGACGGTGAGCGGGCCATGCTGGAAAGCCTGATGGCGTTCAAACGCGCCGGATGTGACGGGGTGCTGAGCTATTTTGCCCCCGCCGTGGCACGGATTCTGGCATCTGAGCAGTAACCTGCTCAAACCGTAGTGATCCATAGTGACAGCGATGAAATAACTCACTATAGTATCCCAAGACCGGCAAACCACAAAATAACCGGTATCTATGTAGCAGGCAACAAACGGGCAAAATCATGAAAAATTACACCAGACGCAGCTTTACCCTGAGCGCTCTTGCAGGGGCTTCCCTGACCGCGGCGTGCGGCAACGGGGTGGGCAGCAGCGGTGCGCAGACAATTGATGCGCGGGTCGATACCACCCTCAACTATCTTTATACCAACTATCCCAACACCCGGTCACTGGAAGACAAATCCGTTGGTATGCTGGTGATGCCGCTGATCACCGAGGGCGGCTTTATCGTTGGTGGCGGCTATGGCCGGGGGGCGCTGCGGATCAACAATTCTACGGTGGATTACTATTCTGCCACCAAGGGCAGCTTTGGCCTGCAGATCGGGGCGCAGCAATTTGCCCATGTGTTGTTTTTCATGACCGATGATGCGCTGTCGCGTTTCCGCCGTGCCTCGGGCTGGGCTGTGGGGGCGGATATGAAATATGTAGTTCAGGATCAGGGCGGAAATATTCGCGCCGATTCCACAACCGGCGCATCGCCGGTTATCGCCATTATCTTTGGTCAGGCCGGTCTTATGGCCGGGGCCTCGCTGGAAGGTATGAAATATACCCGCATTATACCGTGATCACGAGCGTGGGTTTCACCCACCCTACCGGATACATGTAGGGTGGGTGAAACCCACGCACCGCTAATGCAATGTAATCTCGCCCACCACATTGCGCCATTCCCCGCCCGAGAGCAGCTTGCGATGGGAAAACCGCACCGAATGCAGCGGTCCGTCAATCTTTGATTGCCAAAACTCGATGAATTCAAACAGTTTCGGATGATCCGGCACAAGATCATAATCCTGCCACACAAAGCTGTTCAGAACATGGGTGTAATCGGGCATGTGATAGAAGATTTCCGCCGTGGTCAGCCCATAGCCCTTCAGCATCATCTCGGTCTCAGACATGGTCATGTATCTGCTCCTTTTTGTTGCCCTCACTCCCCATAGTGAATCAGATAAATTACTTTTCAATGAAAACAACGGTTTGAGCATCAACTCTGTTCACGATCCAAGCATCCATGCAACAGCCATTGCGCACAAGATAAGGCCTCTGATATAGTCCGGATAACTAAATATTGATGGTCTGACCGGGGCAGGAATTTACGTGAGCGACGAGCCAGAAAACACTGATAACAAAGAAGAAACGCCGCCAGAGCGGGCGGTTTTCGATGGTCCTAAAATCTCGATCACCGATGAGATGAAAGCCTCCTATCTCGATTATGCCATGTCGGTGATCGTGAGCCGGGCAATCCCTGATCTGCGGGACGGGCTCAAGCCGGTACACCGGCGCATTCTTTATGCCATGAACGAGGTTGGCAACACCCACGACAAGCCCTACCGCAAATCCGCCCGCCCGGTGGCCGATGCGATGGGGAAATACCACCCGCATGGCGATGCCTCGATCTATGACGCCTTGGTGCGCATGACGCAGGATTTCTCGATGTCTTTGCCCTTGCTCGATGGTCAGGGCAATTTCGGCTCGATGGATGGCGACAAGGCGGCAGCCTACCGCTATACCGAGGTGCGCCTTGATAAGCCCGCCGCAGCCATTCTGGCCGATATCGACAAGGATACCGTTGATTTTCAGGACAATTACGATGGCAAGGACCGCGAGCCGACGGTCCTGCCCGCGCGCTTTCCCAACATGCTGGTCAATGGTGGCGGCGGCATTGCCGTGGGCATGGCCACCAACATCCCGCCGCATAATCTGGGCGAAGTAATTGACGCCACGCAGGCCCTGATTACTGATCCTGATCTGACCAGTGAGCAACTGATCGACTATATCCCCGGCCCGGATTTTCCCACCGGTGCGGTGATGCTGGGCCGGTCTGGCGCGCGCAAGGCCTATCTTGAGGGCCGCGGCAGCGTCATCATCCGCTCAAAAACCCGCGTCGAGGAGATCAGGAAAGACCGCTATGCCATTGTTATTGATGAGATTCCCTATCAGGTGAACAAGGCCGCCATGATCGAGAAAATCGCCGAACAGGTGCGCGAGAAAAAAGTCGAAGGCGTGGCCCATGTGCAGGACGAATCCGATCGCAATGGCGTGCGGGTGGTGGTTGAACTCAAGCGCGACGCCACCGCAGAGGTGGTGCTCAATCAGCTTTTTCGCTTCACGCCTGCGCAAACCAGCTTTGCCTGCAACATGCTGGCCCTCAACGGCGGCCGCCCGGAAACACTGACCTTGCGGCGCTTCCTTACCGCCTTCCTTGATTTTCGCGAAGAGGTGGTTGCGCGCCGTACGGCCTATGAGCTTAGAAAAGCCCGCGAGCGCAGTCATATCCTGTGTGGTCTGGCCGTGGCCGTTACCAATGTGGACGAAATTGTTGCCACCATCCGCGCCTCCTCCGATCCCGCCGAGGCGCGGATGAAACTGATGCAGCGGCGCTGGCCTGCGGGTGACATCCTTGAATATATCGCCCTGATTGATGACCCGACCCACCGCGCCAATGACGACGGCAGCTATAACCTGAGTGAAACTCAGGCCCGTGCCATTCTGGAATTGCGCCTGCAACGGCTGACGGCCCTTGGCGTCAAGGAAGTCACCGATGAATTGCAAACCCTTGCAGGCCAGATCAAGGAATATCTTGCCATCCTCGCCAGCCGTGAGCGGATCATGCAGATCATCTCGGATGAGCTAAGTGAGGTCAAAGAGCAATTCGCCGTGCCGCGCCGCACCGAGATCGTCGAGTGGTCGGGCGATATGGAAGACGAAGACCTGATCGAGCGCGAGGATATGGTCGTAACCGTCACCTCGGGCGGCTATATCAAACGTACGGTTCTGGCTGATTTTCGGGCGCAAAAGCGCGGCGGCAAGGGCCTGTCGGGGATGCAGACCAAGGAAGAGGACGTGGTGACCACATTATTCGTGGCCAATACCCATACGCAGCTTTTGTTCTTCACCACCGATGGCATGGTCTACAAGCTCAAAACCTGGCGCTTGCCATTGGGCGGGCGTACCGCCAAGGGCAAGGCGATTGTCAATATCCTGCCGATCCCTGCCGGCGTTTCCATTGCCGCGATCATGCCGGTGGATGTGGATGAAGAAGACTGGGCCGATCTGCAAATTGTCTTTGCCACCACCGCAGGCGATGTGCGCCGCAATGCGCTTTCGGATTTCACCAATGTGCGCGCCAATGGCAAGATTGCCATGGATCTGCCCGAAGGCGTGGAACTGGTCAATGCCCGTATCTGCGCCGGGGATGATGATGTGATGCTAGTCACCGATTCCGGCCGCGCCATCCGCTTCCATTCCACCGATGTGCGGGTGTTCAAGGGGCGCAAATCCACCGGCGTGCGCGGCATTCGCCTGAAGGGTGATGACCGGGTGGTTTCGATGTCGGTGATCCGGCATTTTGTGGCCACCGCGGATGAGCGTGCGGCCTATCTCAAGATGCGCCGCGCCGCTGCCGGGGCACCGGATGAAGATGCCACGGATGATGAGGGCGATGCCAATGCCGCCCTCAGCCCGGAACGCTATGAAGATATGTCAGCGTCGGAAAACCTGATCCTGACCATCACCGCCCAGGGCGCGGGCAAGCTCAGCTCAAGCCATGATTATCCGGTGCGCGGGCGTGGCGGCATGGGGGTTGCGGCGATGGACAAGGCGATGCGCGGCGGTGCTCTGGTGGCCTCGTTCCCGGTAGCACTTGAGGATCAGATCATGCTGGCCACCTCCAAGGGCCAATCCATCCGGGTGCCGGTCAAGGGCATATCATTCCGCTCGCGCAGTGCCGGTGGGGTCAAGGTGTTTGATACCGGCAAGAACGAGCTTGTTGTCAGCGTTGCCTGGATTGCCGATCAAAGCGAAGAAGAAAGTGATGCGGACGCTGACCCATAACCCCCCCGCCACGGTTCTGATCTTCGGGGGCAATGGCCGGTTGGGAAGGCTGCTGCGAAAAGCCTGGGCGCGCCGCCCGCCACATGGGGTTGTACCGCTTTATCAGGCCCGCTCTGGCCCATGTGATTTTTGCTGGCCATCGCCCGCATCGCCCCTGCCCGCCGCCGAGGCCATCATTGCCCTTTGGGGGGTGACCTCCGGCAGCGATGCCGAGCTTGCCGCAAACACAAGCCTTGCCCATGCCAGCCTTGAAGCCGCCCACATGAGCGGCGCGCGCCTTGTGCTGCATTTTTCATCCGCCGCAGTTTACGGCAAGGCGCAGGATGCGTGTGAGATAACCCCGCCCCGCCCCGTCAATGCCTATGGCCGGGCAAAACTGGCGATGGAGCAGGCGATTGCGGATTTTCCCGATGAGGGCATTGCCCATTGCTGCCTGCGCCTGGCCAATGTTGTGGGTGCCGATAGCCTTGCCCCGGCCCTGCTGGCAGGCCCTGTCAGGCTTGACCGTTTCAATGACGGGCGCGGACCATTGCGCAGCTATATCGGTGTTGGCCATCTGGCACGGATATTAGAGGCATTGTGCACCCTGCCGGTTGATCATCTGCCGGGGGTGTTGAATATTGCCAGCCCTGAGCCGGTTGAAATGCAGGCCCTGGCAGAGGCGGCGGGCAAGCGGATCCTCTGGCAGGACGCCCCGAAAACTGCGCTGCAAAAAGTCACGCTTGACAGTGGCAGGCTTGCCCGCTTGCTCCCGGATATGGAAGCCCTTACAACCGCCCCCCAAATGATCACAGACTGGCATGAGCTTGAGGCCCGGGCATGAGCGCGCAAAAACGCCTGATGGATATCTGCCTTGCACTGGTGCTGAGCCTTGTTTTGGGGCCGATCATGCTGATCCTGGCTTTGCTGATCCTGATCCGCGATGGCCGTCCGGTTTTTTACCGCTCCGAGCGGATGAAACGCCCGGATCAGGCGTTTCAGTTGTTGAAATTCCGCACCATGACCGAAGATAAAAACGATAGCGGCGTGACGGCCGGTTACAAGGCCGTGCGGGTCACGCGGATGGGCCATTGGCTGCGGCGGCACCGGCTGGATGAATTGCCACAGCTTTTTAATATCCTGCGCGGTGACATGAGCTTTGTCGGGCCGCGCCCGCCCTTGCGCTGTTATGTGGACATGCATCCCGCGCTTTATGCCCGCGTGCTGCAAAACCGCCCCGGCGTGACCGGTTTGGCCACGCTTTATTTTTACCACAGGGAAGAGAAATTTCTGGCCGCTTGCGCCACGGCAGCCGAGGCGCAGGAGATATATATCCGGCGCTGCATTCCCATGAAGGCACGGCTCGATCTGATCTGGGCGAAAAATCAAAGCCTGTGTTATGATTCGCAGCTCATATATGAAACTGTGGTCCGGGTGTTTTCCCGGCCAGGGCAGAAAACCGCCCCGACATGAATAATGTGAGCCAGCGGAGGCCGACTTTTGCCCATGTCAGCCTCTCACAGTAATTTTACTGTTCGCGCCCAGGCAAGGCCTGATATGCAGCGACAAATACTTAAAGCGTTTCGTGAAAAACCTGGCTCACGAGGTTTGGCGCCAAACGCCCGGAACCAATTGATGTTGTGGGCGCATCAAAATCAACTCGTTACTCAAGGTAATCCCGAAACGCTTTAAACAACTATAAACAGACAGGAATTCAAACCACAATATCTTTACTTGTTGAATATGGCCTGCGCGGGCTATTGTTGGTCATGATAAAATACCGTTCATGTTAAACTAACCGGCTCCGCTTCGCCCCTCGCGTCACCCAATGGCAAATACGAAGGATTGCTGATTTGCTTTACAATATCGCCATCTCTCTGACCCGGTCGCAAAAGCGCTCCATCATTCTTTCGGCGGATGTCATCCTGATCGGGCTTTCCTACATTCTGGCAACATTTCTTTTATCCGATGAAGGCATGCGCTTATCGCGCCTTTATGAGATGCGCTATGATCTGGCGGTCCTGTTGCTGGTTGGCACCTTGATGACGGTGCTTCTGGGCCTGCACCGGATCAAACTTAACGCCTATGAGATGCAAGGCGTGATGGAATCGGCCTTTGTTGCGGCTGTTCTTGCTATTTCGGGCATCCTGTTAACCATGCTGCCTGCAAAATCTGATACCGCGCCACATCTCTATGTTGTGTTCGGGATGCTGTTTTTGATCCTGTCCGTGGCCAACCGGCTTCTAATGCGGGCCGTGCTTTTGTGGATTTACCGCCGGGGCAGCCCCGGTATCCGGCTGATGATTTACGGTGCGGGCCAAACCGGGCAACAGCTTGCGGCGGCGCTGGCCACTGATAAATCGGTGCAGCCGATGGTGTTTGTCGATGATAACCAACGCCTGCACAGCCTGTCGATTGCCGGGCTTCGGGTGCATTCTCCGGCGATGATCCCCACCCTGATCAAAGAGATGGAGATTGACCGTATCGTTCTGGCCATGCCAAGCGCCAGCAACAAGGTGCAGGCGGATATTATTGGCAGGCTCGGCGAATTGGGCTGTGAGGTGCATGCGCTGCCGTCATTCGCCGATCTCGTGGCCAATACCGCCGCCAGCCTTTCCGACACCAGACCGGTTGATCTCAATACATTGCTGGGCCGCGATCAGATGGTGGATGAGCTGCCCGGTGTTGCCGACACCTACCAGAACCGCGCGATCCTGATCACCGGCGCGGGCGGCTCCATCGGGTCCGAGCTTTGCCGGCAGCTTGCCTCTTGTCGCCCGGCGCGGTTGGTCATTCTCGATCACAGCGAATGGTCGCTGTTTGAAATTGACCGCGAATTGCGCAGCCTGAACCCGGAATTCGAGATTGTCCCGGTGTTGGGCTCGGTGACAGACAAAGCCCTGATCACCGAGGTTATCTGCGATAATTCGGTTAATATCATTCTGCATGCAGCGGCCTATAAACATGTGCCATTGGTTGAAAACAACGCGGTTGAAGGCATGCATAACAATGTCTTTGGCACCAAATGCTGTGCCGAGGCCGCCCGCGAAGCCGGGATTGAGCGGTTCATTCTTGTCTCGACCGATAAGGCAGTGCGCCCCTCAAGCATGATGGGGGCCTCGAAACGCTTTGCCGAATTGCTGATACAGGATCTGGCCACGCGCTCGGCCAACACCCGCTTTTCCATGGTTCGGTTTGGCAATGTTCTGGGCTCATCAGGGTCGGTCATTCCGCTTTTTGAGGAACAGATTGCCAAGGGCGGGCCGGTCACCCTGACCCATAAGGACATGACCCGCTATTTCATGACCATCCCCGAGGCGGTGCAACTGGTGCTTCTGGCCGGTTCGTTTGCCCGCGGCGGGGATGTGTTTGTGCTTGATATGGGCAAGCCGGTGCCGATTGAGCAGGTCGCCCTGAAATTGATCGAAGGCGCCGGGCTCAGCCTGCGCGATGAGAAGAACCCCGAAGGCGATATCGAGATACGCATCACCGGCCTGCGCCCCGGCGAAAAGCTGCATGAGGAATTGCTGATCGGCTCGGATATGCTGACCACGCCACATGCCAAGATTCTGCGCGCCCAGGAAGAACGCCTGTCGGAAATCGAGATGGCCAAGGCGCTGAAATCCCTGCGCAGCGCACTTGATGCGCGCGACAAGGATCAACTGATGGCGATCGTGGCGCAATGGATTGAACAATCCATTGCCAAGGATGATTTGAGCGTCAATCAATGATAAGGCGTAGGGCGGGCTTAAGCCCGCCCTACCGGTAAAAACAGGCGTCAGCCCGGATATAATCTGGTAAACTTGTCATCCAGATAGCGCATCAAAGGCGCTGCATCCGGGGCGTGCCCGCAGGCCCGTTCGATCAGATCACTCGGCTCATAAAGCCCGCCATATTGCTGCACATTCTCATTGAGCCACCCGGTTGCCGCCGAAATGTCCCCCGTGGCCAGCCCGGCATCCAACCCCGGCACCGCTTGCCGCATAGCCTCATGCAGACACCCGGCATAGACATTGCCAAGGCTGTAGGTCGGGAAATACCCAAACAACCCCACCGACCAATGCACATCCTGCAAACAGCCATTCGACGCGCGGTCCACCTGATAGCCAAAATCAGCCTTAAAGCGGTCATTCCACGCCGCCTCAAGATCACCCGCCGCCAGATCCCCGGCAATCAGCGCCCGCTCCAGATCAAACCTCAGCATGATATGCAGATTATACTGCACCTCATCCGCCTCGGTCCGGATATAGCCGCGATGCACCCGGTTCACGCTGGCATAAAACCCATCTGCATCCGCCACGCCCATATCGCCAAAAGCCCGCGTCATCCGGCGATAAAGCCAGCCGCAAAACGCCCGTGAGCGCCCCAGCTGGTTCTCGTATATCCGGCTTTGGCTTTCATGCACCCCCATCGACACCCCCTGCCCCAGGGCCGTGAGCCGATAGGCCGGATCAATCCCCTGCTCATAACAGGCATGGCCCACCTCGTGGATGGTGGAATAGAGGCAGTTGAACGGATCATCTTCGCTGGTCCGCGTGGTGATGCGCACATCGTCGCCGCTGCCTGAACTGAACGGATGCACCGCCTTGTCCAGCCGCCCGCGCGCCCAGTCATAGCCAAACCGCCGCGCCAGTTCGCGCGCCAGCTTCATCTGTTTGCCTGCCGGAAAATCCCCCGTCACCGCCGCCACTTCCGGCATCGCCAGCGCCGCCTTGCGCAGCGCCACCAATCCGGGCCGCATCCGGGCAAACATCGCCTCAATCCTCGCGCCGGTTATGCCCGGCTCATAATCCTCCAGCAGGGCGTCATAAACATCACCGCCACCGGCCAGAGCAGCACCTTCTTCGCGCTTGAGCCGCAGCACCTGTTCCAGCACCGGCGCAAAGGCCTTGAAATCATCACCTGCCCGCGCCTCGGCCCAATGCCCCTGCGCCCGGCTTGTGAGCTTGGCCAGCGCATTGGCCAGATCAGGCGGCACCTTCCCGGCCCGCTCATATTCCCGGCGGATCAGCCGTAACTGCGCCTCCCCGGCCTGATCCGGGGCCTTGGCCGCCTGCAGCCAATCCCCCACATGCGGATCGGTCCGGCGCGCATGCAACACCGATTGCAATGCGCCGGTTTCCTCGGCCCGCTGATCGGCAGCCCCCCGTGGCATCATGGTTTCCTGATCCCAGCCCAGCCGCCCGGCAATCTGCGCCAGCGCCCCGGTCTCGCGGGTAAATGCCATAAGCTTCTGATAGGCCGTCATCCTCAGCCCTGCCTCAGCGATTGTGCCAATGGGTACCGGCTCAAGAACCGCAGCCGCAGGATCAGAACCCAGACAACCACCGCCAGAAGCTGATGCAAAATCGCCACAGCCCAGGGCGCGCCATAAATCACCGTCAGGATGCCTATGAAAACCTGCCCGAAAATCGCCAGAAACGCCCATGAAAACGCAGCCCGCGTCGCCCGGTTGGCGCTCCTGCGCCCGCGCCGCCATGCCCAAATGGCAAATGCCAGCAACAGATATCCGACTATTCGATGAACAAACTGCACCGTTCCGGGGTTTTCAAACAGGTTGCGCCACAAAGGCTCAATCCGTCCCATCTCGGGCGGCAAAATCCCTCCCGCCATCAGCGGCCAGTCATTATAGCTGCGCCCGGCATCAATCCCGGCCACCAGCGCGCCGATCTCGATCTGCAAAAACGTGAAAACCATCCAGACACCAGCCAGTGAATATAGCCGCGGCTCGCCCCCGCGCCGCGCCTGCATCAGATCGCGCGCCTCACGGCCCAGCAGGAAAATATACCAGGCGATAAAGCCCAAAATCACAAAGGCCAGCCCCAGATGCAGCGCCAGCCTGTAGCTGGCCACATCCAGCATCGCACCAGTTAACCCCGAGCTCACCATCCACCAGCCAACCGCGCCCTGCAGCCCACCCAACACACCGATGAAAATCAACCGCCCGGTCCAGCCCACGGGAATTTTCCGCAATTCGAGGAACGCCAAAAACCCAACCAGCCAGACAAGGCCAATGGTGCGCCCCAACTGCCTGTGCCCCCATTCCCACCAATAAATTGCTTTGAAATCAGACAACTGCATCCATTGGTTTTGAATCTGAAATTCCGGGATCGCCTGATATTTGGCAAATTCACTGGCCCATGCCGCCTCTGACATTGGTGGCCAGGCACCGCTTAGCGGCTTCCATTCGGTGATGCTCAGCCCGCTATCCGTGAGCCGCGTCAGCCCCCCCACAAGGATCATCGCCAGCACCAGCGCAAAAAGTACCATCAGCCAGGCCCGGATCATGCCCCGGTTGCCCCGCCCCCGGCCCTGATCAATCATGCCCGTGCTTTGCGCCGCAGGCCTGCCCGCCTCGCTCACCTCTTCAAATATGCTGCGTTTTTCGCTCATAATCCGCCCGATCCTTTGCCTTTCCCGGCAATTTAATACGCCCGCCCCGCGCCCACAAGCGCCTCACTCACCCCGGTTCTTCCAGCGCACCATCTGCCGCATCACCCCGTGCAACATCTGCACATCGGCGCGCGTCAATGGCATCCGGCTCCACATATTGCGCAGGCTGATCTTCATGCCTTCCGCCTTGGGCTCGGGATAAAAAAAACCGGCCTGATCCAGCCGCTCCTGATAATGCTCGGCCAGCTTTTCAATCTCGATCTGCTCGGCAAAGTCAGTTTTCGCCATGTCCATGCGTTCCGGGGTAATTCCGGCCCGCGCCCGCTGCCATTCATAACTTGTCAGCAACACACATTGCGCCAGATTAAGACTGGCATATTCGGGATTGACCGGCACATTGATCACCGCATTGGCGCGGGCAATATCGTCATTCTCCAGCCCGGCACGCTCTGGTCCGAACATCACCGCCACAGGCGCGCCTGCCGCGCATTTTTCCGCCGCCATCCGCATCGCCCGCTCCGGTGTGAAAACCGGCTTGGTCAGCCCCCGCGCCCGCGCCGTGGTGGCAAAAACATAAACGCAATCGCCGATCGCCTCTGGTGTTGTGGCACAAATCTGCGCCTCATCCAGCAGCCGCCCCGCGCCGCTGGCCATCGCCACCGCCTTCTGATTGGGCCAGCCATCGCGCGGTGCTATGATCCGCATCCGCTCAAGCCCGAAATTCCACATCGCCCGCGCCGCAGCCCCGATATTCTCGCCCATCTGCGGCCGCACCAGCACAAAAACCGGTTGTTGATCATCGCCTGGCATCATCCGCTCCATAAATCCGCTCCCCGCCTCATAAGCCACACCGCCACAAGTGAAAAGCCATGACACTCCTTTCATTTTCCCTGAAATACTCCCGCCGGAGGCCCGATACTCTTTTGCCGCAGCCCTGATTTCTTCCGATGGTCAATCGTGTTTTTCCACGCTATGACAAGCAAACTCTTGAATTTGGAGCGCCAGTTATGGACGATACCGATCAGCCGCAGGTTTACCTCATTACCCCCCCCGCCCCTGATCTCGGCTGGTTTTCCACTACATTAAACCAGGTTCTGGCAGCCAATGAAGTGGCCTGCATCCGCCTTGCACTGGCCAGCAGCGATGAAGGTCACATCGCCCGCGCCGCCGATGCCTGCCGCGAGGTTGCTCATGCTCATGATGTGGCTTTGGTGATTGACAGCCACCTGATGCTGGTTGATCGTCTTGGCCTTGACGGGGTGCATCTTGCGGATGGTGCGCGTAACATCCGTGCTGCCCGCAAAACACTGGGCCCCGATGCCATTATCGGTGCCTTCTGCGGCACGTCCAGACATGAAGGTGTGAATGCCGGTGAAGCCGGGGCCGATTACATAAGCTTTGGCCCGGTTGGGCAGTCGGCCCTGGGCGATGGCAGCCGCGCCGGGGAGGATTTGTTCGGCTGGTGGTCCGAGATGATCGAATTGCCAGTTGTTGCCGAAGGCCAGCTTGATCCCGATCTCATCCGCGCCCTGGCCCCGGTCACGGATTTCTTTGCCATCGGTACGGAGATCTGGAACAGCGATGACCCCGCTGCCGCCCTCCTGGCCCTCACCGCAGTCTTCAGATGATCCGGCACTCGGGCGGCATGCCCTGCCGCACGATCTGCTCAATATGCGCTGCCAGCTCTTTTCGGTTGGCAAACCCATCCACCTTGACGGCGGGATGATAAATCACCCTGACAGCGCCCTTTTCCCGCAGCGCCAGTATCTTCAAAAAATGCGGCCCGAAATCCATGTTCCCCCACCAGCCATAAAATCTTTTGTCCTGACCAACCGGCGCGGTGTAAACAATGCTGACAGGCTGGACATAGGTTTTATGAGTAATAATTGGGTTGAAGAACGCCTGAAAAAGTGTTGAATTAAAAGGTAAAACCCGCATCCCATCCGTCGATGTGCCCTCGGGAAAAAACGCCAGCCTCTGCCCGGCCAACAGCCGCGTCTCAATCAATCCGGTCTGTGCTTTCACATGTTTACGGTCGCGCGATATGAAAAGCGTGCCCGCTAGACGGGTCAGAAACCCGATTACGGGCCAGCTTGCCACTTCGGATTTCGACAGGAAATACACCCGCATATGCCCGTAAAGGGCGAAAATATCCAGCCAGCTTGAATGATTTGACACAATCGCGCCGGGGGCTTTCATTACCTCCCCCTCGCGGGTATTTGAAATGCCCAGAATGAAAAACAATGCCCGCGCAACCGATTGCGTAAAATAAGGCGTAATCGGCCGGTGCAGCCCAAACAGGGGCCTTTCCACCAGCCTGAACATGGCCGTCAGCACCACCCCGATCAGCAGGATCCCAACCAGAATGAGGCAGCCCGCGACAATCCTGATCCAGCCGCTGAAAGTAATCCCGAACGGCGCATCCTCATCTTCGGGTCGCCAGGTGTAGCTCACGCGCTAACACCCCGTGAATAAAAGGATTTCAGTTTGTTGTTCATCGCCGATGTATCCATGATCAGGCATATATCGAGGGTATTGAATTTATGATCAATAAAGGCACCATCCCCGACATAACCGCCCAGACGCAGATAGGCCTTGATCAGCGGCGGCATCTGCCGCATCGCCTCAACCCGGTCAAGCCGGTCCTCGGCGATCAGATCAAGCCGCTGATACTGCCCGGCACAGGCCCGCACCCGCAATTCCGGTGGGGCCAGATGCCGGTAATGCAACAAGGAAAGCGGCTGCGCTACAGCCTTGGCATCGGTGCCATGAAAGCTGGCCACGCCGAACATGATATCAATCTCATGCTGCTGCACATAACGCGCCAGCGCCTGCCACAGGTGAAACATCGCTGTACCGCCGCGATAATCGGCGGCCACACAAGACCGCCCCAGCTCCAGCAATTTGCGCCCCG
This sequence comes from Roseovarius sp., assembly GCA_021775255.1. GTDB lineage: Bacteria > Pseudomonadota > Alphaproteobacteria > Rhodobacterales > Rhodobacteraceae > Roseovarius. The sequence goes on from JAJFIA010000001.1 coordinate 74,028, forward strand.
AGCGTTTCAACGGCGTCAGGTCATATTCATCCTCGGAATAAAACTGCCCCGCCCTTTGCGCCTGATCTTCGCGCAAAAGCCGGTAAACCCCGATAATTTTCCCATCCCGGCGTTCATCGCTTAAAATCAGATGGTCGAAAAAGGGGTCAAACCGGTCCTGCTCCAGCCGCGCCTGATGGTCCACCATCAGGCCATCGCCGCCCAGCTCTTCCACAAACACCTCATAACGCAGGTTTTGCGCCGCCCGCAGCTCCTCTGCGGTTTTGGCTAGTCTTGCGCGAAAATGTGGCTCTGTTCGGCTCATACCGGCCCTTGGTTATCTGGTTTTACCGGGTTTTAGGGGCGCAGGCCGCCAAAGGCAACGCTTATGAATGCAAGAATTTTCCGGCACTGGCAATCAACACAGACCTGCGTTAACCATTCAGTAACCAAGATCAGGGATCAAAGACCTGAATAAGGGTGATGCGGGCGCTTTCTATCACAATTTTTCCGGCATGGGGAAAATTGACCGTGATTTTGCCCGCGACATTGGATTGCACCTGCCCCGTCCCCCATTCGGGATGGTCGGGGTGCGAAACAAAATGTCCCGGTGTGAGGGCCGCGTTTGGGTCCATGATGAACATATTCCTTGAAGGAGGGCGGAATTGCCTGATCATACTGATAAAATCGCCGCATTGATAGGCTCGCGTATCTGCCACGACCTGATAAGCCCGGTGGGCGCAATCACCAACGGGATTGAGCTGATGGCGCTTTCAGGCGCGGATCAAAGCCCGGAAATGGCGCTTGTGGCGGCCAGTGCGGCCAATGCCAACGCCCGGATCCGCCTGTTTCGTCTGGCTTTCGGCATGGCAAGTGAGGGGCAGCGTACAAGCGCTGATGAAATCCGGACCATCCTGAAAGATGTCTATGCCGACAGCCGTATAGCGGTTGACTGGCAGCCCGAAGGCGATTTCGCCCGCGCCAGCGCCCAGGCCGCCCTTCTGGCCGTTTTATGCGCCGAAACCGCCGTTGGACTTGGCGGGGAAATCACCGTGAAACATGCAAATGATAGCTGGGAAATCGTTGCGACCGCCACGCAGTTGAAAGCCGACCCGGATTTATGGGCCGGCCTGTCAAACCCTGCTAATCTGCCGGATATCGCCCCCCGGGATGTTCAGTTCATGCTGCTGCCCGATCATCTGACCCGGCTGGGAAGGTTTTGCCGGTACAGGCTTGCGGATAACAGCATCGCACTGGAATTCTGAACCGGGTGGCGGGCTGAAGCCCGCCTTACCGAAAGACCGGATCAGGCGCGTACCGTGCCGTCGCCCTCAACCAGATATTTGAAACTGGTCAGTTGCGCAGCACCCACCGGGCCCCGGGCATGCATCTTGCCGGTGGCAATGCCAATTTCCGCCCCCATGCCAAATTCCCCGCCATCGGCAAACTGGGTCGAGGCATTGCGCATCAGGATCGCGCTATCAAGCCGGGCAAAGAATTCCGCAGCGGTGACGTCATTTTCCGTGAGGATGCAATCGGTGTGATTTGATCCGTGTTTCTGAATGTGTTCAATGGCTTCCGAGGCATTCTTCACAGATTTCACCGCAATGATACTATCAAGATATTCGCATCCCCAATCCGCCTCAGCCGCAGGTTTCACCGCCGCCGCAAGCGCCTGCACTGCACCATCACCACGCACCTCAACCCCGGCATTGATCAGCGCCTGGATGATATCACGCCCAAGGGTCCGGGCCACATCCTCATGGATCAAAAGACATTCCGCCGCGCCACAAATCCCGGTGCGCCGGGTCTTGGCATTCAGCACCACATTCATCGCCTTCTCCGGGTCTGCCGCCTTATCCACATAGATATGCACAATGCCTTCAAGATGGGCAAATACCGGCACTCGTGCCTCGCGCTGCACCAGCCCCACAAGCCCCTTGCCGCCGCGCGGCACGATCACATCGACCGTATCGGTCATCTGCAACAATTCCGTCACCGCAGCCCGGTCGCGGGTGGGCACAAGCTGAATGGCATCCTCGGGCAGGCCAGCCGCGCGCAGGCCGGTTACGAGGCAGGCGTGTATCATAGCTGACGAGTGAAAACTTTCCGATCCCCCGCGCAAAATCACCGCGTTGCCGGATTTGAGGCAGAGCGCCCCGGCATCCGCCGTCACATTCGGGCGGCTTTCATAGATCACGCCAATCACCCCCAATGGCGTACGCACCCGGCGAATATGCAGCCCCGATGGCATATCCCATTCCGCCAGAACCTCGCCCACCGGATCGGCCTGCCCGGCCACGGCGCGCAAGCCGTCAACAATGCCCTGAATGCGCGCCTCATCCAGCATGAGCCGGTCCAGCATCGCGCCCGACAGGCCCTTGTCACGGCCATATTCAAGGTCTTGCGCGTTTGCCGAAAGAATATCCGCGCGCGCCGCCCAGACAGCATCCGCCGCGGCCCGCAATGCGGCCTCTTTATCCCCGGCGCTTACGGTGGCAAGCACCATCGCTGCCGCTTTGGCCCGGCGGCCAATATCGGCCATCAACGCCGCAATCCCTGTCTGTTCCGTCATCATGCCATCCCTTCAAAACGCCATATCATCGCGGTGGATCAGCGGCCCGCGCGGCGGATAGCCCAGAACCGGCTCGATCTGATCCGAACGCAGGCCCATGATCCGCCCCGCATCCACCGCATCATAGCGGCTCATCCCCTGCCCCAGAACCCGGCCATCGCTGACCACTTCGATCACATCGCCCCGGGCAAAATCACCCTTTACGCCCATCACACCCGCCGAAAGCAGGCTGCTGCCTTTTGCCAGCGCCCCGGCCGCCCCGGAATCAATCACCACCCGGCCCCGAGGCTTCATCGCCGCAATCCAGGCCTTGCGTTTTTGCTGCGGCGTGCCTTGCGCGCGAAACCAGGTGGCGGCGGCCCCCTCTTCCAGCGCCCGCACCGGATTGAGCCGCGTGCCTGCGGTGATTGCCATCTCACAGCCCGCCGCGGTCGCGGTTTTTGCCGCCATCAGCTTGGTTTTCATACCGCCCTTTGATAGCCCCGAGCCGGCATCCCCCGCCATGGCCTCGATCTCGGGCGTGATCGTCTCGATCACCTCAAACCGGGTGGCCTTGTCATCCTCCGCCGGGTTGGCAGAATAAAACCCATCCACATCCGACAGCAAAATCAACTGATCCGCGCCCGCCGTCACCGCCACCTGTGCCGCCAGACGGTCATTATCGCCATAACGGATTTCATCGGTGGCCACGGTATCATTTTCATTGACAATCGGCACCACGCCAAGGCTCAGAAGCTGCTCCAGCGTGGCGCGCGAATTGAGGTAGCGGCGGCGATCCGCGCTGTCCTCCAGCGTTACCAGAACCTGCGCCGCACGCAGGCCATGTGCGGCCAGTACCCGGTCATACGCGCCCGCCAGCTTGATCTGCCCCACTGCTGCGGCGGCCTGTGACTGCTCAAGTGAAAGCACATGCTTGGGCAGGTCCAGAGCCGCGCGCCCCAGGGCGATTGATCCGGATGAGACCAGGATCACATCCTGCCCGCGCGCCCGCAATTCCGCCACATCCTGCGCAAGTGCCGCAAGCCAATCTTCACGCAATTCCCCGCTTTCCCGGTCTACCAGCAAAGCCGAGCCGATCTTGAGCACAAGGCGTTTGGCGTGCTTCAGGGTTGCCACGAGAGCGGCTCTTCTATTGCGATCTTGTGGCGTAATTTATCCTTGTCAATCCGGGTTCTGAGCGCCCGCAGCACCTCTTTCACGCCCATCCCGGCCACGCCCGACATCAACAGAACCGGCCCGCCGGACGCCTCTTCAAGTGCCGCTTTGGCCTCGGCCTGCTCTGTCTCGTCCAGCGCATCAATCTTGTTGAGCACCGTCAGGCGCGGCTTCTCCGCCAATGCGCCGCCATAGGCCTCAAGCTCCTGAATGATCGTGCGGTAATCTTCAGCCACATCCCCGGCTGTGCCATCCACCAGATGCAACAGAACCGAGCAGCGCTCCACATGGCCCAAAAACAGATCGCCCAGGCCCCGCCCTTCATGCGCACCGCCGATCAGGCCCGGAATATCAGCCACGACAAATTCAACCTCATCCACACCGACGACGCCCAGATTGGGATGCAGCGTGGTAAAGGGATAATCCGCCACCTTGGGGCGCGCATTCGAAGTGGCCGCCAGAAAGGTTGATTTGCCGGCATTGGGCAGGCCCAGAAGCCCCACATCGGCAATCAGTTTGAGCCTGAGCCACAGCGTGCGCTCAACCCCTTCCTGCCCCGGATTGGCACGGCGTGGTGCCTGATTGGTCGAGGTCTTGAAATGCAGGTTGCCAAAGCCGCCATTGCCGCCGCGTGCCAGCTCAACCCGCTGCCCCACCTGGGTGAGATCGGCAATCACCGTTTCCTTGTCTTCATCCAGTATTTCCGTGCCCACCGGCACCCGCAATATCAGATCATCGGCCGATTTACCGGTGCGCTGTTTGCCCATGCCCGGCTGGCCGTTCTTGGCGAAAAAATGCTGCTGATAGCGAAAATCAATCAGCGTGTTCAGGCCTTCGACCGCCTCGACCCAAACCGCGCCGCCCTTGCCGCCATCGCCGCCGTCGGGGCCACCATATTCAATATATTTCTCCCGGTGGAAGCTGACACAGCCACCGCCGCCCGATCCGGACCGGATATAGACCTTTGCAAGATCAAGAAATTTCATATCCGCTCCTTTACGCCCGGCTCACCCGGCTTTCCAGCTATAAGTCCAGGTCGCCAAATTGGCATTTCGCGCCACCGAGAATGCCTCGGCATCACCAAGATACTGAAAACCGCATTTTGTCAGCACCCGCGCCGAGGCGGGATTATCCTGATAAACGCTGGCAAATATGCTTTGGCAGCGCTGCGGGTTGGCCCGGATCATCGCCTCAACCGCCGCCGAGGCCACGCCCGTATTCCAATATCCCGGCGCCACCCAAAAGCCAATCTCGGATTGATTGCGATCCATACGCAGCAGGCTGATCACGCCCATCACCTCGGCCCCGCCGGTTTTGCTGCCATCCATCGCCCAGATATCCTCATCGCGCTCAGGATCATGCGCGCGTTCGATAAACGCCTCGGTGGTGCCCGGCGGCAAAGGATGCGGGATCGTGCCGGTATATTTGGCGACACGGAAATCGCTGGTATGAAGCTCAATCAGCCCCAGATCCGACAGGCATAATGGCCGCAGCTCAAACCCACCGGCATCCAGCACAGGCTGCATTGGAGATACGTCAAGCTTCATAAGGTTTCTCCTTTGAATAGCACGAACAGAACTGAAAGCACCGTCAACCCGGCCAGGGCCCACATCAGATAGATCTCCGCCCTGCTCCCGGCCAGTGTGTGCGCAATCCGATCCCCGCCATAGGCCCAGATCGGATGCAGCACCGCCTGCAGGCTGAAAAATGAAATGGCGATGATTGCCGTTGCCTGCAAGGCCGGACTGCCCGGAGCAACGAAATTTGAAAATCCCGTGATGATCATCGCCCAGGCCTTGGGGTTGAGCGGATGCACCACCAGCCCGGCGATGAAGCCCGGCGCCTTTGCAACCGATCTACTGTGATCAAACCGGATATTGGCCACTTTCCACGCCAGCCAGAAAATATAGGCGGCGGATATCCATTTCAACGCGCTGAAAATTCCCGGCGCGGTTTGCGCCATCTGCATCAGGCCAAACCCGATCGGCCAGATGATCAGTTGCTTGCCCAGGATCACCCCGCCGATAAACGGCAATGCCGCGCGAAAGCCGAACCGCGCACCGGTGGCCATCAGCGCCATATTGGCCGGCCCCGGTGTGCCCACTTGGCTGGTGCCGAAAATCATGAAACTGGCCAGTGCGACGGGCATCAATGCCTCCGATAAAATGAAAAAAGGACCGGTGTTGCCACCGATCCCCTAAACTTAAAACCTTAAGGTTCGGCTTATTCGGCTGCCTCCACTTGTGGGAGAACCGAAATGAATGTGCGGCCTTTAAGCCCCTTGTGGAACTTCACGGCACCGGTCACAGTTGCAAAAATCGTATGATCCTTGCCCTGCCCCACGCCATTGCCCGGCCAGAATTTATTGCCGCGCTGACGCGCAATGATGTTGCCGGGAATAACGGCCTCGCCGCCATATTTCTTGATGCCTAAACGCCGGCCCGCTGAATCGCGGCCGTTACGGGATGAGCCGCCTGCTTTTTTATGTGCCATTTGCTCTCTCCTTAACCTTTAGCCAGTGTCGCAGCCTGCGCGATCCAGCCTTCACGCTCGATCCGGCCTTTGAACGACAGTTTCTCGTCCATATCAGCAACATCCGCTTTCGTCCATGCTGCGATTTGGGCAAAGCTTGTCACGCCGGCGGCGTTGAGCTTTTTCTCAAGTGCCGGGCCGACGCCCGAAAGCTGCTTGAGATCATCCGCTGCCACATCCGCCTTGGCGGCTTTCTTCGGGGCCGCCTTTGCAGGGGCCGCCTCAGCCTTGGCTTTCTTCGCGGGCTTGGCCGCAGGTTTCGCCGCTGCTACAACCGCCGCGCCAGAAACCGAGCCTGCGCCAATCGCAGCTTTCACACCGGATTTATCGCCGCCTTTTTCCAGAATATCCGTCACCCGCAAAAGCGTCAGATACTGACGGTGGCCTTTGGTGCGCTGCGAGCCGTGCTTGCGGCGGCGCTTGACAAAATGAATTACCTTGTCACCGCGGATCTGATCAACAACTTCAGCCTGTACAGCCGCGCCATTCACCATCGGCGCGCCGATAACCGGCTTATCGCCGCCCAGCATCAGAATCTCGTTGAATTGAACTTTTTCGCCGGCGTCTGCTGCAAGTTTCTCAACACGAAGCATATCCCCATTGGATACCTTGTATTGCTTGCCACCGGTCTTGAGGACCGCAAACATGTGCTTTTCCTTCACGTTTTCGCGCGTTACGGCCCCCAAACCTGGGTGTTTTCGGCCCCTTGGCCACCTCACACAGCGCGCCCCATCGGAGCGATGTTATCATCCCCGGCGCCAGGAGAATCCCCCGCCGGAATGCGCGCTTATCCAAGCAATCGCGGCGCAAGTCAAGGCTTTGTCACAAACACCGCCGCCCCGATACAAATCAGTGCCAGATGCGCGCGCCGGTTACAAAGGCTCACTGCTCATGTAAGACGCAACCGCCAGGCCCAGCTTATATGAAATCTCTTCAAACATCCGGTCAAACCCGGCAAAAATCGCCCGGTTCAGATCGCGGCCTTCCTTGCTGCGAAAAAACGCGGCATATTCTTCAAGCTGTTCGGGCGGCAGTGGCTGATAGGCCATCACCATATAGGAATTCAGCCATGATACGGCATCCGCCCGCGTTTCTTCCTCCTGCGCCCAGACATCTGAAAGCATCTGCGCCTCGGTCACATCGCCGCCTATTTCCGGGCCAAGGCCCTCATAAAAGCCGGTAAAAAACATCAGGCTTGAATTCAGCGTCCCTGCGACATTGAGATTGACAAGATCGCTGTCATCAATCAGGGCCTGCACCTGTTGCAAAATCGGCGCCTGCTCAGCGGTCAAAACCTCCAGCCGCTGCTTGGCCGCGGCCTCAACATCAGCATCGGCAAAAGCACGCCGGGCGGTAAGCTCAAGCCGGATCACTTCGCGGCCGGCATCCGAGCGAAAATATTTCAGCAATGGCGCAAGATCGGTTTGGCTCAGTTCCGCGTCAAACCCCTGCCGGACCAGTTCCAGCATCCATTCAGGGTCATAAATATCCGCCACCGTCGCATTCCAGCTTTCGGCACTGATACCGCTCAGCATGTCCTCGGCTATGACCTCGCCATAGCCCTGCCCCTCAATGCGGATGATCTCAACCGTCCCGGCGAACTGCATCAGCTCAACCAGCTCATCAAGATCCGCCTTGCGATCGGCAAGTGACGCCCCGGCGCTGAAACTGATGATTAAAAATGCGACGAGCCCCCGGATGATCACAATTCCTGCCCCGATTGCATCCCCGCCATTTTTCCCGCAAGCACCTCAAACCGGTTGGCCGTTATCTCATATTGCACTGCATTCAGCAGCTCATAAACCTCCTGCATCAATGGCTGCTCCAGCGCGTCGGCATAGGTTTTCAGATCATCGTCAGAAATATCCATATAGGTATATGCCGCTGATATCAGGCCGTTTTCCTTCAGCCTGATCCGCAGGTTAGCCTCATTTTCAGCCATCAAAGCCCTCAGCATCCCCTCATCAACCTCACCTTCAAGAACCCCGGCATTCGAGGCGGCCATCAAGAACCTCACCTGAATTTCCTGCACCGCCTTAACCCCGGTATCGGCCACATCAATCGCCCGGTTCATCCGTTGCAGATATCCGATGCGCAATGATCCTTCTGACACCCACTCATTCACCGCCGCGCGGCCGATTTCATTCTGCTGATCCGCATCCTTGGACAGATGTGCCGCATTTTCCACCCTGACCAGCCGCTGCCCCAATGGCGAGGCGTAAAACCCGGCCGCGTGGGCCAGTGCCTCGTCGGACAGGGTCTGCTCCAGAATATCAATGGCAATGCCGCGCATCACTTTCGTATCAAATACCTGCGTTGCCATCCGGGACCATTCCGCGCCAAAATCTCCCGCTTCCTTGCCCAGCATCAACGGCGCGTTCTCGGCTGAATTGGCAATACTGTCCAGCGCCACATCAAAACCGGTGATTTCCAGAAAGGCCTTGACCTGCTCGCGCCCGGCCGCCGCAACCGGGCTTTGCCCTGCCATCAGGGTTATCAGCATTACCAGAAATGCCAGAATTCTTGGGGTTATCTGTCTGAAAATCATTTGCCGCATCATATCATTCCCTTTTTGAAAGCCCGTATTCTACACATAATGGGTTTCCAAATAATGTTGAATCACAATTTTGTTTCGCACCACCAGACAAGGCAGCTCTTTATTTTACCCCAGCGGGCAAAACCCCTTGTCTCGCCCATCAAAGGCCAGTAAACGAAGCGCTCCATTCCCCCTGCGGAGAGGTGCCGGAGTGGTCGAACGGGGCGGTCTCGAAAACCGTTGAGGGTGCAAGCCTTCCCAGGGTTCGAATCCCTGTCTCTCCGCCATTTCCCGCATTTCTGTGAAAAGATCCTCTCTTGGCTTGAATGAGCTATTCAGGTTGGTTTCCTGACATTCCGAAGCATGGCCGGGCATCACACCATCGCCAGTCTCGCATCTTGGGAGCCTAACAACACGCCCACCGGTTTCAACAGCGGTGCCTGATACCTGCCTGCCGCGTTCACACCTGACGAAACTGCGCCTCTTGCGTAACACTCCAGCGCAGGTGCAATTCATAGCCATGCTCACCGGCCACTTCTTTTTCGACCACTCCCTTGTCAAACAGCCAGGCGCGGCGACGGCCGTCTTCAAAGCCCAGTTCAATCACCGTCTCATGCAGCCCGCCCGACAGCCCGTCGGTGATTACCTGCGCCAGATCCGCCATGCCCTCGCCGGTCACCGCCGACAGGGCCTGCACATCCTCGCGCCGCGCCGCTTGTATCAGGATCGCCGCGCGGGCATCGGCATCAAGCAGGTCAATCTTGTTCCAGACCTCGATCACCGGCGTCGCCTGATCCACCCCGAGGCTTTCAAGGATGGCACGCACATCCGCCGCCTGCCCTTCGGTCTCAATGTGCGAAATGTCGCGCACATGCACGATCAGATCCGCCGCCAGCACCTCTTCCAGCGTGGCGCGAAACGCCGCCACCAGCTCGGTCGGCAGATCACTGATAAACCCAACCGTGTCGGACAGGATCACCTCAGGCCCGCCGCCCGACAGCTCGATCCGGCGCATGGTCGGGTCGAGCGTGGCAAACAGCATGTCCTTCACCATCACCTCCGCGCCGGTCAAGCGATTGAACAGGGTGGATTTCCCGGCATTGGTATAGCCCACCAGCGCGACAATCGGAAACGGCACCTTGGCGCGGGCCTCGCGGTGCAGGGCGCGGGTCTTGCGGACCTTGTTCAACTGTCGCCCCAGCCGCACCAGTTGATCATCTATTGCCCGCCGGTCCGCCTCGATCTGGGTCTCTCCGGGGCCGCCGACAAAACCCAGCCCGCCGCGCTGCCGCTCAAGGTGGGTCCAGGCCCGCACAAGCCGGGTGCGCTGATAGCTGAGCGCGGCCATTTCCACCTGCAGCACCCCTTCACGGGTGGCGGCGCGATCACTGAAAATCTCCAGGATCAGCCCAGTGCGATCCAGCAGTTTCACCCCCCAGGCGCTTTCAAGATTGCGCTGCTGTACCGGGCTGACCGGCCCGTCGATCAACACCAGATCCACGCCCGTCGCCTGCATCGCCTGCCCCAGCTCGGCAATCTTTCCCTTGCCAAAAAGCGTGCCCGCATGTGGCCGTTTCAGGCGCACAACCCCCTGCCCCACCACCTCAAGACTAGGCAGGGCACAAGCCAAGGCAACCGCCTCGGCCAGAGCCGCTTTTGGCTCACGCGCGCCAGAAGATGCTGCGATATCAGGATGCAGAACCCAGGCCCGGGTCACCGCCTGCTTGGGATCAATCAAGAGGCGTCTTCACCATCATAGAGGTTGACCGGCTGTGACGGCATGATGGTTGAAACCGCGTGCTTGTACACCAGTTGCGATTGCCCATCGCGCCGCAATAAAATGCAAAAATTATCAAACCAGGTGATAACCCCTTGCAATTTAACGCCATTAATTAAAAATACAGTCACCGGAATTTTGGTTTTCCGTATCTGATTCAGAAATGCATCCTGTAAATTCTGTCTGTCACCAGCCATTGTCCTCGAACCTTTATTCTTTTGTGCCCCGTTGACCGGCGCAATTTGTCTCCCATAAAGTGACTATGTCGTGCCGCGCCGGGGTTTTCCACCCCAAAAGCGTTTCGCCCCATATTTGGAACAAGAACTGTGGCGAAACGCACGCTTGCTATCATTGTTGTGGGCGTTTCACACCCAATTCAAAACTTTAATTGACTGCAAAACGCTTTAAAAAACAGTTTGTTTCCTGCATTTGTGGCATCGGGCTTACGAATCGCGCCAAAGGGCCGGATTTATCAATGCAATTATCGCCAATGTCTCAAGCCGCCCCAGCACCATGGCGGCGGCCATCACCATCTTGGCGGCATCCTGCATATTCTGCAAATCAACCGGTTGTTCAAGCGCCACCCTTGTCAGCGGCCCGGTGGTTGAAAGCGCCGAGATCGCCAGCACAACGGATTGCTCGAAATCCAGCCCAAACATCGACAACACGACCGTTATCAGCGCCAAAGACAGGGCAAACAACATGAAAAACACCCAGGCAATGAAGGCCCCGCTTCGCCGGATCCGGCGGTTGCGCACGGTTGTACTGCCCACTGAGGAAGGGTGCACCAATTTTTCAAGTTCGCGGCGACCATTGAGATAAAGCACATAAACCCGAAGCAGCTTGACCCCCCCCGCGGTGGTCGCCACACCGCCGCCCATCACCGCCAGCCCCATCAAAATCATCCCCGGCGTGTTCAACCCCGACCAATCGCGCGCCATGTTCCAGTCGATGCTTTCAAAACCGGTGGTCGACAGGAAGGACAGAACCGTAAACATCCCCCCCCAGAAGGCTTTCAGAGCCAGGCCAGCATTGGCCACCTCATCAATCTCATATGCGGCAATGAAATGCCGCAGCATCAGCAATACAGGCACCCCAAGAACCAGCACCATCCCCAGCCTGAATTCAGGATCATTATTCAGCCCCGGCCGGGTGGTTGTCATGGTGTCGGATGAAAATGTAAGCCTTGAAAGCGCAAACAGCATGAACAGAAAAATCACTGCCTCGCCGCCAAATCCGGTTTGCGCGCCCTGCATTCCCCCCACCGGTGATATGCCGCTTGTGGCCAGGGTGGCCATGGCGTGCATCACCGCCACAAGCGGCCTGTCGCCACTGATCACCAACAAAAACCACAAGCCCACCGTCAAACCGGCATATAACGGAAACAACTGTCGGCTCACCTTGGTCAGTCTTTTGCCAGACGAGGCCCGTTCAAACCGGGCCAGCATCGCGCCGCTTTGCCCCGGCTCTGCCGAGGCGGTAACCTCAAACCCCCCCAGGTTGAGCGGTGCCAGCACCGCCGCCGCCGAAATCCAGATCAACAACCCCCCCAGCCATCCCACCAGCCCGCGCCACAGGTGCAGGCTATCGGCAAGCCGGCCGGGGGCATCAAATAACGTGGCCCCGGTGGTTGTCAGGGATGAGACCATCTCAAAATACGCATTGAGAAAACTGGTTGTCTCGGCCCCGGCATGAAACGGCACCGCCAGGAACAGCGGCAAAACCGTAAAAGCCAGCAGCAAAGAAACCAGATTATCCAGATCACTTCTTTCACGGCGCCCCCGTCCCGACATCGCCAATGCGATGACAAATGCCAGCGCCAGCCCCAGAATTGCCGCATAGCCAAAGGCCCGCGCCACCGAATGATCATTCTGCGCCAGCGCATGTACCATGGGCACCAGCATCGCCAGGGCTGAAACGCCCATCAGGTACAGGATCAAAGGCACATTTTTGAATATCGGGGCCATCACATTTTCTGAAATCAAAAGAAATCTATCGAAACCTGAAGCAGTTGCTCAACCTGCGGCACATCCCCGGCCATGGCAAAAAGCACAATCACATCGCCGGCATCAATCCTCAGCTTGGCGGAAGGTTTGACGATCTCATCCCCCTTCCTGACACCGCCCACCAACACCCCCTCGGGGAAGTCAATATCGCGGATCGTCAGGCCTGCGATGTTCGAGGTTGACATCACCTCGGCCTCAATCACCTCGGCCTCGGCATCACCAATGGAATAGACACCGCGCACCCGGCCATGGCGGATATGGCGCAGGATCGAGCTGACGGTGGTGGCGCGCGGATTGATGAAAGCGTCAATCCCCAGCGGATCCAGCAAGGGCTGCAAAGTCGGGTCATTGATCAAAGATATGGCCATCGGGCAGCCTGCCGCCTTGGCCCGCACCGCCACAAGCATGTTGGTTTTGTCATCATCCGTTACCGCCAGCACCGCATCGGCCCGGCTGATGCCAGCCTCATGCAGCAGCGCACTGTCCATGCCATCACCATTCAGTACAATGGTGCGCTCCAGCGCATCCGCCGCCAGTTCGGCGCATTTACGGCTTTTCTCGATAATCTTGGCCTTGATCCGGCTGCCATTCTTCTCCAGCGTTCTGGCAACGCCAAGGCCAATATTGCCACCGCCGACAATCACGATACGCTCTTGCTTGGTGTCGGATTTGCCAAAAACCTCCAGCGTCCGGGGAATATCCTCAACCGGCGCGAAAACATAACATTCATCGCCCGCAAATAGCTGATCGCCCGATTCCGGGGCAAAAAGCCGCCCCTTGCGGCGCACCGCCAGCACCACCACCCGCAGGGTCGAGAACAGATCATTGAGTTGCCGCAGCGGGGTATTCAACACCGGGCAATCCTCGCCCAGCCGCAGCCCCATCAATTGGGCTTTGCCCTCCATAAAGGTTTCCGTATCAAACGCGGCAGGCGCATTCAGGCGCTGCAGCGCCGCCTCGGCCACCTCGCGCTCGGGGCTGATCACCACGTCAATCGGCATGTGATCGCGGCGATAAAGATCGGAATAGATCGCATCCAGATAGGATTGACTGCGCAGCCGGGCAATTTTTCGGCCGATGGCAAACACCGAATGCGCCACCTGACAGACCACCATATTCACCTCGTCGGAATGGGTGGCGGCGATGATCATATCCGCATCGCGTGCGCCGGCCCGGTCCAGCACATCGGGGTAGCTGGCAAATCCCGCCAACCCCTGCACATCCAGCGTATCCGTGGCCCGGCTTACCAGATCAGGATTGCTGTCAATAACCGTAACATCATTCTTCTCACCAGATAAATGGCGGGCAATCTGCCAGCCAACCTGACCAGCCCCGCAGATGATGACTTTCATGAGTTTTGCCTCATCCCTATGTGAACATTCTGCATGACAGATGGCATTTGCAGGGTCAAATGCTTTGTCATCTGCCCGCGCCTGCCTATATGATATGAAAATAAGACTTTGGGTCCGGAAAATTGAGGTGCGATGGATGAAAAATGCTTTGATTATCAGCCTTTGCTCTTTCGGGTTGAGTGCCTGCTCAACATTGCATTTGCAGTATAAAGAAGGCGAGAAAGTCGCCCGTGCCGCAACCGATCTGGCAAGCTGCAAAGCCTCCGCACTCAAGCAGTTCCCAAAAGACATACGCCTGCGCTACCTGCCGCCATTCTACCCGCCCTATGGTTATTACGGCCCTTATTCATATTACGGTTACAGCAGCCCCCAACGCTATGACGCCAATGAAGGCAAACGCGAAACTGCCGTCAAACAATGCATGGCGGATCAGGGATATATCCCGGCGAAAATCCCCGCCTGCAGCGCCGAGCTGGCCAAAATCACACCGGCGCAAACCACGGTGATATTGCCACCTCTCACCGAAAACTCCTGTGTCATCCGTTACCAATCCGGCGGCTGGCAGATCGTTAACCCAGGCTGACCAGCCCCGGTAAGGCGGGCTTCAGCCCGCCACCCCTGACAAGATCACGCGCCCGAGATCTCATCTTCACGCACCTCCGCCACCCGCGCACCGGCGCGCGCATGGGTCACCACCCCCAGAGATTTCAGCTTGCGGTGCAAAGCGCTGCGCTCCATGCCGACAAATTCGGCGGTGCGGCTGATATTGCCGCCAAACCGGTTGATCTGGGTCAGCAGATATTCGCGCTCAAACGCCTCACGCGCCTCGCGCAGCGGCAATGTCGCCAATGTCCCGGCCAACACAACCCGCCCCTCATTGCGCACCGGTTCCGCCTCTCCGGGAAGCTCGGCCACCGTGATCTCATCGCAGCCCTCGCCAAGGATCAGCACCCGCTCGATCACATTGCGCAACTGCCGCACATTGCCGGGCCAGCTCAGGGTCTGCAACAGCGCCGCCGCCTCCTCGCTCAACTGTCTCAATGGCAGGCTCTGCGAGCGGTTGAACATCCCGATGAAATGCCCCGCCAGCAGCGGTATATCCTCGCGCCGGTCTTCCAGCGAGGGCACAGCAATCGGCACCACATTCAGCCGGTGATACAGCTCACTGCGAAATCTCCCCGCCGCAATCTCGGCCTCAAGATCACGGTTGGTCGAGGAAATGACCCGCAGATCCACCTGCACCTTTTCCGCGCCGCCAACCCTCAGGAATGTCTGATCCACCAGCACCCGCAAAATCTTGGATTGCGTCCCCGTGGGCATATCCGCGATCTCAT
This sequence comes from Roseovarius sp., assembly GCA_021775255.1. Classification (GTDB taxonomy): domain Bacteria; phylum Pseudomonadota; class Alphaproteobacteria; order Rhodobacterales; family Rhodobacteraceae; genus Roseovarius. The sequence goes on from JAJFIA010000001.1 coordinate 89,274, forward strand.
CAAAATAGATCACCCCGCCATTGGCCTCTTCCAGAAGGCCCGGCTCAATGCCGCGATCCTCGCCCTCGCGGCCAAACAGAACCTCCTCCATCCGGTCGGCCTCAATCGTGGCGCATCCAACGCTCACGAAAGGCGCATCCGCCCGGTCGGAATTGGCGTGAATATAACGCGCCGCCATCTCCTTGCCCGCCCCGGCAGGCCCCGACAGCATCACCCGGCCATTGGATTTGGTTACCTTGTCCAACTGCCCCAGAAGCGTGCGAAACGCGGGCGAGGCCCCGTGCATTTCCGCAGGCTCCGCGCCCTGCCGCTTCAACACCTGATTTTCCCGCCGCAACCGGCTTGTTTCCATGCCGCGCCGGATCACCACCATCAACTGATCAATATTGAACGGCTTTTCAATGAAATCATATGCCCCCTGTTTGATTGCCGCGACAGCAATCTCAATATTGCCATGGCCCGAGATGATCACCACCGGCACATCCGGGTAATCGCGCTTCACCGCCTTGAGAATGTCAATCCCGTCCATATTGCTGTCTTTCAGCCATATATCGAGGATAAGCAGCGCCGGTTGCTGATCGCTGATCGCGCGCATCGCATCATCGGAATTTCCCGCCAGCCGGGTCTTGAACCCTTCATCCTCCAGAATATCCGCGATCAGTTCACGAATATCGCGCTCATCATCAACAATTAGAATATCTGACATGATATTTCTCCCTCATACTGCATGTTTTGCCTCAAATTCCTGTCCGGTCTTCCCGAAAAGCGGCAGCCTGATCACCGCCATCGCGCCGGGATGCGCGCCTTCTTCAAATGGCTCCGCATCGGTCAGTTCCAGCGTGCCGCCATGCTCTTCAATGATTTTCTTCACGATCGGCAGGCCCAGCCCGGTGCCGTTTACACGGGTCGTCACATAGGGCTCAAACAACCGGCTGCGATCCTCCGGCAGGCCTATGCCATTGTCGGAAATCCGGATCACCGCCATATTGCCCTCAATACCGCTTTGCACCCGGATCAGCGGTTTTTGCCCATCCGCGCCCTGCTTGTGAACCCGGCTTTCAATCGCCTCGCCTGCGTTTTTCAGCAGATTTGTCAGCGCCTGCGAAATCATTGTCGCGTCAATATCTGCGCACAGATCATCGCCGCTCAGCTTGGTCTCAAACGCAACATCCGGCTGCCCGGTTTCCTGCAGCAGAACCGCCTCACGCAGCAATCGGCTCAGGCTGTCTTCTTTGGTTTCCGGCTCGGGCATCCGGGCAAATTTGGAAAATTCATCCACGATCCGGCGCAAATCATTGGTCTGACGCACCACCACATCGGTAAGCTGTGCAAGTTTATCAGCTTCATCCGCCTCAAGCTGCTTTGTGAATTTGCGCTTGATGCGCTCCGCCGACAATTGAATCGGCGTCAGCGGGTTCTTGATCTCATGGGCAATGCGCCGCGCCACATCGCCCCAGGCGGCCATGCGCTGTGCCGCCACCAGATCGGTCACATCGTCAAACGCCACAACATAGCCCTCGCGCTTGCCCTGCTCGTTCAACCGCTCTGACATCCGCACCAGAAGGTTTTCCTGCCGGTTGCCGCGTACCACCTTGATTTCCTCCTGCACAAACCCCTGCGCAACCCCCATGGCCGAGCCATGCAACCGGCCAAACAGCGCGCCGAATTCCGGCACCGCCACGCTCAGATCAAGCGATTGCTCGTCGCCATGCCAGCCTAGCAAGCGTTCGGCGGCGCGATTGACAAATGTTACCCGGCCCTTCGCATTCAGCCCAACAACCCCTGACGACACTGAGCCAAGAACCGAATCAAACAGCCGCCTGCGCCGCTCGACCTGTTGGGTATTGCTCAGAAGCGTCTCGCGCTGGCCTTTCAGTTGCCGCGTCATCTGATTGAAAAACCGCCCCAGCATGGCAATCTCATCATCGCCCTTTTCTTCGGGCACCTTGACATCCAGATTGCCCTCGCCCACCTGTTGCGCCGCCTGTGCAAGCCGGCCTACAGGGCGCGCCAGCCGCTCGGCAAACCACAGGCCCAGCCAGATTGCCGCCAGTATCAAAATTACCGCAAAACCCAGATAAACCAGCCCGAATTCAAACAACACCTTGCCGCGCTCGCTTTCGCGCTGGCGGTAAAACGTGGCGGTTTCCTGGGTCTGATCCAGCAGGTTCAGAATATCCCCATCGACATTCCTGCTGACATAAAGATACCGGTCCGGCAGCGTCACCAGCGGCAGCAGTGCGCGAAATTCGTTATTGTCCCAGTCGCGGATGATGACCACGCCAGCTTCAGTAGCCTGTGTGATCTGTTCTTGTGTTGGTTTTTCAAAATCAAACAGATAAGAGCGTTCGCCTCGCGCGCGGATATCGCCGGTGCCGTCAATCACATAGGCCTCGCGCAACCCGCGCTGAATGCCGCGCTGACCTTCTGAAAGAACCAGGCGGATATCGCCATCATCCATGAATACCCGGGCGCGTTTCGTGGAATTGATCACCGCAGCCAGAGCCTTGCCATCGGCAATCAGATCGCGCCGATGCTCTTCCTCATAGGCCTGTGCGGCGGCCACCGAATCGCTCACAACCCGGCCCACACGGTCGGAAAACCAGGCCTCAAGCCCCATGTTCACCGTCAAAGTGGCAAAAATGGCCACGGTGATTGTCGGGATCAGCGCCATCAGGGCAAACACGCCCGTCAACCGCATATGCAGCTTTGAGCCGGCGGATTTCCTGCGCCGGTTGGCCACCATCCGTGCCACCCGCTGCAACACCAGCGCCGCGACCATGATCACATACACAAGATCCGCCAGCAGAACGATGCGTAATATCTTCGATGAGGCCCCCTGATCCAGCGGCCCCATGACCAGAAAAGTCACCCCCGCCATGGCCGGCCCCAAAATGACCAGAACAATGCCCGCAACACTTTGCAGCCGCTGCAATCTGCGCAGCCTGCTGAGATGATCCAACGACATTTTACGTGTCTGCTTGCGTGTCTGTGTTGCCACGCGCCTCACCCATTCACTGGTGGTGCACATTTTGTGCACCGCTACATCTTGCGGCGGTTTCGGGCACTGACCCATTTTCGCCACAGGCCTGTGGCGCTTTTACATCATTTTTCGCCGCCGTGTCACGCGAATATCCAACTGAGTGATTTTCTTACGCAGGGTATTTCGGTTGATGCCCAGCAAATCGGCGCATTTCGCCTGATTCCCGCCGGTTGCCTCCAGCGCAATTTCAATCAGCGGCATCTCAACTTCTCGCAAAATCCGCGCATAAATTCCCGCCGGTGGCAGCAGGCCCCCGTGCAGATCAAAATATCGCTGCACATGCCGCCCCACCGCATCGCCCAATGTCTCATTCACCGCAGGCCGCACCATTGCCTCGGGCACCTGACCCAACGCCTCCGATATATCCTGCGCGCCAATCTCACCACCGCTGACCGTCAGCCCGGACCGCCGCAGCACATTTTCCAACTGCCGCACATTCCCCGGCCAACTTTGCTGCCGCAACAGCTCAAGCGCCGCCGGGCTCAGCTTCAAATCCCCCGCCCCCGCCATGAAATGCGCCGCCAGCAGGCCGATATCCTCGACCCGCTCACGCAGGGGCGGCACATTCAGCACCAGCCCGCTCAGTCGGTAATAAAGATCATCGCGCATCTCGCCTTCGTTCTTCCGGCAGGTGGCGATAAACCGCGGATTGCCCGCCCCCGGCGCGTCCATCATCCGCACCAGCCTGCCCTGCGCCTCGGATGACATGCCGTATATATCCTCCAGCAAAACCGTGCCCGATCCAGCCCTGGCCAATATTCGCGCCGGTCCGTCTGCCCCTTCCAGATCATCCGACACAACCGTCACAAACGGCCCGGAACACCGATCCGAAAGCTCATGAATTACCTTTGCAATCAATGTCTTGCCAGTACCAGACTCGCCAGAAATCAGAACCGGCATATCCGCATTCATCCCCCGCGCAATCACCCTGAAAAGCCGTTGCATCACCGGGGTTTTTCCCACCAGCGGCAATTCCTCGGGCCGCTCTGCCGCCATGGGTGCAGGCCCGCCACGCGCCGCAACCGAGTGTTTCATCGCCTGCGCCGTGCGGTGCATCAGATCAGGCAGGTCAAACGGCTTGGGCAGGTAATCATAGGCCTTGGCTTCCGAGGCCTTGATCGCCGTCATGATGGTATTTTGCGCCGAAATGATGATCACCGGCAAATCCGGCCGGTCCCCGGCAATTTTCGGCAGCATCTCAAGCCCGTTGCCATCGGGCATCACCACATCCGAGATCACCACATCGCCCTTGCCCTCGGCCACCCACCGCATCAGCGTGGTCAGGCTTGAGGTGGCATGAACCTTCGCCCCCGCCCGCGTCAGCGCCTGTGTCAGAACCGTGCGAATGGTGCGATCATCATCCGCGACCAGAACCGTTCCATCCATCAGAGTTTCTCCTCTTCATGTGTCGGGGCCATCGGCAGGGACAACCGGAACACGGTCTTACCGTTACTTGAAGAAACAGCCATAAGGCCATGATGTTCCTCCATTATCTTTGCTGCCAATGCCAGGCCAAGGCCGGTGCCATTCTCGCGCCCTGAAACAAACGGATCAAATATATCCACCGCAATATCGGGCGGCAATCCCGGCCCGTCATCAATTATCTCAATCTGAAGCGGCACCGATATGGCCGCCTCTCCCTGTGCCCGGGGCCGCCGCAGCGATTGCTCATATGCGCTGCGCAGGATAATGTTTCCGCCCTCCGGCCCGGCCGCCTCAGCGGCGTTTTTCAACAGGTTCTGCACCACCTGCAACAACTGATCGGGATCCCCCCAGGCCAGTGGCAAAGAAGGGTCATAGGCCTCACGCATCCGCATATGCGCCGCAAACCCCAGCAATGCCGAGCGTTTCGCCCGCTCCAGCACATCATGCAGGTTCACCGCGCGGCACACCGGCGGGCGGGTATCGCCAAATTGCTCAACCTGCTCCAGCAGGGCCACAATCCGTCGGCTTTCACTGACGATCAGATCGGTCATTTCCCGGTCCTTGGCAGGCAAATTCATCGCCAGAAGCTGCGCCGCCCCGGTGATCCCCGCCAGTGGGTTCTTGATCTCATGCGCCAGCATCTCACCCATGCCAATGGCCGAGCGTGCCGCCGCTTTCCCAAGATGTTTCTGTGACATCCGGCCCACCAGATCACGCGGCGAAATCAGCAGGATCACCTGCGCTTCAGCCCCGGCCATTGGCGCCATCTGCAAATTGCACGGCGTGCCCGGACCCGCGCCCACAGCCACCTCAACATCATTGACAAAAACCGGCGTCCCGTCGCGGCGCAGGCGCTGCATCGCCGCGTCCATAGGCGCATCTATGCGCAAAACCTGCCCCAAGGGCGCTGCCACCACCGCCCGCGCCGAGCTCATCAGAAATTCCTCCGCTGCCGGGTTGATCGCGGCAATCGTATCATCGGCGGCCAAAATCAGCCCCGGCACCGGCAAATGCTCCCAAACCCCGATCATGCCGCCGCCTGCCGCTGATTCAGTAGCGCCTCGGGGATCAGCCGCAGCACCTCATCGGGATCGCGGCTTGTCAACAGCCGCCCGCGCAGATCAACACAGCCCCCTCTATCCTCCAGATACCAGCCCAGATGCTTACGCCCCACCCGATTTCCCAGCGTGCTGCCATAAAACCCCAGCATCGCCTGATAATGCCCCGCCACCATATCGGCCAAAGCAGCCCCCTGCGGCACCGCCACCGCCGGACCGCCGCAAAGCGCATGGGCAATCTGCGCCAAAATCCACGGCCGCCCCTGCGCCCCGCGCCCGATCATCACCCCGTCGGCACCCGATTGCGCCAATGCCTGATCCGCCGAATTTGCATCCACAATATCGCCATTGGCAATCACCGGAATTTTCACTGCCTGTTTCACCCGCGCAATCGCCGCCCAATCGGCGCGCCCCTTGTAAAACTGACAACGGGTGCGGCCATGAATGGTGATCATCGCAATGCCCGCCTCCTCGGCCCGCTTTGCCAGTTCCGGCGCGTTCAGCAGGTCGTCATCCCAGCCCAGCCTTGTCTTGAGCGTCACCGGCACCCGTACGGCCGCCACCACCGCCTCGATCAGCCCAAGCGCATGATCAAGATCTTTCATCAACGCCGATCCCGATGCGCCACTGCCGCGCGCGCTTGTCACCTTTTTGGCCGGGCAGCCCATGTTGATGTCAATGATCCTTGCGCCATTAGCTTCAACCATCCGGGCCGCTTCTGCCATCCAACAGGCCTCACGCCCGGCCAGTTGAACGGCGGTATTTTCATGGTTTAACCCCAGTTCCGCCCGCGCCCGCACATCCGGTTTGGCCTGCACCATTTCCTGGCTCGCCACCATCTCGCTCACCACCAGCCCGGCACCAAAGCTCTGCACCAGACTGCGAAACGGCAAATCGGTGATTCCGGCCAGCGGGGCCAGCAAAACAGGCGGTGAAACGGTCAGGTCCATGTCTGGGGCGGGCAAATGCCTAATCCTTGTGCAATGCCGCCGTTCTAGCGGGCACGACGCTGGGAAACAATGTAAATAAGGCAATAGTAAAGCCCGTGCCCAGCTTTCTGCTCAAAATTTAGGCAATCTATGGCCCCATTGCGATTCACCCGCCGGACTCGTAAAGAGACCCCATGACAACAGCCGCCATCATCGTTGCCGCCGGTCGCGGCACCCGCGCCGGGGGGGAGGAGCCCAAGCAATGGCAAACCATTGCCGGGTGCCGGGTGATTGACCGCACGGTGGGTACTTTCGCCGGTCTGAAAGAGCTGGATCACATCGTCCTGGTTTTGCATCCCGATGATCTGGATCGCTATCCCGCGAGTGACAGAATTCCGGTGGTGACCGGGGGCGAAACCCGGATGCAATCTGTGCGTAATGGCCTGGAATTTCTGGCCGATGCCGGTATTGACCACGTTTTGATCCATGATGTGGCCCGATGTTGTACAAAATCCGGCCATATCCTGTCTGTTTTACACGCTTTGCAAAACGGGCCGAAAAAGGCCGTGGCCCCGGCTTTGCCCGTCACCGATGCGCTCTGGCGCGGGGTTGAGGGCCGTGTAACCGGCACTCAGGATCGTACCGGGCTGTATCGCGCCCAAACCCCTCAGGGCTTTGATTTCAATACGATATTAGCGGCTCATCAGGCCCATTCCGGCACGGCTTCAGATGATGTCGAAGTGGCCCTTGCTGCCGGAATTGAAGTGCATATCCTGCCCGGTGATGAGGATAACCTGAAAATCACCACGGCTGAAGATTTCATGCGTGCTGAGAAAATACTGGAAAATCAGATGGATATACGTGTTGGTTCAGGTTATGACGTGCATCGTTTTGGCCCCGGAGATCATGTTGTATTATGTGGCGTTGTGATCCCTTTCGAGCGCGGATTGCAGGGCCATTCCGATGCCGATGTGGGCCTTCACGCCCTCACGGATGCCATCTACGGCGCCCTTGCCGAGGGTGACATTGGCCGCCATTTCCCGCCCTCTGATCCGCAGTGGAAGGGGGCGGAAAGCCATATCTTCCTGCGTCATGCCGTCGATCTGGCCCATGTAAAAGGCTATGTTATCAGCAATTTAGACATCACTCTTATTTGCGAACAGCCCAAGGTCACACCCCATGCCGAGGCGATGATTCTGGCCCTATCCTCTGTCACCGGCCTAGCGCCAGACCGCATCTCGGTCAAAGCCACCACCACCGAGCGTCTCGGCTTCACCGGCCGCGCCGAAGGCATCGCCGCTCAGGCCACAGCAACATTGGTGCGCACATGATCCACCTTATCACCACCGTCTTCTATATCGGGCATCTGCGCCCCGCCCCCGGTACCTGGGGATCTTTGGCAGCGATTCCAATGGCTTGGGGCCTGCATATCCTTGGCGGATGGCCTCTTCTGGTGCTGGCAACGCTTCTGGCATTTGCATTAGGATGGTGGGCTACTGTACTGGACACAAAGGGAAAAACCGATCATGACCCTTCCGAGATCGTGATTGATGAAGTGGTCGGCCAATGGATCGCCTTCTGGGTGGTTTCCATCGGAGCCAGCCACACAGGCGCGCCCCTGACCGCGCTCTGGCCGGGCTGGTTGGTCGCATTCCTTGGCTTTCGTTTGTTTGATATACTCAAGCCCGGCCCTGTTGGTTGGGCCGACCGGCGCGGTGACGCGCTGGGTGTCATGCTGGATGATGTGATTGCCGGCATATTTGCGGCCCTCCTCGTGGTCGCCCTTGCCGGGCTTTCGCACGGGATGTTGATGAAATGACCACAAGTGCCCATCTGATCATACGCGCCCGCGATCAGGGCCTGCGCCTTACCACCGCCGAAAGCTGCACTGGCGGGTTGCTTGCGGCCGAGATCACCGAAGCGGCGGGGGCATCCGATGTGTTTGACTACGGGTTTGTCACCTATTCAGATACCGCCAAACAGGACATGCTCGGCGTGAGGCCTGACACGCTGAAAGCCTTTGGAGCCGTATCCGAAGAGGTTGCAACCGAGATGGCCGAAGGCGCGCTGAAACGCTCAAAAGCCGTTATTTCATTGGCCATTACAGGCATCGCCGGCCCGGGAAGCTCTGACAATAAGCCCGAGGGACGGGTATGTTTTGCCCTTGCCCGTACCGGCCACAAGACCGCCGCCAACACGGTTGAATTCGGGGCTTTGGGGCGGGAAAACGTGCGCCAGGCCAGCGTTGATCATGCGATGGACATGCTCGCCATGGCGGTAAACTGAGCGGGTTTTGCCAATCTGTTTTATCGCTTCGGGGCGTCCCATTTTTCCGGTGGAAGCCTGAGCATATATAGTTTCAGCGCCAACCCGATTGAGACGCCCACGCCGATAGCAACGGTCAGATCAACGAACACCGTCAATAACAAAGTAATCAACAACAACAGCCTGTCAGCAACCGGGGCAGTCATATAACCGCGCCATTTATGAGGCTCAGACATATTCCAGGCCGTTATCAACAGAAGTGCAGCCAGCGCCGGCATGGCAAGATACCCGGCCAATGGCGCGGCGATCATCACCACAAGCAATATGAAAACAGCATGCATGATGCCCGCAACCGGCGTTTTCCCCCCGGCTTTTATGTTTGTCGCAGTACGGGCAATAGCCCCGGTTACCGGCATGCCGCCAAATAGTGACGAGGAAATATTGGCAAAACCCTGGGCCAGAACCTCGGCATTTGGCCGGTGTTGACTGTTTTCCATCATGCGATCTGCAACCAGAGCCGACAGAAGCGATTCAATCGCGGCGAGGAAGGCAATGATCAAGGCCGAGGGCAGCAATTCAATCAAACGATCTAAGGTTATTTCCGGCAAATGTGGCATCGGCAGATGGTTTGGCAACGCACCAAAGCGCGAGGCTATGGTATCAACCGGCATATCCGCAACAACAACCAGGCCCGAACCGATGGCAACCGCAAAAATAAGCCCCGGAAATCTTGGGGCCATACGGCGCAAACCAATGATCAGCAACAGCGAAAGGAGCGCAACAAACACCGCGAAATAGTTGAAACTGCCCTTCGCATCCCACAGGGCAAGGAGTTTATCATAGAAATCGGCGGGGGGATTCTCGATTGAAAGGCCGAAGAAATCCTTCATCTGGCTGGTGGCGATGATAATGGCGATGCCAATGGTAAACCCGTTGACCACCGCCTCGGGGACATAGGCAATCAGCCGACCAATGCGCAGATACCCGGCCAGCACCAGGATTAGCCCCGCCATGAATGTTGCGATCACCAGCCCATCATAGCCATGTTCGGCGATGATACCGAACACCACGACAATGAATGCCCCCGTCGGGCCGCCAATCTGAACCCGGCTTCCCCCCAGAAGGGAGACAAAAAAGCCACCGATTATGGCCGTCACCAGACCCTGAGCCGGTGTCCCGCCTGATGCGATTGCAATGGCGATGCTCAGCGGCAGTGCAATCATTGCCACGGTCATACCGGCCAGAGCATCCGCCCGGAACAAAGACCAGGAGTAGGTTCTTATCGTCGTCAGGATTTTTGGGTGTCTCATATGGTAATCTCACTCTGCGGATTTTATGGTCAAATAAGTCATCAGGCAATCCGGCGTGGCATTGCTCTCGATATTCTGCCACAGGCGATTGGCATGGACAGAGCCAAGTAATCGGGTGGCTTTGGCCAGAATTCTTTCTTGCCGCGCGGTCAGGCTTTGCGGCTGATCAAGATCATGAAACAGCTCATGCACCTCCCCGCCCCTGAGCGTGATCCACAGCCTTGACTGCATCTCGCTCAGGCTGTCATCCGGGTGCAGCTCAACCTTGTCGCGCAGGGCAAGCAGGGCCGCATCCCGGCATATGGCATCCTTAAAAACATCCGGCTGTCCGGTGTCATAGCCAGAAAGCCGCAACGCCGCCGTCAAGCGGTAGCTGAATTTAGCCTCCAGCCCGGTGCCGGGCCGGGCAATGTTGCAGACGCTCATCCAACGCGGATGGGTGTGGATGACAACCCGCGAAATCGCATCGCAATCCAGCGGCAGGACCGGCCCCAAGGCCTCAAGCATGGCGTGCAGCCCATGACAGCAGGCGTGGTATTTATGGCTTATGGTTTCAAACAGCCAATCCTGCCCAAGCCCGTCAAACGCAGCCATGTTTTCCGCGCCGTTATGGGTTGCACTGAAACCGGAAACTCCTTCTATTGCATTGGGATCACTGATAAAATCGCGCCCCGCCAGCAAGGCGGCTTCAACCCCGTTGGCGGCGGCATATCCGGCGTTCATCGGCTTGCCCATGCTGCCAAACTGCGATTTCAGCCCCGATGCGCGGGTGGATACAAGCCCAAGCGCCATCTTCGTTTGCTTCTGATCCAGTTGCAACAGACGTGCCGCCGCCAATGTGGCGCCAAAGGCCCCGGCCGTGGCTGTCTGGTGAAAACCCGCCTGATAATGGCCGCGCCCCAGCCATATCCCCACCCGGATTGAGGCCTCGGCCCCGATAAGGGCGGCCTGCTGGAATGCCGCGCCGCTGGCGCCGGTAAGCTGGGCCACGGCCAAAGCCGCCGGGATCACCGCCACCGAGGGATGGCCGATATGGGCAAAATGCGTATCGTCAAAATCCAGCGCATGGCTGGTGGCCCCGTTGACCATCGCGGCCATCCGCGCGGGTGCCTTTTGCGGGTTGCCAAACATGCCGGCCTGTGGGGCACCTGCCTCATCCAGCGCCTGCGCCCGCAGGATTTTGGCAACCGGCTCATCCCGCCCTGCAATGCCAACCGCGCACCAATCCAGCAAGGATATTTGCATGACGGCCAGCGCCCGGTCGGGCGGGCCGGGATGGGCGGCAAACCGGGCCAGTTGTTCGGCGATCGTCATGTCTCAGCCTGCCCATGAAGCGCCCCGGCGCGGGCCTCGAACGCGCGCACGATCCGCTGCATCGCCTCATAAAAGAACAACCCGCCCGCGGCCTGCAACAGCCGGTTTCTGAACTCAAAATCCACGCTGAATGACACCTCACAGCCCGCGCCCGTGTCGGCGAATTTCCAGGTTGAATTCATATGTTTGAACGGGCCGTCTAGATATTCGGTATCAATCTTCAGCACCTCGGGCCAGAGCACAACCCGGCTGACAAAGCGTTCACGAAACACCTTGAAGCTGATCACCAGATCGGCCTGCATCACCTCAGATCCATCGGGCATCGGCGTGACCGAGCGCACCCTTGCGGCCGATGTCCAGGGCAGGAAATCCGGATATGATGCCACATCCGCTACCAGATCATACATCTGCCGGGCGCTATAGGGTAAATTTCGGGTCTCGGAATGGCGTGTCATGGGCCTCATTTATTTTTCGCGTGACAGTCGCAGGTTATTTCATAGACTGGCAGGGAAAGTGCAAGGGGGATTGCAATGCCGGACCGGCCTTATGTGATAGATCAGATGATCTCGGCCAAATCCATCGCCGCCCGGATTGAGGATCTGGCGGTTGAAATCAAACAGGAATTTGCGGATTGTGATCAACTGGTGATGGTCGGGTTGTTGCGCGGCTCGTTCGTGTTCATCGCCGATCTGGTGCGTGAGCTGGATATGAATGTCGAGGTCGATTTTCTGGAAACATCCTCATATGGCAATGACATGGAAAGCAGCCGGGAGGTGCGCATTCTCAAGGATATTCGCGGCGAGATCGAGGGGCGTGATGTGCTTGTGGTCGAGGATATCGTCGATACCGGCCACACCCTGGCGCATGTGATCCATCTGTTGCAAAGCCGCCATCCGCGCAAATTGAAAACCATTGCCTTGCTGGATAAACCCTCGCGCCGCGAAGCGAATATTCAGGCGGATTGGATCGGCTTTGAAATACCGGATGAATTTGTTGTGGGTTATGGCATTGATTTTGCCCAAAGAAACAGGAACCTGCCGTGTATCGGCAAGGTGCGGTTTACGGAGCAATGAATCCCCGCTGGCTTTTGCTGATGTCGCGTCTGGCGCGCAATCCGCCCTCGGCGGCGCGGGTCAAGCTGGTACTGGTGGTCATTATCTTGATCGCCCTGATCTATCTGATTGAGCAATTATTCGGCTGGCCGGATTTCCTGACGGTGACACCGCAAGGCCGGTTTTTGCGGCCCTGAAGCCCGCGCCCGGATGTGTGCGTCAGATCACCTTCAGCCGCGCGCGAAACAACCGCATTTTTTGCTGGTAATGCAGGGCACTTTCGCGCAGGCCGTCAATCGCCGCCGCGTCAAGCTGCCGGATCACCCGGCCGGGGGTGCCCACAACCAGAGATCCATCGGGAATTTCCTTGCCCTCAGTGATCAGCGCCCCGGCCCCGATCAGGCAATCGCGGCCAATCTTCGCGCCGTTAAGCACCGTGGCCCCCATGCCGATCAATGTGTTCTCGCCAATCTCGCAGCCATGCAGCATCGCCTTGTGGCCAATGGTGCAGCCCGCGCCGATGATCAGCGGGAAACCCATATCCGTGTGCATCACGGTATTTTCCTGCACATTCGTGCCCGCACAAATGCTGATCTGTTCATTATCGCCACGTAAAGTGCAGCCAAACCAGATGGATGTGGCGGTTTCCAATGTCACCTTGCCAATCACATTGGCATCCGGGGCAATCCAGAAATCCCCATCCTCAGGCAGTACTGGCCGGTCGCTTCCAAGGGCATAAAGCGTCATTTTCGGGCCTCAAATTCGGTTTGCAGGTTGCGCACATGTTCCGTGAGGCCGGGCTGTTGCGAGCGCCTGAGGCGCGAGGCGGTCACGATGCTGCGCAGTTTTTCTTCGGTCGCATCCAGATCATCATTGATCAGCACAAAATCATAGCCATCCCAATGGCTGATCTCATCCCAGCTTTTTTGCATGCGTTTGGCCACCACTTCGGCACTGTCCTGGCCGCGGGTTTCCAACCGGCGGTGCAGCTCGGCAATCGACGGCGGCAGGATGAAAATGGACAACGTATGCGCTCCAAGCGCCGAATTGCGAATTTGCTGCGCGCCCTGCCAGTCGATGTCAAACAGCACGTCCTGCCCGCGATCAATCGCCTCCTGCACCGGGGCGCGCGGCGAGCCGTAGAAATTGCCAAAGACATGCGCATGTTCCAGCATGTCGCCATGGGCCACATCACGTTTGAACCGGGTTTCGCTGAGAAAATGGTAATCCTTGCCGTCCACCTCGCCTGCGCGCGGTTTGCGGGTGGTGGCGGATACCGAGAATTGCACCTTCGGATCCCAGTGCATCAGGCGCCGTGACAGGGTGGATTTGCCCGCGCCCGAGGGCGACGAGAGAATGATCAGAAGGCCGCGTCGGTTGCTCATGCTATGCCCCTATTCCACATTCTGCACCTGCTCGCGCATCTGGTCTATCACGGTTTTCAGCTCAAGCCCAAGGGTGGTGAGCGCGGTGGATTGCGATTTGGAACACAGCGTATTGGCCTCGCGGTTGAACTCCTGCGCGAGAAAATCAAGCTTGCGCCCGATGGGCGAGCCCTGCGCCAGCAATTCACGCGCCGCACCCACATGGGCGCTCAAACGGGCAATCTCCTCGGTCACATCGGCCTTTACTGCCAGCATCGCCAGTTCCTGCGCCACGCGCGATTCCTCGGCCCCATCGGCGTTTTCCATCACCTGCGCCAAAGCCCGGCGCAGATTGGCGGCAACCTCGGGCTTGCGCGCCTCGGCGGCTTTGGCGGCCTCATCCGTGAGCCGGGCAATATCATCAAGATGCGCGCCCAGCATCATTGCCAAGGCAGTGCCTTCCGTGGCCCGCATGGTGAGGAAACTTTCCAGCACGCCTTCGAAATCTGCCAGCAAGGCCTTGGAAAGATCGGTTGTATCCTGTTCTTCAGTGCTGGTTTCCAACACCCCGCGCAATGACAGGATATCCGCCGCATTGGCCGGGGCCAGTGACAGCCCCTGATCCATCGCCGCCGCTTCTACCTGCGCCATGGCCGCCAGCACCGCCTGCATCTGCGGCGCATTGATAGATGGCGTTCCGGCCTGATTTTCGGCCACCACCCGCAAGGCCAATGACACGTTGCCGCGCGCCATCGCCTTGCCCAATCGCGCCCGCAATGCCGCCTCCAGCCCGGCGATCCATTCGGGCACCCTGAGGCGCAGATCAAGCCCCTTGCCGTTGACACCGCGCAGCTCCCATGTCCAGTCAAAGCCCGCATATGTGCCTTTGCCCGAGGCAAAACCCGTCATTGAATGTAGCACGCCCTGCCCCTTTCGTAACTTACTGTTCTGTCCTACCCACAAGGGGTCTGTGTGGCAAGCGTGACGGGGCCAATGAGAGCCCCCGTTAACCTTTTGATAACCAAAGTTAACCAATAGAACGGATTTTAGACAAATCATCTAACAATTATGCCATTATCTTAATCAACGGCGAAATTGCAGTTGGGCGGGAAGGCCTGACAGGCGGATCGCCAGAAATGCAACGAGTGATCAAGAGGTTTGTTATGCAAGAAGAGATAATGCCTGAAAAAGTCAGATCGCTGAAGAAATCAACGGCCCAAAGGCGCGATATTGCCGCGTTTTATGGCTATTGGCAAAGCATGCGTCACGGGGCAGATGTGCCAAACCGCTCGGAGATTGATCCGCGCGGGATTGAATCACTTCTGGCCAATGCCTTCATCGCCGAAAAGATTGCCCCCGGTCTGGCCCGGATGCGGATTGCCGGCACACATCTTGCCGATCTGATGGGCATGGAAGTGCGTGGCATGCCGATCAGCGCCTTCATGGCCCCCAATCACCGTGATGCGCTGGCCGGATTGCTGGTGGATGTGTTTGAACGCCCCGCCACCTTGCAGATCGAGCTTGTCTCGAAGGGCCAAATGGGCAAACCGGACCTGACCGGTACGCTGGTGATGCTACCCCTGCGCAGTGATCTGGGCGATATTTCACGGGCGCTGGGCTGTCTTGTCACCCAAGGCCAGATTGGCAGCAGCCCGCGCCGGTTTGAGATTGCATCGCATCAGATCAGACCGCTGGATTTGTCGCCGGTATCAGGGCAGGTGCAAACCGCCGGCGCTGCCCCCGCAGGCATGGCCGAAAACGCCCGGCCATTTAGCGGCACGGCACCGCTTTCCGGCAGCGAACGGCCTTATCTGCGGTTGGTTAAGTAAAGAAAAACTGGCCCGGAGCCTATAGCCCCGGGGCCATTATTTATCCGGCACGCTCGGCCTGACGGTCGTTGCGCAGCGCTGACAGCTCCTCAGCCACCAAAAACGCCAGTTCAAGCGATTGGCTGGCATTAAGCCGCGGATCACAGGCGGTGTGATAGCGATCACTGAGGTCTTCATCGCTGACTGCCCGCACCCCGCCGGTGCATTCGGTCACGTCCTGGCCGGTCATCTCGAAATGCACGCCGCCGGGGATTGTGCCCTCGGATTTATGCACCGCGAAAAACTCGCGCACTTCGCGCAGCACCGATTCAAACGGCCGGGTTTTGTAGCCCGAGGCGGATTTGATGGTGTTGCCATGCATCGCATCACAGACCCAGACCACATTCGCCCCCTCATCGCGGACCGTCTTGATCAGGCGCGGCAGGTGCTCGCCCACATTGCCCGCGCCAAAGCGGTTGATCAGCGTCAGCCGCCCCGGCTCGTTTTTGGGGTTCAGCGTTCCCATCAGGGATTTGAGATCATCAGATGTCATCGTCGGGCCGCATTTCAGGCCGATTGGGTTTAGCACACCCTTGCAAAACTCCACATGCGCGCCATCCGGCTGCCGTGTGCGGTCGCCGATCCAGATCATGTGGCCGGACCCTGCCAGCCATTTGCCCGAGGTGGAATCAAGCCGCGTCAGCGCCTCTTCATATTCCAAAAGCAGGCTTTCATGGCTGGTGTAGAAATCAACCGTTTGCAACGTGTGCGCGTGATCAGAGTCAACGCCGGCGGCAGACATGAAATCAAGCGCGTCAGAGATATGATTGGCCATGTCGCGATAGCGCGCGGCATTGTCACGCTCGGTAAAGCCAAGCGTCCAGGAATGCACCTGATGCACATCGGCATAGCCGCCGGTTGAAAACGCCCGGATCAGGTTGAGCGTGGCCGCGGCCTGGGTATAGGCCTGCAGCATCTTCTCGGGATCGGGAATGCGCGCGGCCTCGGTAAAGGCCAGCTCATTGATGATATCGCCGCGGTAGCTGGGCAGTTCCACGCCATTCACCACCTCAGTGGGGGCGCTGCGCGGCTTGGCGAACTGCCCGGCCATGCGGCCCACCTTGACCACCGGCACCTTGGCACCATAGGTCAGAACCATCGCCATTTGCAGCATCACCTTGAAAGTATCACGAATGGCATCGGCGCTGAACTGCTCGAAACTTTCGGCACAATCGCCGCCCTGCAGAAGAAACGCCTCACCACGCGATGCCGCGCCTAATTGTGCCTTGAGGGTGCGCGCCTCACCGGCAAAAACCAACGGCGGATATTGTGACAGTTTCGATTCAACACGATTGAGTGCAGCACCATCAAGATACTCAGGCATCTGCACCCGGGGCTTTGCGCGCCAGTCGGATTTTTGCCAGTCAGTCATTGTCATTCTCCGCCAAAAGATAATCAGAGCCCCGTCTATAAGTGTCTGCAAGCCCTAAAGCAACGGCCAAGCACCCATGTTTCTGATTGCACGGATGTTGAATTTATTTGCCCGGGGCTTGCCAAATATGCCAGTTTGCTAAAAGAGGCAAAATTCCATATGTGCAGGCTTGGAGGTTTGCCCCGGATGAAAACAGGTACAGCAAAAGCAAGCGATGAAACAGCCGAGGCACCACGGCGGTTTGTTTTTGTCCTGTTGCCGGGGTTTTCACTGCTGAATTTCGCCGCCTCGATTGATTGCATGCGGATCGCCAACCGGATTGCCGGCAAATCCCTGTATTCATGGACCGTTGCCGGAGATTCGCAGGATTTCATCACCTGCTCGGCCGGGGTGCGGTTTGATCTTGATATGCAGTTGGGCGAGCTGAACCGCGATGATACCGCGCTGATCTGTGGCGGGATTGATATACAGCAGGCCACCACCAAACGCCTGCTCAACTGGGTCCGGCGCGAGGCGCGGCGCGGGATCAAGCTGGGCGGGCTTTGTACCGCGTCATACGTGCTGGCCAAGGCCGGGCTGCTGGACGGCAAGCGCGCCACCATTCATTGGGAGAACCGCGACAGCTTCATCGAGGAATTTGATGAGGTCAATCTGACAAAATCGGTGTTTGTGGTTGATGGCAACCGGATGACAACCGCCGGCGGCACCTCGTCGATTGACCTGATGCTGAAACTGATTGCCGATGATCACGGTGAGGCCCTGGCCAACGAGGTGGCGGATCAGTTGATCTATTCCTCGATCCGCACCGATCAGGATACCCAGCGTCTTTCGGTGCCCACCCGCATCGGCGTGCGCCATCCCAAGCTCAGCCAGGTCATCCAGATCATGGAAACCAATATCGAAGAGCCGATCAGCCCGTCCATTCTGGCGCGTGATGTGGGCATGTCGACGCGCCAGCTTGAGCGGCTGTTTCGGCGCTACCTCAACCGCAGCCCAAAGCGCTATTATATGGAATTGCGCCTGCAAAAGGCGCGTAACCTGTTGATGCAGACGGATATGACTGTGATCAATGTGGCGCTGGCCTGCGGCTTTGCCTCGCCGTCGCATTTCTCAAAATGCTACCGCGCGCATTACAACACCACCCCCTACCGCGAGCGCGGCGCGCATGCCTCACGCCTAACTGTCTGAGGGGGCCAGCCGGTAAAGCGCACCCTGTTTGACACTGAGAAACCAGATCGTGCCATCGGGGGCCTCGCGGATGTCGCGCACCCGGCCGGTTTCCCTGGATTTCAGTTGCTCCACCTCCGCAAGCGGCGTGCCGGTCAGCCGTGCGATATAATCAAATTTCAAAGATCCGACAAACATATGCCCGCGCCAGTCGGGCCAGAGCCTGCCGGAATAGATCATCATGCCCGAGGGGGCCATCGACGGATCCCAGTAATATTCCGGCTGTTCCATGCCCGGCTTGTGGCTGCCCTCGCCAATCTTATCGCCGGAATAATGCACGCCGTAGGCAATCACCGGCCAGCCGTAATTGGCCCCCTTGCGGATGAAATTAACCTCGTCCCCGCCCTTGGCGCCGTGCTCGACCACCCATAAATTGCCCTGCAAATCCAGCGCCGCCGCCTGCGGGTTGCGATGCCCGTAGGACCAGATTGCAGGCCGCGCATCCGGGGTGCGGATGAACGGATTATCCTCTGGAATGCTGCCATCAGGGTTGATCCGGATGACCGAGCCGTTTTCCCGGCTCAGATCCTGTGCCGAGGGCCTGTCGCCGCGCTCGCCTATGGTGATGAAAAGCCTGCCATCCAGTGCCTCGACAATCCGCCCGCCATAATGGCGGTTGGTGTCTGATCCCAGTTTCATTTCAAAAATCACTGTCCAGTTTTCAAGATGGAGGTTGTCGGCGCTGAGAATGGCCGATGCCACCGTCGTTCCGGCCCCGTTGGGCTGTGTTTTGGCATAGGCAAAGAACAACTGCCGCGTCTGGGCAAAATCACGCGGCACCATCACATCAAAGAGGCCCCCCTGACCCTTGACATGCAGCTTGGGCACACCTTCGATCTTTATGCGTTTGCCATCTGTCAGGCACCACAAATCCCCGCCGCGTTCGGTGATCAGAACCGCGCCACCGGGGAGAAAGCCAAATGACCACGGCTGCTCCAGCCCATCTGTCATTTTGCTGATATTCAGATCCCCTTGCATGCTTTCAAATGCCATCAAAGGGGAAATCCACAACATCAGAACAATTATATAATTCAATAGATTACGCATCATACCTCAGCTTGTATCAGGCGCGTTTGCTGCCAATCCGGGCAATGCCCAACGCCTCCAGCACTTTGGCCTCAATCTGTGCCGCATCAAGGCCCGCCACCTTATACATATCTTCCATGCTGGCCTGATCAATGAAAATATCCGGCAGTACCATGGCGCGGAATTTAAGGCCTGCGTCAAACACCGCGTTTTCCGCCAGAAGCTGTGCCACATGGCTGCCAAAGCCACCCACAGCCCCTTCTTCAATGGTGATCAGCGCCTCATGGTCGGCGGCCAGTTGCAAAATCATTTCTTCGTCCAAGGGCTTGGCAAAACGGGCGTCGGCAATGGTGGGATTTATGCCGCGCGCGGTGAGCTTCTCGGCCGCCTTGCGCACCTCGCCCAGCCTTGTGCCAAAAGATAAAAGCGCCACGCGCGCGCCCTTTTGAATAATCCGGCCCTTGCCGATTTCCAGCACCTCGCCGTGCTCGGGCATCTCTAAGCCTACGCCTTCGCCGCGCGGGTAGCGAAACGCAATCGGGCCGCTATCATGCGCGGCGGCGGTGGCCACCATATGCACCAATTCCGCCTCATCAGCGGCGGCCATCACCACAAACCCCGGCAGGTTGGCAAGGAAGGCCACATCATAGCTGCCCGCATGGGTGGCCCCGTCGGCCCCCACCAATCCGGCACGATCAATCGCGAACCTGACCGGCAGGCGCTGAATCGCCACATCATGCACCACCTGATCATAACCGCGTTGCAGGAAGGTGGAATATAGCGCGCAAAACGGCTTCATCCCGCCCGCCGCAAGCCCGGCGGAAAACGTCACCGCGTGTTGCTCGGCAATGCCCACGTCAAAGCAGCGCGACGGGTAACGCCCGGCAAAAAGATCAAGCCCTGTGCCATCGGGCATCGCCGCTGTCACGGCGCAGATTTTATCATCCTGTGCGGCGTGATCCAGAAGGGCATTTGCAAACACCTTGGTATAGCTTGGCGCATTGCTTGGGGGCTTCACCTGCGCGCCGGTAACCATATCAAACCGCGCCGTGGCATGGCCACCATCGCGCGCGGCCTCGGCGGGCGCATAGCCCTTGCCCTTTTTGGTCAGAATATGGATCAAAATCGGCCCGGTGGCACGTTGATGCACCGTACGTAGAACCGGCAAAAGCTGTTCCAGATCATGGCCATCTATCGGCCCGACATAGCTGAATCCCAACTCTTCAAACAAGGTGCCGCCGACGGCCATGCCCTTGAGCATCTCCTTGGCCCGGCGCGCGCCTTCCTGAAACGGCTCGGGCAGCAACGATACCGCCCCCTTGGCTGCGGCCTTCAGTTCCTGAAATGGCTCGCCTGCATAAAGCCTTGAAAGATATGATGAAAATGCGCCCACGGGTGGCGCGATCGACATCTCGTTATCGTTGAGAATGACAAACATCCGGCGCTTCAAATGCCCGGCATTATTCAGCGCCTCGAACGCCATGCCGGCACTCATGGCGCCATCACCGATCACCGCGATGGCATCGCCCAGCCCGGTATCACACACCCCGCCCAGATCACGCGCCACGGCAAAGCCGAGGGCGGCACTGATCGAGGTGGAAGAATGCGCCGCGCCAAACGGATCATAGGGCGATTCCGAGCGCTTGGTGAAGCCCGAAAGCCCGCCTTTTTGCCGCAATGTGCGGATACGGTCGCGCCTGCCGGTGAGGATTTTATGGGGATAGCTTTGATGGCTCACATCCCAGATGATCTTGTCGCGCGGCGCGTCAAACACCGTGTGCAGCGCCACCGTCAGTTCAACCACCCCAAGCCCGGCCCCAAGATGCCCGCCGGTTTCTGAAACAGCACTTATGGTTTCGGCCCGGATCTCATCCGCCAGCGCCCGCAGCTCGGCATTCGTCAGCCGCTTGAGATCGGCGGGGCATGAAACCTGATCCAGCAGGGGGGTATTCGGGCGGTTCGACATATGTAAATGCAGCCTCCTTCCGGGCCAGACAGCTCACGCCTTGCGGGCAATAACGAACCGCGCCAGATGCTGCAAGCCATTGGCTTCCTTACCATAGACAGACAGGGCGTCACAGGCCTGATCCGCCAGGGCCCCGGCGCGGGCTTTTGCCTCATCCAGCCCCAGAAGGGAGACAAACGTGGCTTTGCCGGCCTTGGCATCCTTGCCCACGGCCTTGCCCGCAGTGGCGGCATCGCCGGTCACGTCAATCACATCATCACGGATCTGAAATGCCAGCCCAAGGGCGCGGGCATAGGCCTGCAATGGCGCCGTGTCAGCCCCGGCCATCACAGCACCACTTGTGGCCGACCATTCAATCAGCGCGCCGGTTTTACCGGCCTGAAGCCGGGTGATCTGATCCAAAGTCAGCGGGGAAGCGGCGGATTCGGCCGCAATATCAAGCGCCTGACCCAGCACCATCCCCCGCCCGCCCGCGGCCCGCGCCAGGGCCAAAGCCAGATCGGCGCGCTTGGGCACATCCTTGTGGCAGACCATCTCAAAGGCCAGAGCCTGTAGCGCATCCCCCACCAGAACCGCCGTTGCCTCATCCCATTTCACATGCACCGTGGGCTGCCCCCGGCGCAGGGCGTCATCATCCATGCAGGGCAGATCATCATGCACCAGAGAATAGGCATGCATCGCCTCAATCGCCGTCCCGGGCCAGATCGCACAGCTATCCTTAATCCCATGCAACCGCGCGCTTTCCATCACCAGAAACGCCCGCACCCGCTTGCCGCCGCGCGTGGCATAGCGCATGGCCTCGCCCACCGGCCCTTCAAATGGTTTGAGAACCTGATCCAAATGCGATTGTACCCGGTCTGCGACCCCGGCAAGCCGTTCCTGCATTGCGATTACTGGCCTTCCACCGGTGTCGTGCCGGTGGGTTTGCCGTTGCCGTCCAGGGTGATTGACGCGACCTTTTCCTCGGCCTCTTTCAGCTTGGCCTCGCAGCGTTTCTTCAGCTCGGCCCCGCGCTCATAAAGCTTTATCGAATCCTCCAAAGCCACATCACCGCGCTCCAGCTTGCCGACAACCTCTTCCAGCGCTTTCATCGCCTGCTCAAATGACATCTTGGCTATCGGGGTCTCGGTCATACTGTTATCCTTTGATCCTGTAGCACCTAGCATAAACCCACAGGCGGCGAGGTACAATTCACCACTTAGCGGCCTTTGAAAAATCCGCCCAGAATACCGCGCACAATGCGCCGCCCGGTGGTGCCTTTCAGCTCTTTCAGCACCACGCTTGTGATCGCCGCGCCAAAGCCGCCCGAGCCGGATTTGCGCGAGGTTGAGCGGCTGACCTTATTACCGGAATAGCGCCGGCCGGCGTTGAATTCACGTTCGGCGGTGGATTGCTCTTCGGCGCGTTCTTCGGCCTCGGCGGCCTCTTTGGCGGCCTGATCCGCCCGTGCCGCCAGAATTTCATAGGCTGATCTGCGATCCAGCAATTGCTCATATTTGCCCTGCACAGGCGAGGCGGCCATCACCTGTTTGCGCGTGGCCGCATCTATCGGGCCAAGTTTGGACGAGGGCGGGCGGATCAGCGTGCGCTCGACAATCCCCGGCACGCCTTTCTTTTGCAGCATCGAGGTCACGGCCTCGCCGACACCGACATCGCGAATCGCATCCACCGTTTCAAACCTCGGATTGGGCCGGTAGGTTTCCGCCGCCCGCTTGAGCGCCTTGCGGTCGCGCGCCGTGAAAGCCCGCAGGGCATGCTGAAACCGATTGCCCAACTGACCCAGAATATCTTCGGGCACGTCATCGGGGTTTTGGGTGATGAAATAGATCCCGACGCCCTTAGAGCGGATCAGCCGCGCCACCTGCTCGACCTTGTCCACCAGGGCCTTGGGTGCGTCGTCAAACAGCAGATGCGCCTCGTCAAAGAAAAACACCAGTTTGGGCTTGTCCGGGTCGCCGACCTCGGGCAGGTTTTCAAACAATTCGCTCAGCAGCCACAACAGGAAGGTGGCATAAAGCCGGGGGGAATTCATCAGCTTGTCAGAGGCCAGGATATTGATCTGGCCGCGTCCACCCGCGCCCACATGCATCAGATCAGCAAGCTCCAGCGCCGGTTCGCCGAATAATTTGCTGCCGCCCTGATTCTCCAAAACCATCAACTGCCGCTGAATCGCGCCCACAGATCGTGGCGAAACATTGCCGTAACGCAGCGCCAGATTATCGGCATTTTCGCCAATCCAGACCAGAAGCGCCTGCAAATCCTTGAGATCCAGAAGCGCCATGCCCTCTTCATCCGCCACCCGGAAGGCGATGTTCATCACCCCCTCCTGCGCATCCGTCAGCGCCATTAGCCGCGACAGCAGAAGCGGCCCCATATCGGCCAGCGTGGTGCGCACCGGATGGCCCTGCTGGCCAAATAAATCCCAGAATGTGACGGGAAAACTTTCATAGGAATAGTCATCAATACCAATGGTTTGCGCCCGACTGGTAAAGGCATCATGCAGTTTGAAATCAGCGCTTCCCGCCGCCGCCAGACCGGAAAGATCGCCCTTCACATCCGAGAGGAACACCGGCACGCCAGCCTTGGAAAACCCCTCCGCAAGGATTTGCAAGGTTACGGTTTTACCCGTGCCCGTGGCCCCGGCAATCAGCCCGTGACGGTTGGCATATTTCAATGCCATGCCTTGCGCTTCGGCATATTCCGCCCCGCCGCCACCAATAAATATCTGATTTTCCAAAGCCCGGCCCTCCGCCACAATTAAATCACGGTCTGAACATACAAAGTTAAGATTTATCCGCCAGTATAAACATATTCTGGTGCTGAGTGTCCTCTCGCATCGGGATTGACTTCCTCCCTGTCAGACTGGCCGCGCCTTCGGGTGCGGCCTTTTTTATTCACACTGGCTCACATTGCATTTTTACTGTTGACCCAAGGGGATAACTGCCCTAGCGTCCGAGAAATAATCAAGTCGGCCAGTCCGGCAGGGAGAGACCTGAGAAGAGGCCGAATGGCCTCTTTTCTGCTTTTTGGCTCTCTGGTTTAGCTGCTCTCAACTCAACTTCATGATGAAACGGGGGATTCCCGCCGGGCGCGACACCCTATCGCATTCTTTTTACCTGACATGCTGCCCACATCATGCTAGAGCGCCCAAAGATCAATCAAACCGGATGGGGAACACATGCCCAGATTAACCACCACTCTTTCGCTGATTGCCGCCATGGCCCTCAGCACTGCCGTTTTTGCGCAGGAAACCACAACCACGGATACCGCCACTGACGCGACAACGGACACCGCGACAGAAGAAAATCCCGCAACAACGCAAACCGATGAGGCAACCACAACGGAGTCAGGCCTTGATATGGGTGACAATGTTGTTGCCGACGCACCGTATATCAAGGAAACCTATGGCGACTGGCAGTTGAAATGCTTTAAGAATGGCACCGAAGACGGGCCTTGCCAGATGTACCAGCTTTTGCACGAATCCGCTGGCAATCCGGTGGCCGAGATCAGCATTTTCCGCCTGCCCGAAGGCGGTCAGGCCGTTGCCGGGGCGACCGTGGTTGTCCCACTTGGCACGTTGCTGACCAAAGAGCTGAAAATTTCGGTTGATGGTGGCCGGGCAAAATCATTTTCCTATGCGTTTTGCAATCAAACCGGTTGTTTTGCGCGGATTGGCCTTACCGCTGATGATGTTGCATCCTTCAAACAGGGCGTTAACGCCAATCTGGTGATTGTTCCGGCGCAGGCCCCGGATCAAAGCATCACCATCGACGCATCGCTGAGCGGTTTCACAGCGGCTTTTGAAAATGTGACAACCCTCAATCAGTAATTCAGCCTGACCAAACCAATGGCGCAGCTCATCAAAGCTGCGCCTTATTCATTTCAGCAGGCAGCTTCAGGCAATCTTTCGCAGGGCCAGAACGGCATTCAGCCCGCCAAAGGCAAAGGCATTTGACAGCGCCACATCGACGCGCGCCTCACGCGCCTCATTGGGCACCACATCCAGCGCGCATTCCGGGTCCGGCTCCTGATAGCCAATGGTGGGCGCGATAATGCCATCACGAAGCGCCATGATACAGGCCAGCAATTCCACCGCCCCGGTGCCGCCAATAAGGTGGCCGTGCATGGATTTGGTTGAACTGATCATCAGC
The DNA here is from genome assembly GCA_021775255.1 of Roseovarius sp. Classification (GTDB taxonomy): domain Bacteria; phylum Pseudomonadota; class Alphaproteobacteria; order Rhodobacterales; family Rhodobacteraceae; genus Roseovarius. The sequence continues at coordinate 114,644 of JAJFIA010000001.1, forward strand.
CGGTCGGCATGCTGGCCAAACACATCTGCCACGGCCGCGCATTCGGTTTTGTCATTCGCCGCCGTGCCGGTGCCATGGGCATTGATATAGCCCACCTCATCGAGATTGATCCTTGCATCATGAAGCGCGCCGGCTATCGCCCGGGCGGCCCCCTGTTTTGAGGGTGTCACAATATCCGAGGCATCCGATGACATGGCGTATCCCGCGACCTCGGCCAGAATTTCCGCACCGCGCTTGCGGGCATGGTCATAATCCTCAAACACGAATATGCCCGCGCCCTCGCCCTGTACCATACCGTTGCGATTGGCCGAAAACGGGCGGCAGCCGTCTTTTGACATGACGCGCAAGCCCTCCCATGCCTTGACCCCGCCAAAACACAGCATCGATTCCGAGCCGCCCGTGACCATCACCGGTGTTATCCCGCCATGCACCATCTGAAACGCCTGCGCCATCGCGTGATTGGACGAGGCACAGGCGGTTGAAACCGTATAGCTAGGCCCCTTGAGGTTATACTCCATCGACACATGGCTGGCGGCGGCATTGTTCATCAGCTTGGGCACCACAAACGGATGCACCCGGTTTTTGCCATCCTCATAAACCGTGCGGTAATTTTCATCGAGCGTTGTCATGCCACCCCCGGAATTGCCCAGAATCACCCCGGCCTTTGTTGCCAGATCACCGGTAAATTCCAGCCCTGATTGCGCAATCGCCTCGCGCGCGGCAATCAGGGTAAATTGTGTAAAACGGTCATAAAGTGCAAGCTGCTGCCGGTTGAAGGCCGCGGCCGGGTCATATTCCCTGACTTGCCCGCCAATCCGGATCGACAGGCGCTCGACATCCCGAAATTCCAGATCAGTAATGCCACTGCGGCCCTCACGCATGGCCTCTAATGTTGTTGCTACACTGGTACCAAGCGCATTGATCGTGCCCGCGCCGGTGATGACAACCCGTTTCAATTCAGCGCTTTCACCAGCTTTTCAATGCCGGAAATGATGCTGGAAACCGATGAGATGTCAAAATCCGTGTTTTTGGGTTCATTGGCATTGAAGGGGATTGAAATATCAAACTCCTCCTCAATCGCGAAAATGCTTTCCACCAGCCCAAGGCTGTCTATGCCCAATTCTTCCAATGTATTACCAGAGGTCACATCAGACGGATCAAGCACCGCCTGTTCGGCGATGATCCGGATAACGCGGGTTTCGATGTCCATGAATTACACCCTCATATCTTGTCTGTGCGGCTGATCTACTCGTTTGGCGGACGATTTGAAACAGCTTTCTTCAGGTTTTGCACATCCGAAGTCAGGCGTTTGAGGCGTCGCAGATTTTTATAAATGCTCAACTGAATGTTCATTCTGGTGGCCGGGTATCCCAGCATCACCTGACCCTTGGGGATATTTGACAGCACAATCGTGCCGCCACCGGTGACCACATTATCCCCGATACTCAGGTGATCACCCACCCCTGTCTTGCCGGCCAACACAACATTTTTGCCAATTCTGGTGGAACCGGCGATGCCAACGCAACCGCATAGCAGGCTGTTTTCACCAATCTCGCAATTATGGCCAACCATCACCAGATTATCAATTTTCGTGCCGTTGCCGATGCGGGTATCGCGGATGGTGCCCCGGTCAATCGTGCTGTTTGCACCAAGCTCGACATCATCGCCGATCGCCACAGCGCCAAGGCTGTGAATGCGGGTCCAGCTTGGGGCATTTGTCTTGTCCCGCTCGTCCAGGGTTTGGCGCATCTCTTCCATCAATGATGTATCCTGCGTCACATAAGAAAAGCCATCCCCCCCGACAATCGCCCCCGGCTGCGCCCTGAACCGCGCACCGATCCTGACCCGAGCGCCGATCCTGACCCCTTCCCGCATATATCCATCGGGGCCAATCACAGCATCTGCGCCAATAAAGCATTGCGGCCCGATCACCGTTCCCGCACCGATCCTAGCACCTTTGCAGATTACCGCCAAAGGCCCGACAGATACCCCTGCGCCCAGATCAGCGCTTGCATCTATCACCGCAGTATCGTGAATGCCCGTGCCCCAGCCCTGCCCCGGATCCATCATCCGGGTAAGGCCCGCAAGCGCAGGCCGCGGCCGGGGGACAAGGAGGGCCGCCTCAAGCCCGAAATCCCGCCAGTTGGCCCCTTGCCAAAGCATTGCACAGCGGGCCGCGCCCCGGCTCAGCATTTCAGCATAATCAGGCGTCATTGCCAGCGCCAGATCATCCGGGCCCGCATCTGCGGGCTCGGCGGCGCCGGTCACTTTCAAATCGGCGGCGCCAACGATCTCCGCCCCAAGCGCCAGCGCTATTTCATGAAGAGTAATGGCCATGGATACCCCCCGGTCTGGGGCGTGTTTATCCTTATGCAGCAGGTTGCGAAACCCCCGCATTTACCAGAGCCTTCCAGATCAATCCATCGCGGCCATAAACATCACGACGGTACTGCATATGACCTTTGGCGCGGGTAAAGGCGGTGCGGTAGATGATATGCACCGGCACATGTTGTTCCAGTTCGATTATCGTTTCACGACCGGTATCAAGATGCGCCTTGAAAACCTGTTGCGGATTCTTTTCCTGTTTCGACAGCAGTTCATAAGCAAACTCAAACGGCTGTTGCAGGCGGATGCAGCCATGGCTGAAATCGCGTTTTTCGCGGGCAAACAGGTTTTTCGCAGGGGTGTCATGCAGATAGATATTATGCTTGTTGGGGAACATGAACTTGACCAGACCCAACGCATTGCGCCGTGAAGGCGGCTGCTTGATATCAAACGGAAAATTGCTTGTGGAAAAGGCGTTGAAATCAACAACCGAGCGATCAATCACCTGCCCGCGCGCATTATAAATCCGCATATGCCCCGCCGCATTGGGGTTGCGTTTCAACATTGGCAGGTATTCCTTCACCGCGATCGAGCGCGGCACGTTCCAGGTGGGGTTGACCACCATGAATTCCATCATATCGGAAAATTCCGGGCTGCGCCGGTCATAAGCGTTTTTACCCACCACCGCGCGGGTTTCAAATGTCACGTTGTCATTGTCGATGATGCGGGCGCTGAAATCGGTGAGATTCACCAGAACATGGCGCTTGCCGCGCTCCTGATTCATCCACCGCTCCCGCTCCATCGCAACAATCACCGTTTGCAGCCGGTATTGCATGGGTTTGTTGATTTCAGCCATGGTGCCCGGTCCAACCGTACCATCAGGCGTCAGGCCGTGATCCTGCTGAAACATCTGCACCGCTTTTTGCACTTTGCCGTCATATGTCGTGACCGAGTTGCGCCCCATATATTCCATTGAAATCAGGCGGTTACGCAGCGCAATTACAGCATCCCCCGTGGCCCCGGGTTTAAGCGATTTACCCGGCACCAATGGCCCCCATCCGCCTTTTGCGATCAACCGCTCCAACCGCTGCTTTTCTTTCAGCAGGCGGGCATATTCATTGGTGTTGGGCGGCAAGGCGCGAAAGAAACTCTTGGGATTGTCTTTGCTGATCGCGGTGAGATAGCTCACACGGCTGCGATACGGCACCTGACGCTGAATGCCGCTGTCAATATCTGAGGGGATCAGCACGCCGGTCTGCATGTCGCGCGACAGGAGCAGGAATACCCGGCTCATCTCAACCTCGACAAAGCCGCGTTGCCGCGGGGTTTTGGCGGCTTTCATCCGGGCCATCAGCCCATCGGCATCATAGCGGGCAACCGGCAGGCCATGCACATCCGCCGAGCCAATCGCACGGATCAGTTCCTGGCGGCGACGGCGGTCATTGCTGCTGTTGCCAGTCCAGATGCCGGTATAGCCATTTGATTTATAAAAGGCAGCAATATCACGATCTTTTGCCGCGGCTTCGGCAATCGCCTGTTTGAAGGCGGTTACCTGTGCGTCGGCCGGTTTTGCATTCCAGAAGCTTCCAACAAGAAGCGTCAGGGACAAAAACAACATCCCCATGAAACGGCTATGAATCTTCTGCATCTTAAAATCTCCCCCAAAAATCACATACCAATACAGCTTACAGCCTATCAGCTTAATCTGTTGATAAAGTCTAATCAAAATCCAGTCAGTGGGCAAATTGCCGGTGTATCGCGGCAGATAAGCACCGTATTTCATATAAAATTAGAACTTTTGGTCAAGAATGCGCAAATTCCCGCCGAATTTCGCGGGAAAACGAATCAGGGTAAATCAGGGCTTGGTTCGTGAATCGAAACATGCCATAAAACTCTGGCATCTGGGGATGAGATAGCAAGCCTGCTTTATAGACGGGCAAGCCGGAAGAACGGGACGGACACAGAAACATGACAGATATTAGCTCGATGAGCCTGACGCGGCGCGCGATTATGAAGGCTTTTGCAGCCACAGCCATAACCGCCGCACCAACATTTTCACAAGCAGCAGGTTTCTTGCGCGGGGCGGGCGATATTCGCCGCATCCGCATGACCTCGCCGCGCACCGGTGAGCATCTGGATACGATCTACTGGATCGAGGGTGATTATATCAATGATGCCCTGAAGGAAATATCGCTCTTCATGCGGGATTGGCGCACCGATGAAGTCAAACCGATCAATTCCAACACGATTGATATCATGGCCGCAAGTCACAATCTTCTGGATGCGCACGAACCTTACCTGATGCTTTCAGGCTACCGCAGCGCAGCTACCAACGCGATGCTGCGCCGCCGCTCGCGCCGGGTGGCCAAAAATTCACGCCACATCAAGGGGCAGGCGGCCGATCTGCGGCTGTCGTCGCGCTCGGTCAGTCAGATATTTAATGCCGCCAAAGCCTGTGGCGGCGGTGGTGTTGGCAAATACTCGCGCAGCAATTTCGTGCACATGGATTGCGGCCCGGTCAGAGACTGGGGCAGCTAAGCGTGGGTGGGTTGCACCCACCTTACCGGCAACGGCAGATGTAGCTCAGGATTATCTGCACCTGAAACGCCCCCTACCCCAATTTTGCCAGCCGGGCGGCGCGCAGCCGTTCAAAATCGTCGCCCGCGTGATAGGACGATCTTGTCAGCGGCGTGGCCGACACCATCAAAAACCCTTTGCCATAGGCGGCCTTTTCATAGGCAGCAAATTCATCGGGGGGCACAAACCTGTCCACCGCATGATGTTTGGGGGTGGGTTGCAGATATTGCCCGATGGTCAGAAAATCTATGTCCACCGCGCGCATGTCATCCATCACCTGATGCACAGCCTGGCGATCTTCGCCCAGCCCCACCATCAGGCCGGATTTGGTAAACATCGAGGGATCCAGCTCTTTCACCCGCTGCAACAGGCGCAAGGAATGGAAATACCGCGCGCCGGCACGCACCTGCGGGTAAAGCCCCGGCACCGTTTCGAGATTGTGATTGAACACATCCGGGCGGGCCTCGACCACCTGCTCCAGCACCCGCGCGTCACAATTCAGGAAATCCGGCGTCAGAATTTCAATCGTGGTTTCCGGGCTGCGGTGCCTTATGGCGCGGATCGTCTGGGCAAAATGCGCCGCCCCGCCATCTTCCACATCATCGCGGTCAACGGATGTGATCACCACATGATTGAGCCCCAGCCTGGCCACCGCATCGGCCACCCGCCCCGGCTCAAACGCATCCAGCGCTTCGGGCGGCTTGCCGGTGGCAATGTTGCAAAAACTGCAGGCGCGGGTACAGACCTCGCCCATGATCATCATCGTGGCATGGCCCTGAGACCAGCATTCGCCCACATTGGGGCAGCCCGCCTCTTCGCAGACCGTCACCAGCTTATGCTCGCGCATGATATCACGGGTTTCCTTGTATCTGGCACTGCCCGGGGCCTTGACCCTGATCCAGGCGGGCTTTCTCGGCTGGGCATTATCCGGGCGGTGCGCTTTTTCAGGATGGCGCTGCGATGGGATTTTGAGGTCGCGCATGAATCTTTCCCCGCGAATGATTTGGTAATTCTTTTTACCTATAAGTGGCCACAGGGAAAAGTACCAGTTCCTGCATTATCTACCGGATGCAGTTTTTAACGAGTACCCCCAAGCCGCGTAACCTGTAATCAGTATGCGGCCTGATCCACAGGGGTCAGGCCGTTTTTTGCCCGCGAACCTGTGCTGTCAGGGCCTGGCCTGCATCACGCAACGCCAGCGCCAAATCCTGAAACCAGCCTTCATCTTTGGTTGTCTCGCGCCGCACAAGGCCAATCTGCCGGGCCGGCTCGGGGGGTGCAAACCGGTGCAGTTGTATGCCCGGCGCGGCGCGGGTTTCGCTTTCGATGGCCAGTTCCGGCAGTAATGTCAGGCCAAAGCCCGCCGCCACCAGTTTTGACAATGTGGCCAGGGAAGAGGCCCCCATGTTGATCCGGCCATGGCCGCGCCCCCGGCCGCAAATCTCCAGCGCCTGATCGGTCAGGCAGTGGCCGTCTTCCAGCAATAAAAGCGCGCTGTTGCCCAGATCATCCGGGCGCAACCGGTCCGTGCCGGCCCCCAGTTCGGCCATCCGTTGGGGGGATCCGGCAAGCACAAAACGATCCTCGAACAATGGCTGCTCCAACAGCCCCCCCGCCCCGCATGGCAAGGCCATTAGCGCCGCATCAAGATGCCCGGCCCGAAGCCCCGTGATCAACTGATCGGTCTTCGCCTCGGTGATCTCAACATCAAGCGAAACATCGGCCCCGCGCAGCGCCTCCAGTGCGGCGGGCAGGATATAAGGCGCAATCGTGGGAATGACCCCAAGCGACAGCCGCCCCTTCAGCCCCCCCTGCCAGCGCGCGACCTGCTGCAATCCCTGCATCTCGGCCATCACCCTCCGGGCATGGGCCAAAATCTGCCGCCCGAAGGGTGTCAGCACAATATCGCGGGCCTGACGCTCGACCAATGCCTGCCCCAGCTCGGTTTCCATTGTGCGGATTTGCACCGACAAGGCCGGCTGCGAGATATGCACAACCTGCGCCGCCCGGCCAAAATTGCGCTGTTCGGTCAGGGCGATGAAATAGCTGAGCTGTTTGAGGGTAATATTCATAAGACTAGGTTATAACAACAAGAAGAAACTACAACTGGATTTTATGGCACTCATCGGGTCTACCTTGGCAGGATTCCAGAAAAGAGAGGCAGCCAAATGACTAAACGACTGACAACAACCGCCGGCAATCCGATTGCCGACAACCAGAACTCAATCACGGCAGGGCCACGCGGCCCGGTTTTAATGCAGGATTATCAACTGCTTGAGAAACTGGCGCATCAAAACCGCGAGCGTATCCCCGAGCGTGTTGTCCACGCCAAAGGCTGGGGTGCGCATGGCACTTTCACGGTGACGGCGGATATCAGCCAATATAGCTGCGCCAGCATTTTTGCAGGTGTAGGCAAGCAAACCCCGATGATTTCACGGTTTTCCACAGTCGCCGGTGAGATGGGTGCCGCAGATGCCGAGCGTGATGTGCGCGGTTTTGCGCTGAAATTCTACACCGATCAGGGCAACTGGGATCTGGTGGGCAACAATACCCCGGTGTTTTTCATCCGTGATCCGCTCAAGTTCCCCGATTTCATCCATACCCAAAAGCGCCATCCGAAAACCAACCTGCGCTCAAACGATGCCGCCTGGGATTTCTGGAGCCTCAGCCCCGAATCATTGCATCAGGTCACCATCCTGATGTCCGACCGGGGCCTGCCGCAAACGCCGATGAACATGAACGGCTATGGCAGCCACACCTATAGCCTGTGGAATGCCAAGGGCGAGCGGTTCTGGGTCAAGTTCCATTTCAAGACCCAGCAGGGCCATAGCCATTTCACCGATGCCGAAGCTGAAAAAATCGTCGGCCAAAGCCGGGAGACCTATCAGGAGGCCTTGTTTGGCGCGATCGAGGCCGGGCAATTCCCGAAATGGAAAATGCTGATTCAGGTGATGCCCGAGGCGGATGCGGAAAACATGCCGTTCAACCCGTTTGACCTGACAAAAGTATGGCCGCACGCGGATTTCCCGCTGATCGAGGTGGGTGAGTTCGAGCTGAACCGCAACGCCGATAATTACTTCGCCGAGATTGAAAACTGTGCCTATTCGCCCTCTAACGTGGTGCAGGGCATTGGCCATAGCCCCGACAAGATGCTGCAGGCGCGGATATTCTCTTATGCGGATGCGCATCGTTACCGCCTTGGCACCCATTACGAGGCCCTGCCGGTGAATGCACCGAAATCCGGCCGCGCGCATTACCACAAAGACGGCAGCATGCGGTTTTTTGATAATAACGAGGCCAATCCGGATGCCTATTATGAGCCCAACAGCTTTGATGGCCCGGTGGAAAGCCCGGAAGTGGCCGAGCCGCCTCTGCGTATCTCGGGCGATGCCGACCGCTATAACCACCGCGACGGCAATGACGATTATGCCCAGCCCCGCGATCTGCATGACAAGGTGATGAACGATGCCGAGCGCGCCCGGCTTTACCGCAATACCGCCGCGCATATGCATGGGGTGGCCGATGACATTATCGAGCGCGCCCTGGCCCAGTATGCGCGCGTCAGCCAGGCCTATGCCGATGGCATCCGCGCCGAGCGGGAAAAGCTGAAATCAGGCTCTTAACACACTGATATAAAAGAATTGTGCCCGGCATATATGTGCCGGGCGCAATTTTTTCTCAGGCGATCATGCTGCCCGAATCGCCCAGGTCTTCATAATGCCGCTTCAGCCGCTGCAACGCGATCCTGAGTACGATCTTGCCCGAACGCGCCGACCAGCCCATGCGCTTTTCCGCCCGTTCCAGCCCTTCCAGATAGCAGCAGCATCTGAGCACAACATCCCCCAGACCCGGCCCGAGATCACGCAGCGCGCCCTCAACCCGCGCCCGCGCCGCATCGGGGCCGCTTTGGGATTCCCCGGTGCTTACGCCTTCTTCGCCGGTCAAAAACTGATCCCAGTTCTGCGCAGCCCTCGGCCCCATTTTTGAAAGCTCGAAGTCTTCGCGCAAACGCTCACCGGCGCGCACCAGATCGTTTGACAGGAAAAGCCGGCCATCGCGATCCTTGCGCCGTGCCAGCGCGCTGAGCGGCGTATCGGCAAAGCCGTAGCGGTTGCGCCGGTTGCGCCCCCGGCCCTCACCCAGCGCATCACTTTCAATCACCTGCCCGGAAAACGGGGCCTGCGCATCGGCAAAGCCTGAGGCCTTGTTTTCCGCCTCAGCCATGAAATGATTAAGGGCCGCGCGCCCGGCGCTGGTGATTTTATAGCGCGCGATCCGCGCCGGTTTGTCACATGAAATCCAGTTTTTCAAAGCCATTGCCGCGGCTATTTCCCGCTCAACAATCGCTGTGCGGGTGGAATTGCCCTGATCATCTTCGCGCACAACAACGGCCTTGTCCATTTCCGCCGCCACCGCCAGCACCGCGCCTTTTTCACATAACCGCCGCAAAACCCGCTGCGATTCTGCCCTCAGGCGGCTATCTGTCAGGGTGTTTTCCTCTTCCAAAACCAACGGCTTATTCTTCATCATGGTCTCCTTGACAAGAGAACCAGAAACACGATCAGGCCTCACAACCTGCCTGCCAAGATGGTGTAATGCCTCATCAATAAGCAGATCGTCACGACGGGTTTCAAAGCGCTGGATATGGCGCAAAACGGTTGAAGCATGGCAGCCCGCCTGCCGCGCCAAAGCGCGGATCGGGGCCCCGGCCTCGGTATGGGCCAGATAATGCTGCACAGGCTGTGGCACCCAGGCAGGAAACCCGCCCGGGAAACCGGCCATCGCAGACCCGTTTTGCATTCATCTTCCTCCAGTGCGTTTCAAAACCGGCATGAAAACCAGTTATCCACAGTTTTTTACACAACCTTGACGAGAATTGGTTACCGGTTCGTTAATTGTTCACGTAATAATAACCATTGTTGACAAAGTGTTAATGAAGCCGAAGCGCTGCGTACGGGGGAATCCGGGAAAACGCAACACCCGCTATGATTGTGCAATCATCCTGCCACATAAAGCGGGAGATACCAGATGAACACAATTCTAAAGTCACTTGACGACCTTTGCCGCCCACGCCTGTTGATCCGGGCGGCACGATTTGGCATGCAGGAATATCGCCGTGGCGCACATCTTAAACGGCATTTGGGCTATGGGCCTTTACCGCAAAGCGGCGTGGCGCTCAGGCGGCTGATCGAGATTGAATCCGAGGTGAATGACCAGCGCCAGAATGACAATGCCAGCTATTCGGCCAGCTATCATGTTGAGCTGCTGATCGCCATGATGGGCGAGGCACAGATCCTGCGCGCCTCTACCGCAACTCAACCAGAGGCTGTAATGTGACCCGCCCTGCCCCGGATTTGATCCGGGGCGGACGGAGCCGATTTATGAAGTCGGTCTGCTGTTAGGTAAACGCATCCGGCATCGAGGCCTTTTTAGCGGCAACATATTTTGCCAAAGCCTCGGCAATCGCCGGGTCAAGCGGCGGCTGCTGATAGGCGGCCAAAAGGGTGCGCATCCGGGCATTGGCCAGGGTCATGGTATCGGGCGCGCCCTCTTCCGCCCATGTCTCAAACGGCCTGTAATCCAGCACCTCCGAGCGCCAGAATGCCTGTTTGAAATTGGCCTGGGTATGGGCACATCCCAGGTAATGCCCGCCGGGGCCGACCTCACGGATTGCATCCATCGCCTGGCCGTTTTCATCCAAAGGAATGCCGCGGGCAAACTGATGCAGAATGCCCAACTGGTCCGCATCCATGACAAATTTCTCAAAACTGGCCACCAGCCCGCCCTCAAGCCAGCCGCAGGCATGCAGCATGAAGTTCACGCCCCCCAGCAAAGCCGCGTTATGGGTATGCGCCGTTTCATAGGCCGCCTGCGCATCGGGCAGTTTTGAGCCACAGAGGCTGCCACCCGAACGGAAAGGCAGGTTCATCCGCCGCGCCAGTTGCCCCGCGCCATAGAGGATCTGGCTGGCCTCGGGGGTGCCGAATGTGGGCGCGCCGCTGTTCATGTCGATCGAGCTGACAAAAGCCCCAAACACCACCGGTGCACCGGGGCGGACAAGCTGATTATAGGCAATGCCTGCCATCACCTCGGCCAGTACCTGCGTCAACGTACCCATCACCGAGACCGGCGCCATCGCCCCGCCAACGATGAAGGGCGACAGGATTGTGGCCTGATTATTGGCGGCATACACCTCCATCGCGCCCATCATCACATCATCGAATGTCATCGGCGAATTGACGTTGATCAGCGAGATCATGCAGGTGTTTTCCTGCACGAATTCCTTGCCGAACAGAATCTCGCACATCTCAACGCTGTCCTGCGCGCGGGAAGGCTCGGTCACCGAGCCCATGAAGGGCTTGTCGCTCAGGGTCATATGCGCCAAGAGCATATCAAGATGGCGCTTGTTCACCGCCACATCCGTAGGCTCGCACACGGTGCCGCCGGAATGGTGCAGCCATTTCGACATATAGCCAAGCTTCACGAATTTCTCGAAATCCGCCATGGTGGCATAGCGCCGCCCGCCTTCCATATCACGCACGAAGGGCGGCCCGTAGACCGGCGCACAAACCAGCGTATTGCCGCCTATCTCGACATTGCGCGCGGGGTTGCGCGCGTGCTGGGTAAACCTGGACGGTGCCGTTGAACACAGCTTGCGCGCCAGCCCCTTGGGGAGGCGCACCCGTTCGCCGTCAATCTCGGCCCCCGCCTTGCGCCAACGCTCCAAAGCGGCCGGGTTGTTCACAAAATTGACGCCAATTTCTTCCAGCACGGTTTCGGCATTGGCCTCGATGATCTCAAGCGCTTCCTCGCTCAGAATCTCATAAAGCGGCACATTGCGCTCGATATATTTCGCGGTTTCCACATTGATTGCGGTGCGTTCCGCCCGGCGCGCGGCCCCGCCGCCCCCCCGTCCCCGTCTGCGTTCTGCTGCTTCGGCCATGAAAAACCCTTTTGATTCCGGCGCGCCCCCCTTGGGCGCGGTTCTTTTGAAATTTACCCGATCACTGCCGCCGGGCAGGGAAGATTTGCGCCCTTTGAGGTGGGAATGCGACATCAAGACGGAGCACATGCAATATATCACAACACCACAGAGCCAACATCTTGCACAAATGCCAAACCCGCCCTACTAGGCTAGGCATGAGCCAGATAACCCATGACCGCCTTTTAATCATAGATTTCGGCAGCCAGGTGACGCAGCTTATTGCGCGCCGCCTGCGCGAGTTGAATATCTATTGTGAAATCCACCCCTATCAGAAGGTCACCGATGCCTTTCTTGCCGATTTCGCCCCGCGCGCGGTGATTCTGTCGGGGGGGCCGTGTAGCGTGATTGATGCCGGATCGCCGCGTCCACCCGAAGGTCTGTTTGCCTTGGGCGTGCCGGTTCTGGGCATCTGTTATGGTCAGCAGGTGATGATGCAGATGTTGGGCGGCAGGGTGGAACGCGGCCACGGCACCGCCGAATTTGGCCGGGCATTTGTCACCCCGAGCCAGCAAAAAACCGATCTGTTGCAAGGCTGGTTTGATGACACCAGCGAGCAGGTCTGGATGAGCCACGGCGATCATGTCTCGGCCATCGCGCCCGGGTTTGAGGTATTTGGCACCTCGCCCAATGCGCCCTATGCCATCACCGCCGATCCCGTGCGCAATTTCTATGCGGTGCAGTTTCACCCCGAGGTGCATCACACCCCAAAAGGGGCCAGGCTTTATGAGAATTTCGTGCGTCTTGCGGGATTTACCGGCGATTGGACCATGGCCGCCTACAAGGACGAGGCGATCCGCAAAATCCGCGATCAGGTGGGCGATAAGCAGGTGATCTGTGGCCTTTCGGGCGGCGTTGACAGCTCGGTTACCGCGATGCTGTTGCACGAGGCGATCGGCGATCAGCTAACTTGCGTTTTTGTCGATCACGGGCTTTTGCGGCTGAACGAGGCCGATGAGGTCGTCGCCATGTTTCGCGACAATTACAACATCCGCCTGATCCATGCCGACGAATCCGAGCTGTTCTTAAGCGCGCTTGACGGGCAATCCGACCCTGAAACCAAACGCAAGATCATTGGCGGCCTGTTCATTGACGTGTTCCAGAAATATGCGCATCAGATTGAAGGCGCGGAATTTCTGGCCCAAGGCACGCTTTACCCCGATGTGATCGAATCGGTCAGCTTCTCGGGCGGGCCGTCGGTGACAATCAAATCGCATCATAATGTCGGGGGGCTGCCGGAAAAGATGGGCCTCAAGCTGGTCGAACCATTGCGCGAGCTATTCAAAGACGAGGTGCGTGAACTGGGCCATGAGCTGGGCCTGCCCGCAAGCTTCATCGGGCGGCATCCTTTCCCCGGCCCCGGCCTTGCCATCCGCTGCCCCGGCGAAATCACCCGCGAAAAGCTTGAGATCCTGCGCGCGGCTGACGCAGTCTATATTGATCAGATCCGCCGCCACGGGCTTTATGATGAGATATGGCAGGCTTTTGTCGCTATCCTGCCGGTGCGCACCGTGGGCGTGATGGGCGACGGGCGCACCTATGATTTCGCCTGTGCCCTGCGCGCGGTCAATTCGGTGGATGGCATGACGGCGGATTATTATCCCTTCAGCCATGAATTTCTGGGCGAAACCGCGACCCGGATCATCAACGAAGTCAAGGGCATCAACCGCGTCACCTATGATATAACGTCAAAGCCGCCGGGCACGATTGAATGGGAATGAGCCACACCGCGCCCGCAACAATCTTTCGTGCCGGCCTGTGGATGATTGGCTCGATCACCTCCTTCTCCGCCATGGCCGTGGCCGCGCGTCAGATCAGTTTTGATCTCGATAGCTTCGAGATCATGATGTACCGCTCGCTTATCGGGCTTTTGATCATAATCGTTGTGGTTTCCGTTAACCGCAAATGGCCGCAAACAAGCCTGCGCCATGCCCGCCTGCATCTCATGCGCAACATCTTTCATTTCACCGGGCAGAACCTGTGGTTCATTGCCATCCCGCTGATTCCGCTGGCGCAGGTTTTTGCGCTGGAGTTTACCACGCCGCTTTGGGTGCTGCTGATGGCGCCCCTGTTGCTGGGTGAGCGCCTGACACCTCTGCGCGCCTTCGCGGCGCTATTGGGTTTTACCGGCATACTGATCGTCGCCCGCCCCGGTCATGAGGCGCTGAACATCGGCACCATTGCGGCCGCCTGTGCCGCCATCGGCTTTGCCGGCACAACCATTTTCACCAAAAAGCTCACGGCGGTTACAACTCTGGTCAGTATCCTGCTTTGGATGACAGTGTTGCAATCGCTCTTTGGCCTGATCTTTGCCGGGTTTGATGGTAAAATTGCCCTGCCGTCTGGGGGTAATCTGCCCTGGCTCGGGGTGATCGGGCTTGGCGGGCTCACGGCGCATTTTTGCCTGACAAAGGCGCTGTCCATTGCCCCCGCCACGCTGATCATGCCCATAGATTTCGCCCGCCTGCCGCTGATCGCCCTCATTGGCTTCATGTTCTATAATGAGCCGGTTGATATCTGGATCATTCTGGGCGCGGTGATCATATTTGCCGCCAATTATCTCAATATCTGGTCCGGCACCCGGCAAAAGGCCTGAAATCCGTTAACTTTTACGTCAAACTGTGACCCGTAAAACACCTAAAAAATTCCTCTGCTCTGTGACGTGGCGTCAAACATTGACCGGCAGATTTTTGCCTATAAGCATTGTCACAAATAAATAACAAATCAGGAGAGGGATAATGAAAAACTACGCACTGACAGCCGTAGCGCTGGCACTAACCGCTGGAACGGCCCATGCAGGTGGGCTTGACCGCAGCGGCACGCCGATTGATCCGCTATTTGAAAGCGGCAACTATGCGGAGCTGTTGTTTGCCTATGTCATTCCCGATGTCACCGGCAATGATGTACTTGGCAACAGTTACAGCAATGTTGCGGATAATTTCGCATTGTTTGGCGGTGCATTGAAGATGGACATCGGTCAGCAGCTTTCTTTCGCGTTGATCTTTGATCAGCCATATGGTGCCGATATCAATTATGGTGGCAACCCCGCAGCAACCATGTTGGGCGGCACTTTTGCCGAGGCCAATAGCAATGCAATAACCGGGCTTTTGCGATATAAATTCAACGATCGCTTTTCAGTCTATGCTGGCCCTCGCATTCTGAAAGCCGATGGGAAAATTACACTCTCTGGTCTCGCATATGGGCCACTCAGTGGGTATCATGTCAATTTCGCTTCGGATGAGGGATTTGGATATGTCGTAGGCGCAGCATTTGAAATTCCGGATATCGCGTTGCGCGCCGCAGTCACATATCATTCGTCGATTGACCTGAAATTCAACACCACAGACAGTTTTGCAACACCTGCTGCAAACACCAAATCTGAGTTACCACAATCCCTGGAACTGGCAGTACAATCAGGCATAGCCCAGGATACCTTGGTTTTTGGTAGCGTTCGCTGGTCGGACTGGTCTGCCTTTACTATTGATCCGCCCAGCCTCTTTGTTCCCAACCTCGCCGAGTTGGACGATGCCTATACTTTCGAGCTGGGCGTCGGGCATCGGTTCTCGGATAAATTCTCGGCCAGTATCTCGGGGACTTATGATTTGAAAGGCAGTGACAGCTTGGTCTCGCCGCTGGCCCCGACCAATGGTAAAATGTCACTCGGTATCGGCGGCAAATATAAGCTCAACGACATGGTCGATATTTCTGCGGGCATCCGCTACACTTGGCTGGGGGATGCTTTGCCTGAGACCGGAACACCAGATGTTGCCCGGGGCAACTTTAAAAACAACAACGCCATCAGCGTTGGCCTAAAGCTGGGCGTTCACTTCTAAACCCCGGCAACACCTGAATTAAGATGCCCCGCCCCTCATCAGGGCGGGGTTTTTCTTTGTGCCAATCTGCCTTAGGATTTGACCATCGCACCGCCGCTTTGTACCAAGCCGGGCAAAGGACTCAGCTCATGATCTACAAAGACGCAAAACATTGGCTTGAGGCGCCGCATAAGCGGGTGCTGTTTTATGGCATGTCGGGATTGGGCAAAACCCATCTTTCCAACATGCTGCGCGCGCAAGGGCAATGGTTTCACTATTCCATAGATTACCGCATCGGCACCCGCTACATGGGCGAGCTGATTGCCGATAATGCCAAGGCGCATGCCATGCAGGTGCCGTTCTTGCGCGATCTGCTGCTGAGCGATTCGATCTTTCTGGGTTCGAACATCACCTTTGATAACCTGACCCCGGTTTCCACCTATCTCGGCAAGCCCGGCAATCCGGCTGAGGGTGGCCTGCCGATTGCCGAATATCGCCAGCGTCAGGCCGAATTTCGCGAAGCCGAGATCGCAGCACTCAACGACACCGGGCATTTCATCGCCCGCGCCGAACGGCTTTATGGCTATCCGCATTTCATCTGCGATACCGGTGGCTCGATCTGCGAATGGGTCGATGGCGATGATCCGGATGATCCGATCCTGACAGCGCTGGCCGCCGATTGCCTGCTGGTGCAGATCAAGGGCGATGCCTCACATACCAAAGAGCTGATCCGCCGGTTTGATAAAGCCCCCAAACCAATGACCTATCAGGCCGGGTTCCTGGCCTCGGCATGGGGGGAATACCTGCGTGAAAACAAATGCCTGGAAGGCGATGTTAATCCTGACGATTTCATCCGCTGGACCTATGCCCGCGCCCTGGCCCACCGTGCCCCGCGCTATGAGGCGATGGCGAAATGGGGCGTCAGCGTGACGGCAGACGACGTGGCGCAAATCACCGATGCCGCCGGGTTTGAAGCCATGATCGCCCGGGCCCTTGATGCGCGCCCCTGATCGCCTATCTCTTTGACATTCCAAACGAAAGCCTGACCGATGCCAATCAAAATCCCCGCCGATCTGCCCGCCTATAACGTGCTGACGCGCGAGGGGGTGATGGTGATGGATGAAGATCAGGCCATGCGGCAGGATATTCGCCCGCTCAGGATCGGGTTGCTCAATCTCATGCCCAGGAAAATCCAGACGGAAAATCAGTTTGCCCGCCTGATCGGGGCCACGCCATTGCAGATCGAGCTGAGCCTCATTCGCATGTCCGAACACAAGACCCGCAACACCGCCGCCGCGCATATGCAAAGCTTTTACCGGCCGTTCAGCGATATTCTGGCCTCGGGTGAAAAATTTGACGGGCTGGTGATCACCGGCGCGCCGATCGAGCATCTCGATTTTGAGGATGTCACCTATTGGCAGGAACTGCGGCAGGTGTTCGACTGGACCCAGACCCATGTGCATTCCACCTTTGGCGTCTGCTGGGGCGGCATGGCGATGATCAACCATTTCCACGGGGTTGAGAAACATATGCTGGATCACAAGGCATTTGGCTGTTTTCGCCATCTCAACATGGATGCCACCTCGCCGCTGCTGCGCGGATTTTCCGATGATTGCGTGATCCCGGTCAGCCGCTGGACGGAAATGCGCAAGGATGAAATTGATGCCGCTTGCGGCCTCAAAACCCTGCTGCACAGTGAGGAAGTTGGCCCCTGTCTGGTGGAAGACGCGGATCACCGCGCGCTTTATATCTTCAACCATCTGGAATATGACAGCGGCACATTGAAGCAGGAATATGACCGCGATATCGCGGCAAAAACCCAGATCAACGTGCCGTGCAATTACTACCCCTTGGATGATCCTTCACAGCCGCCGCAAAATCGCTGGCGCTCTCATGCGCATCTGCTTTATGGTAACTGGATCAATGAGATATACCAAAGCACCCCGTTTGATCTGCATGGCAATGAACCTTAAACTCATGTTCATTCCGGCGCTCTTACTGGCGGTGCTTTGGGGCTTTACGCTTTATCGCGCACAGCAGCATGAGCGCCGCGCCGAGGCGGCCCATCCCCCCGAAGGCCGGATTTTGCAGGTGAATGGCAGCCGTGTTCATGCGGTGGTCATGGGCGATGGGCCTGATCTTGTGCTGATCCACGGCTCTTCCGGCAACACCCGCGACATGACGTTTGATTTTGCCGGCAGGCTGGCGCAAAATTACCGTGTTATCGTGTTTGACCGCCCCGGCCTTGGCTATAGCGACAGGCTCAGCCCGACCGGCGCCACAATCGAACAGCAGGCAACAATACTTTCCTTGGCAGCCGCGCAACTCGGGGCCGACAGGCCCATCGTTCTGGGCCATAGCTATGGCGGCGCTGTGGCGCTGGCCTGGGCGGTGTATCAGCCCGATCATATCTCGGGACTGGTGGTTTTGTCCGGGGCCACCATGCCCTGGAAAACCGGCCTTTCACGTTATTACCGCATGCTCTCACACCCGGTCATTGGCCCGCTGATCATCCCGGTCCTGACCGCCTTTGTCCGCGAGTCCCGGGTTGAACATGAGGTTGCCGGTGTTTTCACCCCGCAAACCGCCCCTGTGGGCTATACCGGTTACATTGCTCCGGGGCTGATATTGCGGCGCAAATCCTTACGCGCCAATGCCCTGCAACGCGCCAATCTGCTGGCTGAGGTTACAGCGATGATGCCGCATTACGGGGCCATCACCGTGCCCACCGAAGTGATCCACGGCACCGCCGATGAAATCGTCGGCGCACAGATCCATGCCATCCCCCTCAGCCGAGAAATCCCCGAGGCCCAGCTTACTTTGTTGCAGGGCATCGGCCATATGCCGCACCATAGCAGTGCGGATCAGGTTATCACGCGCATTGATGCTCTGGCCGTCCGCGCCGGATTGCGCCCTGCGCCCTGAGCCGCCATAGTGGCCGTAATTTCATAGGGAGGCCCCCATGCAACTGCCATTTGACGGCGCGATCAGCACGTATTTCAACAACGACGCCCCCGATGCCATCCGCGATGCCATCCGGCGCGCCGACAAGGATGATATTCTTGAGGCCGATTATCCCCATCCCGAGCGCATGAAGCGCAAGCATTACGCGCGCGAAATGGCCGCGCTTCAGATTGAACTGGTCAAGTTACAAGCCTGGGCCAAAGAGGCCGGTGCCCGCGTGGCGATCGTGTTCGAGGGCCGTGATGCCGCCGGAAAAGGCGGCACCATCAAGCGCTTTCGCGAAAATATCAATCCGCGTGGGGCGCGGGTGGTGGCGCTGTCGAAGCCGTCGGATACCGAGGCCACGCAATGGTATTTCCAGCGCTATATTGATCACCTGCCAGCGGGCGGCGAGATCGTGTGTTTTGACCGAAGCTGGTACAATCGCGGCGTGGTGGAAAAGGTATTTGGCTTTTGCAGCGATAAACAGCGGGCGCATTTCTTTGCCCAGGTCACGGATTTCGAGAAAATGCTGGTGGAAGAAGGCATTCATCTTTTCAAATTCTGGCTCAATGTCGGCCGGGCCGAGCAGCTCCGCCGCTTTCTGGCCCGCGAAAAAGACCCCCTGAAGCAATGGAAGCTAAGCTGGATTGACGTGGAAGGCCTGAAGAAATGGCAGGAATATACCGATGCCATATCGGAAACCCTCAGCCGTACCCATACCGATCACGCCCCCTGGACGGTGATCCGATCAGACGATAAACGCCGCGCCCGGCTGGCGGCGATCCGCCATACCCTTGGGCGGATTGATTATGCCCGCCGCAATGAAAACGCTCTTGGGGCGGTTGACGGCCTGATTTGCGGCGGCCCGGATATATGGCCTGGAAGTGCGAATGCGTAAACGCGGCTATCATCACGGCAATCTGCGGCAGGCGCTGGTCGAGGCGGCGCTGGCCCTGATCGAGGCCAAAGGCCCCGCCGGTTTCACCCTCTCGGAGGCTGCCAAACAGGCCGGTGTCACCCCCGCTGCCGTCTATCGCCACTTTGAAGGCCGCGAGGATCTGATTGCCGAGGCCGCGCGTCAGGGATACGGGATTTTTGCCGATCTGATGCAATATGCCTATGACAAGGGCCAGCCTTCGGCGATGGCGTCATTCGAGGCCACGGGGCGGGCCTATCTCGCGTTCGCGCGCAAACATCCCGGCCATTACATCGCGATGTTTGAAAGCGGTATTTCGGTCAATCGCACGCCCGAACTGGCCGCTGTGGCCGCGCGGGCGCGCAGTGTTCTGGAACGCGCCGCCACCGAGCTATCAAAACATATCCCGCCGGAAAAACGCCCGCCGCCTGCGATGTTTTCCGCCCATATCTGGGCGCTGTCCCACGGCGTGGTCGAGCTGTTTGCCCGCAACTCCCCCGGGACCCAAAGCCCGTTTTCCCCCGAAGACCTGCTGGAAAGCGGCATCGGTGTCTACCTGCGCGGATTGGGGCTGATCAAACCAGACGAATAAGGCCGCAATCGGTTGATCCGCTTTCCGCAGGCCCTGCCCTGGCGCAATCAACCAACTGGACCGGTGCGAATTTCGGTGGCGAAGCAGGCGGCACCCGTTTCACGCTCAATGCCCCGGGCGGCAATGCGGATGATGACAGGCTGATCGGCGGCCTCATCGCCGGGTTCGATTACGATCTGGGCACATGGGTGGTTGGCGTCGGCGCGGATCTGGATTTTACCGATGTCGATTTTGGCGGGGTGAATTTTCTTGAAAGCGTCTTTCGGGTCAAGCTGAGGGGCGGCTACAAGATCGGCAGCGGCCTGTTTTATGCCACCGGCGGCTATGCCAATGCGCAGTTTGATACCATCAGCAATCAGGACGGCTATTTCATCGGCGGCGGTTATGAATATAAATTCCTGCCCAATATAACCTTCGGTGGCGAGATTCTGTACAGCAGGTTTGACAATCTGGCCGGAACACCTGTTGACGGGGAAATGATCACCTATCAGATCCGCGCCGCATACCGGTTCTGAAACGCCGCAGGATAAAAAAGGGCTTGATCCGGAAGCTATCTGCGCCGTTCTGATCAAGCCTCAGGGCGTTCCGGTCTTGCCTTGAATCAAGGCTCTGCCCTTTCTGCCCCCACCGGTGCAACATGCGCTCTGGTCTGAGGCAAAAATTGCCTGATTGGCATTTATATGCTATCAATCATCAGTGCAGAATACATATTTAATGTCTGAATTTTGTAATTTCAGGGCAATATCCATATATTTTGGGGGGCATATGGTACAATCAATCACACTAAAACAAACGCTGTTTCTTGCTACAACTTTATGTGCCGCAGGGCCTGCTCTGGCGCAATCGGCAGATTGGACAGGCGCATATGTGGGGGCCGAAATCGGCTATGCCACAGTGGATGAAACATCCGCCGGCAATGATGAAGACGGCGTGATTGCGGGCCTCATCGCTGGTTATGATTACGATCTGGGGTCTTTGGTGGTCGGTGCCGGCGTTGATCTGGATTTCACCGGCTCCAGCCTTGGGGTCTCAAATCTGGATCGCATCTGGCGCCTTAAACTGCGTGCCGGCATCAAGGCAGGCAACGGGCTGATCTATGCCACCGGCGGCTATGCCAATGCCGATGTTTCATCGGTTGCCGATGACGATGGTTATTTTATCGGCGCAGGTTATGAGCACCGTGTAAGCCAGAATTTCAGCATTGGCGGCGAAGTGGCTTATCACAAGTTCGATAATTGCATCGCTCCGGCCCCTGCGACCGGCGTAAATGTTGAATTTGTCACGGTTCAACTGCGTGGCGCATTCCGGTTCTGATTGCTTTTGGCCTCACGTTTAATATCATGATTTCGCCCGGATTTGGATTTCAAATCCGGGCGTAATGCCTTAGGCATGGCCCATGATTTCAGATTTTGATCATGGCAGTCCCGCGCCCTGCCCCCACACCTTCAACATGGCCGCCCATGTGCTGCGCCATGCAGCCATCTTGGCTGACAAAACCGCCCTCGAACTGCTCGGCCCCGATGGTGCAGAACGCTGGAGCTATGCCCGTCTTTGCAAGGCCATTCTTGGCACCGGTACGGGGCTGTTGCGCGCCAGGCTTGCCCCCGGTGACAGGCTGCTTTTGCGGCTTGGCAATGATGTGGATTTTCCCATTGCCTATCTTGGGGCCATCGCCGTGGGGCTGATCCCGGTGCCAACATCCTCGCAGCTTACTGCGCCTGAGGTGGCTGAAATCATCCGCGTGATACGCCCCGCCGCCATCCTGCAAAGCCCCGGCATTGCCTGCCCGGATACCGAGATTGCGGTGATTTCGCAGCCCGCCCTGCACGCCATGCATGATCTGCCCGCCGCGCCGTATGATATGGGCGACCCCGAGCGGCTGGCCTATATCCTCTTCACCTCCGGCACTTCGGGCCGCCCCCGCGCCGTGGCTCATGCACATCGGGCGATATGGGCGCGGCAGATGATGGTTGAGGGCTGGTACGGGTTGCGCGCGGATGACCGCCTGCTGCACGCGGGTGCCTTCAACTGGAGCTACACCCTTGGCACCGGGCTGATGGATCCCTGGGCCATCGGGGCCACCGCCCTGATCCCCGCCCCCGGCACCGGCCTGGGGGATCTGCCCGATCTCTTGCAGCGCCACGAGGCCAGCATTTTCGCCGCCGCGCCGGGCGTTTACCGCAAATTCCTGCGCCCCGGCGCGCGGTTTGATCTGCCCGAACTGCGCCATGGCCTGAGTGCCGGTGAAAAGCTCTCGGATACCATCCGCAAGCATTGGAACGCGGCCACCGGCAGGATGATATACGA
The DNA here is from genome assembly GCA_021775255.1 of Roseovarius sp. GTDB lineage: Bacteria > Pseudomonadota > Alphaproteobacteria > Rhodobacterales > Rhodobacteraceae > Roseovarius. The sequence goes on from JAJFIA010000001.1 coordinate 137,101, forward strand.
GGCTTACGGCATGTCGGAATGCTCGACCTTCATCTCGGGCAGCCCGGCGCATCCGGCCCCACCCGGCACATTGGGGCGCCCGCAAATGGGCCGCCGCGTGGCGATACTTGGCCCTGATGGCCCGGTGCCTATCGGCGATGAGGGCAGCATCGCCATTCACCGCTCGGACCCAGGTTTGATGCTGGGCTATCTCGATGCGCCGGATGAAACCGCGGCGCGGATGCAGGGCAACTGGTTTCTCACCGGCGATCAGGGCGTGATGCATGAAAGCGGTGACATCACCTATCTTGGCCGCGCCGATGACATGATGAACGCCGGTGGCTATCGGGTTTCACCGCTGGAGGTTGAGGCCGTTCTCAACACCTGTGCCGGCATCCATCAATCCGCCGTCACCGATATAGAGGTCAAAACCGACATGCGCCTGATCATGGCCTTCTACACCGCCGATGCACCGCTTTCACAAGACGCACTCAATTCCCACATGCGTGCGCAACTTGCCCCTTACAAATGCCCGCGTGCATACTATCATGTGACCAACCTGCCCACCGGGCCAAACGGCAAAATCCTGCGGCGCACCCTGCGCCCGATATATGAGAGCCTGAATGCTGAAACTTGACATCATCTCCGATCCGATCTGTCCGTGGTGCTATATCGGCAAAACCGAGCTGGATAAGGCCCTGGCCGAGCGCCCCGATCACCCGTTTGAAATTGAATGGCACCCGTTTCAGCTCAACCCCGATATGCCACGCGAGGGGATGGAGCGGCGCGCCTATCTCGAAGCCAAGTTTGGCGGCAAAGACGGCGCAATCCGCGCCTATGCCCCGGTGCTGGAACGGGCCGAGGCGGCAGGGCTCAGGATTGATTTTGCCGCCATCAAACGCACCCCCAACACGCTGGATGCGCACCGCCTGATCCACTGGGCCGGGATCGAAGGCCTGCAGGACCGCATGAGCATGGCGCTGTTTGCCGCCTATTTCGACGAGGGCCGCGATATTGGCGATCACGAAGTGCTGGCCGATATTGCCGACAGCCTGAGCATGGATGCGGCGATGATCCGGCATCTTCTGGAAACCGATGCCGACGCGGATGACATCCGCGCCCGCGATGCCCGCTTTCGCGAAATAGGCATCACCGGCGTGCCCACCTTCATCGTGGCCAGCCAACATGCCGTTCCCGGCTGTCAACCTGCGGATATGTGGCTCAAGGTCATTGATGAACTGGCGGCCAAAGCCGAATAACACCCCGCCGCCCCGGACTTGATCCGGGGCCTCCCGGCTAACGTAGAGGTCCCGGATCAGGTCCGGGACGCGGAGGCCTTGAAACAAAAGATAGTATACCGTCGCATACCATCTTTCCAACCGCCCCCACCTGCGCTATGACGCAGACATATCTGATTCACCCATACGAAAAGGGAACGCCCCATGACAAAGATCAAAGTAGAAAATCCGGTTGTCGAGCTTGACGGCGATGAGATGACCCGCATCATCTGGGATTTCATCAAGAAAAAGCTGATCCTGCCCTATCTCGACATTGATCTGAAATATTACGATCTGGGGATTGAAGCACGTGATGAAACCGATGATCAGATCACCATCGACGCAGCCCATGCGATCCAGAAATACGGCTGCGGTGTCAAATGCGCCACCATCACCCCCGATGAAGCGCGGGTCGAGGAATTTGGCCTCAAGAAGATGTGGCGCTCGCCCAATGGCACCATCCGCAATATCCTTGGCGGGGTGATTTTCCGCCAACCGATTATCTGCAAAAACGTGCCGCGGCTTGTGCCCGGCTGGACCAAGCCCATCGTGGTGGGCCGCCATGCCTTTGGCGATCAATACCGCGCCACCGATTTCAAATTTCCCGGTGCGGGCAAGCTGACCATCAAATTTGTCGGCAATGACGGCACCGAGATCGAACATGAGGTGTTTGACGCGCCCGATTCCGGCGTTGTCATGGCGATGTATAACCTTGATAAATCCATCATTGATTTCGCCCGCGCCTCGATGAATTACGGCCTCAGCCTTGGCTGGCCGGTTTACCTGAGCACCAAGAACACCATCCTCAAGCAATATGACGGCCGCTTTCTTGAGCTGTTCGCCAAGGTTTATGCCGAAGAATTTGAAGACAGGTTCAAAGCCGCCGGCATCCATTACGAGCACCGCTTGATTGACGATATGGTGGCCTGTGCGATGAAATGGAATGGCGGCTATGTCTGGGCCTGCAAGAATTACGACGGCGATGTGCAATCCGATACGGTGGCGCAGGGCTTTGGCTCTTTGGGGTTGATGACATCCGTTCTGATGACGCCAGACGGCAAAACGGTTGAGGCCGAGGCGGCCCACGGCACTGTGACACGCCACTACCGCCAGCACCAGAAGGGCGAGGAAACTTCGACCAACTCCATCGCCTCGATCTATGCCTGGACCGGCGGGTTGAAACATCGCGCCAAGCTGGATGACAACACGGCCCTGCAGAATTTTGCCGAGACGCTGGAGCGGGTGATCGTCGACACGGTTGAAAGCGGCCATATGACCAAGGATCTCGCCTTGCTTGTCGGCCCCGATCAGGGCTGGCTCACCACCATAGGCTTTCTTGAGAAGATTGATGAAAATCTGGGCAAAGCTCTGGCGGGATAAGGCGCGTGGGTTGCACCCACCCTACAAAAACCAATCATGGGGGGCCGCGTGCCCCCCTTTTTGTTTACTGCCCGCGATTATGGGTCTTGGCATACATTTGGGCAATCATCCGGCTGGCGGTTTTCTCAAACGCCGCTGGAATGAAAGCATGGATCAACGCGCAAAACCCGGCGGCAAACAGCCTGAGGCTGAACTTGCCGGCAAAGGCCATATGCTCAAAATAGGTCTCATCCACACTGCGGGGATGCTCAAGGAAAACTTTGCTGATCATGGTCCTGGCCCTTCTGTTCGCTTCACATGCACCATAAATAGCCGAACATCAGGTTGATATTTTCTCAATTATCCATCTAATTGATTTGATTTTGGGATTATATCCCAATAACATCCCCTCATGAGCACCATTGATGCAATAGATCAACGAATCCTGTCAGAACTTCAACGGGATGCGGATATAGCGCTGGAAAAACTGGGCGAGCGGGTGGGCCTGTCGCGCAATGCCTGTTGGCGGCGGGTCAGGGCGCTGGAAACCACCGGCGTGATCCGCAAACGGGTGGCCTTGCTAAACGCAAATCACCTCAATCTCGGCCTGATGGTGTTCCTGCAAATCCGCGCCGCCGCCCATGATGCCGCCTGGCTTGAGAAATTCGCCCGCGCCAGCCGCGCCCTGCCTGAAATACTGGGCGTCTACCGCATGACCGGTGATCTGGATTACCTGATCCGCGCCCGCGTCAGGGATATGGCCGATTACGACCGCCTCTATCAAACCCTGATCGCCCGCGTGCCCATGGGCGATGTCTCGGCCAGTTTCGTGATGGAAGAGATCAAAGACACAACCGAGCTGCCCCTCACCCGCCTGTAACCCTTTCATTTTTCCCAAAATACTCCGGGGTTTGGGGCAGCGCCCCAAGAACATCACCCAATCACACCCCACCGGCCTTCAGCGCCGCGTTCTCGGCCCTGAGCTCAGCCAGTTCCTCCTGCAAAGGCGCCAATATCGGCTGCAATTCCTCAACCGTCAGCCGCACCGGCAGATGCTGCGGGCAGTTCCAGTCAAACCCCTCAACCTTGATCACCACCGCGCGTTCCGGGCGGGCGCGATAGCTCTCGTCATGCAGCGTGGCGATGAGATCAGGATCATCGGCCTTCTCCACCAGCCTTGCCCGGCCCAAAATCTTGATCCGCGCCGAATTGGGATAATCCACCAGGATCATCGACACCCGGTCGTCCATGCTCAGATTACCGGCGCTGATATATTGCCGGTTGCCGCGAAAATCCGCATAGGCCAGCGTCTGATCATCCAGCACCTTGAGAAACCCGCGCGGGCCACCGCGAAACTGCACATAAGGCCAGCCGGTTTCCGAAACCGTCGCCTGATAGAACCCGTCACGCAGCCCGATGAATTGCACCTCGTTCGGCCCAAGCCGATCATCTTTTGGCGTTGTTGGCATGAAGAACCTGTCATAAAGTACTGATGATCCTTGTTTTTCCTGAATCTCACGTACTTTCGCCGTGAATGCCAGCTCTGCAAATGCTTTTGCCATTTCTCAAAGCCCCAAATCGCTCAGGCCCGGATGATCCGATGGCCGGGGGCCTTGCGGCCAGTGAAATTTACGCTCGGAGGCATCAATCGCCAGATCATTGATGCTGGCATGGCGCCGCGCCATCAGGCCGTCCGCATCAAACTCCCAGTTCTCATTGCCATAAGAGCGAAACCATTGCCCGTCTGCGTCCTGCCATTCATAGGCAAAACGTACCGCAATGCGGTTGCCGTCATGGGCCCAGAGCTCCTTGATCAGGCGGTATTCCTGCTCGCGCTGCCATTTGCGGGTGAGAAAGGCTTCGATCTCATCACGCCCTTTGGGAAATTCCGCCCGGTTGCGCCAGATACTGTCAACCGTATAGGCCTGCGCCACCCTGGCCGGGTCGCGGGTATTCCAGCCATCTTCGGCGGCGCGCACTTTCTGGCGGGCAGTTTGCTGGGTAAAAGGCGGCAGTGGCGGGCGGCTCATGGCAATCTCCATTTGATGTGTACCGATCAGTAATCTTATGATTATGTACCGATCTGTCAACCTTTTGCTGGATTTTTTTTCGCTGGGATCGTATATCTCTGACAAACAACAGGAATTTATGCCTCATGCGCCCCAATAAACGCGAAGAACTGGTGCAAAAAGCACTGGACGCCTATAACCGTCACGGTTTTCAGGCCACCGGGATGGATCTTCTGGTGCGGGAAACCGGCATCTCGAAAACCTCGATGTACAAGCATTTCAGCACCAAGGATGATCTGATTCTGGCGGTTCTGGAACGGCGTGATGCGCTGTTTCGCGCCTGGCTGATCGAGAGGATGCAGGCCCTGGGCAAGACCCCCATCGCGCGCATTCTGGCGCTTTTTGATGTGCTGGAAGAATGGTTTGCCATGCCGGATTTCCAGGGCTGCATGTTCATTCGCGCCGCGGCCGAGTATCAGGACAAAACCCATCCCATCCGTCAGCAATCCGCCCGTCACAAGCAACAGGTTGAAGACATTCTGAAAAATCTTGCACAAGAGGCCGGGCTGGAAAATCAGGGCCTTCTGGCGCGGCAGTTGGTATTGCTCAAGGAGGGCGCGATCATTGCCGCGCATGTACAACTGAGCGCCACGGCGGCGGCGGATGCCAAAGCCGCCGCGCGCCTGTTGCTGGGGCAGTGATATTTTGAGTATTTATAGAAAAATGAAAGGGGAGATACCTATCCCATGGCCCGCAAACGTTTGAACAGGCTCGAGGTATCCCAGCGGTTGCCGCCCATTTTCTGCACGTCCTTATAGAATTGATCCACCAGCGCCGTGACCGGCAGGGAGGCGGCGATTTCATCGGCAGTGGACAGGCAGATGCCCAGATCCTTGCGCATCCAGTCCACCGCAAAGCCGTGGTCGAATTTGTCGTCCAGCATGGTCTCGTAACGGTTTGACATCTGCCAGCTACCCGCAGCGCCCTGGCTGATCACCTCGACCACCGCGCGGCCGTCAAGCCCGGCTTTCTCGGCAAAATGCAAGGCCTCCGCGAGGCCCTGAACCAGCCCGGCGATAGCGATCTGATTGCACATCTTGGTCATTTGCCCCGCGCCACTTGCACCAATGCGGCGGCACAGCTTGGCATAGGTATTCATCACCGGCTCGGCTGCGTCATAGGCCGCCTTATCGCCGCCGCACATGATCGAGAGCGCGCCGTTTTCCGCCCCTGCCTGTCCACCCGAGATAGGCGCATCGACGAAATTCAGCCCCATGGCTTTGGCCGCGTCGTAAAGCTCGGATGTCACAGCGGCGGAAACCGTGGTGTGATCAACAAAAACCGCGGCCTTTTTCATGCCGGCAAAGGCACCGTCCTCGCCAAGGCAGACACTGCGCAGATCGTCGTCATTGCCAACGCAGGCCATGACAAGATCAGCGCCCTGCGCCGCGTCGCGTGGCGTTTTGCCCAAAGAGCCGCCATGTTGCGCCACCCATGCCTTTGCCCGCGCATGGGTACGGTTATAAACGCAAACCTCATGCCCGGCCTTTGCCAGATGCCCGGCCATTGGATACCCCATCACTCCAAGACCTAAAAATGCCAGTTTTGTCATGGTTTTTCCCCTTGCCATTGTTTCGTTTCGGATAACGGTCTATCCCGTCAGGGAATGCAAGGCAAATATCGCGGAAGACAGGCATGCTACAGGTTATCAAATGGTTATTGCGCATCGCTGTGGCCCTGGTTTTGCTGGCGGTTCTGGCGGTGGGGCTGATTTATTACCTGCTGTCGCGTTCATTGCCGGACTATGACAAGACACTGACGGTTGCAGGCCTTTCCGCGCCGATTGAGATTGTGCGCGACAACGCCAATGTGCCGCATGTTTTTGGCCTTTGGGATGCGGATGTGTATTTTGGCCTTGGCTATGCCCATGCCCAGGACCGGCTGTGGCAGATGACAATGATGCGGCGCACTGTGCAGGGCCGCCTGTCGGAAATCCTTGGCCCCCGCACCCTTGAAATCGACAAGCTCATGCGGCGCTATGATCTTTACAATCTCGCGCGGCAATCGGTGGCGGCGCAGGATGCCCGGACATTGGCTGCGCTCACGGCGTATTCCGCCGGGGTCAATGCCCGCCTGCAAGAGATCAACGATGGCGCATTGGGCCGGGGCGCGCCCGAGATGTTTTTATTCAACAGCCCCATCGCTCCGTGGCAGCCCGCTGATTCCATTGCGATTATCAAGCTGATGGCAGTGCAGCTTTCAGCCCATCTTGAAAATGAAGTGCTCTATGCCCGCAGTTCTCTGGCGCTTGATGATGATGCACGGCTGGCGGATATCATGCCGCTGGCCCCCGGCAATGGCATCGCCGCCCTGCCGGATTATGCCAGCCTGTTCCCCGGCAGCATCCTGCCGCGCCATGCCGCCGCTTCCCCCCCTGATCCGCTCCCTGATCCTCTGTCGCCGTTCAAGCCGCGCACCTTTGCCGGGGCGTCAAATGCCTGGGCCGCGGCACCCAAACGTTCGGCCTCGGGCGGGACATTGCTGGCCAATGATCCGCATCTGGGGTTTTCCGCCCCCGGTATCTGGTATCTGGCGCGGATCGAACTCAAATCCGGTGGTGTGATCGGCGGCACCATTCCGGGCGTGCCGGCCATCCTTCTCGGGCGCAGCAATGACATGGGCTGGGGTATTACCTCGTCTTACATGGATGATCAGGATCTGTTTATCGAACAGCTCAATCCCGACAACCCGCAGGAATACAAAACGCCCGACGGATTCAAGCCCTTCATCACCCGGCGCTCGATCATCAGGATCAAGGATCAGCCGCCCGTCACCCTGACCCTGCGCTGGACGGATAATGGCCCGGTCCTGCCCGGCTCGCATTACAATCTGGGCACGGTCACCCCGGCGGGGCATGTGGCCGCGCTTTCCTGGACCGCCCTGAGCGCGCAGGACACCACCATGAGCGCCGCCATCGCCCTGATGCAGGCCAAAACTATTGATCAGGCGATTGTGGCCGGGCAGAGCTTTGTTGCCCCGTCACAGAACCTGACATTGGCCGACCGCAACGGGATTGCCCTCAAAACAATCGGAGCCATGCCGCGCCGCGATGCCGATCACGAAACCAGGGGGCGGATGCCCAGCCGGGGCTGGCTGCCGCAAAACCGCTGGCGGGGAATCAGCCCCTATTCGGCCAATCCCGAGTTCATCTCCCCCGAGGGCGGCATGTTGGGCAACACCAACAACAAGATCGTCGATCGCCCGTTTCCGCTGCATGTCAGCTACTTATGGGGGGATACCCAGCGGATACATCGCTGGCGCAAGCTGATGCAATCGCGCCAGGTGCATACCCGCGACAGCTTCATTGAGGCACAGCTTGATACGGTCAGCTTCACCGCGCGTTCGTTATTGCCGCTGATCGGTGCCGATCTGTGGTTCACCGGCGGAGCCGCGCCCGAAGGCACCCCTGAGCACCAACGCCAGCGTGCCCTGATGCTGTTATCGGAATGGAACGGCGAGATGAACGAGCACATGCCCGAGCCGCTGATCTATGCCGCCTGGCTGCGGGCGCTTCAGGATCGTCTGATTCGCGATGATATGGGGCCTTTGGCACATGAGTTCACCCATCCTGACCCGGTGTTCATCGAGCGGGTCTACCGCGATGTGGACGGGGCCAGCGCCTGGTGCGATATCAAACAATCCTCACCGATAGAAAGCTGCACGGATATTGCCCGCCTGGCGCTGGATGATGCGCTGATCTGGATCGACGAGCATTATGGCCCCGCGCTTGAAAGCCTGCGCTGGGGCGATGCGCATCAGGCCACCCATGATCATCCGGTGCTGGGCAAGGTGCCGCTGCTGCGCTATTTCGTGAATATCCGGCAATCCACTTCGGGCGGTGACAACACCTTGCTGCGCGGCCGCACGAGCGGCACCGGCCCGGACCCGTTTCAGAATGTGCATGGCGCAGGCTATCGCGGAGTCTATGATTTTGCCGATCCCGACAGTTCGGTCTTTATCACTGCCACCGGGCAATCGGGGCATTTTTTAAGCAGGTATTATGATGACATGGCCCAGCTTTGGCGGCGCGGTGAATATATCCCGATGTCGCTTGATCCCGATCTGGCGCGCGCGGCGGCGGTGGGGATCACAACATTAAACCCCGCCGGGGCGCCATAATCCCGAGGCAGGATCAGAGTTTGTCAGGCCGGATGATATTTGACAAAATGCACCCATGCGCTTGGCCCTTGCATTCTTTCTCCTTGCAACCCTTCCCATGGCTCAACTTTGCCGGGCGCAGGATATTGCCGTTGATCTTGAGCTTGTGCTGGCGATCGACAGCTCGCGCAGCATTGACGCGCAGGAGTTCCGCCTGCAGACCAATGGCATTGCCGCCGCCTTTCGCGATCCGGAATTTCTTGCCGCCCTGCACAACCATGCGCCGCGCGGTATTGCCGTGGCTCTGGTGCAATGGTCGGGGCAGAACAATCACGTCAATGCCATGGGCTGGCACCATATCACAGATGACGCCAGTGCGCAGCTCTTTGCCGATCAGATCGAGGCAATGGGCCGGATGCTCGATCCGGATTCGACCTCGATCAACAATGCTATCCGGTTTTCAGTGTCCCAGATACAGGGCAACAGCTTTAATGGTGCGCGCAGGGTTATAGATGTGTCGGGGGACGGTTACAACAACACCGGCAGCCGCCCCCAGATCGCCCGTGATGAAGCGGTGGCCAGGGGGATTACCATCAATGGCCTGACCATCACCAATGAAGTGGCGCGCTTGCAGGAATATTTCAAAGAAAACATCATCGGCGGCCCTGGATCATTTGTGATGTCGGCGCTGGACTTTCAGGAATTCCCGGCCGTGTTCATCCGCAAACTACTCCGCGAAGTGATCGGGGTTGAAGTCTATTCGTGGAAACTGGATTGACCCAGCTTGCCACCACATCCTCCCTCCCTTGACCAGCGCTGAATTTTCCACACAGAGGTAGGCCGGGCTTAAGCCCGGCCTACCTCTCGTGATAGCGCAAACATTTAGCTTTTGACCCGCCAGGCAGTTCTGCCTACAAGGGCAGATAAATTAAATACCGAATGGCCGGGCGATGTCGAAAACCCAGAAATTTTTACATGAAGAAACATTTGATGTGGCAATTATCGGCGCGGGCATCGTTGGCTGTGCCATGGCGCGGCGTTTCACGCTTGAAGGCGCACGGGTGGCGCTGATTGAAAAGGCCCCGGATATTCTCGACGGTGCCAGCAAAGCCAACAGCGCCATCCTGCACACCGGTTTTGACGCGCCCAGCGGCTCGCTTGAGTTGCAATGCGTGCAGGATGGCCATGCTGAATATCTCAATATCCGCGAAAGTCTTGGCCTGATGCTGGATCCTTGCGGCGCGTATGTGGTGGCCTGGACGCCCGAGGAGATGGGTAATCTTGAGGCCATCCATGCCAAGGCGCATGAAAACGGTGTGACCGACACAAAAATAATCCCCGCAACGGCGCTGCACCAATCCGAGCCCAACCTCGCGGATCATGCCCTTGGGGCCGTGCATGTCCCCGGCGAAAGCCTGATTGATCCCTGGTCTGCGCCTTATGTCTACCTGCGGCAGGCGATCGAAAACGGCGCTGAAACCTTTCTTTCCAGTGAAGTCACCGGCGGTGCGTTCGATGGCACATCCTGGCAGATCACCACCCCCTCAGGCGCGCTCAAGGCCCGCACTATCCTCAACTGCGCCGGTCTTTACGGCGATCTTCTGGATCAGGCCTTGCTGGGCACAGCAAAATTCAACATCACCCCGCGCAAAGGGCAGTTTGTGGTGTTTGACAAGGCCGCCTCAGGCCTGCTCGATGCTGTCATCCTGCCGGTCCCTACAGAGCGTACCAAAGGCATCGTGCTGTTTCGCACGGTATTTGGCAATCTCGCCGTTGGCCCCACCGCCGAGGATCAGCAAAGCCGCAGTGACGCCAGCACCGACAAGGCCACGCTTGAGGGGTTGATCAAGGCCGCGCATAAAATGCTGCCCGCGCTCAGAACCATGCCCATCACCGCCACTTATGCGGGCCTGCGCCCGGCCACTGAATTCAAGGATTATCAGATCAGCCCCACGCCGGATAAAAACTGGATCACCGTTGGCGGCATCCGTTCCACCGGGCTAAGCGGCGCTTTGGGCATCGCGCGGCATGTGTTCGGGCTATACCAGAAAATGGGCCACGAACACAGCGCCATAAAGTCCCCCACCACGCCAAAAGCCACTGTTCTGGCCCAGACCGGCCCGCGCGACTGGACGCAAGACACCCCCGGCGAGATCGTCTGCCATTGCGAACTGGTCACCCGGCGCGAGATCGAGGCGGCGCTAACCGCCCCCCTGCCCGCGCGTTCTCTGGCCGGGCTGAAACGCCAGACCCGCGCCACCATGGGCCGCTGTCAGGGGTTTTTCTGCACGGCCCGGCTGGCTGAGCTGACAGAGGGGCATTTTGTGCTGCCCATGGCGCAGGAGATCGGCACAGGAGATCAGCCATGACTGATCTGGCGCGCAGCCGCATCGACGTGGCGATCATCGGCGGCGGCCCTGCCGGGCTTGCCGCTGCCACCAGATTGAAACAGGCGGGCATTCGCCGCGTGGTGGTGCTGGAACGCGAGCCCGAGGCCGGCGGCATCCCGCGCCATTGCGGCCATCCGCCCTTTGGCCTGCGCGAATTCAAACGCATTCTCAAAGGCCCGGCCTATGCCGCAAGGCTGGTGCGGCGCGCGCAACATCACGGCGTTGAAATTCATACTGGTGTTACTGTGGTTGAGGCCCGCCCCCACGGCGTGCTGCTGATTGCCACGCAGGACGGCGTGCAGGAAATTTCCGCTGCCCGCGTGATCTATGCCACCGGCGTGCGCGAAACCCCGCGCTCGGCCCGGCTGATTTCCGGCGTGCGGGCGCGCGGCGTGATCAATACCGGCGCGTTGCAATCGATGATCTATCTCAAAAACCGCCGCCCGTATCAGCGGCCGGTGATTATCGGCTCGGAGCTGGTGGCGTTTTCCGCGATCATGACCTGCCGCCACGCGGGCATGAAACCGGTTGCCATGATCGAAGAGCGCGCGCGTGTCACCGCCCGCTGGCCCAGTGCTTTGTTTCCGCGCATGACCGGCGTGAAGCTTTTGACCGGCACGAAACTGACTGAGATACACGGGCAAAATTCCGTCACTCATGTTTCGGTTCAAAACGCCATTGGCACCCCCGAAGATATCGCCTGTGATGGTGTTATCCTGTGCGGCCAGTTCACCCCCGAAAGCACCCTTGCGCGTTCGGGCCACCTTGCAGTTGATCCGGCCACCGGCGGGCCGGTTGTTGACCAATGGGGCCGCTGCTCGGACCCGGTGTATTTTGCCACCGGCAACCTGCTGCGCCCGGTTGAAACCGCCGGGTGGAGCTGGAATGAAGGCCGCCAGACCGGTGCCTGCGTAGCCGCGGATCTGGCGGGCAACCTGCCAGACCCTGAAACGGTTGTCAGCCTGACCGTCACCGCGCCATTGAAATATGTGATGCCGCAAAGGATCACGCTTGCAAACGGCGAAGGCAGCATGAAAAACCTGCAACTGCGGGTTTCACGGCCCGTTCGGGGAACATTGCTTGCCCGCAGCGGTGAGGCCATTATCATGCGCCGCAAGGTTAACCTTCTGCCCGAGCGCCGCCTGCTGATCCCGGTTGCGGATATTCTGGCGCAGGCCACGGGCGGCACCGTTGAATTTGAGATCACCGAATAAAGGACAGCGCATGCGCGTGGCAGCAATAGATCAGGGCACCACCTCAACCCGGGCCTATGTGATGCAGGACGGGAAAGCGGGCTGCATCATCTGCCGCCGCACCCATGAGCAATTCTATCCCAAGGCCAACCGGGTTGAGCATGACCCGCTTGAGATACTGCGCCACATCGGGGAATGCCTTGAAGCCGCCGGGCCAGTTGACGCCATTGGCATCGACAATCAGGGCGAAAGCTGCATGGCGTGGGACAGTGAAACGCTCAAGCCCGTCTCGCCCATCATTGTCTGGCAGGATCAGCGCACTGCTCATGTGATTGCGCGCCTCAAATCCGAGGGGGCTGAGGATCTCACCCGCGCCCGCGCCGGGCTGCCGCTGGATGCCTATTTCTCGGCCTCCAAACTGGCGTGGATAGTTGAGAACCTGCCCGAGGCGCAGGTGCTTTTGAAACAAAACCGCCTTTGCCTTGGCACCAGTGATGCCTATTTCCTGCATCATCTGACCGGTCGGTTTGTGACCGACATCACCACCGCCTCGCGCACCTCACTGATGAATTTGCAAACCGGCACATGGGATGGGGAACTGTGCGCTTTGTTCAATGTGCCGATGGAATGCCTGCCTGAAATCCTGCCCAGCATGGGCGATTTCGGCATGGCAAAGGTGAACGGCAAAAGCATCCCCGTCACCGCCAGCGTGGTCGATCAGCAGGCGGCATTATACGGCCATGGCTGCCTGAAAACCGGCGATGCCAAGATCACCTTCGGCACCGGCGCCTTTGCCCTGGCCGTGACCGGCGCCACCTTGCACCGCGCGCCCAAGAACGGGCTGTTGCCCACTATCGCCTGGCAACAAACCGGCGCGGCCCCCACCTATGCGCTGGAAGGCGGCGTCACCTGCGCCGGATCGGCGGTCAACTGGGGCCGTTCTTTGGGATTGTTCACGGATTTTTCCCAGATCGGGCAGTTTGAACGCCCCGCCGCCTCGGACCGCGGCCTGATTTTCGTACCGGCCCTTGCCGGGCTCGGCTGCCCGCATTGGGACAGGTCTGCGGCCGGGATGTGGCTGGGCCTCACGCTGGAAACCACGGCCGCCGACATGATGCAGGCCATGCTGGAAGGCATCGCCTTTCGCGCCGCTGAGGTGATCACCGCGCTGGCGCAGGAAATCACCCTCGCGGATCACATCACGGTGGATGGCGGGCTGTCCTCGAACGGTTATTTCTGTCAGTTCCTGGCCGATGTCCTGCAAAAAGAGATCATCCTGCCCGCCAATCCCGAGCTGACCGCGACCGGCACTGCGCTGATGGCTGCGGGCCTGACCGGGGCCACTCCCATGCAGGCCCTGAAAACCTATAGCCCGCACACCAAGCGCGAGGCGGCCATTGCGACATTCTCGGATGCGCTCAGCCGTACGCGCGACTGGCAATAACCCCTAAGGAAATGCCCCCATGCTGATTGCCCAGATCTCTGACCTGCATATCGCCCCGCCCGGTGAAAAAACCCTTGGCCATGTGCCGATGGATGAAAACCTCAGGGCCGTGGTGGCGCATATCAATGCCCTTGATAAACGGCCCGATGTGGTGGTGGTCAGCGGCGATATAACCGATATGGGGGATCTGGCCTCGGCGCGCTATGCCCGCGAGATGCTGGATGCGTTTGCCATGCCCTATTACGTGGTGCCCGGCAATCATGACAGCCGCGCGGCAATTCTTGATGCCTTTGGCCCTGCGCATTGCCCGTCAGGTTTGCCCGGCTTCGCCTGCTACACGGTTGACGATTTCGCTATCCGCCTGATCGCCCTCGACAGTATCATTCCCGGTGCCCCGGGCGGTGAATTATGCCCCGCCCGGCTGAACTGGCTGGCGCAAAAATTGAACGAGGCCCCGGATCTGCCAAGCTTCATCTTCCTGCATCATCCCCCCATGCATTGCGGGGTGCTGGAATCAGATGCCGATGGTTTTATCGGTGCCAGCGCCTTCGCGGCCCTTCTTAACCAGCACAACAATATCCTGCGGCTCACCTGTGGCCATATCCACCTTTTAGCAACCTCAGGTTGGAGTGGCACAACAGTAAGTACCGCCCCGAGCATCGGCATGCGCCTGCGGCTTGATCTGACCAAATCCCGTGCCAGTGCCTTCTATACCACCCCCCCCGCCTATCAGTTGCATCTGCTGACATCCGAGGGGAATCTCGTGACCCACAACGTGTTCATGGATCAGCCCGGCGGCCCCTATGCATTTGAACCGATCAATTTTTGAGAATATCTGCAAATTTCCATTGATATATTACTTTGGAAGGCATAAAACGCTAGCGCTAACATATGGTTGGCGATCAAATGCAAACTTCAGGGTGGGAGGGCCTGAATTCAACCTGACTGCTGCTGCCAGATCGTGAATTGCCGGGCCATTTCGCGCCCGGAAATATGCGCAACGGGATTCAGTGAAGCGATGAAGTGAGGCAGGTATCAATTGCATATCCGTCTGATTTTTCAGTCAATCCTCGGAAAAATCACCGCTTTGGCCTTACTGGACATATTTGATTGTTGCACTGGACATATGTGATCAAAGCAGTAGTATCCTTTAATACCAACCGGGTGCTGCATCCCAGTTTTTGACATATATTGGATAGCTGTCTTGGGATTGTCACATACACCCGCCACAAGGCCCGGTGTTGCGATGTTCCGCACCAAGGTATCAACCGATGTCTGCCAAGATGGCAGGCTCCTAAATCTCCGGGAGGGAGACACTACATGAAAAGAACCACTCAAAATTTCAACCGCCGTTCATTTCTGAAAGCCGGGACAGCCACAGGTGCTGTTGCTTTGGCAAGCCCGGCGCTGGTGAATGAAGCCTTTGCTTCGTCCGGCGAAATGACCCTGATGGACTGGTCGGATTACTGGCCTGATGAAATGCTGGAAAAATTCACCGCCGAAACCGGCATCAAGGTGAACTATATCGGCATTGGCTCAAACGAAGAGCTGATCAACAAAACCAAGGCATCGCAAGGCGCCGGGGCTGATCTGATCGGGCCGACCAACAACCGCTCGCTGCAATGGGGCCCGCTTGAGCTTCTGCAGCCGTTTGATATGAGCCGTATCCCGCTGGATGCTGCCAACCCTGCGATGGTCAAAATTGGCCCCGATGCATGGGACTTTGGTGGTAAGGGTGTCACATGGATCCCGCATATCTGGGGCACCGAAGGCATGGCCTGGCGCACCGATCTCTATATTCCGCAATCCGCTGATGGCGTTCCAAGCTACGGCGAAGTATGGGCACCGGAAAATGCCGGCAAAACCATGATGCGGGCACATTCCGGCATGCTGGGCGCAGGCCTGTTTATGGAAGCTTCCGGTCAAATGGATCCGGGCTCGATCTGGGCGGCTTACGAATCCGAAGAGAACATGCGCAAAACATGGGGCATGGTCGCGGATTGGTGCATTGAACGCAAAAGCAATCTGAAACTGATCTGGAACGATGCGGACAGTCAGAAAAACGGGTTGTTGAATGACGGCGTTCTTATCGGTCAGACATGGGACGGCCCACCGCTGGCCCTGAAAACCGCTGGCGAACCAGTGACATATCAGGCCCCTGCCGAAGGCGCGATGGCCTGGGTTGATGGTCTGGCCATGCCTAAGGGTGCTAAAAACATTGATGCGGTTTATGAGCTGATCAAATTTGCCTATGTGCCTGAAAATGCAGGCAAGGCGATTGATAAGCATGGCTATAACTCGCCCATTCTGACGGCCGATACATTTGCCGATTCGAATTATGCCAAGAACTTTGCTGAAGCCTATCCAGGTGACGCGCTGGCCAACCTCAATGCATGGCCTGCCGAAGCCCCCTGGTACGCCGATGTGCGCACAGAATATGTGAACAAGTTCATAAGCGCATAAACACACCTTTGAAAACCTGTCCGGCCGCAGCATTTGCGGCCGGATAATTTTACCCAAAAAATCGCTCATCAAGGGGCCATTCAAGCAGCCCTGACTATAACAAAACGGGGAAAATCATGACAACTGGTGTAGCTGTCGATCTGGAGAATGTCTGGATCACATTTGGTGACTTTGTTGCTGTACGCGAAGCAAATGTTCACATCAACGGAGGCGATTTCTTCTCCTTTCTCGGCCCGTCAGGCTGTGGTAAAACAACAATTCTGCGCGCGGTTTCCGGGTTTTTGGACCCCAGTCAGGGCAATATCCTGATCGGCGGCAACAACATGGCCGGCATCGGACCGAACAAGCGCCCGACCGCGCTGATCTTTCAAAACCTCGCCCTTTTCCCATTGATGAAAATCTGGGAAAATATCTCGTTTTCCATGGAAGTGGCCGGGGCAAGTGCCGCTGAGCGGCGCAAACGCGCCGATGAGCTTCTGGATATGATCGCCCTTGATGGACAAGGTGACAAACTCCCGTCCGAGCTTTCCGGCGGGCAAAAACAGCGCGTTGCCATCGCCCGAGCGCTTTGCGCCAATCCCGATGTTCTGCTGCTGGACGAGCCGCTTTCGGCGCTTGACCTCAAGCTGCGCCAGCACATGCGCACCGAGCTGCGAGAAATTCAGCAGCGCGTTGGCATTACCTTCATCTACATCACCCATGATCAGGGCGAGGCCCTGACGATGTCGGATAATGTGGCGGTGATGAAAGCGGGCATTATCGATCAGATTGACACCGGCCACACCATCTATGACAGCCCGTCCACCCCGTTTGTTGCCTCTTTTGTTGGCGAAAACAACGTGTTCCGTGGCAAAATCAAAGAGATCAAGGGAGAGCAGGCGCTGGTTTCCACCAACCGTTCCGGCGATCTTCTGGCGCGGATCACGCCCACGCAACTGGGCAAAATGAATGTCGGCGATGACGCCATGATGTTCATCCGCCCCGAAGCCCTTGCCCTTGGCAAAGCCGATGCAGCCTCACATACAACCATCACCGCCAATGTGGTGAACGAGGAATTCGAAGGCAATGTCTTCAGCGTCTTCCTTGAAGGTGGCGGCGGCAAATCCATTAAAATGGCAACGCCAAATCTGGGTCAGGCTAAAATATCCACGACCGGCAAGGATCTGTCTCTGCATTATGATGCCAACAACGCCGTGGTCATGCCCACCGGCGAGCTGGCGTCGGAGTAAGGCGGGCCCCATGAAAAAGAAAATGATCTTCTCCGAGTTCTTCAGGAACAACGGCATTGTGATGGGCAGCCTTCTGTTTGGACTGGTCAGTTTCTGGCTGATCTTTCTGGTGATCCTGCCGCAAATTTCGATGCTTGATTTTTCCTTCCGCTACAACCTGCCCCCCGCCGAACAGGGCGGCCCAAAGGATGTCTATACCCTGAGCAATTATGAACATCTGCTTTATGGCTCTGACTCCACCCACCAGACCTATAACACCGTCGATCTGATGGTGTTTGTCCGCACGATTATCGCCGCGATGTTTGTCACGGTTTTCAATATCCTGCTGTGCTATCCGATGGCCTATTTCCTTGGTCAATCCAGGGGATCAGGCTTTGTGCGGCTGCTGGTCGTGCTGCTGATCATCCCCTACTGGATCAATGAGATTTTGCGCGCCTTCGCGCTCAAGATCATCTTTGGCGACAGTGGCTTGCTCAATGAGGTTCTGATGTTCCTGCACCTCACGCCTCAGCCGATTGATTTCATCCGTGCCGACATCGCGCTCTATGCCGGTCTGGGCTATGCCTATATCCTGCTGATGCTGTTCCCGATGTATAACGTGATCGAAAGCCTTGACCGCAATCAGATCGAAGCGGCGCGCGATATGGGGGCAAGCTGGATACGCATTCACCGCCGGATCGTGATCCCCCATGCCAAGCCGGGTATCGCCTCGGGCTCGACCATGGTGTTCATGCTTTCCGCCGGGGCGCTGGCCGCCCCCCAGATTCTGGGCGGCCCAAGCAGCCTGTGGTTTACCCAGCTTGTCTATCAGTGGTTCAACGACTCGCTCAACTGGCAGCAGGGGGCGGCCTATGCCATTGTTCTGCTGATCTCCACCATCTCGATCGTTCTGGTGATGATGAAAATCTTCAGGGTTAACATGGGGGATATTGGCAAATGAAATCGCTCAATTTCGCCCGTATCGCCCTGGGCGCCTATCTTCTGATCTTCTTCAGCTACCTTCTGGGGCCGCTGGTGGTGATGAGCATGACCGCCTTCAATTCAGCCAGCTTTCCATCGGTATCCCCCTGGGCCTGCTTTACCTTTGAATGGTACGAAGTCCTGTGGAATGATACGGCCATCCGCGATGGTATCTACTATAGTGTGATCATCGGGTTGGGCACGGTTGCCTTGTCGGTGTCGATGGGGCTGGCGGCCTCGATCGTGCTGACGCAGGTCTGGCCCCGGATCCGCTCAACCTATTACACGCTGATCATCGCGCCAATTCTGGTGCCCGGTGTTGTGCTTGGTATCTCGACCCTGGTCTTCTGGGACCGGCTTGGAACATTCCTTGGGGCCTCTGATGGGTCGGCCGTCTATAGCCTGTTCCATAACGGTATTTTCCTGACAATCCTTGGCCAATCCGCGTTCATTGCATCCTATTGCATGCTGGTCTTTGTCGCCCGCCTGCAACGGTTTGACCCGGGCCTGACCGAGGCCGCGCTTGATCTGGGCGCCACCCACACCCAGGCCTTTCGCAAGATTCTGCTGCCCTTCATGCGGCCGGCGATTGCATCGGCTGCCGTGCTGGCATTCCTGGCCTCGTTCGAGAACTACAACACCACCACCTTTACCATCGTCAAATACAAGACGTTGACAACGGTTCTGGCTCAGAAGGTGCGCCTGGGCATCAACCCGTCCATCTCGTCACTGGCCTTCATCATCATCCTGCTTACAATATTCGGCGCGCTGGTGTTTGAGGCCGTGGCCCGCAACAAGGCCCGCAAAGAGCAGATCAAACTGGGCCGGACGGAAGAGAAAAAAGGCGGTATCCTGCCCGCTTTCATGCAGGGCAACCCGGCTGCGTTCGGGTTTGTTCTTCTGTCGTTCATCGTCATTGTCATGGTTGGCACGGCGCAGAAATATGACCCTTCGCAATGCAAGATTGATGTGCGCGAAGCCAAAAAGGCCGAAGCCGCCGCCCGCATGAAAGAGCTGCGCGAGCAGCGCCTGATACAGGATCAATCCGATGCCCGTCAGGGGCCGGATATTTTCGGGGCCCCCAAGACCGAGCCAGAGGCCGGACAAGGCTCCGGCACCGGTGCTTTTGGCAACGTGTTTGATCCAGGCAACCTGTCGGATGAAAAAGCGCCCAAAAGCGGCACAGGCGCCTTTGGCGGCGTGTTTGATCCGACAAATCTGGATGAGACCGCACCAAGCGAATGAATTTATCAGGGGCCGCCAGTTTGCTGGCCCCTGCCCTTTTTGCTGGCCACCGCCAGTTTTGTTTTGCCCTACCGCATTCCATTCCGGTGCATCCGCCGGATACATTCCAGACGCACTCAGATATGCGGGGATGATATCAAAAACCAACCACCTGTTGTTTTTGGATTTAGCCAGTTTTCACTTCTGAGCAATAGAATGATCACGGGCCGCGACAATCAACACGCCATCACAGGCGGCGCGATATACACCGGCATCTCGGGCCTTCTCACCCTCGGCGAAAACCCAAATCGTTTCTGCCTGCGCAAGCGGCTGAAATTCCAACGGATTGCCGCCTTCATCGGGTGCAGGGTTTTGTTCAATACCATTCTTGCATAAGTGGTTACGGTATCAATAAATCCGTTATGAAAGACATAGCCCGGAAAGGATAGAAATATGACTGCATCCCGCCGCAGCATTACTGGTGAAATGGAAAAGGCAACCCATTATGTGACCCGCGTGGCCTGGCTGCGCGCCGCTGTGATGGGGGCAAATGACGGCATTGTTTCCACCGCCAGCCTGATCATCGGGGTGGCGGCTGCGGGCACCGAACAGAGCGGGGTTCTTCTGGCCGGGCTGGCCGGGCTGATTGCCGGGGCGATGTCGATGGCTGCGGGTGAATATGTCTCGGTTTCGGCGCAATCCGATAGTGAAAACGCCGATCTGGCGCGCGAAAGGGATGAACTCAGGGAGAATCCAGAGGCCGAGCTTCTTGAACTGGCCGGATTTTATGAAATACGCGGCATCTCGGCTGATCTGGCGTTGCAGGTTGCCCTGGAACTGACAGATCACGACGCGCTTCAGGCCCATGCGCGCGATGAGCTTGGCATCACCGACCAATCCAAGGCCCGCCCGGTACAGGCGGCAATCACCTCAGCCGCAACATTTTCCACCGGGGCCGCCCTGCCGCTTTCCGCCGTCATATTCGCGCCGGTTCACAGCATCATCTGGGTGACCACATTGGCCTCGATACTGGTTTTGGCCTTGCTCGGTTATGTCTCGGCCAAAACCGGCGGCGCACCCGTGGGTAAATCAATCGGGCGCGTCACTCTTTGGGGGGCAGCGGCGATGGCGGCCACGGCCACTGTTGGCTGGTTGTTTGATGTGACAATGGGTTGAGGGAAAGGGAAAGGAAATGGCGCGCCGACCGGGCACTGGAATGCCCGGCCCTGATGCGCCTGCGGAGCCAAAACAGCCTGTTGTCATGAAATCCGCATCATAGTTACATTCCCAATGCGGATCTGACCTGCTCGATAGTGGCCTTCAGCAATCCGGGATTACCCTGGGCTTTTTCCAATGAGCCTTTCAGCATGATTTTCTTCAAGTCATCCAGATCCGAGCCATCTATCATCTCGCTGGCCTTTTCCAGATTGAAACCATCAACGCTCAGCGCATCCTCTGCGGTATCGGTGGTTGCCTCTGTTGCCTCATTCGTCACAGCCTCAACCGCTGCTTCAGTTGTATCGGTTACGGCATCTTCCGTTGCCTCAACCGCTTCACTTGCCGTGTCTGCTGCGGCATCAACGGCACCTTCCACAGCATCGGTTGCTTCCCCGGTTACCGCTTCGGTGGTATCAGATGCAGCATCGGTAGATCCGTCAATGACTTCCGCCGCCTCATCCACGACTTCCCCGGCGGTTTCATTCACCTCTTGTGTTGCTTCTTCAACAATGTCCGCCCCCCCTTCAACAGCCTCTCCGGCGGCATCCGCAGCACTTTCCAGCGCCTCAGGCGCTTCAACCGATTCACCGGTTGCAGAATTTTCAATCTTATCACCGGGCTTGCCGATAAACAGGAAATAAGCCCCGACAGCCACAGCCACAGCCACGGCAATCCATAACACATTTTTCATAATCATTTTCCTCTGTCATAACGGCCCTAGCCCAATTGCTGGCCGGTTGGACCTTATCAACCAAATGATCGGGCAGGTGGAAAGGCTCAAGGGGGAATATTGCCAATATCGGCTCAGATCAGCCGATATTGGCGCTTGTAACACCGCGCGGGCGCGGTTACGTTGCGGCCTTGATACTGGCTAACAATTGAAGGATTAATACCATAGCCCGCAGACCCCACAACGCGCCACCGCAGCGCGATACCGGCCCCCGAGTGAATGAAAATGTCCGTGCCCCTGAAATACGCCTGATTGGCGCGGATGGCGAGAATGTCGGCGTGGTAACACCTGAGCGTGCGATGGAAATGGCCGATGAGGCCGGGCTGGATCTGGTGGAGATATCCCCCAATGCCAATCCGCCGGTCTGCAAGATCATGGATTTCGGCAAATACAAATACGAACAGCAAAAACGCGAATCCGAGGCGCGCAAGAAGCAAAAAGTGATCGAGGTGAAAGAGGTGAAATTTCGCCCCAACACCGATATCCATGATTACGATGTGAAAATGCGCAACGTCACCAAGTTTCTTGTTAACGGCGACAAGGTGAAGATCACCCTGCGCTTTCGCGGCCGTGAGATGGCGCATCAGGAACTGGGCCGCGATTTGCTCAACCGGGTGGCGGATGACACCAAAGAGATCGGCAAGATTGAAAACATGCCGAAAATGGAAGGCCGCCAGATGATCATGATCATCGGCCCGCTTCCCAGGTAGATTGTGAACGTAAGGTGGGTTTCACCCACCCTACATCATTCTGCCGCCACTTTGCGAGCCGCCAGCATTTCTTTCAGATAACGCCCGGTATGGCTCATCGGCGCATCCGCCACCGTCTCGGGCGTACCCGTGGCCACAATCTCACCGCCGCCATCGCCACCCTCGGGGCCTATATCAATGATCCAGTCAGCGGTTTTGACCACATCAAGATTATGCTCGATCACGATCACCGTATTGCCGCCGTCCACCAGCTCATGCAGCACCTGCAACAGCTTCTTCACATCCTCGAAATGCAGCCCCGTGGTGGGCTCATCCAGAATATAAAGCGTCCGCCCGGTCGAGCGTTTCGCCAGCTCCTTTGACAATTTCACCCGCTGCGCCTCACCGCCCGATAATGTCGTCGCCTGCTGGCCCACCTTGATATAGCCAAGGCCAACCCGATAAAGCGCATCCATCTTTTCGCGGATGCTGGGAACGGCCTTGAAAAACACCTGTGCATCTTCAACATTCATATCAAGAATATCGGCTATGCTCTTGCCTTTAAAGGTTATTTCCAGCGTCTCGCGGTTATAGCGCTTACCTTTGCAGGTCTCGCAGGTCACATAGACATCCGGCAAAAAATGCATCTCGATCTTGATCAGCCCGTCACCCTTGCAGGCCTCACAGCGCCCGCCCTTGACGTTGAAGGAAAACCGCCCCGGCTTGTAGCCGCGCGCCTTGGATTCCGGCAGGCCGGCAAACCAGTCGCGGATCGGGGTGAAGGCGCCGGTATAGGTGGCAGGGTTTGAACGCGGCGTGCGCCCGATGGGGCGCTGATCAATATCAATCACCTTATCAAGATGCTCCAGCCCCTTGATGGTTTCACAGGGGGCCGGTGTTTGCCGCGCGCCATTCAGGCGCATCGAGGCAGTCTTGAACAGGGTCTCGATCGTCAGCGTCGATTTTCCGCCGCCCGACACCCCGGTCACGCAAATGAATTTGCCTAAAGGAAACTCTGCCGTGACAGCTTTAAGATTGTTGCCTGTCGCTTTGATAACACTCAATATTTTCTTGTTTCCACTGCGCCGGGTTTTGGGAATTTCAATCGCGCGCTGGCCCGAAAGATATTGCCCGGTGATGGAGGCCGGATCGGCCTCAACCTCGGCGGGTGTGCCGTGGCTGACAACCCTGCCGCCATGCACCCCGGCACCGGGGCCGATATCAAACACATAATCGGCTGTACGAATCGCCTCTTCGTCATGCTCGACCACGATCACCGTATTGCCCTGATCGCGCAGGTTTTTCAGCGTCTCCAGCAAGCGGCCATTATCGCGCTGATGCAGGCCGATGCTGGGCTCATCCAACACATATAGCACGCCGGTAAGGCCCGATCCGATCTGGCTGGCCAGCCTGATCCGCTGACTTTCCCCGCCCGAAAGCGTGCCGGAATTGCGGCTGAGCGTGAGATATTCAAGGCCTACATTGTTCAAGAATCCCAGGCGCTCGCGAATTTCTTTCAGGATCGCGTGGGCTATTTCATTTTTCTGCTTTGAAAGGCTTTCCGGCACCATTCGGCACCACTCAAGCGCCTCGCGGATCGACATCTGCACCACCTGCCCCACATGCAGCCCGGCAATTTTGACCGCGAGCGCCTCGTCGCGCAGGCGATAGCCGTGGCAAGCCTCGCAGGGGCGGTTGTTCTGATAACGCTCGAATTCCTCGCGAATCCAGGTGCTGTCGGTCTCGCGGTAGCGGCGCTGCATGTTGGGGATCACCCCTTCAAACACGCGGGAAACCTGATACACCCGACCGCCCTCATCATAGCGAAACTGGATTTCCTCATCGCCCGAGCCATAGAGGAAAACCTGCTGCACATCGGGCTCAAGATCCTTCCAGCGGGTGTTTTTATCAAACCCGTAATGCCGGGCAATGGCCTCGATGGTCTGCATGAAATAGGGCGATTTGCCTTTGCGCCACGGGGCCAGCGCGCCATCGTAAATCTTCAGGTTCTGGTCCGGCACCACAAGGCGTGCGTCAAAGAAAAGCTCAACCCCCAGCCCGCCACATTCCGGGCAGGCCCCGAACGGCGCGTTGAAGGAAAACAGCCGCGGCTCGATCTCGGGGATGGTGAAACCGCTGACCGGACAGGCGAAATTTTCCGAAAACGTGATGCGTTCCGGGTCACTGTCTTTTGCAGCGGTCTGCAAAATCGCGATGCCATCGGCCAGATCAAGTGCTGTGCGGAAACTGTCGGCCAGCCGGGTTTCCAGCCCCGGTTTGATCACCAGACGGTCCACCACCACATCAATATCATGGCGGAATTTCTTGTCGAGTTTTGGCGGGTCATCCAGCTCATACAATTCCCCGTCCACCTGCACCCTCTGAAAGCCGGATTTGCGTAACTCAATGAATTCCTTGCGGTATTCCCCCTTCCGGTCACGCACGATCGGGGCCAGAAGATAGGCGCGCAGCCCCTCCTCCATCGCCATCACCCGGTCCACCATATCCTGCACCTGCTGCGCCTCGATCGGCTTGCCGGTGGCCGGGCTATAGGGCGTGCCCGCGCGGGCAAATAGCAGCCTGAGATAATCGTAAATCTCGGTCACGGTGCCCACGGTCGAACGCGGATTTTTCGAGGTGGTCTTTTGCTCGATTGAAATCGCCGGGCTAAGGCCGCTGATATGATCCACATCGGGCTTTTCCATCATGTTGAGGAACTGCCGCGCATAGGCGCTGAGCGATTCGACATAGCGCCGCTGCCCCTCGGCATAGATGGTATCAAACGCAAGCGAGGATTTGCCCGATCCGGAAAGCCCAGTGATTACAACAAGTTGATCGCGCGGAATATCCACGTCGATTGAGGCAAGATTATGCTCGCGCGCGCCGCGCACCTCGATATTCTTAAGCTCGGCCATTTCTACCCCGGATCCATATGCTTAACAGATAGTTGAGGCCGCGCCGTGTTCCAAGCAAAAATTGCGAACATATCAGGAACATCTAATTTCCGCGCAATATCCGGCCCATGCGGGGGCCTTAGCACGCAGCATTGTCAGAAATTGTCAGCAGAGCCTCAGAAATGGATTGCCCGCCCGTAAGCATCCAACACGCTTTCATGCATCATTTCACTCAGCGTCGGATGCGGGAAGACCGTGTGCATCAGGTCTTCTTCGGTGGTCTCAAGCTGCCGCCCGATAACATAGCCCTGAATCAGTTCGGTGACTTCGGCCCCAACCATATGCGCGCCAAGAAGTTCGCCGGTTTTGGCGTCAAAGATGGTTTTGATCATCCCCTCGGCCTCGCCCAATGCGATGGCCTTGCCGTTGCCGATAAAGGGAAAACGCCCGACCTTGATGTCAAAACCCGCCTCTTTCGCCTTGGCCTCGGTCAGGCCCACGCTGGCCACCTGAGGCTGGCAATAGGTGCAGCCGGCAATGCTTTCCGGCTTCACCGGATGCGGATGCCCGCCCGCGATCAGCTCGGCCACCATCACGCCCTCATGGCTCGCCTTATGCGCCAGCCAGGGCGCGCCGGCGATATCGCCAATGGCATAAAGCCCGTCCACGCCGGTGCGGCAAAATTCATCCGTGACAACATGGGTCCGGTCAGTTTTCACGCCCAGCGCCTCAAGCCCCAGCCCTTCAACATTGCCGACAATCCCCACGGCGGAAATCACCGTGTCAAACTCCAGTTTCTCAACCTTACCGCCGGTTTCAATATGCGCTGTCACCTTGCCCTTGGCGCGGTCCAACTGCTTGACCATGGCCTTTTCCATGATCTTCATGCCCTGTTTGACAAAGGCTTTTTTGGCAAAGGCTGAAATCTCGGCATCTTCCACCGGCAGCACCCGGTCCATCACTTCAACCACGGTCGTATCCGCGCCTAATGTGTTGTAAAAGCTGGCAAATTCAATGCCAATCGCGCCCGAGCCAATGACCAGCAATTTTTTAGGCATACGTGGTGGCACCAGCGCATGACGGTAGGTCCAGACCAGATCGCCATCGGCCTCAAGCCCCGGCAGTTCCCGCGCCCGCGCGCCGGTGGCAAGGATGATATTCTTGGCGGTCAGCTCCTCGCTGCCTTTGTCGGTTTTGACCGAAACCTTGCCCTTGCCGGTCAATGTGGCCTCGCCCATCAAAGCCGTCACCTTGTTTTTCTTAAGAAGATGGGTCACCCCGCCATTGAGCTGCTTGGCCACATCGCGCGAGCGCTGCACCACCGCGTCCAGATCATAATCGACGCCCGCCGCCTTCAGGCCAAATTCCTTGGCCCGGTGCATCAGGTGAAACACTTCCGAACTGCGCAACAAGGCCTTGGTCGGAATGCAGCCCCAGTTGAGGCAGATACCGCCCATATTTTCACGTTCGACAATCGCCACATCGAGGCCAAGCTGAGCCCCGCGGATTGCCGCTACATAGCCCCCGGGGCCAGCCCCGATTACGACCATATCAAATGATTTTGATGCCATGAGGCTCTCCTGCTTCTGGATATAGTTTGATATTAAACTATCTTATCGCCCTGCACAACGCATGTTCTTTGCCGGTTGGCAAACCGCCGCGAAAACAGGGTAATGCATTGATTTGACGCTTGAATTACGCTGCGTCGGCTTTTTGCAACTGCCGCAGGGTTGCGCCATAGCCGCCCTCTGCCACATATTCCTTCTCGGGCGTGGTTGATTTGCGCGCCAGCGCCTTGTTGCGATAGGGGAAGCGGCCAAACAGGCGGATGACCTCGCGGTGGGCCCGCGCGTGCATAATATTGCTGCCGCCGGTTTGCGGCATACGCTCAAGCATAAGGCGCACACAGCGTTCCTGATCACACAGGTTTTCGGAATGCATCAAGGGCAGATAGAAAAACTGCCGGGCGGGCTCATCAATCCGCATGTCCCATTTGCGTTTGATCGCCACTTTGGCGGCGGCAAGCGCGGATCGGTCTGTGACAAAGGATTTGCCGTTTTCCCGGAACATGTTGCGCGGAAACTGATCGGTCAGGATGACATATGCCAGCGTGCCGGATGGGTAGGTCAACCAAAGCCCAAAGGCACCTTCACGGGCTGCTTCCCAGGCCTTTTCAAACCGGTTCCTGATTTTCTGATCCAGATCTTCGGAGATATCATACCAGCCCGCAGACCCCACCTCATCCAACCAGAACGTCAACACATCTTCAGGCTCTACCATAGGGAACTCCTCATCCTTCCCATGATTGATTAATCTTACGTTAACTTCATAAAACAAGAAAATAACAGTAAAATATTACTACAATCCGACATATTATTTCATATGTCACATATTGGCATTTTCATGTGCCGTTTCAATAGCATATTCCTGCGCCCATTCCACAGCCACAGGGGTGGATGCGGGCATCAAAGGGGCGTAGCTTTCGGTCTCGTCAGGGGCGGCGCGTTGTGTCATCCGGTAGGCGGCATAGCCCACCAGCATGATCATCAGAATAGCGATGAAAAGGAAATATCCCTGCGGCCCGATGGCCCCCATCGCCCAGGCAGCAAGCATCGGCCCGCCAATCGCACCCAGACCGTTGATAAACACCATGCCCCCGGCCGCCGAAGCCATATCTTCATGTTTCAGAAAATCATTTGTATGGGCAAGAACCAAAGAATAAAGCGGGTTTGTCATCCCGCCGATAAGAAAGGCGGATACAAGCAACATGTTAAAATTATTACCAAACATAACTCCAATCACCGCGCCCCCGGCGGTTATCGCGGAAGCGGCAAGAATCAATATCCGGCGATCAAAGCGATCAGAAAGAAAGCCCAGCGGATATTGAAACACCATCGGACCGATAAAGAACATCGCCACAAAGCCGGATATTTCGCCGGTGCTCAGACCGATCTCGGCCCCATAGACCGCCGACATGCCGAATTGCGCGGAAAATACCCCGCCAAGCAGGAACATGCCCACGGTCCCCAGGGGGGATACATGCATTATCTGCCGCAATGACATGGGTTTGGTGCTTTCAAATGCAGGGGCCGGGGTAACTGATAAAAGAATAGGCGCAAAGGCGATGGATACCAGCACCGACGAGAAGGCAAACAAGATGAACCCCGAAGGATCCGCCACCACCATCAGCCCCTGCGCCGAGACAATGCCAACCATCTGCACAATCATGTAAAGCGAAAGCGTCTGCCCGCGGGTTTCATTGCTTGAGGAATTGTTGAGCCAGCTTTCCGCCGTCACATAAACACCGGAAAAACAAAACCCGATCAATATCCGGCCCGCCATCCAGACCCAGGGATCAAGGAAAATGGGATACAGGATCAATACGGCGGAAATCATTGAGCCCAGCGCCGCAAATACCCGTACATGCCCTACCCGGCGTATCATCCCCGGCGCCATGCGGGAACCGAACAGAAACCCGGCAAAATAGCCTGACATCACCCAGGACATCTGCGTGGTCGAGAAGCCTTCAATGCTGCCGCGCACCCCTAAAAGCGTGCCTTGCAGGCCATTGCCCACCTGCAACAGCATCATGCCCAGCAACAACGGCCAGATACCTGAAAAAGTTTTGATCATTATCCCGATAACTCCACATATTCTTTTGTGTGGGTAGGCCGCGCGCCCCCCGTTTTCGCATCCAAATACGACGCATGATAGGCCGATTTGCACATTTGAATACCGGGATCAACCGGGGATCAGAAGCGAGGCATCGCCATAGGAGAAAAACCGGTATTCACGGGCAATCGCATGGGCATAAATCTGCTTGATTCCATCCTGCCCCATCAGGGCCGAGACCAGCATCATCAAGGTCGAGCAAGGCAGATGAAAATTGGTCATCAGCGCATCCGCGATCTGAAAACTGAAACCGGGGTAGATGAAAATATCCGTCTCCCCGCACCATGGCGCAATCGTGCCTGTGCGGGCCGCTGTCTCAATCAGCCGAAGCGCCGTGGTGCCCACCGGAATGATCCGCCCGCCCGCTGCTTTGGTGGCGCGAATTTCCTCGGCCGCCGCTGCGCTGACCTCGCCCCATTCGGCATGCATTTTGTGGCGGGTGACATCCGCGACCTTGACCGGCAAGAACGTGCCCGCGCCCACATGCAGGGTCACATAGGTCATATCAATGCCCTGCGCGCGCAGATCCGCCAGTAAATCCGCATCAAAATGCAACGAGGCAGTGGGGGCGGCAACCGCACCGGCATGGCGGGCAAATACGGTTTGATAATCGGATTTATCGCGCGCATCCGCGGCCCGGCGCGCGGCGATATACGGCGGAAGCGGCATCGCCCCGGCCTGTTCCAGCGCTTTGTCAAACCCATCCCCCGCCAGATTGAACCGGACCTGCCCCTGCCCGTCGGCCTTGCTCTCAAGCTCCGCGTGCAACCCGTTACCGAATGAGACAGTTTCGCCAATATGAAGCTTTTTCAATGGCTTGACCAACGCATTCCAGGTGCCATCGGTGGCAGGTGACAACAGGGTCAGCTCAATCCTGGCGCGGGTTTCCCCGGCCGCACCCCGCCTTGTGCGATAGCCCGACAGGCGCGCCGGTATCACCCGCGTATCATTCAAAACCAACCGATCCCCCGGGCGCAGCCATTGGCCCAGATCCCGGACATGGGCATCGGTAAGCGCCGCGCCGTGTGCTACCAGCAGGCGCGCCGCACTGCGCGGAATGACCGGCCTTGTGGCAATCAGGCCATCCGGCAGATCAAAATTAAAATCACTCAAATTCATTCATTGCCTCATCGCCCCACCCCCCCCCCGTGGTTGCCAAAAATGCCGGTCTGCGGTGGTTCTGTTGGGTTTTTACCGGAAACATTCATCCCTCTGTCAGGGCCTTCTCGCATTATCCCCGCCGGCCTGCTCCTTAGGCGCATCGGGCGTATCGGGCGCTGGCATGGGCTGCGCTTCATCCTCATTCATGCCCGTATCATACTGCACCTTTGGCGGCTTGCGCCGGAACAGTTCACGAAACAATCCCGGCGTCAGGGCCGATAGCGGATTAACCGTCACTTTCGGATCGGATGCCGGGCCTTTGAGCCGGTAATTGAACCCGATCAGCCCCTCGCCCTTGCGGGTGAAAACCCCGCCAACCGCATTCACCAGATAGAGCGGTGAAATCACGCCCTGCATGTCCATCTGACCGCTTTCCATGAAATAATACCCGTCCATCGAGATACCCAACGAGGCCCCCGTCGCACTGCCGGAAAGCAATGTGACGCGGGTTGGCTGCAACACGAAATTGGCGTCAACCCGGTTGAAATGAAGCCCGTCGCCGCGCAACTGATCCAATATACCGATCACGCTGATTGTGTTCAGCAAGGCGGCCATTGCCGGGGCGTCCTTGATGCGCAGATTATCAATCGAAAGCCGTCCCTTGTAGCTGCCTTTTTCAGGCGCGGGCGTCAGCACCAGATCCATCTCGCCCTCGCGGGCCTGCTTGAGCAGCCCGGCCGAGCTCATGACCCCGCCGGCATTGGCAGATTTGATACGAAAGGCACTGCGCCCATCCTGAGGCACAACCCGGCCGGTAATCGCAGCCCCACCATTGACCCGGCCGGTAAAATTGCCCGCAACACCACGCGACATATCCAGATTTGCCCGAAAATGCGTCAGCGCAATGCCATCGGATATTTGCAAATTATCCAGCGCCAGCGATACCGGGCCACCATTCTTTTCCTGCCCTTCACTCCCTGAATCAGCGCCGCCAAGGGATGTCTGGCGCAGGTCAATCCTGCCGCCCGTCACTTCGATCATTGGCGGCAGGCCCGCGCCGCGCCCGATCAGATTCACCGGTGCATCAAGCCATGTTCCGACCTTCACCTGAGAAAATGACGCGCGTTCAAGCTGCCCGTCCTCGTGCAGGCGGACCGCGCCTTGTGCCATCAGGCCCTCGGCTTCCAGGCGGATATCATCAATCTGGGGCGGCTGGCCCAGTTTGCCAATGACATGCAGGATGCCCTTGCTGTCCTCAGAGGCCGACCAGCCCAGTTGCTTCAGGCTCAGCCCGACACCGGCAAGATCAGAGGTCAGGGTAAATTCGCCCGGCTTTCCCCTTGCCAGTTCAACAGTGATATCCGCCCGGCCAACGCCGGAAATGCTGTTTGGCGGCAGGCCGATGCCAAACTCATCGGTGAAGCGCTCGGAAAGCTCGATCCAGCCCTCAAGCTGGCTGGGCTTGCCGGATTTGAAATTCAGATCCGTTTGCCAGGTGCCGCCAACCGGCACGCTTCCCAGCCGCCCTTCGCCGCCAATACTCAGTTGGTCATTACCGGCGGTCACGCTTAGCTCGGATGCCACAAGCGCGCGCCCCGGCACCAGTTTTTCACTGCGCACCGACCTGAGCGTGCCGACAAGATCAAACGCAACCTCCTTGATCTGCAATTTTGGCTTGAGCAGAAAATCCAGCCGCCCGGAAATCCCGGCCCGGCCCGAGGCCAGCGTCACCGGCTGCCCGGCTTTTTGCATGAACCTGAACGGCTTTTCATCCAGCAGCGAAAGCGTGGCGGTTATGGTGCTTTCAAGCTTCAGCAACGCCTGCGCCGGGCCGCGCCGGATGCGCACATCAGGAACCACAAAGCTGGTGCCAGAAATATCAATCCGCCCGCCCTGTGCTGCCGTGACAAAGCCGCGGTTTGCGGTGATCGAAAACCGGTTGTCATATAATGAGGCATGCCCCGAACCCGCCTCGATCGGCGGCACATCCTTGATGAACCGCGTCTTCAGGCCCTTGTAATCAAAGCCAAGAAACACATCCGGGCTTTGATCCGGCAAAACCCGGACCGCAACCTGAAAATTGCTAATATCCGCCTGCATGACATTCTCGGCAATCCAGCTTCGGGTTTTTTCCTTTACCCCAACGGGCCATAATTCCATCAGCCGTTCGCGCGAAATTGCATCGAGAAGGCCGCTTACCGTCAAATTCCATCCTGCCGGTTTGGCCCGTGCCTCGCCACTCAGAACAAACCGGTTGCCCTGATCGGAAAAGCTCATCTCGCCCAAGGACAGAACAAACGGGTCAAACTGAAGCCGCACATCCATATTCGCCGCCTCAATTTCAATCGGTTGCGGATAAAGCCCGGCCGGATTGGCCTTGATTTTGCTCACCCGGATCTGGCCCAGCAACTCCTTTGGAAAACCGTTTTCAACCCCCAGCAGAATGGCCTGCCCTTCGGCCTGCGCGCTGCCCCATTTACTATCCACGGAAAGCTCGTCAAGCCGCATGGTCTGGCTTGCGGGATCATAGCTGAAATAGCTGCGCACCGATGAAAACGGGATTGGCTTGGTGGCCTCGGTGGGCTGCAGCACGCCTTCGCTGATCTGCAAGGTTGCATTCAGCGGCCCCAGCGCCCCCGCTTCATCAACCGACACCCGCAAGGCCCCTGAAATCGGCGCATCCAGCGCCTCGAGCCAGACAAGCGCCGGAGATTGCCCGGCAATATCCCTGGCTGGCATATCCTCAAAACTGATGCCCATCTCGGCGGCAAGGCTTCCGATCCTGCCGCTATAGTTCATCTCAAGCGAGGTGGCATAATCGCGTGCGCCCAGCAGGTTGAAATTGCCCCTGATCTGCAAATCATCCTGCTGCCGCGTCATGCCCAGATGGCCACCATCCACTGTCCAGGCCCGCGAGCTGCGCAAATCATCGTAGCGCAGCGTCAGGTTTTCAATATCCACGCTTTCCAGATCGGCAAATTGAGGGCGCTGCAAAAATTCGTCCACACCCTCGACAAGGGTTGCGTAATCGGCGGCCTGATCACCGGCAGAGGCCGACTCAATGAAGATCAGGTTCACCCGGCCATCCGCCAGACGGCGTAATGTCATGCGGGCACCGGATAACTGAACAGATGTTGGCTGTATCTGCCCCTCCAGCAATGGCTGCAAGGCAACACTCGTCCCGACTTCTGACAACCGCAGGATCGGGGTGCCATCGGAATCTTTCAGCGCCACATTATGCAGCAGCAATCGCGGCAACCAGTCCTTTTCCACGATCACCGCCGCATCGCCGATCTGGATGCTGAAGCGATTGTCGCCCTGATTGATCCGCTCGACAATCCTGGCCCTGACCCAGTCGGGCACCCTGATCTCGGCGCCCATCAGCGACATCACCAAAAGCCCGGCCACGATAGATAATGTCAGGATGCTCGACATCACCCATAGCCCGAAACGTCTATGGCGGCGGCTACGGTGGCCGCGCGGTTTTTGATCGCTTGTTTTGCTCATTCAATCCATTCAGGCAGCATTTCACGCCCCGTTTGCCTCATATGGGCTTTGCAGCTCTTTTTTACAAAACTATCCTGAGCAAACCATGGTTTCCAGCTTTTGCTCAAAATACTCGCGTCAATGCCACGTTTTCCCGGATTAAAGCGTTTTGCATTTAATCCGGGACAAGAGATCAAATGCAAAACGCCCACAACCTGCAGATGGCTTGAGCCTTTTTACATTTTCCCTGAGTCAGGTAAAACGAGAAAAGGCTTTAGGGGTTTCCCCGTTGGCAACATAGCCCATTGAGGCTTTGTATATAGAGCCAATTATTGCCCGGATGGTTCTGATCGGCACATGCCCTTGAATAAACCCGAAAACAAGCGCCAAACCCCTGACAACCCTTTGCATATCGGCGATTTTCTGCCGTTCAGACCGGATAATTGCCTAAAACGCGAAACAAGCGTCCAAAATTCTTGCCGAGCTGTTAATCCATGAGGTAAGCACAATCCCAAGGTGCCGGTCAGGGATGAAGCAGAGCATCATTTCAAGGGACAACAAACAAGGGACAGGTTTTTGCGTAAAGGCATAACAATCAAGTTCAACGCGCTGCTAGAGCGCCATTTCCCCGAGCGGCGGGTCTTTTTGCGATCCGATAAAGATACACGCTTCATAAGGCTCCGGCCCGGCACCCAGGTTATTGCCGTATTGGGCATTTCGGCCTTTGTTGCCTGGTCGATCATCGCCACCGCCATCCTGCTGATGGACAGCATCGGCTCGGGCAATTTCCGCGAACAGGCCAAACGTGATCAACGCGCCTACGAGGCCCGGCTGAATGAAATGGCCAAAGAGCGTGATATGCGCGCAACCGAGGCCCTCGCCGCACAGGAGCGCTTCAACTCGGCGCTTGATCAGATATCACAGATGCAAAGCGAATTGCTTGGCTCGGAGATTCGCCGCCAGGAGCTCGAGACCGGAGTGGATGTGATCCAATCCACCCTGCGCCGCACCATGTCCGAGCGCGATGCCGCGCAAAACAAGGCCAACGAACTGGGGCTTGCTCTCAATAGCGGCGATGGCGGTAACGGCGGGGCAACAGCTTCGTCCGAGACCATTGCCACTCTTGATTTTCTCAACGAGGCCCTGAGCGAAACGGCCGAGGAACGCAATAAAGTCATTGCCGATTCGCAAGCGGCGCTGCAACAGGCCGATGAAATGGCCGAACGCATCGCCCTGATGGAAGATCAGAATGATCAGATATTCCGCCAGCTCGAGGATGCCATGACCATCTCGGTCGAGCCGCTTGACAAGATGTTCAGCGCGGCGGGCCTGAATACGGAAACCCTGCTCAATACCGTCCGGCGCGGCTATTCCGGCCAGGGTGGCCCATTGACGCCGATGACATTTTCGACCCGTGGTGAGGATCCTTCCGCCGATACCCTGCGTGCCAATGGTATCCTGAATCAGCTTGACCAGTTGAATCTCTACCGGATCGCGGCCCAGAAAGTGCCGCTTACCATACCGGTCAAATCCACCTTCCGCTATACATCCGGCTATGGTGTACGCTGGGGCCGGATGCACAAGGGCCAGGATTTGGCGGGCCCGACCGGCACCCCCATCTATGCCACGGCGGACGGGGTCGTGACCCATGCCAAATGGCTCTCCGGTTATGGACGGCTGATCAAGATCCAGCATGAGTTCGGGATTGAGACCCGCTATGCCCATTTATCCAAAATCAGCGTGAAAAATGGCCAAAGGGTCTCGCGCGGGGAACGAATTGGTGATATGGGCAACAGCGGACGCTCTACCGGCACTCATCTGCACTATGAAATTCGCGTTGGCGGTAAAGCCATCAATCCCATGACCTACATCAAGGCAGCAAAAAATGTTTTCTAAAAGCAAAATCAACGATCCCGCCCCAAAGGCCAAAGAGGCCCCAAAACCAGCCGATACCGCTGGCAATCCCGGCGCAGTTCGGGCCGAGCAGCCCGCAGGCACCGAATTCAAGGCATCGGCCCCCAAGGCCAAACCGCCGGCATCGGTGCTGTCATCGGATCTCACGGTTACCGGCAACATGAAAACCACCGGCGATATTCAGGTTGAAGGCACGGTTGAGGGCGACATCCGGGCACATCTTCTGACCGTTGGCGAAGGCGCCACCATTCGCGGCGAAGTGATTGCCGATGATGTTGTCATCAATGGCCGCATTGTGGGCCGTGTGCGTGGCCTCAAGGTGCGCCTGTCGTCCAGCGCCCGGGTGGAAGGCGATATCATCCACAAAACCATCGCCATCGAATCCGGTGCCCATTTTGAAGGCTCGGTTCAGCGTCAGGACGATCCGCTGACATCCTCAAAATCAGCCGCCGCCGCAGCAACGCCAAAGCCCGCAAGCCCCTCAAACCCCTCAAACTGAAACTGAAACTCTGAATACCGGCACCCTTGCCATGCAGGGGTGCCTTTTGCTCAGGCCTCCAGCTCGGCATCCCAATAAAGAAAATCCATCCAGCTTTCATGCAGGTGATTGGGCGGAAACTTGCGCCCCTGATTGTGCATCTGCCCGACCTGCGGCTCTCGTGGGGGCTTGCGCAGGCTCATCCCTGCCTGAGCCAGGCTTTTGGAGCCTTTTCGCAGATTGCACGGGCTGCACGCCGCCACAACATTTTTCCAGCTTGTAATCCCGCCCCGTGCCCGCGGCACCACATGATCAAACGTCAGATCGCCCTTTGCCCCGCAATACTGACAGCAAAATTCATCACGCAAAAACAGGTTGAATCGGGTAAAGGCCACCAGTTTCTGCGGCTTCACATAATCCTTCAGCACGATCACAGAAGGGATTGCAAGCTCAACACTGGGGCTTCTGACGCATTGGTCATATTCGGCAATAATATCCACCCGCTCCAGATACGCGGCTTTCACCGCTTCCTGCCATGTCCATAATGACAGCGGGTAATACGACAGCGGCCGGTAATCGGCATTCAACACCAGAGCAGGGTATTGTTTCAGCGCCACCGGTTGCCTGACAAATTCTGTTCTGAAATCACCCTGCATCACCATGCCCTTCCTATCATGATGCCACTATATATCGTGTTTTTTGTCTGGCAACCCCTTCATGTGGCAGGGCATCCCCCTGTTACCAGCCAGACATACCTTCACCAATGCCGGCGCGCCAACTTAAGCCAAGCGCGGCCCGAGGATGAAGCCGAAGGCTGATGACGAGATAACCTGCTATGCGCATCCGCGCACGCAAATATCCTGAAATCAAAGCCCCAGCTTATCGCTCATGAATGCCAGCGCCACCTCAAGCCCATCCTGAGCGATCCCGTGGCCGGTGCCCTTCATGATATGGGCATAAACATCGCTCCAGCCCGCCTCTTGCAGCGCCTCAGCCGCCTGCGGCAGGGATTGCGGCGGCACCACATCATCGGCATCCCCATGGATCAGCAACACCGGCGGGCGGCTGATCGCTTCGTCCTTAAGAAGCTCCGGCGACAGCAACCGCCCCGAAAACGCCACCACGCCAGCCAGCTCATCCTCGCGGCGCGGTGCCACATGCAGTGCCATCATCGTGCCCTGGGAAAAGCCAAGCAGCACAACCTGTTCCGGCAGCACATCCTCATCCACCATCAGCGCATCCAGAAACGCATTGAGATCATCCGCCGCCGCCATAAGCCCGCGCTCGGCCTCTTCTTCGGACGAGCCATCAATCCACGGGATCGGAAACCATTGCAGCCCCATCGGCATGCCCGGAATGCTTTCTGGCGCATCGGGGGCCACAAACAATGTGTCCGGCAAATGCGGGCCCAGCACATCCGCAAGCCCCAGCAAATCCGCACCATTGGCACCGTAGCCATGCAAGAACACCACGATCGAGCGCAGCGTCCCCGATACCGGCTCATACCGCCCAGCCTGTAAAACCCGTGTCATCTGATCCCATCCCTTTGTTTTGCGTGCCTGTAGTACGACCATAAAAGCCGCGCGGCAACCGATCTCCACGGCGCCCAGTCTTCGGCCATCTCGCGAAATTCCCGCTCTTTGGGCCGCTCGGGCAGGTCAAACAGGATTTTCGCCGCCTCCTGCAAGGCCAGATCCCCGGGCGCGAACACATCCGCGCGGCCAAGGGAAAACATCGCGTAAATCTCCGCCGTCCACGCGCCGATCCCCGGCACCTGCACCAGCCGTTTGATCACCGCATCGGTCGGCATCGCGCGCAGCGCCTTGAAATTGATCCCCGCCCCGGCCAGTTCCTGCGCATAGCGGATTTTCTGACGGCTGAGGCCAACGCCGCGCAGATCGTCCTCCCCCGCGCGGGCAATCTGACGCGGCCCTGTCAGGCGCGCCGCCCGCATCCGCCCCCATATGGCATTGGCCGAGGCCAGGCTCACCTGTTGGCTGATGATGGCGCTCAGAAGTTCGGCAAACCCATCCGGTCTGAGCCTGAGCGGCAGCGGCCCGGTTACCTCATAGGCCTGCGCCAGCCTTGGGTGCCGGGCGCATAAATAAGCCGCCCCTTCCGCCACGCAGGCATCGGTTTGAATGATCCGCCCGGTCACAATGCGCGCACCCATTCCAGCGCCGCCTGCACGGTGGTCACCTTATCGCCCTCCGGCTGCTTTGGCCGGTTGATCATCGCCACCGGTATGCCAAGCTGTCGCGCCGCCGTGAGCTTTGAGCGCGGTGCCTCCCCGCCGGCGTTCTTCACAACCAGCCAATCAATTTCCAGCTCCCTGAAAAGGGTTGCTTCCTCATCAACAGAAAACGGCGGCCGCCCCACCAGAAATTCCCCGTTGGCAAAAGGAAATTCCCGGTCAGGCGGATCAATCTGGCGGCAGATCAGCCGACAGGCATCAAGATTGGCAAACTGGTCCAGCGTCTGCCTGCCGGTCGCCAGAAACACCGTTGAACCCGGTGCAATATGCTCCGCCGCCGTTTCTTCACGCTCAATCATCACCCATCTATCGCCCGCTTGCGGCACCCATTCCGGGCGCAGAAGCTGACAATAGGCCAGGCTTTCCTCATGGCAAATCCGGGCACTGCGCATGGAAATCCGCGCGGCAAACGGGTGCGTGGCATCCAGCACCGCCGTGATACCGGCCTCTCGCAAATAGGCCCGAAACCCAGCATCGCCGCCAAATCCGCCCGCCCGCACCGGCACCGCCAGTTCACGCGGCTCTCGCGTGGCCCCGGCTAGGGAGGCAACCACCGGCAATGGCCCATCGCTTAAGGCCTGCGCTATCGCTATCGCCTCACCGGTGCCCGCCAGCAACAACAGCGTCATGCACCGGCCCTCGCCAGAATATTGCCCGCGCGATCAATCACAACCGTATCGGCCATCACCCCTTCCGGCAGCATCTCCCGCACCTTCTCCAAAGCCGTTTTTGCCACCCAGTCAGATAATTTTTTACCTGCTTTATCATAGGCCTGCAAGGCAGTATTCATGTAGCTCAACTCGACATCCCCAAGCGCTTCCGCCAGACCCGCAAAATCCACCTGAGAGCGCCCCGAATGCAAATCCCGCGCCCCCTGCGCCAGCTTGGTCATCTTGCCAATGCCGCCGCCAATGGTGAGCCGCGCCACCGGATTCCGGGCCAGATATTTCAACAATCCCCCGGCAAAATCCCCCATATCCAGCATCGCCTGATCCGGCAGACCATATAAGCCCTGCACCACCCGCTCGCTCGTTGACCCGGTGCAGCCCGCCACATGGGTCATCCCATTGGCCCGCGCCACATCCACCCCGCGATGGATCGAGGCAATCCACGCGGCACAGGAAAACGGCCGCACAATGCCGGTGGTGCCCAGAATGGAAATCCCGCCCTTGATCCCCAATCGCGGGTTCCATGTTTTCTGCGCCAGCTTCGCCCCCCCCGGTACCGAAATGGTGATCTCAATATCCGCAGGCATCCCCAACCGCGCGGCCATCTCCTCAACCGTTTCAGTCAACATCCGGCGCGGCACCGGATTGATTGCAGGCTCCCCCGGCGCAATCGGCAGCCCGGCCATGGTCACAACGCCCACACCCTCGCCGGCGCGAAACCGAACCCCGCCATCCGACGCTGAAACCCGCGCAAAAATCCGCGCGCCGTGGGTGACATCCGGGTCATCGCCCGCATCCTTGATCACCCCGGCCTCGGCCCAGCCATCCCCCTGATCGCACTGAATAATATCAAACTCCGGCCGCTCGCCTTTGGGCAGGGTAATACGCACCCGGTCCGGCTGGCCCTCTCCCCACAGCATCATCAAAGCCGCCCGCGTCGCCGCAGTGGCACAAGCGCCCGTGGTCCAGCCTCGGCGCAGGGGTCTATCCGGTTTCCGGCTCATAATATCCGCGACTATAGGCACAGCAATTACCTATTTACAGCCCCACCCGCCTTTCATTTTTCGCAAAATACTCCCGCCGGAGGCATCAATACTCTTGAGAACACCGCCGGATGCCGCGCATAAGGGACGCCATGAACGAGTCACATCTCCCCACAGGCCTCCCTACTGGCCTCCCCACAGGCCCCTGGCCCGAGCTCAAGCCCGGCTGGGTCTGGCTATGCGGTGCCGGCCCCGGTGATCCCGGCCTTCTCACGCTGCACGCGCTCAATGCCCTCACACAGGCCGATGTGGTGATCTATGACGCGCTGGTGCAGGCGGATATCCTCAACTGGGCACCGCAGGCCGACCATATCTATGCCGGCAAACGCGGCGGCAAACCTTCCGCCAAACAGCGCGACATATCCCTGCAACTGATTGATCTGGCACAGGCGGGAAAACGGGTCTTGCGCCTCAAGGGGGGGGATCCGTTCGTCTTTGGCCGGGGCGGCGAAGAGGCACAGACCTTGGTACAACACGGCGTGCCCATCCGCATCATCCCCGGCATCAGCGCAGGCATCGGCGGGCTGGCCTATGCGGGCATCCCCGTCACCCACCGCGATGTCAATCAATCGGTCACTTTTGTCACCGGCCATGACCAATCCGGTGAAACACCCACATCTTTGGATTGGCAAGCTATTTCAAAGGGTTCTCAGGTGATCGTGATCTATATGGGCATGAAACATGTGCGCCGGATTGCCGATGCCCTGCTGGCGGCGGGCCGCCCGGCGGATGAGCCCTGCGCCGTGGTCTGCTCGGCCACCACCAAGGATCAGCAGGTGCTGGAAACCACCCTTGGCCAGATGAGCACGGACATCGCCCAAAGCGGGCTTGAGCCACCGGCCATTCTCTGCGTCGGCCGCTCGGTTCTGATGCGTCAGGTGCTCAATTGGCAGGGCATGATGGAAGGGGGCACGCCGCGCAATCTTGACCCATTGGGCCGGGATCAGAAATGACCGGCCTGATCATCGCCGCCCCCGCCTCGGGTGCCGGTAAAACCACCGTCACCCTGGCCCTGTTGCGGCTGCTCTCGCGGCAGGGTGTCAAAATTCGTGGCGCAAAATCCGGCCCCGATTACATTGACCCGCGTTTTCATGAGGCCGCCTGCGCAGCGCCCTGCCCCAATCTCGATGCCTGGGCCATGTCCCCCGCCCGGCTGCGCAATCTGGCCGCGGGCGATGGCACGCTGATCATCGAAGGGGCCATGGGGCTGTTTGATGGTGCCCCCCCGGACAATCGCGGCTCGGTCGCGGATCTGGCGCGCATTCTCAATCTGCCGGTCGTGCTGGTGGTCGATGCCGCCCGCATGGCCGGGTCTGTCGCGCCATTGGTGGCGGGCTTTGCCGCCCATGATCCCAAGGTCAGGCTGGCCGGGGTGATCCTCAACAATGTCGGCTCCGACCGGCATGAGGCGATGCTGCGGCGCGCTTTGCTCGCAACCAACCTGCCGGTTCTGGTTGCCCTGTGGCGCAGCCCTGATATAAAACTGCCATCCCGCCATCTGGGGCTGGTGCAGGCCGGGGAAACCAACGATCTTGAGGCCTTCCTGGATCAGGCCGCCCATGCGCTGTTGGCAACATTTGACAGGGACAGGTTTCTATCCCTCGCAACCCCTTTGCCGCCCGCACAATTCGCCCCGCGCATCACACCGCCCGCACAGGTCATTGCCATCGCCCGCGACCCGGCCTTTGCCTTTGCCTACCCGCATGTTCTGGATGACTGGCGCGCGCAGGGGGCCGAGCTGAAATTCTTTTCCCCCCTGGCAAATGAGCCCGCACCCGAGGCCGGTTTTATCTATCTTCCCGGCGGCTATCCCGAGCTGCACGCGGGACGGATCGCCGCCGCCTCCAATTTCATGCAAAGCATTAAAAATGCATCGCATACTATTAATATATATGGAGAATGTGGTGGTTACATGGTACTGGGTAATGGGCTGACAGATGCCAATGGCACCCGCCATGCCATGGCCGGGCTGTTGCGGCTCGAGACGAGTTTCGAACATCCCCGTCTGCATCTGGGTTACCGTCAACTCACGCCGCTCACAGGCCTCTTTTCCACCGCCTTCAATGGCCATGAATTCCACTATGCCACCACCCTCAGCGCCAAAGGTGATGCGCTTTTCAAGGCCCGCGATGCCGAAGGCCAGGCGCTGCCGGATATGGGGCTGGCAGAGGGCCGCGTATCGGGATCGTTTGCCCACCTGATCGACAGGGCCTGATCAGGGGTTGCACCTTCGGCAAAGCCGGCCTAGCACATGCCCCATGACAGATATTGCCCTCCCCCAAAGTGACAGCCGCGCCCAACGCAACGTGATGGTTCTGATCGCGGCGCAGGCGATTTTGGGCTCGCAAATGCCGATGATCTTCATTGTTGGTGGACTGGCCGGGCAATCGCTGGCCAGCAATATCTGCTTTGCAACCCTGCCGATCACATTGATCGTCATGGGCTCGATGCTGGCGGCCTCGCCAATGTCTGCCATCATGCAGAAATATGGCCGCAAAGCCGGGTTTTTCGTCGGCGCAATGGCCGGGGCCAGCGGCGGCGCTGTTGGCGCGTATGGGCTTTATACCGCCTCGTTCCCGATCCTTCTGATGGGCAGCCTGATCACCGGCATTTACATGTCGGCCCACGGGTTTTACCGCTTTGCCGCCGCCGATACCGCCTCGGACAGGTTCCGCCCCAAGGCCATATCCTATGTCATGGCCGGCGGGCTGATCAGCGCCATCATCGGGCCGCAACTTGTCAAACTCACCGCACAGGCAATGGTGATCCCCTTCCTTGGCACCTACCTGATGGTGATAGTGGTTAACCTTTTCGGGTCATTTCTGTTTTTGCTTTTGGACATTCCAACCCCGGAGCCCCCGAAACAGGATGCGCCGAAGGGCCGTACCCGGCTGGAATTGCTGAAAACCCCGCGCATTGCCGTCGCGGTGATCTGCGCCATGGTGTCTTACGCCCTGATGAATCTGGTGATGACATCCACCCCTCTGGCCGTGGTTGGCTGTGGCTTTGAGGCCGGGCGCGCGGCGGATGTGGTCTCGGCGCATGTGCTGGCAATGTATATCCCGTCATTCTTTACCGGCCATCTGATCGCCCGTTTCGGGGTTGAGCGGATCGTGGCCATCGGCCTGTTCATCCTGGCCTGCGCCGG
Source organism: Roseovarius sp. (assembly GCA_021775255.1). Taxonomy (GTDB): domain Bacteria; phylum Pseudomonadota; class Alphaproteobacteria; order Rhodobacterales; family Rhodobacteraceae; genus Roseovarius. Next base: position 180,081 of record JAJFIA010000001.1, read on the forward strand.
GGGCATTGCCCTGCAGGGGGTCGCGCTTGAAAACTTCTTCATCGCCCTTGTTTTATTGGGCCTTGGCTGGAATTTTGGCTTTATCGGCGCCACCACGATGCTGGCTGGCGCGCATGAACCGCAGGAGCGTGGCCGGATTCAGGGGATGAATGATCTGATGGTGTTTGGCGGCGTCACCGTGGCCTCGCTCTCATCGGGCGCTTTGATGAACTGCTCGGGCGGGGATGCCGCCGAGGGCTGGGCCTCGGTCAATCTGGCGATGATCCCGTTTCTGGCGCTGGCAGGCGGCGCGCTGATCTGGCTGATACTGCGCCCGCGCGACGACTAAGGATCCCCCGCCCCGGCCCCCGCGCCGGGGCCTCTTCTCAAGCCAGCAGGCCCCGGATCAGGTCCGGGGCGCGTGGGGATATTTCAGGGCAGGTGCAGCCAATCCCTGGAACCACCGGGCAGATCAGGCCGGAAATAGGCAATCATCCGCCCCTCGGGCGGCGCTTTTGCCCCCTCCTGCCACGGGGCGATGCCATGCAGGGCGTGACGGTGCAGCAGATAGGCCGCGCCGGGTTGCGCCGTGACAACCCGGCGCGGGCAGCGTTCAAACACCTCACGGCGCGCGGCCTGATAGGCCTGCGTCAGGTCAACATCCGCCCAATTTTCCTCTGATACATCGCCCAGAGCCGCTTCAAATGCCGCGCGCATGATGTGATGGCTACCTTCCCAGATCACCAGCGGGCTGGCCCCGGCATCGCATTCGGTCAGCGGCAGGCCCAGAATATAGGCATGGCGCTCTTTCAGCATCCGCTGCCGGGCAGGCCCCACTGCCAAAATCCCGTCCACATGCGCCGCATCGCGCTTCAGCCGATAGCGAAAGCCCGCCTCGTTCTCGCCCTGCCTTGGCCTGGGATAGCCGGGATAGTTCACCGAAACCTGCCCCCGGTGCAGTGGCATTTCCCGGTAAATCCGCCGCGCCATATGGTAAGCCGCGCCGCCAAGCGGCCCGCCCCCCTCAACCGCGCCATCGGCCCTGTTGGGCAGGGTATCAACGCCCACAAACCACGTGCCTTCGCATTGCAGCCATTTCTTTTGCTGCTCAGGCCTGGCCATGGATTTCAGCGCCGCACCGCGCGCCGCTTCGGCCCATTCAAGCACCGCAGGCTCTGCCGGATAGGTCGCCCACCCCAGATCAAAAAAGCCGGTCACCAGCCCAGCGCCTTGCGCAGCATATTCAGCGCCACCAGCGTGAGAAACACCGCAAAAACCCGTTTGAGCGGCTTAGGATTCATCGCATGCGCCAGCCTCACCCCAAGCGGCGCGGTGATCAAAGTCATTGCAATCACAATGAAAAACGCCACCAGATTGACAGCCCCAATGGTGAATGGCGGGCGCTGCTCTGGGGCAATTTCCAACAGCAAAAACCCGATGACCGACGGCACAGCGATGGTCATGCCAAAGCCTGCCGCCGTTGCCACGGCGCGGTGAATGGGAATGTTGTAAAGGCTCATCAACGGCACCCCGAAACTGCCGCCGCCAATGCCCATCAGCACCGACATGAACCCCAAAACCGGCGACATCACCGCGCGGCGCAGCCCGCCGGGCATCGCCTGTCCCAGCCGCCAGTTTGAATTTCCAAACCCAAGATAGGCCCCGATGACAAGGCCAAGCACACCAAAAATTCCCTGCAAAAAGATCGAGCTTAATCGCGCCGCAATGCTCACGCCGATAATCGCGCCGATGGCAATCCCCGGTGCCCAGGATTTCAGAATTTCCCAGTCCACCGCGCCTTTTTTGTTATGGCTCAGAACCGAGCGCAATGAGGTGACGATAATGGTGGCCAGTGAGGTGGCCAGACACATCTGCATCACTTGCGGCCCGCCATAGCCAAGCGTCTGGAAAGCATAGAAAAACGCAGGCACCAGCACGATACCACCGCCCACGCCCAACAGCCCGGCCAACACCCCGGCAAAGGCCCCGATCAGCAATAAAAGCCCCAGCATGCTGAGTAGTAATGTCATTTCCGGCATGATTTATCCTTTTGCCCAGATAGAGCGCGTTTTGCCGGTATAAACAACATTTATTCGCCGGTTATTTGCGCCAAAGCGGCCTCAATCAATTCCGGCCCCGCACCATCGCGTGCCGCCCCTTCCGACAGGGCCCTGCGCCAGGCCCGCGCGCCGGGGCGGCCGGCAAAAAGCCCCAGCATATGCCGGGTGATCTGATTGAGACGCCCGCCCTTGGCCAGATGAGCCTCGATATAAGGCAGCATGGCCCGCGCAGCCGCCTCTGCGGTGCTATCGGGTGTATCCGCGCCAAAAATCAGCCGGTCAGCCGCGCATAAAATTTCCGCAGGCCGGTGATAGGCCGCGCGGCCAAACATCACCCCATCCATCCCGGCATCCAGAAATTCCCGCGCCTGATCCAGCGTTTCGATGCCGCCATTCACCGATAAATGCAGCGCCGGAAACAGCCCCTTCATCCGTTGCACCAGATCGTAATCCAGCGGCGGCACATCGCGGTTTTCCTTTGGGCTCAACCCCTTGAGCCAGGCCTTGCGGGCATGAATGATAAAACGCTCAACCCCGGCGGCACTGACCTGCGCCAAAAATTCCGGCAGTACCTCTTCCGGCGTTTGATCATCCACGCCAATGCGGCATTTCACCGTGACGTCAACCGCAACGGCCTGCCGCATCGCGGCACAGCATTCCGCCACAAGCTTTGGGTCCTGCATCAGCATCGCGCCAAATGTGCCCGATTGCACCCGGTCCGACGGGCAGCCGACATTCAGGTTGATCTCATCATACCCGGCCTCGGCCCCGAGCTTTGCCGCCTGCGCCAGCTCAACCGGGTCAGACCCGCCCAGTTGCAGCGCCACGGGATGCTCGGCCGGGGAATATTCCAGCAAATGCAGCGCCTGCCCGCGCACCAAAGCAGGCGCGGTGATCATCTCGGTATAGAGCAGCGCATGTTTCGAAAGCAGCCGGTGCAAAAACCGGCAATGCCGGTCTGTCCAATCCATCATCGGAGCAACTGCGAATGTTATTTCTTTATTTATCAATGTTTTACGTTATCTTTCAGATATATCATATCAAGAACAGCGTGCACCAAATTAGACCAAATTGCACGGCTTTGTATCTTGTTTGATCTCTATGTGCACGGAATTTGCACGGATTAAAAGGACTGCACGGATGGCCTGTGACCTGCGCCCCTAAAACGCCTCCGGATTTGTGTAGAGTCTTCCCAACAAAAGGACGGGTAAATGAAGGCATGATTTACGGATGAACAGATCATTGCGATGATCAAGGAACAGGGGCCTGAGACCACATACTGCGCAATTCAGGGGCTGCGCAGGTGATCATAGCCTCTCAATCAGCGACATTCCGAAGGTGTTACGGCACCGAGTTCATCAGCATGGCGATCCTCAAATGGGTTCAGGATACGGGTGTAGATTGGCACTATATCGCGCCATGCAAGCCCCAGCAGAATGGCTTCATCGAGAGTTTCAATGGAAAGCTGAGAGACGAATGCCTGAATGAGACGCTTTTGACACATTGACCGCGGCCAGAGAACCGCTTGAAACATGGCAAGAGGATTACAACTGGCACAGGCCACATTCAGCATCAGGCAATCTGACACCAATGAAATCTGCAAAGAAAATGAGCAAGGACAAACCGGTTGCATAAGACCATCAAATCAACCCCAGGGACTCTCCACAAGTTGGCGAAATATTGGGCCGCAGATCAGAAGCACTCGCGGCTCGCCAAAACAAACGTCGATTCACTGGTGGTTTATTGTTCCGGAGTTCTCAGTTGCCCGGACGATCCCTGCGCGTAATATCGAAATCATGTCATCGATTTGTGGTTTGGTTATTATCAGCGGTGGCGACATCACACAGGAGTTGTAGATCGGACGTACCAGAAGCCCCATTTCCTGACAGATGGCGTCAATTTCCAATGCAAATGCATAGTCGCGATCTTCGTCGGGTACGCCCGAATCCAACTCACATTCAATACCTGCCATCAGTCCCATAACGCGGACGTCTGTCACAACAGGGAGGTCAAGAAGTGATCGCATGGCGTCAGCGAAATATGGCGCGATTTGTCGTACATGCTCCAAGAGCTGGTCGTTCTCGAATATGTCGAGGTTTGCCATGGCAGCGGCTGCGGCAACCGGATGCCCAGAGTAGGTGAAACCGGAGAAGAAGGAACGCGCCTCATTGCTGCTTTTTCTGATGTCTTCCATCAAGCGATCAGAAATGAATAAAGCGCCCATAGGGATGTAGCCGGAGGTAAGGCCTTTGGCGGTTGTGATCATATCAGGTATGACGCCGAACACCTCTTCGGAGGCAAAGTAATGTCCGAGACGGCCAAAGGATGTGACCACTTCATCGGCAATGAACAGCACATCATGTTTCCTGCACACCTCGTGGCATCGCTTGAAATATCCATCCGGGGGGATGATCACTCCTCCCGATGCCATGATGGGTTCGGCAATAAAGGCCGCGACTTTGTTTGCTCCAAGCTCAAGGATTTTCGCTTCAAGCTCTGCGGTCTTGGCATCGCAGAATGCATCGACTGACATGCCATCGGGCAGATTTTTGACCTTCGGGCAGGAGAGGAAGTGGATCTGATCATCAATCATATCCATATTCCTTTTTTCGCGCATTTTGCCTGAGCAACTGGCGCTTAGATAGGTGCTGCCATGATAGCCGTTTACACGCGAGATGATGTGCTTTTTCTTAGGCCGACCAAGGCAGTTGTTATAGAAAAAGACAAAACGCAGTGCGGAATCGACGGCCGTTGACCCCCCGGTTGTAAAGAATACGTTGTTCAGATCTCCCGGTGTCAAACCTGCCAGGCGCTCTGCCAATATGGTTGTCGCCGATCCGGCCATTGACCATGGCGAAAAATAGCTGAGTTGCCGCAGTTGACCAGCAATCGCTTCAACCATCTCTTCACGACCATGGCCAACATTGACGCACCACATGCCACCAGGACCATCAATCAGTTGATTGCCCTCGGTGTCTTTTACGTAAATCCCGTTGCTTGCTTCAAGGACTGTCCATTCGTCTTCGCCCAGCGAAGACACATCCTGCCATGGGTGCAGGAAATGCCGATCATTCGCGTGGTGCTCGGGCGTGGGCTTGAATGGTGCTGTCATGGCGATGTCCTGTATGGCGTTGATGGTGATCGGCAAAGCAATGTGCAGTCGGGACGACATTAAACTCAAATACTTATAGTCAGGTTGAATTTTATATTCAACCACAGTATTTTGTTGCATCTGACTATAATTTTATGGCAAGGTTTAATTATGAGTTTGAGGGAACAACAAAAAGCAGAACGAACGCAGCGCATTCTTGATGCTGCAGCCGGCTTATTCGCAAACAAGGGCTTTGAGAGTGTGAAGGCGGAAGAAGTTGCTGAGCTCGCCAAGCTATCGGTTGGCACGCTTTACAATTACTTCGGTGGAAAAAACGAAGTTCTGATGACTTTGACAGCTCTCGAAAATGAGCGGCTTGTTGCTTTGGGGGCTGAGTTTCAGATAGACCCTGAGGCCACTGTTGCAGACACATTTTGCACTTTCATCCACCTGTTTTTCGATCCCGGCAACATGATTTTATCGAAGGATCTGTGGCGAGAGGGCTTCGCGATTTCCTTTGCAGACATAACGTCGGAGGAAGCGCGCCGTCTGCGAACCTCTGACAGAATGCTAAGCGAGCAGGTCGTTCAACTTGCAATGACACTGCAATCCCAGGGGCGGCTGCGCTCAGATGTTGATTGCGCGATTTTGGGCGCAACTCTCTTCAACAATGCCAACATGCTGTTTTTTGACTTCACGCGCTCTGAAAACAAATCCTACAGCGATGTAACCGACGAAATTTCCAAAATGACGAAAGCAATCGTTTCGCTGGTCGAGCCCACTTCAGGGGCAAGACTGTGCTGATCAAGAAGCCCATTGATCAAGATGCAATACGCGGGCTGTCGCAGATCAGCCTGCCGTTTTTATTCGCCATGGTTTTGCTGGCCGCACCAATGGTTTTGTTGCTCGCAATGAGCTTTTGGACACAAGATTTTCTGACGCTGGACAAGTCCTTTACGCTCAACAATATCCGCGAAGCCTGGTTCGAGCCGATCTATCAGGTCTTGATGATGCGATCACTGAAAATATCGTTGATCGTTACGTTTGTGACGATTTTGCTCGCCTATCCGGCTGCCTATTATATGTCATTCGTCGCGCCAAACCGTCGGAAACCTCTTTTGGTCTTTCTGATCACCATACCGTTTTGGACCTCCTACCTCATGCGGATTTTTCTGTGGAAGGTGATTCTCGGTTACAATGGAGTGATCAATTCAACCCTCATTGAGCTGGGTTTTATAGAAAAACCCCTGGAATTTATTTTGTACAATCAGTTCGCAGTTGTTCTGACACTCAGTCATGCGTGGTTGCCCTTTGCGGTCCTGCCGATTTTCGTTGCAATGGAGCGGATGAACCGATCGTATTTGGAGGCAGCGCAGGATCTGGGCGACTCTGCATTTCAGAGCTTCATTCGCATAACCCTCCCCCTCACAATGCCAGGTGTTGTTGCAGCGACCCTGATCGTTTTTGTGCCAACGATCGGGGATTATGTGACGCCAAAATTGGTGGGCGGCCCGGACGGACTGATGATCGCGAATATGATCGAAATGCAATTCAAGAAGGCCAATAATGCGCCTCTTGGCGCTGCACTGGCGCTCTCTGCCATGTTCCTGGTTGCCACCGTCGCTTTGATCTTTGTATGGCTAAACCGGCGTTACCTGAAATCCGAGGGGGCGGCATGATGAAAAAGTACCTTGGGGCATTCATGGTTGTCTTTGTCTTGTTTCTTTATGCGCCAACCCTTTTGCTGCCGCTATTTGCTTTTAATGAAAGCACAATCATTTCGTTTCCCCTGTCCGGGTTCACGTTAAATTGGTTTAGCGTTTTGTGGCAAGCAGAGGCGTTGCAGGCGGCAACAATCAACAGCCTCATCATAGCCTCTGCAAGTTCCGTCACTGCAACAGGGCTCGCACTTTTGGCGGCCTCTGCTGGTGTTCGATATAGTTTTCCGGGCAAAACTCCCATGATGGCAGCCATCATGGTTCCTATGTTTTTGCCGGAGATTATCATCGGCGTTTCGTTGCTGACAGTGGTGCTCTTGGCCGGGTTAAACCTGTCAATTTTCACAATCATAATGGGTCACACGTTGATTTGCGTGCCATTCGCGATTGCCATTCTGCGATCTTCATTCCAGCAGCTTGATCAAAGCATGCAAGAGGCCTCCTTGGATTTGGGAGAATCCCGCGCTGTGACCTTCCTGCGCGTCACACTGCCCTTGATTATGCCAGGCGTCGTTTCCAGCCTTCTGATCTCATTCACAATTTCCCTAGATGAATTTGTGATTGCCTTTTTTCTTTCAGGCACTGAGCCCACATTGCCCGTATATATTTGGTCGCAATTACGGTTCCCAAGAAAAATCCCAAGCGTCATGGCGCTTGGTACAATATTGCTGGTGCTCTCAGTTTGCTTACTTGCAGTTTCCGAAATTGTCAGACGGCGAAATGCGCGCCGTCTGGGCCAACAAGACACCGGCGGTGCATGGCAATGAGTATGATCGAACTCGCGAACATCGAAAAAAATTTCGGCACGTATCACGCCCTGCGGAATTTGAGTTGTAAGATCAAAGAAGGAGAATTCTTTTCCCTGCTTGGCCCATCGGGTAGCGGGAAAACAACCTTGCTGCGTACAATCGCAGGATTCGAGCAATCAAACCATGGCACAATTATGATCGCAGGGCGGTCGATGCAAAATGTACCACCTAACAAGCGCCCAACCAACATGGTGTTTCAAAGCTACGCCATTTTCCCCCATATGACGGTTGCGCAAAATGTGGCTTACGGATTGCGCTCACAGCGGCTCCCGAAATCAGACATCGCGGACATGGTGGACGCAGAGCTCACCAAGGTCGGGCTTGCCGATTACGGCGAACGTGCGGCACATGCTTTGTCGGGCGGGCAACGGCAACGTGTCGCTTTGGCCCGCGCACTCATTCTAAAGCCTAAAGTTCTTTTGCTGGATGAACCGCTTTCAGCTCTGGACCGCAAATTGCGCGAAGAAATGCAATCTGAGCTGCGTCATCTCCAGCGCAGCTTGGGTATCACCTTCGTGTTGGTCACACACGACCAGGAAGAAGCCTTAACAATGTCGGACCGTGTGGCCGTCATGTTTGAAGGCCAAATTGCCCAATTGGATACACCCCAGGCCCTTTACCTGCGCCCTGCAACCAAGCAGGTTGCAGAGTTTCTTGGAGCCATGAATATATTTCCAGCACGCATTTTAAGCCGCACCACAGGTACAGCGATGATCCAGATCGAAGGGTTAGGCACCGTTGAAATAGCCGATGATCTGGTGCCGAAGTTGGCCGTGAATGGAAAAATTTGCGCAGGTGTACGGCCTGAAATGATGACAATTTTGGATGGAGCAGAAGCTTCAACAGAACATGAAACTCCCGCTGTCATTTCAGACGCAGAGTACCGTGGTGAATTGACCTACTACGAAGTCAAATTCGACGGACTTGAGCTACCAGTCACTGTGTCAATGCGCAACACGACAACTCGCGACATAAAGCAGGTTGGACGAAAAGTCCGCATAGGCTGGGGGAGCGGATCTGCCGTTCTTTTGGCCGATCAATAAACTTCATCCAAAAAGGAGATTATCATGAGAATGAAATTGAGAATTCTAGCGACCGTCTGTGCCGCGGCGATGGCACCAACATTGTCGTCCGCGAATGAACTGATTGTTCAGGATTGGTCCGGTTATGAAGATCCAGGTTTCATCGGGGCCTATATCGCGGCTCACGGTGGCCCGCCAAAATACTCTTTCTTCGGAGAAGAGGAAGAAGCCTTTCAAAAGCTGCGGTCCGGATTCAAGGTGGATGTATCGCATCCATGCGCGCAATCGGTTTCGAAATGGCGCGAAGCCGGATTGATTGAACCGTTGGACATATCGCGTATCGCCCGGTGGGACGATGTCGATGTCATCAAGGAAAAGTTCAAATATGACGACGGCTACTACTTTTTGCCGACAGATTGGGGCAGCACTGCGCTGACATATCGAACCGATCTGGTGGATCTCGACAAGATGAACAGCCTCCAGGTATTTCTCGACCCGGAGTTTGAGGGCCGTGTTTCCATGCAAGACAGCTCGGACGGCGCCTATGCACTTGCCTATCTTGCTACCGGTGTGAGCGATTGGTCAAAGGCCACGCAAGAAGATTTTGAAAAGGCCACAGCCTGGCTACGTAAAGCGCATAAGAACGTACTGACCTATTGGACAGACGGCGCCCAACTAAACCAATTGATGACCTCGGGTGAAGTCACCGTGGCCTGGGCGTGGAACGAAACCCCGACTGCCCTAAAGGCTGAAGGCATTCCGGTTGCCAGCAACCGAGATGCGGTTGAAGGCTCGTCGACATGGTTCTGCGGCTATTCAAATGTCGTTGATGGACCAAATTCAGAAGACCTGATGTATGATTTTCTGAACGCTTGGATGGAGCCGGAATCAGCTGCTTATATTGTCAGTGCTTGGGGTTATGGCCATGGCAACCAAACAGCTATGACCGCTTTGGGTAAAGGTGCTTTAAATAACATTGGGTTGGGCCCAGTTTCCACACCTGTGTTGGCGCAATTGCCCATGGACACCAAGTTGCGCGAGCAAATGATCGCTGAATTCGAGAAAATCAAAGCCGGGTTCTAATCGGCAATCGGGGTCGCGCTAGTCGCGGCTCCGTTACCCTAGTAAAACCATCGAGGTCAACTGTGGAAACCATCTTTTCCGAGAACCACAAACTCAGACATTCTCAGACAGAACTGTATGGCGGCGAACTCGTGTACCCTTTCGAGCGTCCGACCAGAGCCGAGTATGTGATCAGCCGTGTGCGGGAAACCCGACTTGGCCCGGTGTCCGGGCCGGATGAATTTGGTATGGACCCAATCAATGCCACCCACGCACCTGATTTCGTTGAATTCCTGCAAACTGCATGGCCCCGCTGGAAAGAGGCAAGGTTCAAAGGTGAAGCTATTCCCGCAGCCTGGCCCGCAAAGCGTATGTCCGACAAGCGCCCGAACTTCATCGAAGGGCAGCTTTGCTATTATGCCCTTTGCGCCGACACGAGCATTTCCGAGGGCACATGGGAAGCCGCCTATGCCAGCGCGCAGGTCGCGCTCACAGGAGCCGAGCGGCTCCTTACCGGCGCACATGGTGTGTTTTCCCTGTGCCGCCCCCCCGGCCATCATGCCACGGCTGATATGTTCGGTGGATATTGCTTCTTAAACAACGCTGCGATCGCAGCACAGTATTTGCGCGACAAAGGAGCTGCTCGCGTCGCAATCCTAGATATTGATTTTCACCATGGTAATGGTACGCAAGACATATTTTATGACCGCAACGATGTCCTTTATGTATCGCTGCATGGGGATCCGATGGACACCTTTCCCTACTTTCTGGGCCACGCTGATGAAGCTGGGGCAGGCAAGGGAGAAGGCTTCAACCTCAACTTCCCGATGCCGCCTGACACATCTTTCGGGCTGTGGCGGGCTGCGTTGACACAAGGACTTGAGCGTATTGCCGAGTTTGACGCGGACATGCTGATCATCTCGCTTGGTGTGGATACGTTCGAAAATGACCCAATCAGCTTTTTTAAGCTCAAAAGCGATGATTTCACCACAACTGGCAAAGATATCGCGACTATTGGCCTGCCTACATTGTTCATTATGGAGGGCGGCTATGACGTTGAGGAAATTGGCATTAACGCAGTGAACGTCCTCCAGGGCTTTGAGGGGGTCGGCTGAAGTGACACAAACGGGCGGTTAGGATTCATGTTGATGGTGTTGTCATGTCTGGATGGTGTTCGTTTTGCAATGAGATTTCAGACCATGTTTGAGGGTAAGGAAATTTGGATGGAAAAGTTCGTGAACTGAATTTGACCTGACAAATGCCGCCATAAAACGGTAACTGTCAGATCACGTCTGAACCACTACAGTTTGAACAATCAGGCAAACCGGTGTGGGAACTATAATTCAGCCATGCGTGGGTTTCACCCACCCTACGAAGGCTGCATTATTCTGCCGCCAGTCTCACCGCCTGCTGCCGTTCATGACCACCCCGCGTTTGCGGTGTGCGTATTCCCAGAATTGCTCCGGCCACCTGTGTGCGCAGCACCTGTGCCGTGCCGCCGCCGATTGTGAACATCCGCGCATCACGCACCATTCGCTCCAGCGGCAGATTGCGCGAATAGCCCGCAGCCCCGTGCAGTTGCAGCGCGTCATTGGTCACTTTAATCGCCGTCTCCGCCGCCAGAATTTTCGCCTGCGCCGCCTCGCCAATAGCGGGAAATCCATCACCCGCATTCATCGCCGCCTTGTGAATAAGCCCGCGCGCCGCCTCCAGCCCGATCGACATATCCGCCAGCATCCATTGCAACCCCTGAAATTCGGCAATCGGGCGGCCAAACTGTTGCCGCGTCCTGGTGTAGTCAAGCGCCAGCTCATAGGCCCCCTGCGCAATCCCCAAAGCCACCGTCGCCGCGCCGATACGCTGTGCATTATAGGCGTTCATCAGCCCGGAAAATCCGCGTTTTATCCCCCCCGGCGGGGCCACCATCATATCCTGATGCACCACCAGATCATCCAGTATGATCTCGGTTTCGGGAATGCCCCGCAGCCCCATCGCGGGCTCGCGCGCACCAATCTTCAAGCCCCCGGCGTCACCGCGCACCGCAATGAACCCGGCGATGCCCCTATCCTGACCGTCCTCAATCACCCGCGCGAAGATCAGGTGCAGTTTTGAGACCCCGCCACCGGTGATCCAGTGCTTGGTGCCATTGATCACATAAGTATCGCCCTGCTTCACGGCGCGTGTCGTCATCTCGGTCGCGGCCGATCCCGCCCCCGGTTCGGTGATGCAAATCGCCGGTTTGTCGCCCTTCAGGACCAAATCCGCCGCCAGCCGCTTTTGCGCTTCTGATCCATAAGCCATGATCGCGCCGACGCCGCCCATGTTGCCCTCAACCACGATCCGCGCCGTGACGCCGCAAACCTTGGCCATTTCCTCGACCACCAGAATCACATCCATATAACTCAGCCCCGGCCCGCCAAATTCATGCGGGATGGTCATGCCCATGAAACCCGCCCTGACCAGCTCGGCCACATTGTCATGCGGATATTCCTCGCTCCGGTCCACCTCGGCGGCGCGTGGTGCAATCTTGTCTTGCGCCAGCTTGCGCGCGGCCTGTTGCAGCATTTTTTGCGCTTCCGTAAGGTAAAACATCTGCGTGCTCCCAAATAAGGGGGGCCGGCGGGGTGGATCAATAAGCCCGGCCTCATCTGCAATCCTACCCGGGAATTAAATATAACGATAACGAATTTATTGGATTTATTAATTGCATGATGTTAAACTTAATCAATGGACATCACCCATCTGCAAACCCTTCTCACCATCCGCGATACCGGCAGCTTCCTTGATGCATCCCAAACCCTGAACATCAGCCATTCGGCGGTATCCGTGCAGATGAAACGGCTTGAAGAACGCCTTGGCCGCGATCTGTTCATCAAGGGCAAACGCCCGGCACAACTCACCCGCTTTGGCAAAGGGTTTTGCGAGATGGCCGCCCCGGTGGTGGCCGATTACACCCGGCTGATGCGCGCCACCGGAACAGACAACACCGAAGGGCTGGTGCGCATCGGCTTTGTTTCGACCACCTTGCAAACGCTGCTGCCGGTGGTCCTGCGCCATCTGAGCCAAAATTTCCCCAAGCTTCGGGTCAGTGCCGTTTCGGGCCTTTCGGATCAGCTTGCCTTGCAGGTTGAAAACGACACGCTGGATTTTGCCTATGTCTCGGCCCCCACCGATGCCAAGGCCAAAATGCGGCTGATTGAATGCGCCCGCGAGCCGATGCGCATCATCGCGCCCCCCGGCACAGCCGATACGCCAGCGCCGCTTGAAATTCTCACCGCCCTGCCCTTTATCGCCTTTTCCCGCAGCACCTGGCTTGGTGCCCAGATCCATGCCTCATTGCGCGCGCACGGCGTGCAGATCAATCAACTGGTCGAGCTGGATTCGATTGATGCTATCGAAAACCTGGTGGCGCATGGCTTCGGTGTTTCCGTTGTGCCACAGCGGATTTTCTCGGATGATCTTGAAACGCGGGTGAAAAGCATGGCCTTCCCCCTGCGCAACAATGACCGCATACTCAGCCTTGTGACCCAGCAGCAAAACGATCGCCAAAGCATAGAAAATGCCCTGGTCAGCATCGTGACCGACCACAAACCCTGAGCCCGCTCTTCAGCCCTCATGGGCTGCCTCGCGATTTACGCCATTGACAACACCCCGTCAGGGATGTTCCGCTTGCCACATATTTTAATACCGGAGATTACCCATGAAACGCCTATTTCTAGCCGCCACAACAGCCGCATTTCTGTCCACTTCTGCCTTTGCCCAGGATGAAACCCATGACGCCCGCCTAGCCATCGCCAGGGAATATGTCGATGCTTCGATGGCTGATCTTGATATGTACAGCTTCATTCAGCAATTATGGATACCCGTCATCCAGCAGATGAAAAGCTCCGGCATTCAGCTCAGCGCCGATCAGATCTCGCAAATCGAAACCCTCTATCTCGATACCCTGACCGAGCCGATGCTCAACGTCATGCGCCAGCAAGAGCTGCTGATGGCCGAGCTGATGACCCTCGAAGAGCTCACCGCCCTGCGCGATTTCTACAATTCCGAACATGGCCGCGCCGTGATGATGAAAATGCCCCAGCTATCACAGCGCCAGCAGCCGATGATCGCCGAAATGATGCGCGCCCTCACGCCGCAAATGCTGCCCAGGCTTCAGACCATCATTCAGGGCAGTTGATCTTGTTCTGAATATCGGTGGTTTCGCAAAATACACCTGTAAAACCTGTACAACCTGTACAATATTCCGGTGCCTCAGGCAGGCGGCTTCAGCCCCTCAAGAACGGCTTTTGCCGCCCGCAGTTCCGGGGCCTCGCCCCCCTTGCCCAAAAGTTGCATGGTTTTCGCCATGGCAGCGGTTTGATCGCCTGTATTTTCAATTAATTTCAAAAGCTCAGATGTTATATTTTCTGCATTGCAGTCTTTCCCGATACATTCCGGGACTGCGCGGGTTTGCGACACCAGATTAACCAGCGTCACCGTATCCACCCGCAGCATTCTTGACAGTATAAACCGGCTGATCGGGTTCATGTCATAGGCAATCAGCATCGGAGTATTGGCATTTGCAAGCTCCAGAGAAACCGATCCCGAAGCCGCCAATGCCCAATCTGCCAGATGGAATACTGATTTTTTTTCAATAGGGTACAAGCCATTCTTCATCTTGTCAGGGGCAAGTATCAACGGCTGTTCATGCCAGTTCTCAACTGCCTTTTTGACCAGACCCACACCCGTCGAGGTGGTTGCAATCACCACCCGAATATCCGGATGCCGTTGCAGAACCGGTTTTATCGCTATGCCAAAAATTGGTGCCAAACGGCGTATTTCGCCCTGTCGTGACCCGGGAAGCAGTAGTAAGACCGGGGCATTCCCAATCGCATATTTTTGTTTGAATTCAGCAATTTGCCCCCTTGTTGGCGGGGTATCGGCCACAACCGGATGGCCCACGAAATCACAGCGCATTCCGGCCGCTTGCATCAATGCAGGCTCAAATGGCAGCAGGGCCAGCACCTGATCAATATATTCCGCCATTGCGCCTGCGCGTTCCGGTCGCCAGGCCCAGACGCTTGGTGCCACGTAATGCACTGTTCTTATGGCGCTTTTTTCTTTCACCCGTTTGGCTACCCGCAGGCAAAATCCGGGGCTGTCAATGGTGATCAGCACATCCGGCCCGATTTTCAGCACTGCCTCAACCGTTTGTTTCAGCCTGCGTTTGAGGGGCAGATATTTCGGCAGGATTTCCACCAGCCCCATCAGGCTCAGCTCCTGCATTGGAAACAGGCTTTGCAGGCCCTGTTCCGCCATCATCGGCCCGCCAATGCCGTGAAATTCCACATCTTCCAGGGATTTCAACCCGGCCATCAGGGCGGCGCCCAAACGATCCCCGGATACCTCACCAGCGATTAAAAAAACCCGCATCTAAAATGCCCGCGCGATGAGGAATATGTTATTATCCTCAACAACTTGCAGGGTTTTTTCCCGCTCAAGGATCATCACTTTCCCAGCCTCGATCACCACCCCGTCAAGCCCCGCTTGCGCCACTCCTGCAATGGTCGCAGGCCCGATAGCGGGCATATCAATGCGCAGATCCTGCCCCGCTTTGGATGCCTTCAGGAAAATCCCGCCCTTGTTTGTTTTTTCCGCTGTATCAGCCAGGTATTTCAGCATGAAATCCGTGCCCTGTGCGGTCTCGATCCCCAGGCATTGCCCGGCGGCCACAACACAGCCCTGCCCCACATCAAGCGGCGACAGGGCCTGCAAAATGCCCCAGGCCCGTTCAATATCCGCCAGATGTTGCGCATCGGGCTGCGGCCCGACATGCAGGTCAGCCTGTGCTGTCAAATCCGGCAGCAGCTCATGTGCGCCCAGAACCTTAAACCCATGTTCTTCAAATAATTCAATCACATGACCAAGAAGCGCCGCATCTCCCTGCTGCATCGCCGTGATTATTTCAGGGGCAATTCTGCGCATCAAAGGATCATATGCCGCCGGGTGCAGCATTGGCCGCGACAAGCAACCGGCAAAAACCACATGGCTGACAGACGCCGCTTTCAACGCCTCGAAAATCCCTCCCAGTTTTTCCAGGCGATGTTCATTCTGATTTGTCCCGAAATTATTTGGGACAGCGGCCAATGTCATGATCAAAGCGCCTTCATGCGCTTTTGCGATCTCAACCGGTAATATGCCACCACCAGCAATAATCGCCAGCCCCCCGGCCATGGCTCAGCGTGCCCCCGGCGCAAGATATGAGCAATCTTTTGATCCGGTAATAAATTCAACGATTTTAGAGACATAGGCGTTATCCGCCTCATCCTTCAGCCGCCAGGCGCGATCCTGAAAGGTGCCCTCGCCCTGTGCCAGCATCTGAAAAGCGGCCCTCAGTGCGGTGATATCCGCATGGGTTACCCCCCGGCGCTTCAGCCCCACCAGATTAAGCCCGTCCAGCCCCCCCCTCGGAGCCTGCACCAAGCCAAATGGGATCACGTCATTTGTCACCATCGTCAGCGCACCAATGATAGCCCCCTCACCGATGCGTACCCGCTGGTGCACACCGGAAAGCCCGCCGATGATCACGTCATCCTGGATCACGCAATGCCCTGCTATTGCTGCATTATTTACCAGTATGACCCGGTTCCCGATCTGCACGTCATGCGCCACATGACAGCCCGCCATGAACATCCCGTCATCGCCAATGCGCGTTACCCCTCCACCGCCTTCAGTGCCGGGATTCATCGTCACATGCTCACGAATTCGGTTGCGTTCACCAATGATCAACCGGGTTTTTTCACCGCGATATTTAAGGTCCTGCGGCACCTCTCCAATACAAGCAAAGGGGTAAACCGTTGAATCTGAACCAATTTCACTATCGCCAGCGATCACCACATGCGATTTCAGCTCAACCCTATCCCCAAGCCGGGCCTCAGGCCCCACATGGCAAAACGGCCCGACCACACAACCCTGGCCCAGTTCAGCACCCTTTTCAATCAGGGCAGTTGCATGGATCGAGGTATCTGGCTTGGCTGGCATATGCGTTATGCTCCGGGCAAGTCCATCATCGCCGTAAACTCGACCTCCGCAGCCAATTCGCCCTCTACGGTTGCCACACCGCTGAATTTCCAGATCTTGCCGCCGGGCTTGCCGCGTATCGTTTCAAGTTGCATCTCAAGCACGTCACCGGGCACCACCATCCGGCGGAACTTGCATTTGTCGATTGCCATGAAATAAACCAGCATGTTGCGATCTTCCATGCCCAGTGCCGTGCCCACCATCACAGCCGCCGTCTGGGCCATGGCCTCGATGATCGTGACGCCGGGCATGATTGGTTTACCTGGAAAATGGCCTTGAAAATGCGGCTCGTTCATGGTCACGTTCTTGATGCCGCGCGCACTGGAAGTGCCATTAATATCAAGCACTTTATCAACCAATAGAAACGGATAGCGATGCGGGATAAGCCGCTGGATCAGATGAATATCTGCGGTTTTCAACGGCGTGTTCATTCAGCGGGCCCTTCTTGCTTATCTGCTGTCAGATCAACCCCTAGCAATTCAGCCCGCTTTGGGCAAGCCACCGCACCGGCCCTAGTCATTACCCGTATCAGTTGGGGTCTCGCCACTGCCAATTGCCTCATTCACCCGGGATATGGCCACATCGGTTACGTCGATCACACCAGAATGCAGCAATACATTGCGCTTATCCATGATCACAGCACCATTTGCATCCGCCAATAGCTCGGCAAGAACCGGTTCAATGGCGCGCATGAACAGGATCGGTGCCCTTTCCCGGTTACGTTCATGGTCGCGCGCGGCCCGTTCGCTATCGCGCCTGATTTTCTGTACTTTCGTATCAAACGCATCAGCAAGAGCGCGAAATTCAACGGCACTTTTGGTGGTGCGCAGTTTAGTCAGGGCTTTTTCTTCGGCCTCCAATTCGGCCTCGACCTTCCTGTTATTTGCAATCAGCTTATCCCGTTCTGCCTGTAAATCCGCGGCGATACTCTGACCCATCTGTGTTTCCAGATACAGGCGATCCGGATCCAGAACCAGAATATCGCTTTGGACAATGCCCACTTCCTGTGCCAGCACCGAGCCCGCCATCCAGCCGCTGAAGACAACAACCAGACGAAAAAAGCCCCAAGCCGCCCGCATCATCAGAAATCCGTTCTGACCGTGAAATCGAAGTTCTGCACCTGATCACCCGGCTGTTTTTTGATGGCCCTTGAGAAATTCATCCGAATGGGGCCAAACGGGGATGTCCAGAATATTGAAAAACCAACGGCATGCCGGTCATGAAACCCGGTTGAAGAAAGCGGGCCTGTGGCATTAGTTTTATCAATACCCCAGACCGAACCAATATCATAAAAAAGCCCGCCGGTTATGCCATATTCGTCCGGCAGGCCAAGGGGAAACTCGGCCTCAAATTTGAGGGATGCAAAATAATCCCCGCCGAGAAATTCGTTGCCTTCTCTTGGGCCGATGCCATTGGGTTCAAATCCGCGAATGATCTGGTTGGTGAACCTGTCAATGACACGGCTTTCCTGGCCGCCAAAGAAATTCAGGCTGCCGCCTTCGAGGCTGACGCGCAAAGTGACATCCTCGTTCAGTACTTTCCTTTGCCCGACGGCCCGTACGGTTGTGCGCAGATAATCCTGATCGCCCACAAGGCCGGCAACCTCCTGACCAAATGACAACAACACGCCCGCCGTTGGATTCAGGCCTGTGCGCCTTGTATCAAAACTGAATGTATAGCCCAAGCCGGCAGCAAACAGCCCACTTTGCAATTCTTCCGTTTTCAGAATGCCATTAGGCTCAATCGGAACCGTCGCGGGATCATCCTGAAAGGCCCCGTCGTAATTTGTTATGTCGGTATATTTGGCAAAGGTAAACAAACCAAGCCGACTGTTATCACCAACCGGAAACACCAGCCTTGGCCGGAATTCTGCCAGTTTGGTGTCGAAAAAGTTGTTCGTGGCACCGGTTGAGCGCCGGAAGGATGTATTCAGACCAAATTCAACATCCCGGCCCAGAAACGCAGGCTCGGAAAAATCGACGCTAAAGTTCAGCCGGTCAACCGTACCGGAAATAAATGCGGATAATTGTTGCCCCCGGCCAAGGAAGTTCCGCTCGGAAAATCCAGCCGTAAGGCCAATGCCCGCTTCTGTTGCGAAGGTGATACCAAATGACAATGTGCCGGTTGTTGTTTCCTCAACCTCAACATCAACCACAACCTGATCCGGGCGCGAGCCTTCACGGGCATTCACTTCGGCTTTTTCAAAATATCCCAGGGCCCGGATACGTTCAGCCGCCTGACGGATGGCGCGGGGATTGAACGGATCACCCTCAACCGTATCAAATTGCTGCCGGATCACCCGGTCCAGGGTTGTTGTGTTGCCCTGAATATCAATGCGTTCAACAAAAACCTTGGGGCCTCTTGTCAGGGCAAATTCAACATTCAAAGTGAGATCACGGTCGTTTCTGGTAATGCGTGGTTCAACTCGCAGAAAATCAAACCCTTTCTTTACCGCCAGTCTTTCCATCCGGGCAATGGATTCCTCAACCAGTGTCGGGGAATAGACAACCCCGGGTTTGATCCTGAGGATGGATTGGAATTCATCCGCCTCCGCCCCCTCATAATCGCTGACGGTGGTAATCTCGCCAAATCTGAATTGCTGACCTTCCTGAACATTGAAGGTCACAAAATAGCCATCACGGGTTCGGGCCAGTTCGGCGTTGGTGCCGGTGACACGAAAATCAACATAGCCACGAGACTGGTAGAAATCGGTCAGAACCTGCTTATCAAACTCCAGCCTGTCGGCGATAAATGTATCGCGCTCGATCAGGGCGCGCAAAAGCCCGGCCTGTTTGCTTTGGATTGCCCGGCGAAGGCGGCGATCAGAATACGCCCGGTTGCCGACAAAGCCGATGCGCTGAATTTCGATCTTCTTGCCTTCGAAAATTTCGAAAACCAGATCAACACGGTTATCCGTGCGCCGGATCACCCGCGGTGTAACGCGCGCCGACGTCCGGCCATTTTGCAAATAGGCCTCGGCGATCACAGCGGCATCGCGTTCGGCTGCCGTGGGCGAAAATACCTGCCTTGAGCGGCTTTCGATAAAACCTGCAAGATCTTCATCTTTAAGCTTTTTATTGCCCTCAAAGGCAATTTTGTTGATGGTCGGAAACTCCTCGACCCGGATCACAAGGCGGCTTCCACGGGGTTCAACCTCAACTTTCTTGAACAGGCCACTGGCCTCGATCCGCAGTTTCGCCGCATTCAGCTCACCGGCCGAGACATTTTCCCCCCGCGCGATTCCCGCATAGGACAAGACCGTTTCCGGGTCGATCCGCTGATTTCCTTCGATGGTAACCGTTGAAAACCGGTAATTTTGCGCATCCGCAACCGACGGGAGCGCCAGAAAAGTGATTGCAATCAAGGCTGTAATGCAGCCTGGTAACAGTAGCCTATTCGCCATTGATTTAATCAGGCGAAGAAATTTATTCATCATTGTTTATACCCGGTCAGACACCCCATTAAAGATGTCAGTAACCGGTCTGAACGGGCTTGTCAAAACGCCATTGGGCGCGTCACAAAGACCCATCGGGGGATGATTATTTCCACGCCCGCAAACCCAAGGCGGCCCTTGCCTCAGGGGCAGACCACATCATTGAACAGGGCAAACAACATCACACTCAGCACAAGCGTCAGTCCGGCAACCATCAAAATGCGCAGCACGGATTCGCTTGGCGGTTTGCCGGCCACGGCCTCGAAGGCATAAAAGACAAGATGGCCGCCATCCAGCACCGGAATGGGAAAGAGGTTCAGCAGGCCGACAGCGGTTGAAAGCACCGCGATGAAAAAGATGAAGCTTTCCGCGCCCTGGCTGGCCATGGCACCTGAAACCTGGGCAATCCCGATCGGGCCTGACATGTTGCAACTGCTGATTTTACCGGCAATCAGATGATATATCCCCGATAGCGATGTCACGGCAACATCATAGGTTTTCCAGACCCCGGCCATCAGCGCCTCGCCCGGGCCAAGCGTTTCTGTGGCCGGCTCAAACGCCATGCCGCTGACAATCCCGATGCGCCACTCGGTTTTGAATCCGCCTGCGGGTTGGGGCTCATCCACGCGCCTTGGGGCCAGGGCAAAATCCATCAATTTACCCTCCCGCCAGACCTTGAGTTTCAGCACCCGCCCCCCGGACGCCTCGACAATATCCTTGATCTGCTGAAACGCAATCAATGGCACACCGTCGGCCTCTACAATCAGATCCCCCGCCTGCAACCCGCTGGTATAGGCAGCCGAGCGTGGCGCGACCTGATGAATAAGTGCCAGCATCGGGTATGGCCCCTTGGCCTGCACCTCGCGGCCATCGCGCAGCACATCATAATCCAGCACCGCATTCAGCGGCAGTTGACCGATGAAATCATCAAAGCTGATCGTCTCATTGTCTGGTCCGGGAAAATCGACGCCCGCAATCCGCAGCAGTTGATCGCCGGGGTGAATGGTAATCCCTTCATAAGGCAAATCCTGCACCTCACCGATTGTCAGCGGCTCGATACTGCGGCCCTGAAAAAAGGCGATGGTGCCGAAAAGCATGATCGACAGGATGAAATTGAAAACCGGCCCGGCGGCAACCGTGGCGCTACGGGCCCAAAGCGGCGCGCCCAGCATGGTCTGACGGCGCATCTCGGGCGGCATTTCTTCCAGCGCGCCGCTATCGACATTGGCGCTTGCCGCATTGGCATCGCCCATGAATTTGACATAACCGCCAAAGGGCAGCAAGGCCACCTGCCAGCGGGTGCCGTGCCTGTCCACCCGCGACCATAAAACCGGGCCGAAGCCCAGGGAAAACACATCCGCTTTGATCCCCGACCAGCGCCCGATGATATAATGGCCGTATTCATGGATTGCCACAATCACCGACAAGGCCACGATAAAGGCCAGTATCATCGTGAAAACATTGCCGAACTGCGGCAGGAGGGTTCCAATATCCAAAGCTACATCCTGTTATTTATGTCGCGCACAACCTGATCGGCGCATATCCGTGCCAGATGGTCGCTCTTTGTGACTTGATCAAGGGTTATATCGTTTTCAGTGCCCGGCATTTGCAAGGCATGGCTGCTCAGAACCCTTTCCACAACCGAATTCATTTCGGTAAATCCGATGGCGCCCGCGATGAAATGATCCAGAGCCCGCTCTTTGGCGGCGTTGAACACCGCCCCGCTGAGGCCGCGCATCCGCATCACCTCACGCGCCAGCCGCAGGGCCGGGTATCTTTGCACATCCGGCGTTTCAAAGTTCAGCATGCCAATCGCCGCCAGATCAAGCGCCTCAACCGGCAATTCGCGCCGCTCGGGCCAGTTCAGGGCATAGCCGATGGCGTGGCGCATATCATGCGGGCCGACATGCGCCATCAGCGCGCCATCATGATATCCCACCAGCGCATGAATCAGCGATTGCGGATGCACCAGCACCTCGATCTGATCCGGCTCAAAGCCAAAAAATTCACGCGCTTCAATAACTTCAAGGGCCTTATTGAACATCGAGGCGCTGTCAATCGTGATCCGTTGCCCCATGTTCCAGTTGGGATGGGATGAGGCCTGTGCCAAAGTGGCCTGCGCCAGATCCGCCAGTGGCCAATCGCGAAACGCACCGCCGCTTGCGGTGATGATCACCCGGTTCACCGCAGCCATATCTTCACCAACAAGGGCCTGAAATATCGCCGAATGTTCGCTATCCACCGGCAGGATACGGGCGTTGTTTTCGCGCGCCACCCGCATCAACAATGGCCCCGCCGCCACCAGCGATTCCTTGTTGGCCAGCGCCAATGTGGCCCCTTGTTCAAGCGCGGCAAGCCCCGGCCGAAGCCCCGCCACGCCGACAATCGCCGACATCACCCAATCGGCAGGCCGCGCGCCGGCCTCAGACAAGGCCGCCTGCCCCGCAGCGGCCTCTATATCGCTGCCAGCCAGGGCATCACGCAGATCACCCAGCAATTCCTCATGTGCCGTGACCGCCAGATCGGCACGCATGGCTTTGGCATCATCTGCAAGCTGTGCAATATTGCGCCCGCCGGTCAGGGCCACAACCTCATAAGCCCCCGGATCGCGGCCAATCAGATCAAGGGTGTTTTGCCCGACTGATCCGGTGGCCCCCAGAATTGAAATCCGTTTCATGTAAGCCCCGGCAACAGGCGTGACAGCCACAAAAGCATCACCAGCATCGACGCCCCCAGCATCCCGTCAAACCGGTCAAGCATACCGCCATGGCCGGGAATCAGGTTTGAGCTGTCTTTCACGCCTGCGCGCCGCTTGACGGCACTCTCGGCAATATCGCCCATCTGCCCGGCAAACCCTACCAGAATTGAAATCCAGATCAGGCTGATCCCGGCATTCAAGGGCACCATGAAGATCAGCCCGATGAGGCCCGCGCCGATCCAGCCTGCGATGGTGCCCGACCATGTTTTCTTGGGGCTGATCCGGGGCCAGAACTTTGGCCCGCCCAGGGATTTGCCGGCGAAATATCCGGCAATGTCAGAGATGATAACGACACAGATCAGCCATAAAACCCATATGAAACCCGCCTGTTCGCGCAGGTTGATCATGGCGAAACATGCCAGCAATATCCAGATGGCAAACCCCCAATACAGGGATTTGTCGCGCGTCACCTGGCCTGCCCCGGAAATCGCCACAGCGGCTAATAGCGGCAACACGGCGATGCCCGGAACCAGGCTGCAAATCGCCAGAATCCCCCCGCCCAAGGCGCCCAGCAAAGCGGCTTTTGCACTGTTTGCACCAAACATCCGGGCCGCTTCCCATAGCATCAGACCCGCAAGGCACCACAAAACCAGATTAAACACCCAACCGCCGATCCAGACCACCGCCGCACCGGCAACCAACATGACAATGCCGGATATGACCCTTGGTGCCAGATCAGACCAGTTGGTGCCAGCACTCATGCAGAAACAGCCCCATAACGGCGATCCCGGCTGCCATATCCGCCCAGCAGCTTAGCAAAAACATCGCTGGTGAAATCGGGCCAGAGCGTATCAATGAATTCATATTCGGCATAGGCCGATTGCCACAGCAGAAAATTGGAAACCCGGGCCTCGCCACTGGTGCGAATCACCAGATCAGGATCGGGTAAAACATAAGTATCCAAATACTTTGGAAGGGTTTCTTCATCTATATCTTCGGGCTTCAATCGCCCCTCGGCCACATCAATCGCCAGCCGCTTTGTCGCCCTTGAAACCTCATCGCGGCCGCCATAATTCAACGCGATCGTCAGGTTGGTGCCGGTGCACCGGCTTGTCATCGCCTCGGCTTCATCCATCAAGGCGCGCAATTTTGCATCAAGACGCGGGCGATCGCCGATAAAGCGCACCTGTACATTTTCCTTCACGAAGGCCTGCATCTCTTTCATGATATAGCGCCGGAACAGGCTCATCAGCCCGGCCACTTCCGATTGGGTGCGTTTCCAGTTTTCTGTCGAAAAAGCAAAGATCGTAAGGTATTTCACCCCCAGATCGGGGCAGGCACTTACAATTTCACGCACCCGGCGCGCACCGGCATGATGACCAAACAGCCTTGGCCGCCCGCGCGCCTGTGCCCAGCGGCCATTGCCATCCATGATAATCGCCACATGGCGCGGACCATCACCCGAAATACTATGTACTTTTGCCATATCCGGCGCTCCTGATCGTCAAACCTGCATGATCTCGGATTGTTTGTTCTCCAGCGCGGCATCGACATTGCCGATGAAACGATCGGTAATGTCCTGCACCTCGGATTCCCAGAACTTCTGATCATCCTCCGACATGCCACCCGCCTTGGCCTTCTTGATCTGATCCATGCCATCGCGGCGCACATTGCGCACCGCCACACGGGCGTTTTCCGCGTAATGCGAGGCCACTTTTGTCAGTTCCCGGCGGCGCTCTTCGTTCAGCTCGGGGATCGGCAGCATGATGATGGTGCCATTCAGTTGCGGATTGATCCCGAGCCCGCTTT
Source organism: Roseovarius sp. (assembly GCA_021775255.1). GTDB lineage: Bacteria > Pseudomonadota > Alphaproteobacteria > Rhodobacterales > Rhodobacteraceae > Roseovarius. The sequence continues at coordinate 204,824 of JAJFIA010000001.1, forward strand.
CGCGAATGGCCTTTTCAACCTTGCTCACCAGCCCCTTATCCCAGACATTGATTGTCACCATGCGCGATTCCGGCACATTGACCGTGCCCACCTGATTGATCGGCGTTTGCTGGCCATACGCATCCACCATCACCGGCTCCAGCATGCTGGCCGAGGCGCGCCCGGTTCTCAGTGACGCGAATTCCGTCCTGAGCGCAGCAATCGCGCCGTCCATTCGCCGCTCAAGGTCTTTGGTATCTATCTCAATCTCATCCGCCATGTCAGCCTCGTTCATTTATGGGACTGTGTTTCATGCGCCCTCTATATCCACAAGCACGCCATATTGTATAGCTCAAACGGCGTATATCCAGCGATGCCAACGCGGTGGATGCCCCTTATTTCAACAGATTAGTCGTGCCATCCCCCCATTTATCCGTACGCTGCTTCAATTTCTTCTCATATTGCTTCACCCCCCAAATCCCGGGGCCGAATGCAACGATAACCGACAGCACACCAATGGCCATTGTAACCGGAAGCATCGCTTTCATCTGCGTCCAGATCGGCGAGGTGCATTCCGTCTTTATTGAGCTGCACGGAAGATAGGCCAGGCCAAAGGGGATCAGAATTACCAGCGCCAGAACCCCGGCCAACCAGCAATAAACATAAAGCCTGCTGCGCGGGGGATGCAAAGGCGGCTGGGTTTTGCCGGAAGAAATATAGCGCCCGCGATACATTGTCTCGGCCAGGCTTTCCAGGGTTTCATCTTCAAAATGCACATCCGACTGATCCAGCACCATCGCCGCGCGTTTGTAAAAGGGGGCCAGCTTTCTCAGGCTGGCCATCACCTGATTGCCGGCTTTTACACGATATATCGGCATTGTATTGAGGATGCTGTTGAGAGATACATGCAACTCGGAACAACATCTCTTGTAAATCCGGTAGAACTCTTCCTCGTCGATATCTAGCTCAGAAAACCTTGTATCGGCTTTGACATCTTCCGGTTTGGCACCAATTACCTGGCATATGATCCGTTGCACGGTTTCAAGCACTTTGTCAGACATCTTTTTGCTCCAACTGCGATGCATATCATGAGAACAGGTTAATAAATACGTTAACCATGCACCGTTGTATAGGTGCCACGCCCCGCCAGAATGCCTTTGAACCCGCCCGGCTCATCCAGGCTGAACACCACAATCGGCAGATTGTTGTCACGCGCCAGCGCAATGGCACTTGCATCCATCACCTTGAGATGCTTGGCCAGCACCTCATCATAGCTGATCTTGTCAAACCGTCTGGCATCTGCGTTGGTTGCCGGATCCTTGTCATAAACCCCATCCACCTTTGTGCCTTTGAATATCGCCTCGCAGGCCATTTCACTGGCGCGCAACGTGGCGGCTGTATCGGTCGTGAAATAGGGGTTTCCGGTGCCCGCAGCAAAGATGCAAACCCGTTTTTTCTCAAGGTGGCGCACCGCGCGGCGGCGGATATAAGGCTCGGCCACCTCATCCATCCTTATGGCGCTGATCACCCGGCAATACACGCCGATTGTTTCCAAAGCGCTTTGCATCGCCAGCGCATTCATCACCGTGGCCAGCATGCCCATATAATCGGCGGTGGTGCGCTCCATCCCCTGAGCCGAGCCCTGAAGCCCGCGGAAAATATTGCCGCCGCCGATCACCATGCAAATCTCAACCCCCATGTCATGAACGGTTTTGATCTCATTGGCGATGCGCTCGACCGTGGGCGGATGCAGCCCATATGCCTGATCCCCCATCAATGCCTCGCCCGAAATTTTCAGCATCACGCGGTTGAATGTTGCAGGGGAATCATCGGGCATGGGCTGCGCTCCGTTTGTGGCGTCATTTGCGTTTACCACAAAATGTAGCAAATAGCCCGCCGGTTCAATCGCATAAATCGGGCTTATACACGTATATTAACGAAATCCGGCTCGCAAGCGGGATTGAAACTGTCTATCCCGTCGCAATGATCGACTTACCGTTTGATATCCCCCCCCACCGGCCAATCCTGATCGCCGGCCCCACCGCTTCGGGGAAATCTGAACTGGCGCTTGAGATTGCCTGTGCGCAGGGCGGCAGGATCATCAATGCCGATGCCCTGCAGGTTTTTGACAACTGGCGCATTCTTACGGCCCGGCCCACGCCCGAAGATGAAGCGCGCGCGCCACATGCGCTTTATGGCCATATCTCCGGGCAGGCAGAATATTCAGCCGGGCAATGGCTGCGGGATCTCAGGCCGCTTCTTGATGAGGGGCCGCGCCCGATCATAGTGGGCGGCACCGGGCTTTATTTCACCGGGTTGACCCATGGACTGGCCGAAATTCCGCCAACCCCGGCAGAGATCAGGGCCGGGGCCGGGCGGATTTTGCACGATGAGGGCCTGCAATCTTTGCTGAAAGGTCTGGATCAGGCCACGCTTGCGCGGATTGACCGGCAAAATCCGATGCGGGTGCAGCGCGCCTGGGAGGTTTTGCAATCAACCGGCCGGGGGCTGGCGGAATGGCAGGATGAAACACCGCCGCCGATATTGCCGCTTGAAGATTGTACCGCCCTGTTGCTGGAGGCCGATCCCACCTGGCTCAATGCCCGCATAACCCGGCGGTTTGCCATGATGCTGGCACAAGGCGCTCTGGAGGAGGCGCGCGCCAATGCCGTGGACTGGGATCCCGCCCGATTATCCGCCAAAGCCATTGGCGCGGTCGAGCTGATGGCATTCATCCATGGGGAAATCCCGTTGGAGAAGGCACAGGAGGCCGCCACAATCGCAACCCGGCAATATGCCAAGCGTCAGCGTAGCTGGTTTCGCGCAAAAATGCAGGATTGGCATAAGCTGAAAATGGCTTAAGTATAAATACCTGAACATTTATTGCTGGCATGCAGGTATAATTCTGCATAAAAATTACATATTAGCAACAATATGGAAAACACGCCCTCATGACTGAAACCCGCCCAGTTCAGATACTCACCCATACACAATGGGCCAGAGGAAGCGCCTGGCGCAATGAATTGCAACATAGTGAGAATGCCCATGCGCTTGTGCATGTGACCCGCGGTCAGGGGCTTTGCACGGTCCTGGGCAAACGCCGGGGGACTGGGGTGAATAACGTGATTTTCATTCCGGCAGGCACGATGTTTTCGCTTGAACTTGGCCGCTCGGGATTTGCCCAGGTCTGTCTGATTGCCCCTAACGGATCAATCATGCTACCGGATGAGCCCATACATCTGAGGCTGAGAGATGTATCGGCACAAATCGAGCTGACAGCCATTTTCGATACTCTCCTGCGTGAGCAATCTGCGGTGCGCCTGTTCATGGATGAGGCGATGATGGCCCAGGCCAATCTGCTTTCCATCTGGTTGCGCCGCGCCCTCATATCCGAGGGCACGACCCCGCAGAAAATGCCGGCAGCGGAAAGATTGATCAATGCCTTTGCCACAGTGATTGAACGCGATTTCAAAACCGGCAAACAGATGGCGCATTATGCCCGCACCCTGGGCGTAACCCCCACTCATCTGGCGCGGTGCTGTCGGCAGGTATCCGGCCTGACAGCAGCGGAAATGATTACCGCGCGCAGCCTTCATGCCGCACTTGCAATGCTAGAGGATACCCGCGATCCCATACGTCAGATTGCCAATCTTCTGGGCTTTGGCTCGGCTGCGTATTTTTCCCGTTTCATCTTGCATCACACCGGAAAAAACCCTTCGAAGCTGCGCAGATCGGGAAGTGCTAATATATTGAAATAGCCGGGTAATTCAGCTTCCCCAGATGACCTTGACGTAATTTTTTGTTTCCCGGTATGGCGGCACCCCGCCGTGTTTCCGCACCGCTTCCGGCCCCGCATTATAGGCCGCCAGCGCCAGCCGCCACGATCCGAAATCGCGGTATTGCTGCGCCAGATAGCGCGCGCCGCCTTCCAGGTTTTCATAAGGGTCATGCGGATCAACCCCAAGCCTGCGCGCCGTGTCCGGCATCAACTGCGCCAGCCCGATCGCCCCTTTGTGAGAGCGCGCCGCAGGCTTCCAGCCCGATTCCTGTTGCACCAGCCGCAAAAACAAATCGGTCGGCACGCCGTGACGTGCGGCAGCCTCTTTCGCCATGCCCAGATACCGCCCGCGATACTGACCGCTAAAGGATTGGGCCAATCCATCGCCCCATTTCGTTGGCGTATAAATCTTCTGCGGCTGCAACCGCACCGAGGCGCTGTATTGCTGGCTTGCCCGGTTATCGAGCACTTTGGTTTGTGATTTGAAAAGCCGACTGCCGCTTTTGGAAGAGAATATATCTGCCGCCCCAGCCTGAGAAGCCATCAGCCCGAACGCCATCAGCGTCGCCATGAATGCCCGCATAAATACCACCGCCCCAAGATCGATTTGTGCGCAATATAGATGATTTATTGCAAATATCCAGAAAACTTAAGCCAGGTCGGCAAAAACATGCATGATCTGTACGATTTTTTTCAAATTTTATAATTTCCTTAACCCACTTGCGGTGGGGTGGTGAGATCAATAAAACTGAAATGAACTCATGTAGGAGAACAAGATGGCCGGTTCGGTTAACAAAGTCATACTCATCGGTAATCTCGGCCGTGACCCGGAAGTGCGCACGTTTCAGAATGGCGGCAAGGTGTGCAATCTGCGCATTGCGACCTCTGAAACCTGGAAAGACAAAAGCACAGGCGAGCGCCGCGAACGTACCGAATGGCATTCTGTTGCGATATTCCAGGAGGGTCTTGTGCGTGTGGCCGAGCAATATCTGCGCAAGGGCTCGAAAATCTATATTGAGGGCAAGCTGCAAACCCGTAAATGGCAGGATCAATCCGGTCAGGACAGATATTCCACCGAAGTTGTGTTGCAGGGTTTTGATGGCACTCTGGTCATGCTTGATGGCCGCAGTGGTGGGGGCGGTGGCCAGGGCGGCGGGTATGACAGCGGCTCAGGTGAAAACTACGATAGCGACCCGGCGCAAGGCGGCGGCTCAGGCCCTGCGCCCGCCAGCAATATGGACGATGAAATTCCGTTCTGAGCGCCCCCCAAACTGCAACTATATCAACCCGCCCCAACCGGAGCGGGTTTTATTTGAGCATATCTACAAGCGTCAAAACAACCGATACCGGCACCGACAAGGCAAGCGCCAGCAACAGCAAAGCCGCCCATGTCGGGCGTGGCGCGGGGGCGTATTTGCCGTAAATTCTGTGTTTGCGATCTGACATGCGGATGAGTTAACCATGATTTAGGTTTTCATCCGGTTAATGGCTGCATGGAAATCCGCCTTGCCTCTCCCGGCCCATTGCCGCCAACAGCCTGTGCCCTGCAACAGCACCCGCGCTATGGGCTGGCGCTCAGGGCCATGGGGGCCAATGTGCATCTGCTTTCGGCAACAGACGGGCAACAGGCGATCGGCCAAGCGCAGGTGCTTGAGCGCAGTTTTGGCCCGGTCCGGCTGATCTGGCTCCCGCGCGGGCCGGTCTGGCATCACGCGGCATCGCAGGATCAGAAACGGCACATGCTGGCCAGGTTGCCAAAGGCATTTGGCAAGCGCGCGCTGTGGCTGGGGGCACCGGATGATGCGGGGGAAGCAGGGCTTTTTGAGGCGCAAAACTACCGGGCTCTGATCACACCGCAATATATGGCCGAGCTTGATCTGACCCTGTCAAAAGCGGCCCGGCTGGCGGCACAACAAGGCAAATGGCGTAATCGTTTGCGGCGGGCTGAAAAATCAGGGCTGCACCTTACGCACCGCCCCTATGATCCACCGCGCGATACGCCTCTTCTTGCGCTGGAAGCAAGCCAGCGCCGGGCGCGGCGCTACCGGTCTTTGCCCATCGCCTTCATTCAGGCCTGGGCCCGGCAGGCCCCGAATGCCAGCCGTTTGTTCATGGCCCGTGCGGATGGGAAACTTCTGGCCTATCTGATGATCCTGATGCACAGGCCCGTGGCCACCTATCACATCGGCTGGACCAGTGATCAGGGTCGTCAACAAAACGCGCATAATCTGTTGCTGTGGCAGGCTTCGAACTGGTTGGCGGATCACCGGTATCAGCGGTTTGATCTGGGCTCTGTTGATACCGAAAACGCCCCCGGTCTCGCGCGGTTCAAAATCGGCACAGGCGCAAATATCCGCGCCCTTGGGCCAACATTTCTGCGGCTGCCCCTGCCAGCCCTGACATACCCGCGCCGCCACGCGCCCGCCTGAAAAAGGCCCGGCCCCGTTTTGCCTCTGGCCTTTCTGCGCCGCTGCGTATAGGGCGCAGGCAAACAACCAAGGAACGCCCCGGATGGACCTGCGCAATATTGCGATCATCGCCCATGTTGACCACGGCAAGACGACGCTGGTGGACGAACTGCTGAAACAATCCGGTGAATTCCGGGAAAATCAGGCCGTGGCCGAGCGCGCCATGGACAGCAATGATCTGGAACGCGAGCGCGGCATTACCATCTTTGCCAAACCCACTTCTGTGGAATGGAAAGGCACCCGTATCAACATCGTCGATACCCCCGGCCACGCCGATTTTGGCGGTGAGGTCGAGCGGATTCTGAGCATGGTGGACGGTGTTGTATTGCTGGTGGATGCCGCCGAAGGGCCGATGCCGCAAACCAAATTCGTGACCTCCAAGGCGCTTGCCCTTGGCCTGCGCCCGATCGTGGTTTTGAACAAGGTCGACAAGCCCGACGCCGAGCCGGACCGCGCGCTGGATGAATGTTTTGATCTTTTTGCCAATCTCGATGCTTCGGAAGATCAGCTTGATTTCCCGCATATGTATGCCTCGGGGCGCTCCGGCTGGGCGGATCATGATCTGAACGGCCCGCGCAAGGATCTTACGGCATTGTTTAAGCTGATCATAAATCACGTGCCCCCACCGCGCCAGGTTGCCCATCAGAATGAAGATTTCCGTATGCTCGCCACCACCCTTGGCAGTGATCCATTTGTTGGCCGCCTGCTGACCGGGCGGGTCGAATCCGGGCGGCTCAAAGTCGGGGCAACGGTGCAGGCGCTGTCGCGTGTGGGCCAGAAGATCGAGCAGTTTCGCGTCACCCGTATTCAGGCCTTCCGCGGCCTTTCCTCACAGGATATTGCCGAGGCCACGGCAGGCGATATCGTCAGCATCGCGGGCATGTCCAAGGCAACCGTGGCCGACACGATCTGCGCTTTGGCGGTGGAAAAACCGCTTGCAGCACAACCGATTGATCCGCCGACGATTACCGTGACATTCGGCATCAATGACAGCCCGCTCGCCGGCCGGGACGGCAAGAAAGTGCAATCGCGGGTGATTCGCGAGCGATTGCTGCGCGAAGCGGAATCCAATGTTGCCATCCGGGTGACGGATACGCCCGGCGGCGATGCCTTTGAAGTGGCCGGGCGCGGCGAATTGCAGATGGGTGTGCTGATTGAAAACATGCGCCGCGAGGGTTTTGAATTGTCCATTTCGCGGCCGCAGGTTTTGCTGCGCGAAGATGAAAACGGCCAGAAGCTGGAACCGATCGAAGAGGTCACCATTGACGTTGACGATGAATTTTCCGGCGCCGTGATCGAGAAAATAACCGGCCCGCGCCGCGGCGAACTGACCGAAATGAAGCCTGCAGGCGCAGGTAAAACCCGTATCATCGCGCATGTACCGTCACGCGGGCTGATTGGCTATCACGGCGAATTCATGACCGATACCCGTGGCACCGGCGTGCTCAACCGCGTGTTCCACGGCTGGGCCCCCCATAAAGGCAGCATCCCGGGCCGCCGCGCGGGGGTTCTGATTTCAATGGAAAACGGCGAATCCGTGGCTTTTGCTCTGTGGAATCTGGAAGATCGCGGGCGGATGTTCATTGGCGCACAGGAAAAGGTTTATACTGGCATGATCATCGGTGAACACAGCCGCGAAAATGATCTGGAAGTGAACCCGCTGAAGGGCAAGAAGCTCACCAATGTGCGCGCTTCCGGCACCGACGAGGCGGTGCGCCTGACCACGCCTATCACATTGTCATTGGAACAGGCGATTGCCTATATCGATAATGATGAGCTGGTGGAAGTGACGCCAAATGCCATTCGCATGCGCAAGCGCTATCTCGATCCGCATGAGCGCAAACGCCATGCAAAATCTGTTTCATAAAGGACAGCGGGCCCACTCATCAGCCCTTACAGGCTGCCTCGTTTGTGGGCCACGTTATTCGGTTGTTTCAACCACCATCAATTCACGCTCGGATGCGCCGCGCGCATGGCTGAGCGCGGCCTGATATTCCGGTGAATTATAGCAACCCACCGCCGCGTCAACGCTGGGGAATTTCGCCACCACATTGCGCGGGCGTTCCTTGCCCTCAAGCTGTACAAACCGGCCGGCGCGGGCGATGAATTCACCGCCATGCTTGGTAATCGCAGGCCCGGCAAGCTCGGCGTATTTTCCATATGCCTCCGCATCCGTCACCGTCACATGTGCAATCCAGAGCGCAGCCATATCCTATCCCTCCAAAACGGCCCTAGCGGCCTCTATTGCGGCATCCGCGTTGGCCGCATCACGCGCCCCGCCCTGAGCCATATCCGCGCGGCCACCGCCGCCTTTCCCGCCCAGTTCCGGCACCACCGCCCGGACCAGATCAACCGCCGATAACCGGCTGGTGAGATCCTCCGTCACCCCAGCCGCCACCGCGGCCTTGTCACCGGTGTCGGCGATCAGCACAACCACGCCTGAGCCAAGCCGCGCCTTATGCTCATCAATCAGCGCGGGCAGGTCTTTGCCTGACACGCCATTTAATACCTGTGCAAGAAATTTAATACCATTTATTTCAATGGCTTCCGGGCCATCGCCCTGCCCGGCCCCGCCGGCCATGGCCAATTCACGGCGCAACTGAGCCACTTCATTGGCCAGGTCTTTAACCTTTGTTTGTTCGCCTTTGATCCGTGCGATCACCTGATCCGGCGTCGTTTTCAGCTCTTTGCAAATACCGCTTAGAATTTGACTGTTCTGCGATGTCATTTCCTGTGCCTTGGCGCCAGTCAGGGCCTCAATCCGCCGAACGCCCGCGCTGCTGGCGCTTTCGCCGGTAAGAGCGAACAGGCCGATATCGCCGGTCTGACGCACATGTGTGCCACCACAAAGCTCAAGTGAATAGGTTTGACCATCAAGCCCCTTGTTCGAGCCTGTCTCATGGCCCATCGAAACCACGCGCACCTCATCGCCATATTTCTCACCAAACAAGGCCTGCGCCCCCATTGCACGGGCATCATCGGGGGTCATGATCCGGGTCTCAACCGGGGTATTTTGCCGGATATATTCATTCACTTCGGCCTCGATCCCGGCCAGTTCCTCCCCGGTCAGGGCCTTGTTATGACTGAAATCAAACCGCAGCCGGTCCTCGGCATTGAGTGAGCCGCGCTGGACCACATGATCGCCCAAAGCCTGGCGTAAGGCCTCGTTCAACAGATGCGTGGCCGAATGGTTGGCCCGGATAGCCGCGCGCCGCGCGTGATCAACCTCGAGCTGCGCCGCCTGCCCGTTTGAAACCGCACCTTCGGTAATTTCAGCAAAGTGAATGAACACATTTGCCGCTTTTTTGGTGTCGGATATCCGGGCCGTGCCGCCCTCAACTTTCAAAACCCCGCTATCGCCCACCTGCCCGCCGGATTCGGCGTAAAATGGCGTCTGATTGAGCGCAATCTGCACGGTTTCGCCTTTCCCGGCTGTCTCAACCTGGGTGCCATCACGCAGCAGCGCCATGATCTGGCCCTCGGCAATTTCCGTGTCATAGCCCAGGAATTCGGTGGTGCCCGCATGTTCGGCAATATCAAACCAAACGCTTGCATCCGCCGCCTCGCCCGTGCCCGACCAGGCCGCCCGCGCCCGGGCTTTTTGTTCAGCCATGGCCGCATCAAAGCCGCCCGTGTCCACTTCTCGGCCCTGCTCGCGCAGAGCATCCTGCGTCAGATCCAGCGGAAATCCGAATGTGTCATAAAGCTTGAACGCCGTCTCGCCGGGCAGGGCCGCACCTTCGGGCAAGCCGCCCAATTCCTCATCGAGCAGCCGCAAACCACGTTCAAGCGTTTGTTTGAACCGGGTTTCTTCCAATTCAAGCGTTTCTTCAATCATCGCCTGCGCCCGGCCAAGCTCGGGGAAGGCCTGTCCCATTTGCCCCACCAATGCGGGCACAAGCCGATGCATCACCGGATCGCGCGCCCCCAAAAGATGCGCATGCCGCATCGCCCGGCGCATGATCCGGCGCAGCACATAGCCACGGCCCTCATTCGAGGGCATCACCCCGTCGGCGATCAAGAATGAGGTCGAGCGCAGATGATCGGCAATCACCCGGTGATGCACATTGCCCGGCCCGTCCGGGTCTGTGCTGGTGGCATTGGCGCTGGCCTCAATCAGGCTGCGCATCAGATCGGTGTCGTAATTGTCGTGCTTGCCCTGCAAGAGCGCGCCGATGCGTTCCAGCCCCATGCCGGTATCGATGGATTGCATATCCAGATCGCGCAGCGTGCCATCGTTAAGTCGCTCATTTTGCATGAAAACCAGGTTCCAGATCTCGATAAACCGGTCGCCATCCTCATCCTTGCTGCCCGGCGGCCCGCCCCAGATATCCGGCCCGTGATCATAGAAAATCTCGGTACACGGCCCGCAGGGCCCGGTAGCACCCATCGACCAGAAATTATCATCGGTGGCAATGCGGATGATCCGGTCATCGGACAATCCGGCGTATTTTTTCCAGATCTCCGCCGCCTCGTCATCGGTATGATAGACCGTGACCAGAAGTTTCGATTTATCCAGCCCGAAATCCCTGGTCAGCAAATCCCAGGCATAGGGAATTGCCTGTTCTTTGAAATAATCGCCAAAGCTGAAATTCCCCAGCATTTCAAAAAACGTATGGTGCCGCGCGGTATAGCCGACATTGTCCAGATCATTATGCTTGCCACCCGCGCGCACGCATTTCTGGCTGGTCGTGGCGCGTTTATAATCGCGGTGTTCAACCCCGGTGAAGCAATTCTTGAACTGCACCATGCCGGAATTGACAAACATCAAAGTCGGATCATTGCGCGGCACCAAGGGCGAGCTTGCAACCACCTGATGATCATTCCTGTCAAAGAAATCCAGAAAAGTCGTGCGTATTTCATTCAGCGTCGGCATTGGGCTCTCTTTTGGTAAATGGCCAGATGGTTTTGCAGATTTAGCCCTGCATCGGGGGCATGTCCACCATAAGAAAAGCCCGAGGGGGCCCCCGGGCTTTGCTCAATCCGATATATCGGGTTTCAGGCCTCTAAAATATCGTCGCCATCCTCGGCCTTGGTTTTGCTGACATCCTCGGGTGGCATATCAAAATCCAGCCCGTGTGCCGCGCGAATTTTATCTTCAATCTCAAGGGCGACACGCGGGTTTTCCTTGAGAAATATCTTGGCATTCTCACGGCCCTGGCCGATCCGCTCATCACCATAGCTGAACCAGCTGCCGGATTTTTCAACCACGCCGGCAGCAACACCAAGATCCAGCATCTCCCCCATTTTCGAGATGCCCTCACCAAACATGATATCGAATTCAACCTTCTTGAACGGCGGGGCCACCTTGTTTTTCACAATCTTGACGCGGGTGGCATTGCCAATGATTTCATCGCGATCCTTCAGCGATCCGATGCGGCGGATATCAAGCCGGACCGAGCTGTAGAATTTCAGCGCATTGCCGCCCGATGTGGTTTCCGGGCTGCCAAACATCACGCCGATTTTCATCCGGATCTGGTTGATGAAAATCACCGTGCATTTGCTGCGGTTGATCGAGCCGGTGAGCTTGCGCATCGCTTTGCTCATCAGCCGGGCCTGCACGCCCACGCTGCTATCACCCATCTCGCCTTCAAGTTCGGATTTTGGCGTCAGTGCCGCCACCGAATCAACCACAACCATACTGACCGCACCGGACCGCACCAATGTATCGACAATCTCAAGCGATTGCTCGCCGGTGTCGGGCTGTGAGATCAGCAGTTCATCCAGATCAACCCCCAGTTTGCGGGCGTAAGACGGATCAAGCGCATGTTCGGCATCGACAAAGGCACAGACCCCGCCGGTTTTCTGGGCTTCGGCGATGCAATGCAGGGTCAATGTGGTTTTGCCAGAGCTTTCCGGGCCATATATCTCAATAATCCGGCCCTTGGGCAGTCCGCCAATACCCAGCGCAATATCCAGACCGATCGAGCCGGTGGACGTGGCCTCAATATCCTGCACCGCGTTACCGGCACCAAGCTTCATGATCGAGCCTTTGCCGAACTGCCGTTCAATCTGCGCCAGAGCACTGTCCAGCGCCTTTTGCTTGTCTGCGTTTTTTTTGTTGTCCATTGATAAAAGATCTGCCGTTGCCATTGTTCACTTCCTTATTCCACACCCGGTTGCGGGCGGCAATCACTGCCTTGTTCACCTCTTGTTCTTCGCCTTATGGAGACAAAAAGAGAACATTTCAAGAAAATTGTTCATATCTTCACTTTTGCCCAGAAGAGTTAAAGAGTAGTTTACAGATAACAAAAATGCTTAATTCATCGGAGAAGCCCCTGATATGCTTGTATTTTCCAAGGCAAAACTGGTTATTCTCAGTGTGCCGAAAACCGGCACAACCGCCTATCAGGCCGCACTTGCGCCATTGGCAAGCCTGATTGTATCGGACCCGCCCGAGCTTAAACACGCGCCGGTTTTTCGCTATAACCGTTATTTTCGCCCGATGCTGGAGAAATTCATCGGGGGTGATCTTGATGTCATGGCGGTAATCCGCGAGCCGATTAGCTGGCTGGGCAGTTGGTATCGCTATCGCAGGCGTGATTTCATGAAAGACATGCCCAACGCCACCCATGATATCAGTTTTGATGAATTCATCGAGGCCTATATGCGCGGCGACAAGCCCAGTTTTGCCAATGTGGGCTCACAGGCAAAATTTCTGGAACCTGCCGGAAATGGCACTGCGGCCACGCATGTTTTTCGCTATGAGGATCAGGCCGGGATCATTGCCTTTCTGGAAGATCGGCTTGGGTGCAGTATCACCACCACCCGCCAGAATGTATCGCCGGAAATGCCGTTGGAACTGATGCCGGATGTCGAGGCGCGATTGCGCCGGAAATGCGCGGATGAATTTGCCTTGTGGCACTCGATTGGCGCGGATGGATCCTATTCATTGCCGCGCTCACGCTGAAACCGGCGCGGATTTTACATTCAACTGCCCCTGAACCGTTTCGGTCAGCGCTGTGAGCGAGAAGGGTTTGGGTAAAAACACCGAATTGGGGATTTTTGACTGGCTATTGCCAAAGGTTTCTTCCGCATAGCCGGACATGAAAACAACGCTGACATCCGGCCTTTGCTTGCGCGCCTGCAAGACCCAGGTGGGCCCGTCGATGCCCGGCATGATCACATCGGTGACAAACACATCAATTTTCAGATCATCATCCTGTAAAAGCTCAAGTGCATCCTCGCCGGATTCTGCCTCGAGCACGGTAAAGCCGCGCAATTGCAGGGCCCGGCTGGCAAAAGCCCGCACCGGCGCCTCGTCCTCAACCAAAAGGACAACCCCATCAATCTCATCTGCGACGGTCTTCACTTCTGGCTGATGCGTTGCCACTGGTTCAATCACATCATGTGCAGGCAACAAAAGCTGAAAACTTGTACCCGCGCCCGGCACGCTATCCACAAAGATAAACCCGCCGGTTTGCTTGATGATGCCATATGCCGTTGACAGGCCCAGCCCGGTGCCTTCACCCACACGTTTGGTTGTAAAAAACGGCTCAAAAACCTTTTGCAGTTTATCCGCCGGGATCCCAACACCCTGGTCAATCACCTTGACGGAAACATATTTCCCCGGCGCCACAACCGCGCGATCCCGGCGCAATGGTTCTTTCAACAGCAGATTTTCAGTTTCAATCCGGATATCCCCGCCCTGTCTCATCGCGTCACGGGCATTCACCACAAGATTCATCAGCACCTGTTCCAACTGTCTCTTGTCCGCCCGGATTGCCGAAAGCCCGGGATCGTGGCTTAATGTCAGCGTCACCTTTTCACCCACCAGCCGGTTAAGCAGATGCGTCAGATCCGACAGCATATCGCGCATATCCATCACCTCGGGCCGCAAGGTCTGTTTGCGCGAATAGGCCAGAAGCTGCCCCACGAGCGCCGCCGCGCGATTGGCATTCTGGTTGATCTGCATCAGATCACTATAATCAAGATCACTTTGGTCATGGCGCAGAAGCAGTAAATCGCAATGGCCGGATATGGCCGTCAGAAGGTTATTGAAATCATGCGCCACCCCGCCCGCCAGTTGCCCAATGGCCTGCATTTTCTGGCTTTGTACAAACTGCGCCTCGAGTGATTTCAGCTCGGTCGCGTCATTCAGAACGGCAATCAGAATGGTTTCGCCCTCTTCCATGGCGCGGTTGAGCGTGACTTGCAAAAACACCTCTTTATCTTTGCGCTTGACCTGCAAAAACTCCGAATGCACGGTGCCCCGCCCCACGGCGGCATCCTCAAGCCAATCGGGGATCGAACGCCCCAGCCCTTCCATGAAATCGCCCAGCACCTTGCCGGCACAGCTTTCAACCCCAAGCAAATCACGGGCCGGCTGATTGGAAAGCTGAATATCGCCGCCGCGTGCAAGCTTCAAAAGCGGCACAGGAAGCTCATCAAAAAAAGTCCAGCCATCGGGCTGCCGTTCCGTTGCGGCAACCCCCGGCAGAAGAAAAACTTCGCGCCGACCGGCGGTGCCTTCCAGCTCGACCACCAGGCATGACGTCACGCCATCACTGGTGCTGATGTCATTGAGTTGCCCCGATCTGAGCGGCAGTTTTCGGCAAACCCGGTCCAATGTGCGGGCGCGTTCCCCAACCAGTTCTCGCGCGGCGCGGTTCATGAACAAAATCGCATCATTGCGCCCCACCGTCAGCATCGGCAAGGGCATCGGATCACTGCTGCGCTGTGGTTTATCCGCCGATTTCTCAATCCGCCACAGAAGCTGATCCGCCCCGGCGCGGTGAACCGCGATGCGCACATGCCCCCCCCGGGTTACAATATCTTCCTGCGCCGCACCCATGGTTTCGGCTTTTGTGCCCATGCGAAACAATATCGCACCGGGATTGGCCAGGGTCGATTGCAGCGCGCCTGCCAGTGTTGTGGCCGCCGCCATATCGAATTTTTTTCCCGCCGCCTTGTTATGGCAGATGATCGCCCCATCGAGCCCGGTCACAATGCTTGGGGCGCTGTCATGGACGATGAATTCCGCCAGTGTCAGCGCCGCATGGCGCGCCGGTGCCAGGGCAGAGCTGGAAAATACCGTGATCCAGAACGCCGCCATCGCCAGTATCGCGGCAAGAACCAGTACCGCAAAGCGCATCGTCTCATCCGGGGCCAGCCAGCCGATAACAACAAATATGACAGAGGCCGAAAGAATAATGCCCGCCCGGGGCCGCAAACGCTCGGCCGCCTGACGTACCGGGCCTGCGGAAATATTCAAAAAAGCCAAAGGCGCTGCCCTCGCATCATGGTTCATTCAAACCAACACTGGCTTAAAAGACTTAACCATGATTTAACGCCATCATGAAAAACACGTCAAGGTTGCTAAGTATTTTTAATTTCTGCCTAGATGCGCTATGAAAAACCCATCTCCGCCCTCGGAGAGCGGCCAATGCCTTTGCAGATCCGCGTGCCAGCCCGGTGTTTGAGCCAGAAACTGCGCAATCCGATCCTGATTTTCCACGCTCAGGATCGAGCAGGTGGCATAGATCAGCCTGCCGCCCGCCCCCACCAGCATTGCCGCATCCTGCAATATCTGATCCTGCATGGCCGTCAGTTCCGCCAATCGCTCGGGGGTAAGCCGCCATTTGGCATCCGGCGTGCGCCGCCACGCGCCGCTGCCGGAACAGGGCGCATCACATAGCACCAGATCATAAGGTGCCTTCGCCGTGGCATCCTGCAAAATCTCAACATCAATCCCGGCACGTTTAGCCCGCGCGGGCAGGTCTTTCATCCGATCCGCATCGGCATCATGGGCCAGCCATTCGGCCTGCGCCCGTGCGGCCAGTGCCAGCGTCTTGCCACCGCCCCCGGCGCAATAATCCAGAACCCTGATATCCGGTGCAATTTCAAGGGTTTCCATGGCGGCCTGACTTGAGCCATCCTGTAATTCAATCCAGCCTTGTTGATACGCCTCTGATCCCGCCACGCGCCGCGCGCCATCGCTTACGATCAGGGCCGTGGGGGCAATATCATGGGCCTGTGCTTCAATGCCGCTTTCGGCCAGTTTGGCAATCGCATCCGCGCGCGTGGATTTACGCGAATTCACCCGCAGCATCACCGGCGCGCGCAAGCGCAAAGCCTGTGCAGCAGCTTTAGCATTATCGCCTAATGAATTGATAAATATGGGAATAAGCCAATCCGGCAGATTAAACTCTTGCCCCATGCCTGAAGGCCCTTGCCCGGATTGAGCCTCGGCCTCACTCAGCGGGTCAGGGCCGTAACCCAGCCCGTTGAAATACTCTGAAAGCGTTCTATCCGCCGCGCGCAAAGCCCCGATCATCAGGCCGCGCCCGGTATCGCCTCCGCCAAGCCAGGCATAGGACCGGCGACAGCGCAGCGCCTGATAGACATGATCGCGGATAGCGGCCCTGTCCCCGGAACCGGCAAAGCGCGATTTGCGCGCCCAGCCGGTCAAGGCCTTTTCAGCAGGGGCCCCATCCAGGATGCTGTCCAGAATCACGATCGTGGCCTGAATGCGGGCTGAAGGGGTCATGGCTTCACTTTAAGTTAGATTTTTATCATATTGATATTATTACGATTTATCCAACCCGATAGTTCGGGCTTTCGCGAGTTATCTGCACATCATGCACATGGCTTTCGCGCAGGCCCGCGCCGGTGATCCGGACAAACTTGCTGGTTCTGCGCATGTCCTCAATCGTGGCGTTGCCGGTATAGCCCATGGCGGCGCGCAACCCGCCCACAAGCTGATGAATTACCTGCCCGGCACCGCCTTTATAAGGCACCTGCCCCTCGATGCCTTCGGGCACCAGTTTGTCACTGGCCGCGTCCTTCTGGAAATACCGGTCCGCCGAGCCGCGCGCCATCGCCCCAAGCGAGCCCATGCCGCGATAGGATTTGAATGAGCGCCCCTGATACAGGATCACCTCACCGGGGCTTTCATCGGTGCCCGCCAGCATGGAGCCGACCATGGCGCAGGATGCCCCCGCGGCAATCGCCTTGGCGAAATCGCCGGAAAACTTGATGCCGCCATCGGCAATCACCGGCACGTCACCGGCACCGCTGGCGCAATCCAGAATCGCCGTAAGCTGCGGCACGCCCACCCCGGCCACCATGCGGGTGGTGCAGATGCTGCCCGGCCCGATGCCCACTTTGACCGCATCGGCACCGGCCCCGATCAGGGCGCGCGTCGCCTCGGCCGTGGCCACATTCCCAGCCACGATCTGCACCTCATTGGAAAGCCGCTTGGCGCGTTCCACTGCCAGGGCCACCCCCTCGGAATGGCCGTGCGCCGTGTCGATCACGATCATGTCCGCGCCCGCATCCACCAGCGCCTCGGAGCGTTCAAACCCGGCATCGCCCACGGTCGAGGCCGCCGCCACCCGCAGGCGGCCCAGATTATCCTTGCAGGCACTGGGGTTAAGCACCGCCTGTTCCAGGTCTTTCAGGGTCAAAAGCCCGGTCAGTTTGCCCGCGCCATTGGTGACCAGCAGCTTTTCAATCCGCCGCGCCCGCATCAGGCTTTTGGCTTCATTGAGATCGGCCGGTTCCTGCAACATAGCCAGATTTTCCGCGCTCATCATCACCCGAACGGGCGTTTTATCATCCTCGGCAAAGCGCATGTCGCGGTTGGTGACAATACCCACCACCCGGCCCTGTTGATCCACCACGGGAAAGCCACTGACCCGGTAACGCGCCTGCAGCGCCTTGGCATCGGCCAATGTCTGATCCGCCGTAAGAGTGATCGGATTATAGACAATACCGCTTTCAAAACGCTTGACGCGCCGCACCTGCCGGGCCTGTTCCTCAGGATCAAGATTGCGGTGGATCACCCCCATGCCGCCCGCCTGCGCCATGCAGATTGCCATATCCGCTTCGGTTACCGTATCCATGGCCGAGCTCAGAAGCGGGATATTGAGATCAATCGTCCGGCTTGCCCGCGTGCGTGTATCGGCCATATTCGGCAGCACGCTGGACGCGGCAGGAACCAGCAAAACATCATCAAAGGTGAGGGCCTCACGAATCTCCATTGTCTCTCTCCATGGCAGGGCTCGTTTGGCGCTTCCCTATTTCATGGATTGGCTTTGGGGGAAAGGGCGGAATTGCCCCCATTTTGGCATTATGCGAAAATCTCGGCCTGTTCAGCGCGCGGGTAAATACATTTTCGGGCTTGCATTCCGGCCCTGCGAGGGGGCTCATACCTGTGCATTACCAGCAAAACACGCGAAAGAAATGACATGCTTGCCAGATTGTTGAAATCCCGCCTGCTCCGCCTTGCCATCGTGCTTCTGGCAATCGCCGCCGGGGCCTTTTATATGACCGGGCCTGACCGGGAAGCGGCCCCCGTGGTTGCCGGTGCGGGTACCACCATCCGCGTTCTGGATTTTTCAAATCTCACCGGCCTTGATCCCCTGCCCGAGGGCTGGCGGCACGAGACATTCTGGTTCACGCCGCCGATGGAATTGTCACTGGTCGAGCAACAGGGCAAAAAGGCGCTGCGCTGTGAAACCAATGCGGGCGGCTCCATTCTGGCGCGCAACACCGATATTGATCTGGTTGAATTTCCCGTGCTCGAATGGTCGTGGTTTATCGAAGACCCGATCGAAAGCGACCTCGACGAGCGCACCAAAGAGGGCGATGATCACCCCGCCCGCCTGTTCATGGGGTTCATGGATGAGGCCGGGCAGGCGCACCACGCCGAGATCATCTGGAGCAACCGCCATTTCAAGCCGGGTGAGTATAAATATATCGGGGATTTTGCCCATTATGTGGCCAATGGCCGGGATGAAAATGCCGGAAAATGGCAGGCGCAAACTGTTGATTTGCTGGATATTTACCGCAAGGCAACAGGATTGCAGGACAAGCCCCGCCTGAAAACCCTGGCTGTTTTTTGTGACAGCGATAATACCGGTGGTCATAGTGTTGCGTATTTCACCGATGTTGTGATGAGAAAACGCTAACGGAGACAGAGCATGAGCAAACACGGATATGAAACCGGGCGGCTTGATCTGCCCTTTGTTGGCATTTCCACCTTCGGCAAGCGGCCTTATGTGAGCGATTGGCAGGCGATTGACGCCGATGTGGCCATCCTTGGCGCGCCGTTTGATGCGGGCACGCAGTGGCGGCCCGGCGCGCGGTTCGGGCCGCGCTCGGTGCGCGAAGCCTCAACTTTGTTCAGCTTTGGCCATGCGGGTGCCTATGATCATGAGGATGATGTCACCTATCTGCCCGGTGACGTGCGCATTGTTGATATTGGCGACGCCGATATCGTGCATACGGACACGATGAAAAGCCACGCCAATATCGAGGCAGGCGTGCGGGCGATTCTGGATGCCGGTGCCCTGCCCGTCACCATCGGCGGCGATCATTCGATCAATATTCCCTGCATCAACGCCTTTGAAGGCCGGGGCAATATCCATATCCTGCAAATCGACGCGCATCTGGATTTTGTCGATGAACGCCACGGGGTGCGCCATGGCCATGGCAACCCGATGCGCCGCGCGGCGGAAAAGGCCTATGTCACCGGCCTCACGCAGCTTGGTATCCGCAATGTCAGCTCCACCGCCAAAGAGGGGTATGAGGCCGCCCGCGCCATGGGTTCGGATATTTTATCAGTCCGGCAAATGCGGGCTCTGGGCACCGAGGCCACCGCCGCGCGCATTCCCAAGGGCGCCCGGCTTTATATCACCATTGATATTGATGCCTTCTGCCCCTCGATTGCGCCGGGCACCGGCACACCGAGCCATGGCGGATTTTTGTATTACGAGGTGCTGGAGCTGATGCAATCGGTGGCACAAAACCATGAAATTGCGGGGATTGATCTGGTCGAGGTGGCCCCGGCCTATGATCCGACCGATAGCACGTCCATTCTGGCGGCGCAGCTTTTGCTCAACACGCTGGGCTTCATTTTCGCGCGCTGAATTCCGCCAGCCATGCCAGAGCACACAGGCCTTACACAGATGCGTGATCAGAGGTTGATTGTGGCTTGGCCAGCGGCGGCTGCCCTGCCACAATAGGATAATGGATCAACCCGCCCTGCCCTCTTTGCCGTTTGCCATTTTGCGTAGTGCCCTGCGCCTCATTGTGCTTGTGGCGCTGGCCTATGCCCTGCACCTGCTGATCCAATGGGCCGAGCCACGTCTGGAAGCCAGCAAATATAGCTGGGCCATGCCGGGGCTGACGATTGCCATGCTGCTGCTTTATGCGCTGCTGATTGCCATCCCTTTTGTGCCGGGCATTGAAATTGGCCTGTCTTTGCTGATGATCAGCGGCCCGGACTGGGCCTTGCCTGTCTGGGCCGCCACAACACTGGGGCTGGCTCTGGCGCTGCTGGTTGGCTGCCGGGTGCCTTATGCTTGGCTGCAACAGGTGTTTCGGGATCTGCGCCTGAGGAAAGCCTGCGATCTGCTTGACCGGCTTGAGCCGCTGGCTCCGGCTGAGCGGGTGGCGCTGCTGCAATCGCTTCTGCCCAGCCGCATCGGCCCGCGAATCTTGCGGTTTCGCTATCTGGTGCTGGCGGTGCTGATCAATATCCCCGGCAATTCGGTGATCGGCGGCGGCGGTGGCATCGCCCTTCTGGCCGGGCTTTCCGGGCTGTTTCGCCTGCCCGTGGCGCTGCTGACCGTGGCGCTTGCCACCGCACCGGTGCCTTTGATGGTATGGCTGTTTGACTGGAAAATCCCCTGGGCCTGAGCCCATAGGCCACCCGTGCCGCTGAAATGTCATTTTCTGCCGGTCACAGGCTTTCGCATTTGTCCAGATCCCGTATAAGACCCCTGCAACAGGTAAGGTTTTTCCTATGTCAGATGCTGATCCCCTCGTCGTTTTCACCCCCTCCGGCAAACGCGGGCATTTTGCCAAGGGCACCCCGATTCTGACCGCCGCGCGGCAGTTGGGGGTTGATCTTGATTCGGTCTGCGGCGGGCGCGGTATCTGTTCCAAATGTCAGATCACCCCGTCTTATGGCGAGTTTCCCAAGCACGGCGTTAGCGTGGCCAAGGATGCCCTGTCGGAATGGAACGCGGTCGAGCAGCGCTATGACGACAAACGCGGGCTGAAACCCGGCCGCCGCCTTGGCTGTCAGGCACAGATCATGAATGATGTGGTGATTGATGTCCCGCCGGAATCGCAACTGCATAAACAGGTGGTGCGCAAAGCCGCCTCGGCCCGCGCCATCATCATGGACCCGGCCACCCGGCTTTATTTTGTCGAGGTCGATGAGCCCGACATGCACACCCCCACCGGCGATCTGGAACGCCTTGCGCGGGCCTTGTCTGAGCAATGGGAAATCCCCGCCATCCGCGCGGATCTTACGCTGATTTCCAAGCTGCAGCCCACCCTGCGCAAGGGCAAGTTTCAGGTCACAGTGGCCTTGCACAAATCCCATAAGGATGAGGCCGCCCGTGTGCTTGAAATCTGGCCCGGCCTGCACGAGGCCGGGCTTTACGGCCTTGCGATTGATCTGGGTTCCACCACCATCGCCGCGCATCTGACCGATCTTGAAACCGGTGTTGTTGTGGCCTCCTCCGGCATCATGAACCCGCAAATCCGCTTTGGCGAAGACCTGATGAGCCGGGTCAGCTATTCGATGATGAACCCCGGCGGCGACAAGGAAATGACGGCGGCGGTGCGCGAGGCGCTCAATACGCTGGCGGCTGAAATTGCGGTTGAAGCCGAGATTGACGCGGACCTGATCGTTGAAACGGTTTTCGTCTGCAACCCGGTGATGCATCATCTGTTACTGGGGATTGATCCGTTTGAACTGGGACAGGCACCTTTTGCGCTGGCTACCTCCTCAAGCATTTCAATGGCCGCGCATGAGCTTGACCTCACCAGTATCAACCCGCGTGCGCGCACCTATATCCTGCCCTGCATCGCGGGCCATGTGGGGGCCGATGCCGCCGCCGTGGCCCTGTCGGAAGAGCCCGGCAAATCCGATGATCTGGTACTGATCATCGACGTGGGCACCAATGCCGAGATTTTGCTGGGCGATAAATCCGGTGTGCTGGCCTGTTCCTCGCCCACCGGCCCGGCTTTTGAAGGGGCGCAGATCAGCGCGGGGCAAAGGGCGGCCCCCGGCGCGATCGAGGCCATCCGGATTGATCCCACCAGCAAAGAGCCGCGCTTTCGGGTGATCGGCTGTGATCTGTGGTCGGATGAGGAAGGGTTTGACGAAGCAACAGAATCCACCGGCATCACCGGCATCTGCGGCTCGGGCATCATCGAGGCGGTGGCGGAAATGCGCATGAGCGGCCTACTTGATGAAAACGGCCTGATCGGCTCGGCCGCACAAACCGGCACTTCCCGCGCAATCCCCGAAGGGCGCACCCATGCCTATCTGATCCATGACGCCAGTGCGGAGGGCGGGCCGCGCATCACCGTCACCCAAGGCGATATCCGCGCCATCCAACTGGCCAAATCCGCCCTTTACGCGGGCGCGCGGCTATTGATGGATGAGCGCGGCGTTGACAATGTGGACCGCATCGTTCTGGCCGGGGCCTTTGGCGCGCATATCTCAAGCCTGCACGCGATGGTTCTGGGCATGATCCCGGATGCCCCATTGGACAAGGTTTCATCCGCAGGCAATGCCGCCGGTACCGGCGCGCGCATCGCCCTGTGCAACGTGGCCGCGCGTGCCGAGATCGAAAAAACCGTGGGCGAGATCACCAAGATCGAAACCGCGATTGCCCCAAAATTTCAGGATCATTTTGTTGCGGCCAACGCCATACCGCACAAAACCGATCCGTTCCCCGAGCTGCACAAGATCGTCACCCTGCCCAACCCCAATTTCAATGCCGGGGGCCGCGATGGGGGCGAAGGAGGCCGACGCCGCCGCCGCAAACGCAGCGAGGCTTGACCCGCCTTCGGCAAAGGCCTATCTGCCCCATAAGAGCGCGGGTATGGTGAAAAGGTATCACGCGAGCTTCCCAAGCTTAAGTTACGGGTTCAATTCCCGTTACCCGCTCCAACATGACCCTTAATTTTACTCTTTTATATCAATATATTACGAGGATATATTCGGGATAATTCGGCGGGTATGAAAATTACGATATGGGAAAAAACGGGAACATCTGGGGGCATCTGGGAGTATCTCACCCAGAGTTTTCCCAGAGTTGTGAAACGCCATTACGCGAGCGCACTTGCATGCAATAACGCTTAACAATACGATCAACAAAACAATTTATGTTTGCTATTGAAGCAAAAAACGGAAGCTAGTGCAGTGTTCAGACCAATCGGCATCGACTTATTTGCAGGGGCAGGGGGCTTAAGCCTCGGATTCGAGCAGGCCGGGTTTGATGTGAAAGTGGCTGTAGAGATCGACCCTGTACATTGCGCCGTTCACGAGTTCAACTTCCCCGACGCGACTGTGATTCCTACGTCTGTAGCAGACCTTTCAGGCAGCGAAATTAGGCGGCGTGCAGGCTTAGTCGGCAAGCAAATTGATTGCGTCTTTGGTGGGGCACCTTGTCAGGGGTTTTCTCTGATCGGCCATCGAGTGCTCGAAGATCCACGAAACAAACTCGTTCTGGACTTTGTTCGCCTTGTACGTGAGCTAGATGCTGAAAGTTTCGTCTTCGAAAACGTCAAAGGTCTTACCGTTGGCAAACACCAAGTATTCTTGAAAGAATTGGTGAAAGCATTCGATCAGGCAGGGTACGAATGCCGCTTGCCCTGGAAGGTGCTTAATGCGGCTCACTTTGGCACCCCGCAATCGCGTGAACGCTTCATCCTGATGGGTGTGAAAAAGGGCTATGCGCTTCCTGAATACCCCATGCCAAAAACAAACATTCCAGGAAGACCAAAGCTTTATCCAGAACTGGGTTTTGGGCCATCATGTGCTGAAGCGATCGGCGACCTACCCGACGCAGACACCTTTGAAACTCTCTATGCAAGTGATGCGGTCAAGACAGCCCGTTTTGGCGATCCATCTGAGTACGCGACTGAACTACGATGCCTTAAGAACGACGCTTGGCATTTTGGATATGTGCGGCATTGGGAACCCAATGTTCTCACCTCTAGCGCTCGAACAGTACACACCGAAATTTCCAGAAGGCGGTTTCGTCAAACGGAGGAAGGAACGGTTGAACCTATAAGCCGCTTTTTCAGGCTTCCGAGCGGCGGCGTCTCGAATACGCTCCGGGCAGGGACAGATGGGGCGAGGGGGGCATTCACCAGCCCGCGTCCGATCCACTATCGTTATGCCCGCTGCATAACCGTGCGTGAAATGGCACGGCTGCACGGCTTCCCAGATTGGTTCAGGCTTAACGCTACAAAATGGCACGGAGCACGACAGATCGGAAATGCCGTTCCCCCGCCGTTGGCTAGGGTGATCGCAGCCAAAATTATTGAAGCCCTTGGCGTAAAGCCGTCGAGACCGGGCGAAACTATCCCTCTTGGCGACCCCAAGCTTTTAACACTCAATCTCTTCCAGGCGTCACGACATTTTGGGGTGCAGGCCCCGCCGAGCAAACGGGATCGGAAAAGTGGCGCGACAAAGCGAAAACAGGAAGAGATCGAAGAACAACGCAACGCTGCGAGGGTCGCTCATGGCTAAAGCCCTCAATCGGTATGGCGCACTTATTGAGAAGATATTCCTTGATCGTTATAGCGACGGGGAAACCGAACTCGAATTTGCACGGACGGATATTGAAGCCACTGCCAAAACGTTAAGCATCAAGCTGCCGAAGAATTTGGGTGATGTGCTTTATTCGTTTCGGTTTAGGGTCGCTTTGCCCGAGAGCATCGTCCAGACCCAGCCAGACGGTATGGAATGGGTAATCGAGCTTGCAGGGAAGGCCGTTTACAGGTTTCGCTTGGTCAAATTTAATCGTGTTCTGCCTCGTGAAGACCTTATTAGGATCGATATTCCAGATGCGACCCCAGAACTTATCCGCGCCTATGCGCTCGACGATGAGCAGGCCCTCTTGGCCATCGTTCGTTACAACCGATTGATCGATACCTTCTTGGGCCTCACTACATACAGTTTACAGAACCATCTTCGCACGACTGTGAAAGGCATTGGCCAGATCGAAATCGACGAGCTCTATGTCGGACTCGATAAACGGGGTTGCCATTACGTCATTCCGGTTCAGGCAAAAGGTGGGAAAGATCAGATTGGTATCGTCCAAATTTCCCAAGACATCCGCTTTGTTGAAGACAAGTTCCCTGACATGCGGTGTCGTGCGATTGCCGCACAGTTCATGGATGACCAAATTATCGCCCTGTTTGAGCTGACGCTTCAAGGCGACGAGATCAAGGTTGTCGAAGAGCGACACTACCGCCTTGTCCCAGCTAAGGTGCTCGATCAGACTGCTATCCGAGACTATAGAGATTAAGTTACGAGCTCAATTCCCGTTACCCGCTCCATTATCTGTCTCACGGCGCAATGCGCCTCCGATAAATCTGCAGATTTTGGCAAAATGCCAACCGGGCCAGTGCTTGGGTGGCTACAGGATGTCAACGTAACGTAGCACTGGACGGATGGGCGATATGGCGCAATGATGCGCCATCCCATAAACCCGGAGGCAGCCCCCATGAAACTCAGCGTCAACGGTACCGATTATGAGGTTGATGTCGAGCCTGACATGCCGCTTTTATGGGTTCTGCGCGATGAGCTGGGCTTCACCGGCCCGAAATATGGCTGCGGCATTGGCCAATGCGGCGCCTGCACGGTGCATATTGACGGCGTGGCCACGCGCGCGTGCCAGGTCTGGGCCGAGGATGCCGTGGGGGAAATCACCACGATTGAGGGGCTGGGCACGCCCGATGCCCTGCATGCGGTGCAAGAGGCGTGGATCACGCATCAGGTGGCGCAATGCGGCTATTGCCAATCGGGGCAGATCATGTCGGCCGCGGCATATCTTGCGGAAAATCCCGATCCGACAGATGCGGATATTGATGACGCCATGAGCGGCAACCTGTGCCGCTGCGGCACCTATCCGCGTATCCGCGAGGCTGTCAAATCCGCCGCCGCCCGGCTGCGGGAGGGCTGATATGGGACGCATCAAAACCATCGCCCGGCGCACGTTTCTTATTGGCTCAGCGGCCATCGCTGGCGGCGTGGCCTTTGGCTATGTCATGTATAAGCGCCCCGCCGCCAACCCGCTGCTTGACGGGCTTGAAGACGGCGAGGCCGCGCTCACGCCTTATGTGCTGATCACACCGGGGGGCATCACCCTGATCACCCCGCATGCCGACAAGGGTCAGGGGGCCTATTCGATGCAGGCGGCATTGATTGCCGAAGAGCTTGATCTGCGCCTCGATCAGATCAAGGCCGATCCCGGCCCGCCCAGCCCGGCCTATTACAACACGGCGCTGTCGCAGGATGCGGTACCTTTTCGCTCAACCGATGACAGTTTTATCGCCGAGACCAGCCGGGCGATCATGGACGCGCCGATAAAATTTCTCGGTCTGCAGATTACCGGCGGCTCCTCCTCGGTGCCCGACAGCTATGAGAAACTGCGCATCGCCGGGGCGGTGGCGCGCGAAACGCTCAAGGCCGCCGCCGCGCAAAAATCCGGCCTGCCGGTGGAACGGCTGACCACCTCTGATGGCGCGGTCCACCTGCCTGATGGCAGCGCGATCAGCTATGTCGATCTGGCCCCGATTGCCGCCGGGATTGATCCGGTATCCGATGTCACCCTGCGCTCTCATGATCAATGGCGATTGATCGGTAAGCCAATGCAGCGCATTGATATCATTGCCAAATCAACCGGCACGCAGGCATATGGCATTGATCAGAACCCGCCCGGCATGGTGCATGCGGCGGTGCGGCTCAATCCAAGGCGCGGGGCGGTGAAGGGTTATGACGCCTCTACGGCCGAAGCGATGCGCGGGGTGCTGAAAATCACCGCCATAACCGGCGGCATCGGGGTGATTGCCGACAATAGCTGGCGCGCCATGCAGGCGGCGCTGGCGATCGAGCCGGACTGGGGCCCCGCCCCCTACCCGGCTGAGATGGCGGATCACTGGCAGGTGCTGGAAAACAGTTTCACCCGCAAGCACCGCGACAGCCGGCTTCGTGATGATGGCGATATCGGCGCGGCCCTGAGCGGCGCGAACATCACCGAGGCCGAATACCGCGCACCCTATCTGGCGCATGCGCCACTTGAGCCGGTCAATGCCACGGTGCTGGCCACGGATACCCGGCTCGATATCTGGACCGGTACGCAAATCCCCCGCTTTGTGCAGAAAAATGCGGCGCGTATTGCCGGGTTGGATACAGATGACGTGCATGTGCATGTGCTGATGATGGGCGGCAGTTTTGGCCACCGGCTTGAGGATGATGTTGTCCGCCATGCCACCGAACTGGCGCTGACCATGAAAGGCACGCCGGTCAAGCTCACCTATTCGCGTGAAGAGGATTTTGCCCATGATTATCCGCGCCAGATTGCCATGGCGCGCGGGCGCGGCGCGGTCAAAGACGGCCAGGTGACGGGCTATGATCTGGATATCGCCATGCCCTCGGTGATGTCATCTCAGATGTCGCGGCAGGGATTGCCCATTCCCGGACCCGATGCGCAGATCATCGCCGGGGCCTGGGATCAGCCGTTTGATATTCCCGATTACCGCGTCACCGGGTATCGCGCGGAAGGGCTTGCCCCCATCAGCTCGTGGCGCTCGGTGGGCGCGTCGTCAAACGGGTTTTTCCACGATTGTTTCCTTGATGAGCTGATCCACGCCGCCGGGGCCGATCCTTTGGCCGAACGGCTGCGCCTGTGCTGGCACGCGCCCTCGCGCAAGGTGCTTGAGGCGGTGGGCGAGATGTCAGACTGGGGCAGTGAGATGGGCCCGGATCGCGGGCGCGGCGTGGCCTATTGCCTCTCGTTCGGGGTGCCCACGGCAGAGGTGATCGAGGTGACCAACACCAAGGGTGGCATCCGCATCGACAAGGCCTATGTGGCCGCCGATGTGGGCCGCATCATTGACCCGGTAAATTTTGACAATCTGATGAAAGGCGGCGTTGTGTTTGGCCTCGCACATGCGATGAATTGCGAGATTACCTTTGCAGGCGGCGCGCCCGAGCAGTCTAATTTTGATGCCTATGAGGGGATGCGCCTCTATCAATGTCCTGATATTGAAGTGCGTGGTTTGGAAACAGGCGCAAAAATCCGTGGCATCGGTGAGCCCCCGGTGCCCCCCGCCGCCGCCGCACTGGCCAATGCCATTTTTGCCGCCACCGGGCAACGCATCCGCGAAATGCCGTTCTCAAAACATATTGATTTTATCTGAGGCTTGTGGCCACGGATCAGGGGTGCTTCAAAGGCCGCATGACATTGCGCGCAGCCCTCACCACCCCTGCCCTGATCGCCATCGCGGCGCTGGCCGCATTTGTGGCGGTTCGGATTGGCCTGCCCCTGCCCTATCTTCTCGGCCCGCTTCTGGCCGCAGCGCTTCTTGCCACCGCTTTGCCCAATACCCTGCCTCAGGGTTATGCCTTCCCCGGCTGGCTCAGGATGATCTTCATCGCCATGATCGGGCTGATGATCGGCGCGCAGGTCACGCCGCAGCTTTTTGCCAATATCAGCCGCCTGACCGCCAGCCTTGCGGCCCTGATACTGTTTGTCATCACCGCACTTTCATGGAATTACAGCATTTTCCGCCGCCTTGGCGGCTATGACCGCGCCACCGCGTTTTATTCCAGCACCCCGGGCGGGCTTTACGAATCCATCGCCATGGGCGAAGAGGCCGGGGCCGATATGCCGCGCCTCATCTTGCAGCAATTCCTGCGGGTGATCCTTGTGGTGACATTCCTGCCGATTGGCCTGTCGCTCTGGCTCGGGGCACCGGTGGGCAGCGCGGGCGGCATGACATTATCGCACGGACCCGTGCCGCTCAGCGCCCTGCCCGGCATTTTTCTGGCCGGAATTTCCGGGCTGATTGCAGGCCGGATATTGCGCTTTCCCGCCGGGCAATTAACCGGGCCGCTGACCGTAGCGGCAATGTTGTCTCTCACCGGGTGGATCACCCTTGATATTCCGCAATGGCTTGTAAACATGGCACAAATCATCATCGGGCTTGCGCTTGGCCTGCGCTTTACCGGGCTTGGCCGCGCCCTGATCCTGCGCGGGCTGGGGCTTGCGATTTTGTCTGTCGGCGGGATGATGGGGATTGCCGCCACCATTGCCCTGATACTCAGGCCGATCTCGGGCGAGGATTTTGACGTGCTGCTGATCAGCTTCGCCCCCGGTGGTGTTACCGAAATGGCGCTGGTGGCACTCAGCCTGAAGGCCAATCCGGCCTTTGTCACCCTGCATCATATCACCCGCATCCTGCTTACGGTCTTATGCATGCTGCTCACCGCCCGGCGGGTACGACAGCTTTGACAATGCCCGCTGCGCGGTTTAACTGAACATATGTTCATTTACCTGACGGAGACCAGACATGCTCATATCCGACACCGCCGCACTCATCACCGGGGGCGCATCCGGCCTGGGCGAGGCAACAGCCCGGCATCTGCGTAGTCAAGGCGCGCAGGTCACACTAATGGATCGTGATTCTGTCAACGGCCCACGCATTGCCGATGACATTGGTGCCACATTCGTTGAAACCGATGTCACCGATGAGGCTTCGGTCGCCACCGCCATATCCACCGCCGCCAAAGCCATGGGCAAGATCACCGCCGCGATCAACTGTGCGGGCATTGCCACCGGTGAAAAAACCCTGGGCCGCGATGGCCCGCATGACCTGAGCGCTTTTCGCCGCACCGTTGATATCAACCTTGTGGGCACCTTCAATGTAGCCCGGCTTGCTGCTGCTGAAATCGCCCGCAATGCGCCCGAAAGTGACGGCGCGCGCGGGGTGATCATCAACACCGCCTCCATCGCCGCCTTTGATGGCCAGAAGGGGCAAACGGCCTATGCCGCGTCAAAGGCCGGAATAGCCGGGCTAACCCTGCCCATGGCCCGCGATCTGGCGCGTGAGGGCATCCGGGTGATGGCGATTGCGCCGGGGATTTTCCTTACGCCGATGCTTCAGGGCCTGCCACAAGAGGTGCAGGACGGGCTGGCGGCAAGCGTCACCTGCCCCAAACGCCTTGGCGATCCGGCGGAATATGCGCGCCTTGCCCGATTCATCATCGAATGCGGCTATCTTAATGGTGAGGTGATCCGCCTGGATGGGGCGCTGCGGATGCAGTGAGTGCGCAACGGGCCTTACTAGCCGGATGCGCGATATGCGAGACGCTCACGTAAGGGAGCGGCGAGCGGACCCGATCAATCACGTTCCGCTTTTTCCGCCAGTTCCAACCATTCTTCTTCCGCCGTTTGCAGGGCCGTATGGCGCGCAACAAGCGCCTCAGATGCTTTGCTGAATTTCACCGGTTCGCGGGTGAATAATTCGGCGTCCGCCAGCAGCGCTTCCAGCTTGCCAATCTCGGCCTGCAATTTTTCCATCTCGGCGGGCAGGATTTCAAGACGATGCTTCTGGGTGAACGAAAGCCCGGTTGCATTTCTGGTTTCCTGCTTTAACTCTGCCCTGTTGTGCTTTGTTTTTACACTGTTATTTTTGGGTTCACTGCCAAAAATCTCAGCCCGCTGCGCCCGGTAATCGCTCCAGCCGCCGGCATAGGCTGTGGCTTGCCCATCGCCTTCCATGGCAATGGTCGTGGTCGCCACCCGATCAAGAAAATCGCGGTCATGGCTGACCAGCAAAACCGTGCCGTCATACTCATCCAGCAATTCCTGCAACAGATCCAGCGTCTCGATATCCAGATCATTGGTCGGCTCATCCAGCACCAGAAGATTGCTTTCGCGCGCCATCAGCCGCGCCAGCAAAAGCCGTGCCTTTTCTCCGCCCGACAAAGACCGCACAGGCGCCCGCACCTGACGCTCATCAAACAGGAAATCCTTGAGATAACCCACCACATGCCTTGGCTGCCCGCGCACCATCACCTGATCCGCCCGGCCCGAGACTCGCATATCCGAATCGCCCGTGAGATTCTCCCAAAGGCTCATATCCGGCTCAAGCTGTGCCCGCGTCTGATCAAACACCGCCGGGCGCAGATTGGTGCCGTGGCTGACCGTGCCGCTATCGGGCTCAACCTCTTTCAACAGCATCTTCAACAGCGTGGTCTTGCCCACCCCATTCGGCCCGACAAACGCCACCCGATCCGAGCGCAACACCCTGAGATCAAACCCCTGAACGATCTGCTTGCCGTCATAGGCCTTGGAAATCGCTTTCGCCTCGATCACCTTGCGGCCGGATTTCGGCCCCGAATCCAGCGCCATCGCCGCCGTATCCTGACGCTTTATCTGCCCCGCGCGCTCGGCGCGCAATTCCTGCAATGCCCGGACCCGGCCCTGATTGCGCTTGCGCCGGGCGCTGATGCCTTCCACCGCCCAGCGGGACTCGGATTTGATCTTGCGGTTGAGCTTGTGGCGCTGCTGATCCTCGTCTTCCCAGACCTTGTCGCGCCAGTCGGCGAAATGCGCAAAGCCTTTTTCCTGTCTCCGCGTCATTCCCCTGTCAATCCAGAGGGTTGCGCGCGTAAGCTCACGTAAAAATGCCCGGTCATGGCTGATCAGAACAAACCCGGCGCGGGTTTGCTTCAGCTCGGATTCGAGCCATGTAATCGCCTCGATATCGAGATGGTTTGTCGGCTCATCAAGAAGCATCAGATCGGGTGCCTCGGCCATCAGCTTGGCCAAAGCCGCCCGCCGACGCTCGCCGCCCGAGGCGGTTGCAACCGCCCGCTCGGGATCAAATTTCAACCCCTCAGCGGCACGTTCAACCCGGTACATATCGCCCGTCTCCAGCGCAGATGCGGCATAATCCCCCAGCGTGGCAAAGCCTTTCATTTCAGGCTCCTGCTCCATATAGCTCACGCTGATACCGGGGGTGACAACCCGCGTGCCCCGATCCGGCTCGATCAGTCCGGCCATCACTTTCATCAAGGTGGATTTGCCTGAGCCATTGCGCCCTACCAGCGCTATCCGGTCCCCCGGTTGCACCACCAGTGACAGATCATGGAATATCGGCTCACCCCCGAAGGTAAGCGAAATATCGGCAAGTTGAAGAAGCGGTGTGCGGGCCATGACAGCCGGGCTATCTGCCGTTATCGACGGCGTCAAGCCGGTGCAAGCGCCCGCAGCAACCGTTTGCGCACAGGCGGGATGGCACTGATCTCAAGCCCGGTGAAAACATGCAGCGTGTTCATATGCCGGTCAACAACCGCATGATCACTGACCCAGGCCCCCATGGCAAGATAGGTGCGCAACAAGGGCGGCATTTGCCGCAGGGCGATCCGGTGATCAGGATCACCCATGGCAGCCCAATCGCAAAACCGGCGAATTTCTTGGGCTTTCTTACGCGGGAAATATTGCGCCGGGGCCAGATGCTTTTGCTGCAGCAACGCAAAAACATGGCTGTAAGCGCTGGCATCAAGACCGGGAAATGAGACACAGCCAAACAGGAATTTTATATTGTTTTCATCGACATATCTGGTCATTGCAGCCCAGGCAACGCGGATAAGATCCCCATCCTTCACCTGCGGATCAAGGCAAAACCTTCCCATCTCAACAATCGGATCACCATAGGCTGTGAGCGCGGAAATATCATAAGATTGCGCCGAATAGCTGCGTGAAATTTCGCTGCCATTCGGCATTTTCAACAGGCGAAAACAACAAACAAGCCGGTTTGTTGCCACCTCTTCCACAAGAACATGGGTGCAAAGCGCATCCAGCCCGTCGGCATCAATCCCCGCCACCGCTCGGGCCGGTGCAAATGCCATGTAGCGCAGGCGCTGTGCCGCATGAATATCGGCTTCTGTTTGGGCAAACCGAACCTTGTACCGGCCATTTGTCAGTTTCGGCATCTACCTAAGGCCCCGCTACGTTTTAAGCGCGTATCATACTGCCCCATCCGTACTAGTTCAGTAATTGACCCGGATTGAAGTTCGCAAGATTGTTCAACATCTGCCGCAGGAAGCCCCCTCCCACCACTGACGAATCGGTCACCCGGCGCGAGAGCGGCACGATCCGCCCTTTCTCAAGGCCGAATCGCTCAATATTGGCGATGGTTTCATCATCGTTGAAGCTGATTGCCAGAACCTGTCGTTCAATTTCTTTCGGGCGGAACATGCCAAAGCTCTTTATCCGGCTGCGGACGTAATAATAATCCCCGTCCCCCAGGATCCCTGATACGGAAGGCGGCCCAACCACATCATCAACCGTTGCGCGGGTATCCACACCTACGGTCAGATCCGCCACCTCGGCATCGCTTGGCACATAACCGTGATTCTGGTATTGTGCCGAGCAGGCCGCAACCATGCCAAGCCCCAACAACAGAACAGCGGCTTTCACCAGTTTTTTCACCCCAAACATGTATGTCCTCTTGAACTTGGCCCGTTACGCCTTTTATCCCGCTTATAACAAGGTGGCCTGAGGGTTCAAGAAAGGAAGCAGCAATCGCGATGAATGATCATGGCAAAATACAGACTGTTTACCGCATAAAGGAGCTGTCAGCGCGCAAACCGCTGCGGTTCAGCCTTGCCCCCGATGCCCCCGAACGCGCCCGTCTGGCCCG
Source organism: Roseovarius sp. (assembly GCA_021775255.1). Lineage (GTDB taxonomy): Bacteria > Pseudomonadota > Alphaproteobacteria > Rhodobacterales > Rhodobacteraceae > Roseovarius. The sequence continues at coordinate 238,526 of JAJFIA010000001.1, forward strand.
CGAACTGGGCATCAGCGACATCCGCAAACTAACATTTGAGGGCGATTTGCAGGCCGAAGGAATTTCCGACTGGCGGCTTGAGGCAACCCTGGGGGCCACGGTGATACAGCCTTGTGTGGTTACGCTTGATCCGGTCACCACCCGGATTGACCGGCCTGTCATACGGCGCTTCATCGCCGGGCTTGCCACTCCTCAGGAGGGCGAGGAAACCGAGATGCCCGAGGATGAAACCATCGAGGCCCTGCCCGATGAAATTGATACCGCCCGGATCATGGCCGAGGCCCTCGCCCTGGCTCTGCCCGATTATCCGCGCAGCCAGGGTGCCGCATTGGAAACAGACAGTTTCGCGCCGCCCGGCGTCAATCCGATGACAGATCAGGAAGCCAAACCCTTCGCCGGGCTGGCCGGGTTGCGCGATAAACTTGATAAATCAAGCTGAGAGTGGGGAAAAACCGCTTGCCCCGGCGAGGATTCGCTGTATTTTCACGCCTTCAGAGGGATTTAGGGTTGAACCAGCGGCGCATGAAGCAGTAAGAGCCGCAGATACCCTTGTAACAGGGCCGGATTCTGGCCCCCAGGAAATTGAGGTTGCGGCATGGCTGTCCAACAAAACAAAGTATCCAAATCGCGCCGCAACAATCGCCGCGCGCATGACGCACTGGTTGCGGCAAACCCCAACGAATGCCCGAATTGCGGCGAGTTGAAGCGTCCGCATCATGTGTGCCCCGATTGCGGCCACTACAGCGATCGTGAAGTGGTTGCCATGGCGGGTGAAATTGATCTCGACGAAGACGCAGCCTGATCACGGATAAAGGGCCGCCCGCATGACCGCGACAAAGGATCACTCCAAAGCGGGTGCAGACGGGCGCACCATTATATCGGTTGATGCCATGGGTGGCGATCAGGGCCCGGCAGCGGTTGTTGCCGGGATTGCTTTGTCTGCCAGCAAGAACCCGGATATCGGGTTTATCCTGCATGGGCCAAAGGATCAGTTGCAAAAGCTGGTTGCAAAGCGCAAACAGCTAGCAGGCCGGTGCGAAATACGCGATGCCGCCGATGTAGTGTCGATGCAGGACAAGCCCAGCCAGGTTGTGCGCTCGGGGCGCAACACCTCGATGTGGTCAGCGCTCGAATCGGTGCGCGCCGGTGAGGCCACGGTCTGTGTCTCCTGCGGCAATACCGGTGCGTTGATGGCGATGTCGGTCATTCGCCTGCGCAAGCTCAGCGGCATTTACCGCCCGGCGATTGCGGTGATGTGGCCCTCGCGCAATCCGCAGCGCTTCAACATCATGCTCGATGGCGGCGCGGATATCCGGGCCGATGCCAAGGATCTGATGCAATACGCCCTGATGGGCACCTCATTTGCGCGCAACGGTTTTGGCCTCAAGCACCCGCGCATCGGGCTGCTGAACGTGGGCACCGAAGAACACAAAGGCCGCTCCGAGCTGAAAGAGGCTTATGATCTGATTGCCGCCAATGCCCGAAATGCCGATTTTGATTTTGTCGGCTTTGTCGAGGGCAGTGATCTGCCCGGCGATATTTGTGATGTGATCGTGACAGACGGGTTCACCGGCAATGTGGCGCTCAAAACCGGCGAAGGCATTGCCAAGCTGATCTCGGATCTGCTGCGCGAGGCGTTTCAATATACGCCCCTGTCACGGCTGGCCTCGGTACTGGCGCTGACCTCGCTCAGGCGGCTGAAAAAACGCATTGATCCGCGCCGTTCCAATGGCGGCGTGTTTCTGGGGCTTAACGGCACAGTGGTGAAATCCCATGGTAGCGCAGATGCCACAGGGATTTCTGCCGCTATCAAACTGGCGTTTCATCTGGCCCAATCGGGATTTTCCGAAAAGCTGGCCGCGCGGGTTGCCTCGGCGGCAATGCTTGATCAGGATGACGCAAATAATGACCCAACCGACGGTGGAGAGACATGACATTACGCGCCATCGTTGAAGGCGTCGGGCATTACCTGCCGGACCGCATCGTTGCCAATTCCGAATTTGAAAAAACCCTCGATACCTCGGATGAATGGATTCGCACCCGTTCAGGCATCGAGCGCCGCCATTTCGCCGCCGAGGGGCAGCCGACATCCGATCTGGCCCTGCGCGCCGCCCGCGCCGCGCTTGAAAATGCGGGCCTCAGGGCGGATGACATCGACGGGCTGATCGTGGCCACCTCAACGCCCGATCTTACCTTCCCGTCCGTGGCCACCATGGTGCAGCGTGATCTTGGCATGACCCATGGTTTCGGCTTTGATGTGCAGGCGGTTTGTGCGGGATATATTTACGCCCTCGCCACCGCCAATTCGATGATTCTGTCCGGGCAGGCCAAGCGCCTTCTGGTGATCGGGGCCGAAACCTTCAGCCGCATCATGGACTGGAGCGACCGTTCCACCTGCGTTTTGTTTGGCGATGGTGCCGGTGCGTTGGTGCTTGGCGCCCATGAGGGCGAAGGCCGCAACACCGATCGCGGCATCCTGGCCACCGATCTCAATTCCGACGGGAATTACCGCGATATGCTGTATGTCGATGGCGGGGTTTCGACCACCGGCACATCAGGTAAGCTCAGGATGCAGGGCAATGCGCTTTTCCGTCAGGCGGTAGACAAACTGGCCGGAACCGCCTTTGCGGCGATGAAAAAAATTGGCCTCAAAAACGAGGATATTGATTGGATCGTGCCGCATCAGGCCAATATCCGCATCATTCAGGGCACCGCTAAAAAGATGGGCATCCCGATGGATCATGTGATTGTCACGGTACAGAATCATGGCAATACATCGGCCGCTTCCATCCCTCTGGCGCTTTCTGTGGGCGTTGCCGAGGGCAAGATCAAGCGCGGCGATCTGATTTTATCCGAGGCCATCGGCGGCGGTCTGGCCTGGGGCTCGGTGGTGTTGCGCTGGTAATTGGCGGTAAATCGCAGATTTTTCCGCTTAAACTGCTTTGCGCAAGCCGCTGATATTGACTCAAAAAAACTTTGCGCACTAAAGTCACCCAGATAAAAAATCTACAGGGGGAAGTAATGAGCGACACTACATTGACACGAATGGATTTGAGCGAAGCGGTTTTTCGCGAGGTTGGCCTTTCAAGAAACGAATCCTCGCAACTGGTGGAATCGGTGCTGGATCACATGTCTGATGCGCTGGTCAGCGGTGAACAGGTCAAGATCTCGTCCTTTGGCACATTTTCGGTGCGCGACAAATCGGCCCGCATCGGCCGTAATCCCAAAACCGGCCAAGAGGTTCCGATCAAGCCCCGCCGGGTTTTGACATTCCGGCCCTCTCATCTGATGAAAGACCGGGTATCATCAGGCAACAGATCCTGATGGGGCCTGCCTTTCTGTCCAGTGTGACATCCAAGGCATAACCCCGGCAAAAGCAGAATTCGGGTCGGATCATCCGGGTTCTGCCCAACAGACAAGACGAAACAGGTTCAGGAACACGCCGCCCATGGGCAAATCCGCCGACGCATTCCGCACCATCAGCGAAGTGGCCGAATGGCTGGGCATTCCGACCCATGTTCTGCGGTTTTGGGAAAGCAAATTCTCACAGGTCAAGCCGGTGAAACGCGCCGGCGGGCGGCGCTATTATCGCCCCGGTGACATGCTGCTTCTGGGCGGCATCAAGAAGCTCTTGCATGATGACGGCATGACCATCAAAGGCGTGCAGAAAATCCTGCGCAAGGATGGCATCGGCCCGGTCGCTGAACAATCGCAACCGCTGGATGATCTGACAGCGGCCGAATTCAATGAAATTGAAGATAAAGCCCCCACCGCGGCATCAAAACCGTCGCCCGGGCAGGTTGCAGAATTCAAAAGAGAAAGCCCCGAGCTGCCTGAGGATGCTCTGGCAGATGGCACACCTGCAGTGGCACCGGCGGCAAAAACCACAAAACCCGGAGATGCTGCCCCCCCGGCAGAGCCTTCTCAGCCCCCAGGCCCGGCCGAGGCCGCTCCTGTTGCCGCACCAGAGCCACAACCTGTTGAGAACAAAACGGCTGTGCCAGCCCCATCGGAGCCATCGCCGCCAGAACCTGAGCCTGAGCCTGTACCTGCACCTGAGCCGGCACCTGCCCCGGCTCAAATCTCTGTCCCCGATGATCCGGGTGACGGCATTGCCGCCGCTCCGGGTATCTTAAGCCAGTTGGCCAGGCTTCCGCGCCCCCTGCCGCCCGAATTGGCCGCCAAGCTGGCCCCAATACTTGCCCGGTTGCACAAGATCAGCGGCACAAGCAGCCCGGCCAGCGAAAACTAGGCCGGTCATTTGCCAATATCCTCTTGCCCTTGCGCCCAAAACAGGTATGTAACCCCAAAAGTCGGGCTATGGCGCAGCCTGGTAGCGCGTCCGTCTGGGGGACGGAAGGTCGCAGGTTCGAACCCTGCTAGCCCGACCATTAAATGCTCTGCCAGCCCTGAAATAAACCTGATGACAGGGGCCACATGACCGGGGTTATTTCCAGCCAGCAACTTGAGACGATGATCGCGCAAGGCCGGATCACGGCCTCGCCCGCCATCCTTCCCGAACAAATTCAGCCCGCCAGTCTTGATCTGCGTCTGGGCAGTATCGCCTACCGCGTGCGCGCGTCCTTTCTGGCCGGGGAAAGCCGCCGCGTTGCTGACCGGCTGGCAGAATTTGAAATGCACCGGATTGATCTGACGGACGGGGCTGTGCTGGAAAAGGGCTGTGTTTATCTGGTGCCATTGATGGAGCGGCTTGACCTGCCAAAGGGCCTCACTGCCGTGACCAATGCCAAATCCTCAACCGGGCGGCTTGATCTGCTGACCCGCACCATCACCGATGGCGGCGAGGAATTTGACCGCATAACTGAGGGCTATACCGGGCCGTTATATGCCGAGATCTGCCCGCGCTCGTTTTCCGTCCTTGTGCGCCCCGGCATGCGGCTCAACCAGATTCGCTTTCGCAACGGTCAGGCGGTACTGAGCGATGACAAGTTGCGCGCCCTGCACGCGCAAAACCCGCTGGTTGACGGTGACGCGGTGATTGATCAGGGCCTTGGCTTTTCGGTTGATCTCAGGCCTGGCACCGGCACGCTTGTGGGCTACCGCGCCAAGCCTCATACGGGGGTGATTGACCTTGATCTCATCGGGCATTACGCGCCCGCGGATTACTGGGAAGAGGTACATGCCGAGCGTGGCCATATCATCCTTGATCCCGGCGCTTTTTATATTCTTGTCAGCCGCGAGGCGGTGCATATCCCGCCGCAATATGCCGCTGAAATGGCGCCCTATCTGGCCATGGTGGGCGAATTTCGCGTGCATTACGCCGGGTTTTTCGATCCCGGCTTTGGCCATGACGCGGCGGGCGGTGCCGGCTCGCGCGGGGTGCTTGAGGTGCGCTGCCACGAGGCGCCTTTTGTGCTCGAACATGGCCAGATCGTCGGCCGCCTGGTCTATGAGCAGATGGATCAGACCCCGGATCAGCTTTATGGTGCCGGGATCGCCTCAAACTATCAGGGTCAGGGCCTGAAACTGTCGAAACATTTCCGCACCGGATGATCCCGGTAATCTGGCAAATTATCAGTGCAACCAGGATAAACCGGTTTTGGAAGAGACAAGATAGACAAAAGCGATCCTTTTTGCAGGGTCTGGAAATGAAGGAACCTAACGTCTGAAAACCGATGGAGTTAGAAGGTTTATTAAAGTTTATTAAAGAACGAGCCCCCACAGATTTACCGTGTAGAGGCGTGCAAACAAAGGGTCCTTTTTATTCGGAGCATTTGTCTGTGCTTTGACGTAAGATATTTTGTGTTATTGAATACGGTGGCAATAGCCTGAACATTGAATGACAATCAGGATCAGTGGCAACGTGATACGGCACAGTTCAACCGCCTGCTCTTCAAATCAATTTTATTTTCAACCATTGCCGCCTTGCTGATCGGGCTGGGTTTTGACATCGCCAAGGCGGAAGAGGCTCCGTCCTCCAATGCCGGATTGGGATACACCGATCCGTACACGATTGCGCAGCGAGCCTATTTTGCAAACGGCTGAACCCGCTTTCACAACAGCTTGTACCGCCCACAGGCGAATTTCTCAAAACCGAGTCCGGCAAAGACTATACGGCGTGGAACGATACAATGGTGATGGAAGTGAGCAAGAGACATGATCCGAGTAGCCCTGTTTCTGATGGGCGCTTTTGCCTGCACTATGGGGAGCGTCCAAAGCGCCACTGCCCAATCGAATGAGTATCATTGGGTGGAGGTTTGCAATCGGGGTGATGTCGATCTTAATTACGTCGTACTGAGAACAGGCTGGAATCTCGGCCAAGGCGACCGCGCGCAGCTTTCGGGCTGGCATACGATCCGCAAAGGACATTGCGAGGACGTTAATACTTCTGTCTATCAGGCCGTGACCATCGGCTTTGTGTATGAACGCGCGCAAGGGGGTCTTGTCAATCCGGTATATGTTCCGAGCGATGCAACGCCCGCGAACGGAAATAAATATGCGCCGTCGGTTCTCTGCGTTCCACAAAGCGGATCGATCAACCGCAACAGCAGTCTCTCATCCGTGGTTTCGGGGGCCAGTCCACCGTGTGCCAGCGGCGAGTATGCGCTTAAGATGTTGTTCGACGAAAAGCCTGGAAATTTTGTACCGAAACTTATTGTCAGGCCGAGCGCCTCAGAGTCGCTTTCCCCGTAGCCAGGAGAATTGTCGCTTCCGCCGCCTGTATCGACATCGCCAACAGACAGTAATCAACGATCACAGAATCCGGCACAGAGCAGCGATACTGACTGGAGCGGTGTCACGGATTCCTTAAGGCGACAGATGTATACGGCGCTGTGCCAGGACAGCCTGTATGCAAGCTATTTCCAGATGAACGGTGCTGGTGCGGAAAAGGCCTGCGCGTGTTTTGCGGATCAGCTTGTCAGTCATGAAACAGCGCAGGCACTGCAGGCGATAGACCGCAATTTGAGTGATGACGTAAGGCGGTTTGAACTATTAGGTGATGAGCCTAAAGGCGGCGAACAGAAGAAGGATTTTCATACGGTTATCAGGGAGTGTGAGGGGGCATCCGCCGAAATTCTTCGACGGCAATCCTCAAGCGTTCACGGGACTTTGTTTCCACCTCGGTACGGAAACCTTCGCCTCCTACCAGCCAATCAAGATGCAGGATGATCCTCTATGGATCGACGTTACCGCCTTGATGCAGGCTGGCACAGCTGGCCTTGGTAGTTTTGTTGCGAAGCTCTCTGCGGCCCCTGAACAAGTCGCAGCCGTTTGTCGTTTTCACCTCGATCAATCGCTCCTCTCCGTTCGGCGTGTAGCTCGCAATGTCATACCCAGCACCATCGCCGTCCTCTTATGAAACCCACCGCACCTTGCGCGCCAGATCATCTCGACCGGCCACTTTCAATGCGGATCGTTCGTGTGCGACGACGCGCTCTTCTCCGGCGCGGCCAAGGGCGCGGTTGCGTTCATCCCGACCCGCCACGTCAAGCTTTTTGGCGACATACAGCATCTGCTCCAGTTCCTGTGGCGGCGGCTGGTTAGACAGCGTCGGCGGCGGTCCAATCCAGATCTGCGCAGCCTCGCGCAGGCCAGTGGCTGGCCGCGTGCCAGGCATCCGTCCAAGCCAGGCCGGGTTCCATGCCAACCAGCGCGCCACAGCATCAACCAGAGTCGTCTGGAAATTGAACGCTGGCTTGTAGCCGAGGATCCAATCTTCACCGAGCCCCTTCAGCACCGCGCTGATATTCTGATGCTTGAACTCGATCGAGCCTTCCGTTCGGCTCCGCAAAAGGGGCATCAAATTGCGCCGGTGCTGAGCCTTGTTGTAGGGACGGCCCGCCAAATCTTCGGCCAGCATCGCGAAGTAGTCCGCGACGATCAGGTCGTTTTCTTCATCGGTCCAGGGCCCATTCAACATGCCGCCAGGCTATGAGCGGAAAGTCTGTTTGTCATCAACGACTTCTCGCGACCGTTCGCACAGTTTCGAAGAACCACGCCGCCTTCGAGTGTCTCCGTTTGCTTTGATAGCGGTCGAACCGGCCTCAACTGCGGCGCAACCCAATTTTGGCAAGCATCTGAAAAGACAACCATTTTTTGATGCGTCTCGATTTGGGTGAAGGGCGGGTGAAAGGAGACGCGGGGCGTTCGGAGACCAATTTCGGGCCAACGGCCAGTCTCCGAAAGTCGGATGGCTCAGCTAAACCCCATTGAACCAAAAAGAAAAAAGGCCCACGCTGGGGCCTCGTCTCGGGTTCGCGAATGGTTTGTGGCGGACAGACAGGGATTCGAACCCTGGAGACGGTCTCCCGCCTACACACTTTCCAGGCGTGCGCCTTCGACCACTCGGCCACCTGTCCGTTGCGGCCTTCTTTAGCGTTCCAAAGCCGGGCAGTTCAAGCATATTCTATGGCGGCACCCGGTTTTCAACATTTGGGTTTTGCTGGGGCGCAAACCCGGTTATGTCCCCGCTATGAGCACAAACCCGCCAGACCTGCGCCCCGACAGGGCCAATGCCCGCCTCACCGGCACCCCCCGCGCGGGCCAGCCCACCATCGGCATGGTCTCGCTGGGCTGCCCCAAGGCGCTTGTGGACAGTGAACGCATCCTCACCCGCCTGCGCGCCGAAGGCTACGGCATCTCGCCCGATTACGCGGGTGCCGATGCGGTGATCGTCAACACCTGCGGCTTTCTTGATTCCGCCAAGGCCGAAAGCCTTAGCGCCATCGGCGAGGCACTTAAGGAAAATGGCCGCGTCATCGTCACCGGCTGCCTTGGGGCCGAGCCGGATTACATCCGCGCGCATCACCCCCGCATCCTTGCCGTCACCGGCCCGCACCAATATGAACAGGTGCTTGATGCGGTGCATACTGCCGTGCCCCCTGCCCCCGACCCATATATTGATCTGCTGCCAGCGGCGGGCGTCAAGCTTACCCCACGGCACTATAGCTATCTCAAAATTTCCGAGGGCTGTAACCACAAATGCAAGTTCTGCATCATCCCCGACATGCGCGGCCGCCTTGCCTCTCGCCCGGCCCATGCGGTGCTGCGCGAGGCGGAAAAGCTGGTGGAAAGCGGCGTTAAAGAATTGCTGGTGATCTCGCAGGACAGCTCGGCCTACGGGGTGGATAGCAAACACGCCACCACCGGCGGGCACCGCGCCCATATCACCGATCTCGCCCGCGATCTGGGCACGCTCGGGGCCTGGGTCCGGCTGCATTACATCTATCCCTACCCGCATGTGCGCCAGTTGATCCCGTTGATGGCCGAGGGGCTGATCCTGCCCTATCTCGACATCCCGTTCCAGCACGCCCACCCGGATGTTCTCAAACGTATGGCGCGCCCGGCAGCGGGCGCGCGCACCCTTGACGAGATTGCTGCCTGGCGCGACATCTGCCCCGAAATCACCCTGCGCTCGACCTTCATCGTCGGCTACCCCGGCGAAACCGAGGCCGAATTTCAAACCCTTCTCGATTGGATGGACGAGGCCCAGCTCGACCGTGTCGGCTGTTTTCAGTATGAAAATGTCAAAGGGGCTCGCGCGGGCGCCCTGCCCGGTCATGTCGCCGATGAGATCAAACAAGACCGCTGGAACAGGTTTATGGCAAAGGCACAAACCATCTCCGAGGCCAAACTCGCCGCCAAAATCGGCCAGCATCTTGAGGTTATCATTGACGACATTGACAGTGACGGCATCGCCACCTGCCGCACCCGGGCAGACGCGCCCGAAATCGACGGTAACCTGTTCATTGACGAAGGCACCGAGGGCCTTAATGTGGGCGACATCACCCGCGTTAAGGTCGATGAAGCCAGCGATTATGATCTCTGGGGGTGCCTCATATCATGAGCAAAACCCTCCACATCGTCGGCGGCGGCATGGCCGGATCCGAAGCGGCATGGGCAGCGGCCAACATGGGCGTGCCCGTGGTGATCCACGAGATGCGCCCGAAGGTGAAAACATTTGCCCATCGCACTGGTGATCTGGCCGAAATGGTCTGCTCCAACTCGTTCCGCTCGGACGATCATGAACAAAACGCCGTTGGCCTCTTGCATTGGGAGATGCGCGCGGCGGGCAGCCTGACCATGGCCATGGCTGATCGTCATCGCCTGCCCGCCGGTGGCGCCTTGGCGGTAGATCGTGATCCCTTTGCCGCCTCGGTCACCGCTGCTTTGACGCAACACCCAAACGTCACCGTGGACCCCGGCGAGATCACCGATCTGCCCACGACAGGCCATTGGATCATCGCCACCGGCCCGCTCACTTCACAGGCCCTTGGCCAAGCCATCGCTCATGAGACCGGCACCGATGCGCTGGCGTTTTTCGATGCCATCGCCCCCATCGTGCATTTTGCCAGCATCAACATGCGCCGCGCCTGGATGCAATCGCGCTATGACAAAGGCGACACCGAGGCCGAGCGCACGGCCTACCTCAACTGCCCGATGACCCGCACCCAATACGAGGCGTTCATTGATGCCATTCTGGCCGCCGATAAAACCGAATTTCACGACGGCGAAGCAGAATCCACGCCCAGTCCCACGCCCTATTTCGACGGCTGCCTGCCGATTGAAGTGATGGCCGAGCGCGGCCGCGAAACCCTGCGCTTTGGTCCGATGAAACCCGTAGGTCTGACCAATGCGCATAATCCCGATGAAAAGCCCTATGCGGTGGTGCAGTTGCGTCGCGATAACGCATTAGGGACGCTTTATAACATCGTGGGATTCCAGACAAAAATGAAATACGGGAGCCAGACTGAGGTGTTCAGAATGATCCCCGGCCTGGAAAATGCACAATTCGCCCGTCTGGGCGGCATTCACCGCAATACCTTCCTCAATTCGCCCAGCTTGCTCGACAATCAGATGCGCCTGCGCTCGCGGCCTTGTATCCGTTTCGCCGGGCAGATCACCGGCGTCGAAGGCTATGTCGAATCCGCCGCCATGGGCCTTCTCGCGGGCCGTCTGGCGGCGGCTGAAATCCTTGGTCGCGCCATAACCCCCCCGCCGCAAGACAGCGCCATGGGTGCGCTCATCCACCATATTACTGGCGGGGCCGAGGCCAAAACCTTCCAGCCGATGAACGTGAATTTCGGCCTCTTTCGCCCGGTCGAGGGGCTCAAAGCGGGCCGTCGCGGCCGCAAGGATCGCTACCAGGCCTATACCGACCGCGCCAAATCGGCCTGGACCGGCTGGCTCACGCAGTCAACACTGGACGGGGCCTGACACTTAGGCCTATCCTTGGCCCATGACAAAGAAATATCTCGATCAGGCTTATAATCTGCACACGCAGGACGCGACCAACGCGCTTTATGATCAATGGGCCGCGAGCTATGACGCCGAGGTCAGCGATAACGGCTATGCCACCCCGGGCCGCTGTGCCGAGGCGCTTTTTGACTGCCTGCCCGAACCGCAAACCCCGGTTCTGGATTACGGCTGCGGCACCGGCCTCTCCGGCCTCGCCCTCAAGCTCGCGGGCTTCAACCTGATTGACGGATTCGATCCCAGCTCCGAGATGCTCGACGGGGCGCGCGGCAAAAACATCTACCGCAATCTGTCCCTGCTGGACCTGAGCGCAAAAACCCCAATCAAAAAGGGCAGCTATCAGGCCATCGCCGCCATCGGCGTCATCGGCATCGGCGCGGCCCCGGTGGACACCCTCGATCTGTTGCTGAATGCCCTCAACCCCGGCGGGCTTTTGACCTTCAGCTATAATGACCATGCCCTCACCGACCCAAAATTCGAGGCCCGGCTCGACGCCTGGATCAGCCGGGGCGCAGCACGGGTCCGGTTCAAGGAATACGGTCCCCACCTGCCACAACAGAACATTAAGTCCAACGTTTATGTCGTTGAAATAAAGTGACATTTACCACAAGGTTTGCCCCATCCCCCACCGGTCCGCTGCATCTAGGGCATGCGTATTCTACACTACTTGCTTATGATATGGCACAAGCGGCGGCTGGTACATTCCTGCTGCGCATTGAAGACATTGACCAGACCCGTTGCAAACCCCGTTGGGAACAGCAGATTTACGATGATCTTGAATGGCTTGGTATCCATTGGAGTGGCCCGGTGATGCGTCAGTCTGATCGCCTGCCGGCCTACATATCTGCCCTCAATACCCTCTGGCAATGCGGGTTGCTTTATCCCTGCAACTGTTCACGCCGTGATATCGCCGCCGCCGCTTCCGCCCCGCAGGAAGGCAGTACACCGCCCCTTGGCCCTGATGGTCTGATCTACCCCGGCACCTGTCGCCATAACCATAACCGCTTGGGCCCCCTGCCGCAAAACACCGCCCTGCGCCTTGATATGCAGGCCGCCGCGCGCCCCCTCAGCTTCCATGAAACCGGCTCCGGCCCCGAGGGCCAAACCGGCCAGATCACAATAACACCCGGTAATTTGACCCATAATATCGGCGATATCGTGCTCTCACGCCGTGATTTCCCCGGCTCCTATCATCTGAGCGTGGTGCTTGATGATGCCTCACAAAACATCACCCATGTCATCCGCGGCCAGGACCTGTTCGAGGCCACAAAAATCCATGTTTTACTGCAAAACCTGCTCGGCCTGCCCACGCCAAGCTATCACCATCACGCTCTGATCCGCGATAACACAGGCAAACGCCTCGCCAAACGCGATGACGCCCGCGCAATCGCCAAATACCGCACCGATGGGTGCTCCCCCAACGATATCCGCGTCATGGTCGGCCTCTAACCCTTTCATTTTTCTATAAATACTCAAATATCCTCAGGCTGCAAAATCTCAACTTCTTCGCCATTCCGCACAGCCCTATAAAAACAACTACGCCGGTTGGTATGGCACGCTGGACCGGTCTGACGCACCAAAATCAGCAAACAATCCCGGTCACAATCCTGCCGCATCTCCACCAGCTCCTGCACATGCCCCGATGTCTCGCCCTTCACCCAAAACGCCGCCCGTGAGCGCGACCAATAGGTCACCCGACCACTTTCCAGCGTCCTTGCCACAGCCTCGGCATTCATCCATGCCAGCATCAACACCTCACCCGTTTCATCATCCTGTGCAATCGCCGGAATCAGCCCCGCGTCATTGAATTTCAGGGTTGCAGGATCAAAACTCATGGGAAATACCTTTTCATCTGTTACTTGCCCCCTTATTTATGAGGCAATGACCGAAAGGGAAAGCCATGAGCGCCGATTCCGACCTGATCAAACTCTATTCCGCGCGTATACTCGCCCTTGCCGCCGATATTCCGCATCATGGCCACCTTGACGCGCCCGATGCCAGCGTAAAACGCCGCGCCCCGCTTTGCGGCTCAACTGTCACCGTCGATATCACCTGTGAGGCTGGCCGCATCACCGATTACGCGCAGGATGTCAAAGCCTGCGCTTTGGGTCAGGCCGCCGCCAGCGTGGTTGGCGCAAATATCATCGGCTGCACCCTCGATCAGGTCAAAACCGCCCGTGATGCCCTCAAGGATATGCTCAAAAACAATGGCCCGGTGCCGCCCGCGCCGTTTGGCGGGCTTGAGGTTCTGCAACCCGCCCGCGACTATAAAAACCGCCATGCCTCGATCCTGCTGACGCTTGAGGCCACGCTTGAAGCGATGCAGCAAATCTGCGCCTCCAGCTCCTGTGCCTGAAAGGCCGGGCATGAGCCCCCGCACCGTCTGGTTTTAAAATTTCGCAGGCTGGGTGCTCTTCACCCTCTCGGCTCTGGCGTTCCTATGGGGGGCGTTCAAATCTGGTGACACAACCTTCATCCTCGCCAGCCTGTTCTTTTTGGTCGCCTGTCTGGTCTTTCTTGTCCCGGTCTGGGTCCACCGCCCCGGCCGGCGCAAATAAAAAAACCGCCGCACGTCCGGGGAAAGGACGGCGGCGGTCAGTTAAAGCATTTTTCCGTCTGATCCTGCCGCGCCATCCGGGGGGAATGAGGAACAGACCCCGGGGGACATTCTGAAGCAGGCAGTGTCGTCAAGTCACATCATTCTAGGGACAGAGGGATGCAATCGGCGCGATCAGGAACGGTAAAACGCAGGCAGAAACTCCTCAATTCAATCCGGGCAGGAACAACCCGACAACCAGCAGGATCATCAACGCCGCCCCGCCAATGGCATCCCCCAATAGCGTATCACGGGAGCGGTTAGCGGCTGATTTAATCTGGCGGATCATCGCATAATTCCTTGCTCGATATTTGTGTTGCCTCTTTGTTCTCATTTTCTCAACCATTTGTAAAGAACTTTTTAAGAACATTCGTGAACATTTTGTGCGAAAATCTGATAAGCCATTGTAAAGAAATGCAAATATATTACTCTGCAATAAACACCCCGGGCTCCGCCCGTTCACCCTGCGAAACGCCCCCCCGGAGCGTTTCCAAGATGCATGGCTCACCCAACTGAAATTAACCGAATGGCCTGATCCTGCTGCATCAGCCACAACAGCACCCGCGCCGCCTTCCCGCGCGGGCTTTGCAGCACAGGATCGTCATGCATCAGCTTGCGCGCATCCGATTGCGCCACCGCCATCAACGCCGTCTGCGCCTCAAGGTCCGCCACCCGGAACTTCGGTAGGCCCGATTGCGCCGTGCCAATCAGATCCCCCGCGCCGCGCATCTCCAGATCAACTTCCGATATTTTGAACCCGTCATCGGTGTCGCGCATGGTGGCAAGCCGCTGCTCACCGCTCTGGCTCAAAGGGGCCTGATACATCATCAAACAGGTCGAATCCGCCTCCCCCCGCCCGACACGCCCGCGCAACTGATGCAGTTGCGCCAGACCAAAACTTTCCGCCCGCTCGATCACCATGATCGTGGCATTGGTCACATCCACCCCCACCTCGATCACCGTGGTCGCCACCAGAACCGAGGTTTCCCCAGCCTGAAACGCCCGCATCGCCGCGTCCTTTCCCTCGGCCGACATCTGTCCGTGAACCAGCCCGACAACCCCCTCGCCCAGCGACGCCCGCAACCGCCGGAACCGCTCCTCGGCACTGGATAAATCCACTGCCTCGCTTTCCTCCACCAGCGGGCAAACCCAATAGGCCTGATGCCCGGCCTTTATTGCCTTGCGCAGATGATCCACCACCTCATCCATCCGCGCCATATTGACCAAAGCCGTCTTGATCGGCTTTCGCCCGGGCGGTTTTTCATCCAGAACCGACACATCCATATCGCCATATTGCGCCAGCGCCAGCGAGCGCGGAATTGGCGTGGCTGTCATCACCAGCACATCCGCCAGCGCCCCCTTACGGCCCAGCTCCAACCGCTGCCGCACCCCAAAACGGTGCTGCTCATCCACCACCGCCAGCCGCAGATCGGCAAATTCCACATCCTTTTGAAACACCGCATGCGTGCCCACCAGGATCTGAATATCGCCCTTCGCCAAGGCCGCAAGCTTGGCCTTGCGCACAGCACCCTTATCGCGCCCGGTCAGAATTTCCAGCACCACCCCGGCGCTTTCCGCCAGGGGCCGCAACCCCTCCAGATGCTGCCGCGCCAGAATTTCCGTCGGCGCCATCATCACCCCCTGACCGCCCGCTTCCACCGCGATCAACAATGCCTTCAGCGCCACCAGCGTCTTGCCCGATCCCACATCGCCCTGCAAAAGCCGGTTCATCCGGCTCTCTTGCGCCATATCGGCCGCAATCTCGGATATCGCCCGTGTCTGCGCCCCGGTCAGGGAATAGGGCAACGCCTGCAATACCATGGCCTGCAAAGCGCCGGTGCCAACCGTCGCCCGGCCCTTGCCCCGCCTCAACCGCGCCCGCGCCAGCGCCAGCGTTAGCTGATGCGCCAGAAATTCATCATAGGCCAGCCGCTCGCGCGCCGGATGCGCCGGCGATAAATCCGCCAGTATCTGCGGATTGTGCGCCGCCTTGACCGCCGCGTGCCAGCCCGGCCACCCGGCCTGCGCCTTTTGCGCCGGGTCAATCCATTCGGCCAGTTCCGGCGCGCGCGTCATTGCCGCCGCTACCGCCTTGCTCATCATTTTTTGGGTAATGCCGGCGGTCAGCGGATAGACCGGCTCAAACTCGGGTATTTCATCTGCCTCACGCGGCTCCAGCACATGATCAGGGTGTACCATCTGCGCCATGCCGTCAAACAATTCCACCTTGCCCGACACCACCCGCCGCGCCCCGGTGGGCAGTATTTGCCGCAAATACGGCTCATTGGCATGGAAAAAAACCAGTTGAAACGCGGTCGCCTCATCCTCCACCACCACCCGGTACGCGCCCCCCCGGCGCGCCGGTGCGCGGTGCTGCCCCACGGTCACTTCCACGGTGACAACCCCGGGCAAATCCGCCCCCTGTACGGTTTTGCGCTTGCGCCGGTCCACGCCGGAGATGGGCAGGGTGAAGATCAGATCGCGTGGCCGTTCGATCTCCAGCCCATCCAGATTTTTCACCGTTTTCGGCCCCACGCCGGGCAATGTATCCAGGCCCGCAAACAGCGGAAACAATATCTCGGGGCGGCTGCTCATGCCTCACCTATCAGCGCGATCCAGCCATCCTCATCCAGGGTTTCAATCCCCAGCTCAGCGGCTTTTTTGGCTTTTGAACCCGCCCCCGGCCCGGCCACCACCAGATCGGTTTTGGCGCTGACACTGCCCGAGACCTTGGCGCCCAGTGTCTCGGCCCGCGCCTTGGCCTCGGCCCGGGTCATTTTTTCCATCGTGCCGGTAAAAACCACGGTTTTGCCCGCCACCGGGCTGCCGCTTGTATCGGGGCGCTCGGCATCCAGCACCGCAAGATGCGCCACCAGCCGGTCAATGCCCGCGCGCTCAGCCTCTTGCGCAAACGCTTTTGTCAGCGCCCGCGCCATCACCTCGCCAACCCCGTCAATGCCCAGCAATCGCGCCCACTCCGGGCTTGATTCATCCGCAGCTCTGATCATCGCGGCCTCAAACTCCTGCCAGCGGATATATTCCCTGGCAATCAGATTGCTTGCCGCCTCACCCACATGGCGGATACCAAGGCCGTAGAGCAGCCGCGCAAACGGAATGCGGCGCTTGTCCTCAATCGCCTTGAACAGGTTTTCAGCACTTTTCTCGCCCCAGCCCTCGCGGTTTTTCAACTGCTGCATTCCCTGCCCGAACCGCTCTTGCAGGGTGAAAATATCTGCAGGTTCGGCAATCCAGCCATCGGAGTAAAACTGCTCAACCTGTTTGCTGCCAAGGCCTTCAATATCAAACGCCGCGCGGGCAACAAAATGCTTGAGCTTCTCCACCGCCTGCGCCGGACAGATGATCCCGCCGGTGCAGCGCCGCACCGCGTCGCCCTCCTCGCGCACCGCGTCTGATCCGCATTCCGGGCAGGTCACGGGGAAAACATACGGCACCGCATCTTTGGGCCGTTTGCTCAGGTCAACATCGGCAATTTTCGGAATCACATCGCCGGCGCGGTAGACCTGCACCCAATCGCCAACGCGAATATCCTTGCCATCGCGGATCACCGCCCCCTTGCTGTCGCGGCCCGTGATATAATCCTCGTTATGCAATGTGGCATTGCTGACCACCACGCCGCCCACCGTGACCGGGTGCAGCCGCGCCACCGGGCTCAGTGCCCCGGTGCGGCCGACCTGAATATCAATCGCTTCCAGCCGGGTCCAGGCCAGCTCGGCGGGAAATTTATGCGCAATAGCCCAGCGGGGCGTGGTCGAGCGCAGGCCCAACCGGCGTTGCAATGCCAGTTCATTCACCTTGATCACCACGCCGTCAATGTCATAGCCAAGCGTCGCGCGCATTTGCTCAATCTTTGCGTAATGCGCCAGCAAATCCTCCACATTCCGGCACAGTTTCGTCAGCGGGTTGGTGGCAAATCCCAACGCCGCCAGACGCTCAATCGCCGCCATCTGTGTCTCGGCCAGCGGCGCGCTCAAGTCACCCCAGGCATAGGCAAAAAACTTCAAGGGGCGCGCTTTGGTGATGCTGGCATCCAACTGCCTGAGCGATCCGGCAGCGGCATTGCGCGGATTGGCAAACTGCTTGTCAGACTTTACAGCCTGCCGCGCATTCAACGCCTCGAAATCCGCGTGGCTCATATAAACTTCGCCGCGCACTTCCAGAACATCCGGTGCATCGGTGATTTCTTCAGGTATATCCGTGATTGTCCGGGCATTTGCCGTCACGTTTTCCCCGACCACGCCATCGCCGCGGGTTGCCGCCTGCTTCAAAACCCCGTTTTCATAGCGCAGGCTCAGGCTCAGCCCGTCAATCTTGGGTTCAGAGGTATACTCAATGGGTACCGCAGCCTCCACCCCCAGATATTTGCGGATACGCGCGTCAAATTCGGCAATATCCCCGGCATCAAAGGCATTGCCCAAAGACAGCATCCGCTGCGCATGGCTAACCTTGGTAAAGCCATCCGCCGGGGTCGCGCCGACCTGCTCGGACGGGCTGTCGGCGCGTTTCAGCTTGGGAAACCGCGCCTCAATCGCCGCATTCCGGGCAATGAGCGCATCATATTCCGCGTCGCTGATCTCGGGGGCATCCCAGACATGATACGCCCGGTTTGCCACGCCCAACACTTTCGCCAGCCGCGCCAGTTCACCTTGCGCTTCCTTCTCACTCAGGGCTTCAACGGCAATCTGACCTGTCATCCATCCCTCCGGCCAAAACGGGGAACGCCCGCCCCCTGGTACACTTATCAAAGTGATAGGGGGCGGGCGCTCATAGGTCCAGCCCATGTCGTCCTGGAGGGAGATGTCAAACCGACTTAAACCTGGGCGGCCTTGTATCGCTCAATTTCACGCGGCCTTTGAGGATCAGGCCCCGACAGCCAGTTTTTCCGGGTCCGCGCTCACCGGTTCAGGATCACGCAGCACATAGCCCCGGCCCCAGACCGTTTCGATATAGTTATTCCCATCAGTGGCCTCGCTCAGCTTTTTGCGCAGCTTGCAGATAAACACATCAATGATCTTCAGCTCAGGCTCATCCATGCCACCATAAAGATGGTTCAGGAACATCTCCTTGGTCAGGGTCGTGCCCTTGCGCAGGCTCAGAAGTTCCAGCATCTGATATTCCTTGCCCGTCAGATGCACCGTCTTGTTGTCCACATCCACCGTCTTGGCATCAAGATTGACATTGATCTTGCCAGTGCGGATCACCGATTGCGAATGCCCTTTCGAGCGCCGGATAATCGCATGAATGCGCGCCACCAGTTCTTCGCGGTGGAACGGCTTGGTCAGGTAATCATCGGCGCCAAAACCAAATCCCTTGATCTTGCTTTCGGTATCATCGGCCCCCGACAGAATCAAAATCGGCGTCTCAACCCGCGCCAGCCGCAATTTGCGCAGCACATCATGCCCGCTCATATCCGGCAGGCCCAGATCCAGCAAAATCAGATCGTAATCATAAAGTTTCGCCAGATCGATGCCCTCTTCACCAAGATCGGTAGTGTATACATTGAGGTTGGCATGGGTCAGCATCAACTCGATACTTTTTGAGGTCGTCGGGTCGTCTTCTACCAAAAGCACACGCATTATCGTTTCTCCGCTTAGAAATGTTGTCTCCACCAGACACTGACTAAAAATGGTTAACCACACGTTACCGTCGGAGAACATTTAGCGAATTCTACTTATGGTTGTCTATATATTTTTAAATTTGTGGCCTTCAGGGCATCCTCCCCATGCTGGCTAAGTGCCGACAGCCATTCATTAAATTCGTCCTTGCTCAAGCCATAACGCGCCAGCGCCTCGGATTGCGAAATAAGCCCGTAAACCACGCCCCGGACCACCGCATGCTTGCGCGAGGCCACCCAGCGGCGGGTTTCCCTGGGCGGCAGATCGGCGCGTGTCATCACATTTCCATCCGGCAATGTCACGGCCCTTGGCCCATCAACTTTCTTCAGATACATCACTCTCACCTCTATCGCGGATAGCCCCAGCATGGCCGCAGCATGATTAACGACAGGTGAAACCGGGGCTTGAGAGTATTTAAGATTTTCCTATATTCTGAAACACCTGTTCAGGAGACACAAATGCCGCTCGATAAAAACCAACCGCTGAACTCGCTGGGATTTGCCAAATCCCCGGCCGAGACCCGCGTGGTCGTGGCCATGTCGGGCGGGGTTGACAGCTCGGTCGTGGCGGCGGAACTGGCGCGCGAAGGCTATGATGTGGTCGGCGTCACCCTGCAGCTTTATGATCACGGCGCGGCCTTGGCCAAAAAAGGCGCCTGCTGCGCCGGCCTTGATATCCACGACGCGCGCCGCGTGGCCGAGGATATGGGCTTTCCGCATTACGTGCTGGATTACGAGAATATCTTCAAAGACGCGGTGATAGATGAATTTGCTGATTCCTATCTCGCCGGGGCCACGCCTGTGCCCTGCATTCGCTGCAATGAGCGGGTCAAATTCAAGGATCTGATGCAAACCGCCCGCGACTTGCAAGCCGATTGCATGGCGACCGGCCATTATATCCAACGCAAAATCGGCGAGAACGGACCCGAGCTGCACTGCGCCAGTGATGCGGCCCGCGATCAATCCTATTTCCTGTTCTCCACCACCCCTGAACAGCTCGATTATCTGCGCTTCCCGCTTGGCCACCTGCCCAACAAGGATGCCACCCGCGCCCTGGCCAAAAAATACGGGCTTGTCGTCGCCGATAAACCCGACAGTCAGGATATCTGCTTTGTTCCCAATGGCAATTACGCCGTTGTGATCGAAAAACTCCGCCCCGGTGCGGCCGAGCCCGGTGAGATTGTCCATGCCGATGGCCGGGTTTTAGGCACCCATGAGGGCGTCATTCACTATACAATCGGCCAACGCCGCGGCCTTGGCATCGGCGGCCTTGCTGATCCGCTTTACGTGGTGCGCCTTGACGTGGATGCGCGCCGGGTGATCGTAGGCCCCAAAGACATGCTGACCACCCGCACCATCCCGGTGCGCGAGATCAACTGGCTCGGCGACGAACCCCTTCTGAGCCGCCCCGAATGGCATATCTCGGTCAAAGTCCGCTCCACCCGCCCGCCTCGCGAGGCGGTTTTGCGCCCCTTGTCTCCGACCACCGCCGAGGTCGAGCTTCTGACCCCCGAAGACGGCGTCTCCCCCGGCCAGGCCTGCGTGTTTTACGAAAGCGCGGGCAGCCGCGTTTTGGGCGGCGGCTGGATTTGGCGGGGGTGATTGCGCCTAGCGGTGAATTTTGCAAAAACACCAACCCCCGCCCGGGTGGGGGCCAAGTGACAATGGATTCTTCTCTATCTCTTCTGATTCGGAGCTTTAACTTTTTCGCCCTGCTTTAGTATGTGGTCAGCAATCTTATGACCGAGTCTGTGTGGTCCAGCCCAGAGCATGTAGTAGATCGCCACTCCGCGCGTGTTTCGAACCACACTGGGGGTGGCAACATGACTAAACAAACCCTTTAACCGATCAATATATAGGCCAAGGAGGCGACTTGCAGCGTCATCCACTTTGTGGCGATTAATATCTCCAAACAGATTAGGCTGATCGTCATAGACCAACTTCTCCCAATCGTTTGTGCCAAAGCACTTGTCGAGATCACACCGCCAGTTATCCGGTATACTGCCTGACCTTGTGATCATACGGTTGATTGCCATGCCAAGTGGAAAGTTGATGATGACTTCGAATTTCTTTGTTTCCGCTAAAGCCTCAACCGTTTCCCATTCCAAGTGCGGGCCATATGGATCGAGGAAGGCCACACCACGAGTCCCGCCGTGATTAAAGTCTCTAGCCAATTTTTGGATCAATGGGTTGGCATCACCAATTTGGATCCGGATATCCTTTGAAGGGTATTCGCTTTTCAGAGCCTTGAGTAGCTCTGCACGCGCGGGATCGGCATCAAAGAAATAGTACTTGTTGAACCCATTCTCCAATTCAAGAGCCCGCTTCGGTGAGCCTTCAACAAACTGCGCTTCCGCGCGTACAAATTCATCGTCGAACAGCAGTAGGTCTTCATCTTCAATACCTTCCCAAGCATCCCGAATTTTGGATTTTCCCGCTCCCGCAAAGGCATCAATAAAAACCAGCTCGAACGTTTGTTTTTTTAAGGCTTGCGTGTATCCGTGAAGGTAGGCTTCTAACCCGTCAAGTTTTTGTCGTGCCCAAGGCCCTACTATGTTCTCTGAATGACTCTTCTTCACAATATTAAACGCACCCTTAAAACATCGGTTAAGCTGACAATTGATCGAGAATAGGTTTTGGAACTATCTGCCAAGGAAACCCGTTCCACTCTTCTCCGTCAAGTAGACGTCCACCGGATTTTGGCCGGGCACCCCCCCATTGCTTGAAAAAGAATGCAACGCCATCCCGTTCACAAATATCGCGAATCTCTTTGACCCACTCTGGCTTCATTGGTCGCGATTTAGGGCCGCTTTCCCCACCCACTATTGCCCAAGCGACACCTGTAAGATCAACTTCCCCAACTCGTGCCAGTAGTGGTTCGAATGAGATGAAGAGCGCATCAGAGTTAATCTTTTTCAAATGAACAATTCTTCCTTTGTGCACGCGGTCTTCCACCGAAACACCCAGCCAAATATGGGTTGGAACCTTGCCGCCTTTATAGCGCTTTTCAACATATCTTTGCATCAAAGACGAACGCTTGGTTAGCACCTGATAGACATGCCAGTCTGCTTTTTCCATTACGTCAAAAACTTGATCAACAAAATCACGGTCGATCTCTTTTTGGAACAAATCGCTCATGGAGTTGACAAATATCATACGTGGTTTTTTCCAAAGCTC
Source organism: Roseovarius sp. (assembly GCA_021775255.1). Classification (GTDB taxonomy): domain Bacteria; phylum Pseudomonadota; class Alphaproteobacteria; order Rhodobacterales; family Rhodobacteraceae; genus Roseovarius. The sequence goes on from JAJFIA010000001.1 coordinate 261,148, forward strand.
GGGCTGTAGAAGGCGCGCTGGCCATAGCTTTAGATCAAACCCCTGTTCATATGGGTGGCTAGGAACGCCGCGCCAGCGTTCGGCAAAACGTTCTGCATAACAATTGTCGCAGCCTGCACCGACCTTTGTACAGCCGGTTACAGGATTCCATGTCGCATCAGTCCATTCAATGTCAGATTTTTGTGCCATGCCTCAACTCTAGTTTTGGTTGGTACTCTACACGCCTTTGGAGAAATCACAAACGGTGATCGGAGGACATATTTACTCAAATCTCGAGACCGGCTCCTCGCGATGTGGCCCACGCGCATCTTTCTTAGTGCCAATCGTAGAAGTCGTCTCCACCATTTTTCCACCGAGAAAGGTCGGTTTAGGGAAATCGTAAAGTATCTTCCCTTCCACAGCGAAGGTCTCCTTACCGCCCTTCATGGGATAACCCGCAGCGCCGTGCAGTTGCAGCGCGTCATTGGTAACCTTTATGGCCGTCTCTGCCGGCAAAATCTTGGCCTGCGCCGCCTTGTGAATCAGCCCCCGCGCCGGGGAATATTCAGCAATTCACTGATCCGGGCCGTCTGGATTCAGCCGCGAAATCCGGTGGCGATCACGAATTTCTCGGAGCTGTCCTTGCGCGAGGCGGGGGGTTTCACATGCGATACCTTGTCAAACCGCTGTTTGAGGATTTTCTGCAATTCCCCCTCGGCCCCGCCGGCCAGCACCTTGGAGACAAACGTGCCGCCCTCTTCCAATATGTCAAACGCCAGATAGGCAGCGGCCTCGCACAGCGCCATGATGCGCAAATGATCGGTCTGTTTATGGCCCGAGCTCGACGCCGCCATATCCGACATCACCACATCCGCCGGGCCGCCCAGCCAGTCGCGCACCTGACGGTCCGCGTCATCGGCCATGAAATCAAGCTGATGCAGCTCACAGCCCGCAATCGGCTCCGTTTCCTGCAGATCGACGCCCAGGATTGTACCCACGGCCTTGCCGGGCTTGTCGCCCAGGGCATTGACCCGCGGCACCGCCACCTGACACCAGCCGCCGGGGGCGCATCCCAGGTCAACCACCCGCGCGCCGGGCACCAGGAACCTGAATTTATCGTCCAGTTCCATGATCTTATAGGCCGCCCGCCCGCGATAGCCCTCGGCCTGCGCGCGTTTGACATAGGGATCATTCAACTGCCGTTGAAGCCACCGCGTCGAGGAGGATTTGCGGCCGCGCGCCGATTTCACTCGCACGGTAAGATCGCGCAGGCCCCGCCCCGAGGTGTTTTTGCCGTCCGGTTTCTTGGCCATACCCTTATCCTTCATCCAACACGCCATCGGCGGCCATCTGTGCATATAGCATGCCCTCGCGCAGGCCCCGGTCGGCCACCGACAACTGATCGGTGGGCCAGCACCTGAGCAGCGCCTGCAAAATCGCCGCCCCCGACATGATCAGCGCCTGCCGGTCCAGCCCGATACGCGGATCGCGCCTGCGCCCCTCGGGGCCAAGCGCCAGATACGAGCGGATCACCGTGTCAATCTCATCGCTGGTCATGGTCAGCCCGTCGACCTTGCTCCGGTCATAGCGCTTCAGCCCCAGATGGCTTGCGGCCACGGTCGTTACCGTGCCCGAGGTGCCGATGATCTGAAACCCGTCGCGTGACGGAATATTCTTGTAGGGCGCAAATTCTGCCAGATTCTCTTCAAAATACCAGCTCATCAAAGCAAATCGCGCACTGTCGTCTTCCACGTCGTGATACTGATCGCGCAGGGTGGCCACCCCCAGCGGCACCGAAATCCAATCCACCACCTTCGCGGCGGGCTGCCCCTTGTTGCGGCAGTGAAACCCGCCATGCATGCACATGATGGCCCGCGCCCTCTCGGGCCCCGGAACCTCGGTGAGATCCAGCCAGATCAGCTCGGTCGAGCCGCCGCCAATATCCACCACCAGCAACTGATTGGTTTGCGCATTAACCAGCGGTGCGCAGGATACCACCGCCAGTTGCGCCTCTTCCTGTGGCCGGATAATCTCAAGCACCAGGCCGGTTTCCCGGCGCACACGGTTCATGAATTCGCGGCCATTGCTGGCCCGCCTGCAAGCCTCGGTTGCCACCAGTTTCATCTTCTTGACATCATGGCGTTTGAGTTTTTGCTGGCACACACGCAGGGCCTGAAGGGTGCGGTAGATCGACGAGCGCGACAGCCGACCGGAATGCTCCAGCCCGGCGCCAAGCTGAACCGACCGTGAAAAGCTGTCAACCACACGAAACTGATTGCCCTGCGGTTGGGCAATCAGCATCCGGCAGCTATTTGTCCCCAAATCCAGCGCCGCATAGGGGCGCGGGCATTTGGGCAGTATCAGTGCGGGGCTCTCAACCGTTTCCGGGGTCACCGCTTTCGGGTTCGCGCCCGCACCTTTGCGACGCCTGGACGCCATGATCTTGCGCCCTCCATTTCGAGTTACCTCCAACGTAGTACCTTCCACGCCCCGGCGCAATAGATGTCCCAGTGGCTGGTTAAGTCATGAAACCTGGGCCTGGGTGGAAATCCATACACCCCGAAGGAGCGTTTCAGGCGCGACCGGCAGTGCCGGGAATCGCTGCGCGCGCCCTGCATTGATCATCCCGATGAAACCCGCAGGTTACATGAAACGCACGCCAAGCTGTAAGATCACGAGCGGCAGCAATGCCACATGCAACACATGATCAAACCAGTTGCTGCTGCCCCAGCCTCTGATCCAGAACAACTGTGCCAGGACAGCAATCAAAGGGAGGGTAATATCTTCCCGCATTGCCCCGTAGACACAAACCCCAAGCACCATGATCCCCACAGGCAACGGCGCATATCCAAGGCGATAGGCATCCCCCCGCAAATAACCGAATGTTGTTGCCAGAAAAGCCATATAAGCCAGCACGAACAGCACAAGCTCGGCAGTTGCAAACATCCCTGTGTCAAAGCCAAGCAGTTGGGCAACATGGCGCAAGGCCAATACCGGCAGCACGATGCCCATTGGCTCCATCAAACCGGTGCAGCTTTTGAGTGCAAGGCCATGACGGAGCCAGGTTACGGATAAAACACCCAGAGCAATCCCGGCGATGATCGCCAATGGGAGCGGTAAAATGAGACGGCCAAGGACAAGGCCAAGCCAGCCGGTAACAATCGCAATTGTCACGGAGGCGACAAGGGATTTCATTGTTCCATTACCCATGTCTCGTTGAACACATGCGCCCGGATGCCGGATTTGCTGGCGCAGGAATAGGCAAGGATTATTCTGCCATCCGGCAGCCGCTTCAACATCGGATAGCGCGCCTCCCCCGCGCCTTCCTCAAGCGTGATCAGCCGCCGCCATTTATTGCCGCCATCCGCCGACAACGTCAGGCGCAATATGTCCCCACGGGACGCATCGTCATTCACCGCCATTAAAATCCGGTCATCCCCCAAAGCCAGCATCGCCACAGGCGCGCCGGGGTTTTCAATCCCGGTTTCCTGCACCGCTGACCAGCTATGCCCGCCATCCGGTGTCCGGCTGATCAGCAGATGTTTTGAGGCGGCATCAAGATTGCGCATGAAAGCCACGGCGCGCCGCTCATCCAGCGCCACGATCATCGGCTGTATCGGCTTCACACCCGGCCCGGTGATGCGCCTTGTATCACGCACCCGCCCATCCTCAAGCAGCCTGACCAAAACCGCATAGGCCTGTCCCATCTCAAAATACGCAGGCAGGGCAAAGCTGCCATCCGCCATGGCCAGCATTGGCGATCTGACCAGATGCGAGCGGTTCAGGAGCGGTGACAGGTTCAGCTTGTCGGCCGTTACCGGCCGCCGCGCCTGCCTGCGCACATCCGCAATCGCGGCCATGGCCCAGCCGCCGAGCGATACCACAGTGGCATATAACCCGCCTGAAACGGCTTCATTTTCTATGGTATTTCCAAGGGTCGTCACCCGTTGCGCAGGGTTAAAAGCATCACCGATGGTATCGCGCGTCAAAAGCGGTTCTGGCTTGCTGTGCTGCCAGCCTGCATCACCAGAGGCGAAATCCGCCGACAGGATATCAACATCCGCCTGCGCCTCCCCCGCGCCCTCAAACCAGATCAGGGAAAAACCGTGATCTTTTACAATGATCGCCGGGGAATGCGCCTGCCCGGAGGTGGGAACATAATCAAACACGGTGTGAAACATGGCTGCGCCGGTGGCCTGCACAGGCTGGGGCGGGAAAAATTTCCAACACAGGGGTTTCTGCCGCAGGCAAGCCCACAGTGTCATGCCCAGGCTCAATGCCCCTATGGCGATCTGCGCCAGCATGCCTGCCTCAGCCCACTTTCAGCACGATTTTGCCTATATGGTCACCGCTTTCCAAACGGGCATGGGCCTTGGCCGCGTCCGCAAGGGCAAATTCCTGATCCATCACCGGCGCAACCCGCCCCGAGGCCAGCAATGGCCAGACCTCACGCAGAAGCGCCGTGGCAATATCGGCCTTGGCCAGATCGGATTGCGGCCTGAGCGTGCTGCCGGTGATCGTCAGCCGCCGCATCATCACCTGGGCAAAATTCAACTCGATCTTTGAGCCAGTAAGAAACGCGATCTGCACCAGCCGGCCATCATCGGCGAGGGATTTGATATTGCGCGGCAGGTACGCCCCGCCAACCATATCAAGGATCAGATCGGCCCCGCCCGTCGCGCGCAAAACCTCAACAAAATCCTCGTCGTGGTAATTGATCGCCCGCTCCGCGCCCAATTCAGAGCAAACCTTGCATTTCGCATCTGATCCGGCGGTGGTGAACACCCGCGCGCCAAAGGCATTGGCCAACTGAATCGCCGTGGTGCCGATGCCGCTTGATCCGCCGTGCAGCAAAAACCGCTCGCCTGCCTTCAGCCCGCCGCGCATGAACACATTCGACCAGACAGTGAAATATGTCTCGGGCAGGCAGGCGGCCTGTTTCAGATCCATGCCATCGGGCACCGGCAGGCAATGCGCGGCGGGCGTCGCCACATATTCGGCATATCCGCCGCCGGGCAGCAAAGCGCAGACCTGATCGCCGGGTTTCCAGCCGCTCACGCCCGCACCCAGCTCAACAATCTCGCCCGCCGCCTCAAGCCCCGGCAGATCGCTGGCGGTGGGCGGCGGGGCATAAAGCCCGGCGCGTTGCAGCGCATCGGGCCGGTTGACCCCGGCATAGGCCAGTTTGATCACCACATCGCCCGGCCGCGCAACCGGGCGGGGGCGTTTGGTGTGCTGCAACACATCCGGCCCGCCGGGCGCGGTAATCTCAACGGCGTTCATCATATTGGTCATCTCCTATTTCGGCCCGTTCCAGCGGCCCGGCATCCCGGTCTGCTGCCCGGCCTCTGGCGCTTTGATCTGGCCCAGAAAGCTGAGCGGCCCGGCCATCAGGCCCGAGATCAGCTTGTTTTCACGCAGTCGCGCCTTGAATTTTTCAAATTGCATCACATCCTCAATCCGGCGATCCAGAAACGCCCATGTATCGGCATTGCCGTCACTGTTATCGCCCAGCCAGTAAAGCACGGTCGAACCGTAAACCCCCGACAGCGTCATGCGTTTGGTGTACCAGTTCACATCGCCCGATGTATCGCCCAGCGCACGCCAGACGGCATCTGAGGTCTGCCACATCGCCTGCGCCCCCAGCCCGGCATATTGCGGCAGGGCAAACAGCGTCATCCCCCGGCGCACCAGCTCTTTATCCTCGATCAGTTCAAGCCGGGTGCGTACCGCAAAAATCACCCGGTCACGGTAGCGCATTGTTTCCAGATCAGCGGCTTTCATCCGCGCCTGCATCCCGGCATCGCCCGCCGCGTGATAGGCCAGCGCCAGATCAACCGGCCCCCTTGGGCAGGCCTGCCTTGCCATGGCGGGATCAATCCCTGATTCTGCTGTCGCCGCCTGATACGTGGCCTCTGACCAGCCGTCAAACACCACATGCGGCTTGGCGGCCTCAAGCAATTTCGCCTTGATTTCTGCGGGGGTCATGTTTGTCTCCTTATGCTCAACGCCACCCTAGACAAAACCCAAACGCTTTGCTATACGGCGCGTTCCTGCAAATCCTTGCAACTCAACTTAGAAAGGTGGTGAAAACCACATGCAGGTTAGTGTTCGCGACAACAATGTCGATCAGGCGCTTCGTGCCCTGAAGAAAAAGCTACAGCGTGAAGGCGTTTTTCGTGAAATGAAGCTCAAGCAACATTTCGAGAAACCGTCCGAGAAAAAAGCGCGTCAAAAAGCTGAAGCGATTCGCCGCTCCCGGAAACTGGCGCGCAAGAAAGCCCAGCGCGAAGGGATGCTCTAAGCGCCCTTCAACGTAGTTTGGACTGACACAAAAAGTAACGACCCCCGAGGCCCCGCCACGGGGGTTTGTTTTTGAAATCACCCCTGTTCAGCGGGCAAGGTCAGCGATCCATCCTCGGCCAAAGGCCAAAACGGATTCATCGCCAATTCCCAGACATGCCCGTCGGGATCGGCAAAATAGCCGGAATAGCCGCCCCAGAACACCTTTTCAGGCGGCTTCAGCCCGGTGGCCCCGGCTTTGAGCGCAAGGTTATAAGCGTCATCAACCTCTGCCTCGGTGGGGAAATTCTGCGCCAGCGTCATCGCCCCGGTGCCCAAATCCGCGCCCGGACGGCCCTGATCCCGGGCCAGTTCGGCCCGGCCAAACAGCCCAAGAACCGCGCCGTTCATCTGGTAAAACACAACGCCCTCCTGCATTTGCGCGGGCTGCCAGCCCAGTTTTGCATAGAAGATCTTGGCGCACTCAAGATCTGCCACGCCCAATGTAATCAATGTTACCCGTTGCGGTGTCATGATGCGCGCTCCTGTCTGATCCGGCTGATGCCGCTTTCCTCGGTCACCTCAACAAACTGCGCCCGCGGGCCCAGTTCGTCAAACAATTCCCGGCCGGTGCCCGTCATCCATGCCTGCGCGCCCAATGCGCAAATCTCATCATAAAGGGCGGCGCGGCGCGTGGCATCAAGATGGGCGGCCACCTCATCCAGCAGCAATATCGGCGGGGTGCCGAAATCCTCAGCCAAGGCCCGGGCATTGGCAAGAATGAGCGACACCAGAAGCGCCTTTTGCTCGCCGGTTGAACAATCGCGCGCAGGCACCCCCTTGGCGGCATAAACCCCGTATAAATCCGCCCTATGCGGCCCCACCAATGTGCGCCCGGCAGCCAGATCGCGAAACCGGCTTTCAGTTAAGGCATCAAGAAAATCCCCTTCCGAGCCGGGCATCTCCCCCATCGTCATGGTCAGTTCAAGCTCGGCAGTGGGAAAGGCCGTTTGTGCCGCCTCCTGCGCGTCCGATATCATGGATAGCGCCACCTGCCGGTTGGCATGAATTTGTGCACCCGCTGCTGCCATCTGCCGCTCAAGCGCCACATACCAATGCGCGTCACGCACCTGATCCTTCAGCAGGCGGTTGCGCTCGCGCATGGCCTTTTCATAGGTCAGCGTCGCCTCGGCATGGGCAGGGATAAAGCTCATTGTCAATCGGTCCAGAAACCGCCGCCGCCCCTCGGCGCCTTCAATCCACAGCCGGTCCATCGACGGGATCAGCCACAGCACCCGCGCAATCCGCCCCAGCGCCACCTGTGCCGCGGGCTTGCCATCAATCCGGGTCTGCCGCGCCGCGCCCTGCTCTGACCATATCTCAATCTCATGCAACTGATGCAGAGATTGCAAAACCCCGGTGAGCTTCCAGCCCAGCGCCTCGGGCCTGCGCGCCATATCCTGCGCCGATACCCGCCGCAGCCCGCGCCCCGGTGACATCAGCGATACAGCCTCCAAAACATTGGTTTTCCCGGCCCCGTTTGGCCCATATATCGCTATTGGCCGCGCATCCAGCTCCAGCCGTGCCGACTTATGCGAGCGAAAATGAGAAAGCGTCAGCGCAGAAAGCCAAAGACCGGGCATGCATCAGCCCTTTCATTTTTCCTTAAAGCGTTTCGCCCTGCATTTGAATCAGATAATGCGGCGAAACGCGTGCTCCATATCAGTGTTGTGGGCGTTTCGCATTCAATTCAACATCCAAATTGAACGCGAAACACTTTAAATACTCATCTGCGCAACAGGTGTCACACGCGCATCGGCATGACAACATAAACCGCGCTGGTATCATTGCCCTCGCGCATCAATGTGGGATCGCCTGCAGAATTGAACAGGAACACGGCGTTTTCCCGATCCACCTGATTGGCAATCTCCAAAAGATATTTGGCGTTGAAGCCGATCTCAAGCGGCTCATCGGCATAAGCCACCGCCAGCTCTTCTTCAGCGGCCCCGCTATCGGGCGCATTGACCGACAACACCAGCCGGTCTTCTTCCAGCGCCAGCTTCACCGCGCGTGAACGCTCCGAGCTAACAGTCGCCACCCGGTCAACCGCATGGGCAAATTCGGCGGCATCCACCTCCATCTTGCGGGTGTTGCCCTGCGGGATGACGCGGGTGTAATCGGGGAATGTGCCGTCAATCACCTTCGACGTCAGGGTAATATCCGGTGTGGCAAAGCGCACTTTGGTCTCGGACACCGACACGGCGATTTTCATCTCATCATCATCCAGCAATTTGCGCAGCTCATTCACGGTTTTACGCGGAACGATCACCCCCGCCATGTCATCCGCCCCCTCGGGCAATTCGGCGTCAATTCGCGCCAGACGGTGGCCATCGGTGGCCACACAGCGCAGCAATTTGCCCTCTTCGCCATCGGCCACATGCATGTAAACCCCATTCAGGTAATAGCGGGTTTCCTCGGTGGAAATGGCAAATTTAGACTTGTCGAACAGCCGCCGCAATACCGGCGCGGGGGCGCTGAAATTGCAGGCATATTCCGAGGAGGCCATCACCGGGAAATCCTCTTTTGGCAAGGTCGCAAGATTGAAGCTCGAGCGCCCCGCCTCAATCGTCAGCCGCCCGGCTGTGCCATCATCGGCAAGCGTCACCAGCGCGCCATCAGGCAGCTTGCGCACGATCTCATGCAAGGTGACGGCATTCACCGTGGTGGCACCCGCACGTTCAACCTGCGCCGGAGCTTTGTCCACCACTTCGATATCCAGATCAGTGGCGCGAAACTGAACCGCGCCCCCCTCGGCCTCGATCAGCACATTGGCCAGGATCGGAATTGTATTGCGCCGCTCGACCACAGATTGCGCCTGCGCCAATGCCTTGAGTAACGCGCCGCGCTCAATGCTGAGTTTCATATCCTTGCTCCCTTCGTCTGGTGCCGGTCTGATGCCGGGACTGGCAAGGTATCAACTTCCTCTTTGCGCTCAAGCCTTTTCTTGAGGTTATGACCGGATAAATCCGTGTATTAACGGCCCCACGCCTTGCGAGGCCGTTAAATCTAGTCCTAAAAGGCCGCTTTCCATTGCTCTGTGTCGATAAACCACCGCTCTTCGGTTACTTTTGATGCGGTGAGCTTGAACAAAACTGCCAGTTGGCTTCCTTCAGGCACCTTGTCACTTGTCCACTCGACAATCGAGACAACCTCGCCACCGCCGCCGATATGGCGGATAGAGCTGATGTTGAACCCGGAGGGCAGCGCGGCGCCAAGATCATTCAGGACATCGCGAAAAGCGGCTTTACCTTTCAGCACATCATTCTGGCCGGGCATCACAAATATCATGTCGGTGGTATAATCCGCCACCAGCGCGTCCCAATCGCCACGCCCAACGGCTTCCCATCCGCGTTGCACGATTTCTGTATCGCTTGCGGTGTCTGTGTGCGGGTTTTGCATTTTTGTATCGGGCATTTTAATCTCCTATGTTACGGCTGTGTTGGCAGTTTAGGAGGGTCACGGTCAGTTCGGTATAGGTCTGTTGCTGTATTTCATCTACTGCAGGTGTAGTAATTCATATACATCACCTGTGTTGTCCCTGAATAATACAGGTAACAGTGCCGTATAAACCCATGGGTGAAGCTTGAATAAATCCGCGTCTCAACCTAAGCAATTAAGCACCAGAGAACTGGAAATTGCAGAGGCGTTCTCAAACGGGGAAAACTACACCCAGATTGCGGAGAGGCTGTGCATCGCGCCCTCAACGGTACGCACCCATCTGTCAACGGTTTACAGAAAACTAGGGGTTACGTCCAAACTGGAGCTGCATAAACATTTTGAGATGGGTCTGCGGCCTTCGCATGTGGATAAACCCTCAATCGCGGTGCTTGCGTTTGAAAACATGTCCGGGGATCCCGGGCAGGAGTATTTCTCGGACGGGATCACTGAAGATATCATCACTGCGTTGTCGCGCTCACCTTGGCTGTTCATCATCGCCCGCAATACAACCTTTACCTATAAAGGCCAGAATGTGGATGTTAAGCGGATCTCAGAAGAACTGGGGGTCAGGTATGTGCTTGAGGGCAGTGTGCGCAAATCTGGCGACAGGATCAGAGTGACGGCACAGTTGATTGACGGCACAACCGGCGGGCATGTCTGGTCGGAACGCTATGATGGCGAGGTAACAGATGTTTTTGATCTGCAAGATGAGATCACGCGAAATGTTGTCGCGTCAATTCAGACCAGTGTCCATCTGACAGCAAGCGCACCCGTTGAACGCAGCACACACCCGGATCTCACGGTCTGGGAGCTGACGATGCGGGCCTGGCACCTGCTTTATGATTTTTCACCAGAAAGCTATACGACAGCAAAAGCCTTGCTCGACCGGGCACTTGAACGTGATCCTGACAGCGCCGAGGCCAGTTTGGTTTTGTCCTTGATTTATCATCACACGGCTCTTTTGGGTTTTGCCGAAGATTACACGGCAACCCTGACACTTGCCCGCGATCTGGGGCGGCGGGCCACGCAACTGGATGATCGCAACGAATATGCGCACTGGGCCTATGGCATTAGTTGCTGGGGTTTCAACCAACATAACGACTCCATTGCAGCCCTTGAACGCGCGGTTGAGCTTAATCCGAATTGCTCTGTGGCCTATGGCAGCCTGGGCACTGTACTGGGCCTTGTCGGCCGAGTGGATGAGGCCATCGCAAATCAGCAAATCGCGATCCGCTCGAACCCGCGTGATCCCAGCATTTTCTTCCGGTTTACAGGGATGGCATTGTCCTATTATCAGGCGGGTCGTTATGATCGAGCTGCTGAATGGGCAGGCAAGGCCGTGCACCGGATGCCCGGCTGGTTTATCGGGCATTTCATACTTGCGGCCAGCCATATGCAGGCCGGGCGCGTTGATGCAGCTAAAGCCGCGATTAAAGCCTGTCGCGAGGCCCTGCCGGATGCAGCGGTATCGCATCTTGACCGCATACCCCTGAAAGATGCAGCAAGGATGGAAGAATTCCGGAATTGCCTACGCAAGGCGGGGCTGCCGGAATAACAGATAACAAAGCAATGTTTTAAGTGCCGATACCCGGTCAGCTTTCCAATGTCCGGCGCAAGAGCTCCAGATCTTCGGCAATCTGGCCATCCTGCACCTTCAGATCCTCGATCTTCCTGACCCCGTGCATCACCGTGGTATGATCACGGCGGCCAAACCGGCGGCCGATTTCGGGCAGCGAGCGGCTTGTCATCTGCTTGCACAGATACATCGCCACCTGCCGCGGCCGCACATAAACCCGCAGACGCTTGGGGCCGATCATATCGCTCAGGCGGATGTTGTAATAATCCGATACCTGACGTTGAATTTCTTCGATGGTGATCTTGCGCTCGGAGGCACGCAGAATATCCGCCAGGCAATCCTGCGTCAGCTCCAGCGTCACCTTGTGGCCCACCAGCGAGGCGAACGCATAAAGCCGGGTCAGCGCGCCCTCAAGCACCCGCACATTGGTGCTGATCCGGTGGGCAAGGAATTCCAGAATGCCATCATCCATCCCAAGATCAGGATATTGCTTGCGGTAGGTTTCGGCCTTGCTTTGCAAAATGCCAAGGCGCAGCTCGTAATCCGTGGGGTGCAAATCCACCACCAAACCACATTGCAACCGCGATTTGATCCGCTCTTCTAGGTTTTGAATTTCACCCGGCGCACGATCGCCCGAAATGATGATCTGCTTGTTGAGATCCACCAAAGCATTGAAAGTATGAAAGAATTCTTCTTGGGTGCTGTCTTTGCCGGCGATAAACTGCACATCATCCACCATCAGCACATCCACCGAGCGGAACATCTGTTTGAAATCCATCATCCTGCGTTCGCGCAAGGCCTGCACAAAGCGGTACATGAATTGCTCGGCCGACAGATAGACCACATTGAGATCGGGCCGCCGGGTTTTCAGCTCCCATGCGATGGCGTGCATCAGGTGGGTTTTGCCAAGGCCAACACCGCCATAAAGAAACAGGGGATTGAAGGTTACCGGGCCGCCTTCGGCCACACGTTTGGCCGCCGCATGGGCCAGCTCGTTGGGCTTGCCAACAACGAATGTCTCGAAGGTGAAGCGCGGATCAATCGGCGCGCCGGGCACCGAGCCGTCATTCTTCATCCAGGCCGCCGCCTCGTCAACCTGATTGGGAGCCTTCTTTTTCGGCTGGGGTCTTGCGCCTGAATTGCCCGGCACCCTGAAATTGATGCGCTGAATTTCAGGGGCCCTTTTGCCCAGATGATACAGGATCACATCGCCAAATTTTTGCGAAATATATTCGCCCTGATATTTGGTTGGCACATTGAGGGTGGCCACACCCTCCTCAATGCCCGACAGATCGAGCGGTTCAATCCATGTTTTGAAATTGTTATTGCCAACAGACTTCAGCAATTCCTGCTTCAGTTCGCCCCATTCATCTTGTGTCATATGCCCTCGTTCCACACGCATGTTCACCGTTTTTTCACAGCGGGCGCACCAATGCCCGCACAATGCCTGGATTCAATCTTGGAACGCCCCGAAAAACACCCAACCTTCCACTGCATAATTGCAGCAGGTGATCAGCCCTTAACCAGGCTTGCTATGCACAAATCAAACGCTTCCGCCCTGGCAAATCCCTGACATCCCAGGGGGCAAAACTGTCGCGTCGCGTGCAAAATATAGGACATAGCCCCGGTAAAAACCCCGAAGACTTGATACTGATGCGCCTGTCATGGCTTCGATCAGTACCGGCGGCAGCCTGTCCCCCCAAACGTGAATCGCCTGACAAAGTTAGCAAGGACAATAGGGCCAGAGCAACTTATCTTCTCGCTTGACAGGGGGTTTGAATGAAAAGAATCTGTTACACCCTGAGCGCCCCTGCAAAAATACAAAAGGCGCCAAACCAAGGGCGCCTTTTGGGATCAATATGTTAGCCGGGTTTCTTCAGTCGATGGCCTTCACCCGCGCCGAGAGCCGCGACATTTTGCGCGCTGCGGTGTTTTTATGCAGGATGCCTTTTGTGACACCACGCATGATTTCGGGTTGGGCGGTTTTCAAAGCATTGGCCGCCGCGTCTTTATCGCCCGAGGCAATCGCCTCTTCCACTTTGCGCAGTTGAGTACGAATACGGGTGCGACGGGTTTTGTTGATCGCCTGCCGCTTTTCATTCTGCCGCGCCCGCTTCTTGGACTGTGGGGTATTTGCCATTTAAATCAAACCTTTATCCGGGTTTCTCTTGTTCATTCATACACGTCGACAAACCCAAACCGGCATTTGCATCAACCGGGGTGATTCTGGCCAGAGCGGGCCGCACGCGCTTTCATTGCCGGGCATATAACGCGGATCGGAGTGAATGCAAACCCCCAAAATCATTGCCCTGGGCTTTTGAAAAACTGTATTGGGCAAGCTTGGGTTTCATTTCAAACGCACCGGCACGAAAAAGAATCGGTTGGTGCAGTTTTGCCCTCAGGCAATCCAGCCATGGCCAACGCATCCGCACTGTGGTGATGCGGGATACCCCCAAGCGCGAAGTTCCGGGGCCTGAAAGAAGTTTCATCCTGGTCACGCTACTTACCGACCCCTAATGCCGGAGCGATCTTTTCGGCGTGGTTTTTGACTGAACGCAGCGGGGTAGATTTGAAGACCCGTTACATGATTGATAACCAACATGAATGTTTTTCCAAGTTCGCCCCGTGTTCACCCCGTGGCCAAAGCCTTCGGATCACATTATCATCTGCGCGTCGCTTGCCGTCCCCGTTCTGTCGAAAACAAACCCTGCCCGGGGCCGCGCCTGCATTAGGTAAAACAAAGGCTTAAAAAGGGAATCAGCCATGGTTGACGTCACAGTGGTTTACTGGCGGGATATTCCCGCTCAGGTTATCGTCGGCAAGGGCCGCAGCGGGGCGAAAAAGCAACTGCCCGAGCGGTTTGAACAGGCGATTGACCGGGCCGCGATGAAAGTTGGCGCCGGGGATACCGATGCCTATCTTGCCGAATGGCGCAAGGCCGCCCCCTACCCGGTTGAAGGCGAGGCCGCCGATGTTGCCTTGTCCGAGGCCGCCCGCCTTGATGCCGAATATGATCATGAGCGCATCAAGACCCTGATTGCAAATGATGGCTGGGCATGAAACCCGGCTCACTATTGGAGGCCGCAATGGCTTTGCTTAATTTCAAGAAACGCCCCAATGAGGCTCCTGTCAATTCCGGCGAGATTGCCGATTTTCTCAAAGGCTATTCCATCGAGGTGATGCCCCGCACCGCCGAGAAGATTGACAGCTTCCGTGATCTTCTGCCCGGGGGCACCCGCGTCTATATCGCCCATATCGAAGGCACCCCGATCGAGGATATGGTCGCCACCGCTAGGCGCCTCAACGCAGAGGGTTTTCCGGTGATGCCGCATTTCCCGGCCCGGATCATCCGCGATCAGGCCACCCTGGCCGATTGGATTGCCCGCTATCAGGGCGAGGCCGGTGTCGATCAGGCGCTTTTGCTTGCGGGCGGCGTCGACAAGCCCCACGGCGATTATGAAAGCTCGATGCAGCTTATGGAATCCGGTGAGTTCGGCAAAGCCGGTTTCAAACGCCTGCATGTGGCCGGCCACCCCGAGGGCAACAAGGATATTGATCCCAAAGGCGGCACCAGGATTGTTGAGGATGCCCTGCGCTGGAAACAGGCGTTTAGTGAAACATCCGATGCCGAAATGGCGCTGGCGACGCAATTTGCCTTTGACGCAGGCCCGATCATCAAATGGGCCGACAGGCTGAGTGCGTCGGGCATCACCCTGCCGATCCATATCGGCATCGCCGGCCCGGCCAAGCTGCAAACCCTGATCAAATTCGCCATTTCCTGTGGTGTTGGCCCCTCGCTCAAGGTTCTGCAACGGCGCGCCATGGATGTGACCAAGCTGCTCCTGCCCTATGAGCCCACCGAGGTTGTGGCGCAACTGGCTGCCCACAAGGCTGCAAACCCTGATTTCAACATTACCCATGTGCATTTCTTCCCGCTGGGTGGTATCAAGACCAACGCCACATGGGCGATTGAAAATGGCGGCCCCGCTGCCCAACCTGTAAACGCTTCCCAAAAGGATCCCACATGACCCGCACCATCGTTGAGAGTAAAACCAAAACCGCCGTCATCGGCTTTGACGAGCCGTTCTGCGTCATCGGTGAGCGGATCAACCCCACCGGCCGCAAATTGCTGGCGGCGGAACTGGAAGCGGGCAATTTCTCAACCGTTCAGGCCGATGCCATCGCGCAGGCCGCCGCCGGGGCCACCATCCTCGATATCAACGCGGGCGTGGTTTACAATTCCAACCCCAACCCGAATGAAACCGAACCGCCGCTGATGACCAAAGTGGTCGAGATGGTTCAGGGGCTGGTTGATCTGCCCCTGTGCATCGACAGCTCTGTGCCCGGCGCATTGGAGGCCGGGCTTGCCGCCGCCGAGGGCCGCCCCCTGCTGAATTCCGTCACCGGCGAGGAAGACCGGCTTGAGCTGGTCCTGCCGCTGGTCAAGAAATACAACGTGCCGGTGGTGGCGATCTCCAACGACGATACCGGCATCTCGGAAGACCCGGATGTGCGCTTTGCCGTTGCCAAAAGGATCGTCGAGCGGGCGGCTGATTTCGGCATTCCCGCGCATGACATCGTGGTTGATCCTCTGGTCATGCCGATCGGCGCCATGGCCACCGCAGGCCTGCAGGTGTTCACCCTGGTGCGCCGCCTGCGGGAAGAGCTGGGCGTCAATACCACCTGCGGTGCCTCGAATATCTCGTTCGGTCTGCCCAACCGACACGGCATCAACAATGCGTTTTTGCCCATGGCCATGGGCGCGGGCATGACCAGTGCCATCATGAACCCTATTACATTACCCGTGAGGGCCGCGGTGATTGCCGAAAAGCGCGCCGAGGTCGAGGCTTTGGGCATTGTCCTGCCCGATGGCATGGCAGACGAGGCCTTTTGCCAGCTCTTCGGCCTTGGCAGCACCCTGCCCTGCCCCGGCTCGGAAATGACCGCTATCCGCGCCGCCAATTTCCTGACCAATAATGATCCCCACGGCGGCAACTGGATCAGATACAACAAAGCCCCGCCTAAGGCCGGCGAAGAGGCCCGTGGCGGCCGCTCCGGTAACCGCCGCCGCCGCCGCGCCTGAGCAAAGGTAGGCCGGGCTTTAGCCCGGCTTACGCTATCAGATAAGTTCAGCCCGATAGTCAGCTATGGCGTTTCACCTCATTGTTGTGATCTTACAATAAGGCGAAACGCTTAAAGGCAGGTGCCCGCCCAGCCTTCATTTTTTCCGCAGGCGGATCGCCGGAATAAAAGGATAACCTGACCCATTGCCGATCGGGTTTTGGCGTTCTATATCACATCTATGTTTGCAGCATTCCTCAACAAACTCACCGGGCCCGCGCCCGAGCCGCTGAATGATACCGATGCAAGGCTGGCACTGACCGCGCTTCTGGTCCGGCTGGCCCGGACCGACGGCGATTATGCCATATCCGAGATCGAGCGGATTGATCGCATCAGTGCCGCTCGCTATGGCCTGAGCACCGATCAGGCTGCTGCGTTGCGTGCCGAGGCGGAAGCGCTCGAATCCGAGGCCCCTGATACGGTGCGTTTTACCAACGCCATAAAGAATGCCGTGCCTTATGTTGACCGCGTCAGCGTGATCGAAGCCCTTTGGCAGGTGGCGCTGTCGGATGGGCAGCGTGATCAGAATGAAGACAGGCTCTTGCGCATGGTCAGCAAATTTCTCGGCATCAATGATCGTGACAGCGCATTGGCGCGGCAACGCATGGCCAGGAACAGATGATTGCCAGCCTGCCGATGTATGACCGCGATGAGACAGCCCAGGCCAATGACCGGTTCTGGCAGGGCATCCGCACCAAATTGGGCTATGGCCCAAAGGCGCTGACCCGCGATTGCGATGCAGCATCTGATTGGCTCAACCCTGATCTGCTGCTGTCGCAAACCTGCGGCTATCCCTATCGCGCGGGGCTGCATGGCAAGGTCAGTCTTGTCGGCACGCCGGATTATGGCCTGCCCGATTGCCCGCCGGGATATTATTACAGCGTCATGGTCGTCCGCGCCGATGACCCGCGCAATGACCTGCCTGCGTTTGCCGATGCGCCCATGGCCTATAACTCGGCCTCATCCCAAAGCGGCTGGGCGGCACCGCAGAACCACGCAGCCGGAATGGGCTTTTGCTTTAGCAATACCGTGGCCACAGGTGGCCATCACGCATCGGCCCGGGCGGTTGCCGAAGGCCGCGCCGATATTGCCGCGATTGACGGGCTGACATGGGAATTGCTGGCGCGCTATGATGATTTTGCCAAAGGTCTCAGGATCGTGGACCGCACAAATCCCACGCCGACACTGCCCTATATAACCGCCCTTCGCCGGGATGCGGATGCGATTTATACCGCCATTTCCCGCGCGATCGAGGGCCTCAGCCCGCAAGACCGCGATGTCTTGCATCTCAAAGGGTTGGTGGCCATTCCCGCCGGGGATTACCTGTCGGTGCCCAACCCCGCTGCGCCTGCGGCATAAGAAAACTTTGCCTGTGATCTCACAACCACTGATTTGCCCCCACCAAGCGCCATTTTGCCCTAACCCCGCGTCAAAACGGGCGAATTTCTTGGGCTACGTTCGTTTTGCAAGTTGCATTATCCGAAAAATTCGGCCCTAGTATCAGACTGGTACTAATTGCAACAACCCCGGACGCTGCCTTGCCTGACGAAACACCTGTCATTGAAATTCGCAACCTGCACAAGGCTTTTGGTGCGCTTGAGGTGATCAAGGGTGTTGATATCAAGGCGCGCAAGGGCGATGTCATCTCGCTTATCGGCTCATCCGGTTCGGGCAAATCCACCATTCTGCGCTGTGCCAACCTGCTGGAAAACAGCCAGCAGGGCGATATTCTGTTCAAGGGCGAGGCGGTGACGTGGAAGAGCACAGGCCATAATCGCCATCCTGCGGACCCGAAACAGATTTTGCGCATACGAACCAATTTTTGCATGGTATTCCAGCAGTTTAACCTGTGGGCGCATATGACGATCCTGCAAAATGTGATGGAAGCGCCGGTAACCGTTCTGGGACGGGACCGGGCCGAGGCCGAAGCCTCCGCGCGGCATTATCTTGACAAGGTTGGCATTGGCGACAAGGCTGATGTCTGGCCGGCGCAATTATCCGGTGGGCAACAACAGCGCGCGGCGATTGCGCGGGCGCTGGCGATGGAGCCCGAAGCGCTTTTGTTTGACGAACCCACCAGCGCGCTTGACCCCGAGCTGGAACAGGAAGTTGTCAAGGTGATCAAGGATCTGGCAGCGGAAGGCCGCACCATGATGCTGGTGACCCATGACATGAAACTGGCCGCAGATGTATCGGATCACGTCGTGTTCCTGCATCTGGGCCAAATCGAGGAAGAGGGTGCGCCGAAAGACCTGTTTGGCGCACCAAAATCCGAACGGCTGCGGCAATTCCTCAGCTCAACAATGGCCGTTTGATAAATTAACCAAAGGGAGAGACCAAGATGAACAAACTTATGATCACAGCCGCAGCTCTGGCGATGTGTGCCAGCATGGCATCAGCTGAAACCATCCGCATGGGCACCGAGGGCGCCTACCCTCCGTGGAATTTCATCAATGATGATGGCGAAGTGGACGGCTTTGAGCGCGCGTTGGGCGATGAGCTGTGCAAGCGTGCCGAACTGACCTGTGAATGGGTTACCAATGACTGGGATAGCATCATCCCCAACCTTGTATCGGGCAATTATGATACCATCATCGCGGGCATGTCCGTGACGGCTGAACGCGACGAAGTGATTGATTTTACAGATCAGTATACCCTGCCTGATCCCTCCGGCTATCTGGCGCTTTCAAAGGATGCCGATATCAAGGGCGGTGTTCTGGCCGCACAGACCGGCACCATTCAGGCGGCCTGGGTTGCTGAGCAGGGCATCACCCTGGTTGAGTTTGCAACCCCCGAAGAAACCGTCGCCGCCGTGCGCAATGGCGAGGCCGATGCGGTTCTGGCCGATGCCACCTATCTTGGCCCGATTGCGGCCGAGGATGATGCCCTGGTGATGTTGGAGCAGGAGGTCATGATCGGTGGCGGCGTTGGCATGGGCATTCGCGAAAGCGATACCGAGCTCAAGGAAAAATTCAACAAGGCGATCCAGTCGATGAAAGCCGACGGATCCCTCAACAAGCTGATTGTTGAATGGGAAATCGGCGAAACCTTCCCATAAACAAAAGGTCGGGCGGGGGCTTTCAAACCCCCGCCCCTATCCTGAATCGTTTCACATTCAATTTGACCATGAATGGAATGGGAACGCCCAAATCAATGTTGGATTGCGAGCGTTTCGCCTCGCTTTTGACTTAAAAGCAAGGCGAAACGTTTTACGATGTTTGAATTTTGCTCAAATCCTGATGCCCTGTCCGGCCTGACCTGGCTCTCGTGCTATCTGACCACCACCAAGCACACCGCGCTTTATGTCTCGTTCGGAACGGTGCTTTTGCTGCTGGCGATCACCGCGCCGGTTTCCCTGCTGTTCGGCTTTTTCGGGGCCGCCGCAGCGCGGGCGCGTTTCCTGCCTTTACGGTGGTTCGGCAAGGCCTATATCGCGCTGGTGCGTGGTATCCCGGATATTGCGCTGTTCTTGTTCTTTGTCATCGCGCTTGATCAGGCAGTTGAATGGACCCGGCACAAAATTCTCTGCCCGGGGTGGACCGAGCCGATCAGGCAGGGCAATGATTTCGTGGTCTGTGCCGCGGCCAAGATGCCACTCGGCACGGCACCGCAATGGGTGCATGAAGCTTACGGCTTTTCACTTGCGGTTTTCACCTTTGCCATCGTTTTTGGCGCCTTTGCCGCCAATGTGATGTTTGGCGCGATGCGCGCCGTGCCGCGCGCGCAGATTGAAACCGCCGAGGCCTACGGCATGAGCCACCGACAGGCGTTCTGGCGCGTCATGGTGCCGCAGATGTGGGTCTATGCCCTGCCCGGCCTGAGCAATCTGTGGATGATCCTGATCAAGGCCACGCCGCTGTTGTTTTTGCTCGGGGTTGAAGACATTGTCTATTGGGCGCGCGAGCTGGGCGGCACCAAAACATCGAGATTCACCAGCTATCCACATGGCGACTGGCGGATGTGGTATTTCCTCGGGCTTTTGGTGTTTTACCTGATGTTCACGCGGGTATCAGAGATATTCCTTGAACGCCTGATGCGGCGGCTTTCCCACGGGCAGGCCACAACGGGCGGTGAATCACAACGAAAGGCAGCAGCCTGATGTCGTGCTGGGAAACCATCCAGGCGTATGGACTGCGTTCACTGGGAATTGGCGAGCGCCTTTTGCCCCGGGAAGATTACAACCTGTGCCAGCAATTCACCCTGATCGGCTCGGGTCTGATCTGGAATATCTATTTCGGGGTGCTGGCGCTGGCCGCCGGATTTTTCTTTGCCAATGCACTGGCGCTGGCCAAAAGCACACGCAGCCCATGGCTGCGCAAACCGGCGGAATGGTTCATCTTCGTGTTCCGCGGCTCGCCGCTCTTCGTGCAGTTTTTCTTTGGCTATTTCCTGTTTTTGAGCCTCAAGGGCGTTTATCCGATATTCTCGCCCTTCACCGCCGCATGGCTGGGGGCGCTGATCGTTTTATTCCTCAACACCTCGGCCTATACCGCCGAGATCTTCTATGGTGCGCTGCGCTCGATCCCCAAGGGCGATGTCGAGGCGGCGGATGCTTATGGCTTCTCGGGCTATCCAAGATTCCGGCGTATTGTCTGGCCCACCATGCTGCGGCTGGCATGGCCCGCCTATACAAACGAGGCGATCTTTCTGTTTCACGCCACAACGCTGGTGTTTTTCTCAGGCTTTCCCGCCTGGCAGCAACGCGGTGACGCGCTTTATTATGCCAACTTCTTTGCCGATAAAACCTTCAACCCGTTTGTGCCCTACCCAATTCTGGCGGGGTATTTCATCACCCTGACGCTGATCATTGTCAGCATCTTCGGCCTGTTCAATCGCTATCTCAATCGCCACCTGCCGCAGGAGGCGCGGCGCAAGTTGAAAATCCGGATGAATGTGATCCGCTGAAGTTTCGGATAATGCCCATGAAAGCCATCATCATCGGAGCGGGCATTGTCGGGGCTTGCATTGCCGATCATCTGACCAGCGCCGGCGCGGATGTTTGCGTTCTGGAACGTGGCACAGCCGGTGCGGGGGCGTCGGGCAGCTCCTTTGGCTGGATCAATGCAAGCTTTGCTGAAACCGACGCCTATTTTCACCTGCGCCAGGCCGCCATCCATGAATTCCGCCACCTTTGCAACCGGCTTGACCTCTCCCATACCGCCCGCTGGCATGGCTGCCTGTGGTGGGAGGATGAGGGTGTTGCGTTTGAGCGGCAGTTCTCTCAGCTTACCCGCCGGGGCTATGACGCGCGTCTGGTGGATGCCGCCGAATTCGCCCGGCTTGAGCCCGCCGTCGCCAATCCGCCCGCCCGCGCCATCCTTGGCAAAGCCGAAGGGGCGGCAGAGGGCGATCTGGTGGCACTGGCCCTCTTGCGCCGCGCCACCGGGAACGGCGCCACCCTGATTACCGGCTGCAAGGTGCAGTCGCTTTTGCGCAAGGGTGATCATGTCATTGCTGTGCAAACCTCGCTTGGCACGCTCAGGGCCGATCATGTGATCTGTGCCACCGGTGCCTGGTCCGAGGGATTTCTCGGGCAAAGCGGCATATCCCTGCCGATGGACAATAAGCCCGGCCTGATCCTCACCACCGCCCCCGCTGCGCCGGTGATCCGCCACTGCATCATGTCGCCCGATATTCATTTTCGCCAAACCCCCGATGGCCGGTTTGTCTTGGGCGAAATATTCAGCGGCGGATTTGAAGGGGAGGATGCACTGGCGCTCGCGGACGATCTGATCACCCGCCTGCGCGCCCGCCTGCCCGGCTCGGGTGATATGCGCCCTGAGACCATCAAGCTTGGCCTGCGCCCGGTCCCTGCCGACGGGTTGCCGGTAATTGGCCCGGTGGCCTCGGTGCCGGGCCTCAGCCTTGCAATCATGCACAGCGGCATTACCCTTGCACCGCTTGTTGGCCGGTTGATGGCCGATGAGCTGTTGGGCATGGAACCATCCCCCTTGCTGAAGGATTTCCGCCCTGATCGTCTAATCTGATACCCGAACCGTAGGCCGGGCTTAAGCCCGGCCTACCTTTGCCTGTTAAAGAAGTAATTTGATCAAATTATATTGGCACCGGCCCTGAATTGCGATTATGCTGGCCAAAATCAGCAACGGATAGCACAATTATGGACATCGGACAGCATTCCACATTCCGCGTCGCCGCCTGCGATCTCAACGGCATCATGCGTGGCAAACGCGTGCCCGGCAGTTTTGCGGCCAAGCTTGATCAGGGGGCGGTTCGCCTGCCACTTTCGGCGCTTAATCTTGATATATTTGGCGATGATATAGAAGACAGCCCATTGGTGTATGACAGCGGTGATGCCGATGGCATCCTGCGCCCCACGAGCCGCGGCCCGGTGCCTTTGCCCTGGCTGGCCACCGGGCAACCGCTGGTGCCGATGATGCTGTATCACGATGGCGGCAAGGCCTTTGAGGGGGATCCACGCCATGGGCTGATTTCTGTGCTGGAGCGATACAAATCGCGTGGCTGGCAAGTGGTTGCCGCGACCGAACTGGAGTTTACCCTGGTCGATGATAGCGGCAAGACACTCAAACCCGTTCGCAATCCGCTCAACGGGCGCAGGCTGGCCTCATCCGAGATCCTTTCCGTGGCCCAGCTTGATCCGTTTGATCCCTTCCTTTCAGCGCTTTACGAGGGTTGTGAAGCCATGGGAATTGCCGCACAAACCACAACCTGCGAAGGCGGCATTGGCCAGTTCGAGGTTACCTTGCATCATCAGGAAGCCCTGTGGGCGGCCGATGATACATGGCTGTTCAAGGTGTTGATCAAAGGGCTGGCGCGGCAATATGGCTTTGCCGCCACCTTCATGGCCAAGCCTTTTGCCGATGATGCCGGCAATGGCATGCATCTGCATTTCTCGGTTCTGGATCAGGCTGGGGACAACGTCTTTAACGATGGCACCAATGCGGGCTCTGATATCATGCGCGCCGCGGTTGCGGGCTGCCTTGCGGCCATGCCCGCCTCGACGCTGCTATTTGCACCGCACGCCAACAGCTACACCCGTCTGGTGCCCGGCGCGCATGCCCCCACCGGGGCCTGCTGGGCCTATGAAAACCGCACCGCCGCCCTTCGCATCCCCGGCGGGGCCGCCGTGGCGCGGCGCATTGAGCACCGTGTGTCGGGCGGCGATATCAATCCCTATCTGATTTTCACGGCCATCCTGGGTGCCGCCATAACCGGCATCGAAGAAGGCATGACCCCGCCTGCTGTTCTGACCGGCAATGCCTATGAACAAGACGTCCCGCAACTGGCCCCCGATTGGGAAACCGCCATTGACTGGTTTGAACGTGACCCGTTGATTTCCCGGATTTTCCCGGCCATGCTGATCCGCAACCTGGTGATGACCAAACGCCAGGAGCTGCGCCGGATGCAGGATGTTTCTGCAAATGAGCATTGGAAAACCTATCTGGAAACCGTATGAATTACACCATATTGCCCCGTCTGAACGCTTGCGCTACCATAAATTTGATCAAATTATGAGGCACTCATGAAAATCGGTATCCTAGTTACCGGCCACACCATACCTGAAGTCCAGCGCGATATCGGCGGGTATGATGCGGTCTTTGCCAGGTTCCTCGACGGTTACGGCTTCGAGTTTGAAGGCTATTACGTGGTCGATGGGGAATTCCCCGAGGGGCCGGGCGACGCCGATGGCTGGCTCATTACCGGCTCCAAATTCGGGGCCTATGAAGATCTGCCGTGGATTGCGCCGCTTGAGCAGTTGATCCGCGATATCCACACCGATGGGCGGCCGCTTATTGGGGTCTGCTTTGGCCATCAGATCATTGCACAAGCTCTAGGTGGTAAAGTGGAAAAATTCAAAGGGGGCTGGGCTGTTGGCCGCACCACCTATGATATTGAAGGCCAGAAAACCGCCCTGAATGCCTGGCATCAGGATCAGGTGGTTGAGATACCTGAGGGGGCCGAAGTCATTGGCACAAGCGATTTTTGCGCCAACGCGGCGCTGCTGTATGATAACCGGATTTATACCATACAGCCGCACCCGGAATTTACCGCCGCCATGCTGAAGCAATTACTCGAAACCCGAGGCCCCGGCATTGTCCCTAATGCGTTGCTGACTGAGGCCGGTGGCCAACTGGATGCGCCGGTGGATAATGCCGATATAGCCGCCCGCATGGCGGCATTTTTCAAGCGGGGTGCCTGAAATGGCGGACTGGACAGATAAATTACCGCAAGCGGCTCAGGATTATCTTGAGGGGCGGCGTTTGGATGAGGTGGAATGCATTGTCTCGGACCTTCCCGGCATTGCCCGGGGCAAAGCGGTTCCGGCGACAAAATTTGCCCGGCAGGATTTCTTCCATTTGCCGGATTCGATCTATTTCCAGACCATCTCGGGCAGCTATGGCGAAGCGGCGGATGAAGAGGAGGGATTCATTGAAAAAGACATGACCCTGCGCCCGGATATGTCGACCGCCAGTGCCGCGCCCTGGACCGGCGACTGGACCTTGCAGGTGATCCATGACGCCGAAGACAGTGACGGCAAACCGGTGGGGTGCAGCCCGCGCAATGTGTTGAAACGGGTGGTCGATCTTTATAAAAAACAAGGGCTTACCCCGGTGGTCGCGCCGGAGATGGAATTTTATCTGGTGGCGCGCAACATTGATCCTGCGCATGAGATCAAGCCGATGATGGGGCGATCGGGCCGCCCGGCAGCGGCGCGTCAGGCCTATTCGATGACGGCGGTGGATGAATTTGGCCCCGTCATTGACGACATCTATGATTTCGCCGAGGCGCAGGGCTTTGAGATCGACGGCATCACCCAGGAAGGCGGTGCCGGGCAGCTTGAGATCAACCTGGCCCATGGCGACCCGGTGACGCTGGCCGATGAGGTGTTTTATTTCAAGCGCCTGATCCGTGAGGCGGCCTTGCGTCATGATTGCTTTGCCACCTTCATGGCCAAGCCGATTGCTGATGAGCCCGGCAGCTCGATGCATGTGCATCACTCAATTCTGGATGCAAAAACCGGCGAAAACATCTTTGTCGGCCCGCAGGGCGACGAGACGGATGCGTTTTATCACTTCATTGGCGGGTTGCAGACGCATCTGCCGTCGGCCATCGCGGTGCTGGCGCCTTATGTGAATTCCTACCGGCGGTATGTGAAGGATCATGCCGCGCCGATCAATCTGGCCTGGGCGCGGGATAACCGCACCACCGGCATTCGGGTGCCGCTTTCAAGTGCCAAAGCGCGGCGGGTGGAAAACCGGCTGGCGGGGATGGATTGCAATCCGTATCTGGGCATTGCTGCCTCGCTTGCCTGCGGGTTTTTGGGACTTAAAAATGAGATCCGCGCCGACAAGGAATTCAAAGGCGATGCCTATGCCGGTGAGGCCAGCATTCCGCAGGTTCTGGGGGATGCGCTGGAAGAGTTTGACGCCGCACATGAGCTGCACAGCGTTCTTGGCCCGGATTTTGCCCGGGTTTATTCGATCGTGAAACGGGCTGAATATGATGAGTTTTTGCAGGTGATCAGCCCGTGGGAGCGCGAGCATCTCTTGCTGAACGTCTGAGCCGGTGGCTGGCGCGGATTTGAGTATTTACGGAAAAATGAAAGCATGAACCTGCTTTATGTCAATGACCGTCCGGGGCAATATCCTGAAAGCTGGTATGCCGCGACTGCGACAGCGCTGGACCGGTTTGCGGCGCTCAAGGGGGAGCAGAGGGCCGATATTTGCGTGATTGGCGCGGGTTATACCGGGCTTTCGGCGGCGCTGCATCTGGCCGAGGCAGGCCTGGATGTGGTGCTGCTTGAGGCACAGCGCGTGGGGTTTGGTGCATCAGGGCGCAATGGCGGGCAGTTGGGCTCTGGCCAGCGGATGGCACAGGACAGTCTGGAAAAACTGGTGGGGTTTGAGGATGCCGCCCGGCTTTGGGAATTGGCCGAGGATGCCAAGGATCTGGTCAAGTCATTGGTTAAACGCCATGAAATTGACTGCCATCTCAAGCCCGGGCTCATGCATGGCTGTTTTTCAGCGCATGAAGTGGCGCATGAGCACGCCTATGTGGCGCATCTCAACAGCCGGTATGGCTATGACCAGATTACCGCGCTTGACCATGATGCGGCGCAGGCCATCTGCCCCTCGCCTGCCTATGTTGGCGGCTCATTGGATATGGGTGCGGGGCATTTGCACCCCTTGGGTTTTGCACTTGGCCTGGCGCGGGCGGCGGCGGCGGCCGGGGTGCGGATTTATGAGAATTCTTTGGTGCATGACATACAACCGGGGCAAAACCCTGTGGTGCGCACCGATCATGGCCGGGTGACATGCGATCATGTTATTCTGGCCTGTAACGGCTATCTTGGCGGGCTTGAGCGCAAGGTGGCAGCGCGGGTGATGCCGATCAACAATTTCATCATCGCGACCGAGCCATTGGGCGATGCGGCGGCAAAGGTTCTGACCCGGGATGTAGCCGTGGCCGATAGCAAATTCGTGGTGAATTATTTCCGCCTGTCGCATGACAAGCGCCTGTTGTTTGGCGGTGGGGAAAGCTATGGCTACAGGTTTCCCAAGGATATAATCGCCACGGTGAGCAAGCCGATGTTGCAAATTTATCCCCATCTGCGCGATGTGGAGGTTGACTATGCCTGGGGGGGGACTTTGGCCATCACCATGAAACGCATGCCGTATCTGGCGCGGCTTGCGCCCAATATCCTGACCGCCTCGGGCTATTCCGGGCACGGGGTAGGCACTGCCACCCATGCGGGTAAGCTGATGGCGCAGGCAATAGGCGGCGAGGCAGCGGGGTTTGATACCATGGCCCGCGTGCCCGCACCCGCCTTTCCCGGCGGGGTGAGGATGCGCGCGCCATTATTGGCGCTGGCGATGACATGGTATGCCATGCGCGATCGTCTGGGCGTCTGAAACGGCCTGATTGCCACAAAATCCGGGGGGTTGAAAATTTCGCTTTGGCTCAACTGTGTTTTGCGTTATAGTTTCAGTATATCCGAAGAATACATTCAGGAAATCCGAAATGATGACGCCAAACACCTATGATGCCGAGCCCATCCCCGAAGCCGCCCGGATTGAGGTTGACCGGATGCTGCAATCGGGTGATCTGTTTCGCTATACCGCGCCGCAGGATGCGCCGGTTACCTTGCTGGAACGGGAATTTGCCGATCTCCTGGGATCAAAATATGCCCTTGCTGTATCAAGCTGTTCGGCCTCTTTGTTTTTGGCGCTCAAGGCGCTTGGCCTGCCACGGGATGCGCGCGTGCTGATCCCGGCGTTTACTTTTGCGGCGGTGCCCTCATCGGTAATCCATGCCGACTGCCTGCCGGTCCTGTGTGAGGTGGGCAATAATTACCGTATTGATATCAAAGACTTTGAAGCCAAACTTAAACAGGATATAAGCGCGGTCATCATCAGCCACATGCGCGGGCATACCTCGGATATGGATGCGATCATGGCGCTATGCACAGATCACAATATCCCGGTGATCGAGGATGCGGCGCATTCACTGGGCACCACCTGGAACGGGAAAAACATCGGCACCATCGGCAAGGTGGGATGCTTTTCCTTTCAGTCCTACAAGATGGTCAACGCCGGTGAAGGCGGCATCATGATTACCGATGATCCAGATATCATTGCCCGCGCGGTGATCATGTCGGGGGCTTATGAGCATAACTGGGCCAAGCATTTCACCGGGCCGGATGTGGCCCTTGAGGCGGCTTTTGCCAGATGGCAAAACCAACTGCCGCTGTATAATCTGCGCCTGAACAACCTGTCGGCGGCTATTATCCGCCCGCAACTGCCCGAACTGGCACGCCGGGTGCGCGATGGCCGGGCCAATCATGATCATGTGGCGGCGCGGCTGAATCGCAGCCCGTGGATGCAGGTGCCGGAAAATCTCCCGCCCGAGCAGCGCGCACCGGATTCGATACAGTTCAACCTGGTGGATATGAGCGAGGATGAAACCCGCGCCTTCGCAGCCCAGGCGGCCGATCTTGGGGTAAAGGTGCAGGTGTTTGGCCTGAGTACCGATAATGCCCGCGCCTTTTGGAACTGGCGGTTTATTCCCGGCGAAGTGCCGGAGCTGCCACGCACCAAAGCCATGCTGATGCGGGCCTGCGATACCCGCCTGCCCGCCCGGCTGACGCGGCCAGAGCTTGACGCCATTGCTGAGGCGCTGATTCAGGCGGCTGAAACGGTGATGCGGGAACCCGCCCGCGCCTATGGCACCTGACATCTGATCGCTTCTCCATCATGCCCCGGCCTGACGTGGCAGGCCAACACCGATCAGGCCTGACTGCGACATGCTGTCGCAAACAAGCAAGACATAAGATGAGTCCCATACCAGTCTGAATCCAGAGCGGCACCAAATTGACCGCCCTTCCCAATCGGATTGGTTTTGCCGGATGTCCACTCTTGCCCCCAACACTTTTGATCCGCCTTCGCGCGCGTTGCAGGGCATTTTATGCATTGAAATTGGCATGTTGTTTTTCGTGGTTCAGGACGGGATGATGAAATCCCTGCTGACACTCTATCCGGTCTGGATACTGATCCTTATCCGCTCATTTGTTTCGGTATTGATCCTGACGCCATTGATCTTGTTTTTAGGGCGGCCACACCGGATTCTAACACCGCTTTGGCCTTTGCACATGGCCCGTGCGGTGCTGTTTGCCACCGGGTTTTCGCTGTTTTACACCGCTTTTCCCTTCATGGGGCTGGCCGAGGTTACAACGATTTTCTTTTCCGCACCCCTGATTACCGCACTGCTGGCGGCGTTCTGGCTGGGCGAAACCATTGGCCCGCACCGGATCGGGGCGCTTCTGGTTGGGTTTGTCGGTGTTCTGATCTCGATGAACCCCACAGGGGATACTTTTCATTGGGTGGCGATCCTGCCGTTGATCACGGCTTTGACATATGCAGTTGGCCAGATTCTTGCCCGCAAGATAGGAGAGCGTGAAACCACACTCACCGTGGGTCTGCACACCTTGGGGTTTTCGGGGCTATTCATTGTGCCGATGGGCTGGGGTTTCAATCAATTCTTCACCCCCGGCGCGGAATTTCATCACCTGCGCTGGGCCTTCCCTATCGAGGCGCTTACGGATATTCCCCGTCTGTTTTTGTTGGGGCTTGCAGGCATGGGCGGCTATATGTTTCTGTCACGCGCCTATCAGGTGGCCAATGCCAGCCTGGTGGCCCCGTTTGATTATACCTACCTGCCATTTGCCGCTATTCTAGCCTATATATTGTGGCATGAGGTGCCCGCACCGACCACGTTGATCGGCATGGGGTTAATCATTCTAAGCGGTATATATCTGGGTTATCGTGAATTGCGCGCGGCAAGCAAAGATGCGGATGCCATCGCGATTACCTCTGAAATCAGCTTTGCCCCCGGTAATCCGATGCCGCCCTGGCCCATGGATGATTAAAGCGTTTTGCATTTGATCTGAGGCAAGAGATTAAATGAAAAACGACCTGAACTTACAGAGGGCGTGGGCCTTTTCCATTTTCCCTGACTCAGGTAAAATGGAAAAGGCTTTAGAGCATTTCGCGCAAAACATGTAAGCTGGGCTATTCACGAAACGCATTAAAAAGGCGCCCCGTCTGAGGGGGGCGCCTTTAAGTGTTTGATCATGAAGGATGGCAAAAACTTACCGATCCCTGTCGACCATAGCATTGCGGCCTGCTTTTTGAGCCGAACTGGATGCATCAAAGGCATAAAGCGAGGCTTTTTCCACCTGAGCACTGGCGATTACTGTTGCCCGGTCTTCACGGTCTTTGATGTCATAATGGGCAAGTGCCGGGGTGGCTGAAGCCGCGATGATTGCAAGAATACCAAGAATACGCATGGGTTGGGTCCTTTCCAAAGGTTAAACAGTTTGCTTGTTACGGGGGGGGGGTTGGTTTTCCGCCCGTCTGTACTGTTCCATCTGTGCTTTGGCGCAAGAATTGAAAGGCTTTGTCCGGTTAACGTGAAAAACCGATCACAGCCGCACGCGGGTTTGTGAACATCCCGTGGTCAGATATCACGGAGATGCGAAAACCTGAGTTGGTTTATGTGAATAATCTGTGGAAACTACCCGTAAATGTTACAGGTTCTTCCCAAGGCTTGATGCGTTATCGCATTTTCTATGCTTTTGTTTCAACAGGTTAGGTATATCCAGCGAACATTCGCCTGCGCCGGGGCCGGTTTGGAAAAAATATACGAATATGCCACCGGTGAAATCCCCGTCGCGCAAAACCAACTGGCGCGGTATGCGCACTTTGGGCTTCAGCCGCTCATCGCCCTCCTGCCAGGGGCGGCTTGTCAGGGCGCAGTTTACCTCTTGCGTGCTGTAATCATCCGTCGGTGCGACCTTGTTCAAAAACAGCAGGTTTTGCACCAGGCGCTGCTTGCCAAGAAATACCGATCCGGAGGGCATCACGTTTTGCTGGGCTTTGAATTTGGTCAGAACCGATTGGCTGTTGCTTTCTACCCAGACGCCGCAAACCGCGGTTTTGCCATCGCGTTCCTGCAATTCAACCGCAACGGTCAGCCCGCCACCCGATGTGAAACTGCCGCCGTCCAATACCGGCTCAGACTGAAAGCGGGCGACATAGGTGGTGTGGGCCGGGGCGCAGGCCGCAGCCAAAAGCGGCAATAACAGAAGTTTCACCTTGGAGTGGGTCATTTTGGGTGTCTCCCTGATTGCGGATGTGATGTTTGCATCATCGCGCAGAATGATATGGATTCAAAGCCAGAGTTCATCAAAAGCCTGTGACCGATGTTTATTCCAGGCTTTCCCCGGCAAAATCGGCCGTATCCTTGAGCATTTCAGGATACCATTTTTCCAGTGTCGGCAAAAATTCCTGGCGTATCCGCCCGACCTGCGCCGGGGTTAGCTCATCGCGCCAGACACCGGCCTGACCCTTGGCAAAAAAGCTTTTCATCCCGGCAGGTTTCTCAAAAAACCCCAAATCGGTTTCCTGCTTTTTCATCGCCGAAAAACTGGTGGCCTTCACCGCCTTCGCCAATTTCGGTTTGTCCACCTTGAGACGCAGAAATTTATCCAGCAAAACGCTGAAATTCTTTGCCGGCTTGGCCAGCAGATCCTCATAACGGACAATATGCAGAGGCAGACCGGGGGCATTTGTCCAGGAGGCAACATGATCATCCCAGCGGCCCAGGGCCTCAACAATCCCGTTTTCCGTGGACATCATGGTATTGCCATCCGCCATCCGCCCGATCGCCGCGTCCACGTCGATTGACATATGCCGGGCAAAGGACAATGACAGATCAAACGGGTTTCGCATGATATAGATTGCAGCAGCGGTCAGTTCGGGCGGGATCAGATCCTTGTCGAGGAATTTTACCGCCTGACAATGGGTTTTCACGAAATGATGATTGGGTTTTGACCCCGCAATCATCCGGAGGACACGGGGGCGCATCTCGGCCCATTCCTCGACGTTTTTTGCCTGAAACTTTTTGCCTGCGGCGGCATCAAAAATATCCTGCCTTGAATCTCCCGTGGTGAATTTCCGCAGGTTGTTGATGTCCGGGGCCTCACCGGGGGGCATCATGTAATGCGCCAGAAAGCTGCGCATCCAGGTATTGCCGGATTTCGGGTATGAGCTGATCCAGATGATACGTTGCAGATTGCTCATTTGTAATATCCATAGCGTTCCATGACATCGCGATGCTCGCGGCGCAGGTATTTGACAAGATCCTGGCTCAGCTCGGATTTCCACTGGCCGCTGGTGCCCTTGCCAAAGAATTTATCTGATTGTTCAGGCCGCTCGATAAAACCGCTGGTCTCTTCTTGCTTGCTGAGTTCCCTGATGCTGGAAAACCGGATCGCCCTGTCAAGCCGTTCTTCATCCACCGGCAGGCCAAAATGCTCAATCAGCCTGGCAAAATGCATCTTCGGGTCGGCCAGCAGGTCTTCGTATTTAAGCACAAGCACCGGGTAATGCGCGCCGGATGTCCAGCTATTTACATGGTCTGACCAGGTGCCCAGAAATTGCGCCACAGTTTCATCTGTCGGGGCGTTTGCATTATCAGGGTTTGAAATGGCTGCAACCGCTTGTTCAATAGTATGCCCATAATGCCGGGCATAGGATAAAACCATATCCAGCGGATTGCGCAGAATATAGACCGCTGATCTGGTATAGTCATCGGGGATCATCGGCACCCCGCGGACAGCTTTGCGGATGTTATGGGTTTTCACCAGGTTTATATCGGCATTATTGGCGATGATCCCGCGCAAGACCTTGTCACGCAAGGATAAAGTCAGCTCAATATCCTGAACATCAATATTTTTACCAGCGGCGATGTGATAGGTTTTGCTGTTACAGTCAATCAACACCAGACGATGCGCCTGATTGATCGGGATCGGCTCTTTGGCATTTACCAGATAATTCGACAGGAAAATCCGCGCCCAGGTATTGCCAGATTTCGGGTAGGACGCCAGCCAGACGATGCTTTTTTTCATCGTTTAAATATCCCGTAATTGAGGGGTTCATATCTCAACGCAGCCATACACAAAAAAACGGCAAGGGAAAAGCATTCCCTTGCCGTCTTGTCTTGTCGTTTATGCCTGGGCTTAGAAGCTCAGGTTAACCGCTGTACCAATGATTGTACCGTTGGTATTGTTGGCATTTGTGCCTTCAAGGCTGCCCTCTGCGCGGATCGCGTAGATGTCAAGATCAACACCTGGGCCAAGATCACGGCTGGCACCGATACGGTAGGCACGGTAATGGCCGTCAACACCGGCACCGCCGAGGTTATCGTAGGTACCTTGGTATGTCACAAGCTCAAATGCCCATGGGCCGGCGGCGTCATATGTGGCGCCTGCGCTCCAACCATGCTGGTCAACACCATAGAAACCATTGCCGTTGTCGTTGTCGGTATAGCTACCGCCGACTGTGAAGCCGGAAAAGCCAACCTGACCACCAACACCCCAGGTTTTCGCATTAGGCGAAGCCGGGGCAATACCGCTACCATGGCCATAACGACCTGTGACGGTCACATCAACGCCACCGAACGAACCGGAATAGCTTGCGCCAACATCGATGATGTCTTCCAGTGTTGCAGCACCATTGAGGTTATTGTTGGTGGCACCAGCAGCAATAAAGCCCTGAGCGGCGTTACCGGAGTTGTTGCGGGCATAAGACACACCGGCGGTGAAGCCGTTAAAGTTTGGTGTGAAGTAAGTCAGACGGTTCACATCGTTGTTGCCATTAACTTCTGTCCAGGTTGAGATACCAGCCTGACGGAAGTTGAATGGCAAACCACCAGACGAAATCGGAATAAACGCCGAGATCGAAGGTGAGTTGATCCACATGGATGTCACTGTTGGCGCACCGGTCATCGACTTGTAACCAGCCGAGTTTTCAGCACCGTAAATGATTTTACCAAAAGTTTCGCTACTGATTTCGATGAAAGATTCATCGATGTTGTTTGTAGCACCACCAGCGGTGTTGTTTTGTGCTTCCAACTGAACGTTAACACCAAAAGTGATGCCGTTATCCAGTGTCACGCTTGGTGTGAACTGAATCTCACCGGTTGTGAAATGGGCTACGCCATCATAATCGGTGCCGCCAGTTGCCGAGCCGCTTGTGGAAACATAGGCCAGGTGCGACGCCATGAAGCCGCCCCAATCCAGATCCCATTCCTGGGCTGAAGCAGGTGCAGCCATTGCACAACCGAGTGCGATCGCGCTGGTGCAAAGAAGTTGCTTTTTCAAGGGATATCCCTCCTCTTAATTAGTGAAAAAGTTTTCATCTACCGCCGCCCCCAAAAAAGACGCGACTTGCAGATGGAATGCTATACCCCGCGCTCAAGGTCAACGGATCGGCAGGCTTGGCGGTTGTTGTTGTTGCGGCTGTGACGTTTAAACCACACAGTTCAGCGGGGCAAAGATTGCTGAATTTGGATCAGTTCTGACGAATCTCATTTTTCCACTTGTTTTAAGGCTTTTTTGCCGGTTATTGGCGATATTTCGCCTGCATGGGCTGAATCTTTGGAATTATTTTTTAAGCTTCCCGGATGACATCCAGAGGTTGTATTCAGGGGCGCTTGCGCCAGTTTCGGGGGCTGACGGGCCGATCTGAAGCCGGAAAGGGAATCGATTCTCCCTTAATTCAGCCCCAATATCCCCCGTGCTTCTGCCGGGGTGGCAACCGGCCTTTCATGCTTTTGGCAAAGCTTTGCGCAGCGTTCGATCAGGGCCGCGTTTGAGGGTGCCAGCGTATCGCGGTCCAGCCGGATATTATCCTCAAGCCCGGCGCGGGTATGGCCGCCCGCCGTAATCGCCCATTCATTCACCACCACCTGATCGGGGCCAATGCCCGCCGCGCACCACTCGGCTTGCGGCGCGCGCTCGGCCATGATCTTCACGTAGAAATCAAACACCTCGCGGTCGGCGGGCATGGCGTTTTTCACCCCCATGACAAATTGCACATAAAGCTGGCCATAAAGCGCGCCCGCCTTGTGCAGGCGAATGGCCTGCAGGATATGACTGAGATCAAACGCCTCAACCTCGGGCGTGACCCGGTATTTGCGCATCTCACCGGCCAGCCACGCCACCAGATCAGGCGGGTTTTCATAGACCCGGGTGGGAAAATTGTTCGAGCCCACCGAAAGCGAGGCCATATCGGGCCTCAAGGGCAGCATTGCCCCCCGCGCCGCCCCCGCGCCCGAACGGCCGCCGGTGGAAAACTGTATGATCATGCCGGGGCAGTGCTTTTTCAGCCCCTCCTGCAACAGCGCAAATCTGTCTGGATCGGAACTGACCGAGCCATCATCGTGGCGCACATGGCAATGGGCAATCGCCGCCCCCGCCTCAAACGCCGCATGGGTGCTTTCAACCTGCTCGGATATTGTCACCGGCACCGCCGGGTTATCGGCCTGTGTCGGCACCGAGCCGGTGATAGCGACGCAGAGGATACAGGGCTTCATGGTCTAAGTGCCCTCTTCGGCCAGAACCTTCTTGGCGGCACGGAAACATTCCAGCGCCTGAGGCACGCCGCAATAGATGCCGACCACATGGATGATGGCGCGAATTTCATCGCGGCTGACGCCATTGTTGAGCGCGCCCTTGCAATGGATTTCCCATTCATGCATCTTGCCCAGCGCGCCCAGCATCGCCAGATTCATCATCGAGCGGGTTTTGGCGTCAATCACCTCATCGCCCCAGCCAAAACCCCAGCACCACGCGGTCATGGCATGCTGAAAAGGCCGGGTGAAATCATCCGCCGCCGCCAGATTTTTCTCAACATATTCCGCGCCTAAAGTGCTTTTGCGCTGCTCTAAACCCTGCAAAAACAGGTCTTCATCGAAAGTGTCTGACATGGGGTGCCTTTCAGGTCATTATTGCGGTGTGTAGGGCTCGGGGATGATATTCTGGGTCGAGAACGGCGGCCGCTTATATTCGGGATGCTCGGGGCGTTCGTCAAATTCAATCGGGTCGGATGGTGTATCCTCATAGGGCACCTGGCTCAGGAAATGTGCAATGCAGTTCAGCCGCGCGTGTTTCTTCACATCGGCATTGACCACATGCCAGCGCGATTCCGCAATATCGGATCGCGCCATCATCTCATCCTTGGCTTTGGAATAGTCCACCCATTTTTTGCGCGATTCCAGATCCATTGGCGACAGTTTCCAGCGCTTCAGCGGATCCGTCAGGCGCGATTGAAAGCGGCGCTCCTGCTCCACATCACTGACCGAGAACCAGTATTTGATCAGCAGAATGCCCGACCGCACCAACATGCGCTCAAGCTCGACCGCCGAGATAAAAAATTCATCATATTCATCCTCGGTGCAAAACCCCATCACCCGCTCAACCCCGGCGCGGTTATACCATGAGCGGTCAAAGATGGTGATCTCGCCCGCCGCCGGAAGATGCGGGATGTAGCGCTGAAAATACCATTGGGTTTTTTCCCGCTCGGTGGGGGCTGGCAAGGCCACGATCCGCGCCACCCGCGGGCTCAGGGATTGTGTCAGCCGCTTGATGGTGCCGCCCTTGCCCGCCGCATCACGGCCCTCAAAGATCACCGCCACCCGCAGCCCTTCCTGCCTGACCCATTGCTGCAGTTTGACCAGCTCTATCTGCATATCGGCCATCGCGGCCTCGTAGTTCTTCCTGGAAATTTTGCGGGATTTGTTTCTGGTATCTTCGGCAAATTCGGCTGTCATGATGCACTCCCTGATGGTAATAATCATGTCTCATTCATTGGCCGGACACGGGCTGCACCGATTGAACACCATCACAGACCCCTCATTCAAGCCTGATCGCCACATTCTTGGTCTGAACGTAATTCCACAGCGCCTCACGGCCCTTTTCGCGGCCATACCCGGATTTGCCATAGCCGCCAAACGGGGTTTCAACCCCACCGGCAAACCATTGATTGACAAAAACCTGCCCCGCCTTGAGCTGCCGCGCCGCGCGGGTGGCGCGGTTGAGATCACGGGTGAACACCCCGGCCACAAGGCCGTATTCGGTGCCGTTGGCAATCTTGATGGACTCTTCCTCGTGGGTAAATTTCAGCACCGACAGGACCGGGCCGAACACCTCGTCCTGTGCAATCGGCATATCCGGCGTGACATCGGCAATCACCGTGGGTTCCAGAAACGCGCCGGGGATGTTCATCCTGCGCCCGCCGGTGATCACTCTGGCCCCGGCTTGCTCGGCCGCGCGCACCATGTCCGCCGCCCGGTCGCGCTGTGCCTCGGAGGCCATCGCGCCCATGTTCAGCCCCGCCTCGGCCCGGTCAATCCCCGGCCCGACCGACAATGAGCGCGCCACCGAGGCAGCGCGCTCAAGCAATTCATCATGGCGGCTTTCATGCACAATGACCCGGCTCATGGCGGAACAGACCTGGCCGGCATTGGTGAATATGCCGCGCTTGATCTCAGCCTCAAACGCCTGCAAATCGGCATCCTGATGCACAATCGCCGCCGATTTGCCGCCCAGTTCCAGCACGCAGGGCACCACATTGGCCGCCGCAGCCTTGGCAATTGCAATGCCGGTGGCGACCGAGCCGGTAAAGACGATCTGCCCCACCTCAGGATGCGACGCCAACGCCGCCCCGGCCTCAGACCCCAAACCAGTCAGGATATTCACCGCCCCTTTGGGCAAGCCAACCACCTCGGCGGCGCGGGCCAGCCACGCGCTGCTGAGGGGTGTCATTTCGGAGGTCTTGATCACCACCGCATTGCCGGTGGCAAGGCCCGCCGACAGCGACCGCGCGGCAATTTCAACCGGGAAATTCCACGGGATGATCTGGGCCGAGACGCCGTAGGGCTCATTTTCGGTGAAGTCAAAATACCCCGCGCCGAGCGGGATTGAGCGGCCCTCAAGGGTTTCCGCCTGATTGCCGTAATATTCAAAATAACGCGCCGCACCGGTGATCTCACCGCGCGCCTCATGCAGCGGCTTGCCCTGCTCCAAAGTCAAAAGTCGCGCGATTTCCTCAATGTTATCCAATAGATACAGCCCCATCGCCTGTACCATCCGGCCGCGCTCAACCGGGCGCATGGCGGTCAGGGCACCGCTGTCATGCACCCGCTTTGCAGCCCGGACAGCGCGATCAACATCCCCGGCATCGGCCAGCGCCTGATCGGCCAGTTTTTCGCCCGTACCGGGGTTGATCACCTCAAGCCACCCGGCCCCGCCGTCGATCCATCCCCCGTCGATGTAGTTTTGCCATCTGGATTTGAGCGCTGCCATGAAATTCCCCTCTGCTGCCGAAAATCTGTTATACTGCCGGTCATAATGTGGTTTTGGTCACAGGTAAATCTGCTGCGTTGTGGCAGGCTTTTGCCCTACCCGAAACAGACCAGATGCGTTTTCAAACCTGTCACGGGTACTAACAACCGGAGACCGCAAATGCCTGACCGCTGGCAAACCCTACTGCAACTGGCCCGTGCGGCCCATGCCGATCATCCGGATTTGCGGGCCTTTTGTGATTTTCCCGATGACCTGAGCCGCCTGCCCGCCAATCAGCACCGGATACCGGCAACGGATTTGCTTGAGGCCGAAACCGGCCTGATATCGGATGACCGGCACAGCGCTTTTCGCGATGGCTTCATCGGGTGCGCGCCGCTGGCCGATTGGCGGCAGACCTACAAGGACACCAATATTGGCGCGGATTTCCTCAACCGCTTCGGCTGTTATGAGCTGATCGGGCTTGAGGGCACGTTTCACTCTCATCAAATGCGCGGTTTTGTGGTCTATTCGCCTGCTGACCTGCATTACCCATGGCATCACCACCCGGCAGAAGAGCTGTATCTGGTTCTGGCCGGTGAGGCGGAATTTTGCATCCACGGGGAAAAACCCAAAACCTTGCGCCCCGGCGACACCACCTATCATGCGTCCATGGTGCCGCATGCCATGACAACCCATGATCATCCGGTGATGGCCTATGTGCTGTGGCGCGGCAATCTGATGGACCCGCCGGTGCTGACCCATGCTGAAATGGCCCCCTGACCCGTTATCTCAGTTATCGCGGCCAAGACATAGGGTTAGAGAGTATCTGAACGGGGTATCCAGGACAGACACAAAATTTTCCTGTAGGGTGGGTGTAACCCACGCTACATGACATCAGCCAGGAAACATTGAGCCGTCACCGGCTTTGCCAGCTTTCCTTGCGGTCGACAAAATTGCGATACCAGATATCCACCGCCTTGAGGAAATGCGGCTTGGCAAACGGATGCGCCCAATAGCCATTGAAAGCGGTATGGGAAAATGCCGTTTTGCCGCGCGCATCGCCCATCGCCTGATAGGCGGCCTTGGCCCCCAGATAGGGCGCCATCACCGTGCCCGAGCCGGAATATCCCATGGCGTGATGCAGCCCTCGGGTTTCGCCCACATTGGGCGCATGTGAAAAGCTGTAACCGGTATTGCCGGTCCAGACATGGCTGAGTTTTACATCTTGCAGCTCGGGCCAGACCTCGCACATGGTTTCAAACTGACGCCGGGCGGCTTTGTGCAGATCCACATCCACCATCGCCGCACGCCCGCCAAACAGGAGGCGCGTGCCATCGGGCGAGATGCGAAAATAGCTGTGCCGCGCCCGGGTTTCCACCATCATCCGCCGCCCCGGCGCAAGGTGACCAAGCAGATTGGCATCAAGTTGCTCGGTCGCGATGATATAGCTTGGCAGGGCAAAAATCCGTTTTGCGTACCAGTTAAACGGCTTTGACGTATAGCCATTGGTGGCCAGAACCACCTTGTCGGCGCGAATATCGCCCTTGCCCGTGCGGGCGATGAAGCCGCTGCCGTTGCGCTCCAGCTTGGTCACAGCCGCGTGGCCCACAACCGGAATGCCCCGCTGCCGCGTGGCCCGCATCAAGCCTTGATGAAACTTCGCCGGATTGAGCCCACAATGTTCCTCCAGAACCGCGCCGCCAAAATAGCGCCCGGTGGTAATCTCCTGCGCCAGATCCGCGCGCTCAACCAGCCGCATTTTCACGGTGGATTTTTCGGTCACATGCCGCACCAGTTGTTTGAGATTGTTGAAATGCGTCTCGGTCCAGGCCAGTTGTATGCGGCCCGTCTGTTGCAGATCGCAGTCAATCCCCTCAGCCTCGATCAGTGCCCTCGTCCAGGCTGTCGCCGGCGCACTTTCGGCCATCAAATCATCCGCCAGATCCGCGCCATATTGCGCCGCCAGCCTATCCCAGCTTAAACGCGGATGCGCGCCAAACATGCCGCCATTGCGGGTCGAGGCACCCTTGCCCGGCTCGCCTGCATCCACAACCACAACTTTCGCGCCGCAATCCTGCGCCGCTATGGCCGCGGATAGCCCGGTAAAGCCCGCGCCAATGGCCAATAAATCACAGCGTTCCGGCAGCCCGTCATCGCTTGGCTCATCGGTGAGGGCATCCCACCAATAGGGGTATCCCTGCGCGGCCTCACCTGTCCATTTAACTGCGCGCATCACATCCCCCCACGCATTGCTTTTGCGGCACCTGAGCGGGTTTTGCGCGGCTTGTCTACTGAATATGCGTCAGCTTGCATCGCGTACCGCTTGCGTGATGCGGTCGAGCACCTGATCCAGCATCCCAAGGTCTTCGGCCTCGCCCATCACCCGGATCAGCGGCTCGGTGCCGGATTTGCGGATCAGCAACCGCCCGGCATCTTTCAGCGCAGCTTCTCCATCCGCTATTGCCTGCTTCACCGGGGTCGCCTCCAGCGGGTTTTTGCCCGCGTCATAGCGCAGATTGATCAGCTTTTGCGGCACCGGCTCGAACACCCGCGCCAGTTCAGATGCCTTTTGCCCGGTTTCCACCATTGCCGCGAGAAATTGCAGCGCCGCAATCAGCCCGTCACCGGTGGTGGCAAAATCAGACATCACCATATGGCCTGATTGCTCGCCGCCCAGGTTGAAACCGCCCTCGCGCATCCGTTCAACCACATACCTGTCGCCCACCGCGGTGCGTTCCAGCCCGATGCCCTGCCCCTCAAGAAATCGCTCAAGCCCCAGGTTTGACATCACCGTCGCCACCAGAGCATTGCCCTGAAGCCGCCCCTCGCGGGCCCAGCGCGCGGCGATCAGCCCCATGATCTGATCCCCGTCCGAGACCTGCCCCTGCTCGTCAATCAGGATCACCCGGTCGGCATCACCATCCAGGCAAATACCCAGATCAGCGTGGGTTTCACCCACCCTACGGGCGGCAAATTCCGGATGGTTTGAGCCGCAACCCCTGTTGATATTCAACCCGTCAGGCGCAACCCCAAGAGGGATCACCTCGGCCCCCAGCTCCCACAATACTTCAGGCGCGGTGCGGTAGGCCGCGCCATTGGCGCAATCCACCACGATGCGCAGCCCATCAAGGCGTTTGCCATCCGGGAAAGTCATCTTGGCATATTCCACATAACGCCCGCGGGCATCGTCAATCCGTTTGGCGCGGCCGATGTATTCCGGCCCGCAAGGGGCGACACCGGCCTGCAGCAGCCGGGCAATCTCGGCCTCGGCCTCATCCGATAACTTAAACCCGTCCGGCCCGAAAAACTTGATCCCGTTGTCACTGGCCGGGTTGTGACTAGCCGAAATCATCACCCCCAGATCGGCCCGCAAACTATGGGTGAGATAGCCAACCGCCGGTGTTGGCACCGGGCCAAGCAAAAACA
The DNA here is from genome assembly GCA_021775255.1 of Roseovarius sp. Lineage (GTDB taxonomy): Bacteria > Pseudomonadota > Alphaproteobacteria > Rhodobacterales > Rhodobacteraceae > Roseovarius. The sequence continues at coordinate 302,694 of JAJFIA010000001.1, forward strand.
CATTCATGCCCGTAGAGGTAAACCCGGCGGTCAGGGCGTTTTCGATCATATAGCCCGAGAGCCGCGTATCCTTGCCGATCACCACCCGATGTTCATTCTTGTCACGGCGAAAATAGCGCCCGGCAGCGGCGGCCAGTTTCAGCGCCATCTCGGCTGTCATCGGCCATGTGTTTGCCCGGCCCCGCACGCCATCGGTGCCAAATAATTCATCTGCCATTACGCTCATCGCCTCTTGCCTGCCGGTTTTTTCTTTTACCGCATTGTCGGGCTGAAACTCCAGCTTGTTGTTTGCAAATGACAGCGTCAATACGCCATTGTTGCCGCAACCGCCCGGTTCCAGTTGCCATATTTGCGCGCCCGGGTTTGCGCATCCATCCTTGGCTCAAACTGCCGCTGCAATGCCCATGTCCTGGCAAATTCATCCCGGTCCGGATAGACCCCTGCCCGCATCCCGGCAAGCCATGCCGCCCCCAGCGCCGTGGTCTCCAGAACCTGCGGGCGATCCACCGGCGCGCCGATAATGTCGGCCAGAAACTGCATCGTCCAGTTTGAGGCGCTCATGCCGCCATCCACACGCAATATTGCCTGTTCTTTTCCGGCCCAGTCATTTTGCATCGCTGTCAGCAAATCGCGGGTCTGATAGCCCACACTTTCCAGCGCCGCGCGGGCAAATTCCGCCGGGCCAGTGTTGCGCGTCAGCCCAAACATCGCGCCGCGACACTCGGCATTCCAGTAAGGCGCGCCAAGGCCGGTAAAGGCCGGGACCATGACGATATTTTGCCCTTCATCGGCGGTTTCAGCCAAGGCCTGGGTTTCCCTGGCATCCTGGATGATTTTCAACCCGTCGCGCAGCCATTGCACCACCGCCCCGGCTATGAAAATCGAGCCCTCCAAAGCATAGGTCGGCTTGCCATCCAACTGATAGGCAATCGTCGTCAGCAGCCGGTTTTTTGACATCACCGGCGCACCGCCGGTATTCAGCAGCGCAAAACATCCGGTGCCGTATGTTGACTTCATCATGCCAGGAGTAAAGCACGCCTGCCCCACCGTGGCTGCCTGCTGATCCCCGGCAACGCCAAGAATGGGCAGGGAAATGCCCAGCAGATCAGGCTCGGTTATGCCGAAATCAGCGGCGCAATCCTTGACCTCTGGCAGCATATTCATAGGAATATCAAGCAGTTGGCAAATATCATCGCTCCACGCGCCTTTGTGAATGTCATAAAGCAATGTGCGCGCGGCGTTGGTTGCATCCGTGGCATGAACCCGCCCGCCCGTGAGCTTCCAGATCAGGAAGCAATCTACTGTGCCAAACAGCAAATCACCATTTTCGGCCCTTGCCCGCGCGCCTTCGACATTTTCTAAAATCCAGCGCAGTTTGGTGCCGGAAAAATACGGATCCAGTAACAGGCCCGTGGCCGCCGTGACCATATCGCCATGCCCTTCCTCGCGCAGCTCGCGGCAATAATCTGCCGTGCGCCGGTCCTGCCAGACGATGGCGTTATGCACCGGCTTGCCGGTTTTGCGGTCCCAGACCACCGTCGTTTCGCGCTGATTTGTGATGCCGATCGCGGCGATTTTATCATCGGTCTTGGCCAGCACCTCACGACAGGTGCGCAAGGTGGTCTGCCACAGGTCATCGGGGTCATGCTCAACCCATCCCGAGGCCGGGAAATGCTGTTGGAATTCCTCCTGCGCCACGGCTATGATCTTCATCCCGGCGTCAAACAGGATCGCCCGGCTTGAGGTGGTTCCCTGATCAATCGCAAGAATATGGCTCATGGTCTGACCCCTTAATGAAATTTAACCCGAGTTAACGCCCAGCCGCGTTGAAGCGCAAGTCTCTCACCGAGCCTTCATCCAATCCTCAAGCGTTGCAATCTCATCCTTGCGCATCCGCAGCCCCATTTTCGAGCGCCGCCAGACAATATCCTCGGCCCCGCGGGCAAATTCATGGCGCATCAGCCAAAGCACTTCGCGCTCTGTCAAAGTGGCGCCAAAATCCTGCCCCAGATCACCCGCGGATTTGGCATTGCCCAGAACATCTCGCGCTTCCGTCCCATAGGCTTTGATCAGGCGACGCGCCCAGAAAGGGCCGAGAAACGGGTAATCCTTTTGCAGATCAGAGATCAAACCCGCAACGCCATCCACCGGGAAATCCCCGCCGGGCATAGCCACGCCAGCGGTCCATTTCCCCGGCAGATCATCAAAATATGGCGCAATTTTATCAAGTGCCGCTTCGGCCAGAATCCGGTAGGTGGTGATCTTGCCACCAAAGACATTCAGCACCGGCGCGCCGCCCTCGTGATTGACCGTAAGCACATATTCCCGCGTCGCCGCCGTGGCTGATGAGGCCCCGTCCTCATAAAGCGGCCGCACCCCGGAATAGGACCAGACAACATCATCTTTACTCACCGGCTTTTGAAAGTATTTAGAGGCAAATTCAATAAGATACCCGGCTTCTGCCTCGGTGCAAACCGGCTTTTCATCCGGGTTCTCATGCGCCGCCTCGGTGGTGCCGATCAGGGTGAAATCAGTCTCGTAGGGGATGGCAAAAATGATCCGGCCATCCTCCCCCTGAAGGATATAGCTTTTGTCATGATCAAACAATTTTTGGGTCACGATATGGCTGCCGCGCACCAGCCGGATGCCCTCACGGGTGTTGATATGCGCCTTGTTGCTGATGATATCCTCAACCCATGGCCCGGCGGCATTGACCAGCATTTTGGCGCGCACTTCGCGGGTATCACCGCTTGCCATATCCTCAAGTGTCACGACCCAATGATCCGCCTGCCGTTCGGCGCGGATCACCTTGGTGCGGGTATTGATCACCGCGCCGCGCGCCTCGGCATCGCGGGCATTGAGCACCACCAGACGGCTGTCTTCGACCCAGCAATCGGAATATTCATAGGCCTTTTTGAACCGTTCCTGAAGCGCCTGCCCGGCCATATCCGTGGTCAGATCAACCGATGTGGTGCCCGGCAAAATCTTGCGGCCGCCCAGATTATCATACATGAAAAGCCCCAGCCGGATCAGCCAGGCTGGCCGCCGACCGCGCAGCCACGGCATGAAAAATCCCAGCAATCTTGCCGTGGGCGTGCCGCCCTCATACCGCATATCCCTATGATAAGGCAGTACAAATCGCATTGGCCAACTGATATGCGGCATCATCTGCAACAGCACTTCGCGCTCAATCAGCGCCTTGCGCACCAGCCTGATCTCAAAATATTCCAGATAGCGCAGCCCGCCATGGAAAAGCTTGGTCGAGGCCGATGAGGTAGCCGAGGCCAGATCATTCATTTCGGCCAATTCCACCCGCAAGCCCCGCCCCGCCGCATCGCGGGCAATGCCACAGCCATTGACGCCGCCGCCGATGATAAAAAGGTCAATCCCGGGGCTGTTTGATGATGTTGACATATGGGGCCTCCAAGCCTCAGGTTAGAGCGCATACGAACCATATTATCCTGAAACTTGTCAATATCGCGCTTTCGTTTATGTTCGCTTCCGGGGCCATTTGCCGCAACAAGAGAGGAATTCCGCGTGTCACAGACATTCAGGCAGCCCGATATCATCGAAATTGCCCGCGCTGAGGGCAAGGTGCTGGTCGTGGATCTGGCACAGCGATTCGGTGTTTCCGTGCAGACCATCCGCCGGGATCTGACCGAGCTGGCCAATTCCGGCAGGCTCACGCGGGTGCATGGCGGGGCCATTCTGCCTTCGGGGGTTGTCAATATCGTCTATGAAGAACGCAGGCGTCTGAATGAGGCCGGAAAACGCGCCATCGCCCGTGCCTGTGCCCGGGCAATCCCTAATGATGCGTCAATCTTTCTTAATATCGGCACCACCACCGAGGCCGTGGCGCAGGAACTTCTGGGCCATGAAAACCTGATGGTGGTGACCAACAATATCAACGTGGCGCAAATTCTGACGGCCAACCGCGCCTGCGAGATCATCCTTGCGGGCGGCACGCTGCGCCGCGCCGATGGCGGGCTGACCGGGGCGCTGGCGGTGCAGGCGATTGAGAATTTCAGCTTTGACATGGCCATTCTGGGCTGTTCGGCATTGAGTGAAACCGGTGACATGCTTGATTTTGACCTGGACGAAATTGCCGTCAGCCGCGCGGCCTTGACGCGGGCGCAAGAAAAAATTCTGGTGGCTGATCACAGCAAATTCAGCCGCCACGCACCGGTACGGATCGCATCGCTTGCGGATATTACAACTTTATATACCGATGCCGCCCTGCCCGCTGCGCTGCTGGCCCGGTGCCGCGCTTGGAAAACCGGTGTTGCGATAACAACGCCCGATTGATCGTTTCTGTCATTGCAACTGATCCCCATGGCTGACAGATTACCGGCACGCTCCGTCCTGTCGGCGGTATCACTGGAAGGAAATGCCCATGCCCGGCCCGCTTGATGGTTTGAAAGTGCTTGATCTGTCGCGCATTCTGGCCGGCCCCACCTCAACCCAGCTTCTGGGCGATCTGGGGGCAGAAATCTGGAAGATCGAAAACCCCGGCTCGGGGGGCGATGATACCCGCGCCTGGGGGCCGGTTTATGCCAAAGACCAACACGGCCGGCCGACCGATCTTTCGGCCTATTTCATGTGCGCCAACCGCAATAAAAAATCCGTCGCGGTGGATATTTCCACTTCTGAGGGGCAAAAGATCATCCGCGCCCTTGCAGCCCAGGCCGATATTCTGGTCGAGAATTTCAAAACCGGCGGGCTGGCGAAATACGGTCTTGATCACGCGACATTATGCGCGCGGCACCCCAACCTGATTTACTGCTCAATCACCGGCTTTGGCCAGACCGGGCCGAATGCCGCCAAACCGGGCTATGATCTGATGGCGCAGGGCTATGGCGGGATCATGAGCCTGACCGGTGAACCCGAGGGCGCGCCGATGAAAGTGGGCGTCGGCATTGCCGATGTGATGTGCGGCATGTATGCCACCGTGGGTATCCTTGCGGCCCTGCGCCACCGCGACAAAACCGGTGATGGCCAGCATATTGATCTGGCGCTGGTGGATAGTCAGATGGCCTGGCTTATCAACGAAGGCATGAATTATCTGACCTCGGGCACCCCCCCGGTGCGGCGGGGCAATGCCCACCCGAATATCGTGCCATATCAGTTGTTTGACAGTGCTGACGGGCATATCCTGCTGGCCGTGGGCAATGATGCGCAGTTTCGCCGCGCCATGGGCTATCTTGGGGTTGAGGGCCTGGCCGATACGCCGGAATACGCCAGTAATATGGCCCGGATTGAAAACCGCGAGCGCCTGATTGCCACACTTGAGCCGCTGTTCAAGGCCCGCAGCACCGCCGAGATCATCGCCGGGCTTGAGGCCTTGAAAGTGCCGGTTGGCCCGGTTCAAACCCTGCCCGAGGCGCTGACATCCGAACAGGCCCGCGCACGCGAAATGGTGGTTGAGGTTGCGCGCGGGGATGTGGACGGCGGGCATCTGCGGCTGCTTGGAAATCCGCTGAAGTTTTCCAAAACGCCCGTCACCTATCGCCGCCCGCCACCGCGCTTTGGCGAGGATACCGATGAAGTGCTGGAAAGCATGGGAATTTGCTCGCGCGAATAACCGCCCACACACGCGGACGTCATTTGTATTGCACCCGGTGATAGGGGTATATCGCAGGCAAAGCCATTTAGGATGGGGGCGTGTTATGTCATTGAAAGCACTTGCTGTGGCGGCTCTGATGCTGCTGGCATCGGTGATTGGGGCGCAGGCACTTGAGCCGCGCGAGGGCTGGCTCATCACCAAAACAGGCCATGATTACGAAACCCTGGTCAACCGCGTCAACGCCGCTGTGAAAACCGCGCCCATTGCCATTATAACCCAGGCCAGCGCCTCATCCGGGGCAAAAAATCAGGGCGTCACCATTCCCGGCAACCGGGTGTTCGGGCTTTACCGCAATGATTACGCCCGCCGGATGCTGAGCACCAGTATTGCCGCCGGGATCGAGGCCCCGATCCGGCTTTATGTAACTGAAAATCCTGATGGCAGCGCCACGCTTTCCTATAAAACGCCCACGGCGGTTTTTTCACCTTATTTCGATGAGGGTGGCACCGATTTGCAGGAACTGGCCACCGAGCTTGACGGGATTTTTGCAACAATCGTGGCTCGGGCCGCAGCGGCTGAGTGAAACATACTTAAATGCGTCATGCTTCTATCCCATTGATAAATGGGTATAATTGCATATATCACAGAGGCAGGAACCGGCCCTGGCCTGACATTGGGTCACATAAGCGTGACCGCCCGGCGCGGCCGCGCCATTAACCGGTTAATCTGATTATAAGAAACGCGCGCGCCTCAAAATCAAAAGAGCAAAATTATGATTCAACACTATGACATTCTGCAACAGCAAACGCCTTTGAAAACCGCGGCGGCACTTGACGACTGGAACCGGATGATCCTTGCCTTTCTGGCGCATGGGGCGACAACGCCCAGCCATTTGGCGGCGCTGCTTGAGGCCGAACCCGATTTTGCCATGGGACAGGCCGTCAAAGGCCTGTTTTGCATGATGCTGGCCCGGGTTGAGATGTTTGAGACTGCCCGCGAGGCGCTTGTGGCCGCCAAATCCGCGCGGCTCACAAGGGCGGCAAATGCCCGCGAAGAAGCCTTTGTGAAGGCGCTTGATTTCTGGCTCAACGGCAGCCCGCGCGGGGCCATCGCGGCGATGGAGTGCATCCTGCGGGCCAATCCCGAAGATGCGCTGGCACTCAAGATCAGCCACGCCATCCGCTTCATGCTGGGCGACAATGCGGGCATGCGCAGCTCGATCGAGGCGGCGCTGCCGGCCTATACGCCGGATCATCCGGCGCAGGGGTATGTGCTGGGCTGTCATGCCTTCGCGCTTGAGGAAACCGGTGAATACACCCGCGCCGAAACCGCCGGGCGCCTGGGCCTGGGCCTTGCACCTGATGATGCCTGGGGGCTGCATGCTGTGGCGCATGTCTATGATATGACATGCAATTCCAAAGGCGGGCTGAACTGGCTCAAAGGCCGTGAAGGGGCCTGGGCGCATTGCAACAACTTTCGCTATCATGTCTGGTGGCACAAGGCATTGATGCATCTTGATCAGGGTGAAATTGATGTGGTGCTTGATCTTTACGACCGCGAAGTGCGCGCCGACAAAACCGATGATTACCGCGATATATCAAACGGCACCTCATTGCTGATGCGGCTTGAGCTTGAGGGTGTTGAGGTCGGCAACCGCTGGGAGGAACTGGCCGAGCTTTCGGCAAATCGCGCCGAGGATGGCTGCCTGATCTTCGCCGATCTGCATTATCTTATGGCACTTGTGGGCGGTGATCATGACGATGCCGTTGCCAGGCTATTGGGCCGGATGCGGCGCAAGGCCGCGCATGGGCGTTGCGAGGCGGCCTCGGTCGCGGCGCATCCCGGCCTTGCCGCCGCTGCCGGGCTTGAAGCCTTTGGCGAGGCGAATTTTGAGGCCGCCTATCTCAATCTGGCACGGGCACGGCAGGTGATGCCCACAATCGGCGGCAGCCATGCCCAGCGCGACGTGTTCGAGCGCCTCACCATAGATGCCGCAATCCGCGCCGGATTTCTTGAGGATGCGGCAATGATTTTAGATGACAGAACTGCATTGCGGGGCGGCCATGAAGACCGATATACTGCAGTGCGGCATGAATTGATTGAACGGGGCCGCGCGGCCTCTCCCCGAAATGAGTTAAATATACCGGCGCAATGAGCACAATAACATCAAATACCCCCCTCGGCCAAAATCCCGAGGTTGCCAGCCACACGGCGGCAGCGGCTCCTGCAACGGTGCGCGATCCCCGGCTTGATTTCTTTCGCGGGCTGGCGATGTTCATCATCCTCATGGCCCACACGCCGCAGAATTTTTTCACCAGTTGGATCCCCGCCCGCTGGGGCTTTTCCGATGCCACCGAGATATTCGTGTTCTGCTCGGGGATGGCCTCGGCGATTGCCTTTGGCCGGGCGTTTCAGCGCCGCGGCTGGCGGATGGGCACGGCGCGGGTATCCTTCAGGGTGTGGCAGGTTTACTGGTCGCATATCGCGATGTTTTTCGCCATTGCCACACTTCTGGCCGCGATTGACCAGAGCGGCGTTTCCGACAAGGTCTATATTGGCTCGCTCAACCTGTGGAAATTCTTTGCCGATCCGGGGCCGCAACTGGTGGGGCTGTTTACCCTGCGTTATGTGCCGAATTATTTCGATATCCTGCCGATGTATATGGTGATCCTGGCGATGATGCCCTTTGTTGTGGCTTTGTCGCGCCTGCATGTGTTTGCCGCCTTTGCGGGTATTGTCATCGTCTGGTTCTTCGCGCAGGGCAATATTCTTGCATCTCTGGGCTGGGAAAACCTGCACCTCGCCTTCCCGGCCGAGCCATGGTCGGAGCGCAAATGGTTTTTCAACCCCTTCGGCTGGCAGTTGATTTTCTTCACCGGCTTTGCCCTGATGATCGGCTGGATCCCGGCCCCACCGGTAAACAAGGCGCTGCTGATCGTTGCGGCGGTGATCGTTGTGGGCAATATTCCGCTGTCGAATATCGGCGTTCGCGAATTTGGTTTTCGCTGGGCGCGGGATTGGCGCATGGGCCATGAATGGACAATCAACAAATCCGATTTCGGCATCCTGCGCTATGTGCATTTTCTGGCGCTGGCCTACCTTTGCTGGGCGGCTGCGGGCGTTAAAGGACACCATCTTGTAGCCAAGGGCAACAGCGGTGCCGCCACCCTCTGGCGCGGCATTCTGGCGGTGATCATGAAGGTCGGCCAGCAATCCCTGGCGGTTTTCGTGTTTTCCATGTTCTTTGCCCGGCTCAGTGGCTTTGCGATGGATCAGATCGGGCGCACCACCTGGAACATGGTGCTGGCCAATTTCATAGGCATTGCTGCGCTGATCGTTGTGGCTTATTCTGTAGGCTGGTATAAATCGCACCCCTGGCGCAAACCAAAGGCAGGATAATACAGTGATGAAACGCCGCTCATTCCTATCCAATGCTGCCGCATTCGGGGCTTTCGCCAGCACCAGCCCCGCCGCGACGCTTGCGGCAATGACCGGGGCACAACTTGGCGAGTCAATGGCATTTTCGCTGGAGGCCCTGCGCGCGCGCGCCGCTGAAATGGCCCGTCATGCCTATGCCCCGCGTCCCAATGTGCCCAAGGCATGGCGCGATCTGAGCTATGATCAATACCGGCTTTTCTGGTTCAATACCAACAACGCGCTCTGGGCAAAATCGAACCGGCCCCAGCGGGTGGATTTTTTTCATCCGGGGCTGTATTTCCCGCGCCCTGTGACGGTGAATGTCGTTGAGGATGGCATGGCAAGGCCGGTGCTGTTTGATCTTGATCTGTTTGACCGCACCGATACGGCGCCCGATTTGCCGATTGATAAAACCCTTGGATATTCCGGCTTTCGATTGCGAGATGAGCTGGAAACGCCGGGAATTTTCCAGGAATATCTTGTGTTTCAGGGAGCCAGCTATTTTCGCGCCCATGCCAAGGGGCAGGTTTATGGCTTGTCCGCCCGGGGTCTGGCGCTGAAAACCGGCGATTCCGAGGGCGAGGAATTCCCTGATTTTACCGATTTCTGGATCGAGGCGCCTGAGCCCGGTGACAATTTCACCCGCATTCATGCCCTTCTGGACAGCCCCTCAACCACCGGTGTCTACAGCTTTGAGATCAACGGCAGTGACGTTGTGAAAACCGGGGTGGATGCCCGGCTATATCCGCGCGTGCCGCTGGAGCACGCAGGCATCGCGCCGCTCACATCAATGTTTTTCTTTGACGAAACCAATCGCGACCGTTTTTCCGATTTTCGCCCGGCGGTGCATGACAGTGACGGCTTGCTCATTCATAATGGGGCCGGTGAAATGCTGTGGCGGCCGCTGGCCAATCCCAAAGACCTGCAGGTTTCCAGTTTTGTCGATGAAAACCCCCGTGGTTTTGGCCTGATGCAACGCCCGCGCAACCCCGAGGATTTTGCCGATTTCGAGGCGCTTTATCACAAGCGCCCCTCTGTATGGGTCACCCCGCATGAGGATTGGGGAAATGGTGTTATACGGCTGGTTGAAATCCCCACCAACCGTGAGATTTTCGACAATATCGTCGCCTATTGGCGACCGCACAAGCCCATGCAGCCGGGCACCGAGCACCGCTTTACCTATACGCTGAACTGGGGTGAGGAACCCAGCTATGAGCGTTCGGTTGCCCGGGTGATAAACACCCGCATGGGCAAACGTGATTTTGAACCGGGTTATCTCACAACCATTGATTATGCTGCACACCCGGCCTTTGCCGACGGACCGGATGAATTTTCAATCTTCACCAGTACCAGCCGCGGCAGCATCAGCGATGGTATCCTGCAACCCAACCCCGGTACCGGCGGCCTCAGGCTCGGGTTTTCCTTTGACCCCGGTGATGCCAGTTCAACCGAAATGCGTGTGCAACTGATGCGTGACGGCAAAAGCATCTCCGAGGTCTGGCTTTACAGGTGGACCGCATGACAGATTTCATGCCCACCCTGACGCCGCTTGCGTTTCCCACGCAAAATCTGCGGGCCCCCTATACTGATCAAAACGCGCCTGCGCTGCCGGGCAGCCTTGCCACATTCTGGCGCATCGCAGCCTTTGTTCCGGCGATTGTCACCACGGCATTGCTCAGCATGGTGTTCCTCGACTGGTTTGGCGCAGCGGGCCTTTCGTGGGTTGAAATCATCCTCACAGCGCTGATTTGCCTGTCATTCTTCTGGATTTCATTTTCCGTCAGCACCGCAACCGTCGGGCTGTTGAATGCGCTGTGTTGCAGGAATAAGATTCCACCGCCCGCGCAACCGGGCAGGCCCATGGATGTGGCCCTGCTGGTGCCGATCTACAATGAACAGCCCTGGGATGTGTTTGGCAATGCCACCGCGATGCTGGAAGATCTCAATCGCCAGCAAACTGCACATCGGTTCTCAATCTTCATCCTGTCCGATACCCAAAGCCCGGCCATCGCCGCACAAGAGGAGCTGGCCTTCGCCCGCCTGCGCCGGGATTTTGGTGAAAGCGCTGCAATCCACTATCGCCGCCGCAAGAATAATACCGACCGCAAAAGCGGCAATATCTCCGATTGGATCGCCCGCTGGGGCGGTGCTTATGAAGCCATGCTGACATTGGATGCCGATAGCCTGATGTCGGCTTCTGCAATCATTGCCTTGTCCGATGCGCTCAGCGCGGATGCCTCGGCCGGGCTTATTCAATCCGCGCCGCAGGTGTTCGGGGCCAATTCGCTGTTTGGCCGTGTGCAGCAGTTTTCCTCGGTGGTCTACGGCGCGCTTTTATCCGAAGGGCTGGCCAAGTGGGCCGATCGCGAGGGCAATTACTGGGGCCATAATGCCATTATCCGAACCAAAGCATTTGCCAGTTGCGCGGGCCTGCCGCGCCTGCGGTCACTTCGGGCCGAAGATGCGCTGATCATGAGCCATGATTTTGTTGAGGCCTCGCTTCTGCGTCGTGCCGGATGGGGCGTGCGGTTCTTGCCGCATATCAAAGGCAGCTATGAGGAAACGCCGCAGACGGTGATTGATTATGTCCTGCGCGACAGGCGCTGGTGCCAGGGCAATCTGCAACATCTGCGATTGCTGCTGTCTTGCGGGTTTCACACGATCTCGCGGTTTCATCTGCTGCACGGCGCGATCAGTTACCTGCTGTCGCCCATCTGGTTCATCCTTCTGACGTTCTGGGCGCTGATCGGCAATGGCCGTGAAGCATCCGTTCTCAGCTATTTTTCCGAGGCCAGCCCGTTGATGCCAACCTGGCCGGAAATGAGCGTGGTCAACGGGTTTTGGGTGATGATCTTCATGTATAGCATGCTGCTGGCCCCCAAATTCATGGGGATGCTGACGGTACACTTCGTTGGCTACCGGGTATCACAACTGGGCGGGTTGCGGCGTTTCTTGATGTCATTCCTGATCGAACTGGTGATCTCAATCGCCTATGCGCCTATCATGATGGTGCAGCAGATGATCGCGGTTTTGCGCTCGGCCATTGGCATTCGTGACAAATGGAAGCCGCAAAGGCGCGAAGCTGGCCAATACGGCCTGCTCACCCTGATCAAATTCCATATGCTGGAAACCATCACCGGGATTGCCCTGCTCTCGGCAATGTCTTCGGGGCTGGTCTCGCTCTGGCTCCTGCCTATTGCTGTCAGCCTGGCGCTGGCGGTGCCGCTTTCAGCGCTTTCCGGGCTTAACCTTAACCGCTTTAGCCTGCTGCGCGATCAATTGGGCACGCCGGAGGTGTTTGACACCCCCGAAGTGATCAAAAGTGCGCTTAATCACCGGGCTGTGATGAAAAAGGTTCTGACACAACCAACTGATCAGATTGCCGCTGAATAACAGCAACACCCGCGGATATCACCCAAGATTTTTATATAAAAATCTTGCAAAAAAAAATTAAATAATTTTTTTGCACCACATGACATCTAAGGTTGCTCTACGGGTAACTTCCGTTCAATCCAGCCTGGTCCTGCCCGCGAGCCCAGCATGCCCTCGGGCACATTAATGATGTGGCTGAAACCTGCTTCGGTCAGCCGGTTACTCAACCGGGCCGAACGCACACCGGCCGCACAGATCAACGCCACCGGCAGATCCTTTTTGCCGCCGGTGATGGCCATGAGCTGTGCCACAAAATCATCGTCACGCATGTCAATCCTGTGCCCGCCCCCCGCCGAGCCTGTCTTCTCCCACTCATCGGGTCTGCGGATATCAATCAAGGTGATTTTGCCCGCCATCGCAAGTTCATATGCCTGGGGCGGTGTCAGGGCATCGCCATCAAAAACAGGGTGCATGATTTTCTGATAGGCAAAAGCGCCAGCGGGTATCGCCACTGCGACCCCAAGTAAAAACCACCGCCGGGAAACCGGTTTGCTTTTATCGCTCATACCAAGCCTCCGGTTATTTGAGGCCAACGTTTATCGCCGTCCATGATGAATTTCTGCCTGTCTTTATCCCAGATTTCCTGAATTCCATCAGAATAATTCAGATAGAGCTTCCCCCCAACAATCGACCAGTTGCCGGGTTGCGTCGAATAAAGCCTGCCTTTGGCTGCAACCGCCCAGGCACAAAACCCGCCATATTGCGGTGCATATCTGTCTGGCTCGGCCAGGAAGGTATCGCGATTATCCGCATTGGCAAAATACCAGGTGGCTCCGGCCCATTCATGACTGAACTCTTTTTTGCCCGCCACCGGTTTGCCTTCGGTGAAATACGCCACCGGATCGGTGCCGCGAATGGCAACCCCGTCAACGGCAAACACCTGCGCTGGTTCAAGGATTTCAGGCCCCCGCATCAAGCCAAAATAAACCCCACCCCCGGCAAACAGCAATGCGCCGGACCCGGCTATGACAATACGGCGTGACAACAAAGCCATATGCGCTATCCTTTCGCGATAAATCCTTTCCCTCCAGATAACCCAAATCCGGATGGGATGCACCCAAACCTCTTTCATATTGTCGTGATGAATTATGTCGCTGGCCCCTTCTTACTGCCTGCGTTCCACATTATAGTGCGGCCTCATAGTGCAGTGAATCGCGGTGATTATGGCCAAGAAGGCAGGCAAAACCAGACCTTTCAACATCATGATCATCGGTCAGGGTGGCAGGCTGCAATATGAGGCGGTGATTTTTGCCGCCTCCCTGCGCGCCATGAGCCCCGGATTTGCCGGGCGGCTTTTCATCGCCGAGCCTCAGCCGGGCCCCATGTGGGATGGTGATCCCAGGGTCCGGGGGGATGAAACCCATAATCTTCTGGAACGACTCGGATGTGAAATCCTGCCGTTTGAAAACAGGCATTTCGGTCAGGCCTACCCCTACGGCAACAAGATCGAGGCGCTCATGGCCCTGCCCAAAGATGAGCCGTTCGTGTTTTTCGATAGTGACACGCTGATCACCGGCGATCTGGGCCTTATGCCGTTTGATTTCAATCGCCCCACCGCATCCTTGCGGCGCGAGGGCACATGGCCGCAGATCGAGCTTTACGGCCCCGGATACAGCGCGACCTGGAAATCCCTTTACGATAAATTCGGGCTTGATTTTGAAAGCTCGCTTGATCCCAAATGGCCCGATGAGTTCTGGCGGCATTACCTTTATTTCAACGCCGGTTACTTTTTCTACAAATGCCCGCATGTATTTGGCCAGCGGTTTTTGGACTATGCCCTGGCCATCCGCGATGATCCCCCGCCCGAGATCATCTGTCAGGAGCTTGATCCCTGGCTTGATCAGGTGGCGCTGCCTTTGGTGATCCATTCCTTTGGCGGCGGCTATGATGCCCTGCCCCAGGGCCTGCTTGATGGCGAGATTAGCTGCCATTACCGTATGTTACCCCTGCTTTATGCCCGCGAATCTGATCATGTGATAAAGGTGCTGGAAGAGATCACCGCACCGAACTGGATCAAGAAGGTATTGAAGCAGCACGATGCGATGAAACGGATGATCTATCAGGGCCGTGGCCGGAAGGTCCGCGCCTTGTTTGATCAAAATGATCTGCCGCGCAAGGAGCAGGCCATCCGCAACAAAATCAAACGCAACGGATTTTGGATGCGCTAGCCACCCACATACCCTAAAAGACGAACAGCATTGATTAATTGATTAAAGGAGACCTCAAGAATGGCCTATGGTTTTGACACATTGCAGATACACGCCGGTGCCCGGCCCGACCCGGCAACAGGTGCCCGCAACACGCCGATTTATCAGACAACGGCTTATGTGTTTCGCGATGCCGAACACGCTGCCGCTTTGTTCAACCTGCAAGAGGTCGGCTATATCTATTCGCGGCTGACCAATCCCACCGTGTCGGTGCTGCAAGAGCGCGTCGCCACGCTTGAAGGCGGTGTTGGGGCGGTCTGTTGTTCCTCCGGTCACGCGGCCCAGATCATGGCGCTATTTCCCCTTATGGCCCCGGGCCGCAATGTGGTGGTCTCGACCCGGCTATATGGCGGCTCGATCACCCAGTTCAGTCACACCATCCAGCGCTTTGGCTGGTCGGCCAAATTTGTCGATTTTGATGACCTCGCCGCGATTGAGGCCGCGATTGATGATGACACCCGCGCGGTATTTTGCGAATCCATCGCCAATCCCGGTGGCTATATCACCGATCTCGGTGCAGTGGCCAAACTGGCCGACAAGGCCGGCCTGCCGCTGATTGTCGACAACACCAGCGCCACGCCCTATCTGTGCCGCCCGATCGAGCACGGCGCCACGTTGGTGGTGCATTCGATGACCAAATATCTCACCGGCAACGGCACTGTCACCGGCGGCGTGGTGGTGGATTCGGGCAAGTTCAACTGGTCTGCCAGCGATAAATTTCCCTCTCTGTCCGAGCCCGAGCCCGCCTATCACGGGCTTAAATTTCATGAAACTTTCGGCCCTCTGGCCTTTACCTTCCACGGCATCGCCATCGGGTTGCGCGATCTTGGCATGACACTGAACCCGCAGGCCGCGCATTACACATTGATGGGGATCGAAACCCTTTCATTGCGGATGCGAAAGCATTGCGACAATGCCCAGCGTGTGGCCGAATGGCTGGAAAAAGACCAGCGAATTGAGGCGGTTACCTATGCGGGCCTGAAAAGCTCACCCTATCACGACCGGGTCAAAACCATCTGCCCCAAGGGGGCGGGCGGGCTGTTTACCGTCACGCTCAAGGGCGGCTATGATGCCTGCATCAAGCTGGTCGACAGCCTTGAATTGTTCAGCCATGTGGCCAATCTCGGCGATACCCGTTCGCTGATCATCCATTCCGCCAGCACCACCCACCGGCAACTGACGCCCGAGCAGTTGGAGGCTGCGGGTGCCGGGGCCAATGTGGTGCGAATCTCGATCGGCATTGAAGACGCCGATGATATCATTGCCGATCTCGATCAGGCGCTGGCACGCGCCACCGGCTGAGCGGGATCAGCAACTCAGGATCAGGGGGGTGTTAATCCTGACCCGAAATTGGCCGGGCTATCCCTTTTCCTTGGCTGATAATTGCTGTAAAATCCACATTGAGCGGGGGTTTGCCCCTCCGTGGCCTATAACTGTGCCTTGAAAAACAGCCCTGATCACCTGTGGCCGTAACCGGGATTATCTGTCTATGAAGCCAAATTTCGCCCTGATCCTGTCTTTAGATGGTATCTGCCTGTTGCACCGGGCTTGTGGTAGCTGGAACAGGCTGGGCGAAGTCGCGTTTGAGGGCGATGATTTTGGCGCAACTCTGGCAGATCTGCGCGAAAAGGCCGCTGAATTTGAACCCGATGGGCTGCACTGTACGCTGGTTTTACCCAATGACCAGATCAAATATATCAGCCTGCCACGGGCCGACATATCCGAGGATGACCCACAGCAATCCGCCCTTGACGCGCTTGCAGGGGCCACGCCCTATGCGGTTGAGGATCTGGTGGTGGATTGGTCACTGGCCCAGGATCACCTGCATATCGCTGCGGTGGCCCGGGAAACCCTGACAGAGGCCGAAAATTTCATATCCCAACATGGCTTTGATCCGGTGTGTTTTGTTGCCGCTCCTGGGCCAGACGATTTTTCCGGCGCGCCCTATTTTGGGGTTGCATCCGGCCATGATGCCGGTGATCCGGTTGAGCGCGATAGCACCCCAATCCGGGCTACCGGATCGGCCTTCATGCCCAAGGCGGTCATTGCCACCATCCCTGAGCCGGAACCAGAGCCAGATCCTGCTCAGCCCGGCACTGCGGATGACACACCCGACCCAAACCCGCCGCTTGGCAATGCACCGCATGATCAGGCCCCGGCCAACGAACCCGTGGCCGCATTTGCCAGCATACGGGCACATCGCGATGATCTGCCAGATGCGGCCCCAAAGCTTGCCGGTGCCGCCCGGTTCTTTGCTCCGGAGGATGCAAATCCGCCGTCGGTTGATAAGGATCCAGACACATCCAGAACACCCGGCGAGCCGGATTTTTCAGGCGTAGCCGATGCCGGGCTTCCCTATGAGCCCATATCCGAACCGGAAGAGCCAAAGCCGTCTGTTGTGGCTCAGGCAGGGCCTGCGCCCGCCGCCAAACCCATTGGCGCAGACATAAATCCGCCGCCAATATCCGTGCGTGCCCCCATGGATGATCGCGCGCCGGTTGTCGGCAAGGCCCCTGACACTGAAAAGGCGCGCATGACAGTGTTCGGTGCCCGAAATCAGCGCAAATCAGGGGCCATCCCCAAATGGTCGTGGTGGGCAATAGCTATGATTGCCATGATCCCGATCATTGGCCTCGCAGCCCTGGCATCCATGACATTTGAAGATGGGCTTGCGGGATTGTTTCACAGCCCGAACCGGGTGCGGATTGCCGATATACCTGAAGCGGCCGATCCCCCTTTGGGCGATTTGACAGCCCCCGATACTTATGAAGGCAATGCGACAGATTTGCCAACTCAAGAAACGCCCATTGCTGATGCGGCCCGCGAAACGCCGGTAGAAGATACCGGTGCGGGTTGGGAAATTGCTGCGGTTGATCAGGCCGATATCGCATCGGTGATCCCCCAGGTTGAACAGCCTGAAACAATCCCACCGGCGCAAGAAGCGCTTGCTTTGCCCGAACCGGTTGAGCTTACCCCCGATATGGCCCGCGCGCGTTATGCCGCCACCGGCATCTGGCAGATGGCACCGGTGGGTGCGCAAGCACCCTCTGGCGAAAATCTTGAAAATTTCCATCTGGCCGCGATTGACAGCAGCGTAAACCGGCAGGGTGCCATTGCCCTGCCCAAGCCCCGCACCAGCGACAGCCGCCCACTGACGCTTTTGTCACCACCCGGTCCCGAGACAGAATTCAATCTTGATGATCGCGGTCTGGTGATTGCCACAAAAGAAGGCGCGCTTAGCCCCGATGGTATCCTGGTATATGCCGGCAAGCCCGCGCTCACCCCTCCGGCGCGGCCCGGAATTACGGCGCAATCCACCACCACCACCACCGGCGGTGGCGCAACAGATCCCGCAATTCTGCGGCAAACCCGCCCACGCCCGCGCCCGGATGATCTGGCAGAGCAGCATGAACGAAGCGCTCTGGGGGGGCGCACCCTGGACGAGCTGGCAAAACTGCGCCCGAAATTACGCCCGCAAAGCGCGCAGGAAGCCGCGGCATTGGCGGCGGCTGTGGATGGCAATGCGATTGATGCAGCCCTTTCCGAGGCGGCGCAATCGGGCCTTTCAGAGCAGGCCATAACGGCCTCGCTCCGGCCCGCGCCCCGCCCTGAGGGGTTCAGCGACAGCGTGGCGCAAATCCGGGCCACGCAACAATCACAGGTCACGCCCGGCCAGCCGCTTGACGCCGACGCGGTTGCGGTTCTTGTGCCCAGCATCCCCACCTCGGCTTCGGTTGCACGTTCGGCCACCGATAAAAATGCCATTAAACTGCGCAAGATCAACCTGATCGGCGTTTACGGCACCCCCAAAAGCCGCCGGGCTTTGGTGCGCCTGCCCAATGGCCGTTACCGCAAGGTGGTGATTGGCGACAGGCTTGATGGCGGCAAGGTTGCCGCGATTGGCGATGATGAGCTGCGCTATATCAAAAACGGTCGCAATGTTGTGCTTAAAATGCCTCAGGGCTGAGATATTCATACGACCTGCATAAAAACCATATAAAGCGTTTGCATGGGCAGTTTGGCATGGCCAAATGCGCGCGAGCGTGGAACATTGTTATGCGATGCAGTGTTCCGGCTTTTCGGGCCTCGGATGAGGGGCGATATGGTTTAGTGCCAGCCGGAAACACTAAACTGAGGGAGGGAAATGGAAAGTTTCATATTTCAGGCTTTGATTTACCTCACGGCAGCCGTGATTGCTGTGCCTTTGGCGGCGCGCCTTGGGCTGGGCTCGGTTCTTGGCTATCTGGCGGCGGGCATCCTGATCGGTCCGATCTTGGGCATTACCGGGATGGAATCCAGCGAATTACAGCATTTCGCCGAATTTGGCGTGGTGATGATGCTGTTCCTGATTGGTCTGGAGCTGGAGCCGAGGACACTTTGGGATATGCGCCATCGCCTGTTTGGCCTTGGCGGCCTGCAAATCGTGCTGACCGCGGCGGCGGTGATGGCTGCGGCCATGGCACTTGGGCAGGTCTGGTCTGTGGCGCTGGCCATCGGCCTGATTTTTGCGCTTTCATCTACTGCCATCGTATTGCAAACCCTGTCGGAAAAAGGCCTGATGCAAACCAGTGGCGGGCGTTCGGCGTTTTCGGTGTTGCTGGCGCAGGATATCGCCGTCATTCCGATGCTGGCGCTGCTGCCGCTGATCGCGCTGCCCAAGGCGCCGGTGCAGGTGCTGACAGAAACCCTTGAGCGGCTGAGCGATGAGGCCAATCCTACAGTAAAAACCGCGCAGGATGTGGCACATTCCATCATTGAAGGGCTGCCGGGATGGGGGGTTACGCTTGTCACCCTCGGGATTGTCGCCGGCATCATCCTTGCCGGCAAATACCTTGCCAATCCGGCCTTTCGCTTCATCCACACGGCCCACCTGCGTGAGATGTATACCGCGCTGGCGCTTTTGATTGTGGTTGGCATCGCCTTTTTGATGGATCTTGTGGGCCTGTCGCCCGCATTGGGCGCATTCCTCGCCGGTGTGGTTCTGGCCAATAGTGAATTTCGTCATGAGCTGGAAAGCGATATTGCCCCGTTCAAAGGGCTTTTGCTGGGGCTGTTTTTCATCACCGTCGGGGCCGGCATCAATTTTGCCACGCTTTTTGCCGCGCCTTTCCTGATCCTGGGCATGGCATTGGCGATCATCGTTCTGAAAGGCATCGTGCTTTATATTCTTGGCCTGGTCTTCGGCTTGCGCCGCCGTGCTCTGTGGTTGTTCACCTTGTCTCTGGCGCAGGCCGGTGAATTTGGTTTTGTGCTGATTGCCTTTACCGGGAAAACAAATGTGATCCCCGACTCGATGACAGGAATCCTGCTGCTCACTGTCACCATGACGATGCTGATCACGCCGCTATTGTTCATTCTCTATGATCATCTATCAAAGCGCATCACCGATACGGCAGAGGCTCCCGGCCCGGATCAGATAGATACCGAAGGGCTGGTGATCATCGCAGGCATTGGCCGTTTTGGCCAGATCGTCAACCGTCTTGTGCGCTCCAGCGGTTTCAAGACGGTAGTGCTGGATCATGATCTTGAGGCCATTCAGCGGATGCGCCGGTTTGGTGTCAAAGCCTTTCTCGGAGATCCCTCACGACCCGAATTGCTGCTGGCAGCCGGGCTCAAGTCAGCCAAGGTTCTGGTGGTTGCGATTGATGATCCCGGTGCTGCTGTGCGGCTTGTTGCCCTGGCCCGCCGCGAATGCCCCGATCTGCATATCATCGCCCGCGCCCATGACCGCACCCAGGTGTTTCGCCTCTATCAGGCCGGGGCCAATGACATCGTACGCGAGATGTTCGACAGCTCGCTGCGGGCGGGCCGTTATGTACTGGAAAACATCGGCCTCAGCGAATTTGAGGCGCATACCATCGAAAAAGCCTTTTACGAGCATGACCGGCATTCCGTGCGCGAGCTGGCCGCGCTTTGGAATCCCGATATGCCCACAGTAAACAACGCCGCCTATATCGAGCGCGCGATTGAACTGGAAAAAGATCTGGAAACGATGCTACTGACCCATATAGAAGAAGCTGTGGCAGAACGGCTGATCAAATCCAAAGAGAGTCAGCCCTCGGATACGCCTGCCTCGGAAAATGTTGCCATCCCCGAATGACAGGCAACCGCGCCCTTAAGAATGCCCAGTGCCAGCGCCGCACCCGAGCCTTCGCCCAATCGCATCCCCAGCGATAAAAGCGGGCATTTGCCCAGCTTGCCCAGCAACGCGCCATGGGCGGCCTCGGCACTCATATGCCCGGCCACGCAATGATCCAGCGCGCCGGGTTCAGCCGCCTCAAGACAGGCTGCGGCAGCGGTGCAGATAAACCCGTCGAGTATGACAGGAATGCGCAGGCACCGCGCACGCATGATTGCCCCGGCCATCGCCGCCAGTTCGCGCCCGCCAAGGCATTGCAGCGCCTTCAACCCATTGCCCCGGGCCTCGGGGTTCATCGCCACGCCCTCCTCAACCACCTGCGCCTTGAGCGATACGCCACTGGCATCAAGCCCGGTGCCCGCCCCGGCCCAATCCGCCGCGTCGCCGCCAAAAAGCGCCAGCGCAATCGCCGCCGCAGAGGTGGTATTGCCGATCCCCATCTCGCCGGTGACCAGCAAATCAGCCTGCGCATCCACCGCATCCCAGCCCGCTTGCAGGGCTTGCACCACCTCGGCCTCGCTCATCGCCGGGCCTTTGGTGAAATCAGCCGTTGGCCTGTCCAGTTCCAGCGCCACAACATCCATCCGCGCGCCATTAAGCTTCGCCAGTTGATTGATCGCCGCCCCGCCGGCCTGAAAATTCTGCACCATCTGCGCCGTCACTTCCGCCGGAAAGGACGAGATACCGCGCGCCGTAACCCCGTGATTGCCAGCAAAAACAATCACTTGTGGCTGCCTGATTTCAGGCCGGGCATCGCTGCGCCAGCCCGCATACCATGCCGCCAGATCTTCAAGCTGCCCCAAAGCCCCCGGCGGTTTGGTCAGCACCGCATCACGCGCCCGCGCCGCGGCCTGCGCCGTGGCATCCGGGCCGGGCAGAGCGCGCAGAATATCGGCAAATCCATCCAGTGAAGTGAAATTTTCGCGCATCAATCCCTCGCATTTACATGTCATGATTTACATGTACTATCGCAGATCATCCCCTGACACAGCCGTAAAAGGCACTTTCATATGCAGATAAACGACGCCACACCGCTCCACCCCAAAGATTTCCTCACCGCTCTGGCTTTGCTGAGCCGTCTGCCTGTCCCATTTGCGCCCCCCGATAGCGGCGCGCGGGCCGCCTGGGCCTATCCGCTGGTGGGGCTTGTTGTTGGCGGCAGTGCCGGGCTCATCGGCCTGATCTTTGACGGCCTCGGCCTGCCCGCGCCGCTTACGGCGCTGATTGCACTGGCTACATTGGTGATCCTCACAGGGGCCATGCACGAAGACGGGCTTGCCGATTGCGCCGATGGGCTTTGGGGGGGGTGGGATGCCGATACCCGCTTGAAAATCATGCAAGACAGCCGCGTCGGCAGTTACGGCGTCATTGCCCTTGGCCTCAGCCTGATGGCCCGCTGGGCCGCGCTCACGCTGCTGTTTCAAGCGGGTCCGGGCGTGGCGATGGCGGCTTTGCTGGCCAGTGGCACCGTATCACGCGCGGCCATGCCCGCGCTGATGGCCGCCCTGCCCCATGCCCGCGATAGCGGCCTGTCGTATTCGGTTGGTCAGGTGCCCGCCCCTATTGCCTGTTTTGCCGCAGGCATCGCCGCCCTTGCCGCTTTCATCTTCATCGGCTGGCATTTCATCCCCGCCCTGATTATTGCCGCCGCGCTCACCTATTCCGCCGCAGCCATTGCCCGGGCAAAGATCGGCGGCCAGACCGGCGATATCCTTGGGGCCACACAGCAGATCACGGAAATCGCCGTGTTGTTTTTGCTCGCGGCCTAAAAGATGCCATTGGCCTTTTGCACCGCCCGGACATAGGCGATGATGACCTTGATATCGGCGTCCGTAATACCTTCAACCGGTGGCATGTTTCCAAATGGCCAGTGATGCTGTTGCGCGCCCTGCCGTGCGGCCCGGAAAATAGCCTGATCCCCGTGGTGACCGGGGTGATAGGTTTTGTGGATCAAAGGCGGGCCTTTGCCAAGCCGCCCCCCGGCATCATCGCCGTGGCACGCGGCGCATTTCCCTTTAAAAGCGCGCGCACCAAGGGCCGCATCCCCCGATAAATCCGGCATTGTCACCGTAACAATCGCCCCGCCACCGCCGGTATTTTGCGCCATTGTATCAGGATGCGAGCCATCCCGGCCCATATACATCCAAAGAACAATGGCAAGCACAACTGCACCCGCCGACAAAGCCAAAATCCGTTTCATCAAATACGTCCCGCAATTATCTGGTTTTGCCCCGATATTGCGCCCTCCAGCAGGGGGAAGGTCAACCCCCTGTCAGGCAGATTTCAAATGTCCTTCCGCCTGACCTCTGGCCCAGGCCCGCGCAGCATCGCCAAAGCCTTCAAACAAGGGCCGGCTTACCGGATCAGACGCGGCATTATATTCCGGATGCCATTGCACCGAGAGGGTAAAGCCTTTGGCCCCGGCCACATAAATCGCCTCGGGCGTGCCATCCTCGGCGCGCCCGTCAATCACAATGCCCTGCCCCGGCTGACAAATCCCCTGACCGTGCAGCGTGTTGGTCATCACGCGCTCAGCCCCGATCAACCGGTGAAAAACGCCCTGCGGGGTAAAGGCCACCCGATGGCGCAGGGCAAATTGCTCTTCCAACGTGCCGTCAGGGGGCATGCGGTGATTTTCCCGCCCCGGCAGATCGCGGATTTCGGGGTGCAATGTGCCGCCCATGGCCACGTTGAGCTCCTGAAAGCCACGGCACAGGCCCAAAAACGGCTGCCCCCGCTCCACGCAGGCGCGAATCAACGGCAAAGTGATCTGGTCACGCGCGCGGTCGAACGTGCCATGGGCCTCGGTCTCAGGCTCGCCATATTCCTGCGGGTGCACATTGGGCCGCCCGCCGGTCAGCAAAAAACCATCGCAGGTTTGCAGCAGTTCATCAACGCTGACAAAATCAGGATCGCTTGGGATAATCAGCGGCATGCATCCTGCCACACAAGACAAAGCCACAGAGTTCATTGTCCCGCTGGCATGCACCGGATACCGGTCATCAATCGTGTATTGATTGCCAATGATTCCAACAATCGGGCGTTTCATAATATTGTCCTGCTGTTGCCGTTTCACAAACCAATATAATGTGGATTAAGATAATTAAATACCAAACCGCGCACAGCCATCTGTTTGCAAATGCAGTCAGGGTGATATGTGCCGCGATAAATGAAGGGATTTGGGCGATGACCGATCTATGGCGGATGTCCGGCACGCAGATTGCCGATGCAGTGCGCGCCAGGCGGCTTTCTGCCACGGAAGTGATCAAGTCTCATATCGCACGCCTGCAGAGCGTTAACCCGATGATCAACGCCGTGGTGCAGGAATTTCCCGATGAGGCGCTGGCCGAGGCCAAACTTGTTGATGATCAGATTGCCAGAGGTCACGATCCCGGCCCTTTATGCGGTGTGCCGGTAACGATCAAAGTCAATATTGATCAAAAGGGCCATGCCACCACCAATGGGCTTAAGCTTCTCAAACACAATATCGCCGACTTCGACAGCCCGGTGGTTTCCAACATCCGCAAGGCCGGCGGCATTATTGTCGGGCGCACCAACACACCTGCGTTTTCCCTGCGTTGGTTCACCAAAAACGATCTGCACGGCCAGACGCTGAACCCCCGCAATGCCAGCATCACGCCCGGCGGATCATCTGGTGGGGCCGCAGCGGCGGTGGCTGCTGGGCTTTGCGCAGTGGGCCAGGGCACCGATATTGCCGGCTCTATCCGTTATCCGGCCTATGCTTGCGGGCTGCACGGGCTGCGCCCCAGCCTTGGCCGTGTTCCGGCCTATAATGCCTCGGCCCCGGATCGCCATATCGGCGCGCAGATCATGGCCGTATCAGGCCCTATTGCGCGCCGGATTGATGATATTCGGATCTCGCTTGCAGCCATGTCCGGTGCTGATACCCGTGACCCCTGGCATTGCGCCGGGCCACTTGATCAAGGGGTCTATGTCAAACGGGCCGCTCTATCTGTGACACCCGATGGCATGTCAGTGGCCCCCGAGGTAACAACCGCGCTGACCCAGGCGGCCACAACGCTGCGGGCCTCTGGTTGGCAAATTGACGAAGTGGATTGCCCGCCCATGCGCAAAGCCGCGCGGGTGAATGCAACGCTATGGATGGCGGAAACCCAATTTGCCGCGCGCGATATGATAGCCCGCGAGAACGAACCGGATGCAATGTTTGTGTTTGAACAAATGAGCCGGGACATTGGCGAGGTAGGATACAAAGAGCTGATGACAGCGCTACAGGATCGCGTCGGTTTGATCCGGGAATGGGCCGCATTCCATGAAGATTACCCGCTGTTGATCTGCCCAATATCGGGCGCGCTGCCGTTTGTGCAGCAATCGGATGTTCGCTCTGAGGCGGACTTTAGAACCATCTATGAGGCCCAGCTTACCCAAGTGGCTTTGCCCGCGATGGGCCTGCCGGCTCTGGCCGTTGCAACAGCGCCTGTTGGCAACATCCCCATGGGCATTCAACTGGTCAGCGGAAGATTTCGCGAAGATATCCTGCTGGATGCAGGCGCGATTATTGAAGCTGCAGGGCCGCTGCCAGGGCTGGCTGATCCATTTTGATCTGCCGCCATGACAGGAATTTTGTTTTTCACCCGACAGCCTCTTGCGGCCCGCTTGTGATCCGCTACACCTGTGGCAGATTTCAGGAGATGCCCAAATGCACGACGCCGCCCCGCAAACGATTTACCTCAAGGATTACACGCAATTTGGCTTTGTGATTGATAAGGTCGATCTCACGTTTCGCCTGCATCCTCGCAAGACCCGCGTCCTTTCCCGCATTGAATTCCGCCCCAATCCCGAGGCCAGCGACAAGACATTTTTCCTGCATGGCGAAAAACTCAAACTGATCAGCGCCCGCATTGATGGCGCGGAAATTACCCCCGACATCACCGATCAGGGCCTGACCTGTGCAGTGCCGGAGCGGCCTTTCGTGTGGGAGTCCGAGGTCGAGATCAACCCCGAAGCCAACACCGCCCTTGAGGGGCTTTACATGTCAAACGGCATGTATTGCACGCAATGCGAGGCCGAAGGCTTTCGCCGCATCACCTATTACCCGGACCGCCCTGATGTGATGGCCACATTCACCACACGGATTGAAAGCGATCTGCCGGTGCTTTTGTCAAACGGCAATCCGGTGGCGAATAAGGCGGTGGCCGAATGGCATGATCCCTGGCCAAAACCGGCTTATCTTTTTGCCCTGGTGGCGGGCGATCTGATCAATCACCCGGATCGGTTCACAACCGCCTCAGGCCGCGATGTCGCGCTTAATATATGGGTCCGCCCCGGCGATG
Organism: Roseovarius sp.; assembly: GCA_021775255.1. Lineage (GTDB taxonomy): Bacteria > Pseudomonadota > Alphaproteobacteria > Rhodobacterales > Rhodobacteraceae > Roseovarius. Next base: position 328,764 of record JAJFIA010000001.1, read on the forward strand.
AGGATAAATGCGAATTCGGTATGCAGGCGCTCAAGGCCTCGATGAAATGGGATGAAGAGGTGTATGGCCGCGCATATGATCTGGATATTTTCAACATCGTCGCGGTGGATGATTTCAACATGGGGGCGATGGAAAACAAGGGGCTGAACATCTTCAACTCGTCTTGCGTTCTGGCCTCGCCCGAAACCAGCACAGACGCCAATTTTGAGCGCATCGAGGCGATCATCGCGCATGAATATTTCCACAACTGGACAGGCAACCGCATCACCTGCCGCGACTGGTTTCAGCTATGCCTCAAGGAAGGACTGACGGTGTTTCGCGACAGTCAGTTCACCTCTGATATGCGCTCGGCCCCGGTCAAGCGTATCTCGGATGTGATGGATCTGCGGGCGCGGCAATTTCGCGAGGATAACGGCCCTCTGGCGCATGCCGTTCGGCCCGACAGCTTTGTCGAGATCAACAATTTCTATACCGCGACGGTTTACGAGAAGGGTGCCGAGCTGATCTCGATGCTCAAAACCCTTGTGGGCGAAGCGGACTATGCCAAGGCGCTTGATCTTTATTTTACCCGCCATGACGGGCAGGCCTGCACCATCGAGGATTGGCTCAAGGTATTTGAAGAGTGCACTGGCCGCGATCTGGCGCAGTTCAAGCTCTGGTATGATGAGGCCAGAACACCGCGCGTGCAGGTCACGGATGAGTATCAGGACGGCAGCTATACCCTGCATTTCAAACAAACCATCCCGCCCACGCCGGGGCAGGACGTGAAAGCACCGCGGGTGATCCCGATTGCCACCGGGCTGTTGGGGCCAAATGGCGATGAAGTGGTTGCAACCACCCTGCTGACCATGACCGAGGCCAGCCAGAGCTTTACCTTCAAGGGCCTGAGCGCGCGGCCGGTGCCCTCGATCCTGCGCGGCTTTTCCGCGCCGGTGATCCTCGAGCGCAAAACCACCAATGCCGAGCGTGCCTTTCTTCTGGCCCATGATACCGACCCGTTCAACCGGTGGGAAGCAGGCCGCGCTTTGGCCCGTGACGGTCTGTTGGCGATGATCATTGATGGTGCCACGCCCGATGATGCCTATCTTGAGGCGGTGCAGGCCGTGCTGCGTGACGATAATGCTGATCCGGCGTTTCGTGCGCTGGTTCTGGCATTGCCATCGCAGGATGATCTGGCGCAGGCACTTCATGACGCGGGCCATACCCCCGATCCGCAAGCCATCTGGGAGGCGCTGGAAAGCCTGCGAACGGCGCGCGCCTTGTATCTGCAAGATACCGCCACGCGGCTTTATGCCGAGCATCAGATCACCGATGCCTACCGCCCCGATGCGGCGCAATCGGGGGCGCGCGCGCTGGCCAATGCGGCCCTTTCGATGATCACCCGGTGGGATGGCGGGGCCGAGGCCCGGCGGCAATATGAGGCGGCGGGCAACATGACCCAACAACTGGCCGCATTCTCATGCCTACTGGAATCCGGCAATGGCGCAAAGGCGGTTGCCGCGTTTTATGATCAATGGAAAAATGACCGGCTGGTGCTGGATAAATGGTTCACCCTTCAGGTGCTGCACGCAGCCCCGGATGAGACAGCCCAAACCGTTGAGGCCCTGACCAAGCACCCCGATTTCACCATGAAAAACCCCAACCGTTTCCGCGCCACTTTGGGGGCCATGACCATGTCGCCCGCGGGCTTTCATCATACCTCGGGCAAGGGTTATGAAATACTGGCCAATTGGTTGATCAAGCTTGACCCGCTTAATCCTCAAACCGCCGCCCGGATGTGCTCGGCGTTCGAGACGTGGAAACGCTATGACGACACCCGCCAAAGCCTGATCCGCGATCAGCTCAACCGCATCCTTGCCACCCCCGATTTAAGCCGCGACACGACCGAGATGATCAGCCGCATCCTTGCCGCCTGAACAACATTGGGGCAAATTCCATCAGCCCTTTAATATCTTGACTTGCACCTGCGGCATGTGGCCTTAGAATGCACCGCTTACAAAAAACCGCAAACCGATGGATGGAAATATGCCCGGCACCGAATACAAAGTTCTGCCCGCCCCCAGCAAAGGCCGCAGGGGCTCCGGAATCAAGGGCGGTGAGGCCCGGTTTGCCCATGCGCTTGAAACCCTGATCAATGAAATGGCGGCGACAGGCTGGCAGTATCTGCGCTCGGATATGTTGCCACATGAGGAACGGCAGGGGATCAGATCAACCCAGACCACCTATCGCTCGGTGCTGGTGTTTCGGCGCGATGTAGCGGCAAAGCATATGCCTGATTCTGTGGCGAATAAAGCACCTTCAGCACTTCCACCCGAACCGGTTTTATCGCGGGTGCAGGCAGTTAAATCCACCCCTGCAAGGGATTTTGACCAAGTGGGCAGCTTTGAGGGCGATGACCCGGAAACGCCCGAGCATGAAAGTGAAGCACCCCCAGAGCGTTTTACCTGACTTTCCTTCGGTCCGGCCTTCGGTCCGGCGGATGCCGCACTGCCTGTGCTTGAAAAATTTCTTGTGGATTTTCGCAAAAAAATCCCCCGGCCCCCTTCTATTCGCCTGATTTTAGTCTAAGCTTTGCTGCCGTGAGTCACATAGGTGTTTGAAATGTCCAAGACTGATCCGTTCGGGTTTGATATGTCCGTCTCTTCTGCCAAGAAGAAAAACCCGCGCGGGCGGCGGGGGTTGTCGGGCGCGTCGGAAACATCTGTCCGGGTGTGCGAGCATGAAAGCTGCACCGAGGCCGGACAATACCGCGCCCCGAAAGCACCCGATGTGCTGGATGATTATCTGTGGTTTTGCAAGGAACATGCCCGCGAATACAATCTGAAGTGGAATTTTTTCCACGGCACGACCGAGGCCGAGATGAACGCGCAACTGTCAAAAGACAAAGTGTGGGAGCGCGAAACCAAGCCTTTCAGCGATCCCGAAGCGCGGGCATGGGCCCGGCTTGGCATTGAGGATCCGCATCAGGTGCTGGGCGTCAACGCCACGCAAAACCCCGGCAAAGGCGCCACCGGCAAACGCAAACTCCCCCCCACCGAGCGCCGCGCGATTGAAATACTCGAAGCCAAGGATAACGCCACCAAGATTGAACTGCGCAAGGCCTACAAGGCGCTGATCAAGGTGCTGCACCCCGATATCAACGGCGGCGACCGCTCGCAGGAAGAGCAGTTGCAACAGGTTGTCTGGGCCTGGGATCAACTCAAAGTCAGCCGCTTTTTCAAGTAGACATGGAGAGGGTAGCCGCCCGGCCTGCCTGGCATGATAATCTGACGCAACTGGATTTAGCTTCCCCTTGCCCTTCAATCCAAATTCGGGCACCACAGGGCAAAATCCACAACCCGATCAAGGAAACCGGCTCATGGCTGACGGCAGCATCGACAGAGACGCAAAACCAACCGAAGACATTTCGGTCCTGGAAGTGTTTGGCATTGAAACAAATATGATCGTGAAAGGCTTTGCCGAGCGCACCGAGCGCGTGCCCGACATTGACACGACCTACAAGTTTGATCCCGATACCACGCTGGCGATTCTGGCCGGGTTTTCCCATAATCGCCGGGTGATGATTCAAGGCTATCACGGCACCGGTAAATCCACCCATATCGAACAGGTGGCGGCACGGCTCAACTGGCCTTGTGTGCGCGTCAATCTTGACAGCCACATAAGCCGGATTGACCTGATTGGCAAAGACGCCATCAAACTGCGTGACGGCGTGCAGGTAACGGAATTTCACGAGGGCATCCTGCCCTGGGCCTTGCGCAATCCCACCGCGATCGTGTTTGATGAATATGACGCGGGCCGCGCCGACGTAATGTTCGTGATCCAGCGGGTTTTGGAGGCCGACGGCAAGCTGACGCTCTTGGATCAGAACGAAGTGATCACGCCCAACCCCTATTTCCGGCTGTTCGCGACCTCCAACACCGTGGGCCTTGGCGATACCACCGGGCTTTATCATGGCACGCAACAGATCAATCAGGGCCAGATGGACCGCTGGTCATTGGTGGCCACGCTGAACTATCTCAGCCATGACGCCGAGACCGCCATCGTCTTGTCGAAAAACCCGGTATTCAACACCGACAAAGGCCGCAAGACCATCGCTCAGATGGTCACGGTCGCCGATCTCAGCCGCACCGCCTTCATGAACGGCGAATTGTCCACGGTAATGAGCCCGCGCACGGTAATCACATGGGCGCAAAACAGCACCATCTTCGGCGATATCGGCTATGCCTTCCGCCTGACATTCCTCAATAAATGCGACGAGCTGGAACGTCAGACCGTGGCCGAATTTTACCAGCGCTGCTTTGACGAAGAATTGCCGGAGAGCGCCGCAAGCATGAGTTTGGGGTGAGAGGCGCGGCGCTCATCGGGCCCTTACGTGCCCGCCTCGCGAGGCCGCCTGTCAGGGCGGATGAGCCGCCGGTTGCAGGGATGATGGCATGACCAAACCCACCGACAATCCCGCCGATCCGTTCAAGAAGGCCCTCGCTGAGGCCACCAAGGTGATGGCCGACGATCCTGAGCTTTCCGTCACCTATTCGGTTGATCCCTCTGGTGTCAGCGGCGATATCATGCGCCTGCCGCAGGTCAGCCGCCGGATGAGCCGTGACGAGGTGTTGCAGGCGCGCGGCACCGCCGATGCGCTGGCGCTCAGGCACAAATATCACGATGCCACGCTGCACGCGCGCTATAACCCCCAGGGCGAGATGGCGCGCGAGATTTACACCGCGATGGAAACCGCCCGCTGCGAGGCCGTGGGCGCGCGCGCCATGCCCGGCACTGCGGGCAATATTGATGCCAAAATTGCCGCCGAGGCGCAGCGGCTGGGTTTTGAGCAGATAGCTGAGCAGGCGGATGCCCCCCTGCCCACCGCCGCGGGCTATCTTATCCGGCATCTCGCCACCGGCCGCGATCTGCCGCCCGGCGCGCAGAATGTCATGGAGCTGTGGCAGGGATTTATCGAAGAGCAGGCCAACGATACGCTCGATAATCTGCAAGATACCCTTGCCGATCAGGCCGCATTTGCCAAATTCGCCCGTCAGGTCATCAAAGATCTCGGTTATGGCGATCAGCTTGGTGATGACCCGGATGATATGGACGATGACAGCGAGGATCAGGCCGAGGAAAACGACGACAGCCAGGATGAGCCTGACAGCAGCGGCGATGATGGCAGCGAAGATGAGGCCGAGGCCAACCCTGAGCAATCGCAGGAGGATCAACAGGATGCCGCGCAGGCGCAGGTCAGCATGGACGAGATGGCCGATCAGGAAGACGGCGATGATTCCGACATGCCCGAGGGCGATGCCCCGCTTGAGCCGCCCCCGCCCGCGCCGATATCCGAGGCCGACCCGGATTATGCCGTCTACAGCACCGATTTTGACGAGGAAATCAACGCCGAGGATCTGGCCGAACCGGCCGAGCTTGAACGCCTGCGGGCCTATCTCGATCAGCAGCTTGAGCCCTTGAAAGGTGCCGTGAGCCGCCTGGCCAACAAGCTGCAACGCCGCCTTCAGGCACAGCAAAGCCGGTCGTGGGAATTTGACCTTGAAGAGGGCATTCTTGATGCCGGGCGTCTGGCGCGGGTGGTGGCCAATCCGACCACGCCTTTGAGTTTCAAGCGAGAGAAAGACACCGAGTTTCGCGATACGGTGGTGACGCTTTTGCTGGATAATTCCGGCTCGATGCGCGGGCGACCGATCTCCATTGCCGCCATTTGCGCCGATGTCTTGTCGCGCACGCTTGAGCGTTGCTCGGTCAAGGTTGAGGTTCTGGGCTTTACCACCCGCGCCTGGAAAGGCGGGCAATCGCGTGAAAACTGGCTGTCTGGGGGGCGTCCGCAACTGCCCGGACGGCTGAATGATCTGCGCCATATCATCTATAAATCCGCCGATACGCCGATGCGCCGCGTGCGTGACAATCTGGGCCTGATGATGAAAGAGGGCTTGCTCAAGGAAAACATCGACGGCGAGGCGCTGGAATGGGCCTATCGCCGGATGGTGGCCCGCCATGAAGCGCGTAAAATCCTGATGGTGATCAGCGACGGCGCGCCGGTGGATGACAGCACGCTAAGCGTCAACCCGGCCAATTATCTGGAAAAACACCTGCGCGACGTGATTGCCATGGTCGAGCGGCGCAAACAGGTGGAATTGCTGGCCATCGGTATTGGCCATGACGTGACCCGCTATTATGACCGCGCGGTGACGATCACGGACGTGGATCAGCTTGCCGGTGCCATGACCGAGCAGCTAGCGGCACTTTTCGACAGTGACCCCCGTGCGCGCGCCCGGGTGATGGGAATAAAGCGGGCTGGTTAATCCCACGCCACGCCGCCCCGGATTTGATCCGGGGCCTCCACCCCGGCCAGGAGGTCCCGGATCAAGTCCGGGACGGGTGATACCAATGTGTTCAGAACCTATCCTCTCATGGGGCTGGTCATTTGCAAACAACTGAGCAAGAAAGAGACACATAATTCCCCAAGGATGACCAAATGTTCCAATCCTTCACCGATACCACCAACCCCACGCAAGGCCCGCCGCGTCTGGCAAAGCTGCGCGATCATATGCGCAAGGAAAACATCGACGCTTATCTCATCCCCCGCGCCGATATTCATCAGGGCGAATATGTGGCCCCAAATGATGAGCGCCTTGCCTGGATCACCGGCTTTACCGGCTCGGCGGGGTTTTGTGCCGTGCTCAGGGATATTGCCGGGGTGTTTGTCGATGGGCGGTATCGAAGCCAAGCGCGCGCGCAGGTTGATCCGGATCATTTCACACCGGTTGACTGGCCTGAGATCAAGCTGGCAGACTGGTTAAAGCAGCAACTGCCCAAGGGCGGGCGCATTCATTATAACGGCTGGCTACATACAGCGGCTGAGATTGAAGGGCTGAGGCAGGCGCTTGAGCCGCATGGCTATGAGCTGCAATGCAGCGCTGATCTGATTGATGCCCTATGGCCGGATCGGTTTGAGGCCCCAATCGGCCCGGTTCGCATCTATCCCGACCCACTGGCGGGCGAAACCCACGCTGATAAACGCGCGCGGCTGGCAAAGGAATTGCTGGCGGCAGGACAGACAGGCGCGATACTCACCTTGCCCGATTCCATCGCCTGGTTATTGAACATTCGCGGTTCCGACATTCCGCGAAACCCCATCCCACATGCCTTTGCCGTTCTGCATGGTGACGCGCGCACAACACTTTTTATCGACGCCGACAAACTCAGCGATGACGTCCGGGCGCATCTTGGCAATGATGTTGAAATCCTGCCTTATGAAGCGTTTCACAAAGGCCTGAAATTCCTTGAGATGGACACGCCCCTGCGGCTTGATAAGGCCTCGGTGCCAGATCGGGTGCCGGAATTGCTGACGCAATCCGACAAGCCGTTTGAATGGGGCGATGATCCCTGCATCCTGCCCAAAGCCTGCAAGAACAAAGCCGAGATTGCCGCCACCCGCGCGGCGCATCTGCGTGACGCGGCGGCGGTTTGCGAATTTCTGGCGTGGTTTGATCAACAGCCCCCCGATACGATCAGCGAGATAGATGTCATCACCCGGCTGGAATCCTGCCGCGCCGCCACTGGCAAATTGCTTGATATAAGTTTTGACACCATCGCCGGATCAGGCCCGCATGGCGCTTTGCCGCATTACCGGGTTTCGGAGGCCAGCAACCGGACCCTGCATAATGGCGATCTTCTGGTGCTCGACAGCGGCGGGCAGTACGAGGACGGCACCACCGACATCACCCGCACCCTGCCGATGGGGGATGTGGGCGATGACGCACGCGCGGCCTATACCCGCGTGCTCATGGGGATGATTGCCATGTCGCGCATCCGCTGGCCCCGGGGCCTTGCGGGCCGTGATCTGGATGTGGTGGCGCGCTATCCTTTATGGCTGGCGGATCTCGATTATGCCCATGGCACCGGCCACGGTGTGGGGGTCAATCTTTGCGTGCATGAAGGGCCGCAGCGGCTGTCGCGGGTCTCGGATGTGCCATTGAGGCCGGGCATGATTGTCTCGAATGAGCCCGGCTATTACCGCGAAGGGGCGTTTGGCATCCGGATCGAGAATCTGCTGGTGGTGCAGCCTGCCGAGCCGCTCCCCGGCGGCGATCAGAGCAACAAGCTGTGTTTTGAGACGCTGAATTTTGTGCCGATCAATACCGCGCTGATTGATACCGGGATGCTAAGTGAAGCCGAACGTGACTGGCTCAATGACTACCACGCCACATGCCGCGCTAAAATCTCGGGGCTGTTATCGGATGAGGCCCGAAAATGGCTGAATCGGGCAACATGCCAGCTTGGGAAATAATCATGTAACAATGCCGCGCAATAAGCTATCAAAGCGGCAGGGGGACAAGCAATGACACATATCCGGATACGCAAGGCCACAGGCATCTGGACGGTGCGCGCCGGCGGGGCCATTCTTGCAGAAAGCAAAAACGCGCTGGAGCTGAGCGAGGGGGATTATCCGCCGGTGATCTATTTCCCGCGCGGTGACATCGCCATGGCGCTTCTCGACAGCAGCGATAAATCCAGCCATTGCCCGCATAAGGGTGATGCCAGCTATTATTCAATCATCACCAAAAGCCGCACTCTGGAAAATGCCGCCTGGAGCTATGAAGCGCCGATTGCAGGGGTTGAGCCCATTCAGGATCATCTGGCGTTTTATGAAAATGATGACGTCAAGGTTGAGCAGATATGAGGATATTTCCGGAGCGTCGGTAAAGCGTTTCAGCCATGCTCTTCTGCCGCGGTTTCCGCCAGCGCCCGATTATAGGCCTTGAGCGCATCAACATGAAACAACGCTCCCCATAATTCCGGCGGCTCGCCCTCGCCGCCAAGGGTTACCACCGGAATGAACGCCACGCCCGAGCGGTCAAACACCGGCATCGCGGCCTCTAATGTGGTATTGCCGTCGATATAGACCCCGTCCTCGATCAGGGTCCAGCAATCCTCCTCCGGTGCGGCGTGTTCATCACCGGTTTTGCGCATCAGGCTGGCAACGCCGAACATTGCCAGCAGATAGGCCTGCGGCCCGGCGGCCAGATGAATATTGCGGCGCTCAAGCTGGGTAAGGAAAAACGACCGGTCCACCAGCCTTGAGCCAAGTGCTGTTGAAATCGACACCGCCACCATCACCGCCAGCCCGGTCTGCCAGTCGCCGGTCAGCTCAAACACGATCAGCGTGGTCGAGATCGGCGCGCCCAGCACTGCCGCCGCCACCGCCCCCATGCCCGCCAGCGCATAAAGCGTGTGCGAGCCTGACGAGTCGGGGAAAATCCCGGTGGCAATCAGCCCAAACGCGAGCCCCGTCAGCGCGCCAATCATCAGCGAGGGCGAAAATATCCCGCCGCCCATGCGTCCGCCAAAGGTGATCGCCACTGCCATAACCTTGAGCACGGCAAACACGATCGCCTCGTGCCAGATAAGCTTGCCGGTCAATGCCGCCGAAGTGGTTTCATAGCCCACCCCGATGATATGCGGAAATCCGATGGCCAATATCCCTAGAAGCCCCCCCGCCAGCGCCGGCCTGAGCCAGCGCGGGATGCCACTGCGGGCCTGCAGATGATCGCCGATGTCCTCGACAAAAAAGACAGCATACATCAAAGCACTGGCCACCAGCCCACACACCAGACCCAAAAGCAGGAAGGCCGGCAATTCCGCATAAAAACTCAGCCCGCTGGCCAGCGGCAGGGTGAATTCGGTGATGTCGCCAAACGCCAGCCGGTTGATCACAGTACCCGCCACGCTGGCAATCACGATGGGGGCAAAGGCATGAACGGCAAAATGCCTGAGCACCACCTCAAGCGCAAAAAGCGCGCCTGCGATTGGCGCGTTGAACGAGGCCGAAACCGCCGCCGCCACGGCACAGCCCAGCAGATCACGGCCGGTTATGCCGCTGGCATTGATCCGGATGCAGATCCAGGTCGATATGACCCCGGCGATATGCACCACCGGCCCCTCGCGCCCGCTTGAGCCCCCGGTGCCCAAGGTAATCAGCGAGGCCGCGGCCGAGGCAATCCCCTCACGACACTCAACCCGGCCTTCGCGTAATGCCGCCCCCTCTATCACGTCTGACACCGACCGCACCCGCCCGTCAGCGGTGAAATGGTGCAGGATCAATCCAACGGCAAACCCGCCCAGAATGGGAATGATCAACAGCCAGTACCATGGCAAAAGCCCGGCAATGGTATTGATATGGGCCACATCATCACTGCCATAAGCCAGCCCCTGCAAGGCCGTGATCCCCTTGCGGAAAAACAAAGCGGCAAAGCCTGCGGCAATGCCTATGATCAGCGCGATCAGCCAGAACTGAAACTGGCCTGGGCCGCGCGTGCGCAACACTTTCCATCCCGCGCTGGTTCTGTCCATCGCCAGGGCTCGCTTTTCGGCCCATATTGATTTTTCCGCATCGGCCATTAACCAAATCCATCCCACTTGCGCAGACACGCTTCCCCCGGCCGGTCGCATCGCCTAATGTGCCCTTGCAATTCCGCAGAAAGGCCACGTATGAGCATCCAGCATGTCATCGCCGAGTTAACCACTTTATTAGGCCAACGGGTGAGCCGCTCCAAGTCCGATCTTGATATTCACGGGCAAAGCGAAACCCATTTCCCGCTAACCCCGCCCGATGTGGTTGTGTATCCTGAGAATACTGAAGAAGTTTCGCGGATTGTGAAGATATGCGCCAACCACCGGTGCCCGTTGATTGGGTGGGGCATCGGCAGCTCACTTGAAGGTCAGGCACAGGCGTTGCATGGCGGTGTTTGCGTCGATTTCACCCGGATGAACAAAATCATCAGCATTCATCAGGCCGATATGGATGTGGTGCTGCAACCGGGCGTGACCCGTGAGGCCCTGAACGACGAATTGCGCGCGACGGGGCTGTTCTTTCCGGTGGATCCCGGTGCCAACGCCACCCTTGGCGGCATGGCCTCGACCCGCGCCAGCGGCACCACCACGGTGCGCTATGGCAGCATGCGCCACAATGTGCTGGCGCTTGAAGTGGTGACGGCCAATGGCGACATAATCCGCACCGGCAGCCGCGCCCGCAAATCTTCGTCCGGCTATGATCTCACCGGGTTGTTCGTGGGGGCCGAGGGCACATTGGGCCTGATCACCGAGCTCACATTGCGCCTTCAGGGCCAGCCCGAGGCCATCGCCAGCGCGGTCTGTGCCTTCAGGGACATATCCGGCGCGGTGGCGGCAGTGATTGACACCATACAGATGGGCCTGCCGATGGCACGGATTGAGCTGATGGATACCAGCAGCGTTATCGCCGTCAATGCCTATTCCGGCAGCGATCTGGCTGAAACCCCACATCTTTTGCTTGAATTTCACGGCTCCGAGGCCGGCGTTGCCGAGCAATCTCAGACCTTTGGTGAAATTGCCGCTGAACATGGTGGATCAGGTTTTGAATGGGCCACCAAATCCGAGGATCGTAACGCGCTTTGGGCGATGCGCCACAATGCCTATCACGCCATCAAGGCCGCCCGCCCCGGCGTGCGCGCGGTGGTTACGGATGTCTGTGTGCCGATCTCAAATCTGGCCGAGGTGATCACTGAAACCTGCCTTGATCTGGAGCGCTCAGGCATAGATGCACCGCTTGTGGGCCATGTGGGCGACGGCAATTTTCACACCTCCCTGATGTTTGGGGATGATGCCGAGCTTGAAGCCATCCTTGCCGCCTCGCACCGCATGGTCAAACGCGCTTTGGCGTATGGCGGCACCGCCACGGGCGAGCACGGCGTGGGCCAGGGCAAACTGCGCTATATGCAAGAAGAACATGGGGCCGCGTGGGGGGTCATGGGGTTGATCAAACAGGCGCTTGACCCTGACAACATCATGAATCCGGGGAAACTGGTGCCACCGAGAAATTAATGCGCTCCGCAGCCCCGGACCTGATCCGGGGCCTCTCGGCCAACCCGGAGATCCCGGGTCAAGCCCGGGATAGCGGCAGGTCTGGAATTCGGGCTCACCCCGCCATCAACACTTCCGCCGCCGCGCGGGCCTCGTCGGTGATCTTGTCGCCGGAAAGCATGCGCGCAATCTCGTCGATGCGTGCGGCGTGGCCAAGGTGCAGAACCCCGGTCAGCGCCTGATCCTTCTCGACCCGTTTTTCCACCCGCCAGTGATGCGCCGCGCGCGCGGCCACCTGTGGCGAATGCGTCACCACCAGCACCTGCCCGGTTTCGGCAAGCCCAAGCAGCCTGCGCCCCACCGCATCCGCCGTGGCCCCGCCAACACCGCGGTCTATCTCGTCGAATATCAGTGTGAGGCCGCTTTCCGCCCCCGTCAGGCACACTTTCAACGCCAGCAAAAACCGGCTCAGTTCACCGCCCGAGGCAATCTTCGCCAATGGCCCCGAGGGCGCGCCGGGATTGGTGGCCACGCTGAACATCACCTCATCAACCCCCGAAGGCCCGGCCTCCTGAGCCGTGATCAATGTGCTGAACACCGCCCGCTCCATTTTCAGCGGGGCAAGCTCGGCCATCACGGCCTTGTCCAGCCGTTTTGCCGCCCTGATGCGCGCCGCACTCAGCGTATCGGCCGCCTTTTCATACGCGGCCTCTGCCTGCGCCAGATCAGCCTGAAGCGCTTCAAGCTCGGCATCTCCCTGATCAAGGGCTGCAAGTTTGGCCTGCAATTCAGCGGCGAACCCGGCCAGATCATCGGGCTGCACCCCATGTTTGCGTGCCAGCGCCCGGATGGCAAAAAGCCGCTCTTCGGTGGTTTCCAGATCCAGCGGGCTGAATGTCAGCCGCTCCAGACAGGCGGCAACGCCCAAAGCCGCCTCATCCAGTTCAACCAGCGCCCGGCCCAGGGCTGCAATCGCCCCGTCAAGCTGCCCCTCAGCCTTGTCATTCACAGCTTCCAGCCAGCGCAGCGCATCGCCTGCACGGGCCTCGGCCCCGTCACCGATGGCCTCTTGTGCTTTAAGTATGTCCTCGCGAATGCGCTCGGCACCCTGCATCAGGCGGCGGCTTTGATCCAGCTCGGCCTCTTCGCCGGGCTGCGGAGCCAACTGATCCAGTTCTGCCACCGCATGGCGCAGAAATTCCTCTTCGGCGCGCACAATCTCCAGCGCGGCCTGAGCTTGGGCCAATACTGTGCGTTTTTGCTGTGCTTGCCGCCATGCCTGCCGCGTGGCATCGCGCATTTGGCTCAACCCACCAAACTCATCCAGCAATTCACGGTGCCCTTTGGGGTTCAAAAGCCCGCGATCATCATGCTGCCCGTGCAATTCCACCAATGTGGCCGACAGCCGCCGGAGCACATCGCCCGAGCAGCGCCGGTCATTCACCCAGGCGGTCTTGCGCCCGTCGCGCGCATTCACCCGCCGCAAAACCAGATCATCCTCATCCGGAAGCCCGGCCTCATGCAATATCGCATGCGCCGGATGCTCGGGGCCAAGCTCAAACACCGCCTGAACCTCGCCCTGATCTGCGCCTTCGCGCACCAGCTCTGCCCGCCCGCGCCAGCCCAGCACAAAGCCCAGACTATCCAGCAAAATGGATTTGCCGGCGCCGGTCTCGCCGGTCAGCACATTCAGACCGGGCTGAAAATCCAGCGCCAGATGGTCAATGATCAGCATGTCGCGGATGTCGAGACTTCTCAGCACCCTCAGGCCCTCCGGTTACAGCCAGCGGCCCTGAAGCATCTGACGATAGACCTGTTTGAGCCAGTTATCCCCTGTCGCTTCCAGCTTCAGGCCGCGCCCGGTCAGCATTTTATAACTATCCTGATACCAGTCGGTCGAGCGGAAATTATGGCCCAGAATGGCCCCGGCGGTTTGTGCCTCATCGGTCAGGCCCAGCGACAGATAGGCCTCAACCAGACGGTGCAGGGCCTCGGCGGTGTGGGTGGTTGTCTGGAAATCCTCAACCACCACCCGAAAACGGTTGATCGCCGCCGTAAAGTTATCCCGGCGCAGGTAATAGCGGCCAACTTCCATTTCCTTGGCGGCCAGATGATCAAACGCCAGATCAAATTTCAGCGTGGCCGAGCTGGCATACTTGCTGTCGGGATAGACTTCGATCACCTGCCTGAGCGCCTGTAACGCCTGAAATGTCAGCCCCTGATCCCGGCCCACTTCATCAATCTGATCGTAATAGCTGAGCGCCAGTAGAAATTGCGCATAGGCCGCATCTTCATCGGTGGGATAGAAATCAATGTAACGCTGTGCAGCGGCGCGGCTTTCTTCGTATTGTTTATCCTGGTGATGCGCAAAAGCCTGCATGATCACCGCGCGTTTGGCCCATGCGGAATAGGGATAAAGCCGCTCAACCTCGGCAAAGCTCTGGGCCGCCAGATCGGGTTTTTTCTGAGCCAGATCATATTCTCCACGCTCAAAAATCTGCTTGGCGGTGTATTTTTCATAGTCCAGATTGCCGCGCTCAACGCTTTTTCTGCCACCACAGGCCGTCAATGCCAGGCTCAACACCAATATGCCAACCAGCTTTGCCCCAAATTTGCCGATTCTCATTCCAGAACTCACTTTTATACGTCATGATGCATGGGGCTTGCCCCCCTTGGTGCATGTCCTAGCACATAAGTTTCCGGTGCAAAATGCCTTTGACGGCATTTCTGCATATCCTCTCAGGCAGCAACAGGTAACGCGTTCCAGTGAACCCCGGCACCGGGCAGGTTTGCAGCCATACGGGCATCACAGTCAACCATCTCAAAATTGGCCGGATCAGAAAAGACCAAACGCAGCACTTCATTGGTCAGAGCATGACCGGCGCAATGGCCCTGATAATGCCCAAGAACCGGCGCGCCAGCCAGCCCCAGATCGCCAAGCACATCCAGCATCTTGTGGCGCACCGCCTCATCACGGTGGCGCAGACCACCCGGATTGAGAACCCGGGCACCGTCCACAACAACCGCGTTTTCAAACGTGCCTCCAAGGGCCTGCTGATTGGCGTGCATCTGATCAATATCGGCCTTGCGGCAGAATGTCCGGCTATCGCACAGCTCGCGGACAAAACTGCCATTTGCCATATTCAACATCTTGCTTTGGCGGCCAATCACCGTATCTTCAAATTCAATGCTGAATTCGATGATCAAATTGGGATGCGGGATCAGGCGGGCCCAGGCCTTGCCATTTCGCACCATAACCGGCCTTAAAATCCGCAAAGCCCGGATAGGGCGGCCCAAAAATTGCACGCCCCGGCCTAAAATGCCGCGCACAAACGGGGCTGAGCTGCCATCGAGAATTGGGATTTCGGGGCCATCCAATAAAATCCGGGCGTTATCAATGCCGCAGCCAACCAGCGCCGCCATCACATGCTCAACCGTAGAAACCGAGACACCGCGCGCATTCACAAGCCGCGTGCAAAGCGGTGTTTGATCCACCTTATCCCATACTGCCGGCACGCGGTTCTTGTCCCTATCCTGATCAGCCCGGTAAAATACAATTCCGTGATCCGCAGGGGCGGGCAAAATCATCACCCGCGCAGGCTTGCCTGAATGCAGGCCCACACCATCAAATGACAAAGATGCGGCGATGGTTTTTTGCAAAATCCGTCCTCAAAAATGCGCCGGCCCAAAGATATTCCGGCACTCATGCTGTTTAGGCCCGCAATACCAGTCAGACAATTCAATCTTTGCAACGTCCTGAAACATGCCCCTGAAAATTGCGGCGGCATTCCGCTCAGATCAAATTTCTTTGCTATAAGCCCTTATTTCAAATGCAAAAAAGGGCTGCGTGAAGCAGCCCTTTGATGGTGCAATATGTGTTTGGCTCAGTTGGCCTGACGCCGCAGGAAAGCTGGAATTTCGATCTGATCTTCCTCTTCCTCACTATCGGCAACATGCTCATGTCGCGCCATCGGTGCCTCAACCGGGGGTTGTTGGCGGGCGGGCCGGGCCTCGGCCGCTGCATCGGCAGTGCCATGGCCCGTCATCCGGTTGATCAGGGAATTGATGCCAAAACGCGGGCGCTCGGCAGAGGTGTCTTGTCTTGACACATGTTCCTGAGGCTCGGGCACCTTGCGCGCGGCGGCATGCAGCCGGGCCATGGCTTCGGGCGACGGTGTGCCCAAAGGCCGCGCTTTCGGTGCGATATAATCTTCCATATCATCCTCTGCCGCCTCTGACAGGGTGGCAACCTCTTCAACCTGCGGCGCATAGGCCGGGGCGGGAAGATCATCACCGGCTTCATCTCTTTGCGCCTCTGATGTGACCGCATCGTCAAACTCGCGCTCAATGGGTGCCGCTTCCGCGTCGTCATCGGGGAACAATGTTGGCTCCTGCACTTCTGCGCTTGCGGCTACATCCTCTGCGACGGCTTCTTCGGTTGCGGCCTCCTCTTCGATCCCAACCGCCACCGGAACAGCCCGTGAACGGCGCGGTATGGGGATATCCATCTGCACATCCGAGGCATCAATCCCCGTGGCCACGACACTCACCCGCATCATGCCTTCCATATTCTCATCCAGCGTCGAGCCGACGATGATGTTGGCATCCGGATCAACCTCTTCACGTACCCGGTTTGCGGCCTCATCCAGCTCAAACAATGTCAGGTCATGCCCGCCGGTGATGTTGATCAGCACACCCTTGGCACCGCGCAGGCTGATCTCATCCAGCAGCGGATTGGCAATCGCCTTCTCGGCGGCCTGAACCGCGCGATCTTCGCCGCTGTCTTCGCCGGTGCCCATCATCGCCTTGCCCATCTCGTCCATCACGGCGCGGACATCGGCGAAATCAAGGTTGATCAACCCGGGCCGGACCATCAGATCAGTAACCCCCTTAACCCCTTGATAAAGCACATCATCCGCCATGCTGAAGGCTTCGGTAAAGGTGGTTTTTTCATTCGCCAGCCGGAATAGATTCTGGTTGGGAATGATGATCAGCGTATCAACCATCCTCTGCAGGGCTTCCACGCCCTCTTCCGCCTGACGCATGCGCTTGGCGCCCTCAAACTGGAACGGCTTGGTGACAACTCCCACCGTCAGAACGCCCAGCTCACGCGCCGCCTGCGCAATGATCGGGGCTGCGCCCGTGCCGGTGCCGCCGCCCATTCCGGCAGTGATAAAGCACATATGCGCGCCGGAAAGATGATCGACGATCTGTTCGATATTTTCCTCAGCCGCCGCTGCGCCCACGCTGGGCCGCGCGCCCGCGCCAAGGCCTTCGGTAACCTTGACCCCAAGCTGCACCCGGTTTTCCGCATTGCTTTGCTGTAACGCCTGGGCATCGGTATTTGCCACAACAAAATCAACGCCATCCAGCGCCTTTTCAATCATGTTGTTAACGGCATTCCCGCCAGCCCCGCCGACACCAAAAACGGTGATGCGTGGTTTCAGTTCTTCATGTTGTGGCATTGTGAAATTCAATGTCATTGCTCTGTTCCGCCTGCTGTTATGCCCGCATTCGCCGGCTTTTTTCTGCCTGTACTGCTCTGATCTTACCGGTAAGTACCGGTTTCGTCACGCAAAAAACGACTGAAACCTACTAAATATGGTCTTTTTTTCACCCGATTACGCGGTATTTCGCCGATTTGGCCATATATTGCGGTTACCAGTTGTCTTTGAACCATTTTACCGCCCGCTTCAATGACCGGGCCGGATAGCGATCAACCGGCAATTCAAAATCCCACCATTCATCCTGCGGGTGTGCCGCAAACAGGCACATGCCCACGGCACTGGCAAATCCCGGCCCTGTGGCCGCCTGCGGCAAGCCATGCACTCTGAGCGGCCGGCCCAGCCTTACCTGCTGCCCCAGAATGCGCGCGGCCAGCCCGTCCAATCCGGGTATCTGGCTGCCACCGCCGGTAAGGACAATCTGCTGACAGGGCAAATGATCAAACCCGGCGGCATCAAGGCTGGCGCGGACCTCTTCCAGAATTTCCTCAACCCGGGGGCGGATGATACCAATCAGTTCGGCCCGGCTCACGGTGCGGCGATCATGCTCGAAATCGCCGGTATCGCCGCCGATGTCGATCATCTCGCGATCATCCATGCCGGTGGCCACAACGCCGCCATAAAATGTCTTGATCCGCTCGGCGGTGGCGGCGGGTATCTGCAGGCCCATTGAGATGTCTTTGGTTACATGGTCGCCGCCAATATTTACCGTATCGGCATAAATCATGTGTTTCCTGAGGAAAATCGAAACCCCGGTCGACCCGCCCCCCAGATCAATGCAGGCCGCACCCAGCTCCTGTTCATCCTCGACCAGAGCAGACATGCCCGAAAGATAGGCCGATGAGGCAATCCCGGCCAGTTCCAGATCACAGCGCGACACGCAATGCGCCAGATTTCGCACCGCATCCTCGCCCACCGTCACCATATGCATATCGGTCGAAAGCACCTGCCCGATCTGCCCGCGCGGATCCAGCAGGCCCGAACGGTGATCCAGCGCAAAATTGATCGGCTGGGCGTGTAAAACACTGCGGCCATCGCCAAAATCGGGCACATCACAGGCGGCCAGCACCCGGCTGATATCATCCTCCGAGACAACATCCCCGGCCAGATCAACCTGCCCCGCCAGCCCGTATGAGCGCGGGTTGGCACCGGAAAAACAGGCAATCACATGATCCACCCGGATTTTCGCCATCTTCTGCGCCGCCTGAATGGCGGTTCTGATCGCGCGCTCGGTTTCCTGCATCACGTTAATCTCGCCGGTTTTCACCCCGCGCGAGCGTGTGGTTGCCGCACCAATGACGCGAAATCCCGATTGCCCGGCCATGGCCCCGATGCCTTCGGCCTCGTTCAGGCGCTCGGTGCCGTCAAACCGCAGGATCAGACAGGCAATCTTTGACGTGCCCACATCCAGAACCGCCACAACCCCGCGCTGCATCGCAATCTTGCGCATGTTGCGCATTGCCCGCTGGCTTTCATAAAATTCGATCATTCTCCAACTGCCCCTATTGGTTATTCATCACACGCCACCATTCATTGGCGGCGTGTTTGTTCATTTTCAAAGTCGGTCGCGCGGCAAGCCGCATATCCACCACCGCCAGATCCCGCGCCAGCAAATCCTGCACCTGGCTCAGCACGATCACCCGTTCCAGCGCCTGCACCGGATATTCCTCGGGCAGCAAAATCCGCTGCCCCCGGTCCAGCACCACATCCCAGCGCCGCTCGCCCATCCGCACCAGCCCGCGCAGCCTTGGCTCAAGCGGGGCAAGGGCCGCGAGAACCTCCAGCGCCTGCACCACGGCCCGGTCGGCCCCGGCACCGACGATAACCGGCAGGTCCGCCCGCGTTGCACGGCTGTCAGCGCTTGAAATCCGCGCGCCCTCAATATCAATAACGCTCAGCCCCTCGCGGCTGCGCCACAGGGCAACAGGCGCGCGCTGACGCAGTTTTGCCGCCAGAATCCCGCCTTTTTGGATGCGAAGATCAACACTGGCCACCGCCGGCAGGTCGGCGATGATCCGGCGCAGATCATCCAGATCAAGATCAAACGAACTGACTGGAAACTGCACTGGCAAAATCTCGCGTATCTCTTCCTCAACGGCCCTGTCCGCGCCCTCAACCACCAGCAGATCAACCCTGAATTCCGGGCGGTTTTCGATCTGTTCACGAAGATCGCTGAGCGCCAGCATGAATTGCTCCTGCCGCGCCTTGTCCGACATGTAGTTCAGCCCAAGCCCAAGGCTGAGGCAAAACGGCAGCCCCGCCCGCAAAGCCAGCCGAAACCCCGGCCGCAGCAACAGCCGGTGCACGCGGTATGACCAGCGCGACGGCGCCGGATCTGTGCCGGGGCGGGTTACCTGTTGCATGAGGCATCCTCCACCATCCAGCGGCACAGCGCCGGGAAATCAATCCCCGCCGCCAGGGCCTGTTCGGGGCTTAATGAGGTCGGCGTCATGCCCGGCTGCGTGTTGGTTTCCAGCAAGATCAGCCCAGCAAGGCCGCGCGTCTCATCCCAGCGAAAATCGGTCCGGCTCAGGCCCCGGCACCCCAGCGCGCGGTGCGCCCTGAGCGCATAGTCCTCGCAGGCAGCGGCAATTTCATCGGGGATATCCGCAGGCACCACATGGCGCGATCCTCCGGGTTTGTATTTGGCGTCATAATCATACCAGCCATCGGTAAGGATATCCGTGACCCCCAACGCCCGATCGCCCATCACCGTAGTGGTCAGCTCGCGCCCCGGCACAAACGCCTCAACCATCACCAGACCGGGCATATCATCCGATAATTGCGGCGGTGCATTTGCCGCTTCATTGACAATATAAATGCCCACGGATGAGCCCTCATTATTGGGCTTCACCACATAAGGCGGGGCCATCACATGGCTTGCCCGCACCTCATCTTTGTGCACCAGACAGCTTTCCACCACCGGCAGGCCTGCCGCGCGATAGGCGGATTTGGTCTTTTCCTTGTCCATCGCCAGCGCCGAGGCTAGCACGCCGGAATGGGTATAGGGGATTTGCAGCCACTCAAGCAGGCCTTGCACACAGCCATCCTCGCCCCAGCGCCCGTGCAGGGCGTTGAACACAACAACGGGGGAAATTTCCATGAGCCGCGCACAAATATCGTGGCCCGCGTCCAGCGTGACCACATCAAATTCCGCGTCCCTCAAAGCGGCGGCGCATTCATGGCCTGACGACAAGGACACCTCGCGCTCCGCCGAGGGGCCGCCCATGAGTACCGCAACTTTCGGGGTTGTTCTGCTCGAACGAACCACCTTTATGCCTCAAATTCCGGGCCATTTCAGCAGGCCCTTGTTATTATATTTGCCTTACGGCTTGTCCGGGGCCGTTTCGCCGACCCTCATGATTTCCCACTCTAGCTCTATTCCGCTGTTTTTGAAAACACTTTTTCGCACGTCCTCGCCCAATTCTTCCAGATCTGCGGCAGTTGCCCCGCCCAAATTGACCAAAAAGTTGGGATGCATGGGGCTCATCTGCGCGCCTCCGCGCCTTGCTCCGCGCATACCGGCGTCATCAATCACCTTCCAGGCCTTGAGATCATGCACGTCATCGGCGCGGCCCGTCGAGGAAAATCCACCGGGATTTCTGAATGTGCTGCCCGCTGTGCGCTCTTTGGTTGGCTGCGTCTCATCGCGCTTTTTTAGCTGAGCCTGCATCTTTGCATGCAGCGCCTCGGGATCGCCCTGCGGCCCCTCAAACGTGGCGTGGGTTATCACCCACCCTACGGGCAGATCGCTCTGCCGATACTGGAAATTGAGATCATCCGCAGTGAGCGTCACGATCTTACCTTGCCGCGTCACCGCCCGCGCCTCGACGAAGGCATCCTTTGTATAGGTGCCATAACAGCCGGCATTCATCCTGACCGCGCCGCCGATGGCCCCCGGTATGGTGCGCAAGAATGTAAGGTCTATGCCCGCATCCGCCGCCTTGCGGGCCACATGCGCATCCAGCGCTGCCGCCCCAGCTGTTACCCGGTTGCCCTCAATCTCAATCCCGTTGAACCCCCGCCCCAACCGGATCACCACAGCCCTGAGCCCGCCATCGCGCACAATCAGGTTTGAGCCCACGCCGATGGGAAAAACCGGGACGTCCCCGTCAAGAGCGGCGAGAAACCCCGCCAGATCAGCCTCATCTTTGGGCTGAAACAACCAATCCGCGGGGCCACCCACGCGCAGCCATGTGAGATCGCCAAGCGGGCGGTCAGGCGTGAGTTTGCCACTTGTGGGGGGAAGGTTTGGATATTTCATTAGAGACCTCAGCAAGCCCAACGGGTTTTGAAAAAATGGCAGCCCCCGCTCGGGTGGGGGCATTGCGCCAACGATTGCCAAAAAAACGAAAGCACGGTTACCCCGCGACATAGCAAATAAATACCACGTTGCAAAAGCCCCCGCCATGGGGCGGGCGGGGGCTGCCATTTTTTCAAAATGGCAAAACATACAAACGGCTGAGGTTTGCCAAGAACTGCCACAGGGTTAATCTGCTAACCGCCACCTGAAAAATTCAACAAGTCCTTGGCGAATTGCAACAAGCGGCCATTGTTCACAATGTAATCCACTACCCATGTTACAACTGCTCCGCCGCCAACCTTCGCAGCTGCCATAATCGCAGTGTCAGCAATTTTTCCGCAATAACGAGTAACAGATGCAATAGCCGACAAAATCTGCTTGGCTATCTTTCCTAAAACACCTTTATCTGGTTCATCCTTTTCCAACTCCTGGCTTGCATCATCAAGCCCCACCCAAATTATCGTTGTTTCCCGCGCCAGATCAAAATCGGAATCGACAAGATCAGGCGGCTGATTGTGCGACCGGTGAGCAGCCGTGGCTACTCTGCTATGAAACTCATCCCGCTCCGCCTGAAGGGTTGCAACTTCAGCACGAAGTCTATGCAATTCCAAAATCTCCGCAATCCGCTCACTCACAGCGTAAGGTCCGGCCTCCCAAATCTCGGGATCAATCAGCGCAATTTTCTCCAGCATCTTCCAATTCTGCGGATGTCCCGCCAGCGCATCCTCATACCACTTGATCCAGAACGCCCATTCCGGGCCTTTCTCCTTGTTCACAACCTCATGCCAGCTATCCTCTAATGGGTTTTCCCCGATCAGCCAGAGCGGCATGGCTAACGCATCTTCCACATGCGCGATTGTATCGCAATCAGATTGGAGTGATACCCAGAAGGCCACGGCTTGGGCGGAGTTTGTGTTGGCGGCAGCATCTATGGTGGCTGATGTGGTGGAGGCGGCGGCAGCGCTAGCGGCAGCCGTGGCGGCAACGAAGGCGGTGGCAGCGGTTGCGGTGGTGGTGGCGCGGGCGGCAGCGGCGGCGGCAGCAGCGTTCTTTAATTCAGGGGTTGGCATTTTGGCGGTAACCCCTGAAATAAGACATGAGCGTAAAAAGGGCAACGCTGTCGAACCAAACATGCGTGCACTCCCTGTCACGCACCACTGCCAAAATACTGGCAATAACCGCATTGCGGCCCGGTGGGCGATGGTCACGGCCACGGCGCGCGTAGCGTCCTTATCCAGCCCGTTGGTCTTGGGCCACTCGGTCAGCCATTCTTTGAGGCTCTCACCATCCTTAATATCTTCAATCGCAATCATGCCGCCAATCTGCGGCAGGGATGCAGGCGGGGCAAGGGGAAATGCCCAAAACACTGGATTACAGTTCGGTCTTGTGTGAATGTCATTTGCAACCTGTCATAAAGGAGGCCCCGGATGCTGCTCCCCCGTCCATTCATTGCCCTGCTATGCGCCATTTCACTCATGGCCTTCACCGCCGCCTCGACCAGCTATGCTCAGCAAGCCGTGGCGCTGCCAGTGGATGAGGCAAGTCAAAACCCCGCGTTTTTCGCCTTTCGCGAGCGGCTGATTGCCATGGTCGAAGCAAAGGATGTCGAAGGCATTGTTGCCAATTCCTGTTCGGACATTAACCTTAGTTTTGGCGGTGCCGGAGGCCATGATGACCTGCGCGATTTTCTCAATGTGCCCGAAAGCCTGTTCAGCGCGGAATATAAACATCTCGCCCCAAAACAGCGGGCTGAAAACTGGGCCAACCTGCTCAAGGTTCTGACCCTTGGCGGGCAGTTTGATGCCGAGGGTGGATTTTGGGCACCCTATACATGGACTGCCAAAGTGCCCGACAGTTTTGATCCCTACAGCACCTATTTCATCACCGGCGAAGATGTGCTGATGCGCGATGCGCCCTCAAAGGACGGCACGGCAATCGACAGCCTGAGCTATAATATCGTCACCGTGCCGTGGCTCAGCGAAGAGCAAAACGGTGAGGCGGCGGTTTACCTGCCGGTTGAGCGCCCCGGCGGCACCATCGGCTATGTGCACCGCGATTTCCTGCGCTCGCAAATAGATTACCGCGCGAATTTCAACAAACACGAAGGCGGTGAATGGAAAATGTGCCTGTTTCTGGCTGGCGATTAACGCGCCAGCATCCGCCTGAGCCAGCGCCCCAGATAGATCATCGGCCAGCGCAGCATGCTTGCCCCCGCCGCCAGCGCCAATAGGCCCGCCCACGGCCCGTTTTGCCAGGTGACATAGCCCAAAAGCGGCACGCCAATCGCCATCAGGAAATAGGCCCTGCGCCAGTAATTGTCGGATGAGGGCAGGATTGCCAGCAGATTGGCCAGAATGCACCACAACAGGGCAAGGATCACCGAAAGGCTCATTTCGGCCCCTCGGGCGGGATGCGGCCGGTCATTTTTCTGGCGTAATAGACCAGGGGTTTGCGAAACATTGAAATGAATGCGGCCAGCG
Source organism: Roseovarius sp. (assembly GCA_021775255.1). GTDB lineage: Bacteria > Pseudomonadota > Alphaproteobacteria > Rhodobacterales > Rhodobacteraceae > Roseovarius. The sequence goes on from JAJFIA010000001.1 coordinate 352,898, forward strand.
CTGCAACAGCGGCAAGCCAGCCAAATTCAGCCCCCAGCCGAAAGATCAGCACCGGGGCCAGCAGCAACAGCGCAAATCCCGGCGCAAACTGATAACGCATCGGCAGCAATGCCACAAGCGTGGCCGCCAGCACCCAGATAATCCCCCCCATCACAAGGCTCACATCAATCCCCATATTCCCGCCAGCAAGGCAGCGGATGACAGGAAAAGGCCAAGCACCGGCACGATCATCGGTACCTTGAAGGCGGCCTCGGGGGCGCGGCGCTTCAGCATGATCAGGGCCAGATTGACCAGCACAAAAACCGTCAGAAGGATAGAAGATGTCACCCCTGCCAATGTCGCGAGCTGCACCATAAGTGCTGTGATGATCACCGCCGAACCAATCAGGCAGGTGGCCAGAACCGGGGTGCCGCGTGTGGGATGCACATGATGAAAAACCGCCAGCGAAGGGCTGCGGCGGCCCAGCCCGTAAAGCACCCGCGCAGCCATGACGATCTGTGCAAGAACCCCGTTGAGTGCGGCAAAAACCGCAATCGCAGAAAGGAAATTTCCCGTGCCGCCGCGGCCTGCCTGCCAGATCAGCACCAGTGGTGTTGTGCTATCGGCCATAATCCCGGCAGGAACCGCCCGCACCGCCGCCACGGCAACCAGAATATAGGTGAGCGTGGTAATGGCCAGCGCCATCAGGATGGCCTTGGGCATCGTGCTTTGCGGGTGCTCAACCTCTTCGGCCATGTTGACGATATCTTCAAAGCCGATGAAGGCGAAAAATGCCAGGATCGCCGCCAGCCCGATACCCTCCCAATGCGGCATCGGCGGGGCTTGCCAATCGGCCACCACAGGCGCGCTGAACCCGGCCCAGATCACCAGCCCCAGCCCGAATAATTCAATCACGGTGAACACCGCCACCAGAGCCAGGCTTTCCAATGCGCCATAAACCGCAACAGCAATCAGGATAAGCCCCACGGCAAGGATCAGCCAGGTGGCATCTGCCCCCCAAAAAGCATTCAGATATCCCACTCCGCCCCGCAGCACTGCACCCGCTGAAATAGTGCCGGCGGCAACAATTCCCAGCCCCACGATCAGGGCCAGAGCCTGCGAATTCAGACCGGTACCAACATAGGCCGCCTCGCCCGCCGCTTCGGGGATGCGTGTGGAAAACTCGGCATAGCTCAATGCGGTTGGGGCCGCGATCAACCCGGCCAGCAAAAACGCCAATGGCGCCCAAATCCCGGCCTGCCCGACAACGGCGCCCACCAGGACGTAAATCCCCGCCCCGACCATGACGCCAACCCCATAGGCGGTCAGCAATCCCGGCCCGATGCGTTGTTTCATGGCGTCAGGCACGGCGGTTATCCTTTCAGGCGCTCCGGCAGATTGTTGGCCCAGGCGCTGATGGTTCCCGCCCCGAGGCAGACAAGAATATCGCCCGGGCGCGTTTCGGATCTGACAAATTGCACCAGTTCCTCCTCGCCTGCAATCACATGTGCATGGCGGTGGCCATGGCGGGTCAGACCGGCCACAAGATCCTCGTGGCTGGCCCCCTTGATCGGCTCTTCTCCGGCGGCAAAAACCGGCGCGATAGCCACCACATCGGCATCATTGAAACAGGCGCAGAAATCATCAAACAGGGAATGCAGCCGGGAATACTTATGCGGCTGATGCACCGCGATCACCCGGCCTTTCGTGGCCTGTCGCGCCGCTTTCAGGACCGCGGCAATCTCAACCGGGTGATGGCCGTAATCATCTATGATGGTCACGCCGTCGACCACGCCCACCTTGGTAAAGCGCCGGTTGACGCCGCCAAACCCGGCCAGAGCCGCGCGGATCTCATCGCCCTTCATGCCCAGATGCCGGGCCACCGCCACCGCTGACAGGGCGTTCGAGACATTGTGATCTCCGGGCATCGGCAGGGTGCAATTTTCAATCATCTTGCCCTCGGCCTGAAGCGCCACATCAAAATGCGCCACCCCCGCCTTGTAGCTGAGGTTTACCGCCCGCACATCGGCTTGCGCGTTAAAGCCGTAAGTCACAACCCGCCGGTCGGTAAGCTTGCCCACAAGGGTCTGCACATCCACATCATCGGTACAGCAGACGGCCAGGCCATAGAACGGGATGTTGCTGACAAATTCCAGAAATCCCTGATGCAGGGCGGCTTCGGTGCCCCAATGCTCCATATGTTCAGGGTCGATATTGGTGACAATCGCGATGGTCGCGGGCAGGCGGTTGAATGTGCCGTCGCTTTCATCGGCCTCAACCACCATCCATTCGCCATCGCCCATGCGGGCATTGCTGTCATAGGCGTGGATAATGCCGCCATTGATCACCGTCGGGTCAAAATGCCCATAATCCAGAAGGGCTGCCACCATGGTTGTGGTGGTTGTCTTGCCATGGGTACCGGCCACCGCGATGTTGGATTTGAGGCGCATCAGCTCGGCCAGCATCTCGGCCCGGCGCACCACCGGCAGGCCGCGCGCGCGGGCGCCGTCCAGCTCCGGATTGCCCGGTTTGATCGCTGAAGAAATCACCACAACCTCGGCATTATCAAGGTTCCCGGCGTTCTGCCCCTCAAATATGGTCGCCCCGTGACGCTCAAGCCGGTCGGTGATCTTGGAACGCTTGAGATCCGAGCCCTGCACCACATAGCCATGATTGAGCAACACCTCGGCAATCCCCGACATGCCGATGCCGCCAATGCCAACAAAATGTATTGGCCCCACATCGCCCGGTAGCTTGGTTGCTGCATTCATGGGTGTGTTCCTTTACCGGCCAGAGCCTCAACCATATCCGCCAATGTCACATGCGCTTCGGGCATGGCGCATGCAAGTGCGGCCTTCGCCATTTTCTCAGCCTTGCCCGTATCGCTCAGGACTGCGGTTATTTGCTCTGATAGCATCTCAACTTCAAGCGCATTTTCAGCGATGACAATCGCGGCACCCGCCTCATTCAGCCCGCGCGCATTCGCCGTCTGATGATCGCCCGCCGCCGCCGCATAGGGGATCAGAATGGAAGGTCGGCCGATGACGCTGATATCCGCCACCGACGAGGCTCCGGCCCGGCTGATCACCAGTTGCGCCTCGCTCATGCGGCGCGGCACATCACGGAAAAACGGTTCGACCTCGGCATGGATGCCGTGCTCGGCGTAAAAGGCCTTTACCCGCGCGCCATCTTCATCGCGGGCCTGATGGCTGACCCGGACATTGCGCAAAATCTCATTGGGCAAACCGGCAATCGCGGGCGGCACGATGTCCGACAGGATGCGCGCCCCCTGCGAGCCGCCAATCACCAGAATTGCCATCGGGTAATCGCCGGGCGGGATATAGCCTGATCCGGCTTTCTCAAGCACGGCCGCGCGCACTGGATTGCCCACATGATGCGCTTCAACGCCCTCGGGCACATCGGTGGGCCAGGTGCCACAGGCCACCCGATCCACCCGTTTGGCAAACAACCGGTTGACCCGGCCGAGGATGCCATTTTGCTCATGCACCATACGCGGGATACGCAAAATCCGCGCCGCCGCCAGCGCCGGTATGCTGGGATAGCCGCCAAAACCCACAACCACATCGGGCCGCATGCGCCGCATCCGTCGCGTGGCCGAAAGCACACCGCCAAGAATGCGAAACGGCACGGCAATTTTTGCCAGCAGGCCACCGCGTGCAAAACTCGCGCTCGAGATCTGCTCAATCTCGATCGTATGCGGGAAGCCGCCGGTATAGCGCGCGCCGCGTGCATCGGTGGATAGCTTCACCCGCCAGCCCCGGCGCAGCATAACCTCGGCCAGCGCCTGCGCCGGAAACATGTGCCCGCCGGTTCCACCTGCGGCAATGATCAAAAGCGGGGCGGTCATGGATATGCCTCGCCATGGGTGGGTTTCACCCACCCTACGGGCAATATGCAGGGTGGGTGAAACCCACCCATGTGGCCCAAAATCAACTTCATCTACGTCCTCGTATCATGTCTTTAACTCCGCCTTGCGGCCTTGCGCGCGTAAAGGCAAAAAGCATGCCCAGCGCCAGACCGCCCGCCACCAGTGACGACCCGCCATAGCTCACAAACGGCAAGGTCATGCCCTTGGCCGGCAACAGCCGCACCGCCACCGCCATATTGATCATCGCCTGCGCGCCAAATATCGCCACCAGCCCGGTACCCGCAAGCCGGATAAAGGGATCACTTTCGCGCATCAACCGCAGCAATGACCGCAGCACAATCGCCATATAAAGCGCGATGATGCAGAGCACCAGAATCAGCCCGTATTCCTCGGCCGCCACCGCAATGATGAAATCCGTATGGGCATCCGGCAAAGACCATTTCACCTGCCCCTCGCCAACCCCCACACCAAATAATCCGCCCTCACGAATGGCATTGGCGGCATAGCCAAGCTGCGAGGTCGGGTCCACATCCGGCGATAGAAAACCGTTGATCCGGCCGGCAAAATGCTCGGAATTGGAATAGGCAAAGCTACCCACCGCAACGATGCCCCCGGCCATGATCAGCAACAGGATGATCGGCGCACCGGCAACAAAATACATCACCCCCCAGCCAAACAGCATCAGCGCCGCCTGGCCAAAATCGGGCTGCAACGCCAGAAACCCCACAATCGCCAGCACCAGCGCAAAAGACCAGCTCAGCCCCGGTGGCCCGTTAATTTCCTGGCTGGCCGCCATCATCCACGCCGCCACCACAACAAATCCGGGCTTGAGAAATTCCGAGGGCTGCACAGAGGCAAACCCCAATGAATACCAGCGCACCGCGCCCTTGCCATAATCGGTGCCAAAAACCGGCAGCAGCATCAGCGCCACAAAGGCCACAACAAACCCCATGACAGCCAGCCTGCGCACCGTGACCGGGCTCATCATCGAGGTCAGCATCATCGCCAACAGAGCCATGCCGCCAAATACCGCCTGTTTGTGTACGTAATAAAACGGCTCAAATCCATTTTTTTCGGCCAGAGGCGGTGACGCGGCCAGCCCCAGCAATATGCCCACCCCAAACAGGATCAGAACACAGGAAAACGCCCATTTATCAATCGTGCGCCACCATTTCGGAAGAACGGGCTCGCCGTTTTGGGCCGGAACCGCCCCATAGACCATCTCAGTCATGTAAACCGCCTGTATTCTGCTCAAAACCGCCCCGTTTTCGGGGTCTGTACCGTGATTCTAACGAATTTTACCGGCTACGGCTAGCCCTCTATTTCAGGGCAATGGGCCTTGCACAATCGCTCGATCCATGATGGGTGCGCATCATGCAGGTGGATACTCTCATCCTTGGGGCCGGGGCGGCGGGCATGATGTGCGCGGCGCAGGCGGGCGGCAATTCAGGCAATCGGGTGCTGATCCTTGATCATGCCAAAGCCCCCGGTGAGAAAATCCGCATCTCGGGCGGCGGGCGCTGCAATTTCACCAATCTGCATTGTGCCCCGGAAAATTTCCTGTCCCAGAACCCGCATTTCTGCAAATCCGCGCTTAAGTGCTACAGCCAACGGGATTTCATTGATCTTCTCGCCGCCCATAACATCGCGTGGCATGAAAAAACTTTAGGCCAGCTTTTTTGCGATAATTCCGCCCGTGATATCGTCACCATGCTGCGCGCCGAGATGGCTAAATCCGGCGCTGAGCTGTGGCTCAAAACTTCGCTCAATGAAGTGTCCCATAATGGCAGCCAATTCACCGCCACGCTTGAATGCGAAGGCAAACGCCGCTCTGTGACGGCCCGCAATTTCGTTGTGGCCTGTGGTGGCAAATCCATCCCCGCCATGGGGGCCTCGGGCCAGGCCTATGACATTGCCCGCCAGTTTGGCCATGCGGTCACCGAAACACGCCCTGCGCTGGTGCCGCTGACCTTCTCTGACAATCCGTTCAAAGACCTCTCCGGCACCGCCCTGCCCGCGCGGGTGTCCAACCAGCGCAGCAGCTTTGACGAGGCCGTGCTCTTCACCCATCGCGGCCTTTCCGGCCCGGCGATCCTGCAAATCTCATCCTACTGGCGCGAGGGCGAAGAGATTATCCTCAACCTTTGCCCGGTTGGCACGCTCTTCGACACGCTGCGCGCGCAACGCCAATCAACAGGCCGCCGCAACCTCACCACGGAACTGGCCCGCCACCTACCGCAACGCCTGGTGGCGCATCTTGCGGACCCGCTGCACCTGACCGGCAACCTTGCCGATCAATCCGATACGCGGCTGCAAGAGATCACCCATGCGCTAAGCCACTGGCCCCTCACCCCCACCGGATCAGAAGGTTACCGCACCGCTGAAGTCACGTTAGGAGGCATCAGCACCGATGGTCTTTCATCGCAAACCATGATGTCCAAAACCGTCCCCGGGCTTTATTTCATCGGCGAGGCCGTCGATGTCACCGGCTGGCTCGGCGGTTTCAATTTCCAATGGGCCTGGAGTTCAGGCTGGGCCGCCGGGCGCGCCATCCAAAACGTCTGAGCGCCATTTATGCCGGTGTAAATGGTAGCGTCGCGGGACTTAGTTGTCGTTCACTGTGGGTGCGAGATTTACGGACGCCCAATCGGACCATCTGTCACGTTAGATAGAATGTTCCTTAGTCATTCTTGTTGCCGCGCGAGGATTGGTTCGCTACCTTTCTGGCAATCCAACAGCCACGGGGACATAATGGCGTCTGATCACCTTTTATACCACTATTGTTCCACTCAGACGGGCTTTGCTATCTTACAATCGCGCAAATTTCGATTATCGGCGCTTTCGGCAGCAAACGACAGTCTTGAGGGACGCGTCTTGGGTCGGGCCTTTTCCGAGTTGCTGCAAGCAAGCGGATTGCCAAATGGTGTGGTGGATGTTGCATCCGTGATCGTCGAAGGCTACCCGGATTCCACAGAGGGGTTTGCCTTCTGTCTTTCGGAGAAGGGTGATCTTCTGAGTCAATGGCGCGCCTATGCCCTTGACGGCACTGGTATTGCGATAGGTTTTCTACCTGAGGTGCTGGAAAAAGACTTCGGCAAGGTAAACTTCGGTACTCAATTTTATGAGTTGACCAAGGTTGAGTATGGCGATGCTGGCCTTCGGAAAGCTCTTATCTCAGTTGTAGAAGAGGTCAAGGGTCAGTTTTCTGAGTATGGTGAATTTGTGAGGCTGAGCGATGACACAACAAAGGGCAGCGCTATGCGCGCGCTGTCTGATCGGCAAACAAATGTCCAAGGCCTGTTCTCTGGTACGCGGGATGACTCTAAAGAGCTTCTAGAGAGATTGATGAAAGTCCTCGCACCACTTCACTTTCTTATATACGGCACAAAGCCCCTGGCGTTTCATGAAGAATGCGAGTGGCGACTTTTGCGCTATCGGCATCGGGTTGCGTTGGTTGATATAGAGTATTCTTCCGATGAAGTAACTGTGCGTCCATTCATCTCCTGCCTTGTAGCGGATCCAGCGCGAGATGTAATTAATGAGGTAATTCTCGGGCCCAAGCACCGGTCAAATATTAACTGGGTGCGGGCTTTTCTAACCTCGGTTGGTTTGCCGCACGTGAATGTCACACAGTCTAAAATTGAAAGCTACCGCTAACTTAATTTGACCCAACTTTTGGCCCTACTGTGCTGCTCGTGCAAAAAGGTGGTCGCTAGACAGGGTGGATATAGACTCAGAGTCGCCCTTCAACCTCAGCAATGAAATCCTCACCGCGCCGCTCAAAGCTGTCATATTGATCAAAGCTGGCTGCCGCCGGTGCCAGCAGCACGGTATCGCCGTCCTCAGCCTCGGCCATGGCGCGTTCCACAGCCTCGGCCATAGTGCCGCAGGTTTCCGCCTCAACCCCTTCAAGCTGCATCGCAAATTTTGCCGCCTCGCGCCCGATAACATAGGCCTTGGTCACATTATCAAACCCCGGTTTCAGCCCGGCAAGCCCGCCATCCTTTTCCAGCCCGCCACAGATCCAGCGGATATTTTTAAACGCCATCAACGCCTGCAAAGCGCTTTCGACATTGGTGGCTTTGCTGTCATTGACAAAGGTTACGCCGCCCTTTTGCGCAATGATCTGGCTGCGATGCGGCAGGCCCTGAAAACTGGCAAACGCCTTCTCAATCACCTTCGGCGCAAGCCCCAACGTGCGACAGACCGCATAAGCCGCGCAGGCATTCTGGTGATTATGCCGCCCTGGCAGGCTTGTGATACTGCGCAGATCAACCGATCCGGCCTGCCGCCCCTTGCGGTATTCACTCAAAAAACCTTTGGGTGCAAAAACCGACCATCCCGGCCCGGTGAGCTTGCGCGTGACCGAGATGCGCATCACCCGGTCATCGCCGGGGCCCTCGCTGAGCTGACCGGCCAGAAATTCGCCCTCATTCTCATCCACGCCGATAATGGCCCGGTCCGGCCCGCCCTCGGCAAACAGCCTGCGTTTGGCGGCGAAATACCCGCCAAGCCCGCCATGCCGGTCCAGATGATCCGGGCTGAGATTGGTAAACACCGCCACATCCGGCGTCAAGGCGCGGGCAAGCTCGGTCTGATAGGAGGACAGTTCCAGCACCACCACCCCGCCATCTACCGGCGGCGCGATATCCAGAACCCCGCGGCCAATATTGCCCGCCAGTTGCGCCTCGCGGCCCGCCTCGCACAGGATATGATGAATAAGCGCCGCGGTGGTGGATTTACCGTTTGATCCGGTCACCGCCACCACCCGTGGCATCACATCGAAATTGTCCCACTCCGGCGTGGCCACCGAGCGAAAGAACAGCCCGATATCATTATCCACCGGCACACCGGCCCTCAAAGCGGCCTTCACAACCTTGTTGGGCGCGGGATAAAGATGCGCAATTCCGGGGCTGACAATCAGGCTGCTCACCCCCTCAAAAGCACCCTCACGGGCCAGATCACGGATCTTGAAACCGTCAGTTTCGGCGGCCTCGCGCGCCGCCGGATTATCATCCCAACAGATCGCGGTTGCGCCGCCCGCCTCAAGCGCACGCGCGGCTGAACGCCCCGAACGCCCCAGCCCCAGCACCGCCACCTTGCAATTTTCAAACCCTTGAACCGGGATCATCGCGCCGCCCCATTTCACACTGCCCCTGTTTACGGCGCGCAGGGATTGAGCGCAATTGGCAAAGGATGATCAGGTGTAATTCATGGCAACATGGCGGGGCAACATTGGGGGGCAACATTGGGGGGCAACATTGGCGGGCAACATGGCGGGGCAGCATGGGGAAAATGATAATGGTGCAGCGGGGCACAGATTCCTCAAACAATGTGCAACAAAGCGACTAAGCGGTCGCCGGGCGGCCAGCCCGCGCCGTCGCAGGCGTGAGCAAAAGCGAACTTGCCGTAAGATAAATACTGGTGCCCAAGGAGAGACTCGAACTCTCAAGGTATTGCTACCGGGGGATTTTGAATCCCCTGCGTCTACCATTCCGCCACTTGGGCACGGGAGGCAAGCTCTAGCGAAACCTGTGCCCCGCGTCCAGTACCTTCGGAGTATTTTTTACCATGGCAGCGGCAGGGCTTGACCGGCCCCGCAAGGCATGGTCTGAGAAGGCCCGCGCCCCTGAAGCTGGTAATCTTTATGCTCAATCGCCTTTATACCCGAACCCTGGCCCTCGCAGATCATCCGCGCGCCCTGTGGCTGCTGGCTTTGGTGGCGTTTGTGGAAAGCTCGGTGTTTCCGATCCCGCCGGATGTATTGATCATTCCGATGATCATCGCCCGGCCAAACCGGGCCTGGCTGATTGCCTCGGTGGCGCTGGTGGCGTCGGTGATTGGCGGCATGCTGGGCTATGCCATCGGGGCGTTCGCCTATGATCAGATCGGTCAGCCCATTCTGGCCACATTGGGCAAGGCCGATGCGATGGCGGAATTCAGCACGAAATTCAACGATTTTGGCTTTTGGGCCGTACTGACAGCCGGGATCACCCCTTTTCCCTACAAGGTGATCACCATCATGTCAGGCTGGACGGGCATGCCGATCGGCACTTTCATTGCCACCTCGATACTGGCCCGGGGGCTGCGGTTTTTCATATTGGCGGGGCTATTGTGGAAATACGGCGCGCCGATCCGTGATTTCATTGAAAAGCGGCTGGGGCTGATGAGCATCCTCTTTGTCATCCTGCTGTTTGGCGGATTTTATCTGGTGAGGTATCTATGAATTTGACGGCACAACAAAAGCTGATTGTCCTGGCGGCTGGCGGCTCGGCCGCTTTGATGCTGGGGGCGCTTGGATTCCAGTATATCGGCGGCATGGCCCCCTGTAAATTATGCATATGGCAGCGCTATCCGCATGTTATTGCAATCATGATTGGCCTCCTGGCCTTCTGGCTTCCGGGCCGGATACTGCCATTTTTCGGGGCGCTCGCGGCGCTGACAACCGGCGTGATCGGGCTTTATCACACAGGGGTCGAGCGCGATTGGTGGCAAGGCCCGACATCGTGCACATCCTCGGGCACATCCGGGCTCAGCACGAATGAATTGCTGGATCAGATCATGAATGCCCCGCTGATCCGTTGTGACGAGGTGCCGTGGGAGATGTTCAGCCTGTCGATGGCCAGTTGGAATGCTATTGCCTCTTTGGCCCTTGTCGGCCTTTGGCTGCTCGCCGCCCGGGCCAGATAGCCGCTCATCGGGCCCTCACGTGCCCGCCTCGCGAGGCCGCCCCGTAAGGGCGGATGAGCAGTGCCTTACGACGCTGATTTTCGCGTACTCAGAAGCAGGCTGGTTTCAGAATGCGCCACGCCATCAAAGCGGCGTATCTGCGCCAGCACCGTATCCAGCTCTTCCAGTGTCGTGGTGCCAATTTCAACGATCATATCCCAGCGGCCATTGGTGGTATGGCATGTCCGCACCTGTGACAGGCCATTAAGCTGCCGGATGATCCGCTCGGTGCCGCGCCCTTCGATCCCCAGCATCATCAACCCGCGCACCGGATCGCGGGCCGCATCGCCTTTGAGCACCACCGTAAATCCTACAATCACACCGGCAACACGCAACCGTTCAATCCGGGCCCGCACGGTGGTGCGCGACACGCCCAATTCCAGCGCAAGATCCGAAAGCGAGGCCCGTGCATTGTGACGCAGGGCAGAAATCAGCCGTTGATCCGTATTATCCATTTTGGAACTCCAGACATGCGATTCGGATAATTATACCACAAATAGCACAAATTGCTCCCTGTTTGCCTCCTCAATTCGGAGAAACCATGGGCCTTAATCAGATAATTGAGGCCAACATGACCCAAAAAACCTGCATTCTGGTCGGCGCGCCGGTTGATAGCGGCAAAAAACGCCGCGGCTGCCTGATGGGGCCGGATGCCTACCGTGTCGCCGGCATTTCCGAGGCGCTTAACGATTTGGGCCACCGCGTCACGGATCGGGGCAATCTGACCCCGGCACTGATTGACCCGCCCAAAGGGGCCCCCGGCCACCTGCATGCCCCCGCTGAAACAATCGGCTGGACCATCACTTTGGCGCAGGCCGCCGAAGAAGCGATGCACAGTGGCTTGCCAATCTTGTTGGGCGGCGATCACAGCCTGTCACTTGGCTCGGTCACCGGCGTTGCCAATTACGCCGCCAGCATCAACCGGCCGCAATTCGTGCTCTGGCTCGATGCCCACAGCGATTATCACACCCCCCACAGTACCGCCTCGGGCAATCTGCATGGCACGCCGGTGGGGTATCTTGCCGGGCGCGAGGGGTTTGATGGCTTTCCCGAGGTGAAAAACCCGGTGCCGCAGGAAAACATCTGCCTGCTTGGGCTGCGTTCGGTTGACGGGCCGGAACGCGAAACCCTGCAGCAAACCAAAATTCATTGCCATGACATGCGCGAAATAGACGAGACCGGCATTGCCAAACCTCTCGCGGGTTTTCTGGCGCAGGTTGCACGGGCAAACGGCATGTTGCATGTCTCGCTGGATGTGGATTTTCTCGACCCTTCCTTTGCCCCTGCCGTGGGCACCACCGTGCCCGGTGGCGCCACCATGCGCGAGGCGCATCTGGTGATGGAAATGCTGCACGATAGCGGCCTCATGACCTCGCTTGATCTGGTCGAGCTGAACCCCTTTCTTGATGAGAAGGGCCGCACGGCACAGGTGATGGTTGATCTGACGGCCTCGGCTTTTGGCCGCCGCGTGTTTGACCGCCCCACCCGCGCCTATAGCTGAAGGAGCCCCTGGCAATGGACAATCTTTCCCCCTCCCCCAAGGCGCTGGTGCCTTTTGTGTCTGTCGATCACATGATGCAGCTTATTCATCATGTGGGTATTGAGCCAATGCTGCGCGGCCTTGCGGATTATATCGAGGCCGATTTCAAACGCTGGGAGCTGTTTGACAAAACCCCGCGCATTGCCTCGCATTCAGCTGAGGGGGTGATTGAGCTGATGCCCACCTCGGATGGGGAGGTTTACGGTTTCAAATATGTCAACGGCCATCCCAGCAACACCAAGAAGGGCCTGCAAACCGTCACCGCCTTTGGCCTCCTGGCCAATGTTGGCAATGGCTATCCGGTGCTCTTGTCGGAAATGACCATGCTCACGGCGATGCGCACCGCCGCCACCTCGGCGATGGTGGCCAAGCATCTGATGCCGAAAGGGGCCGATACCATGGCGATGATCGGCAATGGTGCGCAATCGGAATTTCAGACCCTGGCGATGAAGGCGGTCTGCGGCCTCAAATCCGTGCGGCTTTACGATATTGACAGCAAGGCCACCGAAAAAGCAGCCCGCAATCTCAGCGGGATGGGCATCAACGTGGTGCAATGCGACAATGCCGAAGGCGCCATGGAGGGTGCCGGGATCATCACCACCTGCACCGCCGACAAACAATATGCCACCATCCTCACCGACAACATGATCGGCGCAGGCGTGCATATCAACGCCATCGGCGGCGATTGCCCCGGCAAGACCGAGCTGGCCCCGGCCATACTGCACCGCGCGGATATTTTTGTGGAATACCCCGAGCAAACCCGCATCGAGGGCGAAATTCAGCAGCTTGATGCTGAATATCCGGTGACGGAACTGTGGCAGGTGATCAATGGCACCGCCAAGGGCCGCACCAGCGACCGGCAGATCACCCTGTTTGATTCCGTGGGATTTGCCATCGAGGATTTCAGCGCCCTGCGCTATGTGCGCGACCATATCAAGGGCACCGGGTATTATATTGATCTGGATCTGCTGGCTGATCCCGATGATCCGCGCGATCTGTTTGGCATGTTAATTCGCGCGGCCCCTTAGGGCGCATGAGGGCGCAGGAGGGCGCAGGCCGGTATCGCGCTGGTTGAATTTTCATCTGACTGTAGTAAACTGCAATCAAATTCAAAAAATACATATTCGGAAATCAACTACCTGCGACATATCTCACCCAGCCGGATTTTGGAGGGCAGATGACCAGATTTATGGCATATCTATTCTCAGCACTGCTGGTAACACCCTACGCGCTGGCCCAATCGGGGCCCGAAGCTGTGAGCGGGTTTACTCAGGCGGAACTGACGTCTCAGGACGTCTATTCGATACCCGACGGCGCGGTGCTGCATCTCTACCGCGCCATGGGGCCGGGGCTGGCGCTATGGGTCCGGCGCACTGACGGGATCGACGTCTATCTCAGCTCAACCGGCACGATCCCGTTCAAAGGCTACTACGTCCATGGGCTTGGTGAAACCGCCAGCCGGTTCTTCGCGCAGCCCTCGGGTGACATGATGATCGCGGCGGTGGGGGAGTCAGTCGAGGGCAATTACATCTACTGGTCGCCCGATCTCGGCGAAGGCAAGAAAGACTTCTCCGATAATCTGCTCTGGTCGGCGGACGGCTCTGTCGCTGCCATGGCCAGTTACGAGGATGGGAATGAATACGCCTATAGCAACGACCAGCGCTTTGGGCCCTACAAAACCGTCTTCAGCCATTTCCCGACTGCGGATAACGATCTGCTCTATGTTGCGATCACGCTGGAAGGCGATATACGGGTCTTTCGCAATGGTGTCGATCTTTCCGGGCCGTTGCCTGATGCCGAACGTGTCATCGTGGAGGAGGCCGAACATGGCAATGGCTATCTCTACGGCGTCGACCGGGCCTCGGGTTTCTGGCTTTTGCATAATGACCGGATCATCGAAGGCTCTGATGCCGCGCGGGTGTTCAGGATAAGCCCGGACGGCGCCAGCTATGCCTATCTGCGGGACGTGGACAACACCGTCGAGGCGGTGGTCAACGGCGCGCCAACCGGTAACCTGTTCACCGCGAGCACCGCAGTCAATTTCTCGCGCGATGGCCAGAGCTATGCGATGCTCGGCGTTCGCAAAGCCGAGGACGGCACCGAGACACGCTTTTTCGAAGTGAACGGTACGCTCACAGCGCCCATCGACGGCGGGGTCATGGCACGGTTCCATTTTGCAGGCATGGGAGGAGGGGCGATAACTTATGGCTATACCGATGGCGGGCAGGATCATCTGTTTTTCGGCGGTCACGAGATCGGCAGCTTCCCCTCCGGTTCGGTCAGTGCTCCCGAGACTTCGGATGACGGATCGCAATATGTGTATTTCTCAACAGGAAACGGGCAGTCCTTGTTGCAGACCGCCACGCGGGCGATACCGCTTGACAACAGGGATGTGACCGGCGCGCTTTTCGTGATGAACAACGGCGATGTGCATTTCAACATCGAGGATGATGGCAGTTACATCCGCATGTTCAACACCGGGGAGATCGGCAGGTTCGACAATATAACCTGGGAAGATCTGGCCGAGGTTTTGCAGGATGTGTCGTTTGTCGGTGTCACGGCAGAGGGCCAGACGCTTTATCGCAACAATATCGCGGTGGTGACGGCTGACCGGGTTCTTTTCGCATATTTCGCCGAGATTGCCGGCCGCGAAAGGCTGGTGGCGCGGATTGATGCGGGCGGGAAAGAGTATCTTGTGGTTGACGGCGAAATCGCCGGGCCGTTCGACGAAGTACTGCTCTACCGCAATGCCCTGCTTGGAAAGCCGCCGCAGGATCTGGTGTTTCACAGCCGCACCGGAGACGTGATCAGCCGCCACCGCTGGCCGCTCTGATCAGCCGCCGCTTTTGGATGCTGAGGCACATTTGGGCCGGAAATCTCTGCTGTGATGCGATGGTATTTGACACCCGGCGCGCGAATTGCCTGCCAGGTGTCGAAATTTCTGTGGCAAATCACTCCCCGGGCCCGGGATGCTGGGGGACATGAGCCCGGGGAGAACGGGCAAGGCTTACCCGTCAATCAGCATCGGCAGCAGGCCCTGCTCCTGGCCTGCGAGCATCTCGGCCTCGTCAATGCCGCCATCATTATTGGCATCCACCTGCGAGAACACCTCGGCGCTGATCTCGGGGTAAACTGCCTGCACCTCATCGGGTGACATCAGGCCATCGCCATTAACATCAATGTCAGAGATGCTGCCTGCAGCGAAGGCTGAGTTGGCCAAAAAGCCCATTCCGATCAGAATTGCGATGAATTTGGTCATGTGTTGTCTCCTCAAGACAATGTTTCAGGGTGAAAGACGCCAATGTGCGGCCTTCAACAACCAAGACGGCGTATCCGGCTTTTGCGTCCCGCCGCGTTCGGCCAATTCCCGCCATTCGCAACGCCCCGCTTATGGCAAGGCGCGCAACGGGCGGCTGACCGCCCAAAAAGCGCAGAGATTTGCCATCGGCGGATTTCGCCGGTTTGAAATGCGAGGGGGGATAGGCGCAGGATCAGGGCACCTGTTTTCCTATCCGGAGGATATGAACATGCCCTGCCCGATTGATCTTCCCGCCGCGCATCCCAGCAATCTGAGCGATCTGATCCCCGATTTGCAGCGCCTCGCGCATCACCTGACCGGTGAGAAGGATCAGGCACAGGACCTCACTCAGGAAACCCTGCTCAGGCTGTGGCGGCGGCGCGCCAGGGTGGATGAGATTGATAACCTGCGCGCCTATGCCCGCACCACCCTGCGCAATCTGTATCGCCAGTCCCTGCGCAACGCCGTTCCCATGACGGAGCTGAATGAGACCCATATGATCATTGACCCCCCGGTTTTTGCGGCCTTCGCGCTTCATGATCTGACAATAGCGATTGATCATTTGCCCCCTGCTCAGGCCACGTTGATCCGGCTGGTCGCTGCCGGAGAAACCAGCCCGCAAGAGCTGGCCGAGCGCACCGGGCTTTGCGTGGGAACAGTGATGTCACGGCTGGCGCGCGCCCGGGCACAGCTCAGGATTGAGATGGGCATGAGCGCCCGCGCGCCGGTATGCAGCCTGTATTGAAGACGCGCTGAAAAGTCTGGCATTTTTGACAAAATGCCGATTATCAAAGGCTTCATCAGGTTTTGCTTAGAACTGTTTGATGTACCAAAAGAAAAACGGGGGGCATAAAGCCCCCCGGTAGTTTCGCCACTCAGGCTCACTATTTATACCGCCCGGTTTTTTTGCCTGCGGCCTGAGCACCGTCCGGGATGAGCGCACCCACCCCGTGTCTCGTCGGGGGCATTATGCCCCCTACGCACCCCTTTAAGGGATGCGATCCCGTCAGCTACACCCCGAGGTTCCCCCGCAAGTGTTGCATTTCATGCAGGTGCCGTTGCGCACCAGTGTATAGTTGCCACAATCGCCGCAAGGGTCGCCCTCATAGCCCTGCATCTTGGCCTTGGTGCGCGCGTCCATGCTGACGCTGCCCGTGGCCACCACCGTTGTGCTGGCAAGGGTCGCGCTCATGGTTGCGGTTTCCGGCACCAGCGTCTCGAGCGCCGCCATCGGATCAGCCGCGCCATCAAGCGCCGTCGCGGCAAGCGATTGCCCGCCCTGCAAGACCACCAGTTCCTGTGGCATCCGTTTGCGCAGATACCCGGTTGAGCTGATCTGCTTGAGCACTTCCAAAGACCGGTTTGTACCCGCGTCACTCATTTCCGAGATGTTGCGCACGCCTTCCTCCTGACCCCGGCCAATATCGTCAAAGCTGGCCCCTTGGGGTTTCACATGCGCCAGATCGGTGCGGTCAAGATAGCTGACGGCCAATTCGCGGAAGATGTAATCCAGAATCGAGGTGGCGTTCTTGATGCTGTCATTGCCCTGCACCATGCCCGCAGGCTCAAACTTGGTGAAGGTGAAGGCATCGACAAATTCCTCCAGCGGCACGCCGTATTGCAGGCCCACGGAAACGGCGATGGCAAAATTGTTCATCATCGCCCGAAAACCGGCGCCTTCCTTGTGCATGTCGATGAAAATCTCGCCCAGTTGGCCATCGGTATATTCGCCGGTGCGCAGATATACCTTGTGCCCGCCGACCACGGCCTTTTGGGTATAGCCCTTGCGCCGCTCGGGCAGCTTGTCACGTCCCTTTGCCACTTCCTGAATGATCACCTTCTCGACGATCTTCGCGGCCAGAACCTCGGCCTTTTCCTGTGGCGTGCCACTTTCAAGAATTTCCGCCGCCTCGTCATCATCCTCCACCAAGGACGCGGCCAAAGGCTGGCTCAGTTTCGAGCCATCGCGGTAAAGCGCATTGGCCTTCACCCCCAAAGACCACGACAATTCATAAGCCTTCTGGCAATCTTCGATGGTGGCGTCATTGGGCATGTTGATGGTCTTGGAAATGGCACCCGAAATGAACGATTGCGCCGCAGCCATCATGGTAATGTGGCTGTTGACACTCAGATACCGTTTGCCTTTCTTGCCGCAGGGATTGGCGCAGTCAAAGATGCCGATATGCGCATCCTTCAGATGCGGCGCGCCCTCAAGGGTCATGGTGCCGATGATATGCTCATTCGCGGCTCTTATATCAGTACGCGAATAGCCCAGATGCGCCAGCATATCAAAACCCGGATCATTCAGCTTATCGCCCGGAATGCCCAGAACATTGGTGCAGAACTCGCTCCCCAGCGTCCATTGGTTGAAGACAAAGCGGATGTCAAAGGCGCTGCTCAAGGCGGCTTCGATCTTTTCCAGCTCATTGGCACCAAAGCCATGGCCCGCAAGCGTGGTGCTGTTGATCCCCGGCGCATTGCCAAGGGTGCCGTGGCCGACCGCATAGCTGACGATCTCCTCGATCTCGGCCGAGCCATAGCCAAGCGCCTCAAGCGCCGCGGGCACAGATTGGTTGATGATCTTGAAATAACCGCCGCCCGCCAGCTTCTTGAATTTGACCAGGGCAAAATCCGGCTCGATCCCGGTGGTATCACAATCCATCACCAACCCAATGGTGCCGGTCGGCGCAATCACCGAGGTCTGGGCATTGCGATAGCCGTGCAGCTCGCCCAGGCGCAGCGCCTCATCCCAGCTTGCCATCGCCAGCTCCACCAGCCCCTGATCGGGGCAGCTATCATGATCCAGCGGCACCGGCGTCACCGCCAGCCCACCGTATCCATCAGTTTCGCCGTAAGCCGCGTTGCGGTGATTGCGGATCACCCGCAGCATATGATCGGCATTGCGCTCATAACCGGCAAATGCGCCCAGCTCTCCGGCCATCTCGGCGCTTGTGGCATAGGCCACACCGGTCATGATCGCGGTCAGCGCGCCACATAATGCGCGGCCCTCGTCACTGTCATAACCATAGCCCATATTCATCAGCAAACCGCCGATATTGGCATAACCCAGCCCAAGCGTGCGGAACTCATAGGACAGCTCGGCAATTTTCGGCGACGGGAATTGCGCCATCATCACGCTGATCTCAAGCGTGAGTGTCCAAAGCCGGGTGGCGTGCATATAGCTTTCAGCATCAAACTTGCCGTCACCATAGAAATTCAGCAGGTTCATCGAGGCCAGATTACAGGCGGTATCATCCAGAAACATGTATTCGGAACAAGGGTTTGAACCACGTATTTCACCGTCTTCCGGGCAGGTGTGCCAGGCATTCACGGTATCATGATACTGAATCCCCGGATCGGCACAGGCCCAGGCCGCATGGCCCACATCCTCCCACAGATCCCGCGCCTTGATGGTTTTCGCAACACTGCCATCGGTGCGGTTGATCAGCGCCCAGTCGGCATCGTCTTTCACGGCCTTGAGGAACGCATCCGTCACCCGGATCGAATTGTTGGAATTTTGCCCCGAAACCGATGCATAGGCCTCACTGTCCCAATCGGTGTCATAGGTGGGAAATTCAATACTGTCATAGCCCTGCTTGGCGTAATCCAGTACCCGCTTCACATAGGTCTCGGGGATCGCGGTTTTCTTGGCCCCGCGAATGGCATCCTTGAGCTGCTCGTTCTTCTTCGGGTCCACCGCATCTTCACTGCTGCCATCCCAGGCCCGGATCGCATCAAAAATCTCATTCAGCCGCGCTTCGTGCATTTTTGAGCCGGCCACGATCGAGGCCACCTTCTGTTCCTCGCGAACCTTCCAGTTGATGAATTCGCTGATATCAGGGTGATCGGCATCAATGATCACCATCTTGGCGGCGCGCCGCGTGGTACCGCCGGATTTGATCGCGCCCGCCGCCCGGTCACCTATTTTAAGGAAACCCATCAGGCCCGACGATTTGCCGCCACCTGACAGGGCTTCCCCATCGGCACGCAGGGAGGAGAAGTTCGTGCCGGTTCCCGATCCGTATTTGAAAAGCCGCGCCTCACGCACCCAAAGATCCATGATGCCGCCATCGCCCACCAGATCATCGGCGACCGATTGAATGAAACAGGCATGTGGCTGTGGGTGCTCATAGGCGTTGGTGGATTTGGTCAATTCACCACTTTCGTGATCCACATAATAATGCCCCTGACTTGGGCCGTTGATGCCATACGCCCAATGCAGGCCGGTGTTGAACCATTGCGGAGAGTTCGGCGCCGCCATCTGCCGCGCCAGCATCACCCGCATTTCATCAAAATAGGCGCGGGCATCGGATACGGCCGTGAAATAACCGCCCTTCCAGCCCCAATAGGTCCAGGCCCCGGCAAGGCGGTCAAACACCTGCTTGGCGCTGGTCTCACCGCCCATTTCAACACCGTCGCCATCGGGTTCAGAGCGCCACAGGAATTCGGGCACATCCTTTTCCTTGACCTTTTTAAGCTTCGCAGGCACCCCCGCCTTGCGGAAATATTTCTGCGCGATCACATCACTGGCCACCTGACTCCAGCCTGCGGGCACTTCAACCTCATCAAGCTTGAACACCACGGTGCCGTCGGGATTTCTGATTTCCGAGCTTGTGGTGACAAATTCCAGGTCCTTGTAGGCGTCCTGTCCGGATTTGGTAAATTTACGTTCAATTTTCATTTATCGCTGCCTCATTATCCAGCATTTCACTTGCCCCGCGACCTGACGTTGCAGTTCGCGTCGCCCCCGTATTTTCAGGCAGTTCAGATCCCAAAAACTTTTGTCAGCCGCGCAGCGCAGTCAAAAAAGAAGCCCCGATTGATTAACCGGGAGGTGTTTGAGAATTCCAGCCCTCGCCCGGCGTACCCACTATATGTTGTGTTAAATCTGCCGGTTCACACAATCTGGCGTATTTCCCCCTCCACCGTCAATGAATTTATTGTCAAAAAATCAAGAAAAAATCATTGACGCAGAAGTTGAGAAATGCCGGATCAGCTTTATGTGATTCATTTCATCCGTCATCGCTTGTGGATAACATTTTTCACCGATGAATTGGCCTGCGGTGAAATCTGTTTCATTCGGCAGACTTAGCGATAAAACCTCACCACATACCTTAGGTTCCGGGCGTAAAGCCATCACTCGAGCGCAGCCTGATTGACAATTTTCGCCCCCCCGCAGAAAAAAAGTGCAGCCGCGCCACAGTCGGGCATCAATAGGCCAAAAGCCGGTGAATTGTTCACCGGCCTGCATCACTCTCACATGGGTTTGAAGATATGGTCGGGGCGGCGAGATTCGAACTCACGACCCCCTGTACCCAAAACAGGTGCGCTACCAGACTGCGCCACGCCCCGGACCGTGCATCTCTCTACTCATCATTGCCGGGTTTGAAAAGCCCTAAATCGGGCAGAATTCCACCAGAGCCAAATTAATTTAGCAACCCTCAGCAGGGCCAGGCGGCCAGCGCAGGATCAAAGGCCGGGTGGCGCATCTCACTGCCTTCGGTAATGCCCAGAGATTTGGCAAGCCCGCCATTGATTTCAAGAACCGCCATTATATCCTGCCCACCCATGATCGGCGTGGTGTCCTGCGGGATGGCCATTTCATGAATGCGCTTCACGGTGCCGGTTTGATCAAGAAAAAGCATATCAAGCGGGATCAGCGTGTTTTTCATCCAGAACCCCACCTGTTTCGGCGCCGGATAGACAAACAGCATACCGGCGTTTGCAGCCATGCTTTCGCGAAACATAAGCCCCTTGGCGCGCTCGGCCCGGTCATCGGCAACCTCAACCGAGAATCGCGCCTGCCCCCAGTCGCCGCGCAACAGCACCTGATTTTCACGACATTCGCCGGCCTTTGCCGTGGCTGCAAAAGCCATGACAAAAATCATGACCAGCCCTGCAATCAGCCTCGAAGCTTTACCGCCATTTCCCATCCACACACCTCCGTTGCCATACGGCCACGTTTACCATCTATCACCCGGATTGCCAGCGCCTCGCCGGGTTGCAATTCTGCCAGCCCCGAACGCCGGAGCACCTCGACATGCACAAACACATCTTCCTCGCGGCCAAAGGTATTGGCAAAACCAAAGCCCTTGCCCTTGTCAAACCATTTCACCCGTGCAGGTTCAAGCGGGGCCGAGCGGATCACTTCGGGATCTATATCATCAAGATCCAGCAGCTCGCCGACACCGATGTCATCGGGCGGGTGAATCTCGATCACCTCAATCGCCTGAACACCGCGTTCCGTATCCTGCACATCAAGTTCAACAACAGCCCTGTCAGCCACAGAGCTCTGGCCAAAATTGCGCAACACGTTTGCATGTAACAAAATATCCGGCCCGCCTTCATCGGCGATTACAAAACCAAACCCTTTGACGGGATCAAACCACTTAACAATACCCTTTATTCTGCGAATATCATTCTCATTTGTCGTCACTTCGCCCTACCATAAAGTATTTGTCCCCATTCCCGGTAATATCCGGACTAGCTTCTAGTCATGCGACAAGACCGAGCCGCTTGCAAGAAAAAACCGTATTACATTCAACATCTTGCACTTTTGCATACGAAATTATCACGGGCTCAGGCGGGTTACCGTCCATTCTTCATCAGGCGCGTTCCGGCGCCAGACAAACCTGTCATGCAACCTGAACGCGCCATCGGCCCAGAATTCGATCTCAAGCGGGACAATGCGAAAACCGCCCCAAAATGGCGGGCGTTTTGGGTTTGCCCCATGGCTGACGGCCGCCTTTGCCACCTTCGCCATCAAGGCCCCACGCGATCTAAGCTCTTGTGATTGCTCAGAACTCCAGGCTCCAAGCCTGCTTTGAAGTGACCGCGAGGCAAAATAAGCATCCGCTATCGGCCCGTCTTCACGGCTTACCAGCCCGCGCAGCCTGATCTGACGGCGCAGGGATTTCCAGTGCATCACCACGGCAGCCTTGCCGTTTTGTGCCAGTTCACGGCCCTTCGCACTCCCGTAATTGGTGTAAAAAACAAAGCCGTCATCCGCGATTTCCTTGAGCAGAACCATGCGCACATTCGGCAGACCATTTTCATCCACCGTGGCAAGCGCCATGGCATTCGGATCATTGACCTCACCTGCTTCGGCCTCACTCAGCCATGAACGGGCCAGATCAAAAGGATTGTCACCGGCAAATATGCCATCACGTTCTGTCATTGTTCTTCTTCGCGCCCAATTTCAAATCTGCGCTAACCTTTAATGATCAATCTATCAAGATCAGATAGCATTGTTTCTAATAATTGCACCTCCTTTCAACAGGAAATGATGAATATACATAGAGTATAGCATATTCCCGCGCTCCAGTGAACGCCTTCCCCTTGAAGCTGCACTGCTGATCGCCTAAAGAATTGCAACACTTAAAACAGGGCGAGGGCAATAAATGTCGAATAATCTGATGGCGGGCAAACGTGGTGTGATCATGGGGCTGGCCAATGACAAATCCATCGCCTGGGGCATTGCAAAGGCTTGCGCCGATGCCGGGGCCGAACTGGCCTTCAGCTATATGGGGGATGCGTTCAAGAAACGGGTGGTGCCGCTGGCCGATCAAATTGGGGTTACACAATTGTTTGATTGTGATGTCTCTGATCCCGCCTCGATTGATGCGGCCTTTGCCGGGATAGAAAAGGCCTGGGGCAAAATTGATTTTCTGGTACACGCCATCGGCTTTTCCGACAAGAACGAGCTGCGCGGGCGATACATTGATACCAGCCGGGAAAATTTTGCCATGACGATGGATGTTTCCGTCTATTCCTTCACCGCCGTGGCCCAGCGCGCCGAAAAGCTGATGACGACGGGCGGATCAATGCTGACGCTCACCTATTACGGCGCCGAACAGGTGATGCCGCATTACAATGTCATGGGCGTGGCCAAGGCCGCTTTGGAGGCTTCGGTGAAATACATGGCCGAGGATCTGGGCAAGGACGGTATCCGTGTGAATGCCATCAGCGCGGGGCCAATCAAAACCCTTGCCGCCAGCGGCATTGGCGATTTCCGCTATATCCTGAAATGGAACGAGCTGAATTCGCCGCTGCGGCGCAATGTGACAATTGAGGACGTGGGCAATTCCGCGCTTTATCTGCTTTCTGATCTCGGCAGCGGCACCACCGGCGAAACCCTGCATGTGGATGCGGGCTATCACATCGTGGGCATGAAAGCGGTGGACGCGCCGGATATCGACGCCACATCATAAGGACGCATTTATATGACTGCCGCTGATCTGATTGCTTTCAATCTCATTCTGGCCGCAGCTCTCCTGTCTCCCGGCCCGGCCCTGTTGTTTGCCCTGCGGACTGCCATTGCAGATGGCCGCCGCGCCGGTTTTTTGGCGGGGGCGGGGCTGGGCCTGATGGCCGGGCTCTGGACATTGGCCGCGCTTTTGGGTCTCGAAAGCCTCTTTGCCCTGTTTCCCTGGGCCTATCTCGGCCTGAAATTCGCCGGGGCGGCCTATCTCATTTATATCGCGATCATAACATGGCGCGCCGCCTCCCGGCCTATCACAGACCGCCCCCGCCCCGGCGGGCGGGCATTTCGCGATGGCCTGCTGATCAATCTTGGCAACCCGAAATCGGTTCTGTTTGCCGCCGCAACACTTGTTGTGGTCTTTCCCAAAGGCATGAACGCTCAGGATGCCCTGATCATCGTGGGTAATCACATTGCGGTCGAAATTGCCTTCTACGGGACTTTTGCTTCCCTTTTGGGATCAGGAATGGCACGACGCAGCTACCATTGCGCCCGTCCGGTGATTGACCGCTGCGCGGCGGCGCTGATGGGCGCATTGGGTATGAAACTAATTCTCGACAGGTGAATGAGATGACAGAACGGCTCCCCCACGAAAAAGGTTTTCATGTCAGTTGGGATCAGTTGCACCGCGATGCCCGCGCTTTGGCGTGGCGGCTGGATGGCAAAGGCCCCGGTGAGGGCGGCACCTGGAAAGCAGTGGTGGCAATCACCCGTGGCGGCATGGCCCCGGCGATGATCGTTGCGCGTGAGCTGGATATCCGCATTGTCGATACTATCAGCGTGAAAAGCTATGACCATCAGGCCCAATCCGAGCCCTATGTGATCAAGACCCCCGATATGGATGTGGTCGGCGATGGCACCGGCGTTTTGATCATTGATGATCTGGTGGATACCGGCCTGACGCTGGAAGTGGTGCGCAAACATATGCCAAAGGCGCATGTGGCCACCATCTATGCCAAGCCCAAAGGCCGGCCGCAGGTGCAGACATTCATCACCGAGGTCAGTCAGGACACCTGGATTTTCTTCCCGTGGGATATGGCCTTGCAATATGTCGAGCCATTTCGCGGCCAATGAAACCGGGCTGCTCATCCGCCCTTACAGGCGGCCTCGCAAGGCAGGCACGTAAGGGCCTGACGAGCGCCCCCGGGAGCCAATAAATGACATCCCCTCGCACCGCCGCCACCTTTTCACCGCCGGTAATGCAAGCCCGCCGCTGGCTCGACGGGGTTACCTTCCCGCCCGGGCGCCCGCTGATCAACGTCAGTCAGGCCGCCCCGGTTGAGCCGCCCCCCGAGCCATTGCGCAATATCATCGCGCAAGCCGCGCTTGAGCGCCCCGAGGCGCATCTTTATGGCCCGGTACTGGGCCTGCCTGAACTGCGCGCTGAGGTAGCCAGCCAATGGAGCACGGCCTATGACGGCCATATTGACGCGGCTCAGGTGGCCATCACATCCGGCTGCAATCAGGCATTTTGTGCCATTATTTCAGCGCTTTGCGGCGAAGGCGATGAGGTGATCCTGCCCACGCCGTGGTATTTCAATCATAAAATGTGGCTGGATATGAGCGGCGTGCGCACCCTGCCCCTGCCCGCCCGCGCGGGCCTGTTGCCCGATGTGGAAGAAGCCGCCAGCCTGATCACCAACCGCACCCGCGCCATTGTTCTGGTGACCCCCAACAACCCCGGAGGCGTGGAATATCCTTCTGAACTTGTAGGTGAGTTTTACCAGCTAGCGCGCCGCACTGGCCTTGCCCTGATCATTGATGAAACCTACCGCGATTTTGACGCCCGATCAGGCGCGCCGCATGATCTGTTTACCAATCCTGACTGGCATGACACGCTTGTGCAGCTATATTCCTTCTCCAAGGCCTACCGTCTGACCGGGCACCGTGTGGGCGCGATCACAGCCTCAAAAAACCGCCTTTCCGAGGCCGAGAAATACCTTGATACCGTCACGATCTGCCCCAACCAACTGGGCCAGATTGCCGCCCTTTGGGGGATGCAGAACCTTGGCCAGTGGCTGGCCGGGGAGCGCGCTGAAATCCTTGACCGGCGTGCCGCCATTCATGATCACATGCCCGCGCTCGAGGCCAAAGGCTGGAAACTGCTGGGCTGTGGCGCTTATTTTGCCTATCTTGAGCATCCCTTTTTGATGCCGTCGGATGAACTGGCTGAAAAACTGGTGCGAGAGGCCGGTGTTTTGCTCCTGCCCGGCACCATGTTCACGCCGGAAGGCAGCCCCCAGGGCGCGCGACAGCTCAGGCTGGCATTTGCCAATGTGGATCGGGCCGGCATCACAACATTGTTTGAACGCCTCGCCGCGCTGTCATGGCCCCTTGCCCCGGCCAATCCGAGCGCGTAGACACAGCCCTGAAAACGCAAAATTATACGGCAAATCTCAAGGAGGCCCCATGGCTGCTGGTAAAAGTATCACCAACACTCTGGTATGGATTTTGATGGGCATGCTTGTGCTTGGCCTTGGCGGTTTTGGTGTGACCAATATCGGGGGCGGCGTGCAAAGCGTCGGCAAGGTTGGCGATGTCGATCTCAATATCAATGAATATGCCCGCGGCCTGCAATCCGAAATACGCGCCTTTGAAGCCCAGGTTGGCACCTCGATCAGCTTTGCCCAGGCCAATCAGTTTGGCCTGAGCGACCGTGTCTTGTCGCGCATGGTGACATTTGCAGCCCTTGATGATGAAACCCGCCGCATGGGTATTTCCATCGGCGATGAAAACCTGCGGGAACAGATCGTTGCAATCCCAAATTTTCAGGGGGCCGATGGCAGTTTTGACCGCGATGCCTATAAATATTCTCTGGAACAGGCCGGCCTGACCGAGGCCGAGTTTGAGGCCGATACCCGCGCCGATACAGCGCGCGCAATCCTTCAGGGCGCGGTTGTGGCAGGTGTGAATACCCCCGATACCGTAACCGACACATTGATCAATTTCGCCGCCGAGCGCCGCAATGTCACATGGGCCGTACTTGACCGCAATGATCTTGATACCGGTCTGCCCGAGCCCACTGAAGAAGAGCTGCTAAGCTATCACCGCTCACATCTGCCGGATTTCACCAGCCCCGAAGTCAAGCGCATCACCTATGCCTGGCTCACGCCCGACATGCTGCTTGACAGCGTTGAGGTGGATGAGGCGGCACTGCGCGAAGCCTATGAGGCGCGCCATGACGAATTCAATCAGCCCGAGCGGCGCATGGTTGAACGCCTGAGCTTTGCCGATCAGGCCGCCGCCGAGGCCGCCATGGCCGGTATTGACAGTGATGAAACCAGCTTTGACGCATTGGTTGAAGACCGCGGGCTTGAGCTTTCCGATGTGGATATGGGCATCGTCAGCGAATCGGCGCTTGATGCGGCAGGGGCGCCGGTTTTCTCGGCTGATGCCGGTGATGTTCTGGGCCCCTATGACAGCCCGATCGGCCCGGCCTTGTTTCGCGTCAACGCCATCCTGAATGCGCAGATCACAAGCTTTGAAGAGGCCAAGCCGGAGCTGCGCAGCATCCTCGCCGCAGACCGGGCCCGCCGGGTGATCGACAGCCAGATAGAAAATATTGACGATCTTCTGGCTGGCGGGGCCACCATCGAGGATCTGGCCAAGGAAACCGATATGAAGCTTGGCCAGATAGATTGGTACCCCGCCCTGAGCGACGAGATCGGCGGCTACACGGCTTTTCGTCAGGCCGCCGAAACCATCACCAAAGACGATTTCCCCAAAGTGCTTCGGCTTGAGGATGATGGCATCTTTGCCCTCCGTCTGGATGCGGTGGTTGAACCCGCCATCAGGCCGCTTGACGTGGTGCGCGATCAGGTGATCCGCGGCTGGCGGGCCGATGCCACAAGCAAGGCCCTGCATGATCAGATCACCCCGAAACTGCCCGCATTGCAGGCCGCCAGCAGCTTTGAGGATCTCGGCATGAAGCCGCAAACGGCCCTTGCCCTCACCCGCACTGACACGCAGGAAAATACACCGCCGGAATTCAGTGAAACTGCTTTTGCCATGAAAAAGGGCGGGGCGCGGGTGATTGAAGGCACCGGCCCGCTTGCAGGCCGGATATATGTGATCCGCCTTGATGACATCCTTGCGCCCGATCCCGAAAACGAGGATATCATCACCCTGCGCAGCACTGTGCAGGATCAGGTATCGGCCTCAATGCAACAGGATTTATTTCAGATGCTGGCAGATGATATCCGCACGCGCGTGGGCTTTACCCTCAACCAGCAGGCGCTGAGCGCAGTGCATGCTAACTTTCAATAGGCAACAGCGTTGGAATTGACACCGTCATTCGAGGATTTTGCCAGCGGCTATGAGGCCGGGTGCAATCAGGTGGTCTATGCCCGTCTGGCGGCTGATCTGGATACGCCGGTCTCATTGATGCTCAAGCTCACCGGGGCGGCGCGCAATGCGTTCATGCTCGAATCGGTGACAGGCGGCGAGGTGCGCGGGCGCTATTCCATCATCGGCATGAAGCCCGATCTGATCTGGCAATGCCAGGGTGAGACCAGTCAGATCAACCGGCAGGCCCGGATTGATGCCGACAGGTTTGAAGATGAGCCAGGCGCGCCGCTGGATAACCTGCGTGCCCTGATTGCCGCCAGCCGGATTGACCTGCCGGATGATCTGCCCGCTGCCAGTGCCGGCCTCTTTGGCTATCTCGGCTATGACATGATCCGCCTGGTCGAACATCTGCCGGATATAAACCCTGATCCGCTGGGCCTGCCCGATGCGATGATGCTGCGGCCCTCGGTTGTGGCGGTGCTGGACGGCGTCAAGGGTGAGGTGATCGTGGTTGCCCCGGCCTGGGTCAGTTCGGGCCTCAATGCCCGCGCGGCCTATTCTCAGGCAGCCGAGCGGGTGATGGATGCGGTGCGCGATCTTGACCGTGCCCTGCCCCGCGCCAGCCGCGATCTGGGCGATGCACATGAGGATGCGGCCCCGGTTTCAAACTTCACCAAGGAAGGCTATCTGGCAGCGGTGGAAACCGCCCGGGAATATATCCGCGCCGGTGATATTTTTCAGGTGGTCCCAAGCCAACGCTGGACGCAGGATTTCCGCCAGCCCCCCTTCGCCTTGTACCGCAGCCTGCGCCGCACCAACCCGTCCCCCTTCATGTTCTACTTCAATTTCGGCGGGTTTCAGGTGATCGGTGCCAGCCCCGAGATTCTGGTGCGGGTGTTTGGCAATCAGATCACCATCCGCCCCATCGCAGGCACCCGTCCGCGCGGCGCCACCCCGGAAGAAGACCGCGCCAATGAGGCCGATCTTCTGGCCGATCCCAAGGAGCTGGCCGAGCATCTGATGCTGCTTGATCTGGGCCGCAATGACACCGGGAAAGTCTCGAAAATCGGAACTGTTCGCCCGACCGAGCAGTTCATCATCGAACGCTACAGCCATGTGATGCATATCGTCTCGAACGTGGTGGGCGAGCTGGCCGAGGATCAGGACGGTCTCAGCGCACTTTTGGCGGGCCTGCCAGCCGGCACGGTTTCCGGCGCGCCGAAAGTGCGCGCCATGCAGATCATTGACGAGCTGGAGCCGGAAAAACGCGGTGTCTATGGCGGCGGTGTTGGATATTTCAGCTCAAACGGCGATATGGATGTCTGCATCGCCCTGCGCACAGCGGTGGTGCAGGATGAAAAGCTCTATATTCAGGCCGGGGGCGGCATCGTTTTTGATAGCGACCCGGAGGCGGAATATATGGAAACCGTGCATAAATCCAACGCCATCCGCCGGGCTGCCGCCGATGCCGCGCGGTTCACAGGCACCGGCAACAATTGATACGGCCACAAGAATTTTTTAAAGCGTTTCGCGATAAACCTGACTCACGGGTTTGTCGCGAAACGCGCGAAACACTGATATGTTGCATGGCGTTTCGCCTTAACCCTGTCTCAGGTTTAAGGCGAAACGCTTTAAAAATTCTTGCCAAAAGTTTTTTAAAAACTTTTGCGCCCCCGCAACGAAACAACTGGATAAAACCTGCGAAATGACCCGGCTCATCCTGTTCAACAAACCTTTCGGCGTGCTCTCGCAATTCACCGACAAGGCCAGTGCCGACAGCCCGCGTGCCACGCTTTCGGATTACATTGATATCCCCGGCGTCTACCCCGCCGGACGGCTTGACCGCGATAGCGAAGGCCTGCTTTTGCTTACCGATGATGGCAGGCTTCAGGCACAGATTTCCAACCCAAAACATAAAATGGCCAAAACCTATCTGGTACAAGTCGAAGGCCTGCCGGATGAGGCGGCTTTGCACTCCCTACGCACGGGCGTCACCCTCAAAGACGGACCCACCCGCCCGGCAAAAATCCGCCGGATTGACCCACCAACGCTTTGGCCCCGCGACCCGCCGGTGCGTTATCGCAAATCCGTACCCGATTGCTGGCTGGAAATCACCATATCCGAGGGCCGCAACCGGCAAGTCCGACGGATGACCGCTCATGTGGGCTTTCCCACCCTCAGGCTGATCCGCTGGCGCGTGGGTGGATGGATATTGGATGAAATACCTACCGGCCACTGGCGCGAGGCCGCCCATAAGGGCGGATGAGCAGGCGCTGGGTTTATTTCCCGCGCAGCACCGCTGATACCGGGGCCAGAGCCACGCGCGCGGCGCGGTCTTCCAGGGCCCATACAACCATTGCATTGATGGTTTCTTCGCGCAAACGGCCCACCATGATCACGCCGCTTTTTTCCTGCCCGGCTTTCAGAACTGCCCGGTCCAGATAACGCTGGATCGTTTGGGGGCTTTCGCCTTTGGCATCAAAATCGCGAAACACCGTGAGTGCGGGCACCCCCTCGCGGGCGATCAGCTTTTGTGCCGTGTTCAGCCCCTTGGGCAGCATCACCGCACCAAGGCCGCTGGCCGCCAGAATCTGCGCCAGTTGCGTGCTGGCCTTGCGCCCCGATTGCAGGCCCTCACCCTCGCCCTCCATCACCGCCACGGCCTCGGGCACGGCCCGCAGATAGATCGCCATCGTTACCTCGGTATCCGCCGCCCCGGCGCCTTTGGGCAGGTCCGCCATGGCCAGAACCTCAAACCCGGCATCGCGGTAGCTGCGCATCGCTTTGGCCGCGCCGGGCCATCTGGTATCAATCGCGAAACTCAGCGGATAGGGAAAGCTCTTGAGCTCCTCAAGGCTAACCTGGCTGGTCCCGTCGTCAATCAGGATGATGGCCATCAGGGGCTTGCCTTGCGGGTTCTCAAACTCTGCGGCATACCGCTCAAGCTGTGGCAGGTTCTCTGCTTCAACCTCCTCTGTTGCGTCAGCCTTGGCGGCCTCTTCAACAATCTCGGGCGTATCGGTGACGGAAGGCAGCCGGTTGGTGGTCACATCCGGTGCCAGGTTTTCAAACCCGCCCGAATTTGACAGGGTTCCCTCCTGCGCTTCCTCCTGCGCTTCCTCCTGCGCTTCGGGCGTGTCCACTTCCTGCGCCACCTCAAGGGGTGCTGACTGCCCGTCAGAGCTGGCGGCATCGGTAATGCCCGCATCGGGGGCCAGATCATGACCCATCACAATAACCGGCGCCGATGGCGGGATGGCTGCCGCCACCTGGTTTTGCCCATCCGTTGTGGGGTTCTGACCCGTTGATAAGGGTTGGTCTGTCGCCGAGGCCTGCTGCAACATCGGCTGCATTGGTGGGGCCTCGGGAATGATTTCCGTGGCACTGCCCTCTAAGAGCAGTTGTTCCCAATTCCCGGCGGATGGCCCATGCGGCTGGTCAAGCAACTCAGCCAGAGTTGCAGCCGTGCCTGGATGCATTTTCACAGGGCTATCCGAATTGCCGACATCCGCAATTTTCGGGCTTTCAGGCGCTGGCAAAGCCGCAGGCCGGGTCGTGATCAAAAGTGCCGTTTCCGCAAGAGGGATTGCCGGCACCACCACAACCGGGCGTTGTAATACCGGGTTGTCTGTAGCGGGCACAGCCTCCACTCCGGTGCTCTCATCAATATCAACCGGCAAGATCAGCCCAGCCGCGCTTTTGCCCGTATCCGGTTGCACTGCGGTTTCGGTTGTCTCTGAACTGACCGCCCTGAGATTGTCCGGCGCAGGGGCATCAACCTGTGAGCTGTTGCCCGCATCGGGCAGTGTTTCAACCCCAGGTAACCTGGCCCATACATCCACGCGCGGCTTGTTAAACTCTGATCCAACAGGGATTTCCAGCGCAATTTCTTGCGGCGGGCGTGCCTGAGGCAAGCCGGCAAGCAAAGACACCACGCCGATGCCCAGCCCCGATACCACGGTTCCGACAAGTATTCCGCGAAAAAATCCGCTTGCCATCGTAAATGGTCCCTACATTTATCGCCTGCACAGCTTCCACGCCTCTTGACGCTACTCCAGAAGCCTGAACAAGTATAGCGCAACCCTGACCCGTCGATCCAGCTTATTAACCCACGGATAGAGATAATGTTGCTCTTAATAGATAATTACGACAGTTTCACGTACAATCTGGTTCATTATGTAGGTGAATTAGGTGCAAATGTTACAGTTTACCGCAATGACGCCCTGAACGTGCAGGAGGCCATGGCCCTGCGCCCGGAAGGTATCCTGCTCAGCCCCGGCCCGTGTGACCCCGATCAGGCGGGGATTTGTCTCGCTCTGGTTGCAGCGGCGGCTGAGGCGCATATCCCGCTGCTGGGGGTTTGCCTCGGGCATCAGGCCATCGGTCAGGCCTTTGGCGGCAAGGTTGTGCGGCATTCGGATATCGTCCATGGTAAAATGGGCCAGATGCAGCATTCCGGCACCGGGGTTTTCGCTGGCCTGCCCTCGCCATTTGAGGCCACGCGCTATCATTCATTGGTGGTTGAGCGCGCCTCGTTGCCTGAGTGCCTTGAGATTACCGCCCATCTCGAAGACGGCACCATCATGGGGCTGCAACATCGTGATCTGCCGATTCACGGCGTGCAGTTTCATCCTGAATCAATCGCCTCACAACATGGTCATGCCTTGCTGAAAAACTTCCTGGATACCATGAAAGCCCCTGCGAAAGCCCCGGCATGAGTGACCAAATCAAACCCCTCATCGGCATTGCCGCCGACCGCCCCCTGACCCGCGATGAGGCTGAAGCCGCCTTTGAGATCCTGTTCACCGGCGAGGCCACGCCATCCCAGATCGGCGGCCTGCTCATGGCCTTGCGCACGCGCGGCGAAACCGTGGATGAATACGCCGCCGCCGCCAGCGTCATGCGCGCCAAATGCACCGGCGTAAATCCGCCCAAAGGCGCGATGGACATCGTCGGAACCGGCGGTGACGGCAAGGGCACGCTCAATATTTCCACCGCCACGGCCTTTGTCGTGGCCGGCGCGGGCGTGCCCGTGGCCAAGCATGGCAACCGCAACCTGTCGTCAAAATCCGGCGCGGCCGATGCCCTGGGCCAGATGGGCGTGAATGTCATGGTCGGGGCCGATGTGGTCGAGCGGGCATTGGCCGAGGTTGGCATCGCCTTCATGATGGCCCCCATGCATCACCCCGCAATGGCCCATGTGGGCCCGGTGCGGGCCGAGCTGGGCACCCGGACCATTTTCAACATCCTTGGCCCCCTGACCAATCCGGCAGGTGTCAAACGTCAGCTTACCGGCGCGTTTTCGCGTGATCTCATCCGCCCGATGGCCGAAACCCTTGGCGCTTTGGGGTCGGAATGCGCCTGGTTGGTGCATGGCTCGGATGGCACCGATGAATTGACCATCACCGGCATAAGCTGGGTCGCCGCTCTTGAGCTGGATGGCAGCATTCGCGAGGTTGAGCTGCATCCTGAGGATTTCGGCCTGCCGGTGCATCCGTTTGAGGACATCCTTGGCGGCACACCCGAAGAAAACGGGGCTGCGTTCCGCGCCCTTCTGAACGGCGCGCCGGGGGCGTATCGCGATGCGGTGTTGCTCAATGCCGCGGCGGCGCTGGTTGTGGCCGATGCCACATCTGATCTAAAACAGGGCGTGGCACAGGCCATGGAAAGTATCGACAGCGGCGCAGCTTTGGCTAAAATCGAGGCCCTCGCCCGGATCACATCGGAGGCCAAATGAACACCCCCAGCATCCTTGAAAAGATCAAGGCCTACAAGCTTGAGGAAATTGCCGCCGCCAAGGCCGCAACCCCGCTTGATGCCCTGGAAAGCACCGCCCGCGAGGCCAGCCCGGTACGGGGCTTTGCAAATGCACTCATGCAGGCCACCAAACAAGGCTACGGCCTGATTGCCGAGATCAAGAAGGCCAGCCCGTCGAAAGGCCTGATCCGCGCGGATTTTGATCCCGAAGCACTGGCCATTGCCTATGCAAAAGGCGGTGCCGCCTGCCTTTCGGTTCTCACCGATGCCCCCAGCTTTCAGGGGGCCAATGAATATCTGCCGTTGGCCCGCGCCGCCTGTGATCTGCCGGTTCTGCGCAAGGATTTCATCTATGATCCTTATCAGGTGGTCGAGGCTCGTGCATTGGGGGCCGATTGCATCCTGATCATCATGGCCAGCGTCTCGGATGATCAGGCGGCTGAACTGGAAGCGGCGGCAACCGAATGGGGCATGGACGCGCTGATCGAGGTGCATGACGAGGCCGAACTGACCCGCGCCACAAGGCTCAATTCGATGATGATCGGTATCAACAACCGCGATCTCAACACGTTTCAAACCTCGCTGGATACCACACGGCGGCTTTCCAAACTGGTGCCCGCCGAGCGCATGATCGTCTGTGAAAGCGGCCTTTCGACCCCTGCGGATCTGGCCGATATGGCCCGCTACGGCGCGCGCAGCTTCCTGATCGGCGAAAGCCTGATGCGCGCGGATGATGTGGCCGCCGCCACCCGTGATCTGCTGGCCGCCCCGCTCAACCCGGCGGGCATGTGATGGCAGGGCTCACGCATTTTGACAGCAAGGGTGATGCCCATATGGTTGACGTCTCGGACAAGGCGGTAACCTCGCGCATAGCCGTGGCAGAGGGACACATCAAGATGAAGCCTGAAACCTTTGAAATCATAACCCAGGGCCGCGCCAAAAAGGGCGATGTTCTGTCTGTGGCCCGGCTTGCCGGCATCATGGCGGCAAAGAAAACCGCCGATCTCATTCCCCTCTGTCATCCGCTGCCGATTACCAAGGTGGCGGTTGATCTGACCCCTGATGCCAAACTGCCGGGCATCCGGGTTGAGGCCACTGTCAAAACCACCGGCCAGACCGGAGTTGAGATGGAGGCGCTCAACGCCGCCAGCCTCAGCCTGCTCACCGTCTATGACATGTGCAAGGCGGTCGACCGCGCCATGGAAATCGGCGGCATCCGCGTCAAGCTGAAAGACGGCGGCAAATCCGGGCGGTATGAAGCCAGATGATCACCGTTGATGACGCCCTTGCGCAGCTTTTTGCGCTGGTATCACCGCTTGAAAGTGAAGCCATACCGCTTATTCACGCCGCCGGTCGTGTTCTTGCCCATGACGCCATCGCCACCCGCGATCAGCCGCCGTTTTCCGCCTCGGCGATGGATGGCTATGCCATGCGCACAGGTGAAGTGCAGGTGGGCGCCAGTTTCGACGTGGTCGGCGAGGCCGCAGCAGGCCATGCCTTTGAGGGCGCGTGCGGCCCCGGTCAGGCGATCCGCATCTTCACCGGTGCGCCGGTGCCAGATGATCTGAATCATGTGGTAATTCAAGAGGATATCAGCCGCGAGGGCACCCGCATCACCCTCACCGACCGGCTGGGCAAAGGTACCAATATCCGCCCCCTTGGCGGTGATTTCAAAACCGGCGACAGGCTCAGGGCGCCGCGCATCCTGCGCCCCTCTGACATCGCATTGCTGGCCTCGATGAATATCGCAAAGGTCAGCGTTGCCCGCCGCCCCGATGTGGCGCTCATGTCAACCGGCGATGAGCTGGTCATGCCCGGCGAGGCCCCCGGCCCGGATCAGATCATCGCCTCCAACACCTTTGGCCTCAAGGCCCTGCTGGATAGCGTCGGTGCACAGGCCCGCATTCTGCCCATCGCCCGCGATAATCGCCCCTCGCTTGAAGCGGCGTTTGATCTGGCACGAGATGCCGATCTGGTGATTACCATCGGCGGGGCCTCGGTGGGCGATCATGATATCGTTGGCGATGTCGCCGCTGATCTCGGTCTCAAGCGCGCGTTTTACAAGATTGCCATGCGCCCCGGCAAACCGCTGATGGCGGGCCGCATGGGCAAATCAGTGATGCTCGGCCTGCCCGGCAATCCGGTCTCGGCCATGGTCTGCGGCCATGTCTTTGCCGCCCCCCTCATTCGCGCCATGCTGGGCCTTGAGGCCGCCCGCTCACCGCGCCTCACAGCGCGCCTCGCAAAACCCCTCCCCGGCAATGGCCCGCGCGAGCATTACATGCGCGCCTTTGCCGATAATGGCAGCATCACCGCCGAAGATAATCAGGACAGCTCGCTTCTTACCGTCCTCGCCGATGCCAACGCATTATTGATCCGGCCCGTGAATGACGCCCCCCGCAAAACTGGCGACAGGATCGACTACCTGCCGATCTGAACTTTTCAGCCTTTCATTTTTCCACAAATACTCCGGGGTTTGGGGTGGAACCCCAATCTGGCCCATAGATAAAAACGGCTCACAGTTGACACAAAACAAGAACATGCGTAGAACAAAAGAAACACATGTATCGAGGAATGTGAAAAATGTTAACCAAGAAACAGTTGGATTTGCTGGAATTCATTCACAAACGGGTCAAGCGTGATGGTGTGCCGCCCAGTTTCGATGAAATGAAGGATGCGCTGGATCTGCGCTCCAAATCCGGCATTCACCGGCTGATCACAGCGCTTGAGGAACGCGGCTTTATCCGCCGTCTTGCGCACCGCGCCCGCGCCCTTGAGATTGTCAAGCTCCCCGAAAGCCTCGGCGGGCAGGCCAGCCATGGCTTCACGCCCAAGGTGATTGAAGGCGACAGGCCCGATGCACCGCGCCCGGCCAATGCCCAGCCGGTTGAGGCGGCCCATGCGGTTGAACTGCCGGTGATGGGCCGCATCGCCGCCGGTGTCCCGATCGAGGCGATATCGCACGCCTCCCATAACGTGGCCGTTCCCGGCGCCATGGTCAGCGGCCCGGGCGAGCATTATGCCCTTGAAGTCAAAGGTGATTCAATGATCGAGGCGGGCATCAATGACGGCGATGTAGTGATCATCCGTGAAACCAGCGTGGCCGATAATGGCGATATCGTCGTCGCCCTGATCGAGGATCAGGAGGCCACGCTCAAGCGGTTTTTCCGCAAGGGCAACGCCATTGCCCTCGAGGCCGCCAACCCGGCCTATGAAACCCGGCTTTTGCCCGATGACAAGGTCAAGGTTCAGGGCCGTCTTGTCGGCCTCATCCGCAGCTACTGAGCATTCCACAGCCTTGCGCCGGTGATCTGGCGCGCGCTCACCACCCGCAGGGCCTTGCGCGCGTCGTAAAGCCCGTAAAGTGCCAATGCCCCGGTCTGGCGCAGGCTGCCGGGGTGAATGACGGTACAGGGCAAATCCGCATGCGGCGGGGATACATTCATCACCACCCACTCGGCCTTGTCACAGGTGGTTAACGCCTGAGCGGCGCGTTTGCCTCTGATTGCGGTGATGCGAAGCGATGAAGGCCTCACCTTGTTCCACCGCTCCGCTGCATTGATCTGCTGCGCCGCATCGCCGTCATTTTCAAGCCAGTTGCGGGCGACAAACCCGTCACTGCGCTCGCGGTTCATGGCGCGGCCCGCATCGGTCATTACCCCCACAAGCCCGCCGCTCTCGGAAATCAGCACATCCGGCCGTTCGGTCCCGGCCCAGAGCATGAAAGCAATCGCTGCCGGGGCCAGCCCCAACATCCGCGCCCGCCCCTGCCAGAGCATCAAAAACAGCACCCCCAGGGCCAGCATCGGCAACACCACAGGATCCGGGCTCATCACCGTGCCGCGCGCGCCCTCAAGCCCCGATACCCAATGCGCCACGCCCAGTATCCAGCGCAATCCAAGCCCCATCGGCCAAAGCGCGATCCAGTCCAGCCCGAGAGGCATCAAAAGGGCGGCAATCACTGCCGCGGGCATCACCAAAGCCCCCATCAACGGCACGCTCAGCAGGTTCGCCAACAGGCCAAAATGTGCAATCTGGTTGAAATGCGCCGCCGCCAGCGGGGCGGTGGCCAGCCCGGCCACAAAGGATGAAATCACCACCGCCATCACCGGCCGCAGCCATCCAGGGCCAAATGGCACCTGATGATCGCGCATCAGGCCAAACACCGCCACCAGGGCGGTCGTTGCGGCAAATGACATCTGAAACCCCGGCCCCATCAGCGCCTCGGGCTGCAGGATCAGCACAATCAGCGCCGCCAGTGCCACCGCCCGCAGGCTCAGCACCCGCCGGTCAAACAACACCGCCAACAGCGCCACCGCGACCATCACAAAGGCGCGCTCGGTGGCGACATTCCCGCCCGACAGCGCCAGATACCCGGCGGCCACGATCATGGCCATCACCGCAGAAATCTTCTTGGCCGGAAGCCGCAACCCCACCACCGGCACCGCCGCAAACCCAAGCCGGAAGAAGGCAAAAACAAACCCCGCCAACAGCCCCATATGCAGCCCCGATATGGCCAGCAAATGCGCCAGGTTCGACACTCTGAGCGCTTTCAACGTTTCCTGCCCGATGCCGGAACGGTCCCCGGTCATGATCGCCGCGGCAAAGGCGCCCGGCTCGCCCGGCAGCGCCGCCTGCACCCGTTTCGAGATCGCCAATCGCGCCGCCAGCAGCCATTGCGAGCCATCCGGAGCGGCCAGCGCCAGAACCGGCGAGCCTGTATAACCCACCGCCCCCAGCTTCAAAAACCACGCATGGCGCTGGAAATCAAAACCGCCGGGCTCAACCGGCCCGCCGGGCTTTGACAGATGCGCGCTGGTGATCACCCGAAGCCCGGCCACAGGCGTTATGAACCCCTGATTGCCCTGCAGGGAAATCCGCACCCGCGCCGGGGTTTTTTCGGGCGATACATTGCGCAGCACAACCTGGTCGAGCGTCAGCCTTGTGGCATCCTTGCCGGATCGGTCAATGCCGATAATCCGCCCCTCAACCGGGCCATAATAGCGCCAGCCCAGCACCGGTTCGGCCATCTGATGCGCCCTCAGCCCCGCCAGACAAAACCCCGCCAGCGCCAGCGCAAACGCCATCATCACCGGCGACAAAAGCACAGGCACCCGCCACGCCAGCAGGGTTGATATAACCGCGCCAGCGCCCAGCCACAGGTAAACCACCGGCCCCGGCTCAAAATTGATCGCGAAATATGTGCCAATGCCGCAGGCCATGCATACCGGAGCCCAGGGAAACAGATGCCCCCTTTGCAGGTAAAGCGTGGCAATGAAAGAGCGCCAGACGCGCAACACTTGTCTCCCCTACTTGTCTCCATCAGGACAGGCCGATAGACAGGCGCAAAAGCTATCCCCCGCACGGTTACCAAAAGGTTAATATCTCAGATGTCGCAACAGGTCGTGACCCGCTTCCCCCCCTCGCCCACGGGGTTTTTACATATCGGCGGCGCCCGCACGGCGCTTTTCAACTGGCTATATGCGCGCCATCACGGCGGCACTTTCAAGCTCAGGATCGAGGACACCGATATTGCCCGCTCAACCCCCGAGGCAACGCAGGCCATCCTTGACGGGATGAAATGGCTTGGCCTTGATCATGATGGCGAGGTGATCAGTCAGCTTGCCAATGCGCCGCGCCATCGCGAAATCGCCCTGCAGCTTCTTGAAAGCGGCAAGGCCTATAAATGCTTCTCGACACAGGAAGAAATTGCCGCTTTCCGTGAGGCCGCACAGGCCGGGAAACGCTCAACCCTGTTTCAAAGCCCTTGGCGCGATGCCAGAGCCGCAAGCCACCCGGATGCGCCCTATGTGATCCGGCTGCGCACCCCCAATGACGGCACCACCGTGATCCGCGATCAGGTTCAGGGCGAAGTCACCATCCGCAATGATCAGCTTGATGATATGATCCTGCTGCGCTCGGACAGCACACCGGTCTATATGCTGGCGGTGGTGGTGGATGATCATGACATGGGCATCACCCATATCATCCGGGGCGATGATCACCTCAATAATGCCGCGCGGCAGATGGGCATTTATCAGGCCATGGGCTGGCCCCTGCCGGTTTACGCCCATATTCCGCTGATCCATGGCCCCGACGGCAAGAAACTGTCAAAACGCCACGGGGCGCTCGGGGTCGAAGAATATCAAAAAATGGGCTATCCGGCGGCCGGCATGCGCAATTATCTGGCGCGGTTGGGCTGGAGCCACGGGAATGATGAATTTTTCACCGATGCGCAGGCGATCGAGTGGTTTGATCTCAAGGGTATCGGTAAATCCCCGGCCCGGTTTGATTTCAAAAAGCTGGATAATATCTGTGGCCAGCATATCGCCGCCATGGATAATGCTGCACTGCTGCATGAATTGAAGGATTTTTGCGCCGTTACCGGCCAGCCCCCCCTGACACCGGCACAGATCACGATGTTTGAAAAGGCCATGTACTGCCTCAAGGAACGCGCCAAAACATATCTGGAACTTATTGATAAGGCTGTATTTATTCTTGCAATCCGCCCCATTATACCTGATGAAAAATCGGCCGGACATCTGGATGATGTATCCCGAAGTATACTGAAGGAATTGACGCCGCACCTGCGAAATGTTACATGGGAACGTGACGATATTGAGGCTGCTACAATGGCCTTTGCCGAAGCCCGAGAGATGAAATTCGGCAAACTGGCAGGGCCACTCAGAGCCGCTTTATCCGGTCGAAATGCAACACCCAGTGTGTTTGACATCATGTTTGTGCTTGGGCGCGAGGAAAGCGTCAACCGGCTTAATGATGCCGCCAATGGATCCGGTTAACGCCCCCTTAAGGCGGAACCGCAATAAACAGCCCATATGCGCGATCCGGCGCGGGGCTGTGTAAAGAGAGAGGACGCCACCATGACAAAAAGCAATAAATCCGCGACCCTGACGATTGACGGGAAAAGCCATGAGCTACCGGTTTTTTCGCCCACCGCGGGTCCGGACGTGGTGGATATCCGCAAG
This sequence comes from Roseovarius sp., assembly GCA_021775255.1. GTDB lineage: Bacteria > Pseudomonadota > Alphaproteobacteria > Rhodobacterales > Rhodobacteraceae > Roseovarius. Next base: position 393,623 of record JAJFIA010000001.1, read on the forward strand.
CTTTATGCTCAGGCGCATGTGTTCACCTATGATCCAGGTTTCACCTCAACCGCGAGCTGCGACAGCACCATCACCTTCATCGACGGTGACAAGGGCGAGCTTTTGCATCGCGGCTATCCGATTGATCAACTGGCCGGCAAATCGCATTATCTTGAGGTCTGCTACCTGCTGCTTTACGGCGATCTGCCCTCGGCCTCGCAGCTCGAGGATTTCGAGGCCCGCGTGACCAATCATACCATGCTGCATGAACAGATGCATTTCCTGTTTCGCGGGTTTCGCCGCGATGCGCCACCGATGGCGATCATGGTGGGGGTTGTTGGGGCACTCAGCGCGTTTTACCATGACAGCACCGATATTTCCGACCCCTGGCAGCGCGAAGTTGCCTCGATCCGGATGGTTGCCAAGATGCCAACGATCGCAGCTATGGCATTTAAATATACGATCGGCCAACCCTTTGAATATCCTCGCAATGATCTGAGCTATGCGGCGAATTTCCTGCGCATGTGCTTTGCTGTTCCGGCCGAAAATTACGAGGTAAACCCGATCCTTGAGCGCGCCATGGACCGGATTTTCACCCTGCACGCGGATCATGAGCAAAATGCCTCAACCTCAACCGTGCGTCTGGCTTCAAGCTCGGGTGCCAATCCGTTTGCCTGTATTGCGGCGGGCATCGCCTGCCTGTGGGGGCCGGCCCATGGCGGCGCCAATCAGGCTTGCCTTGAAATGCTGCGCGAAATTGGCACGGTTGACCGGATCCCGGAATATATCAGGCGCGCCAAGGACAAGGATGATGATTTCCGCCTGATGGGCTTTGGCCACCGGGTTTATAAAAATTTCGATCCGCGCGCGACGGTTCTGAAACAATCCGCCGATGAGGTACTCGAGCTTCTGGGTGTTGAAGATAACCCGGTGTTGCAGGTGGCCAAGGCATTGGAAAAAGCAGCATTGGCGGATGACTATTTCGCCGAGAAAAAGCTCTTTCCGAATGTCGATTTCTATTCCGGTATCATCCTTGAGGCGATGGGCTTTCCCACCTCGATGTTCACACCGATTTTCGCGGTATCCCGCACCGTTGGATGGATTTCGCAATGGAAGGAAATGATCGCCGATCCACAGCTCAAAATTGGCCGCCCAAGGCAGCTCTACCACGGGGCCACCCTGCGCGATTACGTCGATATCGAAAAGCGCTGAGCAGCAGGTAACTTCATAAAAACCCCGCGAAGTTGCGGGAGGTGTGCGTGCAAATATATCAATTCAGCAGGACAGATATGACCAACAAAACTTCAACAAAAGTCACCCTCGAAGATGCCTATGCCATTGAAACAACACAAGATTGCGTTGATCTATATGCGAAATGGGCTGATACCTATGATGAAAGTTTCGCCCGGGAATATGATTATCACGCCCCCGATATAATTGCTGATACATATGCCGACCGCTGCTCTGATAAAACCGCGCCGGTGCTTGATATCGGCGCCGGCACCGGGTTGGTGTCTGAAGGGCTTGTCACCCGCGGCATCACCACTGTGGACGCCTTTGACATCTCAACCGAGATGCTCCGCGTTGCAAATCAAAAAGGCCTGTACCGCCGTCTGATCCAGGGCGATCTGACCAAAACCCTGGATATTCCCGATGCAAGCTATGACGGCATCACCTCGGCCGGCACCTTCACCCATGGCCATGTCGGCCCCGAGGCGCTGGATGAGCTGATCCGCATTGGCCGCCCCGGCGCGCTTTATGTGCTGAGCATTCGAAGCACAATCTTTGAAAGCGCGGGCTTCAGGGATAAGTTTGCTCAACTCGCGGCACAGATCCGCGAATTTGAAATCATCGAAAAATCGCTTTATGGCAAATCGGCCAGGCCGGATTTGCGCAGTTCAACCAGCTCTGTCACCATCTTTCGCAAGTCCTGAGCCTCAGCGCCCCTCGAATTTCGCCGCGCGCTTGTCAAGGAAGGCGACAACCCCTTCCTTGAAATCCCTTGAATTGCCGCACCCGCCCTGCAATTTCGCCTCAAGATCAAGCTGCGCCTCAAAGCCATGCTCCCAGCTTTGCCGGATCGCGGTTTTCAGATGGCCATAGGCCAGCGTCGGCCCCTTGGCCAGATGCGCCGCACGCGCGCGCCAGTGATCGGCAAAATCCGCATCCGCCACCGCCTCCCAGATCATGCCCCAGTTACTGGCCTGTTCGGCACTGACCGGCTCGGCAAACAGCGCCGCCCCCATCGCCTTGGCAGCGCCCATCTGCCGCGGCAGCCAATAGGTGCCGCCGGCGTCAGGGATCAGGCCAATACGGGTAAAGGCCTGCACAAAATAGGCGCTGGTGCTGGCAATCACCACATCCGCCGCCAGCGCCAGATTGGCCCCCGCCCCCGCCGCCGGGCCGTTCACCGCGCTGATTGTCGGGATCGGGCAATCGGTGATGGCGCGCAGCATCGGCACATATTCATCGCGCAGCACCCGCTCCAGATCAAGTGCTGCCAACGTGCCGGTATCGCTCAGATCCTGCCCTGAACAAAACGCTTTTCCTGCCCCCGTCATCACCAAAACCCGCGCCTCACGGGCAGCAAACCGCGCCGCATCGGTGATCTCGGCGCGCATCTGCGTATTCAGCGCATTCATCTTGTCGGGGCGGTTGAGCGTCAGAACCGCGATATCCTCGCCAATCTCAAGCGTAATTGTCTGATAGTCTTTCATCGGGGCGGCCCTTCCTTGAAAAATCACTGGATGGGATCAAACCGCAAAACAGCCCGGCTTAAAACCCCCAACGGCGCGTCACTCGCGCATAATCTCGGCCAGACGCGCCTTTTCCTCGTCGCTCAGCCCCGCGGGCGCGCCTTCTTCTGCCACAGACCGGCGCCGCAGATAGATCAGCGCAATCCCCCCGCCCAGCAACAGCATCAAAGGCCCCGCCGCCCATAGCAGCAGGTTTGAGCCGCCTGCATTCGGCTTCAGCAGCACATATTCGCCGTAGCGCGCAACGATGAAATCTACCGCCGCCTTGTCGTCATCCCCCGCCACCAGCCGCTCGCGCACCAACAGCCGCAGATCACGCGCCAGTTCCGCATTTGAATCGTCAATATTCTCATTGCGGCACACCAGGCAACGCAAGCCTTTTGAAATATCGCGCGCCCGCGCCTCAAGCGCCGGGTCATCCAGTATCTCATCGGGTTGCACCGCCCACACCGGTGCCGCCATCAGACAAAGGATCACGATCAGCCGCCTCATTCCGCCGGCACCCCGTCCATCGGGGCCTTGCGCGCCCCTGCCGCCACGCGATAGCGCCGGTCACTCAGCGATAACGCGCCCCCCAGCGCCATCAATATCGCGCCGCCCCAGATCCAGTTGGCCAGCGGTTTGTAATAGCTGCGCATCGCCCATCCGCCATCCGCCTGCGGATCACCGATCACCACATAAATATCGCGCATCACCCCGTTATCAATCGCCGCTTCGGTGGTCGGCATCCCCGCCACCGGATAAAACCGTTTTTCCGGGTAAAGCGTGCGGATCACATGGGTGCCTTTGGCCAGCGTCACCTCGGCCTGGGTGACACGGTAATTCGGGCCGTCAAACTTGCGCACCCCGTCCAGCGTCAGGGTAAATCCTGCCAGATCAAAGCTTTCGCCGGGCTGCACCACCCGGATATCCTCAACATTCCAGGCCATCATCCCGGCAATACCCGCGATTGTTATGCCCAGCCCGGCATGTGCCGTGGACTTGCCCCAATCGGCCCGCGGCAATCGCCTCAGCCTTTGTGCCCGCACCCGCAGCGCCCCGCGCCCGGTGCGGCTCCACAAATCCACGGCCGAGCCGGATACCAGCCACGCCGCCAGAAACAGGCCCACCGGCCCCAGCGCCGAGCGCCCGTTTTGCATGGCATAAGCCAGCGCCCCCACCGCCACAGCCAGGGCAAACGGCCCCCGCAAGGCCCGCAATACCCGGCCCAGTTTCGCCCGCTTCCACGGCAGCATCGCCCCCACCGGCAGGACCAGCCCCAGCGCCAGCATGAAAGGGGTGAATGCCAGGTTAAAGAACGGCTCTCCGACGGATAGCTTTCGTTCAAAGAAAAGCTCGGCCACCAGCGGCCAGATGGTACCGGTAAAAACGACAAACGCCGCCACCGCCAGCAGGATGTTGTTGACCACCAGTGCGGATTCGCGGCTGATCAGCCCAAAAACGCCCCGCGCCTGCATCGCCCCCGCGCGCGCGGCAAACAGCGTCAGCGCGCCCATCATGAAAATCGCCAGAATGCCCAGCAAAAACACTCCGCGCGCCGGATCGCTGGCAAAGGCATGCACCGATGTCAAAACGCCCGAGCGGGTGATAAATGCGCCCACCATGGAAAACCCGAAGGCAATAATCGCCAGCAATATCGTCCAGCTTTTCAACACGTCACGTTTCTCAACCACAATGGATGAATGCAGCAACGCCGCCGCGATCAGCCATGGCATGAAGCTTGCATTCTCAACAGGATCCCAGAACCAGAACCCGCCCCAGCCCAGCTCATAATAGGCCCACCAACTGCCCAGAGCGATGCCAATGGTCAGAAATATCCAGGCCGCCAGCGTATAGGGCCGCACCCAGCGGCCCCAGGCGGCGTCGACCCGGCCCTCGATAAGGGCTGCCACCGCAAAGGAAAAGCTCATCGAAAGCCCGACATAGCCAAGATATAAAAACGGCGGATGAAACGCGAGGCCCGGATCCTGCAACAGCGGATTAAGCCCATGCCCGTCAAACGGCACCGGCAGCGGCACCCGCATGAACGGATTTGAGGTAAACAGGATAAAGCCGAAAAACGCCGCGCCAATCATCGCCTGCACCGATAAAACCCGCGCCTTGAAACCCGGTGGCAATCCGGCCCCGCCAAGGGCTGCGAATGCGCCAAACATCGTCACGATCAGCACCCACAAAAGCATCGAGCCTTCATGATTGCCCCAGACCCCGGTGATTTTGTAAAGCATCGGTTTGGCGGAATGGCTGTTCAGCAGAACCACCCTGAGCGAGAAATCCGATGTCACAAACGCCCACATCAGAGCCGCAAATGCGCCCGCAGTCAGGGCAAACTGTATAATCGCCGCAGGGCCGGCCACGGCCATCCAGCCGGGCCAGCGTTTATGCGCACCAATCAGCGGCACAATGACCTGAAAGCAGGCAATAAAAAAGGCAAGGATCAGGGCGAAATGGCCAAATTCTGTAATCATGCCCCCTTATAGGGCCACAGGCGCCACACGCCAACGGTAAAGCGCAGATAAACCTGTTCACATTGTCGCGGGGAGGGTTTATGCGCGGCTTGCCTGCCAGTCCTGCAACGCCGCATTATCGCCCGGCTCGACCGCCGCCAGCATCAGCGCCGCATCCGGCCCGGTATCGGCCACGCCGGGGCTGTCGGCCCGCAATTGGCGCAAGGCGCTGATATTGTCGATCACCTGCGGCGCACGCGCCAGTGTCGCCGCGATCGAGCGTTGAAATTCCTGCCCCTTCACCTGATGCCGCGCACCAAAGTAAAACGAAACGATCGCCCCCATCAGCCACCAAAGCGGCTCGGGCACCAGGGCAATCCCCTGCATCCGCTCGGCAAACCAAATGGGATCACTCATCGCCATGACAAACAGGCCCAGCGTGCCCAGCGCCATCGCCGGGCGCGGCAGCCGGTTCAGCCCGTCAATGAAACGGTCAAACCAACCCTTGCGGGTGTGTTTGAACTCGGCCGCAAGCTGCGCCATCGTCGCCGCCCGAATCTCTGCCGAACGGTTGTCCGCGGCATCGGCATTTACCCGAAACACCTCAGCCGTTTCCACCAGCGCATTGCGCCCGCCGCCAAAAATCAGTGAAAGCGCCTGTCCGATCAAGCCCATGCCGCAACCCTCTCATTAAATTCCGCCGGGCTGAGATGATATTTGGGCGAGATGAATTCCTCGGCCCGCCGGATCCAGCCGCCCTTGCCACCGGCTTGCGTGCGGGCATATTTGCGGCTCGCCGCGCGCCGGTCGGCCAGCCGGAAATAATAATTGCGCCGCGCAATGCCGTAAGCATCGGCGATATAGTCGGGTGCCGCGCGAAAGGCCGCCTTTGCCGCCGCCACCGTCTGCGGCCCGATAGCGCCGTCAATATCCACGTCTTGCCCCATCTGCCTGAGCAGCCGCTGCAAAATCTTCACCGCATTGCCACCGGCATTGACATACATGTCAAACACGCTGGGATGCAGCACCTCGGGCAGTTTTGAAATGCCCGGGCGGCGATAATAATGATCAATGAAAATATCCTCGGCCTGCGCCCGGCTCAGCTCCCGCACATCCGCCACGCTCACCTGCCCGTCGCCCGTCAGATCAAGCCCAAGTCGGCGCATGGTGTGAATGGTTACGCCAAATTTAGTGGCCCCGCCGGGATCATCGGGATCATTGACAAAGCCGCCCTCGCGGGCAACGATTTCCCGGGCAATATCCGCAATATTTTGCATGAGAACCGGCCCCGTTTACCATCAGAATTGACGGGAATCTGGGGCACGATAGGTTAACGTTGGGCTTAACTACCGTCCGGTTCCACATAAACGCCCTGCTCTTTCAGCGCGTCCACCACTTCCTTGGGCATGTAATCCTCGTCATGCTTGGCCAGAATTTCGGTGGCCCTGAACACCCCGTTTTCATAGGTGCCGGTGCCGATCATGCCCTGATTTTCTCCAAATAAATCCGGCAAAATGCCAGTATAAGCCACCGGCACAACCGCGCCGCCATCGGTCACAGCGAAGCGTATTACCTCGCCCTCGCCACGCACCAATGAGCCCTCTTCAACCAACCCGCCAATGCGGAAAACCTCCGTGGGCGGGGGCGGTTCAGCAATCACCTGACTGGGCGAGCGGAAAAAATTGATGCCGTCCTGCAAGGCATAGCCAATCATCGCCGTTGCCGCGATCAGCGCCACCGCGGCAATCGCAATAACCTGCACCCGGCGTTTCTTCTTCAGTGATTTCATCCGGCTCCCTTTCGCTTATGGGAAAACCGGGGCCAGCATCAGCCCGGTTGCCTCATCCTCACCTAGCATCAGATTGGCATTCTGCAAGGCCTGACCACTTGATCCCTTCGTCAGATTATCCAGCGCCACAATCACAATCGCCCGGTTTGGGATGCGGTCAGCGCTGACGCCCACATGGCAAAAATTGCTGCCGCGCACATGCCGGGTGCTGGGCGTCTCACCAAAGGGCAGCATCACCATGAAGGGTTCATCCTCATAGGCTCTTTTGAGGGATGCATAAACCGCCTCAACTTCACCTTTTACATAAACTGTGGCTACTATCCCTCTGTTTGCAGGCAATAAATGCGGCGTGAACTGCACCTTGACCTCACGCCCTGCCAGGGCGGAAAATTCCTGATCAAACTCTGCCAGATGCCGGTGTTTTCCGCCCACCGCATAGGCATGCGCGCCCTCTGACAGCTCGGCATGCAGCAGGTTTTCCTTGAGGCTGCGCCCGGCCCCGCTGACGCCGGTTTTGAGATCAATGATGATGTCATCAAGATCAATCACCGCATCTGCGATCAATGGCCGCAGGGCATAAATCCCGGTCGCGGCGTTGCATCCGGTACCCGCCACCAGCCGGGCGCGGCGGATGTCCTCACGGTAAAATTCGGTGAGGCCGTAAACCGCCTCGGCCTGACATTCCAGCGCGTCATGCTGCCCGCCATACCATTTTGCGTAAACTTCCGGATCCCGCAGGCGAAAATCCGCACTCAGATCAACAATTTTCAGGGTTTTGGGCAGGTCTTTGATCACCGCCTGCGAGGTGGCATGGGGCAGCGCACAAAAACACAGGTCAACCCCTGCGAAATCAATCTCGTCGATCCTGACCAACAGGGGCAGATCCAGATGGCGCAGATGCGGGAACACCTCGGCCATCGGCTTGCCGGCCTTGGCATTGGCCGAAAGCGCCACAATCTCCATCGTGGGATGGGTGGCGATCAGGCGCACAAGCTCGGCCCCGGTATAGCCGCTTGCGCCGAGAATGGCGATTTTATGGGTCATGCCCGGCCTCTTTTTATACAATTTAAGGTAGTCGTTTAAGCTAATGCCAGCAGCATCGCAATCTATGCCGCATGAAATTCAATTTTTCGTCGCAAAAACTGTGTGGCCCGGTCGCTGACCCGCGCCGGATCACCGGTGGTCAGAAACATCGAGACCTGGCTTTCCCCGCGCATATCGGGGTGCCGCTCAAGATAATCCCCCAAGCTTTGTGCCACCAGATCAGCCTGCGAAAATACCAGGGTATCCGTACCCAATGCCGCCTGAAACGCCTCTTGCATCAACGGATAATGCGTGCAGCCCAGAACCGCCGCCTCAGGCGTGGGCATCTTGCGCATCAGAGCCTCCACATGGCTGCGCACCAGCGCCTCGGCCAGGATCATATCGCCCTCTTCAATGGCGTCCACCACCCCGCCACAGGCCTGCGCCTCGACATCCACGCCAATCGCGCGGAACGCCAGCTCGCGCTGAAACGCGCGGCTTGCCACCGTGGCAGGCGTGGCAAACAGCGCCACATGTTTCACCGCCACCTCACGCGGCGGCGAATTATCGCCCCATTGCCGCTCGGTCAGGGCTTCGATCATCGGCACGAACACCCCTAAAACGCGCTTGCCTTCGGGCAATCCCGCCTCCTGCATCCGCCTGAGTGCTGCCGCCGAGGCCGTGTTGCAGGCCAGAATCACCAGATCACAGCCCGCCTGCCACAGCCGTTCAACCCCGGCGCGGGTAAGCTCAAGAATCTCATCCGCATCGCGCACCCCGTAAGGCGCATGGGCATTGTCGCCAAGATAAACCAACGGCACATCCGGCAGGTGTTTTTGCACCGCATCCAGCACGGTCAGCCCGCCAATTCCGCTATCAAAAATGCCGATTGCCATATAGCCGCCTCTCAGGGGTCGATTGTCTTTGGCAGTGCATACCCAACCCTTTGGCAAAATGCGAGCGCTATTGCGCCGCCTGATCCGTCGTTTCCCCGCCTGCGCGAATCACCGCCAGCAATTCTTCGCGCCGTTTGGCCGCAGCCGCTTCATTGGCCTTCTTGACCGGCCCGAAGCCCCGGATCTGCAGCGGCAATTCCGCCAGTGCCGTGATTGCTGCTATGGTCTGATCCGTCAGCAGCGGCAGCACCTCGGCCATATCCTTTTCATATTGCCGGATCAACGCCCGCTCCATCCTGCGCTCGGCAGAAAGCCCGAATATATCCAATGGTGTGCCGCGCAGACGCTTCATTTTCGCCAACAATTTCAACGGCTTTTCCAGCCACGGCCCAAATGCGCGCTTCACCGGCCGCCCGTTCGCTCCGGTTTTTGCAAGTAATGGCGGGGCAAGGTGATATGTCATCCTGAACGCCCCCTCAAACTCTGCCGCAGCCTTGTCGCGGGTCGCCAGCAATAACCGCGCAACCTCGTATTCATCCTTGTAAGCCAATAGCTTATGATACCCCCGCGCCATCGCCTCGCGCAGGTCGTCGCGATCCGCCCGCGCCAGCATATCGCGGTATTTCCGCACCAGCCCCTTGCCCTGATAGGCCTCCAGATGCGCGGCGCGATAGTCAATTTTCGCCTCCGGCGATTTTGGCAAAGCTGTCACCATTGAGGGGGCCAGACGTGCCGCCTCATCCGGGTGCACCACCGCCCAACGGCCAATTTCAAACGCTCTGAGATTGCGTTCCACCGCCGCACCATTCAACTCGATCGCACGGGTCAGCGCCGCGTGGCCCAGCGGGATCAGCCCGCGCTGCCAGCTTGCCCCAAACACGATCATGTTGGAGAAAATCGCATCGCCCAACGCGGCCTGTGCCAGCGCCGAGGCATCAAACAGCAAAACATCTTCGCCCATCCGCGCCTGCAACGCCAGTTCCAGCCTCTCGGCGGGCAGCCTGAAATCGGCATTGCGGGTGAAATCCGAGGTTGTCGTTTGATGATTGTTCACCACGGCATGAGTGCGCCCGCGCATACCCAACCCAAGGGTTTTTGCCCCGGCACTCACCACCAGATCGCCGCCGATCAGTGCATCGCATTCCCCCGTTGCCACACGTATCGCATTGATATTGCTTTGTTTCTCAGCCAATCGGCAATGAACATGCACCGCCCCGCCTTTTTGCGCCAGCCCCGACATTTCCATCATGCCCACGCCCTTGCCTTCGATCTGCGCCGCCTGTGCCATCACCGCACCAAGGGTCACAACGCCAGTGCCGCCAACCCCGGCAATCACCACATTATGGGTGCCTTCAATCCTCGGCAACGCAGGCTCCGGCAGGTCTGGCAGATCAAGTCCCACGGCCTCCTGCTTGCGGATTTTGGCGCCTTCCAGCGTCACGAACGAGGGGCAAAATCCGTTCAGACAACTGAAATCCTTGTTGCAGGCTGATTGATCAATCGCCCGTTTGGTGCCCAGTTCCGTCTCAACCGGCACAATCGCCACACAGTTGGATTGCACCCCGCAATCGCCGCAACCCTCACAAATGTCAGTATTGATAAACACCCGCTTGTCCGGGTCGGGAAATGTGCCGCGTTTGCGGCGGCGGCGCTTTTCGGCGGCACAGGTCTGAATATAGACAATCGCCGAGACACCCGGAATTTCCGCGCAGTTTTGCTGCACCTGCATCAACTCTGATCGTTGTTTTATTTCAATGCCTTTTGGGAATTTCTTAAAGTCGATATCTTCCTTCTCATCATAGACAACGGCCAGATGTTGCACCCCCATCGCCTTAAGCTCTGCCACGATTCTGGGCGCATCAAGGCCGCCCTCATTAGGCTGGCCGCCGGTCATCGCCACCGCATCATTGTAAAGGATTTTATAGGTGATATTGGTCCCCGCCGCCAAAGCCGCACGAATCGCCTGAACCCCGGAATGATTATAGGTGCCATCACCGAGATTCTGAAAAACATGGGGCCGGGTGGAAAACGGCGCCTCGCCAATCCAGTTGGCGCCCTCGCCGCCCATATGGGTAAAGCCGGTGGTCTCGCGGTCCATCCACTGCACCATATAATGGCAGCCAATCCCGGCATAGGCGCGCGCGCCTTCGGGTAGCCTGGTGGAGCTGTTATGCGGGCATCCGGCACAGAAATAGGGCACGCGGGCGGCAATTTCCTCGGCATTGTCATTGCGCCGCGCCTCGGCCAGCCGCTCAAGCCCGGCCTTCACCGCATCAGTGCCGCGCCCCTCATCAATCAAAATGCCGCCCAGCTTTTCGGCGACCATGATCGGATCAAGCGCGCCGCGGGTGGGGAATAATTCCTCGCCGTGCATTGATCCGGCACCACCGCCCTTGTGCCAGCCATACACCCTGCGCCCGTGGCGATCGTCAAAAATGGCCTCCTTGATCTGCACCTCGATCAGCTTGCGTTTTTCCTCGACCACCACGATCAGCTCAAGCCCCTCGGCCCAGTCATGAAAGCCTGTCATATCCAGCGGAAATGTCTGGCCGATCTTATAGGTGGTCAGGCCCAGCCGCTCGGCCTCATCCGCATCAATTCCCAGCAGATCCAGCGCATGCACCAGATCAAGCCAGTTCTTGCCCGCCGCCACAAAACCGATCTTGGCACCGGGCTTGCCCCAGTGGCGGCGGTCCATCCGGTTAACATGGGAAAACGCCTCGGCCGCGAAGCGTTTGTAATCAATCATCCGCGCTTCCTGCGCATGCGGCGTATCCCCAAGGCGGATATTCAGCCCGCCTTCGGGCATCTCAAACTTCGGCATCTGAAACTGCATCCGGTCAAGGCGGGCATCTACAACCCCGGTGGCCTCGATGGTGTCTTTCATGGTTTTCAAGCCCACCCAAAGCCCGGAAAACCGTGATAAAGCAATGCCGTAAAGCCCGTAATCAATGATTTCCTGCACACCCGCGGGGCTGACCACGGGCATATAGGCATCGACCATCGCCCATTCGCTTTGATGCAAAACCGTGCTGCTTTCGCCGGTGTGATCATCGCCCATCGCCATCAAAACACCGCCATGGGGCGACGTACCTGCCATATTGGCATGGCGCATCACATCGCCCGACCGGTCCACCCCCGGCCCCTTGCCATACCACAGGCCAAACACCCCGTCATAGCGCCCTTCGCCGCGCATCTCGGCCTGTTGCGTGCCCCAAAGCGCGGTTGCCGCGAGATCCTCGTTCAGCCCTTCGTTGAAAGTGATATGCGCCGCCGAGAGCCGATCTCTGGCGCGGCTCATCTGAATATCCACCGCCCCAAGGGGAGATCCGCGATAGCCGCTGACATAGCCGGCCGTATTCAACCCCGCCGCCCGGTCGCGTGCCGCCTGCATCAGCATCAGCCGCACCAGGGCCTGCGTGCCATTCAGAAGCACCGATGAAACCTCAAGATCAAAACGATCCTGTAACGATACCTGATGCTTTGCCATATCGCGCCTCCCTTGGGTGTATATAGCGCAATAATAGGTCAAATATTATGACCTACCAAGAGATATTTACGGAAACACGGCTGTATTTTCCCCGCTTCTTTGCTATTGCGTTACTCAGCCGAAATTGGATTGAAAGTTGCGGATATGGATTGGGATAAGCTCAGAATATTTCACGCGGTCGCGGATGCGGGCAGCCTGACCCATGCGGGAGATCAGCTAAACCTGTCGCAATCGGCCGTCTCGCGGCATGTGCGCGCCCTTGAACAATCGCTGAATGTCATCCTGTTTCACCGCCACGCGCGCGGGCTGATTCTCACCGAACAGGGTGAGCTTTTGTTTGAGGCCACCCGCGCCATGCTGAAACGGCTTGACGCGGCCACCGCGCGCATCCGCGACAGCAAGGAAGGTGTCTATGGCGAGCTGCGCGTGACCACGACCATCGGCTTTGGCACACTCTGGCTCGCGCCGCGCCTGCCGATGCTCTATGCCAAATACCCTGATCTCAAAATTGATCTGATGCTGGAAGAGCGCGTGCTAGATCTGCCCATGCGCGAAGCCGATGTTGCAATTCGCATGAAAGAGCCGAGCCAGGCCGATCTGATCCGCAAACGCCTGATGAGCATACATATGCAGCTCTATGCCTCGAAACAGTTGGTCGAGAAAGAGGGCAAGCCTGATACCCTTGACGATCTGAGCCGCTATCGCCTGATTTGCCAGAACCCGCGCTCGTCACAGGTGGGGGCCGGGGCGAAATTGGTGAGCGATCTGATGACCCACAATATTACCTCCCTGCTGACCGTTAACAATTATTACGGCGTGCTTCAGGGGGTGCTCAACAATCTTGGCATTGGGGTTTTACCTGATTATCTGACCTATGATTTCCCTGAACTTGTCCGCATTCTGCCGAAGGTGAAATCGAGCGAAGTGCCGGTGTTTTTGGCCTATCCGGAAGAATTACGCCACTCAAAGCGAATTTCCGCCTTTCGTGATTTTGTTCAACAGGAAATAATTCTCTACCGTAAGCATCTGAATAAAAGCCATAATTCCTGATATTATGGTGAGATATGCGCAAAATGCATAGCAGCAATGCTGCATATGCAGCATGGTTGTCCTTGAACTGACACATTTGGCCCCCTAAATCGGATCGTGACGGTGGCAGCCATATGGCCGCTCACCCTCATACCTCCCTGTTGGACTTGGCCGAGCCTTTGTGCTCGGCCTTTTTTTTGCCGGGGCGGCTCGTCAGCCATTACCGGGCTGCCTCGCTTTGTCACAAAACCTGCAGATTTCGATCCGCCAAGGGTGACAAAACATCCGGCCCCGCCGCGCGGATCACGATATTTTCCTCATGCACCATGATGCGCCCCGATGAAATTTCTATCCCCGGCTCCAGGGTGATCACCATGCCGGGCTGCAAGACCGTCTGCTCCCATGCTGTCAATGAAAGCCCTTCTGTCAGTTGCATCCCCAAGCCATGGCCCAGACGCCCGGCTGTCTCCCCTCCGCCAACAATATCCGCCATCTCCCGCCAGACATCACAGGCCCGCGCGCCCGGTTTTGCAGCTTCCAGCCCGGCAGCAATGGCATCCATCAGTTGACCATGCGCGTTTTGTGCCGCATCCGGGGCCGCGCCAATGGCGAAATTCCGGTCATAATCGCAAAAATACCCATCCCGGACCGCACCGGTATCCAGCATCATGATATCACCCGCCTGCAAGGGCGCATCACTGGCCGGAGAAATCACATCGCCATAGCCATCCGGGCCCGCACCCCCCGCCAGATACGGCACCCAATCCGCGCCTTCCTCCAGCAACAGCCGCTGGAAATCGCGGAAAACCTGCGACAGCGCAACGCCCGCACCGGCAATCTCGGACACGCGCGCAAACGCCCGCCCGGCAATGGCGCAGATATGGCTGATCTTCGCGATCTCGGCCTCGGATTTCACCTGTCTCAGCCTTGCGACAATGCCGCGATCATCGGTAAAACTCAGCCCGCTTATCGCCTTCACCCGGTCAAAATCCGCCAGCGGCATGCGCAGATAATTTTCGCGATCCGAAGGCACCCCCACCCGGCCGCCGCCCGCCACCTCGCGCAGGGCCTCGGCCAGCAATGTCACCCCATCGTCTTCCGGATCCGGCGCTGCCCATGTGCGGATATCGCTGATCCGGCAGCTTTGCATCAGCGCCGCCCCGATTGAGGGGATCACCGCCAACGGCGCGCCCATAGCGGGCAGAACCAGAAACCAGGGCCGGCTCGGGCTTTCCCAAAACCGTGTGAGGAACCCGGTGAAATACCGGAAATCCGGCTCTGCCGTCAGCAACAGGGCGGCAAGCCCCGCCTTGGCCATGCACGCCTGCGCCGCGGTAACACGGGCCTTGAATTCCGCATCGGAAAACCCGCGAATCACGGATCCGCCATTTCGCTGATGATGCCCAAAACCCGCGCTTCGGGGCCTGGCTCCATCAGCCTGAGCGCCGCCAGCCCGGCCCCGCCCGAAGGCGTTGTTGCCGCGCCCTGCGCCGCCAGCATGGGCAAAACCGCCTCGGCTTCCTCCTCGGTGATGGTGGCAAATTCATCCGCATCCCTTGCCAGCCCGCGCAGCGCAATCAGGGACGGCTCCTTGCAATCAAGCCGCCCCATATTCGAGGCCGGCCCATCCGCCAACACCGCACAGCCTGCGCGGATACTGGCCTGCAACGCCGGGGCAAATTCCGGCTCGACGACGATGATCTGCGGCCCATCGCCCCAAACCGCGCGAAAATAGGCGGCGCAGGCCCCCGCCAGGCCGCCAACGCCCGCCTGCAAATAAATATGCGTCGGCATATCGGGGCATTGCCGCGCGGCTTCCGCCGCCATCACCAGATAGCCCTCCATCAACCGGTGCGGAAGATCAAAATACCCCGGCCATGAGCTATCCGATAATAATGTCCAGCCGTTTTCATCTGCCGCCTTCAAGGCCGCCTGCATGCTCTGGGCATAATCCGCGCCGGCCCGTACCACTTTGGCACCGTGATGGCGCAGCCGGTCGGCAAAGCCTTCCGGCACCGCCTCGGCCAGATAGATCACCGCGCCGGCGCCATATTTTTGCGCCCCGGCGGCGACAGAAAGCCCATGATTGCCCGCACTTGCCGTCACATAGGTCTGCCCGCTCAATGCCTGTGACAAATCCGCCGCTTGGGTTTGGGCAGCGGCATGGGCAATCACATAAGCCGCCCCCAAAGCCTTGAAACTGCCCAGCCCCATGCGGCCGCGCTCATCCTTGGCCCAGACCTGCGCGCCCATGCCCTCAATCGCGATCAGGGGCGTTTCCGGCGCACCTGCCACAAGCCCCGGCAATGCCTCGGCCGCCGCTGCATCGACGCTGGGCATGGGGGCCCCGGCCAGAACATCCGGCGACAGGCCCTTGCCGCGCCAGGGATTTTTGAGAATGTCCATTTTTCACCTCTGTTTCTGCCTGACACTTACGTAACCAGCACAATCGGTCAAGCTCCCCTCTTCCCCCGCGCGGCATGATGCCCTAAAGTGACGCCAACAAGCCTTCTGGGGGGATTTCTGATGTCATATCCGGTAACCACACCCTGCCATATTGTGACGGTGATAGCTAGTTAGCGGATCACTGTCATACATCCTGATGCGCTTGGCTCAGCTTTACACCAGGCCTGTTTTAGCTAGGCCCTATTTCCGCCCGCCGGGCCTTTAAAAATTCCCGTTCGGCTGCCAGCTTACTCAGGTAAATTGCCATGTCAAAAGCAGCCACAGCCTCGGTCTTGCGCATCAGGCGGCACAGGATATCGGCCCGCGCGGCATGATAGGGTTGATACTGTGCAAGCTCTGTTGCCAACCCCTCAAGCAGGTCCAACGCCTTACCCGGACCATCACTATAGGAAACCGCCACCGCATGATTCAGCCGCACCACAGCACTTGGCTCAAGTTGCACCAAGTGCCGGTATAATTGTGTGATTTGCTGCCAATCTGTCTCCGTCGCTTTTTTTGCCTCGCAATGCAGCGCCGCAATCGAGGCCTGAATTTGGTATGGCCCGGCCCGGCCCTGTTTCAGTGCCGTCTCAAGTATTCTTTGTCCCTCTTTGATCCTTGCCTGATCCCACAGACTTCGGTCTTGGCTCGCCAGCGGAATATAACACCCCACCCCATATCGCGCAGCACGGCGGGCATGGGTTAACAAAATCAGGGCCAGCAATCCGGCGGCCTCGGGTGTTTCGGGGCTCAAATCAACCATCAGACGGGCCAGAAAGATTGCGTTGTCACAAAGATCAGTACGGATCGGGGTATCGCCTTCGGTCGCCACGTAGCCTTCGTTGAAAATCAGGTAAATCACACTAAGAACCGATCCCATGCGCGCAGGCAACTCATCACCGTCCGGTATCACAAAGGGAATGCCCGCCTTGCTGATTTTGCTACGGGCACGGGCAAGTCGCTGGGCCATGGCCGGGGTTTTGTCCAGAAAGGCGCGCGCCACCTCTTGTGTGCTTAGCCCTCCCAATGTGCGCAGGGTCAGCGCCACGCGCGTTTTTTGCTCAAGTGCCGGATGACAACAGGTGAAAATCAGACGCAGGCGGTGGTCGGGTATGTCGTGGCTTTCCGCATGCTGTGAAAATTCCACCTGCTCCAGCACCGCAATTTGTGCCGCTTTTTGCCGAAAATTAGCATTACGCCGCAAACGGTCCAGCGCCCGACGCCGTCCGACCTGCAATAGCCAGCCGCGACGCGACCGGGGAATGCCCTTCAAAGACCAGTCTTTTAGCGCCAGCTCAACCGCGTCCTGCAAACACTCCTCAGCCAGCTCAAAATCGCCAATCGCCGCCACCAGAGCAGCAATCATGCGCCCCCGATCCTGTCGCAAAGTATATTCAATCGCCACATGAACCGGATCAGGGGTCGCGACCATGCGCCTAGTTGAACGTCATGATTGGCCGCACCTCGATGGTGCCGTATTCTGCGGTTGGGATCATTTTGGCATATTTGATTGCATCATCCAACGTGGCACAATCAAACAGGTAAAACCCGCCCAACTGTTCCTTGGTTTCGGCAAACGGGCCGTCGGTCAATTCCGCCTTCCCATCCCGGATGCGAATGGATGTAGCGGTTTCGACCGGCTGAAGTGCCTCGCCGGCAAGAGAAACTCCGTCCTCGTTAAAAGTTTCATTGGCCGCTTGATATGCCCCCATCAGTTTGACAAATTCAGGCGTCTTCGGAGCTGGGCCTGTGCCCTGTGCCGCGTAGATAAGCGCAAGATATTTCATTTTACTCTCCTGTCATTTGCATTTCTCAGGCAGAATACCTGCCTGTAGATACCCTAAAGACGAACGCAGGGGCAGGCTTTCGACATCTTTGTCAAAGTTTTTTGAATTTCAGCCCACCATTGCCCTTTCCCGATATGCCCGCATGGCCTATGAACCCTTGCAAACGCTGCCTTTGGGGGTAATTATGCAAGAGCCGCAAATCACTGATGATCTGATTTCCAGCCACGGGATAAGCAAAGACGAATACGCGCGCATTCTTGAAATCATCGGCCGCGCGCCCACATTCACCGAGCTTGGCATCTTCTCGGCCATGTGGAACGAGCATTGCTCGTATAAATCCTCCAAGAAATGGCTGCGCACCCTGCCCACCACCGGCCCGCAGGTCATTTGCGGCCCCGGTGAGAATGCCGGCATCGTCGATATTGGCGATGGCCAATGCGTTGTGTTCAAAATGGAATCGCACAACCATCCCAGCTACATCGAGCCTTATCAGGGGGCCGCCACCGGCGTGGGCGGCATCCTGCGCGATGTTTTCACCATGGGCGCGCGGCCCGTGGCGGCGATGAATTCACTTAGCTTTGGCGCGCCCGATCACCCCAAAACCCGGCAGCTTGTGCACGGGGTTGTCGAGGGCGTGGGCGGTTATGGCAACTGCTTTGGCGTGCCCACGGTGGGTGGCGAGCTGCGGTTTGATCCGGCTTATAACGGCAACTGCCTGGTGAATGCCTTTGCCGCGGGCATCGCCGACACCGACAAGATTTTCTATTCCGCCGCCTCGGGCGTGGGCATGCCGGTGGTGTATCTCGGGGCCAAAACCGGCCGCGACGGGGTTGGCGGCGCGACCATGGCCTCGGCCGAGTTTGACGACAGCATTGAGGAAAAGCGCCCCACCGTGCAGGTCGGTGATCCGTTCACCGAAAAAAGCCTGATGGAGGCCACGCTGGAACTGATGGCCACGGGCGCGGTCATCTCGATTCAGGATATGGGGGCTGCGGGCCTCACCTGTTCGGCGGTTGAGATGGGCGACAAGGGCAATCTTGGGGTGCGGCTTACCCTCGAAGATGTGCCCGTGCGCGAAGACAACATGACCGCCTATGAGATGATGCTCTCGGAATCCCAGGAACGTATGCTGATGGTGCTGCACCCCGATAAAGAGGCGGTTGCGCGCGAGGTGTTTGAGAAATGGGATCTCGATTTCGCCATTGTGGGCGAGACCATCTCCGAAGACCGCTTCATCATCCTGCACCATAATGAACTGAAGGCCGATCTGCCGCTGAAAGCCCTGTCCGGCAATGCCCCGGAATATGACCGGCCCTGGGTTGAAACCCCTGCCCCCGCCCCGCTTGATCCGGCCAGCGTGCCGCATGTCGATGCGATTGAGGCGCTCAGGGTGCTGATCTCCTCGCCCAACTATTGCTCACGCGAATGGGTGTATGAGCAATATGACACCATGGTCATGGCCGACAGCATCCGCAATCCCGGCCTTGGCGCGGGCCTGATCCGGGTGCATGGCACCGATAAATTGCTTGCCTTCACCTCGGATGTAACGCCGCGTTATGTCAAGGCCAACCCCGAGGCAGGCGGCGCACAGGCGGTGGCCGAGGCCTACCGCAACCTCACCGCGCTTGGGGCGACACCGCTGGCCACCACCGACAACATGAATTTCGGCAACCCCGAAAAGCCCGAGATCATGGGGCAATTCGTGGGCGCGATCAAAGGCATCAGCGCCGCAGTATCCGCGCTCGATATGCCGATCGTGTCGGGCAATGTCTCGCTTTATAATGAAACCGACGGTGCAGGAATTCTGCCCACGCCGACCATTGGCGCTGTGGGGCTGATCCAGCACGCGAAATGGGCCATTACCGGGCAGGCGCGTGAGGGGCATGTGGCGCTGCTGGTTGGGAAAAGCCCCGGCCATCTGGGGCAATCGGCGCTTCTGGCCGAGATGTTCAACCGGGTTGAGGGCGATGCCCCGCCGGTTGATCTGATGGCCGAAAAGCGCCACGGCGATTTCATCCGCGCGCATCATGACTGGATCAGGGCCTGCACCGATTTGTCCGATGGTGGGCTGGCCCTGGCGGCGTTCGAGATGGCCGAGGCGGCGGGCGTTGGCATCTGTCTTGAAAGCGATGACACCGCAGCGCTTTTTGGTGAAGATCAGGCGCGCTATCTTATTGCCTGCAATTTCGATCAGGCCGAGGCCCTGATGATGGCTGCCGCCCGCGCCCATGTGCCGATCAGCATGGTGGGCCGGTTTACCGGCAACAAAGTCAGATACGGGCGATCCGAGGCCCCGCTGAAGGAGCTGTCAAAACTCTTCCGCTCCAGCTTTGGCGATACATTCGGCTAACCCCCCGCCCCGGCCCCCAAGCCGGGGCCTGTTGCGGGCCTTATGCCGCACGGGGCAGAATCCTAAATCGTTTTGCATTTGATCTGCGACGTGAGGTAAAACGCAAAAGGCTGTAGGGTCAGTACGGTTTTATTTGCTACCAGAAAGCGGGTGGTAGCAGGCTGTCCATACACCATCAGATTGTTGTTCAAGGCGCGGTGGTTCAAGTCCGCATTCCTTGCTTGCAAAGGCGCATCTGGCTTTGAAGGCACAGCCATTTGGCGGGTTCAGCGGATCGGGCAGTTCGGTCTCGCGCCCCTCAGGCGCTGTCAGGGCGCGCCCGACGACCGGGGCACTTTCGGCCAGAAGTTTGGTGTAGGGGTGCTTTGGATGCGCGAACACCTGATCGGCAGGGCCAATCTCGACCACGGACCCGAAATACAACACGGCGACCCGGTCGCTCACCGCCTCAACCACCGCCAGATCATGGCTGATAAACAAATATGTCAGGCCGAGCTTTTCCTTGAGATCGGCCAGCAGATTGAGCACCTGCGCCTGAACCGAGACATCCAGAGCCGAGACCGGCTCATCAAGGATCAGAATTCGTGCATCGGCGGCCAGCGCGCGGGCAATCCCGATCCGCTGCGCCTGACCGCCTGAAAATTCATGCGGATAGCGGTCAAGGAACTCTTCGCGCAGGTTCACGGCTGCAAAAATCTCGCGAATGCGCTCGGTGCGGGCCGCGTGGGCCATGCCATGCAGGTGTTTGAGCGGCCCCTCCATGATCTGCCGGATTGTCTTGCGCGGATTCAGGCTGCTGATCGGATCCTGAAACACATATTGGATACGTTTGCCGAAGAGGGCCGGATCGGCATTATCAAGCGGCTCACCGTCGATTTCGATCTCGCCGGTACTGGCGGGCAGAAGACCCACCAGCATACGCGCGAAGGTGGATTTGCCACAGCCGGATTCACCGACAATGCCAAGGGTTTCGCCGTGTTCGACCGAGAGTGACGTTGGCTGCACGGCCCGGACCAGGGCTTTGGCAGGGCCAAACATGCGCTTGCCCACTTCAAAAACCTTGCTGAGATTTGTCAGCTTCAGTGCGGTTGTCATGCAGATACCTCCGGCAAAGCGGTCTCGGGTGCGATGCAACGCACGCGCTGACTTGCCCCATGCGCGGCAAGCGCTATTGTTCCGGCGCGGCAACCTTCCCGTACCTTTTGGCAGCGGTCGGCAAAGGCACAGCCTTCGGGCAAATTATCCACCACCGGTGGCAGGCCCGGGATTGCCGCCAGCTCGCGCCGGCCCTGACCAAGTTCAGGCACGCAAGCCATCAGGCGCGATGTGTAGGGATGCGCAGGCGCATTGAGGATCACATTTGTTGGGCCTTCCTCGACAATCTTCCCGGCATACATCACGGCAACACGGTCACAAAGCTGCGCGACGACACCGAAGTCATGCGTGATGAAGATGATCGCCAGCCCGCGATCCCGCCTCAGATCATCAAGCAAAGATAGTATCTGGGCCTGAACGGTCACATCCAGCGCCGTTGTCGGCTCGTCGGCGATGATGACCTCAGGCTCATTGGCCAAAGCCATCGCGATACCGACCCGCTGGCGCATCCCGCCTGACATTTCATGCGGATAGCTGTCGACGCGCTTGTCGGCGTTGGGAATCCGGACCGATTTCAGCAGGTCGATCGCGTGCGCCCGCGCGGCCGCCCTGCCCATGCCGTGATGCGCCCGCACCGCTTCGATCAACTGATCACCGATGGTGTAGAGCGGATGCAACGTGGCCAGCGGATCCTGAAAGATATAGGCAATCCGGTCACCGCGAAGTGAGCGCAGCTTTTCATAAGGGGCGCCGATAAGATCCTCGCCCTTGTAATGCACAGCCCCGCCGGTGATGACACCCGGAGGGGAGGCAACCAGCCCCATGATGCTCAATGCGGTCACGGACTTGCCCGACCCGCTTTCGCCAATCACCCCAAGGCATTCGCCGGGGCGCACCGAAAGGTCGACGCCTCCAACGGCTTTATAAACCCGATCCTTGACATGGAATTGAGTCTTCAATCCGCGCAGAGCCAGCAGCGCATCGTCATCGGCCGTGGGGATCGGGCCATCCCGGCGTACCATCGTGGCCGGCATCGGGCGGCTGAGCGCGCCGGATTTCAGGCGCGGGTCGAGCGCATCGCGCACACCGTCCCCCAAAAGGTTGATCGCCATCACGATGATCAGGATCATAGCACCGGGCACGATGGACGTATGCGGGTTGGTGATCAACGCCGAGCGTGCTTCGCCCAGCATCGACCCCAGATCGGCCTGTGGTGGTTGCGATCCCAGGCCAAGAAAGCTGAGGCCCGCAGTTTCCAGAATCATCCAGCCCACGGTTGTGGACATGGCAATCACGATCACCGGGATCACGTTGGGCAGCACTTCGCTGAGGATAATCTTTGCATTGTTCATGCCGGAAAGGCGGGCGGCATCGATGAATTCCTTGTGGGCGATACCCACGGTGATGCCCCGGATGTTTCGGGCAAAAAACGGAATGTTTACGGCTGCAACCGCGATCAGCGCATTCATCAATCCCGGTCCAAGCGCGGCGACAATGGCGAGGGCCAGCAGGATGTAGGGAAAGGCCATCAGCATATCAACGCCGCGCATGATGATGTTATCCGTCCGCCCGCCATAGAAGCCCGCGATGATCCCGATTGCCGCGCCGATAGTGGCGGCCATGATGGCGGCAGCAAAACCAACCGCCAGCGACAGGCGCGTGCCCCACAAAAGCCGGCTCAGCAGGTCACGGCCCAGGTGGTCGGTGCCCAGCAATGCGCCATCGGAAAAGGGTTTCTGAAACCGCTCAGCGGTATTGGTCACATCCGGATCCGCAAGAGGCAACAAAGGTGTGACAAGCGCCAGCAGAACCACCAGGATCATAACGATCAACCCGCCAAGGGCCAGGCGATTGCGGGCAAGAAGAGAGAGAAAGCCCATCATGTCTTGATCCTCGGGTCGAGCATGCTCTGGGCGACATCGACGGCGATGTTGAACATCACGTAGCAGGCCGCGACAAAGACAACTCCGCCCTGCACCAGCAGAATGTCGCGCTTGAGAATGGCATCGACCAGCATCCGCCCCACGCCGGGCCACTGAAACACCATTTCGATGTAAACTGCGCCAGACAGGACAAAGCCCGCCTGCACACCCAAGACGGGGATGATACTGACCATGGCGGCGCGCAACGCATGCCGCCAGATCACCGAGCGTTCATGAACGCCCTTGGCGCGGGCAGTGCGGATGAAATCCTGCCGCAGCACCTCCAGCATGGCCGAGCGCGACAATCGTGCAATCACACCGGTCGCCACAACGGCAAGCGCCAGCGCGGGTAGCGTCAGGTGGCTGATCAGGGCCGACAGATCGCGCGCGCCGTAGATGGGCCACATGCCGGACACCGGAAACCATCTGAGCTGCACCGCGAAGATGAGGATCATCATCATGCCAAGGAAAAAGGACGGGATCGAGATCCCCAGAAGAACCGCGAAGGTGATCGCCTTGTCGGCAAACCCATATTGCCGGGCGGCAGATACAACGCCAGCCGCAACACCCAGAATGGAGCACAGGACAAAGGCCGTACCGGCCAGAACCAGCGTTGCGCCGAAACGCTCCAGCACCTCGTCCAGCACCTCACGGTTCAACGAAAAGCTGCGCCCGAAATCCCCCTGCAGCATATTGCCCAGCCAGATGAAATACCGCAGGACCATGGGCTTGTCCAAACCCAGGTCACGGTTGAGCTTCTCAACATTCTCGGGGGTGGCGTAAGAGCCAAGGATGGCCGTGGCCGGATCACCGGGGATCATGGCCATGATGACAAACACGATGATCGAGATACCGAAAAGAACCGGGATCGCCGAAATCAGCCTTTTCAGGATATAACCAGCCATCGCATCCCCCTTACGTATTGTCAGCCGCGCAATCCGTCGCGGCTGACAGGTTCCAAGGTCAGTTCTTGGTCACATCATCAAGCAGCAGGAAAAAGGACGGCTGCAACGAGAAGCCTTCGACACGATCAGATGTCACGGCGTTCTGCTTCCAGTTGGCGACAAAGACCCAAGGCGCGTCATCCTGCACGATGGTCTGCATCTCCTGATAGAGCCGCGCACGTTCCGCCTGATCCGTCGATGCACGGGCCGCCTCAAGCAGCTCGTCAACCTTGGGATTGGAATAATAGCCCGAGTTGAAGCCGCCCTGATCAGGCCAGGCACCGGTACGAAGCGCCAGGAAGGGCAAGGTATCGGGATCGTTGGTCATCCATGCCATCTCGGCCATGTCAGCCTTGCCTTCAAGCCCGGGATTCACTTCGCCAAGGAAGGTATTCCACTCATAGGTTTCGATTTTCACATCAAATCCTACGGCAGCAAGATCGGCCTGTATAGCCGTGCCCATGGCAATCGGATCCAGCATGCCAGAGCCGCCTTCGGTAACATAGAACGTCAGTTCCGCGCCCTCGGCACCGGCTTCTGCAATCAATGCCCTGGCTTTTTCCGGGTCGTATGGATAGGGCTCCAGACTATCGTTATAGGCCCAGGCAAAGGCGGGCGGCGTTGGCCCGGCAGCCACTTCTGCCGTACCTTCCAGCACATCATTTACAAGGGCTGCCTTGTTGATGGCGTAATTTGCCGCCTGACGGACACGCTTGTCGGCGAAAGGCCCTTCTTTCGCATTCAGGATCAGGAACCAGACATGCGGACCGGCCTGTTCGTAAATTTTGTAGGCGTCACCCTGAAATTTGCTCAATGCGACGGGCGGCACTTCGACCATCAGGTCGATACCACCGGCCAGCATCTCGGCGGTGCGTGTATTGGCATCCGAGATCGGACGGAACACCACCGCCTGAAGCTTGGGCGCGCCATCCCAGTGGTCGGGGTTGGCCTCGACCACCACGGCCTCGTTCGAGCGCCATTCCGCAAACTTGAACGCTCCGGTGCCCGATGGATTGCGCCCGAAATCGGCCCCGTATTGTTCCACCGCGGCGGGCGACACGATCAGGCCGGTCGGATAGGCCAGGTTCGACAGGAAGGGCGCATAGGGCGCATTCAGCGTGAATTTCACGGTCACCGGATCAATGACTTCGACAGCGTCAACAGCCGAAAAGAAGAACGACAGCGGGAACGGGCCGGTGTTATAAAACGGGTGGTTTTCATCCAGCATTCGGTCGAAGTTGAACTTGACAGCCTCGGCATCAAAAGCGCTGCCATCGTGAAAGGTGACACCATCACGCAGGTGAAACGTATAAACTGTGCCGTCTTCGCTAATCTCCCAGGACGTGGCCAAGGCAGGTTCAACCTCAAGCGCACCGTCCTGATAGCGTACCAGCCCATCATACAGGTTCATCAGGATACGAAAGTCGTTCACCGCCGTTACCGCAGCCGGGTCAAGCGACTTGGGTTCGGCGATCTGACCGACGATCAATACACCGGGAGGTGTCTGGGCGGCAGCCAAGAGCGGAGAAAGGGCGAGCATTGTTGCTGCACCAGCAGCCAACATCGCCCGGCGGGTCAGTTTCAGCAGAGTCATCAGAATGTCCTTCCCTGTTTAATTTATCATGATGAATTGCATTCAGCCAAATTATCATGATAAATACAAGAAAAATATGTTAGGACCGTGGAATGACCTTCTCGATTCTCACTTTTGACAGCAAAACCGGCACTTTCGCCGCCGCCGCAGCCACAGGAAGCCTATGTGTGGGTGGCTGGGTTTTGCGCGGTGACATCGAATCAGGGCTGGTTGCGTCGCAGGGAACGGCCCCAAGCACATTCTGGCGCGATGACGTGATGCGGCACTTGTATGAGGGGCACTCTGCCGTTGCGGCCATCGAGACGGTCACGCAGGGCGATGCCGGGCGACACCACCGGCAAATCACGGCCCTGGACAAGAATGGTGCCACCCATGGTTTCACAGGCACCCAAAGCGTCGCATTTTCCGGGCACCACACCGAACCTGGCCTCGCCATTGCAGGCAACATGCTTTCGGGGCCTGACGTGCTTGATGCGATGCGTCTGGCTGCTGAAACCGAACGCGCATCGCCAGCGGACCGGATGCTGGCGGTTCTGTCCGCAGCGAAAAAGGCCGGAGGAGACAGCCGCGGGCTGTTATCCGCAGCATTGCTTGTGCTGGCCCCGAACCGACCCCCGCTAGACCTGCGTGTCGATCACGACCCCGATCCGATCATTAAGCTTGCCCGCCTTTGTGACGCGGCGCGACAGCCCCCCTATTGCGACTGGCTGGCCGAAGTCCCGATCCTTGAAGATAAATCACGCGGGCCGCTCCAGGCGCACAAAACCCAAAGGTCGGGTTAAAACACGGACCAGCCGGTCATGTCTGACAGCATGGCTGCGGCGCGGGTGCCGGCATGAGAATTCCCGTAGTGGTTCAGCCCTGGCGACCAGATCGCAATCGAGGCAACCCCCGGAGCAATCACCAGAATGCCACCCCCCACGCCGCTCTTTCCCGGCAGCCCGACCTGAAAGGCGAATTCGCCAGACCCATCGTAATGCCCGCAGGTCATCATCAGGGCATTGATCCGGCGGGCATGGGCGCGGGCAATCACTTTGGGGGCGTTTTCCAACCCGGCAAGTGATCGCCCCGCCATCGCAAGCTGCGTCGTTGTCATTTCGATTGCGCATTGATGAAAATATGTGCCAAGGGTCAGGTCAGGGTCATTGGTAAGATTGCCATGCGATTGCAAATAATGCGCAAGCGCTCTGTTGCGGGCACCTGTCGCCTTTTCGGACGCGGCCACCTTGCTGTTGATATATATCTGATCAGTTTCAGCCATGGCTCTCACCAGCCCGAGGGTTTCTGCAAGTGCTTGCTTTGGCTCTCTGCCCGACAAGAGCGCATCGGTGGTAACGATCGCACCGGCATTTACGAATGGGTTACGAGGACGCCCCTGTTCCTTTTCAAGAAGAACAACCGAATCAAAAGCGGTTCCCGACGGCTCCCTTCCCACCCGCGTCCAAAGCTGACCCCCGACACGCCCGAGCGTAGCAGCAAGCGAAAAGACCTTCGAAACACTCTGTATGGAGAAAGGTTTGTCCGCCACGCCCGCCTTCAGGCAATGCCCATCCGCCAGACAGACCGAAATCGCGAATTGGTCCGGTGGAATGGTCGCAAGCTCGGGTATGTACTGCGCCGGTTTACCCCAGTCGTCCTGTCGGAACACCTCGTCATGAATGGATTGCAGCATGGCCTGAGTGAGAGCCACGCTACTCTCCCACAAAGCGACGGGCCAGATGCGCCTCCTGCACGCGCATCAGCTCTTCGGCAACACGCATATGCGATGCCATGATCTCACGGGCATTGTCACTTTCGCCGCGCCGCAGGGCCTCAACAAGCTGTAATTGATGCTGCCGCCCCTTGCGCCAGAGTTCGATATTGGGCGGATCATAAAGGCCGCGAAACACCGTCAGATCGGTCAGTATACGTGCCATGAACCCAATCACGAACCCCAGTAACCGATTGTCTGCAAACTCGGACAAACGGGCGTGAAATGACAGCGACGCGATGTGCAGTTCCTTTTCTTCTTCCGCTGATTTGGCCGGCTTTGGATGGCGTTCCGCAAGCACCTGCAATTCATCAAGCTGTTCGTTGGTGAGCGACCCTGCAAGGCTGGCCGCAAGCTCTGGTTCCAGCACTTTTCGCATCTGGTAAATGTCTGCAATCGACAGATCCTTGAAGTAAAAATAATTCGCCAACAAGGATCGGGCACGTTCAGCAGAAACCTCACCAACCATGCTGCCGCCACCCGGCCCGGTCTTGGTCACGATCAGCCCCTGAGCCTCGAGGATTCGCAAGGCTTCCCTGACGGTGCCCTTGGAAACGGCAAACTGGGCGATCATCTCGCTTTCATTGGGCAGCTTGTCGCCCTGCTTCAGGTCACGCTCAACAACCCATTGCTTTATCTGGTCTGCCACCAAGACGGGGCGAGATCTCTTTGGCCTTGGCGAAGTCGCATTGCTGCCGTCCATTCTGCACCTCAAATTCTATCATGATAAAATCATAGACATCTTAGATTTGTATGTGTAGCAAAATATTTATCATGATAAATTAGGAGGCCATCATGAATTGGGGACAAGCCGCTCAGGACCGTTTATCCGAAATTGCGCGCCACAGCGCTGATCCGGATGGGGTCACCCGGTTTCCTTTCACACCCGAGCATGGCGCGGCACTTGATGTTATCCGATCCTGGATGAGCCTTGCTGGCATGTCATCCCGGATGGACGCCTCAGGCACCCTGATCGGCAGAAAGGAAGGCCCCATTGGGTCAAAAACCTTTCTTATCGGGTCGCATCAGGATTCCGTACGAAACGGCGGGCGCTATGATGGCATCATGGGCATCGCCCTCGGCTGCCTTGCCATGCAAAAACTGTCAGATGCCGGAACGGAATTGCCGTTTTCCGTTGAAATACTGGCCTTTGCCGACGAAGAAGGCGTGCGCTTTCCCACTGCCCTGATGGGGCCAAGGGCCCTGGCCGGGACGTTTGATCCATCAGTTCTGACAATGACCGACAAGGACGGGCAAACACTGGGCGATGCGCTTACTGCTTTTGGCGGTGACCCCCGGAAAGTATCACAGCTTTCACGCGATCCTTCCGACGTCCTCGGCTACCTGGAAATGCACATTGAACAGGGCCCGGTACTGGAGATAGAGGATGCGCCTCTTGGAATTGTCACCGGTATCTGCGGTATAGAACGCAACGCTGTCACATTTACCGGCGAGACCGGTCATGCCGGAACCGTTCCCATGCAATCGCGGCGGGATGCGTTGGTTGCAGCATCCGGTTTTATCTCTGAAGTCTTCGACGCGGCTCAAGCCGTTCCCGATTTGCGGGCAACCGTGGGCACAATATCGCTGCACCCGAACGTGGTGAATGCCGTTCCGGGGCGCGCAGAACTGACACTTGAAATCCGGTCTCTGAGCGATGCCGCGCGCAAGAGCTTTGCAGAAGTGACCCGCACAATGGGGCAACGCATATCCCAGGATCGAAATGTTGGTTTTTCGTCAGTCAGGACATATGAGCAGCCAGCCGTGCCCTGTGACAAAGATTTGACCAAGACACTGGAGCTTGCTGTAACGCGCAGTTGTTCCACCGCGCCGCGCCTCCCCTCCGGTGCGACCCATGACGCATCGGCGATGGCAGACCTTTGTCCTATATCAATGCTCTTTGTCCGCTGTCGGGACGGTGTCAGTCACAAACCCGAAGAATTTGCATCGGACGCTGACATGGATGCAGCGATACAAGCCGTTGCAAGTTTTCTGACAAACCTTGATCTGTAGCGCCTGACCAATGGCGGATGCCAGTCGATCAGAGTTCTGCGGTGACCAAAGCCTTTTGCGTTTAACCTGACTCAGGGAAAATGTAAAAAAGCCCACGCCATTTGCAATTTGTGGGCGTTTGCCGACATTTGGATTGTACGTAGGTATAGCGGCTTTGGCCGCATCTGTTGTGTTTGAATGCGGCGCATCGAAAGGTGACTATACCGTATAATCCTCCCCTTACGGGCGGCCTTAGCGCAACTGTCTGCCCCGCCCCCGAGCCGGGGCCATTATGCTGGCCGGGGCGCGGGGGCCTCGCATCCCGATCACAATCGCTTTAGCGGCATGGCAGTGGCCGCAATCCTGTGCAAGGATCAGCCATGACCTGAAAGGAACAAAGATGACTCGTCTGATTATGGCCCTTGTTCTGGTGCTGACACCGCTGGGCGCTTTTGCGCAGGATGAAACACAACCCGAGGCCACCACCCCCGAGGCCACCGCCCCCGAAACCACCACCCCCGAAGCCTATGAGGCCCCGATGAATCTGGAAACCCTTGAGGCCATCATCATGGCGCTTGATCCCGAAACCCAAAGCAACGGTTTTGCCTGGCAGATGACCATCGCGGAAACCGTCGTGATCGTGATCACCGATGCCAATGCCGACCGGATGCGCGCCATGGCCTTTATCCGCGAAGCCGAGGGCATCACCCCTGAGGAAATGGCCCGCATGATGCAGGCCAATTTCGATTCCGCGCTCGATGCCCGCTACGCCATTGCTCAGGGCGGGCTTTGGGCCGCGTTCATTCATCCGCTTTCGCCACTGGAAAAGGATGAGTTCATCTCGGGGCTTGGTCAGGTGGTAAACCTGACCACAAGCTATGGCACGCTCTATTCCGGCGGCGCGCTGCAATTTGGCGGCGGCGACAGCGGTGCCATTCAACGCAAGCTGATTGATGATCTGCTGGAAAAGGGTGAAGAAATTTAAGGTTGCCATGCAATTACATAATTCAAT
The DNA here is from genome assembly GCA_021775255.1 of Roseovarius sp. Taxonomy (GTDB): domain Bacteria; phylum Pseudomonadota; class Alphaproteobacteria; order Rhodobacterales; family Rhodobacteraceae; genus Roseovarius. The sequence continues at coordinate 423,920 of JAJFIA010000001.1, forward strand.
CCGCGCAGCCATGACTGCCGATTTCGGCTTTATTCACAGCATCGCGGCGCGTCCGGAAAATGCGGCCTATATTGAGGATGTCCCGGATCAGGAACTGGCAGAATACTGCGCTGCACCGGATATGAATTTGATGATCTGGGAAAATAACAGCACGCCTGCCGGATTTGCCCTGTTTTGCGAAATTGGCAATCCCTCGGGCCGGGTGGAACTGCGCCGCCTTGGGCTTGCAAAGACAGGGAAAGGAACAGGCCAGGCCTTTATCCGGGCCTTGATTGATCATGCCTTTGACGAATTGCAGGCCACGCGCCTTTGGCTGGATGTTGTGCAGGATAATCCGCGCGCCCATGCCATCTATCACCGCTCAGGTTTTACCCATGAGGGGACATTGCGGCAGAACTGGCGTCGCCCGGATGGTGAAGTGGTTGATATGCTGGTTTTTGGCATGCTGCGGGCTGAACGCCCGTAACAGCCCCCTTGCGCCCCGCTCCTGCCACGATTAGATACAAAAAACGCTCTTAAAGGACATGCCAATGGCCATTCTCGCATCCGAAATCGAAGCCTTGATTCGCGAAACATTCCCCGATGCGCTGATCATTGTTGAAGGTGATGACGGCGCGCATTTTTCCGCCGAGGTGATTGATGAAAGCTTTCGCGGCCAGAACCGGGTGCAGCAGCAGCGCGCCGTCTATGCCGCGCTCAAAGGCAAGATGGACGGGCCAGCCAGCCCTCTGCACGCGCTGGCGCTGACCACCAAGGCACCGGATTAATCTGATGGGTGGGTTTCTGTCATACTTGTTGTGGGGCATTGCAGCCGTCGTGCTGGTTATCCTGCTGGCCCGCAGCCGGGCAAAAACGGAAAACAAATCCCCCCGCGGAACCGAGCCGGGCCAGGGCGACCAGTTGATTGATACCACCTATGGCATGGGTGGGCCCGGAGGGGGCCATGGCGGCGCGATCCGGGTTACCCGTGACCCACAGGAATATGCAAAGGCCTTTGTGCCACATCATGCAAAAAAGAAAGAAAAGAAATGACAGATGCAAAAAGCAAAATCAGCGAAACCGTCAAAAGCAATGACGTTGTCCTGTTCATGAAGGGCACCAGGGACATGCCGCAATGCGGGTTTTCATCCCGTGTTGCGGGTGTGCTGAATTTCATGGGGGTTGAGTATTCCGATGTGAATGTGCTGGCCGATGAAGACATCCGCCAGGGCATCAAGGATTATTCCGACTGGCCCACCATCCCGCAGCTTTATGTCAAAGGCGAATTTGTCGGCGGTTGTGACATCATCACCGAGATGACCCTCTCGGGCGAGCTTGATACATTGTTTGAACAAAACGAGGTATCTTATGACAAAGCCGCCGCCGATAAGATCCGCGAAGCCAACGCCTGAGGCAAAACGCTGTTAATCGGAGTGCGCTGATCGCGCACGCAGGGTATCTCGTCATCAGCCTTTGGCTGCTTCCTCGGGCCGCACTTGGCTAATGTTGCGTGCCCCATGTGGGTTTGAGCCTGTGGCCCATGAAGCACTGCCTCCGGCGGGAGTACTTGGGGAAAAATGAAATTGTGGAATATCAGATCAGCCGAAAGAGCTGCCTCACACAGGCTTTGATCTCATCTTCTGAGTTGTAATAATGCGGAGCCATGCGCACCACAGTTGGCAGGTTGCGACGTTCGGCGTCAATCCGTGTGCTCGCGGGGGTTGAGGTGCCAAGAACAAACCCGGCTGCGGCCATTTTCTGCACGATTTCATCCGCCTCAACCGTATCGGCCGAGAAACTGATAATACCGCATTGATCGGTGCCAATGTCGTGCAGCCTGATCTTGTGGTTTTCCGACAAAAGCCCCCGGCATTGTGCTGCCAAGGCTTTGACCCGTGCCTCAATCGCGCCGATTCCGATGGCATCGGCATAGTCAAATGCCGCCCCCAGCCCCGCGCGCAGGGCATAGGCATTTTCCCAGGTTTCAAAACGGCGCGCATCGCGGCGCAGCGCATAGCGATCTGTGGCCACCCAGGGCGCGCTGAAAAGATCAATCATCAGCGGCTCAAATGCATCCAGCCAGGCCTCGCGCACATATAAAAATCCGGTGCCGCGCGGCCCGCGCATGAATTTACGCCCCGTGGCCGACAGAAAATCACAACCCAGTTCCGTCACGTCAATGCGCATCTGCCCCAAGGCCTGACAGGCATCCAGCAGATAGGGCACAGCATGTTTGCGCGCGATCCTGCCGACCTCAGCCGCCGGATTGACCAGCCCGCCATTGGTCGGCACCCAAGTGAGGGCGATCAGGCCAACATCCTCCCCCATCCGCGCCTCAAGAGAGGCCACATCCAGCGCACCGGAAGCATCCGAAGGCACCACATCAATCCTGAGATCATCCCTTTTGGCACGCTGCAAAAACGCCACGTAATTAGCGGCATATTCCGCCTCACAGGTCACGATGCGCGCCCCCGGTTTCAGGGGCAGCGCGTAAAATATATTGCACCACGCATGGGTGGCATCCTCCATCAGGGCAATCTCATGCCGCTTTGCGCCGATATGGCGGGCAACGCTGTTGTAAACCTGCCCAAGCGGGCCCGCCTGCTGATCTGCCGCCTCATAGCCGCCGATCTCGGCCTCAAGATGAATGTGCTTCACCACCGCATCAACCACGCATTGCGGCATCAAAGCAGCCCCCGACGCCATCAGATGCACGCCGTTTTTCAGGCCCGGCGTCTCGGCGCGTATGCGCTTTAGATCAATTTCAGATGCCATTGCCAAACCACGTTTCATCCTCTTCCATTCAAGGGTTAAACCGGCCTTATCAGGCATTCCAGCCTGAAGTGACGAATGTTGAAGCTTTTATTGAGGGCAATACCTGAACGCGCTATTGAGAAATTTCACATAACTGCCTCAAAAACATATCCCGCCACCAGCGACCCAACCACCGCCAGCGCCAGATAAAGCAAAAACGGCAGCAGGCGCAGCACCGGAAAAATCGCCATCGCCCCCCAGATGCTGACAACCCCGCCCGACACCAAAAATGCCAGCGCCGCGCCGTCTGACATGCCGTGATCCATCAGCGCCCGGGTCAGTGGCAATGCCGCATAGCCATCCACATAGGCAGGTGCGCCCACCAGAACCGCCAGCGGAATTGCCCATATTCTATCCCTTCCTACATAGGCTGACAGGGTTTGAGGTTCCAAAACGGCATTCAGCGCATATTCCGCCGCAAATGCAGGGATCAGACAAATCAGGATAAGCCGTGTTGTCGCCAGTATCTGCCGCATGAACAGCGCCCGGCGTGCCGCACTGGCCCACACCATGGCGCGAAATTCCAACGCCTCACAACCGCATCCTCCCCGTTTGCTGCGCAACCCGCCGACAATGCGGTTTTGTCGCAACGGCTTTTGCGCCCAGGTTGCCCCGTGAAATCCCGCCGTTACCGTGCCACCCAAAATACCCAACCCAAACGCCGCCAGTGTCTTTCCCAATGCAAAGCTCACCCCCAAAGTTGCCGCCGTGGTGGCCAGCATCCCCGGATCCGTCACCGGCGACGACAACCAGAACGCCATCACCGGTGCCAGCGGCACCCCCGCCGCCAGCAGCCCCACCATCAGCGGCAGCACCGTCACACCACAAACCGGTGTGACCGCGCCGATTGCCGAGGCCGCCAGCACCGCCCGCAACATGCGGCCCTCGAACGCTTTGGCAATATGGCCATCCGCCCCGCTGGCAATGATCCAGGCTGCAAGCGCGATGCCCGGTATCACCAGCGGCAGGATAGAGATCAAGGATTGCACCACGAACCGGCCCATGCCCCAGAAAGCCACCGGCCAGAGCGCCACTGAAATACCCATCGAAAGCACGGCAATGATTAGCAACACCCGCCTTGTGTTAAACCTGCCTGAGTGAACTATCCGCTCGGTCATGGCCTGCCCTTTCTCAATTCTGGCTTGCCCGATATGCATCCTCATGAGATAAAAGAAAAACGAATATTTCTTACATCTGATATTGAGTTTTCTTATGAATAGCTTTGACAGCGACCACCTGCGCACCTTCCTTGCCGTCGCCGACAGCGGCAGCATGACCATTGGCGCCGCCCGCATCTTTCGCTCGCAATCCGCCGCCAGCCAGCAAATCAGGCGGCTGGAAGATACCCTTGGCAGCCCGGTATTTACCCGCCACGGGCGCGGTGTGGCCCTGACATCCGTGGGCGAGAGGCTCTTGCCCGTCGCGCGTGAGGTGACAGCCCGGCTTGATCAGACATTGCGCGCCCTCACCAGCGATGATCTGAGCGGCAGGCTCCGCCTTGGCATCCCCGATGATCACGAGCCCGATACCCTGACGCGGATCATTGCCGAATTCGCCCAATCACACCCGTCGGTCGAGCTTGAGATTACCTGTGATCTCAGCGCCCGTTTTCCCAAAGCGCTGCAAACCGGCGCGCTTGATCTGGCGGTTTATGAGGTAGAAGAGGTGCCAGACCCCGCCGATGTTTTGTGGCGCGATCCCACCCATTGGGTGATGTCGCGGCATCATGATCTGATAACCCGGCCGGTTCTGCCCGTGGCGCTGTTTGACCGCGATTGCTGGTGGCGCGCGGCGGCGCTTTCGGCCCTGACAGATATGGGCCGGGCGTATCGCATCATCCTCACATCGCAAAGTGTTGCCGGTGTCACGGCGGCGGTCGAGGCCGGTGTGGCCATCGCCTTGCTTGGCTCTGGCGCGCTTTGCGACCGGATCAAAGCCCTTGGACCGGATCAGGGTTTTCCTGAAATGCCACTATCACATCTGGTGATAGGCAGCTCCGATGGCCCCGATACAGCGGCAAGGCAAAGCATGATTCGAGCCATCCGCCACAGTTTCTCTCATCGCGGATATGCGGCGTAGCCAAAGCTTACCCGCCCTTCAGGCCATCGGCCATATCCGCCAGCGCCTCGGCTTGCGCCGCAATCCCTGACAGAGTTTCCTCCAACCCCTCGGGCACCGCCGAAGAGCCGGCTACACCGGGCTTGGCACCGGCTTCGCGCAACTGCGCCAGCTCCCGCTCCGTTTCTGCCAGTTTTTCTTCGGCAGCGCTCAGCTTATCCTGCACGCCTGCGGTTTTATCGGCCAGCATAAGCCCCGCCATCAGCAACATGCGCGGCTCTGGTGTGCGGCCGATTTGTGCGGCCAGTGCGGCGGCTTCCTCGTCCAGCATCCGGGCTGCGGCCTGCAAATACGGCTCTTCACCCGTCTGACAGGCGACTTCAAAATTACGCCCGCCTATTTCAATCGTGATCTGCGGCATCAGGCATCCCCCACTTCGGTTGTCTCTGCATTGCGGTTCATCAACTGCTCAAGATCGGCCAGCACGGCCCCCGCCTCGGCCCGGCCGGCGGCGTGATCCGCGCGCAGGGCTTCCAGTTCGGATTGCAGCGCTTTATTGATAAGTTCCGCATCCGCCAGCCCGGCGGCATTTGCTTCGCGCAGGGCCTGATTGTTTTCCCGTAGCTGCTGATTTGCCAGACGCAGGGATTGCAGTTCCGCGTCCAGCCTTGTCACCGCCTCATCGCGGCCTTTTTGCGCCTTTTCAGCCGCCTCGCTGTCGGATTGCTGTTTTTCCAGCACGGATTTCAAACGCGCCTCAAGCTGCTCCCCGGCCAGTTTTTCATCCGCCAGTTCCTGTTGCAGGGTGGCCAATGCCCTGGCCTCGTCCCCCCCCCGATCTGCAACCGCATCCAGCCCCTTCCTGACCCGATCCAATGCAGTGGTGATCCGCTGCTCCAATGCCTTGATGTCACTCATGCCTTCATTGCTCCCGGTTTATGCCACCCGAATCGGCTTTCGGGCCTGTTGCGGGCAAGTTTACATAAAGGCTGGGGGAAATGCGCCCCCCTTTACGGCAATCCTGCGCGCGAATACTTGATCTTTGAGGCGGGGCTGATATGCAGCCCCCATCTGTTGCCACCTCATAAAGGATTCTCACCCGTGGATATAGCCGCATTGCGAACCGCCAATCCCGATCACTGGTCCAAGGCCACAGCCATCCGCGCATTGACGCTGGATGCGGTTGCCGCTGCAAATTCAGGCCATTCCGGCATGCCCATGGGCATGGCCGATGTGGCCACGGTGCTCTATGAAAAACACCTGAAATTTGATGCCGCCGCCCCCGACTGGCCGGATCGGGACCGGTTTATCCTGTCGGCGGGGCATGGCTCGATGCTGCTTTATGCGCTGCTGCATCTCACCGGTTACCAAGATATGACCATCGCGCAGATCAGGAATTTCCGCCAATGGGGCGCGATCACCGCAGGCCACCCGGAATATGGCCACGCCAAGGGCATTGAAACCACAACCGGCCCGCTGGGTCAGGGCATTGCAAATTCCGTGGGCTTTGCCATGGCCGAGGAAATTCTGCGCGCGCGCTATGGCCGCAAACTGGTGGATCACCACACTTATGTCATTGCCGGTGACGGCTGCCTGATGGAAGGCATCAGCCACGAGGCCATCGGCCTTGCCGGGCGCTACCGCTTGGGCAAGCTGATCGTGATGTGGGATAATAATGACATCACCATCGACGGGCCGGTATCGCTTTCGGACCGTACCGATCAGGTGCGCCGTTTCAAGGCTGCGGGCTGGCATGTGCAAGAGATCGACGGCCATGACCCGGCGGCGATTGACGCGGCTTTGACTGCGGCCAAATCCAGCAAAAAACCCTCGATGATTGCCTGCAAAACCCATATTGCTCTGGGCCACGCGGCGCAGGACACTTCCAAAGGCCACGGGGCCCTGACCGACGCGGATCAGATGGCCGCCGCCAAGGCTGCCTATGGTTGGACATCCGGCCCCTTTGAGGTGCCCGCCGACGTGAAATCCGCATGGGAGGCCATCGGCAAACGCGGCGCCAAGGATCGCGCCGCATGGGAAATACGCCTTTCTGACGCCTCAAATCAACGTCAGGCCGAATTCAGCCGCATCATGGCCCGTGAAGCCCCGAAAAAACTGTCGGCGCGGATCAAGGCGCTGAAAAAACAGATCAGTGAAGAAGGCCCGAAACTGGCCACCCGCAAATCTTCGGAAATGGTGCTTGAGGTGGTGAATCCGATCATGCCCGAAACCGTTGGCGGCTCGGCTGATCTGACTGGCTCCAACAACACCCGCTCGGGCGATATGACCGCGTTTGACATCGACAATCGCAAGGGTCGTTATGTCTATTGGGGTGTGCGCGAACATGGCATGGCGGCGGCGATGAATGGCATGGCCTTGCATGGCGGCATCCGCCCCTATGGCGGCACCTTCATGTGCTTTACCGATTACGCCCGCCCGGCCATGCGTCTTGCCGCATTGATGCGTATCCCATCGGTCTTTGTCATGACCCATGACAGCATCGGCCTGGGCGAAGACGGGCCGACGCACCAACCGGTTGAGCATCTGGCGATTAGCCGGGCCACGCCAAACACCTATGTTTTCCGCCCCTGCGACACGGTCGAAACCGCCGAAGCGTGGGAAATTGCCCTGACCAGCACCGAAACCCCCTCGGTTTTGTCGCTGACCCGTCAGGGCCTGCCCACCCTGCGGCTTGAGCACAAAAACACCAACCTTACCGCCAAAGGGGCCTATGTTCTGGCCGAGGCGGAAGGCAAACGGCAGGCCATCCTGATTGCCACCGGCTCCGAGGTTGAGATTGCCATGCAGGCGCGTGATCTCTTGCAGGCCGAGGGCATTGGCACGCGGGTTGTCTCGATGCCCTGCATGGAGCTTTTCGCCGAGCAGGACGCCGCCTATCGCAAACGGGTTCTGCCCGGTGGCGCGGTTCGCGTCGGTATTGAGGCGGCTGTGCGCCTGGGCTGGGATCAATGGCTTTTGGGTGAACGTGGCCGCGACATCAAGGCTGATTTCGTTGGCATGTCGGGCTTTGGCGCCTCTGCGCCCGCCGAAACGCTTTACGAAAAATTCGGCATCACCGCGCAGGCTACTGTCGAAAAGGTCAAGGCGCTGCTCTGATTTTCATGCGGGAATGCCGTTGCAATACGGCCTTCCTGCCCCCATTTGTTCTGCGATCTTTGTTCTGCGATCTTTGTTCTGCGCTCCCGGCTTATTTGCCAAATACCGCTTGCCATACCGGGGCGATAATCCTGGTCCCGACCGGGATCAGCAAAACACCAAGCAGCAGGCCAAACATCCCGTCCAGCGCCGCCGTTGTCAGCCATTGGAGGGCTGCTTTCATATCGTCAAACCCATGCGCGGCAATTTCTGCAATGTGATGGATATGGTCATAAAGCTGCGGGAATCCCATGCCTTTCATCCCGTGTATGATGATTGAGCCGCCAACCCACAGCATCGCGGCGGTGCCAACCACCATCAGGATTTTCAAAACCCAAGGCATCGCCCTGACCACGAACCGGCCCAAAGCCCGCGTCGCCGCAAAGCGCCCGCGCGCCGCCATCAAAAGCCCCAGATCATCGGCTTTGACAATCACCGCAACCGCGCCATAAACCACAACCGTTATGCCCACGGCAACCATTGCAAGGGTCGCCGCCTCCATCCAGAAGCCGCTCTCGGGGATTGCCGCCAGGGTGATGGTCATGATCTCGGCGGACAGGATGAAATCTGTCTTGATCGCACCGGCAACCTTTGCTTCTTCCAGATGCGCCGGATCCCCACCCGCATGGCTGCCATCCGGCCCGCCATGGCCATGGCCAAATCCCAGCGCATGGGCAATTTTTTCTGCGCCTTCAAAACATAAATACGCCCCGCCCAGCATCAGCAAAGGCGGAATGAGCCACGGCGCAAAGGCCGACAAGGCCAGCCCCACCGGCAGCAATAACACCAATTTGTTGAAGATCGACCCACGCGCGATGCGCCAGACAATCGGCAATTCGCGTTTGGCGTCAAAACCCTGCACATATTTCGGCGTCACGGCGGCATCGTCAATCACGGCCCCTGCCGCTTTGGTTCCTGCCTTGGCCGCCTGCCCGATCACATCATCAACCGAAGCCGCCGCAACCTTGGCAATCGCGGCCACGTCATCCAGCAAAGCCAGTAATCCACTCATCCCGCACCTTTACATATTTTAATCAAGTTAGCCGCCATACAATTCACTGCAAACCATATATTTCGCAATCGTTAGCGCAAACCACCCAAAGAAGCAGCAGGAAAGATCGCAAAGTTATCGCTAACATATTGATTTTTGTTAAAAAATGCCTTTCAGAGCAGGCCAAGCAAGGCTATATCGCCAGACATCTGCAAGAGCATATCAGGATATCCGCCATGACCATCAACATCGGTATCAACGGGTTTGGCCGCATCGGCCGCGCCACCCTTGCCCATATATCGCAAAGCACCCGCAACGATATCAAAGTGGTCAAGGTCAACGCCACCGGCCCCTTGAAAACCGCCGCCCACCTGATGCGCTATGACAGCGTGCATGGACGCTACCCCAATGAGATCATCACCGATGAGGGCAGCATGGATCTGGGCCACGGCCCGATCGAGATGTTTTCCACCTATGACATGGATACGCTCGATTGGGAGGGCGTCGACGTGGTGCTGGAATGCACCGGCAAATTCAATGACGGCGAGAAATCTAAAAAACACCTCGCGCGCGGGGCGGGCAAGGTGCTGATCTCGGCCCCGGCCAGAAATGTCGATCGCACCGTGGTCTACGGCGTCAACCATACCGATATGCAGGCAGGTGAGCGGATGATCTCGAACGGCTCCTGCACCACGAATTGCCTCGCACCGGTGGCCAAGGTTTTGCATGAAAGCATCGGCATCACATCCGGCCAGATGACCACGATCCACGCCTATACCGGCGATCAGCCCACGCTTGACCGGCGCCATGATGACCTTTACCGCGCCCGCGCGGCGGCGATGTCGATCATTCCCACCTCAACCGGTGCCGCCAAGGCCCTGGGCGAAGTTTTACCGGCCCTCAAAGGCAGGCTTGACGGCTCCGCCATGCGCGTGCCCACCCCCAATGTCTCGGCGGTGGAACTGACCTTCCTCGCCGCCAGAGATGTCAGCGTGAGCGATGTGAACGCGGCCATGGCCGAGGCCGCCAGCGGCCCGATGCGGGGTGTGCTTGGCTATGACCCGGAACCCAAGGTCAGTGTCGATTTCAACCATACCGAGGAAAGCGCCATTTTCGCCCCCGACCAGACCCGCGTCACCGGCAAGCGTCTGGTGCGGGTGCTGGCGTGGTATGACAATGAATGGGGCTTTTCATGCCGCATGGCCGATGTTGCCGTGGCCATGGGGCAACTGGCCTGATACATATGCCCGGGCTTGAATTGGCCTTCCCCCTCGGGCATACCCTGAGGGGATATATGTTTTACATGGCCCCTGAATGACCAATTCGATCGCAATTTTCCTTGTGCTGCTGATCCTCGCGGGCCTTGGCTATGATTATATCTATAATGACTGGAGCGCCTCGCTGTTTCTGGCCCGCAAAATGGCCGATATGATCGAATGGATGGCCTTCTGGCGGTAAAAATCCGGTACTGAATCAGCCGCGGAATATCTTGACATTTATTGGCGCTTTCTTATGTTAGCGCTAACCACCTACAGGAGCAGGCCATGACAGTTAAAATCGCCATCAATGGTTTTGGCCGCATCGGGCGCAACATCGTGCGTGCCGTGCTTGAACAGGGCCGCGATGATATCAAGATCACCGCGATCAATGATCTTGGCCCGGTGGATTACAACGCCCACCTGCTTGAGTTTGACACGGTACATGGCCGGCTGGCGCAGGACATTACCGTAGAGGGCAACACGATCATCGCCGGCAACCAGACCATGCAGGTCACGGCAGAGCCTGATCCTGCAAAACTGCCGTGGCAGGATGTTGATATCGTGATGGAATGCACCGGCGTGTTCACCGCCCGCGACAAGGCCGCTGTGCATCTTGCGAACGGTGCCAAACGGGTGCTGGTTTCAGCCCCCTCAACAGGGGCCGACCGCACGATTGTCTACGGTGTCAATGACGGGCTGCTGACAGGGGATGATCAAATCATCTCCTGCGCCTCCTGCACCACGAATTGCCTCGCCCCGGTGGCCAAGGTGCTGAATGATGCCATCGGCATCACCCGCGGCTTCATGACCACGATCCACAGCTATACCGGCGATCAGCCCACCCTTGATACCATGCACAAGGATCTCTACCGCGCCCGCGCGGCGGCGGCCAATATCATCCCCACCACAACCGGTGCCGCCCGTGCCGTGGGCCTTGTCCTGCCCGAGCTTGACGGCAGGCTTGACGGCACCGCCATCCGCGTGCCCTCGCCCAATGTCAGCGTGGTTGACCTGACATTCGAGGCCAGCCGCGACACCTCGGTGGACGAGATCAACGCGGCCATCAAAGACGCCGCTAATGGCACTCTCAAAGGGATTTTGGAATATTGCGACCGGCCGCTGGTTTCATCAGATTACAATCACAATCCGGCCAGTTCGATCTTTGCCACCGATCAGACCCGGGTGATGCATGGCTCCATGTGCCGGATCCTGAGCTGGTATGACAACGAATGGGGCTTTGCCAACCGCATGGTCGATGTGGCCGCTGCCATGGGCCGCCTGTAAAACCCCCCAAATCTATAGTTTCAACCCCGGCCCCCCTGCGGTGCCGGGGTTTTTCATGCGTGACCAAAAAAGCCATTCGAAATATGCGCGGAATTTCTCTCAACCAAAGGTGCAAACCCGCAAAACCAACCAAATAGCCATAGTGTTTTCACCGCGGCAGGCACAATTCGGGGTCAGTGCGACAGCTAACAGATCGCAACAACCCGATGAAAGGAAACCACATGAAACGTATCATTATCCTTGCCCTCGCCCTCAGCGCGGCTTCGCTCGCCTCAGCTTCGCAAACCAATGAAATCAAGGGCAAACCCTCCGCCGCTGTCGTGGAACAGATCACATCCGGCCTCAGCGCCGAGGGGTACGATGTTCGCAGTGTCAAAACCGAGGATGGCATGTACGAGGTCTATGCGCTCAAAGACGGGAAACGCTACGAGCTCTATTTCGGCAAGGATCTCAAAATGCTCGACACAAAAAATGACGACTAAGGCATTTCATCCACCGGTCGCAGCCGTGACCGGATGATGAAACTCAGCCAGGTGAGTTACATAAGAAGTGTTTCGCCATAGGCACGCCGAGGCTGCATGGCGAAACACTTTGGTATTATCTGATGGCCGCGCATCAAAAGGACAGGGCCGTATTTCAAAAGGGCAGCATGATGAAAAAATTCAAAATCTGGGATCCGTTTGTTCGCATCTTCCACTGGTCGCTGGTGATCGGATTTACCGCCAATGCGCTGATCCTTGACGAAGAGGGCCAAGCCCATATCTGGGTCGGATATGCCATTGTGGCACTGATTGTTGCCCGCATCCTTTGGGGGTTTGTCGGCCCGCGCAGCGCCCGGTTTGCCGCATTCACCCCCAACCGGAAGCAGGTGATCGGCCAGATTTCCGATATCGCCACACGCCGCCGCAGCACCCATCTGGGCCATTCGCCACTTGGCGCATTGATGATCTTCAACATCATCGGCTCCATTCTGATCATTGGCGTTACCGGCTACATGATGACAACCAATGCCTTCTGGGGCGTTGAATGGGTCGAAGAGGCGCATGAGATTTTCGTGGGCTGGGCCGAAATTTCGGTCGTGTTGCATATCGCCGCCGTGGTCATTGAAAGCCTTCGCACCGGCGTCAATCTGCCGCGGGCTATGGTCACGGGTGTCAAAACCGTTCCCGCTGACGTAATACTAAAGGAATGATACGCATAAACGCTGATAAGCCGGGCCTGTTGCTTGCCCTGATTGCGGTGCAGACATTCTGCGCTGCATTCTTTTTGTGGGATGTGATGAGCGATGCCTTTCCCTACGGCCTGAGCGCGTTTAACAACCTGCACCTCACCATCGAGGCCATCGCCGCGTTCAGCCTGATCCTCGCGGTCCTGTTCGAGATCCGCTATCTGATGGCCCTGTTGCGGCACACGGCGCATCTGAAGCGACAGGTCTCACTGGCAGCAGGGGCATTTCACGAGATCATGCAGGAACATTTCCGCCGGTGGAATCTGACCCCGGCCGAACAGGATGTGGCGGGATTTACCGTGAAGGGAATGTCGATCACTGAAATCGCCGGCCTGCGCGGCTCGGCCGAGGGCACGATCAAATCCCATCTGAGCAGCATCTACCACAAGGCCGGTGTCACCGGGCGCGGAACCCTGCTCAGCCTGCTGATTGATGATCTGGTCGAAACGCCGCTGGTTCCGGCGGATGAAGAGCGCGCGCAACATCAGGCATAATCACACTCGGGCGGGCATCCCCAAAGCTATTTTTCATAAACCCATTCAATGGTTGGTGCAAAAAATGCGCGCTGGATGATCTGCAACACGCCTTCATTACAGGTAAACTGCCGGGTTTCCTCATATGACAGCTTCGGGCCGCGAAACTGATTTTCGGTAATTCTTTGCGACAGACCATCCGGATCTGTCACGGTTTCATCAATCTCGATAGATTTAATCGGCCGGTAGCATTGCACCAGATCATCACCATTGATTGACCATGTGCCCTCTTTCTCCATGGAAATCGACATCCGGGCGCTGAATGTCCCGCGCTCGGTACTCAGTTCCATGCTGCCGTCATCATTGGCACTCAGGGAAAAAGTGCCATCGCGCCGCAATATCAACAGCCCATCAATATCCGGGTAATCCACCCCGCTCAGCGCCGATCCTTCATTCAGCATCTGGCCAATCTTGGCCCCCATGCCACCGCTTGCCAGGCGCCATTCGCCGATCAGACAGGCCTCAGGCCCATCGGAAATCTCGGGGGCCTGGCACGGCGCACAGGGGGTTTTTTCGGCCTTGAATTCCAACCGAAATCCATCCGCATCCGTGCCCGCCCCGGCGAACAGAAATTCAATGCGCGCCTCGGATTCCGAGCTGAATTCATCGGGCAAATCCTCCCAATCCCCGTCAGGCAGGCGTAGCGCCTTATTCGCGCCTTTGGTGTCATTTACGGTCGTTGTCCAGCTTCCGCAGGCAAATTTCAACAGCGTACGATGCGCCACAAACCTTCCCGCCTCAAGTGTAATATCGGTATCCTCATCAATATCCCGGATATCCTCATGCAGCGGGGTAGATGCCGCCGCCCGTCCGCCGGGCTGCACGATATTGCCTTCCAGATAATCGGTCACGAATTGCAGGAATTCGGTTTCTGAAACAACGCTTGCAAGCGTATCCTCTTGCGAGCCGCCCGCCCCCTCCATCGCGCGCATCAGGCCGACAATGCTTTCAGGGCCCATATTCTGACCCATCCACCAGAAAAACACCACCGATGTATAAGGCATCTGAGTAACCGGCACCCTGGCAGAATCCGCGTCAAACCCTGACACCCACCCGTCAGAAAGGGATGTGCCCTGATACACCAGACTGGCAAACCATTCGGCCGTTCCTTCAACCCACCAATCGGCCCCGGCACTGGTTCTGCTGCTGCTGAACTCTTTGAATTGCACGCAATGGAAAAACTCATGTGCAATGGTGAATTTGATCTCATCCATGCGCACAGTCGGAAACGCGGCCATGATGCATTTGCGCGCCACATCGGGCGTGGGCCTGGCACCAATCTGCGCGGCGGCCAATGTTTCATCATCATCTTCTGTCTCAAAGCTATAACTGGTGGGCGAAATATACAGATCAACCGGGTCTGACCCCAATGCTCCCAAACCGGCAAGGGCACGCCCGGAGCGCGTCAACGCCTCTTCCGCCGCGGCCACCAACCTCAGATCGGATTCCGGCAATCCATAGATCGACCCAACCACCGGGCCGCGCCCGGTTTCGATATCGAACTGTGCCAGCAAAAGACAATCGGCCAAATCGGCAGCACTTGGCTCTGATCCGGTCGCCGCCAGATCAGAGGCGGACGGACAGGCCGTTGATAGTGTTGGAAACAACAGCAGGATAATGAATACTGCCAAGGTCTGAAATATATTTTTATGAGGCATAATATCCTCTAAATGTTTGGTTCTAAATCAGTGATTAACATATAGTATAGTCAACTGGCTTCCCTCAGTCACGATTTACATGGGTAGGCATAGTCAATTCGTAAAAGCTCTGGCGGGGCATTGGTGCCTGAGTTCAATCCAACTGGTTTTGGTTCATAAAAACTGAACACCGTCACCTTGTAGTGGCAACCGGGCTTCAACTGTTTCAACATATTTTCCCGGCTCGTCTTGAATGGGTTCAACCAATTGGATTCTGGCAATTTAATCCATCCATGGCTGGTTTCCATTACCCCGCAATAATCTGCAAAGCCATGGTCAGGAATAAAATCCCGGTACGCCTTAGTGCGGAACAAGAATGATAGCGGCCCGTGATAACTATTTCTTTTATAACATTTTAAAGGGATCTCAATTTTGAAAACCTTGATGTCCAAATGATACCGATTCAGTACATAAAACGTAGGCACATACCACAGTATGAACGCACCAAAAATCAGTGAAAAAAAACCATGCAAAAAATGGTTTAAATGTCCGACGTACTCCCTCAACAGACATGGTTACTAAAACTTCTCTTTCAAAGCATTCTTCACCTCAGGCGTCACGAATTTGCCCACATCCCCGCCCAGCCGGGCAATCTCTTTGACCAGCTTCGAGGCAATCGCCTGATGCCGGGTCTCGGACATCAGAAAGACCGTCTCGACGCTGGCATCCATCGCCCGGTTCATGCCGACCATCTGAAATTCATATTCAAAATCCGCCACCGCCCTGAGCCCGCGAATGATGATCTGCGCCCCCACATCATGGGCGCAATCAATCAGCAGGTTCTCAAACGGATGCACCGCGATCTCGGTTCCCATCTGATCCGACAATTTGGCGCATTCCGCCTCGATCATCGCCACCCGCTCTTCAAGCGTAAACAATGGCCCCTTGTCGCGGTTGATCGCCACCCCGATCACCAGCCGGTCCACCAGCGCCGCCGCCCGGCGGATAATATCAATATGCCCCAGCGTGATCGGGTCAAACGTGCCGGGATAAAGGCCAATGCGCATCAGGTGCCTCCAAAATTTCTGCCGCCTCAAGGCAACAATACCATGGCCCGGAATGCAAGCGGGAAAACCATGATCATGGGCCACATCCGCCCGACAGATGTTGAAATCCGCCCCCCTACTTGATCGCAGTGCTGCAGCCTATATACCACCGTAATGGGCTTTGTGACTTCTCTTTTTGTACGGCGCGTCGTTGATACGGCCGGGGCGGGCGTGGATCGGAACACGGCTTTACGGTCGGTAGGGATCGACCCGAACAGCACCACAAACCCGATGACCATGATCTCTGACATCGCATATTATGATCTTCTGGAACGCATTGCCGGCCAGATCGACGTAACCGACCTGCCCATTCGCACGGGGCAGACAATGAATTGCGATGATTATGGCGCCTTCGGGCTTGCCTGGAAGGCCGCCCCGACATTGCGCGCATCCTTCGCCCGGGCCGAGCGCTATGCCCTTCTGTTAAGCAACATTGTTGAATACGAGGTGCGCCAAGACGCCGGAAAATACTGCTTTGTCCTGCATCGCGCCGGGGCGCGGCGCCTTGGTATCCGGCTTTCCAATGAGGCAACCCTGGCCAGTGTGGTGTCGATCAGCCGTCAGGTCACGACCGGGGAATTTGTGCCATCGGAGGTTCATTTCAAACATCCGGCCCCAAAATCCATCGCCGCCCATGAGCGCTATTTTGGCTGCCCCGTTGTGTTTGAGTCCGATATGGATGGGTTTTTCATTCCGCCAGAAACCCTGACCCGGCCCAATAAACTTGGCGATGAGGGTATCACGCAATTCCTGATCCGGCATCTTGACGCGGAACTTGTAAAACTTGGCCCTGACAAGCCCCTCGAGGATCTGGTCAAAGATGCGGTTGCCCGGTCTCTCAGCGATGGCTCGCCCAAAATGGAGGATATTGCCCGGCGTCTTGGCATGAGTGTGCGCACCCTGCACCGGCGACTGGCCGAGAATAAGCTGAATTACCAGACCCTGACAGAAACCACCCGGCGGCAACTGGCCGAGGGGCTGCTGGGGGATCAACGCTATTCAATCGCCGAGATCGCCTTTCTCACCGGTTTTTCCGAGCAAAGCTCCTTCAGCCGCGCCTTCAAGAAATGGCTGGGGTGCAGCCCGGCAAGCTATCGCCGCGATACCAGCCTTTGCTGAAGCATCTCACTAAAAACATGGCGCACAGGTCTGGCGCGAAACGCTTTGATCGGCCTTGGCCAGGTTAGTCAATTCATTGGCCGGGACGGTCAATACGATTGTCCGCCGCCTGCCCTATCCCTTTGGCATCCAATCAACCAAAGGAGCATCAAATGCAATATTTCACCCGGCTTTCAGCCCTCGCCCTTCTTACCGCCATTGGCCTTGCCCTCCCGGCGATAAGCCGAGCGGCCTCACCCGTTTCCCCGCATAACACCGCAAACACCATCCGGCTTGAACCGGATCACCCGGATTCATTTCGCCACTTCGCACCAGAGCTGCCGAAGATGCTTGCGCGGGTGCCGCCGCTTGATCCCGATACCGGGCTTTATGTGGGCGAGATCGAACCAGGGCTCTATTTCGTGACCGACCACATCTATCAATCGGCCTTTCTGGTTACCAAGGACGGCATTGTCGTGTTTGATGCCCCGCCAAGCTTCGCCGAGCGCCTGCGCCCGGTGATCGAAGCAACCGCGCCGGGCGTGCCGATTACCCATCTCATCATGAGCCACGGACATACCGATCATGTCGGGGGCACAATCGTGTTTGCCGATTTGCCGGACCTGACGGTCATCGCCGCCGACAAGGTGGCGCAAAGCCTTGCATCGCGGCAGCACCCAAACATCCTGCAACCAACGAAAACCTTCGATGACAGCCTTGATCTCAGCATCGGCGGGGTGCCGATCGCGCTCAAGACCACAAATTTTCATGCCGAGGATCAGGATGTGATGATATACCTGCCCGATCAGGAATTCCTGATGGCGATTGATACCATCACCCCGGGTGAGGTGCCGTTCATGAATTTCGGGGCCACCACCGATGTCGGCGCTTATTTCGCAATGTTTGACACCGTTCTTGCCTATGATTTCAAGCACTTCCTCTCGGGCCATGTGTCCGTTCCGGGCACCCGTGAAGATGTTGTCATCGCCCGCGATTATGCCTTTGATGTCCGCAACAGGGTGCAGCAGGGCATGGCCGGATTTCAGGATCGTTTCTTGCAGGCCTTCACCCTGTTCGATTTCAAGAACGGCAATCTTGCCTACCGTCAGGCCATCGAATCGGTGCGCGATGAATGTGCCGCGGGCCTTATTGATACATGGAAAGATGAATTATCGGCGGTGGATGTCTGGGCCGACAGCCATTGTGAATATACGGTGCTTTATTACGTGATGCACTGACATGGACGCCGGCGCGGATTTTTACACTCCCGTGCCGGCGCTGATCAAAGCCGGTAACGCCTCAGTGACCCATGATCATGCCCTGAAGCGCATCTTTCTCCATCGACAATTCCTGCAATCGCGCCTTGACCACATCACCGATGGTAACAATCCCCACCAGCACGCCGTCTTCCACCACCGGCATATGCCGAAAGCGCCCTTCTGTCATGCGCGTGAGCACCGCATCCGACCTGTCACTGCGCGCACAGCAAACCGGATTTTCCGTCATGATCCCGTCAATAGTTTCCGTGAGACAAGTACCGCCGCGCGCCGCCAAGGTGCGCACAATATCGCGCTCGGATAATATCCCGTCCACCGATTTGCCATCGCGTGATACCACCAGCCCGCCAATCTTCTTTTCCGTCAGAAGTTTCGCGGCATCCGATGTCAATGTCCCGGGTTTTATGGTAAAAACGCCTTCATAGCCTTTGGATTTAAGGATTTGTTGAACAAGCATGGTGCGGCCTCCGAAATAAGTGGGGTTGCAATGATCCCAGCCTCACGCATGATCATCTTTCTGTCAAGTCAGCGATTCCAATCGCGCCACTTCCCGCCGCACACCTTCGCTCAGCTCGGCGGCAAAACGGTTGAGCCGGTCAAGCCGACGGTCATCGGCATGGCGCACCAGATAAAAACTGCGCGTCAGGCTGATCTTGTCGGGCAGCACCTTCACCAGCCCCCCCACCGCCGGTATCGCGAAATCATGCACGATGCCAAGGCCACAGCCCTGCCGCACCCAGTTGATCTGAACCGACACCGAATTGGACGCCAGATTGACATGCTCAACCCCGGCCTCGGCCAGATAATCCAGCTCTTTGACAAAAATCATATCCTGAATATAGCCGATCATCCGGTGGCTTTTTATATCCTCCAGCGATGTGATCGGCGGGTGTTGGCGCAGATATTCCTCAGATCCCGCAAGATGCAGCTTGTAATCGGTGATCTTCTGCACTGTCAGCCGCCCCGCCGTGGGGCGGCTCACCGCCACCACCATATCCGCCTCGCGCCGCGACAGGTTGAACACCCTTGGCAGCGCCACGATCTGCACCTCCAGTTCCGGGTTATCGCGGCCAATCGCATCACAGACCTGCGGCAACAGATAATTGGCCGAGCCATCGGGCGCGCCAATCCTGATCTGCCCGGACAAACCGCCGGATTTGCCCGCCATTTCCTCGGCCGCGTCCTCAACCGCCTGCTCAGCATGCACCGCATGCGCCATCAGCCGCTGCCCCGCATCCGTCAAGGCATAGCCGGTGGGTGACTTGGCAAATAATGGCGCGCCGTAGCCTTCCTCAAGCCGGGCAACCCGCCGCCCCACAGTGGCCGGATCAATTTTCAATGCCCGCCCCGCCGCCGACAGGCTTTGTCGCCGCGCCACCGCCAGAAATATCTTCAGATCATCCCATTGCGTGTTCATTGCCGCGCCCTTTGCATTTTTGCATGTCCTTTTTGAAATATTGCCTCTTTTCCGGCCAAAATTGCAATGCTACCTTTCGCGTGGATTCTGATGGAGGATAAAATGCAGGAACTGACCCATTTCGTGAACGGCAAGCATGTCAAAGGCACATCGGGGCGTTTTTCAGACGTCTTCAACCCCGCCACCGGCGAGGTACAGGCCAAATGCCCGATGGCCAGCGTGGGGGAGGTTGAAGCCGCCCTTGATATCGCCGCCCGGGCACAGGTCGGCTGGGGGGCGCAGAACCCGCAAAAACGCGCCCGGGTAATGATGAAATACGTGGATTTGCTCAACCGCGACATGGATCGCCTGGCCGAGATCCTCAGCCGTGAGCACGGCAAAACCATCCCCGATGCCAAGGGCGATATCACCCGCGGCCTTGAGGTGATCGAATATTGCGTCGGCGCGCCCGAGCTTCTTAAAGGCGAGTTCACCGACAGCGCCGGCACCGGCATCGACATGCATTCCATGCGTCAACCTCTGGGCGTTGTCGCCGCGATCATGCCGTTCAACTTCCCCGCGATGATGCCGCTTTGGCATGTGGGGCCGGCATTGGCCTGTGGCAATTCGGTGATCCTGAAGCCGTCCGAGCGCGACCCGTCCCTGCCGCTGGCGCTTGCGGAACTGTTCATCGAGGCGGGCCTGCCCGAAGGCGTGTTTCAGGTCATCAATGGCGACAAGGAAGCAGTTGATACCCTGCTGGATCATGAGATCATTCAAGGCGTGTCTTTCGTCGGCTCCACCCCGATTGCGCAATATATCTATGCCCGTGCCACCGCCAGCGGCAAGCGTGCGCAATGCTTTGGCGGCGCCAAGAATCACATGATCGTGATGCCCGATGCCGATCTTGATATGGCCGCAGACGCCCTTATCGGTGCCGGGTTTGGCGCGGCGGGCGAACGCTGCATGGCCATTTCCGTGGCCGTGCCCGTGGGCAAGGAAACCGCCGACAACCTGATTGAAAAACTGGTCCCCCGGATCGAAAAACTGCGCGTCGCCCCCTATACCGATGGCGATGACGTGGATTTCGGCCCGGTCATTACCGCCGCCTCGAAAGAACGCATTCTTGGCCTTATCGAATCCGGCGTTGATCAGGGGGCCACTTTGGTGGTCGATAACCGCGATTTCAAATTGCAGGGCTATGAAAACGGCTTTTTTGTCGGGCCGCATCTGTTTGATAACGTGACCCCGGATATGGACATCTACAAAACCGAAATTTTCGGCCCGGTCCTCAGCACGGTGCGCGCGGAAAGCTATGAAGAGGCGCTGAAGCTGACCATGGACAACGAATATGGCAACGGCACCTCGATCTTTACCCGTGACGGCGATACCGCCCGCGATTTCGCCAGCCGGGTCAATGTCGGCATGGTCGGCATCAACGTGCCGATCCCTGTACCGCTGGCCTATCACACCTTCGGCGGCTGGAAAAAATCGGCCTTTGGCGATCTCAATCAGCACGGCCCGGATTCGTTTCGCTTCTACAGCCGCACCAAAACCGTCACCACCCGCTGGCCTTCGGGCATGAAAGAAGGTGGCGAATTTCATTTCAAAGCCATCGACTAAAATAAAATCCAACGCCCGGCACGGAACCCTGCCGGGCGTTTTCTTTGACCAAAGCCTCAATCCGTGCTGAACTGTCCCCATCAAGACAGCAAACACCGGAGCGGCGACATTGGCCCATATCATTCCAGAATTCACCATCGGCGTTGAGGAAGAATATCTTCTGGTTGACCGCGACAGCCTCGCCCTGCATGATGCCCCGCCGGAATTGATGCAGGCCTGCAAGAACGAATTGCAGGATCAGGTCAGCCCGGAATTCCTCAACTGTCAGATCGAGATCGGCACACGGGTCTGCGCCAATGTGGCCGAGGCGCGCGAGGATTTGAAGCGCCTGCGCTCCTGCGTTGCCAGACATGCGGCGGATTTCAACCTCGCGCCGATTGCCGCCTCGTGCCATCCGTTTTCCGATTGGCGTCAGCAAAGCCACACCGACAAAGAGCGCTATAATCACCTCTCGAAAGATCTTGCCGGGGTTGTCCAGCGCATGCTGATCTGTGGCATGCATGTGCATGTGGGCGTAAATCCCCCCGACCGGCGGATTGATCTGATGAATCAGCTCAGTTATTTCCTGCCGCATCTTCTGGCGCTCAGCAGCTCCTCGCCCTATTGGCAGGGCCATGATACCGGCCTCAGCAGCTACCGCCTGACGGTATTTGACAACCTGCCCCGCACCGGCCTGCCGCCGCGCATGCAAAGCTTCGGAGAATTTGAACGCTCGGTGCAGGCGCTGGTTGATCTGGGCATCATCGAGGACAGCTCGAAAATCTGGTGGGATCTGCGGCCCTCGTCGAAATTCCCCACCCTTGAATCGCGAATCTGCGATGTGCAGCCCCGGCTCGAACACGCGCTCACCCTCGCCGCCATCACCCAGGCCCTCACCCGTATGCTATGGCGGTTGTCCACCGGCAATCAGCGCTGGCGGATTTATGATACCTTTCTGATCGGTGAAAACCGCTGGCGTGCACAGCGCTACGGGATCAACGAAGGGCTGATAGATTTTGGCCAGCAGAGGATTGTGGATTTTGCGACCCTGATGGATGAATTGATAAAACTCACCGAAGAAGATGCCGGTTTTTTTGGCTCCGAGCGTGAAATGGAAACAGTGCATGACATCCTCAAATCCGGCACCAGCGCCACCCGCCAGCGTCAGGCCTATATCGACGCAACCCAGGCAGGATATGATAATGATCACGCGCTTCAGGCCGTCGTCCGCCACCTGATCGAGGAATACCACGCCGATCTGTGACCGGTTCCGCCTTGCAATAATCCTGTAAAATTTGGTATTTAAACACATGTTCAATTCAACGCCCAGCGGAGGCCCCGGATGGATTTTGCCCTAAGCGAAGAACAGATTGCCATCTTTGACATGGCCCATGCCTTTGGGCAGGAGCACATCGCGCCCCACGCCCGCGAATGGGAGCGCGAAGGTTGCATCCCCAAAGATCTGTGGCCGCGTATTGCCGAGCTGGGCTTCGGCGGGCTTTACGTGTCTGAGCAAAGCGGCGGCTCAGGGTTGACGCGGCTTGATGCCACGCTGGTTTTTGAAGCCCTTTCAATGGCTTGCCCATCGGTGGCGGCATTTTTGTCAATCCATAACATGTGCGCCAAGATGCTTGACGCCTTCGCCAGCGACGCGATGAAAACCCGCCTGATGCCCGATATTCTGAGCATGCAAACGGTGCTGTCCTACTGCCTGACCGAGCCCGGCTCCGGCTCGGATGCCGCCGCCCTTAAAACCCGCGCCACCCGCAGCAATGAGGGCTATATCCTCAACGGCACCAAGGCTTTCATCTCGGGCGGCGGCTATTCCGACGCCTATGTTGTCATGGCCCGCACCGGTGAGGATGGGCCAAAGGGCATATCTTGCGTATATGTCGAGGACGGCAGCGATGGGCTCTCGTTTGGCGGGCTTGAGGATAAAATGGGCTGGCGCAGCCAACCGACGCGGCAGGTGCAATTCGATGACTGCGCTATCCCGGCGGATAATCTGGTGGGCGAAGAGGGCAAGGGTTTTTCTTACGCCATGGCCGGGCTTGATGGTGGTCGTCTGAACATTTCGTCCTGCTCGCTGGGGGCCGCGCAAACCGCCCTCACCCTGACCCTTGGCTACATGGCCGAGCGCAAGGCTTTTGGCAAACCAATTGATCAGTTTCAGGCCTTGCAATTTCGCCTTGCCGATTTGGAGATCGAATTGCAGGCCGCCCGCACCTTCCTGCGCCACGCGGCCTGGAAGCTTGACACAAGCGCGCCCGATGCCACCAAGTTCTGCGCCATGGCCAAGAAATTCGTGACCGAGGCGGGGTCCAACATCGTCAACCAATGCCTGCAACTGCATGGCGGCTATGGCTATCTGGCGGATTACGGCATCGAAAAACTGGTGCGTGATCTGCGGGTGCATGAAATCCTTGAAGGCACAAATGAGATCATGCGCCTGATCGTGGCGCGGCAGCTTTTGTCCGAAAAATGAGCGATATCAATATCCGCATTTCCGGCCATGCGGGCCGCATTACCCTGACCCGGCCGCAGGCTTTGAATGCGATGACCTATGAGATGTGTCTGGCCATCGAAGACGCTCTTCTCACATGGCGCGATGACCCGGCAGTGAGGCTGGTGATCATTGATGCAACAGGCGACAAGGCCTTCTGCGCCGGCGGCGATATCGCCGATCTCTACGCCAAAGGCCGCGCCGGTGATTTCGCCTACGGGCAAAAATTCTGGCGGGATGAATACCGGCTGAATGCGCTCATTTCCGAATACCCCAAGCCCTATGTCGCCTTCATGCAGGGCTTTACCATGGGTGGCGGCGTGGGCATTTCCTGCCACGGCACGCACCGCATCGTTTGTGAGACAAGCCGCATCGCGATGCCCGAATGCGGCATTGGCCTTGTGCCCGATGTGGGCGGCTCGTTGATCCTGGCCAATGCGCCGGGGCATTGGGGCGAATATCTTGGCACCACCGCCGCGCGCATGGGGCCACAAGATGCCATTCTCGCAGGCTTTGCCGATAGCTATATCGACATTAAAAAATGGCCGGAACTCATTGTTTTATTGGAAGAAACCTGTGATTTTGCTGAGATAGCCAGCCAAAGCGAGCCCCCCCCGCAAGGGCTGATGAGCGGCCTCTCAGATCAGATCAACACCGCTTTTTCAGGTAAAACCCTGCAAGATATACTCGCTGATCTTCGCAATACTGACAGCGATTTCGCGCGCGAAACATTCAAATCCCTCAGCCGCTGCTCGCCGCTTTCCGTTGCCTGCACGATTGAAATGATCCGCACCCTGCGCGGCTGCCATGACATCCGCGAAGCCCTCAAACTGGAATACCGCTTTACCTCACGAGCCAGCGAACATGCCGATTTCATTGAGGGCATTCGCGCCGCCATCATCGACAAGGACCGCACCCCGAACTGGCGCTACGGCTTTGACACATTGCCACTAACCGCCGTTTCAGACATGCTTGCCCCATTGGGCGATACGGGCCTCACATTTGAAAGGGACAGATCATGAAGATCGGATTTATCGGGCTTGGGAACATGGGCGCGCCAATGGCTGCCAATCTGGCCAAGGCGGGCCATGAGGTTACCGGCTTTGACATGGCAAAGGTGGCCATCGACGGGGTTGAAATGGCCGCGAGTGCCGAAGCCGCCGCGAAGGGCCGCGATGTGGTCATCACCATGCTGCCCAATGGCGCGATCCTGCGGGCGGTCGCCAATCAGGTGATCCCGGTGATGCAAGCCAACGCCGTGCTGCTTGATTGCTCCACCGTTGATGTGGAATCTGCCCGCGATGTGGCGGCACAAGCCCACGCTGCCGGGTTTTCCGCCCTCGATGCGCCGGTTTCCGGCGGGGTTGGGGGCGCCACGGGTGGCACGCTCACCTTCATGGTTGGCGGCGATGATGCGGGCTTCAACACTGTCTCGGAGCTTTTTGACATCATGGGGCAAAAAGCGGTGCATTGCGGCCCCTCGGGCAATGGTCAGGCGGCAAAAATCTGCAACAACATGATCCTTGGGGCCACGATGATTGTCACCTGCGAGGCATTTGCTCTGGCCGACAAACTCGGCCTTGACCGGCAGGCGATGTTCGATGTGGTCAGCACCTCCTCGGGCTATAGCTGGTCAATGAATGCCTATTGCCCCGCCCCCGGCATCGGCCCCAAAAGCCCCGCCGACAACGGCTATCAGCCCGGTTTTGCCGCCGATCTGATGCTCAAGGATCTGCGTCTTGCACAACAGGCTGCAAAGGCCGCCGATGCCGACACCCCCCTGGGCCGCGCCGCCTGCGCGCTTTATGCGCAATTCGTTGAGGAAGAAGACGGCAAAGGCCGCGATTTCAGCGCCATGTTACCAAGGTTTGAAAAACGCGGACGCGGGTAATTCAGGCCACCGCCCGGTCGCCTTTCAACCATTTCCAGCTATCGGTAAAGTCAAACCCAAGCGAGGCCGCATCAACCGCCAATAGAACCCACAGAAACCTCCAATAGCCCTCCGATATGAGCGCGCGATCATCCAGCAAGGCGATGACCACCACCATAAGCGGCGTCCAGATCAGGATATGCGGCAATGCCATGGCCTTGGAAAACCCGCGTTCCACCGCCAAAATAACCATATTCGGCAGCATCCCCCCCACGGCCAATGCCGCAACCCACAGGCCCAAAGGCTCGGGCCAGAACAGCAGCGTTACCATGTTCACCGGTACCAAAATCGCCGCCACCCAGACCTGCACCCACATAGGCAACCGCCGGAAACTCCGCCAGATATCCAAAACCATCGCGCTCATCCCCATTAAAAAAGCAAGGCCCCTTTCAAAGCCCTGCTTTCATTTTTCCTTAAATACTCCCGCGCCGCAGGCATCCTGGCCCCTCAAGCCGCCGCAACCGCCCGTTTGGCCATGACACCCACCAAATGCGCGCGATAATCGCCCGACCCGTGCAGATCGCTGATCATGCCATCGCCCGAAAGGCTCAGCCCTTCCAGCGCCGCAGGGGAAAAATCCGCCGCCAGTGCCGCTTCGGCCTCGGCCCAGCGGAACACGCCGCCTTCCGACGCGCCGGTCACTGCCACGCGCACATGATCGCCATATTGCGCCACAAAAACACCCACCAGGGCAAACCGTGAAGCGGGCTGATCAAATTTTGCATAAGCCGCTTTTTCCGGCACCACAAAATCCACCCTTGTGATGATCTCGCCTTCCCTGAGCGTGGTTGCGAACATCCCGTCAAAGAAATTGTCCGCCGCAATCTCGCGCAGATTGGTGCGGACAATCGCCTCGGATCCCAGCACCGCCGCCGGGTAATCCGCCGAAGGGTCATTATTGGCCAGTGAGCCGCCAATGGTGCCGCGATTGCGCACCGCCGGATCGCCGATATTGCCCGCAAGGGCCGCCAGCGCCGGATAGGCCCCGGCACCTGCTGCCACATCGGCATGGGTCGTGCCGCCCCCAATGCTCAGATCATTGCCACTGGCGTTGATCCCCTGCATCTCGGCAATGCCGCCAAGGCAAACCAGCGTCGCGGGCTGATCCAGCCGCTGCTTCAGTGATGGGATCAGGGTTTGCCCGCCGCCCAGCGCCTGCGCGCCTTCAGCGTTCAGGGCCTTGGCCGCGGCAACAATGCTTGCGGGGCGTTCTATATCAAATTCATACATCTGTTTCTCTCCTCAACCCTGCTGCATCGCCTGCCACACCCGCGACGGCGACAAAGGCATATCAATATGCGTGACCTCATGCCCGCCGCGTTGCAGCGCATCCACCACCGCATTCACCACCGACGGCGGCGAACCAATGGCCCCGGCCTCACCACAGCCCTTCACCCCCAGCGGGTTGTGGGTGCAGGGCGTCGCGCAGGAATGATCCACCTTGTAGAACGGCACATCATCGGCGCGCGGCATGGCGTAATCCATGTATGAGCCGGTCAGAAGCTGACCATCGTCATCATAGACACAGCCCTCCAGCAGCGCCTGACCAATGCCCTGCCCGATGCCGCCATGCACCTGCCCGGATACGATCATCGGATTGACCAGAGTGCCAAAATCATCCGTGGCGGTGAAACGCTCGATCGTGACCTTGCCGGTCTCGGGGTCAACCTCAACCTCGCAGGCATAGGCCCCGGCGGGATAGGTAAAGTTGGCCGGGTCGTAAAACGCGGTTTCCTCCAGCCCCGGTTCCAGCTCTTCCAGCGGATAATTATGCGGCACATAAGCCGCCAGCGTGACATCGCCCCAGGCCACCGACTTATCGGTGCCGGCCACGCTGAACTGGCCGTCCTTGAGCTCAATATCCGCGTCCGAGGCTTCCATCAGATGCGCCGCGATCTTCTTGGCCTTGTTGATCACCTTCTCGGCGGCACGCACCATCGCGCTGCCGCCCACCGCCAATGAGCGCGAGCCATAGGTGCCCATGCCCATCGGCACTTTTGAGGTGTCACCATGGACGATCTCGATCATCGATTCGTCAATGCCGATCATATCGGCAATCACCTGCGGAAAGGCCGTCTCATGGCCCTGGCCGTGGCTGTGGCTGCCGGTCATCACGGAAATGCCGCCGGTGGCATTGACCCGCACGGTGGCCGATTCGTACAAACCCGCACGCGCGCCCAACTGCCCCACAAGATGGCTCGGCGCGATGCCGCAGGCCTCGATATAGCAGTTGACGCCAAGCCCGCGCAGCAGGCCCTTCTTGGCGCTGGCCTTGCGGCGCTTCTCGAACCCGCCCATATCGGCGATCTCTTCGAGCTTGTCCATGGTGGCGACATAATCGCCGGTGTCATATTCCACCGCCACGGGCGTGGCATAGGGGAATTCGGTGATGAAGTTCTGCCGCCTGAGTTTGATCGGATCAACCCCCAGCTCGCGCGCGGCCTTGTCAATCACCCGCTCAAGCTGGAACGTGGCCTCGGGCCGCCCGGCACCGCGGTAAGCATCCACTGGAACGGTGTTGGTAAAGACCGCCTTGACATTCACATAAATCAGCGGGGTTTTGTAATTTCCCGCCATCAAAGTGCCATGCAGCCAGGTCGGAACCGACGGCGCGAATGTGCTTAAGTAAGCCCCCATATTGGCATGGGTATCGGTGCGCAGTGCGGTGAAATTATTGCTCTTGTCCAGCGCCAGTTCGATCTTTGTCACATGATCGCGGCCCTGGGCATCACTGATGAACGCCTCGGAGCGCGAACAGGTCCATTTCACCGGGCGGTTGATGGCCTTGGCGGCAAAGGTGCAAAACGCCTCCTCCGCGTAATGGAATATTTTCGAGCCGAACCCGCCGCCCACATCCGGGGCCACGACCCGCAGTTTATGCTCGGGAATGCCCAGCACGAACGCCCCCATCAACAGCCGGATCACATGCGGATTCTGGCTGGTGGTGTAGAGCGTGTGCTCATCGGTGGCGCGGTGGTAATCGCCCACGGCCACGCGCGGCTCCATCGCATTGGCCACCAGCCGCTGATTGACCAGTTCAAGCGTGGTCACATGCGCCGCCTTGGCAAAGGCCGCCTCCACCGCCTCCTTGTTTTCTTCAACAAATCCCCAGTCAAAGCACAGGTTGCTGGTGAGATCGTCATGCACCTTGGGCGCGCCCTTGCTCAGGGCGGCCTTCATGTCGATCACTGCCGGCAGCTCATCAATGTCATATTCAATCGCCTCGGCAGCATCGCGCGCCTGCGCGTAAGTGTCGGCCACAACCGCGGCAATCGGATCGCCCACATGCCGCACCTTGCCCTGCGCCAGAACCGGATGCGCCGGCTCCTGCATGACCTCGCCAAAGCGGTCCGTCACCTGCCAGCCGCAGGGAAGGCCGCCAACTTCGGCAAAATCCGCGCCGGTAAAGATGCGCACAACGCCCGGCATGGCCTCGGCGGCGGCGGTATCCACGCCATTGAGCGTGCCATGCGCCACATCCGAGCGCAGAAAATGCACGTAGGCCTGACCTTTCACATTGATATCATCGGTATAATTCCCGGCCCCCGTGAGAAACCGCACGTCTTCGCGCCGCTTTGGGCTGGCGCCGATGCCATGATCTTTCGGCATGTTCATTCTCCCTTCATATGCGTGGGTTTCACCCACCCTACATTTTATCCCGTAGGGTGGGTGAAACCCACGTGCTTACAGGTTTATTCCGCAGCAATCCCTGATACATCCTGTCCGGATGCGGCCATGATCGCCCTGACGATATTGTGATAGCCGGTACAGCGGCAGATATTGCCCTCAAGATACGCCCGTATCTCGGCCTCGGATGGCTTTGGATTGGCCGCAAGCAAAGACGCCGCCGTCATCACCATCCCCGGCGTGCAAAATCCACATTGCAGCCCGTGGTAATCCTGAAACGCCTGCTGGATCGTGCCCAGCGTGCCGTCCTCGGCGGCCATGCCCTCGATCGTGATCACCTCGGCCCCGTCGGCCTCAACCGCGAACATGGTGCAGGATTTCACATCCCTGCCGTTCACATGGACCACACAAGCCCCGCACTGGCTGGTATCACAGCCCACATGGGTGCCGGTGAGCCCCAGATTTTCGCGTAAGAATTCAACAAGTAGCGTACGGCCTTCAACCTCGCCGGTTGCTACCTTGCCATTCACGGTCATGCTGACCTGTGACATGGACACCTCCCAATTTCAGCTTTGTTATGCATCCAAGATAACCACGCAATCGGCCCGATGGGAAGGGTCATTTTGTCAGCTTGATGATATTCGTCAATCATGACAACATGTCGCAATCAGGCCAGACAGCGTGACAGGTGCCCGGCAATCATGGCAGTCAATAACCTCAGATTCCGGATGTACCTGCCCAGAATGACCAGCAATACAACCTCCCTCGCCCCCCCTGACCGCGATATGCGCGGGGTTTTACTGGTGTTTTTTGCCGGTGTGCTGTGGTCTACCGTCGGCCTTGGCATCCGCATGATCGAAGACGCGCAGGTCTGGCAAATCCTGTTTTACCGCTCGTTCAGCCTGAGCCTGTTGCTTTATGTGGTCATTCGTCTGCGCATCGGCGGCAGCCCGGTAAAGCTTGCCTTTGGCATGGGCCTGCCCGGCATCATCGGAGGCTTGTCACTGGTCGCGGCCTATACCGGCGGGATTTATGCGGTGCAGACCACATCGGTGGCCAATGCCATGCTACTCTTTGCCAGCGCGCCCTTCATGGCCGCCATTCTGGGCCTTGTAATCCTGCGCGAACCGGTGCGCCATGCCACATGGATTGCCATTCTGGTGGCCTGCGCGGGCATTGGCGTCATGGTCTGGGGCAAATTCGGCGGTGCGGCGATGGCGGGCAATCTGGCGGCTTTGGGATCAGCTTTTGGCTTTGCGGTTTTCACCATTACGCTGAGATGGGGCAAATCCGGCGAGATGCTGCCGGTGGTGTTCCTGTCGGGGCTGTTTGCAATAGTGATCATGGGCGCGATCTGCCTGATGCTTGGCTTGCCCCTGATCCTATCGCCCCGTGACACCGGCATCGCGCTCGGCATGGGGATATTTCAGGTGGGGGCCGGGCTTGTGCTTTATACGCTGGGCTCGAAAACCGTTCCCGCGGCCGAGCTCACACTGCTTTCATTGGCCGAGGTTGTGCTCGGGCCGCTCTGGGTCTGGTTATTTATAGGCGAGGTAACCACCAGAAACACCCTGATCGGTGGCACAATCCTGCTGGCGGCCATCATCGGCAACGCCGTATCGGGCGCACGGCGCAAGCCCCCGGTTTCACTGGTTTGATACCGGGGCCATTGCAGGAGTTTTCCTGTCGACGCCCGCAAAGAACACGGATTTGATCCGCCTCAACGCCTGTAGGCCGCTTTTCAGGTTATACTTGTAGTGGCGGGCATGTGATCCGCCGCTATTTGGGAGAAATATAATGCAAAATCAATCTCTTATATTGGTTACATTATTCAGTTTCAGCCTTGCCGCCTGCGAAATGACGGCGGAAGAAGAGCGTATGACCACCGGGGCTGTTATCGGCGGGGGGCTTGGTCTGGTCACGGCCAAAGTTCTTGGCGCGGATACCGACTGGGTTATCATATCAACATTGGCGGGGGCGGCTGTCGGCACATTGGTGGCGCGCAATACGGCAACCGGCCAATGCGCCTATTCCAACGGGGATGGCACATATTATCAGCGGCGATGCCGGTAAATACCTGAAGGTTTACCCCGCACCCTGCTCAAACCCGGGCAGGGGGCGGGCATATCAGCCGCGCCCACGGTAAGGCGGCACGCCCTGATCGGGGATCCACATATCCTTGGGGCACGGGGCCGTCTGATAAAACACATCTATCGGAATGCCGCCGCGCGGATACCAATAGCCGCCGATGCGCAGCCATTGAGGCGCTAATAATTCCACCAGACGGCGGGCGATGGAGATGGTGCAATCTTCATGAAACGCGCCGTGATTGCGGAATGACCCCAGATATAATTTCAGGGATTTGCTTTCCACCAGCCATTTGCCCGGCACGTAATCTATCACCAGATGGGCAAAATCCGGCTGGCCGGTCATCGGGCAAAGCGTGGTAAACTCCGGCGCGGTAAACCGCACGTTATAGGCCACATCGGCCTGCGGGTTCTGCACCCGCTCCAACTCGGCCTGATCAGGGCTTTCCGGCAGCGCCGTGGCCCCGCCCAACTGCTTGAGATTGCTATAGATGTTTTCGTCAGCCATGATCAAATCCCTTCCGGTTCAAACCCCGCGTTTATTGCCCCAAAGCATCACATGCAACTGCGGCAGAACTTTTGCATCATACCATTTATCGCTGCAAACACGATCCACCAGCCAGCGTATCCGATCATCCAGCCCCGCCTGATCCACCATCGCCGTATCATCGCCCGGTGGCGGCGGCGTGTGATTGCCCGGTTGCAAATAGACCGGCAGGTCGGGATGGCGCGCGGCGACACCCCGGGCATAGGCATAATCAATCGCGTCAAACACCACGATCTTCAGCATGGTTTCGGTATTGCGCCCGGCGGCCACGCATTCAGACAATATGGCCCAATCGGTCTGCATCCCGCTTGACGGCGGCTTGGGGCTGAGCACCAGCATATCCAGCGCATTGAACCATGGCCGCATTACCGACCCCTGGGTTTCCAATGCAAACCGATACCCTTTGGCATGGCCAAGCTCAATCAACGGCCCCAGCGGCTGAATTGCCGGGTTGCCGCCGGATAATGTGACCATCAAAGGCACATTGCCCGATAATTCCTCAACCTTCGCCATGATCATTGCCGCATCCATCGCCGCCCATGTTTCGCGGAATTCGGCATCCACCGCGTGCAGGCTGTCGCACCACGCACAGCGGAAATCACACCCGCCGGTGCGGACGAAAACCGTGGGCAGACCGATGAGCGCGCCTTCGCCCTGAATGGTCGGGCCAAAGATTTCCGACACCCGGATATCTGCCGTTTTCATGGCCGGTATTCCGCCGATGTTTTTGGTGTCTCACTGACCCGCACAGCGCTGGTCTCGGCAAACCGCGCCTTGCACCAGTCATAAAAATGCTTTGCCAGACGCTCCGCCGTGACCTGATCATCGCCCAGCACATCGTTGAGGTGCCGGTGATCCAGATTTTCGTCAATATAGTGCTTCAGCGCGGCCAGATCATGATAATCGCGCACAAAACCCTGTGCATTCAGCGCCCTGGCTGCAAGCTCAACCTCCACTATATAATTATGCCCGTGCAGCCGGGCGCAGGGGTGATCCCCGGCCAGACCGATAAGCTGATGCGAGGCCGAGAAATGAAATTGCTTGGTGATCCGGTACATCAGCCTTCCCTCCCACCGGCGATGGCCTCATGCCAGAATGTATCATCGGCATAATCGGTGGGGTCTTTGATACCGGCCAGATCAAACGCCTCGCGCCGTTCAACACAGGTGCCGCAGCGGCCGCAATGCACCGCGCCACCTTTATAGCAAGACCATGTTTGCTCAAATGGCGTGCCGTTCCTGGCCCCGTCAACCACAATATCCGCCTTTGAGCCTTCGACATAAGGCACGTAAAGCGTGACATCGGCATAGCCCTCAAGCGCGTGGTTCTGCATCACCTGAAACGCATGAATGAATCCGGGGCGGCAATCGGGATAGATGAAATGATCACCGCCATGCACCGCCGCCGCCACCCGCTTCGCCCTGACCGCCACCGCCATGCCAAAAGCGATGCTCAGCATGATGGCATTGCGGTTGGGCACCACCGTGAGCTGCATCGAGGCTTCTTCGTAATGCCCATCCGGCACGTCGATATCATCGGTCAGCGCTGAGCCGCTAAGCCCTTCGCCAATCGCCCGAATATCCAGCACTTTATGGGCCACGCCCAAACGCTGCGCACAAAGGGCGGCAAATTCCACCTCTTTCACATGACGCTGGCCATAATCGAAACTCAGCAGGCTCAACAACCGGCCCTCGCCCGCCACCCGGTGCGCCAATGACACCGAATCCAACCCGCCTGAGCAGATGACAATCGTATCCATATTCTGGTCCTTGTTTTAAGCGGGTAGGCTGCGACCGCGATTGCCTGATCTAAAGCGTTTCGTGAAAAACCTCAATCACGAGGTTTGGCGCGAAACGCCCGGACCCTATTGATGTTGTGGGCGCATCAAAATCAATTTGTGACTCAAGTTAATCCCGAAACGCTTTAGAATGTTCGGGCGCGTTTGGCAACCCGGGCGGACAAGCCGTTACTGCGCAGTCCAGCCGCCATCAACCGGGATCGAGGTGCCGGTCACGTTATGGGCCACCGGATCACACAGCCACAAGGCCAATGCGCCGATCTCGGAAGGGTCCGAGGTGCGCAGGCTTGGCTGTTTTTCCGCCAGAAGCTCGGCAATGCCCGCATCGCGGTCGCCGCCATGGGCCTGGGCACGGGCCGCGATCTGCGGCTCGATGATGGCGGTCTCAGTCCAGCCGGGGCATATGCAATTCACCGTCACGCCGCCCCTGGCCTTGCTGCCGCTGGCGGCGTATTCCAATGCCGCCACCCGGCTGAGGCCAACCAAGCCAAATTTCGCCGCCACATAAGGCGCCTTTTCGCGGCTGGCCACCAGCCCGTGCACGCTGGCAATGTTGATCACCCGGCCGTAACCGCGTTTCGCCATCCCCGGCAGCGCCGCGCGCATGGTGCAAAACGCCGCTGTCAGGTTGATCTGCAACACCTGCTGCCATTTCTCATAGGGCATATCAGCCAATGGCGCAGTGTGCTGAATGCCGGCATTATTGACCAGAATATCCGCCCCGCCCCATTCGGCCACGGCCACCATCATCGCCGCGGTCTGATCACCGTCGCGAAGATCACCATGGAAAAACTCGGCCTGCGGCGCGCCCTTGTCGCGCAAATCAGCACAAACCTCGCTGATCTGCTGATCCCCTGCCAGCCCGTGCACCGCGATGCGCGCCCCCGCCGCCGCCAATGAGCGGGCAACGGCCAGGCCAATGCCCTGCACCGAGCCGGTGATCAAAGCGGTTTTTCCTGATAAATCGGTCATTTGCCATCTTCCTCCAGTAGCGCACGCAGCTCGGTCTTGAGAACCTTGCCATAATTGTTTTTCGGCAATTCGCTGAGGCATTTATAAATCTTTGGCCGCTTGAAGCGGGCGATCTGCTCAAGGCAATGGGCATCAAGCGCGGCCTGATCCAGCGCCTGCCCGCCGGCGGGCACGATAAAGGCGACAACAACCTCGCCCCATTCCGCATCCTTGAGGCCGACAACCGACACTTCCGCAACCGAGCCATGGCTCAGCAGCGCCTCTTCCACTTCACGCGGATAAATATTGCTGCCGCCCGAGATGATCACATCCTTGGAACGATCCTGCAATGTGACATAGCCCTCAGCATCCATTCGGCCCACATCGCCGGTCATCAGCCAGCCATCCACAAGGGTTTTCGCCGTCGCCTCGGGGTTTTGCCAATAGCCCGGCATCACCGTTTCACCGCGCACCATGATCTCGCCCACTTCACCGGCAGGCAGGGCCGCGCCACCCGGCCCGCCGATGCGCAGCTCGACCATGGATTGCGCCCGGCCCACCGAATTGAGACGCGCGCACCAGTTGGGATGCGTGCGGCCGGCCACATCGGCGCGGCTCAGTGCCGTAATCCCCATCGGGCATTCGCCCTGGCCGTAAACCTGAATGAAAATGGCCCCGAAATGCGCAACCGCTTCAACAATATCAACCTGATACATCGGCCCGCCGGCATAGATCACGCTTTTGAGGCCCTCGCCCGTCGCGTCTGCGGCCCTGGCCGCCTGCGTCATGCGTTTGATCATGGTGGGGGCGGCAAACATCTGCACATCGCCAAAATGCCGCGCCAGATCGAAGATCTCCACAGGGTCAAACCCGCCTGACGCCGGAATGATATGGCGCGCACCCTTGAGCACATGCATCAGGGCGTAAAGCCCGGCACCGTGGCTCATGGGGGCGGCGTAAAGCGTGGCGTCATCGGGCGCGACCGCATCGACATCTGCCAGATAGCACATGGTCATCGCCGTCAGCATCCGGTGCGTCATCATCACCCCCTTGGGCCGCCCGGTGGTGCCCGAGGTATAAAACAGCCAGGCCAGATCATCGGGCGCACGCGATTCCGGCGTGCTCAGCGGGGGCAAATCCTGCATCTGCGCAAATGTTTCACCGCCGGTATCCACCACCGGCGCGGCACCATCTGCCTGCGTCAGCGCCTGGGTCAGATCGGGCGAGGTAAAACATATCAATGCGCCGGCATTTTCAATGATCCACGCCGCCTCGCGCCCGTGCAGCTTGGCGTTGATCGGCACCACGGCGGCCCCGGCAATCCATGCACCATAAAGCGTAATCAGAAATTCAGGGGTATTTTTCATGAAAATCGCCACCCGGTCACCGGCGCCGATTCCGCGGGCCTTCAGCCCCGCCGCCACCTGCCCGGCACGGCGGTAAAACCCGGCATAATCCGCCACCTGCGTGCGGCCAAGAAATATAGCCGGACGCGTGGGCGATACCTGCGCATTGCGTTGCAGCCAAAGAGAAATATTCATCTGCCAATCCTTTTTATCCGGGTAGCACACCTTAAAAAACACCAAATCCCGCGCGGATCAATTGCGTAGTAATACGCCCGCTTTCCCTGCCGGCTGCAAACGGGCATACTGCCAATATGACCATGCAGGATATTGCCTTTGATTTCGCCCCCATCGGGCTGGCGGTGCTGGAAAACCGGATCATCCGGCTGTGCAACCGGCAATTTGCCGCCACCTTCCACGGCACCTGTGAGGATTTCGCCGATACCCCGCTGGCGCATTTCTATCCGTCGATTGAAGATTTCCGGCGTATCGGGGCGCGCGGGCTGAAGATCATGCGCGAAACCGGGCGATACGCCGATGAGCGGATCATGAAACGCAGAGATGGCGGGCTTTTCTGGTGCCGGGTGCGCGGCCAGTCACTCACGCCTGATGATCCGTTTCGCCGCGGCATCTGGTCATTTGCCGATCTTTCCGATGAGCGCCCGCTGGTCAGCCTGACAAGGCGCGAACGTGAGGTAGCGATTCTTACCTGCCGTGGCCTTACCAGCAAGGAAATAGGCCGCGAGCTGGAGCTTTCTTACCGCACTGTTGAAACCTACCGCGCCCGCCTGCTGGAGAAATTTCAGGCCCGCAAACTGGCTGAACTGGTGGCAAAGCTCTCGGGCATGCCGCTTTAGCGGGTTTTGCCGGTCATGCCATCCCGCGGCTTATGCAAATGCCCGCTTTTCTCGGCCTCACGCTTGGCCTATAAGCGATGCAAACAATCCCCCTGGCCCGGCTGAGGGGCCAATAACAAACGATCAGGGAACCTTATGCCTAAGAAAACTCACGAAGATGACGTGGCCTTTGTCAAAGCGCTGGCGGAATTGCTTAATGATAACGGGTTGACCCAGCTTCAGGTCAAACGTCAATACGGCTCGGATGACAGCCTCGATGTGCGCGTCAGCCGCAAACAGGAAGTGGTGCAAATGGCCACAATCTCCGCGCCGGTTGGTGCCGCCCCGCCCCCTGCCGCTGCCCAGGCGCAAGCCGCTGCGGCTGCCTCGTCTGTAGCCGATGATCCCGCAAACCTTCCCGGAGCCGTGACCTCGCCGATGGTAGGCGCGGTTTATTTGCAGGCCGAGCCGGGCGCGCCGGCATTTGTCAGTGTTGGCCATCAGGTCAGCGAAGGCGATACATTGCTGATCATCGAGGCAATGAAAACCATGAATCATATCCCCGCACCACATGGCGGGACGGTAAAGCGCATTCTGGTCGAAGATGGGGCCGCCGTTGAATATGGCGCGCCCTTGATGATCATCGAATAGGGCACAGGCGTATGTTCGACAAAATCCTGATAGCCAACCGGGGCGAGATTGCCCTGCGTGTGATCCGCGCCGCGCGTGAAATGGGCATTGCCAGCGTTGCAGTACATTCCACCGCCGATACCGATGCCATGCATGTGCGCATGGCTGACGAATCGGTTTGCATCGGGCCGCCCCCGGGTGCTGAAAGCTATCTGTCGATCCCTGCGATCATTGCCGCCTGCGAAGTGACCGGCGCGCAGGCCATCCATCCCGGTTATGGATTCTTGAGTGAAAACGCCAATTTCGTGCAGATCGTCGAAGATCACGGCCTGAAATTCATCGGCCCGACTGCGGAACATATCCGCATCATGGGCGACAAGATCACCGCCA
This sequence comes from Roseovarius sp., assembly GCA_021775255.1. GTDB lineage: Bacteria > Pseudomonadota > Alphaproteobacteria > Rhodobacterales > Rhodobacteraceae > Roseovarius. The sequence goes on from JAJFIA010000001.1 coordinate 461,980, forward strand.
AGGATACCATGAAAAAACTGGGTGTGCCCTGCGTGCCCGGATCGGATGGCGGCGTACCCACTCTTGATGAGGCCCGAAAACTGGGCGATGAAATCGGTTATCCGGTGATCATCAAGGCCACGGCGGGCGGCGGCGGGCGCGGCATGAAAGTGGCCGCGTCAGCGGATGAAATGGAAAGAGCCTTTCTCACCGCGCGCTCCGAAGGCAAATCGGTGTTTGGCAATGATGAGGTCTATATTGAGAAATACCTGACCACGCCGCGCCATATCGAAATTCAGGTGTTTGGCGATGGCAAGGGCGGGGCCGTGCATCTGGGCGAGCGTGATTGCTCGTTGCAGCGGCGTCACCAGAAAGTGTTTGAAGAGGCCCCCGGCCCCTGCATCACAGCCGAGGAACGCGCCCGCATTGGCAAAACCTGCGCCGATGCGATTGCCAATATAAATTATGCCGGGGCCGGCACGATCGAATTTCTTTACGAGGACGGTGAATTCTTTTTCATCGAAATGAACACCCGTTTGCAGGTCGAACATCCGGTGACCGAGGCGATTTACGGCGTTGATCTGGTGCATGAACAAATTCGCGTCGCTGAAGGCCTGCCGATGTCCTTCACCCAAGATGATCTGGTGATCAACGGCCACGCCATCGAGGCGCGGATCAACGCCGAGAAACTGCCCGAATTTGCCCCCCGCCCCGGCACCATCAGCCAATTTCACGCCCCCGGCGGGCTTGGGGTGCGGATGGATTCGGCGCTTTATGACGGCTATAAAATTCCGCCGCATTATGACAGCCTGATTGGCAAGCTGATCGTGCATGGCCGCGATCGCGAAAGCGCGCTCAGCCGGCTTAACCGGGCATTGGGCGAGCTGATCATTGACGGCGTGGATACCACGATACCGCTGTTTCATGCGCTGTTGCAGGAACCCGATATTTTAAGCGGCAATTACAGCATTCACTGGTTGGAAACCTGGCTGGAAAGCAATCCTTTAGAATAATTTTCATCAAACTAACGGGGCCATGACCAAACCCAATCTGAAACTAACCCCGGAGTTGCTTTTGCGTGCCTATGCGGCGGGGGTTTTCCCCATGGCCGAGGGCCGCGATGATCCCGATATTTACTGGGTTGATCCGCGCTACCGGGGCATTCTGCCGCTGGACGGGTTTCACATCTCGCGCTCATTGGCGCGGCGGATGCGCAAAGGCGCGTACACGGTCAGGCTGAATGGCGATTTCGCGGCTGTGGTCACGGCCTGCGCCAACCGTGATGAAACCTGGATCAACGGGGAAATATTCAGCCTTTACAATGAATTGCACCAAATGGGATCGGCGCATTCTTTTGAGATCTGGCAAGACGGACAGCTCACCGGCGGCGTTTACGGCGTCACCCTCGGGGCCGCCTTCTTTGGTGAAAGCATGTTCTCAACCCGCACCGATGCCTCGAAACTGGCGCTGGCGCATCTGGTGGACCACCTCAGGCTGTGTGAATTTCAACTGTTTGATACCCAGTTCATCACCCCGCATCTGGCAAGCCTTGGCGCGCAGGGGCTGGGCCGGGCCACCTATCACCGGATGCTGGAAGACGCCTTGCAGGACGAGGCGGATATCACCTCCCGGCCGGTCTGCAATAATCCCTATTCGGTTTTACAGCGCAACACCCAGACATCATAACGCGGATGTTCAAGCGCATTCAGCGCCGGGGACGAGGCCAGCATCCAACCCGAGAAAAGCACATTCGAGGTGGCAATATCGCGGATCGTCAGAAGCGCATAGGCATCCACCGCACTGTCATCCGCCGGATAGCGGCATTCAATCAGCTCAACACTCAACCGGCCAATTTCCGCAACCATGCCATTGGGCAATGTCATATCCGTGATCTGCCCGTCCACCTTGTCCAGACCGCGCAAAACCGCCCCGGTGCCAAGCGCCACCACATCCGGAATCGCCTGTTCGACGATCTCGCCACCGTTGTTGTCCAGTGTTTCGTCCGATGTCACGCCAAGCGCTTCTTCCAGCGCGCCTTGCAGAATATCATCCTGCGCCGTACCTGCGGATGCCAGCATCATCAGTGTGACCACCAGTGCCAGCCTGATCATTGCGGAGTATCCCCGGCCTCGCCGCCACTGCCTGCTGCAAATTTCATCAATAGCGACACCAGACTGACCGACCCTTGGGTGAATTCGATCTCATCCCCGGGCGACAGCGTGATCGGCGAGCCACCGGGCAGAAGTTCAACATAATTGCCGCCCAAAAGCCCCTCCGATGAAATGGCAACGGCGCTGTCATCGGGCAGCTCGATACCATTCAGCACGGTAAAACGTGTATTGGCCCGGAATGTCGCTTTATCCAGATCAAATTGCGTTACCCGGCCAACCTTGACGCCGGCAAGGCGCACATCCGTGCCCACATCAATGCCATCTGCCGAGCGGAAACTTGCACTCATTTCATAGCCCGATTGCCCGGTCGATACGCCGGTCACCTTGCCGGCATAGGCCAGAAATCCGGCGGCAATCGCCAAAACAACGCCGCCTACGATCACTTCTGTTATGTTTTCCGACATCTGCTTATTCCGGGCTCCAGGCCTCATAATCGCGCCGCTCGGCCGGGTTCATCCGCCTGATCGACCCCACCGGCGCATAGGCCTGTGCCGTGCCGGTTTTATTATCCTCATGGGGTTTTTCCCAAGCCTTATGTGCCAAAGGCTGATCCGTCGGCGGCGCATCATAGGTGTGATGCAGCCAGCCATGCCAATCGGCATTGACCTTGCTGGCCTCGCATTCACCATTGTAAATCACCCAGCGGCGCTTGCCATCCCTGGTGCGGTAAAACACGTTGCCCTGCGGATCCTCGCCCACCTTGACACCCTTGCGCCATGTGTAAAACTGGGTGTTCAGGGTCTGCCTGTCCCACCAGATGACGCTCCGCAAAACTGTGTTCAGAATGCCCATGAATTCCTCCGTCGGTCTCTGCCTATGATATGGCCCATATGCCGGCAAAGGTCCAGCACCGGTCGCGCGGTATCACGCCGATGCTTCTTCTTTCTCGGCATCCGAGTAAATCATCAACGGCGCGGCCTCTGAATTCACCGCCTCTTCATTGACAACCACTTCATCGATGTTTTCCATGCCGGGCAGCTCGAACATCGTATCAAGCAGAATATCTTCCAGAATTGACCGCAGCCCCCGCGCGCCGGTTTTGCGTTTGATCGCCCGTTTGGCGATGGCGCTCAGCGCATCCTCGGTAAAGCTCAGCTTGGCATCTTCCAGCTCGAACAGCCGCTGATATTGCTTCACAAGGGCGTTTTTCGGCTGGGTCAGGATGGTTACAAGCGCATCCTCATCCAGATCTTCAAGCGTGGCAATCACCGGCAGGCGGCCAACAAATTCCGGGATCAGCCCGAATTTCAGCAGATCCTCCGGTTCAAGATCGGTAAATATCTCGCCCACGCCGCGGTCATCATCGTCGCGCACATCGGCGCCAAAGCCCATGGCGCTGCCCTTGCCGCGCTGCGCGATAATCCGTTCCAGCCCGGAAAACGCCCCGCCGCAGATGAACAGGATATTGGTGGTATCGACCTGCAAAAACTCCTGCTGCGGATGCTTGCGCCCACCTTGCGGCGGCACAGCGGCCACGGTGCCCTCCATCAGTTTCAGCAGTGCCTGCTGCACGCCCTCGCCGCTCACATCGCGGGTGATCGAGGGGTTTTCCGATTTGCGGGTGATCTTGTCGACCTCGTCAATATAGACAATGCCGCGCTGGGCGCGTTCCACATTATATTCACTGGCCTGCAACAGTTTGAGAATGATGTTTTCCACATCCTCGCCCACATACCCGGCCTCGGTCAGCGTGGTGGCATCAGCCATGGTAAAGGGCACATCCAATATCCGCGCCAGGGTCTGCGCCAGCAGGGTTTTGCCACAGCCGGTTGGCCCGATCAGCAGGATATTGGATTTTTGCAGTTCGATCTCACCGGCCTTGCCGGAATGATCAAGCCGTTTGTAGTGGTTATGCACCGCCACCGACAGCACCTTCTTGGCTATCGCCTGCCCGATCACATAATCATCCAGAACCTGGCAAATCTCACGCGGTGTCGGAACGCCATCGCTGGATTTCAGGCCTGCGGATTTGGTTTCCTCGCGGATAATATCCATGCACAATTCAACGCATTCATCACAGATGAACACGGTTGGCCCCGCAATAAGCTTGCGAACCTCATGCTGACTTTTGCCGCAAAAGCTGCAATAAAGGGTGTTTTTGCTGTCACCGCCTGAAGAATTCGACATTACTGTTCCTTTTCAGAGCCCGCATATTCAACCATGGCCAACGATTCCGGCCATTTTATGACACCACCGAGGCCAGCTTAAAACAGCCGCCAGCCCGCCACAATCTCAAAATGATGTCCCGGCTTATTCGCCGTCATCATCGGATTTGGGGCGATTTTCGACAATCTCATCAATCAGCCCCCAATCTTTTGCTTCCTGGGCTGTCATGAAATTATCGCGCTCCAGCGCATCTTCCACCTTTTTCAGCGTCTGACCGGTATGTTTGACATATATTTCATTCAGGCGCTTTTTGAGTTTCAGGGTCTCTTCCGCGTGGATCATGATATCCGTGGCCTGCCCCTGATAGCCGCCCGAGGGCTGATGCACCATGATCCGGCTGTTGGGCAGGGAATAGCGCATGCCCTTCTCGCCCGCTGTCAGCAGCAAGGATCCCATGCTTGCCGCCTGCCCGATTACCAGAGTGCTGACCTTGGGCCTGATATATTGCATCGTGTCATAGATCGACAATCCGCTGGTCACAACCCCACCGGGGCTGTTGATATACATGCTGATCTCTTTGCTGGGATTCTCGGCCTCAAGATGCAGAAGCTGCGCCACGATCAGGCTCGACATGCCGTCATGCACCGGGCCACTGAGGAAAATGATGCGTTCCTTAAGCAGACGGCTGAAGATGTCATAGGCCCGCTCGCCCCGGCTGGTCTGCTCCACAACCATGGGCACGAGGGTGTTCATGTAAGTCTCAATCGGATCTGTCATTTTTACCTGCCTGCTGGTGTTTGCATGATCTCATAGCAATCATGTCCTAAGGGAGTCTTAGTATTGCGCCCAACCGGCTGCAAGGGGCGCAAAAATATTTTACGGCGATGCCCCGCCGGTCAATCCGGCGAAAACCGGCGGTAACCATGCATTTCCACATATTATTCCAATGCAGGTAAGCTACCTTGCAAACCTTCAACAAAACCTCATGGTTTGTCAAAAATCCCTGTTTCCAGGGCTATATTGCATTATTCAAAAGTTTCTTTTTTGAATATTTACCTTGCTTTACCAAAGCGGCCTTCCAGCCGCAGAACGCCGGTCATCTCGGCCAATATGGCCAAAGCAATCTCCGCCGGGCCAGACGCCCCAAGGTCAAGCCCTATGGGCCCGTGAATGCGCCTGATCTGATCGCCGGTGAATCCCATGCCCCGTAACCGCTCTACCCTGGCCGCATGGGTACGTTTCGATCCCAGCGCGCCAATATAGAAGACGTCCGAATTCAATGCCTGTGCCAGCGCCGGGTCATCAAGCTTGGGGTCATGGCTCAGCAACACCAGCGCCGTGCGGGCATCCATGCCCGCGGCGCGCAGGGCCTCATCCGGCCAGTCCTGTAGAATTTCCGCATCCGGGAAGCGCGCTTCAGAGGCAAAACTCTCCCGTGGGTCAATCACCTGCAGGTCATAGCCCGCAATCCGCGCCATCGGCACCAGCGCCTGCGCGATATGAACCGCCCCCACAATGATCAGCCGCAAGGGCGGGTTGTGAATGGCGATGAAGGTTTTGCCATCATCCTCAAAGCCCGAACGGTCCATCCTGAACCGGTCCTCAAAGCCATCATAAGCCAGCCGCTTTTCCACCCCCTCACCGGTAATATAAGCCACCGGCCTGCGCTCTTTTCTCGCCGCCACCAGCGCCTCCAGAAGTGCCAGCGGCATCACCGCGCCCACCGGCTCGACCAATACCCGGATGGTGCCGCCACAGGCCAGGCCAACGGCAAAGGCATCGCCGTCACTGACACCGTATTCCAGCATCACGGGCGTGGCGTTTTCCATCGCATCGAGCGCCTCGGCCACGACGGCACCCTCAACACAGCCGCCCGAGACTGATCCGGCAATCTCACCGGTGCCACTGATCGCCAGTTGGCTGCCCGTGCGCCGCGGGGCCGAGCCCCAGGTCTGCACCACCGTCGCCAGTGCCGCCCCCCGGCCTTCCTGATACCAGCGCAGGGCGGTCTCCGGGATTGTGTCAAATCTCTCACGCACGGGCGGGTCTATCCTTCTGATAATACATCTGTTGCAGGTCGTAAGGCGGGCTTCAGCCCGCCACCCGTTCAAGGGCGAGGGCGGGCTGAAGCCCGCCCTACGGGCAAAATCAGCTGAAGCGAACCACGAAAAAGGGCCGTCCGCAAGACGAACAGCCCCTCAATTCACGAAATCAGCGGGAAATCATTCCGCCGGCGATACAACCGCGCCGGTCCCAGCCAACCGCTCGGGCAAGACAAACGCAACAAAAATGAACACAGCGCCAAGAACTATCCCCAGCACATCCCCGGGCAGGCCCGTGAGCCCGTCATAGCCTGCGCCCGGTACGGCGCCCAAAGTCACCTTGCCGCCTGCCAGATTGTCCAGCATCCCGGTGGATTTCCACCACGGATAACTGACCATATAGGCCGCAGCACCCAGCAAACCGCCCGCGATGAAGAAAAGAGCGTCCTTGCGCCCCGACGCCGCCGCGCACAGCCCGGTGCCCGGGCAATAGCCCGATATGGCCCATCCGGTGCCAAGCATCAGACCACCGATAAACACGCCCACATAAGCCGATTTCACACTCATATGGCCAACATCCACCAGCCCCAGCATCTGCCCGCCAAACATCAGTACCGACCCGGTGCCGATGGCCAGCAGAATGGTTTTCATCAGGTGCAGGTTGGTCAGGTTCAGCATCCGGACAATCCAGTTGGGGTTGGATGCGCCGGTGCGATCAAGCGCCGCGCCAAACACCATCCCAATCACTATGGCAAGAAGTATTGAAGTCATGGCTCAGGCCTCCTTTTTATACATCATCATGGCAACGGGAATGGCAGCGGCAAAAGCCCCCGCCGTAAAGATGTACCCCGAAAGCGAGGTCTGCATCAGCCCGCTCATCATATGGCCCGAGGTACAGCCCCCCGCCAGCCGCGCGCCGTAAAGCACGATGAAGCCCCCCAAAAACGCCATCAGCGCACGTTTCACAGGTGTGTCGCCGTAATTGGCGTACCAGATGGCAGGCAATCGCCGCTCATCCGCACCCACCCCGCCGCGCAGCATGGCCGACAGGCCCGCGCCAAGCATCATCGCGATGACAAACACAAAGCTGTAATTCAGCGGATTGGCCGCGTTTTCGGCATATTTGCCGCCGGATTTGGCCATATAGGCATTGGTCGAGGTAAAACCATCCGCCGTTTTGGTGATCAGATCGGAATTGATCATATCGCCGATCATCCCGTCCAGTATGACAAACTGCGTGCTCACCCCGATGGGCTTGACCAGCAGCACCGCCACGAAAAATACGACGCCCAGAAGAACACCGCCTTTTTTCCAGTTGAGAGGCATGGGATTCCCTTTCAGTTTATGTCCGATGTGTGAATGTATTAGCCTCAGCCGGATTGGAAAATGACCCAGATCAATCTGCCGCAATTGTGAACGGCAGGGGCGGGCTGAAATCCGCCTGCCACATATGTTAAAATGAACAAAAAACGAACCAGGCCCGCAAGGCCGGTCAAGCATTACACTTCAGGCTGTCCATAAGCCGTGCGTGGATAAGAATTAAGCCAATTCTACTCCGCCGCGATCTTGATCACCGGCTCCATTTGGGCCAGTTGCTCATCACTCAGATGGCATTTGATCAGATGCCCCCCGGCCACATCGCGCGCCAGAGGCACCTCTTTATCACACAGCCCGCCCGGCACTTCCGATTTCCACCGGCAACGGGTCTGGAACGGGCAACCGGGCGGCGGGTTCATCGCCGAGGGGATATCGCCCTCAAGTACGATGTGCTTTTTCACAATTGAGGTGTCGGCGATGGGCACCGCCGATAACAGCGCCTCGGTATAGGGATGATAGGGCGGGCTGAACACCTGATCGGTCGTGCCCAGCTCAACCACATGCCCCAGATACATCACCATCACCCGATCACTCAGATAGCGCACGATCGAAAGATCATGGCTGATGAACAACAGCGTTGTTTTTTCATTTCGCTGAATTTCCATCAGCAAATCCGCAACCGCCGCCTGCACCGACACATCCAAAGCCGAGACCGGCTCATCCGCCACCACGATCCGCGCGCCCCCGGAAAATGCCCGCGCAATGCCGACCCGCTGCTTTTGCCCACCGGAAAGTTGCCTTGGCATCCGGTCGGCAAATTCGCGTGGCAGCTTGACCAGATCAAGCAATTCCAACATGCGTTTGCGGCGCTCGGCATCATTTTTACCAATGCCGAAAACCTCAAGTGCGCGAATGATCTGACGCCCCACCGTCATCGACGGGTTCAACGTATCAAACGGATTCTGAAATACCATCTGTATTTCCGACACGGTTTTGGTATCGCGCTGTTCAATCGGGATTTGCTCAATATTGCGGCCATCGAGCAGAATCTCACCATCGGTCGCCGTCTCAAGCCCCATCAGCACCTTGGCAAAGGTCGATTTACCACAGCCGGATTCGCCCACGATGGCCAATGTCTCGGATTCGCGCGCCTCAAAGGTTAGCGTCTCATTGGCCTTAACCACCTTTTTATGGGCCCCGCCAAAAATGGCATTGGCGGCCACCTCGTAATATTTCTTGAGATTGTCCATTTTCAGCACAACCCTGCCCGCCTTGGGCTTTTCGGTCTGCGCACCCACGCTCACCGGCGCGTTCCAGTCGATCTCCTTGTACCTCAGACAGCGGGTATGATGGCGCACGTCACCAAACACATTCTCCATCTCGATCACCCCCTGATCACAGCGGCCTTCTTGAAAATAATCGCAACGCGGCCCGAAATTGCACCCCGGCGGGCGCTCATGCGGCAGCGGGAAATTGCCCGGGATCGCCACCAAAGGATGCGCATTCTTATCGGCACTTGGCAGCGGGATTGAGCGAAATAAAGCCTGCGTATAGGGGTGCTGCATTTCGTCAAAGACGGATTTGATCGAGCCGCGCTCAACCGCCTCACCGGAATACATCACGCAAACCCGGTCACAGGTTTCCAGAATGAGGCCCAGATTATGCGAGATGAACAGCATTGAAGTGCCATATTTACGGCCCAGATCCTTGACCAGCTCAACAATCGCCGCCTCCACGGTTACATCCAGCGCAGTTGTCGGCTCATCGAGAATCAGCAATGCCGGTTCGCTCATCAGTGCCATGGCGATGACGATGCGTTGTTGTTGGCCGCCGCTTAATTGATGCGGAAAGGAATTCAGAATGCGCTTGGGATCGGGCAGTTTGACATCGGTGACCACCTGCAAGGCCCGCGCGTAAGCCTCTTTTTCCGTGGTGCCCTGATGGATCATCGGCACCTCCATCAACTGCTTGCCGATCTTCATCGCCGGGTTCAATGACGCCATCGGCTCCTGATAGATCATGGCAATTTCCGAGCCGCGGATATCGCGCAGTTCTTCCCGGCTCATCTCGCTCAGATCACGGCCCTTGAATTTTATGCTGCCACCCACAATGCGGCCGTTCTTGCCCAGATCCTGCATCACACCCAGCGCCACGGTGGATTTGCCGCAACCGGATTCGCCCACCAGGCCCAGGGCCTCGCCGGGCATGACTTGGGCAGAAAAATCCATCACCGCCGGGATTTCATGCAGCCGGGTGAAGAACGAGATCGACAATTTGTCAATCTCAAGAATTGGCCCGTCATAATCCGTTTTTGCCATTTTCTTATCCCTTATCTCTTCCCTCGTCCCGGCTCCCGTTTTATGTCCGGTGCCGGGATCTCTTGTTCAACTGCGAGGCCCCGGATTAAATCCGGGGCGTGGGTAATGCGTTAATCCTTCAGGCTTTCTTCGCGCAGCCCGTCAGCCAGCAGATTAAGCCCCAGCACCAGCGACAAAAGCGCAAACGCCGGTGGCAGCGCCGGATGCAGATAGATCGAAAGCAGCTTGCGCCCCTCATTGATGGTGCTGCCCCAGTCGGGGCTTTCGGGCGGCAATCCCAGGCCGAAAAAGCCCAGGGTGCCCAAAAGGATGGTGGTGTATCCGATGCGCAGGCAGAAATCCACGATCAGCGGCCCGCGCGCATTGGGCAGGATTTCCCACAGCATGATATACCATGGCCCCTCGCCGCGGGTTTGTGCCGCCGCCACATAATCGCGGGTCTTGATGTCCATCGTCAACCCGCGCACGATCCGGAAAACTGTGGGCGAATTGACAAATACAACCGATACAAACACCACCAGAATACCGCCGGGAATATCAAAGATATCCAGCACCCCGGGCAGCAGATGAACCTTGCTGCCCACCTCCGAGATCAGCGAGAGATAAATCCAGATCATCACGCCCAGAACGCCAATCAGCAGCGGCGTGCGAAAATTCGGCATGGTGTAATAGCGGGAATTCAGCAAAACCCCGACAAAGATGATCGGAAAGACAAACAAAACCGTGGCCATGTAATTGGGCACGCCCGTATCCACAATTTCCGGCGTCACCAGCAGGTAGAACAGCAAGATCACCGGAAACGCCAGAATCAGATTGGCCGCGAAGGATAATAGCGTATCCAGCCTGCCGCCGAAATACCCTGCGGGCAAGCCCAGCGTGATCCCTACCATAAAGGCAAAAACCGTGGCCAGCGGTGCGATCTGCACCACCACCCAGGCACCGGTAACCATCCGGCTGAACACATCACGCGCCAGATTGTCCCCGCCCAGCAGATACCAGCCATATTCGCCCTCCCCGGCGCCACTCAGCACCGTGCCCGGAACCTTGTTTTTCATGCCCGAGACCTGGCTCAGCGGATCATGGGTGATGATCATGTCCATCGCCCCGAATATGCCGGTAAAGACCCAAAACATCACCAGCGCAAAGCCGATCATGCCGATGGGGCTGTCAAACAGTTTGCCATATAGCCCAAGCCGGCGCTTGAAGGCCATGGATGTGGCAAACACAATCGCCAGCGCCACCCACACCGGGGTGAACTGATACAGCACCCTGATGACGATCTCGAAATAACCAAGAGGTTCCATGTCCTGTCTCCTCCGTTAAGAAATTCTGATGCGCGGATTGAGGTAGACATAACCGATATCCGATATCAGCTGCGTCACCAGCACCACCACCACTGAAACGACCGAGACCGCCAGCAAAAGCTCGATGTCATTATTGCCCGCCGCCTGTACCAGAACCCAGCCAAAGCCCTTGTAGTTGAACAGCGTCTCGACGATGACAACCCCGTTCAGCAGCCAGGGAAATTGCAGCATGATCACCGTAAACGGCGCAATCAGCGCATTTCTGAGCGCGTGCTTCATCACGATGTTGGAAAATTTCACGCCCTTGAGGCGCGCCGTGCGGATATATTGCGCCGTCATCACCTCGGCCATCGAAGCCCGCGTCATGCGCGCGATATAGCCCATACCGTAAAGTGAAATGGTCAGTACCGGCAGGAAGAAATTGACGAAATTTGCGTCGTCCATGGCACTTGTGGCCGTGCCCTTGAACCATTTCAATCCCACCGCCGAGGACGAGAATATTGCGATAAAGATCACCCCCGACACATATTCAGGCGTCGCCGTTGTAAGAATTGAAAATGTCGAAAGCGAGCGGTCCAGTTTCGAGCCCTCGCGCATCCCCGCCATAACCCCGACCACAAGCGCCAGCGGAATCATCAGCAGAACAACACACAGCATCAGCTTGCCGGTAAGCGCCAGCCGTATGCCAACGATTGTTGAAACCTCATCCTTGAAAACCGTCGATTGGCCCCAATGACCCTGCAGAATACCGCAAAAGCCTCTGGCCTCGGCGGCCTCGGCGGCGGTTTTGGTCCCTTTGAAACAGCGGCCTGTGATGCCGTCATCCGTCTCAAACTGCCAACCGGGCAACACGCCCAGCCATTGACCGTATTTAATCGGCAGAGGTTGCAGATAGCCGTGACTGTCAAGCCAGCTATTCACCGCCTCATCGGACATGCGAAAATTGCCCTGGGTTTTGGCCAGCTTCTCCAGATTGGGAAAAAGATTGGTCAGGAAAAACACGATGAAGGTCAGGCACATCGCCGTTACCAGCATCACTGCGGTTCTGCGAAGAATGAAAATTCCCATTTTTTCCCCTGTCGCTCGGGATGAAATCCGGCCCCTTTTTGAGGCTCTGAATTATAGCTGGCGCGCGGCCCGCACCGGGATCTTACGTAAAATGCCCTGCCCCCTGTTCAAGGGGCAGGGCCGATGTCTTGTATCAGGCTTTGAGGCCCCATTTGTAGACCTGTGGCAGGAACGCGATATGCATATCGGCATTCACCACATTATCGGTCGCATGGCGGTAAAGCGATTGGAAATAAGGCTGAATAGTCACGCCTTCTTCGGCAATCAGCGCCTGAATTTTCCCGGCAACGACGCGACGCTCATCGGCGTTGGCAATCGCATTTGCCTCAACCAGAAGCCCGTCGAATTCAGCGTTGGACCAGGCAAATTCGTTCCATGCCTCACCCGAACGATAGGCCAGGCCCCAAACCTGTGTGGCTAGAGGGCGGTGGTTCCAGTTGGTTGAGCTGAACGCATATTTTGTCCAGTCATTCCAAAAGGTTGAACCGGGCAGAATGGTGCGTTTGACCTTGATGCCCGCATCCCTGAGCTGCGCCGCCACCGCATCGGTGGTGTTCTTGCGCCAGTCATCGTCGATCGAATGCAGCTCATGCTCGAAATCAATCATGCCGGCCTCTTCCATCAGGGCTTTCGCCTTGGCGGGATCATAGGGCAGACGGCTGACCGAGCTGTCATATTCCGGATGCATCGGCCCGGCGTGATAGTTGTTGGCAGGAGTGCCGCGCCCGGCATAGCCAAGCTCAAGACAGACCGCATTATCCACCGCCATCACCAGCGCCTGACGCACACGCTTGTCGGCATAGATCTTCTTGCCGTCCACTTCCGCCGACTGATTGGGCCGGATCACGATGGTTGAGCCCGAGGAGACCTCGTATCTGGCCCAGCCAAGCCCGTCCATCACATCAACGAAATCGCCAACGGTCTGCCACAGCATATCAATCTCTTCGGCTTCCGCCGCAGCAACCCATGCAGAAGGGTCCGTGCCGTAATCAATAAATTCGATCCGATCCAGATATGAGCCGCCCTCAGGCAGTGCCGCATGGCCCCACCATGTGTGGTTGGGGTTCTTGACCACAACACCCTTGACGCCCACCTCTAAGCTTTCGGGCATATAGGCCCCGGTGCCCACCGCGGTGCCCAGCATATCATCGGGATCATGCGAGCTGTGGGTGATCGCAGCCGGGTAATCGGCCATGCCGGGGATGATGGTGATATCCGGTGCCGGCAGCGTGAGCTTGACAGTGTGGCTATCGACAACCGTGATCGCACCTGCGCGGGCCTGACCTGTCTCATCGTCAATCAGCGAGGCCATGCGCCCGGCCATCGAGTTGCCCTCAACGCTCTTGTCACACCAGCCGGTGATGTTGCGTGCCACATCCTCGGCGGTGAAATCATCGCCATTGTTCCATTTCACACCCTTGCGGACATGCAAGGTATATTCCGATGCGTCGGCGCTGGCTTCCCAGCTTTCCACCAACAGGCCGCGGAAGGAACCGTCTGAATTGTATTCGATCAGATATTCCAGCCAGCCGGCGGTGAAGGCCGCAATCTGTGTCCAGTCATAGGTGCGCGGGTCTTTCATCGCGCGCACTTCCATCTGCATGCGCAAAGTGCCGCCCTCTTTGGGCGTGGCGGCCGCATGTGCAGGTGCCGCCAGGCCGATCATGCCATAAGCGGCAGCGGCGGTAACACCGAAGGATGTCGCGCGCGCCAGAAATTCGCGGCGGTCCAAATGGCCCTCACGATATTCTTTCGCGTACATCTCAACCGCGTGATGCACGGGTTTTCCGTTCGTGGTTTCATGTTTCATGTAATTTCTCCCTGTGGTTCCAGACACCCGGTCTGGTTTTCATAAATCTGCCCGGGGAACGCAAATGCATCCCCAGGATCGCGGTGATTATTGGATTACATCCATTCCCCCCTGGCATTCGGCACCAGAAACCCATGCAGGTCAACGCATAAATTATACATTTGATGATCTAAATACGACATCCAGACCGTTCAAATGCGACATCACAGGTTTTCACAGGGTTACAGCCAAAGGCAATACAGGTATTGCACAGGTCGGGGGCTGCGGTGCGTTTAAGGGTTAATCCGCGCTCAGATCATAGCCGGTGCTGCGGGTGGCATTCCTGTACCAGCGGATGATCTGATGGCGTTCCTCTTCTTCCATGAACGACACATTGGCCGGCGGCATGGCATTGGTCACCCCCGCCTGCAGATAAATCACCTGCGCCGCGCGGGCGATATCCGCGGGCGTCTCCAGCAGGATGTTCTTGGGGGCGCGGTGAATACCCTCATATCCCGGCTCGCGCGCATGGCACATCGAACAACGCCCCGGCACGATATTGAGCACATCCTCAAACCCCTCGGCACTGGCAAATACCTGCTCGGTGGCGGTCAGGGGCCGGGCCTCGGATTGCTCAAATGTGTCCTGTCTCAGGGGGGCGGTTGACAGCCACATGATGGCAATGAACAACAAGACCGTCACCGCCCATGTCCATGTGGGATTGCCTTTGCGCGCGTGGCGGGTGTTGAAATAATGCCGGATCGTCACCCCCATCAAAAACACCAGCCCCGCGATCAGCCAGTTGTATTCGGTGGCAAAAGCCAGCGGATAATGCGTGCTCAGCATCAGAAACAAAACCGGCAGCGTCAGGTAATTGTTATGGGTCGAGCGCAGCTTGGCAATCTTGCCGTATTTGGCATCCGGCGTGCGCCCCGCCTGCAAATCCTTCACCACGATACGCTGATTGGGCATGATGATGAAAAACACATTCGCCGTCATGATCGTGGCGGTGAACGCCCCCAGATGCAGCATCGCCGCGCGCCCGGTAAACACCTGCGTATAGCCCCAGGCCATCGCCACCAGCAGAATGAACAGCAGCACCATCAACAGCGTCGGCCGCTCCCCCAGCCCCGATTTGCACAGGAAATCATAGATCAGCCAGCCGATGCTCAGGGACGCCGCCGAGATCAAAATCCCCTGCCAGATCGCCAGATCGGCAACCGCCGGATCAATCAGGTACAATTCGGCCCCGGCCCAGTAGACAATCATCAAAAGCGCGGCCCCCGAAAGCCATGTGGCATAGCTTTCCCATTTGAACCAAATCAGATGCTCGGGCATATTCTCGGGCGCCACCAGAAACTTGCGGATATGATAAAACCCGCCACCATGTACTTGCCATTCCTCGCCATTGGCGCCTTTGGGCAGGTTCGGTGCCTGCCGCAGGCCCAGATCAAGCGCGATGAAATAAAACGAGGACCCGATCCAGGCAATCGCCGTGATCACATGCAGCCAGCGTACCGCAAATGACAGCCAATCCCACATAATCGCCAGATCCTGCATGGTTTCGCCCCCTAATCTGCTTTGTCCGCTTCTGTCAATGCTAGCCCACCCGGCAATTATCCTGTATCGAATAAAAAAGCCAAGATGTTTCAAATAAAACCTGAGAATGATAAATGGCCTATCTCGACAATATCAAAACCTTCGTGCGCGTTTATGAGCTTGGCAGTATGTCCGCCGCAGCCCGCGATCAGCGGATTTCGGCGGCGGTGGCCTCGGCGCGCATTCTGCAACTTGAAGAGCACCTCAACGTGCGCCTGTTTCAGCGCACCACCCGCACGCTGCATGCGACCGAACAGGGCACATTGTTCTATGCCGGGGCCTGCCGCATCATTGCGGCGGTAGACGAGGCCGAGGCCGAGATCAGCAACGTCACCAAAACCCCGCGCGGCTCGCTTCTGGTGGCGGCCCCCCTGGGCGTTGGCCGCCGCCTGATTGCGCCCGCCATCCCGGCCTTCAAAGACGCCTATCCCCTGATCAATATCCGCCTGCGCCTGTCGGACCGCAAGCTTGACATGACGGCCGAGGGCCTTGATCTTGCGTTCTTTCTCGGGGTGCCCGAGGATTCAAACCTGCGCATCCGCAAGATCGCTGATTGCAAGCGGGTGATCTGTGCGGCACCTGAATATCTTGCCCGCAAAGGCGTGCCCAAAACCGCCGCCAGCCTGATCAGCGACATGCATGATTGCCTCAGCCTGCGCTTCCCCGGCGCGCCCGAGTTTCAATGGCCGCTGCAAACCCCCGAGGGGGTGAAACGCTTTGCCGTCAAAGGCCCGTTTGAAACCGATGATGGCGATGTGCTGACCAACTGGGCGCTTGAGGGCTACGGGCTGATCCTAAAACCCGAATTTGACGTGGCCGAGCACCTTGCCTCAGGCGCATTGGTGCAGGTACTTGCGAATGAGCCGCCAATCCCGATCCAGATGGCCTGCCTTTATACCCACCGCCGCTGGCAGGATCCCAAAACCCGGTTGCTGATTGATTTCATGGTCCGCCATATTCAGTCTGAAATGGCCGGCGCGGCCTGAGGTGCAGCCGTAGGGCGGGCTTCAGCCCGCCTTCCTACCAAGGGTGGCGGGCTGAAGCCCGCCCTACGGCTTAACTGCCCCGGTAGGTGGAATATCCAAACGGTGAGAGAAGCAGCGGCACATGGTAGTGGCTCTGCTCAGACATCCCGAATCTCAGTGGAATGACATCCAGAAATCGCGGAGCTTCCGGTGGCACGCCCGTGGCCGTCAGATAATCACCGGCATGAAACACCAATTCATAGGTGCCAACCGCAAATTCCTCACTTGGTAAAATCTGCGCGTCGGTTCGGCCATCTTCATTGGTCACCAGCGTCTTGAGCAATTTTCGCCCCTCACCAACAAGCGCAAACAGTTCGATCTTCAACCCCTCCGCCGGGCATCCCCGAGCCGTATCCAGAACATGAGTAGTCAGATATCCCGCCATGCGCCTTTTCCTTTCACTGTGTTAAGCCCGACCCTACGAAGCCCGCCACACGCCCTCTAGCATGTTCTTTTCTATAGCTCTTTCAATAAATATCAGAAAGTATGCCGCATTCTTTTGCTCTATCATACAATCAAGAACAAGGAGACGGAAATTTGACTCGCTACCCGCGTGACCTTCGGGGCTATGGGCCCACAACACCCGACCCGAAATGGCCCGACAACGCCAAAATCGCCGTGCAATTCGTGATCAATTACGAAGAAGGCGGTGAAAACAATGTGTTGCACGGCGATGCCGCCTCCGAGGCTTTCCTGTCGGAAATCGTCGGTGCCGCCGCCTGGCCGGGACAGCGCCACTGGAACATGGAATCGATCTATGAATACGGGGCGCGCGCCGGGTTCTGGCGCTTGCACCGGTTGTTCACCGAAAAAGCCATCCCCGCCACGGTCTACGGCGTTGCCACCGCATTGGCCCGCAGCCCCGAGCAACTGTGCGCAATGCAGGCCGCCGATTGGGAAATTGCCAGCCACGGGCTGAAATGGATCGAATACAAGGATTTCAGCCCAGAGGATGAAAAGGCCCACATGCATGAGGCGATCCGCCTGCACGCGGAAGTAACGGGCGAGCGCCCACGCGGCTGGTATACCGGGCGTTGCTCGGATAACACCGTTGATCTGATTGCCGAGGAAGGCGGCTTTGCCTATGTCTCGGATAGTTATGCCGATGACCTGCCCTATTGGATAACATCCTGCGGCCATGACCAACTGATCATCCCCTATACGCTCGATTGCAATGATATGCGTTTCGCCACGCCGCAGGGCTTCAATTCCGGCGATCAGTTCTATGCCTATCTCAAAGACAGCTTTGACGCGCTTTACGGCGAAGGCGAGGCGGGGCACGCCAAGATGATGTCGATCGGCCTGCATTGCCGCCTGATTGGCCGGCCCGGCCGGATCATGGCGCTGAGGCGTTTCATGGATTATGCCCAAAGCCACGCCGATGTCTGGTTTGCCCGGCGCATCGATATTGCAAAGCACTGGCACAGGCATCATCCAAAGGTGCAATTCAAACGCCCCTCGCAGATGAGCAAGGACGAATTCATCGCGGCCTATGGCAGCATATTCGAGCATTCCCCCTGGATTGCCGAGCGCGCCTTTGCGCTTGATCTCTGCCCCGCCCATGATAGTGCCACCGGCCTGCATCACGCGCTCACCCGCATGTTCCGCTCGGCCAGCCCTGAAGAACGCCTTGGCGTGCTGAAAGCCCACCCGGATCTGGCCGGAAAACTGGCCGCTGCCGGGCGTCTGACCGCTGAAAGCACCTCCGAGCAGGCCGGCGCGGGCCTTGATCAGCTCACCGATGATGAGCGCGACATGTTCACCCGGCTCAATGCCGATTATACCGCCAAACACGGCTTTCCCTTCATCATCGCCGTGCGCGACAATTCCAAAGACAGGATTAAAGCCGCATTCGAGCGGCGCATCGGCAATGATACAGAAACTGAACTCAAAGAGGCCTGCACCCAAGTGGAACGCATTGCCGAGCTGCGCCTGATGGACATGCTGCCAACATGAGCAAAACCCTGAAAACCACCGCTTTGACCGCCGATGCCTTCGCCCCCTACGGCGATGTGATCGAAATATCCGGCGCGCCCGACAAGATGATCAATCAAGGCATGTGCGGCCGCTATCACGATCTGGCATTGCTTGATTTCAATGATGGCCGCGCCGGGATCAGCCTGTTTGACGCCCGCGCCCGCGCCCTGCCGCATGTGGTGGATATGGTCGAGCGGCACCCGATGGGCAGTCAGGCCTTTCTCCCCCTCAGCCCGCTGCGGTTTCTGGTGGTGGTCGCGGATGACACGGACGGCACGCCCACCAATCTCAAGGCCTTTGTCACAACGCCCGGGCAAGGCATCAACCTGCACAGGGGTATCTGGCACGGGGTGCTGTGCCCGCTGGGTACCCAAGGTAAATTCGCGGTGATCGACCGCATCGGCGACGGGGCCAATCTGGAAGAACACTGGTTTGACGCGCCTTATGTCGTCAATTCGGTGGATTGAAACAACCAGCATCAAGACCGGTGACCTAAAGCGTTTCGCGATAAACCTGACTCACCGGTTTGTCGTGAAACGCGCGAAACACTGATATGTTGCATGGCGTTTCGCCTTAACCCTGCCTTGGTTTAAGGCGAAACGCTTTATGCGCGATGAGCTACGACAGGAGGAAAAAAATCATGGCTGATCAATCCATAGGGACAGCGGAACAACTGCGCGATCCCAACTATATGCCCCCCCTGGGCAAAGCGGTGCCTTTGGGGCTGCAACATGTATTGGCGATGTTCGCCTCGAATATCACGCCCGCGATCATCATTGCGGGGGCGGCGGGCATCGGCTTTGGCTCGGATCAGGGGGCGTTGGGCTTTCCCGACATGACCTATCTGATCCAGATGTCGATGTTCTTTGCCGGTATCGCCACGCTGATCCAAACCATAGGTATTGGCCCGGTTGGGGGCAAATTACCCATCGTTCAGGGCACAAGCTTTGCATTTTTGCCGGTCATGATCCCGGCGGTGATCGGTCTGGGCACTGCTGGCCTTGGCGGGCTGATGACCGGCGTCATGATCGGCGGGTTGTTCCATTTCTGCATCGGCTTTTTCATCGGTAAAATCCGCTTTGCCCTGCCGCCTCTGGTGACCGGGCTGATTGTGCTGATGATCGGGCTGTCGCTGGTCTCGGTTGGTATAAAATATGCCGCCGGTGGCGTACCGGCCATGGGAACTGAAAAATTCGGCTCCCTGGCGATGTGGTTCCCGGCACTGGTGGTGATTTGTATCACCCTCTGCATCAAGTTTTTCACCAAAGGCTTCACCGCCGTCTCGGCCATATTGATCGGCATTCTCGCCGGTTACATTGTGGCCCTGATCATGGGGCAGGTGAATTTCGGCAACGTAGGACGGGCCGCAGGCTTCGCCCTGCCCTCGCCCTTCAAATACGGCTTTTCGATCAACTGGGCGATCATCATCGGCATGTGCCTGATGGCCATCATCTCGGCGATTGAGACCGTTGGCGATGTCTCGGGCATCACCAAAGGCGGCGCGGGGCGCGAGGCCACGAATACCGAAATTCAGGGCGCTACCTTTGCCGACGGCCTTGGCACCGCCATCGCCGGGGTGTTCGGCGGCCTGCCCAACACCTCGTTCAGCCAGAACGTGGGCCTTGTGGCCATGACCGGGGTGATGAGCCGCCACGTTGTCACCATCGGCGCGCTTTTCCTGATTGCCGGCGGGCTGGTGCCCAAGGTGGGCGCGATCATCAACACGATCCCGATCAATGTGCTGGGTGGCGGCGTGATCATCATGTTCGGCATGGTTGCCTCGGCGGGCATCCACATGCTTTCTGATGTGCACTGGAACCGGCGCAACATGGTGATCTTCGCCACCGCCCTTTCCATCGGCCTTGGTCTGCAACTGGTGCCCGAAGCCCTGCAACACACCGGTAAAACCGTGCAAATCCTGATGACGTCCGGCCTGCTTCCGGCGGCCTTCATCGCGATCCTGCTCAATCTTCTGTTGCCGCAGGATCTGGCGGATGACGAGATTGAAGAACCGCTCGAAGGCCTGGCCGATCACGATCACGCCTGACCGGTCTTGAACCACAACAGGCCCCGGTAACCGGGGCCTGTATCATGCCTGCGGGAAACGCGGGGCGGAAATGCACCCCGGTTGCGTTACCCCGTAGGGTGGGTGAAACCCACCCCCTGTAAAGGCATATGCCGGTTCACATCCTTGTATAGCAAATACCGGAACGGCCCCGGACCCCCGGCATAACACGCCTGCGGGCAAAACGCGCGCAGCCACATGTAATCGCCGGCCTCAACCTCAACCCAGTCCTGATTGAGCCGGTAAACCGCCTTGCCTTCCAGCACATAAAGCCCGTGCTCCATCACATGGGTCTCGGCAAAGGGGATCACCCCGCCGGGCTGAAACGTCACGATCGTCACATGCATGTCATGGCGCAGATCGCCCGGGTCCACAAACCGCGTCGTGGCCCAGACATCGCCGCAATCGGGCATCGCCGTTTGCGCAATATCGTTTTCATTGGTAATCAGGGCTTCCGGCGCCTCCAACCCATCCACCGCCACATAGGCTTTGCGGATCCAATGAAAACTGGCATTGGCCTGCCCGCGGTTGTGCAGGCTCCAATCCGTACCGGGGGGGATATAGGCATAGCCACCGGTTGTCATCTCATGCACAGCCCCGTCAATGGTCAGGCTGATTTTCCCATCCACCACAAACAAGACCGCCTGCACGCCCGTCCCGGTTTCCGGCCGGTCACTGCCGCCACCGGGCTCAACCTCGGCAATATAATGCGAAAATGTCTCGGCAAATCCGGACATTGGCCGCGCCAACACCCAAAACCGTGCCCCCTCCCAGAACGGCAGCAGGCTGGTGACAATATCCTGCATCGTGCCTTTGGGAATAACCGCATAGGAATTTGTGAAAACCGCCCGGTCCGTCATAAGCTGCGTTTGCGGCGGCAACCCGCCCGACGGCACATAATAAGAGCGTTTGGGCATCTTCAATCCCTTTTAAAAAACCATGAACCTGGCAGATAGGTACTAGCAAAACCAAACGCCAGCCCCTTGCCAAGCTTTTATTCGCCCGGCTTTGGCTGAAGGAACAACTTGGCAAACTTGAAGATTCTCCGAAGGAATCACGCGCGTACTAGTTCCATCCGGTAAAATTCCATTATATGCCTGCGCCCTAAAATTGAAACACTATCAGGAAATTTTTGGCAAACCATATCACATGTTTTTGTTTTTCTTAAAATATCATTTTAAAACAACATCTTATAAAATTTCCCGAAAACACCGTTCACAGAATTGTGTTCTGAAAAAAGCCCTCCGGAAAACCCCCCACTTGCCCGAACTCTGGCCACGGGTCTACGATCAACCTGCGTAAAAAACGCTGCCTTCATGTAGTTTTGAAAATGCCCGCTTTGGGCAGGGCGCATGATGTCAGCACAACAAAAAGGACAGGGAAACGATGATAAAACAGTTCAGAAAAATATGCGCCGGTCTGGCGTTTGCCGGTGGCCTTGCCATCGGCGCACCCGCCTTTGCGGGATTCTCCACCACCGAGGTGCAGCTGCACTATGGTGATGGCTATGAGTTCGGTGCAAATTCCACATTCGCCGGTGGCTTTGCTGAAGAAACCACCCGACAAACAATCACGCTCGAACATTTCTCAGCCGGGAAATACGGCACGCTCTTCTTCTTTGTCGATTTTTTCAGGGATGGAGCATCCCGCGCGCCGGGCAATGTCAAAAGCGATCAGTATGGAGAAATTTACGGCTTCCTGAGCGCCAGAACTCTGGGGCTCACCTTTAATGAAAACAGCTTCATCAAGGATGTGGGCATTGAAGTTGGCATCAACGAGGGCACCGATTTTCTTGTTGGTCTGATCGGGCCGAAAGTTGAATTCAACGTGCCCGGTGTACAGGTGCTGACATTCGCGCTTTATGCCTATGATAACTGGACAGATCCGCTTGGGGGTATTGGCAGAAGCCCGGACACCACCTATCAGGCCACGATCGTCTGGGGTATTCCGTTTGATCTGGGCAGGCAGAAATTCCGCTTTCAGGGCTTTGTCGATTTCATCGGCTCACAAAGCAATGGCGGCTTTACCATTGCCAAACAGATCGTGTTTTCGCCGCAAATCCGCTGGGATATCGGCAATGCCTTTGGCGCCACGGAAAATCGGTATACTCTTGGCATCGAATATACCCATTTTGATAACAAGTTCGGAGCCAAAACCGCTGATGAAGATTCAGCCTCGATCTTCATAGCGATGCGTTTTTGAGCGCGCATGAAATAACCTGAAAACACGCGCCGCATCCCCGCTATCCGGGCAGATGCGGCGCGTCAGAATAAACACTGAAATTAACCTGTGATACTCTTTTCATAAAACAGGCCCCGGCATCCGTGGGCAATGATAACACGCGCAAAGGCGCGGCCTGATATTTACTATTTCAAACAACGGCCAATGCGCATTATTGTCTGAGTGCGATATCCGGCAATTTCGGGGGGAATTGGGAATGACTGAAACACTTCTGACAATATCCGGCCTGACCAAGGCTTATCCCGGTGTTGTCGCCAATGATAACGTCTCGTTCGAGATCGGCGAAGGCGAGGTACACGCGCTTTTGGGCGAAAACGGCGCTGGCAAATCCACCCTGGTCAAGATGATCTATGGGCTGGTCAAGCCCGACAGCGGCAGCATGACCTTTCAGGGCAAACCCTTCGCGCCGCCCGAGCCGCGCATCGCGCGGGCATTGGGCGTCGCCATGGTGTTCCAGCATTTTTCACTGTTTGACGCTTTGAACGTGGCCGAAAACATCTCGCTTGGCATGGAAGATCCGCCAAGTCAGCGTGATCTTGCAGCCCGTATTCGTGAGGTCTCGGAAACCTACGGCCTGCCGCTCGATCCTTTCCGCACGGTGGGTGATCTTTCCGCCGGTGAGCGTCAGCGGGTCGAGATCATCCGCTGCCTTTTGCAGGACCCCAGGCTTCTGATCATGGACGAGCCTACCTCGGTCCTGACCCCGCAGGAGGTTGAAATTCTGTTTCAAACCCTGCGCAAGCTTACTGCCGAGGGCGTGGCGATCCTCTATATCTCGCACAAGCTTGAAGAAATTCGCACCCTGTGTGATCACGCAACCATCCTGCGGCTGGGCAAAAACGTCGGCACCTGTATCCCGCGTGAGACCTCGGCCCGCGATATGGCGGAACAGATGGTTGGCAGCGCGTTTGAGGCCCCCGCCCGCCCCGACCGCAATCTTGGCGCGGTGGCGCTCGATGTCTCGGGGCTTTCCGTCACCTCCCCCGGCACCTTTGGTACCTCGCTCAGAAACATCCATTTCACCGTGCAACAAGGCGAAATTCTTGGCATTGGCGGGGTTGCGGGCAACGGTCAGGATGAATTGCTTGCCGCGCTTTCGGGCGAGTTGACCACCGATGCCAATGCGATCAAACTGCACGGCTCACCGGTGGGCAGTTTCGGCCCCACCGCGCGGCGCGATCTGGGCCTGCTCACCGCCCCCGAAGAGCGCCTTGGCCATGCCGCCGCCCCGGATATGAGCCTTACGGAAAATGCCATGCTGACCGCCGCAAGCCGCGAAAAGCTGATGAACAAAGGCATGCTGAACTGGGCCAAAGCCCGGATCTTTGCCAACAGGATCATCGAAGAATTTGACGTCCGCACCCCGGGGCCGGAAAACGCCGCGCGCGCGCTTTCGGGCGGCAATCTGCAAAAATTTGTCATCGGCCGCGAGGTGCTGCAACGCCCCGAGGTTCTGGTGGTCAATCAGCCCACATGGGGCGTCGATGCCGCCGCCGCCGCTTCAATCCGGCAGGCTTTGCTCGATCTCGCCGCAGGTGGGGCCGCGATTATCTGCATCTCTCAGGATCTTGATGAGCTGATGGAAATATCCGATCGGTTCTGCGCTTTGAATGAAGGCCGCCTCTCGGACATCCGGCCCGCCTTGGGGCTCAGTGTGGATGAAATTGGCCTGATGATGGGCGGTGCCCACGGAATGGAGGTGTCCCATGCTGACGCTTGAAAAACGCCCGCAGCCGTCTAAATTCTGGACATATATGACGCCCCTTGTGGCCGTCATCGTCACCATGATCGCCGGGGGGATGCTGTTTGCCGCCCTGGGCAAAAACCCCTTCACCGCCATCGGCACCATCTTCTGGGAGCCGCTCTTTGGCGAGTTTTCCTTCTATTACCGGCCGCAGCTTCTGGTCAAAGGCGGGCCGCTTATCCTAATCGCCATCGGCCTCTCATTGGGTTTTCGCGCCGGGATCTGGAACATCGGCGCCGAGGGGCAATATATCATCGGCGCTATATGCGGCGCGGCGGTGGGCCTTGCGTTTTATCCCGCAGAAAGCTGGATCATCTTCCCCCTGATGGTTATCGCAGGCGCATTGGGCGGGCTTTTATGGGCGATGATCCCGGCCCTTCTGAAAGTGCGCTTTGGCACCAATGAAATCCTTGTATCATTGATGCTGGTCTATGTGGCCGAGCAACTGCTGGCCTCGATGTCACTGGGCCTGCTGAAAAATCCCGAGGGCTTTGGCTTTCCCGGCAGCCGCAACTTCCAGCAATATGCAAGCGGCCACAACGCCGAGCTGATCACCGGCAGCGGCATGCACTGGGGCGTGGTGGCCGCTTTCATCGCGGTGATATTCGCCTATATCCTGCTCAACCGTCACATTCTTGGCTTTCACATCCGCCTCACCGGGCAGGCCCCGCGCGCCGCACGCTTTGCCGGCGTCAACCCCAAACTGCTGGTGGTGTTCTGCCTTGGCGCGTCCGGCGCACTGGCCGGGCTTGCCGGGCTCTTTGAGGTCTCCGGCCCCTCAGGCCAGATCAGCATTGATTTCAATTCGGGCTATGGCTTTACCGCCATCATCGTGGCCTTTTTGGGCCGATTGCACCCCGTCGGCATCCTTTTGGCCGGGCTTTTGATGGCGCTCACTTATATCGGTGGCGAGATTGCCCAATCCAATCTCGGCCTGCCTGCCGCCGCCATTCAGGTGTTTCAGGGGATGCTGCTGTTTTTCCTGCTGGCGATTGATATGCTGACAAATTACCGCATCAAACTAACCAACCGGAGGGTCGCATAATGGATCTCAGCTCAATCAGCCCAGTCCTTTTGCTCGCGTCGCTGATGGTCGCGGCCACTCCCATACTGATCGCCGCCCTGGGGGAGCTGGTGGTGGAACGCGCGGGCGTGCTCAATCTCGGGATCGAGGGCATGATGATCACCGGGGCCATCTGCGGCTTTGCCGTCGCGGTGGAAACCGGCTCGCCCCTGCTGGGCTTCATCGCCGCCGCCATAGGGGGTGCTCTGCTATCGCTTCTGTTTGTTTTGCTCACACAGTTTGCCTTGGCCAATCAGGTGGCCAGCGGTCTGGCGCTCACCCTCTTTGGCCTCGGCCTCAGCGCGCTTCTGGGCCAGAAATACGTCGGCGTCAAACCGCCGCCGATTGCCAAACTGCATATCCCGGTGCTCAGTGACATCCCGTTTTTCGGCCCGGTGCTGTTTTCCCATGATATTGTTGTCTATCTCGGGTTGGCGCTGGTTGTCGCCGTCTGGTACATGCTGAAATACACCCGCGCCGGGCTGATCCTGCGCGGGGTGGGCGAAAACCACGATGCCGCCCATGCGCTTGGCTATAAGGTCATTCGTGTGCGCATCATGGCCATCACATTCGGCGGGGCCTGCGCCGGCGTGGGCGGGGCTTACATCAGCCTCATCCGCGTGCCGCAATGGACCGAAGGCATGACGGCGGGCGCGGGCTGGATTGCCCTCGCGCTGGTGGTGTTTGCCAGTTGGAAAGCCGGGCGCGTGATGCTCGGGGCCTATCTTTTCGGCGGCGTCACCGTGTTGCAGCTCAATCTACAGGCGGCAGGAGTGTCCATTCCGGTGGAATATCTTTCAATGTCGCCCTACGTTATCACCATCATCGTGCTGGTCATCATGTCCGCCGATAAAAGCCGCGCGCCGGCCTCGCTTGGCCGCATATTCCATGCCACTCAGTAACCAAATATAAAACAGGGAGAGACCCATGAAACTAACCAAACTTCTGACAAGTGCCGCACCGGCATTCGCTCTGGCGCTCGGGCTGGCCACATCGGCCATGGCCCAGGACAAAACCAAGGTCGGCTTTATCTATGTCGGCCCCGTCGGCGATGGCGGCTGGACATTTGAGCATGACAAAGGCCGCCTCGAAGTTGAAGCGCATTTTGGCGACAAGGTCGAAACCGTCTATCAGGAAAGCGTGCCCGAAGGGGCCGATGCCGAACGCGCCATCACCCAGATGGCCCTGCAGGGCGCTGATCTTATCTTCACCACATCCTTTGGTTATATGGAGCCCACCCTGTCCGTGGCAGGCAAGTTCCCGAATGTGAAATTTGAGCACGCCACCGGCTATAAAACCTCTGATAACGTATCGGTCTATTCCGCGCGCTTTTATGAGGGCCGTGCCATTCAGGGCCATATCGCCGGTTCCATGACCAAATCAAACGTCATCGGCTATATCGCGTCGTTTCCGATCCCCGAAGTGATCCGGGGCATCAACTCGGCCTATATCCACGCCAAAAAGGTCAACCCGGATGTGGAATTCAAAGTGGTCTGGGCCTTTACCTGGTTCGACCCGGCGAAAGAGGCCGATGCCGCCACCGCCCTGATCGAACAGGGCGCTGACGTGATCCTGCAACATACCGATTCCAAAGCGCCACAGGCAGCGGCGGAAAAGGCTGGCGGCGTGATCACCTTCGGTCAGGCCTCGGACATGTCCGAATACGCGCCTTTGCCGCGTGTCAGCTCAATCATTGATCACTGGGGGCCTTATTATATTGCCCGCACCCAGGCGGTGATGGATGGCACATGGTCCAGCGTGAATACATGGGACGGCATCGGTGCCGGCATGGTCGGCATTGGTGAGATCAGCGATGCGGTTCCCGCCGATGTCAAAGCCTCGGCTCTGGCATTGAAGGCGGCCATCGCCTCGGGGGAATATCACCCCTTCACCGGCCCGCTGAACAAACAGGACGGCTCGGCCTGGCTGGCTGACGGCGAAGTGGCGGATGACGGCACCTTGGCTGGCATGGGTTTTTATGTTGAAGGAATTACCGGCGACATTCCCAACTGAGTTATTGCTTGATCAAACGATATGGGGCGGCAGATTTGCCGCCCCTTTTTTGTGTCAGATCAGAGTTAATTGGCGTAGGGTGGGTGATCAATCATTGTCATGATTGCGCACCCTTCTATTAATTACGAGATTTGTGAATCCGATAAGCGATAGATTTCCAGGATAGTATAAAATCATCAGGGAAGCTGCTTGAACACGATCTAAGTCAGCATCAAGCAGAAACAACCCAAGCATAAGAGGTAATGTTGTGAAAATAACAAATAGCTCGAAGAACAAAGGCAACTTTATCGACCGCTGGCAATCTGGAAAAATAAAAGTTGAATTTTTCGGATTGTTATATTCCAGCAAAGCCCGATGTTTTCTCATGTGCCGGATGGTCAGGACATACGAGATGAAAACCGCTGTGCAAATCAGAGTTTCCAGAGCCGCATTGCTAATCAGGTACAAAGATACCCCGCTGGCAAATATCAGCAGGTGCAATATCATCAAAATCTTCAAACCAAATGGGCCGCGCAATGTGAGTATGAACAAGGTAAACTCTCTTAGGGAACTCATGAATAAAGGGGCATTTTGAAAAAATGTCAGCCCCCGTCCGGGTGGGGGCTATGTGCTTCACTGGATACATCTACAACATTCGTGAATACTCGCGTCGTTGCAACAAATTTCTCCGTTGCAAAAGCCCCCGCCGTGGGGCGGGCGGGGGCTGACATTTTTTCAAAATGCCGGGGACTGCAATGTCAGAGACTCCTTAATTACATGTAGCATCCGACATGAGTACAACCCACACGTCATAACGATTACAATATCAGGGTAATTCAACACGTAAGGTGGGCACAACCCACGCAGCATGGCCACTGCCACTGCATACTCACTCCGGCAGCACCGCCGCCATCACTTCTGCCACCACCGACGCGGCAATAACACTCGGGCGTTTGTCGCGGCTGCCCCCGGCACCAATCGGGCAGGTCAGATCATCAATCAGCAGCCCGTCGCATTCCTTCTTGCAGAAATTGCGGAACTTCGCCCGCTTGCTGCGTGATCCGATCAGCCCCACATAAGCCGCATCACCGCGTTTCAGGGCCTCGGACGCCAATAAAAAATCCAATGAATGTTCATGTGTCAGAATGATGAACGCACTGCCCGCAGGTGCCGTCACAATATCATGCTCGGGCAAGGCACTCAGCCGGGTTTCCACATCTGCGCCGCTCAGTGCCAGCTCATCCGGGCGGCTATCGACCAGAAGGCACCGCACCGGCAAAAACTGCATCTGATCCGCCAACGCCCGGCCCACATGGCCCGCGCCCATCACATAAACATGCGGGCGTGCCCGCAACGCCGCCCTCATACGCGCCTCAACCCGCGTCTTATCCGCCGCGCGCATCAGGCTCAGATCAAGCTCAACCCGCCCGCCGCAACACTGGCCGATCTCCGGCCCCAGCGGCTGATCCAGATGCCGCTGCTCTTCGCCGCTCGCCAGCATCTCCCGCGCCGCCAGGGTCACGATATATTCCAGCCGCCCGCCGCCAATGGTGCCGGCAATCGCATCCTCGGCCACAAACATCTCGGCGCCAACATCGCGCGGTGACGATCCTTTGACCTCACGCACCACCACATGAATGATCCGCGATTGCATGGCTGGAAATCCGAGGGTCGGGGTGTTATTAGTCACTGGGATACGCCTTTGATTTCGAAAACCGGCCGGGCCTTCAACCCGCCCCTTATCAGCCTATACCCTGCCACAACACCCGCGCCATGGGCAACAGACCTCAACAGCCGGAGTTTACACGATGGACAAAGATTGGATCGAGCGTTTCCCCGGCCTCTCGCGGCTTGAGCCCGGCATCAAGGGCATCCTGACTTCGCGCACCGCCGTGATTACCGCGCCCAAGGATACTGTTATCTTCGGCCCCGGCAATTCCCCCGAAAACATGCTGTTTCTGCTCGAAGGCACCGTGCGGGTGCAGCAGGTTTCGGATTCGGGCCATGAAATCGTGCTTTACCGCATTCAGGCCGGGCAATCTTGTGTGCTGACCACCGCCTGCCTTCTGGCCTATGAGGATTATTCCGCCGAAGGCATCTGCGAGACGGATATCAAGGCCGCCGCCATCCCGCGGCAGGTGTTTGATGATATGGTATCGCAATCGCCCGCCTTCCGCAATTTCGTGTTCGCCGCCTTTTCCAAGCGCATCACCGATCTGTTTTTGATGATCGACGAGGTCGCCTTTCAACGCATTGACGTGCGGCTGGCGCAGAAACTGGTTGAACTGTCCGGCACAGGCACCGACATCCACACCACGCACCAGAAAATGTCGGTCGAGCTGGGCACCGCCCGCGAGGTAATCTCGCGCCAGCTTCAGGAATTTCAGCGCCGCAACTGGATATCCCAATCCCGTGGCACGATCAAACTAACCAACAAATCCAGCCTTGCCGCCCTTGGGATTAAAAGTGATTAAGGCTTTGTGACAATGTCACTGAAGCCGGCCGTTGATTTCTTTATCCTCTTGATAAGAATTCAAAGGGAGACATATCATGGTTAAAAATATTGGTTCTGCCGATCGCATCATTCGTCTGATTGTTGGTCTGGTTCTGATCGGCCTGCCGTTGCTCAGCAGCATGACAATCTTCGATTCGTCGACAATGAAAATCGCATCCGTCGTCATTGGCGCGATCCTGGCAGGGACCGCCCTATTCCGGTTCTGTCCGCTTTACCGCATTCTCGGGCTGAGAACCTGTAAAGTTTAGGACCGGCGGCCCCCGGCTCCAACCACTCACGATTACCCCCCGGAGCCGGGGGCCGACAGTTTTTAACCAGTGCACAGAGGTGTGTATCCCGTAACAAGTGCGTGTATTTACTTTCAATGGCCATAGCTGCCCGCTCCCCATGTTGGCGGCTATGGTTATCCACTATATATGTTACACAGAATTAACGCCAAAACCGCAGGGATTTATGCTAACTTTACAATGTGATTATTATCCCGCGCCACAACCGCATTCCAAAGGAGGCCCCCATGCCAAAGCCGGTTAACATGTCCGTCAAGCCCGATGTTTCCGCCCATTTTGACGAGGCCACCAATACCATCACCTATATCGTCAAGGATCCTGCCTCGGATGCCTGTGCCATCGTTGATTCGGTGATGGATATTGATTACGCCGCCGGGCGCATCACCTATGATCATGCCGATGCCTTGATATCTGAGATCAAATCGCGCGGCCTTCGCCTTGAATGGATCATCGAAACCCATGTCCATGCCGATCACCTGTCGGCCGCGCCCTATCTGCAACAGGAACTGGGCGGCAAGATCGGCGTCAGCGAAAAAATCATCGTGGTGCAGGAAACCTTCGGCAAAGTGTTCAATGAGGGCACTGAATTTCAGCGCGACGGCTCGCAGTTTGATGCTTTGTTCAAGGATGGCGATACCTATATGGTCGGCACCATGCCCTGTTTTGCCATGGCAACGCCCGGCCATACCCCCGCCTGCATGGTGCATGTGATGGGCGATGCCGCCTTTGTTGGCGATACATTATTCATGCCTGATGGCGGCTCGGCGCGGGCCGATTTTCCCGGTGGGGATGCGGGTGAGCTTTATGAAAGCATCCAGAAGGTTCTGGCCCTGCCAGATGATATGAGGCTTTTCATGTGCCACGATTACGGGCCGAACGGGCGCGAGATTGAGTGGGAAACCACTGTAGCCAATGAAAAGGCGCATAATATCCATGTGGGCGGCGGCAAAACCCGCGAGGAATTCATCAAATTCCGCACCGAACGTGACGCGCAGCTTGCCATGCCCAAGCTGATCATCCCGTCTTTGCAGGTCAATATGCGCGCCGGTGAAGTGCCCACCGATAAGGACGGCAACCAGATGTTGAAAGTGCCGGTCAACGGCCTCTAAAATCCTATCTTTCAGGGAGGATCCGCCATGGACCCGAAAAAAATTTCCAACGCAATTTCTGTCAGCCCGCAAATTCTGCTGTCTGACATCGCCAAGCTCAAAAAACTGGGCTTTCGCTCGATCATCTGCAACCGCCCCGATGGCGAAGGTGCCGATCAGCCAACCTTCAAAGAGATCGAGACCAAAGCCAAAGCTGCCGGTCTGCAAGCGCGCTATCTGCCGATCGTCGCCGGTAAGGTACAGGATCAGGACGCCGATGATTTTGCCACCGCCCTGCGCGATCTGCCCGGTCCGACGCTGGCCTATTGCCGCACCGGCACGCGCTCGGCCACTTTGTGGTCGCTCAGCATGGCTGAAAACATGAGTCTCCCGGACATCTTGGCCACCACCAAAGCCGCAGGCTATGACATGGCCGGCGTCACCCGACGCATCGCCAATGGCGGCAAAACCCCCTCCACATCCGCCGATGCCAGCCATGACATCGTGATTGTCGGCGCGGGCGCGGCGGGCATTGCCGTGGCCGCCAGCCTGAAATCGCGCAGCTCGGGGCTTGATATCGCCATCATTGACCCGGCGGATATCCATTACTACCAACCCGGCTGGACCATGGTGGGCGGCGGCATCTTCAAGGCTGAGAGCACCGCCAAAACCATGGGCTCCCTCATTCCGCGCGGCGTGCACTGGATCAAATCCGCCGTTGCCGCGTTCGAGCCTAAAGATAACGCCGTGATCCTCGATGGCTGCCGCGTAGTGCAATATAAGCGCCTGATCGTCTGTCCGGGTATCAAGCTTGACTGGCACAAGGTTGAGGGGCTGGTCGAGACCCTCGGCAAAAACGGCGTGACCTCGAATTACCGCTATGATCTGGCCCCCTACACATGGGAGCTGGTACAGGGCCTCAAACGGGGCCGGGCGATATTCACCCAGCCACCGATGCCGATCAAATGCGCCGGTGCGCCGCAAAAGGCGCTCTATCTGTCGGGCGATGCGTGGTTCCGCAATGGCGCGCTCAAGGATATCGACATTCAGTTCAATAATGCCGGCGGCGTGCTGTTCGGCGTCAAGGATTACGTGCCCGCGCTGAACAAATATATCGAGAAATACAATGCCTCGCTGAATTTCTTCCACAATCTCGTGGCGGTGGACGGTGCCGCCAAAAAAGCGTGGTTTGACGTGGCCAAGCCCGACACGCCGGTTGAGCGGGTCGAGATGGACTTTGACATGATGCATGTCTGCCCGCCGCAAACCGCGCCGGATTTCATTCGCGTCTCGCCACTGGCCGATGCCGCCGGCTGGGTCGATGTGGATCAGGCCACGCTACGCCACAAAACTTATGAAAACATCTGGTCTTTGGGGGATGTGATGAACGCCCCCAACGCGAAAACCGCCGCCGCCGCGCGGGTGCAGGCCCCCACCGTGGCCGAAAACGTGATTGCCGATATTGCCGGCAAATCCCCGGTGGCGATGTATAACGGCTATGGCTCGTGTCCGCTCACGGTCGAGCGCGGCAAGATCGTGCTGGCCGAATTTGGCTATGGCGGAACGCTTCTGCCCAGCTTTCCAAAGTTCATCATCGACGGCACCAAACCCACCCGCGCGGCGTGGTTTTTGAAGGAAAAGATGCTGCCGCCGATCTACTGGAAAGCCATGCTTCGCGGTCGTGAATGGCTGGCCACGCCCGAGAAAGTCAGCGCCGAGTAAATAAACCACGGGTCATTGCCCTCACGGTCGGGGCTCTCCCCATCCGAAGGGGTAAGCCGGGCTTAAGCCCGGCCTACCTTAAAGAATATCTGCTCAGCCAGGCATCACAGGTTATCAATAATGTCGTATTTTCAAGGCGTCACTGAATTCTGCCGTAGCCTTGAACTATCGGCGCGACGGTAAGAAATACCCTTTCCGTCGCACTAAAAAACAATCTATGGTTCGATTCTGCGGGTATTTCCCCGACAGAAATGATTTCATCAGCCGGGATCCGGGGGGCCTGATCATGGATCGCGCAGATATCGTGCATAACGCCTTTCGCGAACGGCTCACAGCCGGGGATTTCCCAAACGGGCCCGCCCCGGATGGCCCGTTGAGCGATGATACCGCCACCGCCACCGCCATTTTCCGCGCCCAATGTCTCAGCCGCAATCTTGATCGCACCTCGCGCAAGATGCAGGCAAAGGGGCAGGGCTACTACACCATCGGCTCATCCGGGCATGAAGGCATGGCCGCTGTTGCCGCCGCCCTCCGCCCCACCGACATGGCCTTCCTGCATTACCGCGACGGCGCGTTTCAGACCATGCGCTCGGATCAGGTGCCCGGCACCGATGCCGCCCTTGATATGCTGCTCAGCTTTGCCACCGCCAAATCCGATCCCCTGTCGGGCGGGCGTCACAAGGTGCTTGGCTCCAAATCGCTGAACATCCCGCCACAAACCTCGACCATCGCCAGCCACCTGCCCAAGGCGGTTGGTGCTGCCTATTCCATCGGCCTTGCCAAACGCTGCATGCCCGAGCATCAATGCCTGGCCGATGATGGCCTTGTGATGTGCTCGTTCGGGGATGCCTCGGCCAATCATTCCACCGCTCAGGGGGCGATCAATGCCGCCGCATGGGCGGCGTTCCAAAACTCCCCCCTGCCGCTTTTATTTATCTGCGAGGATAACGGCATCGGCATTTCCACCCGCACGCCGTCGGGTTGGATCGCCGCCAGTTACCAAAACCGCCCGGGTTTGAGATATTTCCACGCCAATGGCCTTGATATCTACGATGTGTTCGCCACCGCCACCAAGGCCGCCGCTTACGCCCGCCGCCATAAAAAACCGGTATTCCTGCACCTGACACTGGTGCGCCTTTACGGGCACGCCGGATCAGATATGCAGGCAAGCTATCTTGCCAAAGACATCTTTGAAGCCTGGGAGGCCAATGACCCCCTGCTGCATTCCGCGCGGGCCTTGGCGGATGCGGGTGTGCTCACCCCGGATCAATCGCTCGACATTTATGACCGCGCCGGGATCCGCTGCACCCGCATTGCCGAGGAAATCGCCAGCCAGCCGCGCCTTGCCACAGCACCCGAGGTCATGGCCAGCATCATCCCCCCTGCCCGGCCCTGCAAAATCAGCAACGGCCCCAGCGCCAAATCCCGCAGTGCCGCCTTTGGCGCAGACCTCAAACAGATGGATCAGCCGCAACCGATGTCGCGCCTGCTTAACTGGGCGCTCACCGATCTGATGCTCAAACATCCTGAGATCATCATGATGGGCGAAGATATTGGCCGCAAAGGCGGGGTTTACGGCGTTACCCAAAAGCTGCAACAGCGCTTTGGCGCGCCGCGGGTGATCGACACCCTTCTGGATGAGCAATCCATCCTCGGGCTGGCCCTTGGCATGGCCCATAACGGCCTGATCCCGATCCCCGAGATTCAGTTCCTCGCCTATCTGCACAACGCCGAGGACCAACTGCGCGGCGAGGCAGCCACCCTGCCGTTCTTCTCCAACGGTCAGTTCACCAACCCGATGGTTCTGCGCATCGCCGGGCTTGGCTATCAAAAGGGCTTTGGCGGGCATTTCCATAACGACAATTCCCTGGCGGTTTTGCGCGATATCCCCGGCCTGATCATCGCCTGCCCCGCAAACGGCGCCGATGCCGCGATGATGCTGCGCGAATGCGTGCGACTGGCACGGGTTGAACAGCGCGTTGTGGTCTTTATCGAGCCCATCGCCCTTTACCCCATGCGCGATCTTTTCAACCAAGATGATGGCCAGTGGATGCAGGCCTACCCCGCCCCCGATAGAAGTATTCCACTGGGCGAAGTGGGTATCTCCGGCACCGGCACCTTGGCAATCGTGACCTATGGCAACGGCACGTATCTCAGCCAACAGGCCGCCAATACGCTCAGGTTGCTTGGTATTGAAAGCCGGGTGATTGACATCCGCTGGCTGGCCCCCCTGCCGGTTCAGGGCATACTCAATGCGCTTGTGGGGGCTGAAAAAGTGCTGGTGGTGGATGAATGCCGCCGCTCGGGCAACCTCTCTGAGGGGTTGATGACCCTGCTGCAGGAACACAGCCCCCTGCCCGCCGCGCGGCTCGCCGCCGAGGACAGCTTCATCGCCACCGGCCCGGCCTATGCCGCCACCATGCCTTCGCATGAAAGCATCGTCGCCGCTGCAAGGCAGTTTTGGGAAGGAACATGATTAAAGCGATTTATCGTCAATCAACGGCGTCGGCTTGGCCAGCTTCTCAAGGTCGCTCAAATTGGTGATCCGAACGGCAGTAGCCTCAACCTCAACCCCGTAAGGCCTCAGCGCCTTGATCGCCCGTGACAGATTTTCCGGCGTCATCCCCAGATAAGACGCCAGCCTGCGCTTTTCCATATTCAGCTCAAATTCATCGGCATCTTCATTCTTCGCCCGGCAGCGCAGCAGATAATTGGCCAGCCGCTCCAGCGATGTCCGCAACTTCATATCCTTGGTGTTCTTCACCACCGCGCGATAGCATTGCGCCAGTTCCGCCACCACCGCGCGGGCAAAATCATTGTCATTGTCAAACACCTCGCGCACATCATACGAGGGCAACAGGATCACCCGCGATTTCTCAATCGTGCGCGCCGACATAAGGTAGGGTGCATCGCGGATGGTTGCCGCCAATATAAAGGTTGATATTGGCCTCAGCGTCGCCATTGATGTCTCGCGCCCGTTCCACCCGGCAAAAAGCTCAACCCCGCCCGCCACCACGATATGCAGAAAATCCGCCGCATCGCCCTCCGAGATCAGCTCCACCTGCGGCGGAAATGTCTGCACATAGGCCCCGCGTGTCAGAATCAGGAAATTTTCCTCCGACATGTCTCTGAACAGGTCCAGCTTGCGAATCTCGGATGTTTGGCTTGGGCGCATGGGATCCCCGGATGTGTAATTGACTTTTATTAGTCTGGTGATTGATGTTTATCAATCTCACGTTTGATCTTCATTGCTTTCACCATAACAGCTTTGGCAGCCGCACCCAATAACTTTGGCTTATGTGCTTATTTCGCCCGCCAATTCCGGATTTATTGATCTGTGTCAATCCGCAGGTGGCGGTTTATACGCTTTGTAGCGGCAATGCTTAAAAATGAGGGGCAAAAACATGCATAATCTCGAAGGTGTAACCCGCAACGATCAATATCGCGCGCTGGGGCTTAGTACTTTGGCCTTTACTGTCTGCTTTGCGGTCTGGACAATCTTTTCCATCATCGGTGTCAAAATCAAAGGCGAGCTGGGGCTTTCAGAAACCCAATTTGGCCTGCTGGTGGCCACCCCGGTTCTCACCGGCTCACTCAGCCGGATTTTCCTTGGTGTCTGGACCGATCAGTTTGGCGGCCGCATCATGCTGCCTTTGCAGATGCTGATCACGGCCGTATCCGTGTGGCTGCTGGCCTCGGTGCAAACCTATGCCATCTTCCTGATGATCGCCCTTGGCCTTGGCCTTGCGGGCGGCTCTTTCATCATCGGTATTGCTTACGTCTCACGCTGGTTTGAAGCCGAGCGGCAGGGCACGGCTCTGGGCATTTTCGGGGCCGGTAACGTGGGCGCCGCGGTGACAAACTTTGCCGCGCCATTTCTGGTGGTTGCGATTGGCTGGGAAGATACCGCGCGGGTTTATGCGGTGGTGCTGGTGATCATGGCCGTGGCCTTTTACGTCTTCGCCAAAGAAGATCCGGTGCGCGCCGAACAGCGCAAAACCGGGGCCAAACCGATGTCGGCTGCCAAGCAGCTTGAGCCATTGAAAGATATTCAGGTCTGGCGCTTTGCCACCTATTATTTCTTCGTGTTCGGCGCATTCGTGGCCTTCGCCTCGTTCCTGCCGCGCTATTATGTCGGCGCTTACGGCGTGGCGCTCACATCTGCGGGCGTGTTTGCGGGCATGTATTCCCTGCCCGGCTCGGTTTTTCGGGCGCTTGGCGGCTGGATGTCGGATGTCTGGGGGGCACGGTTTGTGATGTATGTTACATTCATCGTCTCGCTCATCGTGCTTTTCGTCATGAGCTACCCCCAAACCACCTATATCGTCGAAGGCATCCCTTTTGAAGACGGATCAAAACGCCTGATCGAATTCAGCTTTGGCATCCCGCTTTACATGTTTGTGTTCCTCACCGTGATCCTGGGCTTTGTCATGAGCCTGGGCAAGGCGGCGGTTTACAAACACATCCCCGTCTATTTCCCCGATAATGTGGGGGCCGTGGGCGGGCTTGTTGGCATGATCGGCGGGCTTGGCGGGTTTGTTCTGCCCATTTCCTTCGGGATATTGCTGGATGTGTTCCATGTCTGGTCGGGGGTGTTCATGCTGATGTTCGTGATTGTCGCGATCAGCACCGTCTGGATGCACCTTGCCATCCGCAAGATGGACCGCGCACGCCATCCCGAACTGCGCGAGCAAACCCATCTTTCCGATGTGCCTGAGTTAAAGGCCTGACAGCAAATCAAAGGCGGGCCGCTTATGGCCCGCCGATAAAAAATACTCAAACCGGAGGATCCTGACGTGGGACAAGATTTACGAGACTGGAACGTAGAAGACGAGGCCTTTTGGGCCTCAACCGGCAAATCCATCGCCACCCGAAACCTGTGGATTTCAATCCCCGCCCTGCTCTGCGGCTTTGCCGTCTGGCTTTACTGGGGCATCATCGCGGTGCAAATGATCAACCTCGGCTTTACCTTTGAAAAATCCGAATTGTTCACCCTCGCCGCCATTGCGGGCCTCACCGGGGCCACGCTTCGCATTCCTTCCACCTTCTTCATCCGCATCGCAGGCGGGCGCAACACCATCTTCTGGACCACCTCTTTGCTGATGATCCCGGCGGCGGGCACCGGCCTTGCGCTGCAAAATCCCGATACCCCGCTTTGGGTGTTTCAGGCGCTGGCGCTGTTATCGGGCATCGGTGGTGGCAACTTTGCCTCGTCCATGTCCAACATCTCGTTCTTCTTCCCCAAGAAAATGCAGGGCTATGCCCTTGGCATGAACGCGGGCCTGGGCAATTTCGGCGTTACCACCATGCAGGTGGTTATTCCGGCGGTGATGACCGTGGCAATGTTCGGCGGCGCGGGCCGCGCCCTGATCAACACCTCAGGCACATTGATCGGCAAGATACCCGCCGGCACCCTGACCTATATCCCCAATGCCGGCTTTGTCTGGCTGATCCCGCTGATTCCGCTGGCGTTCCTCACATGGTTCGGCATGAACAACATCCGTGATGAGCATGTCTCGCCGCGCATACCCAACCCGATCGGTGCCTTTGGCATCATGACCTTCATGCTTTTGATCGGTTTTGCCGTGGCCACCTTCGGCCTGTGGCTGATGCTGCCTGCCAAAGTGGGCGGCTCGGGCTTCAATGTCGACAAGCTGATCGTGATCCCGCTGGTCATCGCCACAACCGTAGGCCTGCTTTATCTCATCCCCGGTGCCGTGGGAAACAACCTGTCGCGCCAATACAAGATATTCGAGAACAAGCACACCTGGGCCATGACCATCATCTACACCATGACCTTTGGCTCTTTCATCGGCTATTCGGCCGCCTTCGCGCTGGCAATCAAGGTTGTGTTCGGCTTCCAGCACCTGATGGTGGATGGGGTGATGACCCACAGCACGGCAAACGCGGCTGGCCCTTCGGCCCTGATGTATGCCTGGATGGGGCCTTTCATCGGCGCTCTGATCCGGCCCGTGGGCGGCATGATCGCCGACAAAATGGGCGGCGCGAAAGTGACGCATATCATTTCGTTCATCATGGTGTTCTCGGCTCTCGGCGTGGCCTGGATCCTGCAAAAAGCCTATGCCTCGGCCACACCGCAGGATTACTTCCTGCCGTTCATGGCACTGTTCCTGATCCTGTTCACCGCCACCGGCATCGGCAACGGCTCGACCTTCCGCACCATTGCCGTGGTGTTCGACAAGGAGCAAACCGGGCCGGTGCTGGGCTGGACATCTGCGGTGGCCGCTTACGGTGCCTTCTTCATCCCCAAAGTGTTTGGCGAACAGATGAGCCTTGGCACTCCGCAAAACGCCCTTTACGGTTTTGCCGTGTTCTATGCGGTCTGCATCGTCATCAACTGGTGGTTTTACCTGCGCCCCGGCGCTTATGTGAAAAACCCCTGATCCTTTGAACACTCCCCTGCCCCGGCCATCCGCGCCGGGGCGGGCCACCCGCAAAACAGGAGACAAACCCATGAGCCATCTGCTCGATAATCTGAACTTCTTCCAGTCCAAGGAACTTGGGCAATTCGCCAATGGCCATGGCCAGCTCACCCGCGAAAACCGCGACTGGGAAGACACCTATCGCAACCGCTGGCGGCATGACAAGATCGTGCGCTCCACCCACGGCGTGAATTGCACCGGATCGTGTAGCTGGAAAATCTATGTGAAATCCGGGATCGTCACCTGGGAAACCCAGCAAACCGATTATCCGCGCACCCGCGCAGGCCTGCCCAATCATGAGCCGCGCGGCTGTGCCCGGGGCGCCTCCTATAGCTGGTACTTGTATTCGGCCAACCGGGTGAAAAACCCGCTGGTGAGAGGCCGCCTGATGAAGGTCTGGCGCAAGATGCGTCAAACCATGTCGCCCACCGACGCCTGGGCCAAACTGCAAGGTGATCCGATCCTGCGCGCGGAATACGTGAAAAAGCGCGGCAAAGGCGGGCTGGTGCGCGCCTCATGGGATGAAGCCACCGAAATTATCGCCGCCGCCAACGCCTATACCGCCAAAACCTATGGGCCTGACCGGGTTTTCGGCTTCTCGCCTATCCCGGCGATGTCGATGGTCAGCTACGCCGCCGGTTCGCGTTACCTCAGCCTTCTGGGCGGCACGGTGATGTCGTTTTATGACTGGTATTGCGATCTGCCCCCGGCCTCTCCGATGACTTGGGGCGAACAGACCGACGTGCCCGAATCCGCCGATTGGTACAACGCGGGCTTCCTGCTGCTCTGGGGCTCGAACGTGCCGCAAACCCGCACGCCGGATGCGCATTTCTATACCGAGGCGCGCTATCGCGGCACCAAATCCGCCGTCATCTGCCCGGATTATTCCGAGGCCGCCAAATTCGGCGATGTCTGGCTGGCACCGCAGGCAGGCACCGATGCCGCCCTTTCAATGGCCATGGGCCACGTCATCCTGCGCGAATTCCACCTGGATCGG
This sequence comes from Roseovarius sp., assembly GCA_021775255.1. Classification (GTDB taxonomy): domain Bacteria; phylum Pseudomonadota; class Alphaproteobacteria; order Rhodobacterales; family Rhodobacteraceae; genus Roseovarius. The sequence goes on from JAJFIA010000001.1 coordinate 502,832, forward strand.
CAGGCCGAATATTTTGAGGAATACTGCCGCAAATATTCCGATATGCCGATGCTGGTGAAGCTTGAGGAAAAAGACGGCAGGCTGATCCCCGGCCGCGTCCTGCGCGCCGATGATTTCAAGGGCCATCTGGGCACCAAGAACAACCCCGAATGGAAAACCGTCGCCTTTGACGGCAAATCCGGCAAATATGTCATGCCCAATGGATCGGTTGGTTTCCGCTGGGGCGAAGACGGCGAATGGAACCTTGAAGAGCGCGCCGGCAAAGCCGAGACCGAGCTGAAACTGTCGCTGATCCTTGATGAGGATCACGACGATGTTGTCGGCGTCGATTTCCCCTATTTCGGCGGGGCCGCAACCGAGAATTTCGTGAAATGCGACCACCCCGAGGTGCTGACCCACAACATCCCGGTGAAAACCGTCAAACTCGCCGAGGGCGAGGCGCAGGTCGCCACCGTGTTTGATCTTTACTGCGCCAATTACGGCCTTGATCGTGGCCTTGGCGGTGAATACGTCACCAATGATTACGCCGCAGACATCCCCGGCACCCCCGCATGGGCCGCGAAAATCACCGGCGTTCCGGCAGAGAAAATCATCACCGTGGCACGCGAATTTGCCCTCAATGCGGAAAAGACCAACGGCAAATCCATGGTCATCCTCGGCGCTGGTATCAATCACTGGTATCACATGGACATGAACTATCGCGGCATCATCAACATGCTGGTGATGTGCGGTTGTGTCGGCCAATCGGGGGGCGGCTGGAGCCACTATGTCGGCCAGGAAAAACTGCGCCCGCAAACCGGCTGGCAGCCGCTGGCCTTCGGCCTCGACTGGTCGCGCCCGCCGCGCCACATGAATTCCACCTCGGCCTGGTACGCCCACACCGATCAGTGGCGCTATGAGACGCTGAAATACGATGAGATTCTCTCGCCCACCGCCCCTGACGGCGATTGGGATGCGTCCTTGATTGATTACAATATCCGCGCCGAGCGCATGGGCTGGCTGCCTTCCGCGCCGCAGCTTAAAACCAACCCGCTTGAGGTGGGCAAGGCGGCGAAAAAATCCAAAAAGGATGTGGCGCAATATGTCGCCGATCAATTAAAATCCGGCAAGCTTGAGATGGCCTGCGAAGACCCGGACGCACCGGAAAACTGGCCGCGCAACCTGTTTGTCTGGCGCTCCAATCTGCTGGGCTCATCGGGTAAAGGCCATGAATATTTCCTCAAGCACCTTCTGGGCACCGATCACGGCGTCATGGGCCATGATCTGGGCGAGGAAGGCCACGCCAAGCCGGTCGAAGCCAAATGGCACGACGCCGCCCCCGAAGGCAAACTTGACCTGCTGGTGACGATTGATTTTCGCATGAGCACCACGGCCGTCTACTCGGATATCGTGTTGCCCACGGCCAGTTGGTACGAGAAAAACGATCTCAACACCTCGGATATGCACCCGTTCATCCATCCGCTTCAGGCGGCTGTGGACCCGGCCTATGAAAGCAAATCCGACTGGGAGATTTTCAAATTCATTGCCAAGAAATTCTCCGAAGTGGCCCCTGAAATCCTCGGCGTTGAATCCGATGTCGTTGCCCTGCCGATCCTGCACGACACCCCGGCCGAGATTGCCCAGGATCAGGTGCGTGACTGGAAGAAAAAGGAATGCGATCTGATCCCCGGCAAAACCGCGCCCAATTACATCGCGGTCGAGCGGGATTATCCCAATCTTTACAAGAAGTTCACCTCGATCGGGCCGCTTTTGGACAAGCTTGGCAATGGCGGCAAGGGCATCACCTGGAACACCGAGGTTGAGGTCCAGCATCTGCGCGACCTGAACGGCGTGGTGCTGGATGAGGGCATCTCAAAAGGCATGGCCAAGCTCGACACCGCCATCGACGCCTGCGAGATGATCCTGATGCTGGCGCCTGAAACCAATGGTGAGGTCGCCGTTAAGGCATGGGATCAGTTGGGCAAGGCCACCGGCCGCGAACACCGCCATCTGGCCGAGGGCGCGGAGCACACCAAAATCCGCTTCCGCGATATCGCCGCCCAACCGCGCAAGATCATCTCGTCGCCCACATGGTCGGGGATTGAATCCGAGGAGGTCTGTTATAACGCGGGCTATACCAACGTGCATGAGCTGATCCCGTGGCGCACCCTGACAGGCCGCCAACAGCTCTATCAGGATCACCTGTGGATGCGCGCATTCGGTGAAGGCTTCATGACTTACCGGCCGCCGGTCGATCTCAAGACCATCACCAAAGAGGTCAACACCGATGCCCGCGACGGCGAGCCGCATCTCATTCTCAACTTCATCACCCCGCACCAGAAATGGGGCATCCACTCGACCTATTCAGACAACCTCTTGATGCTCACATTGAACCGGGGCGGGCCGGTAGTCTGGATATCCGAGAAGGACGCGCAGAAGGCGGGCATGGTCGATAATGACTGGGTCGAGGCCTATAACGTCAACGGCGCTTTGACTGCGCGGGTCGTGGTCAGCCAGCGGATGCGCGAAGGCACCATCTTCATGTACCACGCGCAGGAAAAGATCGTGAACACGCCCGGCTCGGAAAAAACCGGCAATCGTGGCGGCATTCACAACTCGGTCACCCGCACCACGTTGAAGCCAACCCATATGATCGGTGGCTATGCCCAGCAATCTTATGGCTTCAACTACTACGGCACGGTAGGCTCGAACCGCGATGAGTTTGTGATCCTGCGCAAAATGAAAAAGATTGACTGGCTCGACAAGCCGGCAACTGAAAAGGAGGCGGCACAATGAAAGTACGCGCTCAAATCGGCATGGTGCTGAACCTTGATAAATGTATCGGCTGCCACACCTGCTCTGTCACCTGCAAAAACGTCTGGACCAGCCGTGACGGTGTTGAATACGCATGGTTCAACAATGTCGAAACCAAACCCGGCCTTGGCTATCCGAAAGACTGGGAGAACCAGAAAAAATGGAACGGCGGCTGGGAGCGCACCAAGCGCGGCAAATTGCAGCCCAAACAGGGGGCCAAATGGCGGATCCTCGCGAATATCTTCGGCAATCCTGATTTGCCCGAGATCGACGACTATTACGAGCCGTTCGACATGGATCATGATCACCTGAAATCTGCCCCGGAAATGGAGGCCTTCCCCACCGCCCGGCCACGTTCAAAGATCACCGGCGAGCGCATGGAGAAAATCGTCGGCGGGCCAAACTGGGAGGAAATCCTGGGCGGCGAATTTGCCAAACGCTCAAAGGATTACAATTTTGAGGGCATCCAGAAAGACATCTACGGTGAATATGAAAACACCTTCATGATGTATCTGCCGCGTCTCTGCGAGCATTGTCTCAACCCGGCTTGCGTTGCCTCCTGCCCTTCGGGTGCGATTTATAAGCGCGAGGAAGACGGCATTGTCCTGATTGATCAGGAAAAATGCCGCGGCTGGCGCATGTGCGTCTCGGGCTGCCCCTACAAGAAGATTTACTACAACTGGGAAAGCGGCAAATCCGAGAAATGCACATTGTGCTACCCCCGGATCGAATCGGGCAACCCAACGGTCTGTTCTGAAACCTGCGTTGGCCGCATCCGCTATCTTGGCGTGATGCTTTATGACGCCGACAAGATCGAATCTGCGGCCAATGCCCCCACCGAGCAAGAACTTTACGATGCGCAACTGGATGTGTTCCTTGATCCGCATAATCCTGCGGTAATTGACGCCGCCCGCGCCGATGGCGTGCCCGAGGACTGGATCAAAGGCGCGCAGGAAAGCCCGATCTGGAAAATGGCGATGGAGTGGAAAGTGGCCTTCCCGCTGCACCCCGAATATCGCACCCTGCCGATGGTCTGGTACATCCCGCCGCTTTCGCCCATCCAAAACGCGGCGGAAGCGGGCCAGATTGGCCATGACGGCGAAATGCCCGATGTGCGGTCCTTGCGCATCCCGGTCAAATACCTTGCCAACATGCTGACGGCAGGCGATGAAGAACCGGTGGTGCAGGCGCTTGAACGGATGTCTGCGATGCGCGCCTATATGCGCTCAAAAACCGTGGACGGCGTGATCAACGCGGCCATTGCCGAGCGTGTCGGCCTTACTCCGGAGCTGATCGAGGACATGTATAAGATCATGGCCCTCGCGGATTACGAAGATCGTTTCGTGATCCCCACAACCCACCGCGAACAGGTCGAAGACGCTTACGATCTGCGCAGTGGTTGCGGCTTTACCGATACCAACGGATGCTCAACCGGCATCTCCAAGGGATCACTCTTTGGTGGCAAATCAAGGCCGCTTAAAATGCCGGAGGCAATGTCATGAGCCAGCAATTTGACAGAACCCTGAAAGCCATCTCGCTGATCCTCAGCTATCCCACCCCGGAATTGCAGGTGGAAATGCCTGAGATAACGGCGGTGCTGATGGCCGACAGCCGCATGACAAGCCTTACCCGCCGCGGGCTGAGCCCCCTGCTTGAGGCGCTCGAAAATAACGACATCTATGATCTGCAAGAGGTCTATGTCGCGCTGTTTGACCGCTCGCGCAGCCTGTCGCTCAACCTTTTTGAGCATGTCCACGGAGAAAGCCGGGATCGCGGCGGCGCGATGGTCAGCCTGGTGGAAACCTACCGCGATGCGGGCTTTGATCCGGCCACGTCCGAGCTCCCGGATCACCTGCCGGTGCTGCTTGAGTTTCTCGCCCTGCGCCCGTTTGCGGAAATGCGCGATGTGCTTGATGACGCGGCCCATATTCTTGAGGCCCTGAGCCAAAGGCTCATCCGCCGTGAAAGCCCTTACGCGGCTGTTTTTACAGCGCTTTTGCAGCTTGCACAGGTCAGCGCCGACAAGGCTGTCGTCTCCGGGCTTCTGGAACAGCCCGAGGATGATCCCGATGATCTTGAGGCGCTTGATGAGATCTGGGAAGAAAGCGAAGTCACCTTCGGCCCCGATCCAAATGGCGGCTGCCCGCAGGTCCGTGACATGCTGGCGCAAATGGATACCCCCATCAACCCCGCACCGGGCCGTGATGCGCCCCATGCAGCAGAATAAAAGGAGGCGGCAATGCATACCATTCTCTTTGGCATTTACCCCTATATCGCCCTTACCGTTTTAATTCTCGGCTCAATCGCCCGGTACGAGACCGATCCCTTCACCTGGAAATCCAGCTCCAGCCAGTTGCTCAGGCGTAAACAACTGATCATGGGGTCGGTGCTGTTTCATGTCGGTGTGCTGATCATCTTCTTTGGCCATCTGATCGGCCTGCTGACCCCGATTCAGGTTTTTGATTTCATTGGCATCAGCCACAGCGCCAAGCAGATTCTCGCGGTTGTCGCGGGCGGCATTGCCGGTATCATGGCGCTTGTGGGCGGCGGCATGCTGTTTCACCGGCGCTGGTTTGATCCACGCATCCGGCGCAATTCGAGCTTTGCCGATATTGCCATCCTGGCACTTCTGCTGCTTCAACTGGTGCTTGGGCTGGCAACGATTATCGTGTCATTACAGCATCTTGACGGTGGTGAGATGGCGCGGTTCATGGCCTGGGCGCTGGGCATCGTCACCTTTGATCCCAATGCAGCCAGCTATATCCAGAATGCGGCACTGATCTTCAAGCTGCACATCTTTTTGGGGCTTACAATCTTCCTTTTGTTCCCCTTCACCCGGCTGGTGCATATGCTGTCGGTGCCGCTGCAATATCTCACCCGGCCCGGCTATCAGATCGTGCGCTCTCGCCGGTCTGAGCCGCTGAGCAAACAAACCCCGGGGGAATAGGATGAGCACCGCATTTTTCCCTGAAATAGTGGTCAACGGCACCACGCTCCCGGCGGCGGATATCGCCGCCGAGGCGCAAAATCACCACGCCCCCAAAGGCAAGCCGGGCGTTGCCTGGCGCAAAGCCGCACGGGCGCTGGCGGTGCGGCACCTGATGCTGCAAGAGGCCGCGCAAATGGGCCTCACCGCCACCCCTGCCGAGGTCGCCCCCGGCCAGTATGAAACCCCGGACGAGGCCCTCATCCGCGAGCTGTTGGATACCGTCCTCACCCCGGCACAGATCGCCGAATCCGATCTGCGCGCGGCTTATGATTGCAACCCCGCCAAGCACCGTGCGCCCACCCTCTATCAGGCGTCGCATATCCTCTTTGCCGCCAGCCCCGATGATCCGAAAGCCCGTACCGAGGCCCGCCTGCACGCCGGGGCCGCGCTCAAATCCCTGCTGCAAACGCCGGGTAATTTTGCCCGGATCGCCCGCAGCGACAGCGCCTGTTCCTCGCGCAATGCCGACGGCCAGTTGGGCCAGCTTTGCAGCGGCGACACCGTGCCGGAATTCGAAGCCGCACTTGATATTGCCAGCGTCGGCATGATCCACCCGACGCCGGTCGAAACCCGCTATGGCTTTCATATCCTGCGGCTTGATGCCCGTGCGGAAGGCGATATTCTGCCGTTTGAATCGGTACGCGAAACCCTCTATGAAGCCAGCGAAAAAGCCCAATGGGCCAAAGCGGCGCAGGATTACGTGACCGCTTTGCTGAATAACGCCACAATCGACGGCCTCGACATCAACATCGCCGCCTGACCAGATCGGAATGCCCCATGCCCCTTGCCTATGTCATCGCCCAGCACCCCACCGGCCACCCCGGCGAAATTGATCAGATCCTGACCGACTTCGCCGCGCATCATCTGAGCATCGGCACCAATCTTGCAGGCATTGTTCAAAGCAACACCGCCTGTATCGGCACCCATCATTGCGACATGGATGCGCGGGTTCTGCCCGATGGGCCGGTCATTCGCATCTCGCAATCTCTGGGCAGCGCCGCGCGCGGCTGTCGGCTTGATCCGGCTGCCCTTGAACAAACCGTCGCCGAGGTGGCCCGCCGCCTCAGCTCTGATACCGGGCTTCTGATCATCAACAAATTCGGCAAACACGAGGCCGAAGGCCACGGCTTTCGCGAGCTGATCGCCGAAGCCATGAGCCTCGATGTGCCGGTTCTGGTGGGTGTCAACAAAACCAATCTCGCGGCATTTCTGGAATTCACCGGCGGCTGCGCCATGCCGCTCACCCCCGACAGTCACACCCTTCTGGCATGGTTTGACAACATCGGCAAAATCACCCCGGCCATGGCCGGACAATAATCCCTACACCGTCCCGGCCAACGCCGATGATCCATCCCGCAAACCCGACCGCCCCAGCGACCGGCACAGGATCAGCACCGGGATAAGCCCGAACGCCACCAGCACCAGCGAGGGCACCGCCGCCTCGGCCAGGCGTTCATCCTCGGCCAACCTGTGCGCCTGCACCGCCAGCGTCGAGAAATTGAACGGATGCAGGATCAGCGTCGCGGGCAATTCCTTCATCACATCGACAAACACGATCAACAGCGCCGTCAAAACGCTGGTGCGCGCCACCGGCAGATGCACCCGTTGCAACAACCGCGGCCCCGATTGCCCCAAAGACCGGCCAATCGCATCAAAATGGCCCGGCACTGTCGCCATGCCGCTGTCATAGGCATTCAAGGCGGCGGCCATGAAGCGCACGATATAGGCCAGCACCATCAACCAGATCGAGCCGGTGATCAGCAGCCCGGTATGAATGCCAAACCGCGCCTGCATCACCCCGTCAATCAGGTTGTCCAGCCCCGCCATCGGCACCATCAGCCCCACCGCAATCACCCCGCCGGGCACCGCATAGCCCAGCCCCGCCGTGATCACGATCGCCTTTGATCCGCGCCCCGGCCTGGTGCGGGCGCGAAACCCGATCAGCACCGCGCCGATCACCGTCAAAACCGCCGCCACCGAGGCCAGCATCACCGAATTCCCCATCAGGCCCAGATACCTGGGCGCCATAAGGCTTTGCCCCGATCCATGTGCCATCACCCCCAGCATGATCACCGGAATGACAAATCCCAGCAGCACCGGAATAAGACAAATCATGGTGGCACTCCATCCCGCCCCGCCGCGCAATTCCGGCCGATCGAGCGTTTCAAACCGTGCGCCGCGACCGGCGGTGCGCGCCTTGCCGCGCTGCGCCCGCTCAAGGGCTGCCAGCACCAGCGCAAAGCTCAGCAAACACAAGGCAAGCTGCGCCGCCGTTGCCCGCTCTCCCAATGAAAACCACGCCTGATAAATCCCGGTGGCAAAGGTTTGTACGTTGAAAAACGCCACCGTGCCAAAATCCGCAATCGTCTCCATCACCGCCAGCAATGCCCCCCCCGCAATCGCCGGGCGCGCCATTGGCAAAGCCACCCTTAAAAATGCCTTCACCGGCGAGTGCCCCAAAGTCCGCGCCACCAAAAACGCATTGGTTGATTGCTGCCGGAATGACGCCCGCGCCAGCAGGTAAACATAGGGGTATAAAACGATGGTCAGCATCATCGCCGCGCCCCCAAGGCTGCGAATTTCCGGAAACCAGTAATCGCGCGGCCCCCATCCGGTGACATCGCGCAAAAGGCTCTGCACCGGCCCCGGATGATCCAGCAGGGATGTATAGGCATAGGCCATCACATAGGCCGGAAACGCCAGCGGCAATGCCAGCGCCACCTCCAGAATTTTCGAGCCAGGAAAACGGTACACCGTCACCAGCCATGCCGTGACCGAGCCAATCACGGCGGTGGAAACCCCCACGCTTACCACCAGAATGAGCGTTGTCTTGGTATAGCGCGGCAGCACGCTTGATAAAACATCCCGCCAGGTCTGCAAATCGCCGGTAAACGCCGCCAGCGCCACCGCCAGGATCGGTGCCAGACACAGCACCACCGCGATCCAGGCCAGATGATGCAACAGGCGTTCTGTCATTGATTTTCCTTGATCGCTTATATCCCGAGTCTTTTAATCAGTATGGATATGCCTCCCCTTCGTCAACATCTTGTGCAACCGCCATTGGCATCAAATCCCGTAAAAGAACCCCTTGTAAAGCCAAAGAATTTTGCAAAAATGTCCGGTTTGCACAGCTCAGAAGCACAAACTGTCCCATATCCTTACCCCACGTATGGATTGGCATCCCCCCTTTACACCGGCCGAGATTCGCGACACCTTGCAGCGCACGTCCGGACCATCATGCAATCCCCGTGTGAAAGTGTCCGGCATAATAAGGGAGACTCCGATGAAAATTTTACGACATTTAGCAAGTGTTACGGCCACCGCTGTGATGCTGGGTGCTGCCACTCTGGCCCCGGCGCAGACGCTGAAATTTGCCTATGACGCCGATCCGGTATCGCTTGATCCGCATGAGCAGCTTTCCGGCGGCACCTTGCAGCTTTCGCATATGGTGTTTGACCCATTGGTGCGCTGGAACAAAGACCTCGGCTTTGATCCGCGCCTGGCCGAAAGCTGGGAGCGGGTGGATGACACCACCATGCGTTTCAACCTGCGCCATGATGTGAAATTCCACTCCGGCAACCCGATGACGGCGGCCGATGTGGTCTGGACCATCGACCGGCTGAAAACCTCGCCTGATTTCAAAGGCATCTTCGCCGGCTGGGTCTCGGCCACGGCGCTTGATGACTACACTGTTGAGATCAAAACCGACGGGCCAAGCCCGCTGGTCATGCACACGGCCACCTATGTGTTCCCGATGGACAGCAAATTCTACGAGGCCGGCGGTGCCGAGATCGTCAAACACGGCGACAGCTTTGCCTCAAGCCACATTTCCGGCACCGGGCCGTTCACCATTTCCGAGCGTGAACAGGGCGTCAAAGTTACCTTCACCCGCAACCCCGATTACTGGGATACAAACAGCCCCGGCAACGTGCAAACCGCAATCCTCACCCCGATCAAGGAAGCGCCCACCCGCGTCGCGGCCCTTCTGGCAGGTGACGTTGATTTCATCGCCCCCGTGCCGCCCACCGATCTGGCCCGGATTGACGCCAATGAAGGCACCGATCTTGTAACCATGACCGGCACGCGCATCATCACCCTGCAAATGAACCAGCAGCGTAACGAGGCTCTGGCCAATCCCAAGGTGCGTCTGGCGATCGTCAATGCCATCAACAATGAAGGCATCGTCGAGAAGATCATGAAGGGTTTTGGCACCGCCGCGGCGCAGCAATCGCCCAAGGGCTATATCGGCTATAATCCGGATCTGAAGCCGCGTTTTGATCTGGCCAAGGCTCAGGCCCTGATGACCGAGGCGGGCTATCCCGATGGCTTCTCGGCCACGATGATGTGCCCCAATAACCGCTACGTCAATGATTTCAAAATCTGCGAAGCAGCGGCGGCGATGCTGGCCAAGATCAACATCAAGGTTGATCTTACCACCATGCCCAAGGCGCAATACTGGCCAAAATTCGATGAGCGCGCCGCCGACATCATGATGATCGGCTGGCATTCGGATACCGAGGACAGCGCCAATTTCAACGAGTTCCTGACCATGACCCCAAATGCCGATACCGGCCGGGGGCAGTATAACTCGGGCAACTATTCCAACGCTGAAGTTGATGCGCTGACCGAGGCATCGCTGACCGAAACCAAGGGCGATACCCGCTCCGAGCAGTTGCAAAAAGTTGAGAAAATCCTTTATGATGAGGCGGCTTTCGTGCCGCTGCACTGGCAGGATCTGGCCTGGGCCGCGCGCAAGGGCGTGAATATCGAGCCGGTTCTCAACGTGATGAACTTCCCCTATCTGGGCGATCTGGTCATCACTGAATAAACCAAGGCTGGCGGGCCGGTATGTTCCGGCCCGCTTAAGCATCAGGAATACACCCCGTGCATATCATTGCCTTCCTTCTCCGCCGCGCCGTTCAGGCCGTGATCGTGATGTTCGTCATCTCGCTTATCGGCTTTTCCATTCAGGACAATCTTGGCGATCCGTTGCGAGAGCTGGTCGGTCAGTCGGTTTCCGAGGCCGAGCGCGATCTGATGCGCGAGGATATGGGCCTCAATGATCCCTTCCTCAGCCAATACGCCCGTTTTCTCGGCCATGCGGTGCAGGGCGATCTTGGCAATTCCTATTTCTTCAAACGCCCCGCCATTGCCGTGATCATGGATAAATTCCCCGCCACGTTTGAGCTGGTCCTCGGCTCGGTCCTGATCTTCCTCACCGTCTCGATCCCGGCGGGCATCTACTGCGCCATCCACCGCAATTCCTGGCTCACCCGTTTCATCATGTCGGCCTCGATCCTCGGCATTTCCGTGCCGGTGTTCCTCACCGCGATCTTCATGGTGTGGATTTTCGGGGTCGAGCTTGGCTGGCTCCCCGCATATGGTCGCGGCGCAACATATGAATTGCCCTGGGGCTGGGATACCGGCTTTCTCACCCTTGACGGGCTCAAACACCTGATCCTGCCCTGCGTTACCCTCAGCTCGATCATGCTGCCGCTTTTCATCCGCCTGATCCGCGCCGAAATGATGGAGGCCATGGGCACCGATTACGTTCGTTTTGCCCGCGCCAAGGGCCTCAGCACAACCCGCGTGCGCTATGTCCATGCCTTTCGCAACACACTTTTACCGGTCGTTACGGTGGGCGGCCTCATGATCGGCACGCTCATCGCCTACACCATCCTCACCGAGACGGTCTTTCAATGGCCCGGTATGGGATTTTTGTTCCTTGAGGCGGTCAACCGCGTCGATACACCGCTGATCATCGCCTATATCATCGTCGTCGGCCTGATCTTCGTGATCGTCAATACCATGGTCGATTTCATCTACACATTGATCAATCCAATGGTAAAACTGCCGGGGGCCAAAGCATGATCACCTGGTCCGCCCTTCTCAAGCGTTTCATATCCGATCCGGTGGCGATCATCGCCGGTTTCGTATTGCTGCTGCTGATCCTGATGGCGGCTTTTGCCCCCCTGATTGCGCCACAAAATCCCTATGACCTGATGCAGATCGACGTGATGGACAGTGACATGCCCCCAAGCTGGAAACCCGGCGGCGATCCGCGTTTCTGGCTCGGCACCGATAGCCAGGGGCGTGGTGTGCTTTCCACCATCATGTACGGCACCGGCATCTCGTTGCTGATAGGCATCGGTGCGGTCATCGTGCAAGGCGTACTTGGCATCACATTAGGCCTCATCGCCGGTTATAAAGGCGGCTGGATCGACAGTTTCCTGATGCGCCTCGCCGATATTCAGATGTCGCTTTCCACCCTGATGATCGCCATCATCGTGCTGGCCCTGTTTCAGGCCGCGTTTGACCCAAGCGTTTACGCGGAATATGCGATTTTCATGCTGATCTTCATCATTGGCATTGCCGAATGGCCAAAATTTGCCCGCACCGTGCGCGCCTCTGTACTGGGCGAGAAGAACAAGGAATATGTCGATGCCGCCCGCGTTATCGGCCTGCCCGCGCGCAAGGTGATGTGGGGCCATATCCTGCCCAATGCGATGACCCCGGTGCTGGTGATTTCAACCATTCAGGTGGCCGAAGCAATCATGACCGAGGCCGCCCTTTCCTTTCTCGGCCTTGGCATGCCGGTTAACAAACCTTCGCTTGGCTCACTCATCCGCTCGGGCTTTGAATACATCTTTTCCGGTTCCTGGTGGATCACCTTCTACCCCGCTCTCGTACTTATCGCGCTGATCCTCGCGCTCAATCTTCTGGGTGATTGGCTGCGCGATGTGATGAACCCGAAACTGCGCCGGGGGGATGAGTGATGGCCCTGCTTGAAGTGACCGACCTGCATGTCGCCTTCCCCCGTGGCAAACACCATGAGGTCGAGGCCCTGCGCGGTGTTAGCCTCAGCTTAAAGAAAGGTGAACGCCTTGGAATCGTTGGCGAATCCGGCGCAGGTAAATCCATGCTCGCCTTTGCCATCCTCAACCTGATTGCCGAGCCGGGGCGCGTCAGCCAGGGCGCGATCCGCTTTGATGGGCAAAACCTGCTTGAGATGTCCGAGCACGACATTCGCGGCATCCGCGGCAACCGCATTTCAATGATTTTCCAGGATCCGATGGTCACGCTTAACCCGGTGCTTACAATCGGAACGCAGATGGTCGAAACCCTCAAAGCCCACCGCAAAATCAGCACCCATGAGGCGCGCAGGCTCAGCATTGAAAAGTTAAAATTGGTCGCCATCCCGTCGGCGGAATCGCGGCTCGATGCCTACCCGCATGAGCTTTCCGGTGGCTTGCGTCAGCGCGTCGTCATCGCCATCGCCCTTCTGACCGACCCCGAGATCATCATCGCGGATGAGCCCACAACCGCCCTCGATGTGACCATTCAGGCCGAGATCATGGCCCTCATCCTGCAGCTCTGCCGCGATCGTGATATGGCGCTGATCCTGATCACCCACGATCTTGGTGTCGTCGCCGAGGTAACCGAGCGGTTGATGATCATGTACGCGGGGCTTTGCGTGGAAGAAGGCCCGACGCAACGCATCATCAACGCCCCCACCCACCCCTATTCTAATGGGTTGCTCAAGGCTCTGCCGCAAAATTCCGAGCGCGGACAGGATCTCTATCAGATCCCCGGCTCAATGCCGCCCATCACCGCCCTTCCCTCGGGCTGCGCCTATCATCCGCGCTGCGAATTCGCGACCGAACGCTGCCATGTGAGCGCGCCGGATCTTGTCAATGGCATCGCCTGCTTTCACCCCCTCAAAGCCGATGCAAAGGCCCCCGCATGAATGTGCCCATCATTGAAACCAAAAATGTAGAGATGCGGTTTGCGCTGCCCACGCATTTCCTCAGCCGGCAAAAGCCGGTGCTGCACGCCCTCTCCGGCGTCAGCATAGCCATTGAGCCGGGTGAAAGTTTCTGTGTCGTCGGCGAATCGGGCTGCGGCAAAACCACTTTGGGCCGCGCCATCATGGGCCTATTGACCCCTTCGGCAGGCGAGATTTACTTTCGCGGCACCCGCATTGATCAGTTGGATGAATCTGCCCGCAAACCGATCCGAGCCGACATGCAGATGGTGTTTCAAAATCCATACGCCTCGCTCAATCCCCGGCGCAACGTGTTTGACACATTGGCCGAACCAATCCGCCATCTGAAGCCCGAAATGAATCATGCCGAGATTCGCGCTCAGGTTGAAGATGTGCTTGATGCCACCGGCTGCGATCAAAGCTGGCAGCGCAAACTGCCGCATGAATTTTCCGGCGGTCAGCGTCAGCGCATCGCCATCGCCCGCGCTTTGGTCACCAACCCCGCCTTTATCGTGGCGGATGAGCCTATTTCGGCGCTTGATGTCTCGATTCAGGCGCAAATTCTCAATCTGCTTACCGATCTGCAGGAAACCCGCGGCCTCACCTATCTGTTCATCACTCACGATCTTTCGGTGGTGAAGCATTTCGGCACCCGCGTCGCGGTGATGTATCTGGGGCAGGTGATGGAGCTGGCGCGCGCCGAAGATATTTTTGCCCGTCCTAAACACCCCTACACAAGGCTCTTGCTTGATGCGATCCCGAAACTCACCGGCGGCTCGTTCGACAAACCCCGCCAGCCCGGTGAATTGCCCGATCCGGTCAACCCGCCCCCCGGCTGCCCCTTCGCGCCGCGCTGTTCCATGGTGCAGGACCGCTGCCGATCCGAGCGGCCAAAACTGCGCCCGATTGCCAACAGCGCAACCCAAGCCGCCTGCCATTTCGCCGACTGATTTTCGGAACGCTGAAATTTCACGGGTGTTTTTCCCAAACGGTCAGTGTCGAACAACAATTTTCCCACCCCCCGCGCAGGTCTGGCCGGATCAGTTTTCAGATAATTTTTCCCCGATATTTCCCCGTGGAACAGCCGTGGCTTTAAGGATTGCAAAACAGTCCAGACCTGGTTTTATCCCCAGTTCCTCGGCCGCCTGTGCCGTGACCCGTGCCAACAAACGATCAGACCCGCATCGTAAAGATACCGCCGCACCCGGCCCATCCCCAAGCTTTATTGCCGTCACCTGAACCGGCAGAATATTGCGCGATGAAAGGCCAATGGGATGTTCAAGTGATAGAAGAATATCTTGCGCTAATATCCTGATTCTAATTGTTTTTCCCACACCGGTAACGACGCCGGGAAGAACCAGCTCTCCCCCGCTTATTTGCAAACGACAAAGCCCGTCCGAGCCATGCTCAAGTACCTTGGCACGCAAAATCGACCCGGCTTCACGCACCCCCACAAAGGGCATCGCTGCCGGATCGCTCAAAACATCTTCCGTTGGGCCTGACATCACGATTTTACCGCCCTGCAAAACGATCAGATCATCCGCCAGACGTGCCACTTCCGCCACCGAATGGCTGACATAGACGATTGGTATTTTTGCCCGGTCCCTGAGGCGCTCCAGATAGGGCAGGATCTCATCTTTGCGTGGCTCATCCAATGCTGCAAGTGGTTCATCCATAAGCAATAATCTGGGTTGCGACAATAAAGCCCGCGCAAGTGCAACCCGCTGTTTTTCTCCTCCCGACAGGGTGTTTGGGCGGCGAGAAAGCAGCGGTTCCAGGCCCAGCATTTGCACTACTTCATCAAGATTTCCACCAACCTTTGCAAAGCGTAACCCAAACCGGATATTGCCCTCAACGCTAAGATGAGGGAACAGGCGCCCATCCTGAAACACATAACCAATCCGGCGTTTGTGAGGCGCTGAGTTTAGCCCGGATGTGGCATCATAAAGCACCGTTTCATTCAACATTATACGCCCGGATAATGGATTAATTAATCCTGATATTGCATTGGTAATGCTTGATTTTCCTGATCCGGATGGGCCAAATATTGCAGTTACTCCCGAACCGGTTCTAAAACTGACATCAAGCTCAAAATCCCCGGTTATATGGGTGATTGTCACCTCAAGGCTCATCTCTGGCCGATCCTTTCCGCCACCCGCCGCGCCAGCCATTCCGAGATCAGAACCGCCCCCAGGGCCACGAATAACGATAACCCCACCAGCCTAAGCGCCGATGCTTCCCCACCCGGCACCTGCAAAAAGGCGTAAATCGCCGAAGGCAGGGTCTGGGTCTGGCCCGGTATATTGGCCACGAATGTGATCGTCGCACCAAATTCCCCCATTGCCTTGGCAAAACCAAGCACTGCACCCGCAAGGATGCCGGGGGCGATAAGTGGCAGAGTTACAAAGATAAATCTGGCAGCAGGCCCGGCGCCAAGAGTGGCAGCGGCGGCCTCAAGCTTTGGATCTGCGGCCTCAATCGCCAGCCGTATGGCCCGCACCATCAAAGGGAATCCCATGATCGCCGCAGCCAACGCCGCACCGGTCCAGCGAAACGCCAGAACGATACCAAACCGCGCAAGGAATTCGCCAAATATCCCCGCGCGTCCGAACATTAACAACAGTATGTAACCCGTTACAACCGGGGGTAAAATCAGCGGCAGAAAAACCAGAGCATTGAGCAGGGATTTGCCCCAGAACTGCCGCCGCGCCAATAGCCATGCCACCAGTAATGCCAGCGGCAGGCTGAGGACCACCGCCCAGAAGGACACTTTCAGTGACAGGGCCAATGCCGCCCATTCCTCGGGTCTGAGGATCATTGCGGGACTCCCAAAACTATGAACCCGTGTTTGGTGAATATTTCAAATGTTTGATTTGATTGCATGAAATCCAGAAAATCTGCCGCATTACCACCCTTCACAGCGGCCATCGGATAGGTAATGTCATCATGCAATTCAGGGGGAATTTGATAGATGATTGTGACACCGGGATCGGCCAGTGCATCACTGCCATAGACCACGCCCATCGGTGCCTCGTGCCGCGAAACCAGAGCCAAGGCAGTGCGGACGTTTTCCGTCTCGGCCAGATACGGCTGCACCTTTTCCCAAAACCCAATGTTTTCAAGCCATTGGCGCGCATATATCCCGGCGGGAACACCCTGGGTCTGGCCAACGGCAAGCCGCCCGCCCGCCAGCCGTTTGAGCAGATCATCGGCAGATTTCGGGGTAAATTCAACCGCCCCGCGCGGTGCCACAACAACCAGGCTATTGCCCAGTAGGTCCACCCGGCTTTGCGGTACAATTGCACCCTGCTCTTCCAGCCAATCCATCCATGCGTCATTCGCCAGAAATACAACATCCACCGGTGCGCCTTGCGCCACCTGACGCGCCAGAAGACCGCTGCCGCCATATGAGATGATGACCTCACCCGGATAAGCCATGGCGATTTCATCAAGCGCATCTTTCAATGAGGCGGCGGCAAAAATGGTGACGCTCTGCCCAGCCCAACTGATACAGGGCAGCGCAAACAGCATATAAACCGTTGCAAAAATTCGAAAAATGCTCATGACCCGAATTATTTCAGTGTCCCATAGGCTGTACAAGCCCAAATGTCGCCGCAATATGTGGCTTGATTATGTCACATCAATACCAGATATAGAGGCAGAATTAGGGTTTATATAAAAGAAACTGGTATTTCTTTAAAAATTAATCATATTATTGAAGATGTAGTGATATTGCAGAAGTAAAGAATAAAATCGACAGGCACACCCGGATGACCCTTCAAAAGACCAAACAAACACCGATCAAGCTTCAGGACGCCGCAAAAAGCGACGTGCGCACGCAATTTGCCGCGTTGTGTTATCGGATTCATCAGGGTGAGGCGCAGATCTTGCTGATCACCGCCCGGCAATCGGGCCGCTGGATCATTCCCAAGGGCTGGCCAATGGATGGCAAAACCCCTGGTGAAAGCGCCCTGGCGGAAGCCTGGGAAGAGGCCGGTGCCAAAGGCAAGGTCACGGGGCGCTCTTTGGGGCTGTTTTCCTATCACAAGGATATTGATACCAATCGGGAAATGCCATGTGTGGCAATGGTTTACCCTGTTAAAGTCAAATCACTGGCACGGAAATTCCCTGAAAAAATGCAGCGCAGGCGCCGATGGTTCAGCCCAAATAAAGCGGCGACAAAAGTTTCCGAACCCGAGCTTGCGCATATCCTGAGGGTGTTTGACCCGGAATTGCTACATCCCTAGAGACACAAATAATTACTTGTATGTTAAGGATTTAGCCCTAAATATCCGGCAGCTTGTAACAGGTATGACGATGATTCAATTCACCATCAAATGCGCAGAGGGTCATAGGGTTGACAGTTGGTTTCAATCGGCCGGGGCATTTGATAAATTGCTGGAGCGCGGGCTTGTAAGCTGTGCTGTTTGCGGTTCATCTGATGTCGAAAAGGCGATGATGGCACCGCGGATCGGGGATGGCAAAACGGACGCCAAACCGCAGGAAACATCCAGGAAAGCATCACTCACCGCACCGGCAGACACGGCTGAAAAAGCCCTTGCCGAACTGAAGGCGCAGATTGAAAAAAATTCGGAATATGTCGGCATGAATTTTGCCCGCGAGGCACGCGATATGCATGACGGTAGCGCGCCTGAACGTGCGATTTACGGCGAAGCACGCCCCGAAGAGGCGCGCAGGCTGATCGAAGACGGGGTGCCTGTGGCCCCCTTGCCGTTTATCCCGGCCCGGAAATCAAACTGACATCCCGCGCCGGATATTTCATTTCAAAAGCAGCCTATTCCGGCCATCCCCCGGCGCGCATCTCTGCCGAGATCTCCAGCAGGATCTCATCACTTGTCAGCGGAGCGAATTGGCCAACCCCATGATTTGTCCGCAATAATGTGCTGGTGGCCTCGGCCCCTAGCCACGTGCCTTCGTAATATTCAAAGAAGCCGCCCATCGGGTGTGCGCCCTGAAACGTCCGCCTCAGATCAAGCGCCACTTCAACATTTGTATCCTTGATCTTGAGATCGCCAATCAGCCGCATGGTATCGGCACCGGTCTGAAACGCACTTGTCGAGGTAAATGTGATGGTTGGATATGTCTCGACATCAAAGAAATCCGGGCCGGACAGGATTGCATCCAGATCCTCAACCCCGGTGTGCAGGCTGGTGGCGTCAATTTTGATATTGGCCTTGGTTGCCGCTGCATCCACGCCGTCAAAATCTATCGTGCCGGAAATATTTGTCCATTCCCCGCTTTGCCTAGTCAGCCCGGCGTGATTCCAGTAAAACCGCACCTCGGTATGGCCGGGATCCAAAACATAGGTTTCCGCCATTGCGGCTGTGGATAATGCCATCAATGCTGTTGGTATCATTGCAAAATATTTCATCTCATCCTCCGTTAGTCACACAATAAACCCGGGCCAGACTGCCCGGGTAACCCGTAATCACCATAAATGACATATTATTCGCCTTCTTTGGATCACATTCACGTCACTGGAATGGAATTTCCAGCCCTTGCCCTGCCTGAGGGATCAGATTAAACCGCCCCTGACAGCTGGCTCAAGGACGTAGGAATGCCCGTTCTGGTGATGAAATTCGGTGGCACATCCGTGGCCACGCCCGACCGCATCCGCCGCGCCGCCAAGCGCGTGGGGGTTGAGGTATCCAAGGGCTATGACGTGATTGTCATCGTCAGCGCCATGGCCGGCAAGACCAACGAACTGGTGGGCTGGGTCAATGAAACCTCGCCGCTGTTTGACGCGCGCGAATATGATGCGGTGGTCAGCTCGGGCGAGGCGGTGACCGCCGGGCTGATGGCACTGACCTTGCAGGAAATGGATGTGCCCGCGCGTAGCTGGCAGGGGTGGCAGGTGCCGCTCAGAACCACATCGGCCCATTCCGCTGCACGAATCGAAGAAATCCCAACCGATAATATCAACGCCAAATTCGCCGAAGGCATGCGCGTGGCCGTGGTGGCGGGATTTCAGGGCGTCAGCCCCGAGGGCCGGATCACCACTTTGGGCCGCGGCGGATCAGACACCACGGCAGTGGCTTTTGCCGCCGCCTTCGGGGCCGAGCGGTGCGATATTTATACCGATGTCGACGGGGTTTACACCACTGACCCAAGGATTTCCTCGAAAGCCCGCAAGCTGGATAAAATCGCCTTTGAGGAAATGCTGGAACTGGCCTCATTGGGGGCAAAAGTGCTGCAAACCCGCTCGGTCGAACTGGCGATGCGGTATAATGTGCGGCTGCGCGTTCTCAGCAGCTTTGAGGAACAATCCGATAATGCGGGCACGCTTGTCTGCGCCGAGGAGGAAATCATGGAATCAAAAATCGTATCCGGCATTGCCTATTCACGCGATGAGGCCAAGATGACGCTCATATCGGTGGCCGACCGCCCCGGTATCGCCGCCGCCATTTTTGTGCCGCTTAGTGAGGCCGGGGTGAATGTGGACATGATCATCCAGAACATTGCCGAAGAGGGCCGCACCGATATGACTTTTTCATGCCCCACCGATCAGGTGAAGCGGGCGGAAAAAGCCCTTCATGACGCCAAGCAAAGAGGCGAGATCAACTATCACGATCTGGTGGCGGATATGGATGTGGCCAAGGTCTCGGCCGTGGGTATCGGTATGCGCAGCCAATCCGGTGTGGCCGCCAAAATGTTCCAGACCCTCAGCGATGAGGGGGTGAACATCAAGGTGATTGCAACCTCCGAGATAAAAATTTCCGTGTTGATCGACCGGAAATACATGGAACTTGCGGTGCAGGCGTTGCATGATGCGTTTGAGCTGGAAAAAGCCGCCTGAGGTAACGCATACCCTGAATGCGCTATCAAGGGCCATGAAGTAACCCGGCCCGGGAATTGCACGACAAATGAGTGAAAACATCAAAACCAACAGCGTCAAGATGCTGGCAAACCTGCGCGAGGTGATGGCGCAGGATGTGGAAGGCCAGGCGCGGCTTGATCAGATCACCGGGCTGATTGCCGGTGAGCTGCGCACTGAGGTGTGCTCGATTTACCTGTTTCGCGATGAGGAGACGCTTGAGCTTTGCGCCACCGAGGGCCTGAACCCACAAGCGGTGCACCAGACAAGGATGCGCATGGGCGAGGGGCTGGTTGGCCGGGTGGCGCGCACTGGCAAGGTTGTAAATACCGATGACGCGCCACATGCGCGCGGCTTTCGCTTCATGCCCGAAACCAGCGAAGAGGCCTATTCATCCTTCCTTGGTGTGCCAATTCAGCGGCTGGGCGAAAAGCTGGGCGTGTTGGTGGTACAGACAAAAGCCGCACGGGTTTTCTCGGAGGATGAGGTGATCGCCCTTGAGGTGGTGGCCATG
The DNA here is from genome assembly GCA_021775255.1 of Roseovarius sp. Taxonomy (GTDB): domain Bacteria; phylum Pseudomonadota; class Alphaproteobacteria; order Rhodobacterales; family Rhodobacteraceae; genus Roseovarius. The sequence continues at coordinate 523,728 of JAJFIA010000001.1, forward strand.
GTGCTGGCGGAAATGGCCGAGCTGGGCATTTTTATAGGCGAAGGGGCGGCAATGTCGGCCCGGCACCAGCAGCCGGTATTGTTTCGTGGTGGCATCGGGCAGGAAGGTGCCTCGCAGGGCCATGTCTGGCTGCACGAGCCGAGGGTGGTGATCACCAACCCTATCGCCGATGACCCCGAGCGTGAACTGGAGCGGTTGCACAATGCGGTGGAAGAGCTGCGTGTTGGGGTTGATCAGATGCTGTCATCCGCCGCCACCGGCGACAAAGAACAGCTTGAGGTGCTCGAGGCCTACCGGATGTTCGCCAATTCCAAGGGCTGGATGACGCGGATGCAGGCCGATATTGACCGCGGCCTTTCAGCCGAGGCCGCGGTTGAAAAAGAGCAATCCACCGCCCGCGCCCGCATGGAGCAGGTCACCGATGCTTACTTGCGCGAACGGCTGCATGACCTCGATGATCTGTCCAACCGCCTGTTGCGCATTCTTACCGGTCAGGGGGCGCAGACCGGCGCGGAAATGCCCGCCGATCCGGTGCTGATCGCACGCAATATCGGCCCGGCGGAACTCCTGGATTATGGCCGCAGCCTGAAGGGCATCGTGCTTGAGGAAGGCTCGGTCGGCTCGCACGCGGCGATCGTGGCGCGGGCATTGGCCATCCCGTTGATCATACATGCAGAGCGGATCACCACCGAGGCCCTGAACGGCGATTATATCCTTCTGGACGGGGATCAGGGCATCGCCCATCTGCGCCCGGATGACACCGTGATCACCGCGTTCCGTGATAAAATGGCGATGCAGGAAAAGGCACAGGAACGCTATGCCTCGATCCGCGATAAACCGGCGCAAACCCTGGATGGGGAAGTGATCACCCTGCAGATGAATGCAGGCCTGATGGCCGATTTGCCCAGCCTTGTGGGATCGGGTGCCGAAGGGGTCGGGCTGTTTCGCACCGAATTGCAGTTTCTGATCCGCAGCCACATGCCCAAGCGCGCCGAACTGAGCGGGCTTTATGCCAAGGTGATGGATGCGGCGGGCGATAAACAGGTGACATTCCGCACCCTCGATATCGGCTCGGACAAGGTGCTGCCTTATATGAAGCCCAATGACGAGCCCAACCCGGCACTTGGCTGGCGGGCGGTGCGTGTGGGGCTGGACAAGCCGGGGATCATGCGGATGCAGCTTCAGGCGCTGATCCGGGCGGCAAGAGGGCGGCCCCTGCGGGTGATGTTCCCGTTTGTGGCCCAGCGCGAGGAATATTCCGCCGCCTGCGCCGAGATGGACAAGGCGATGGAGCGTGAGCGCATTCTCGGCCATCCGCTGCCGGCCTCATTGGACATCGGCGCGATGCTTGAGACGCCGTCTTTGGCTTTTGCCCCGGACAGCTTTTTTGATGAGGTCGGTTTTTTGTCGATTGGCGGCAATGATCTCAAGCAATTCTTTTTTGCGGCGGATCGCGAAAATGAGCGGGTGCGCAAACGCTATGATACGCTTAATGTCAGTTTCCTGACCTTCCTTGAGGGCATTGTTGCGCGCTGCAAGGCCCATGGCACCCCGCTGTCATTTTGTGGCGAAGATGCAGGCCGACCGGTTGAAGCCGCCTGTCTTGCGGCCATGGGTCTGCGGATATTATCCATGCGCCCGGCCTCGATCGGGCCTGTCAAAAGCATCCTGCGGCGCACGGATATGCGGGAATTGCACGCCGTCATCGTTGCGGCCCGCATACGCGGCGACCAATCGGTGCGGCCTGCGGTAATGAACTATCTGCGCGGTAAATTGTAGGCCGGGCTTAAGCCCGGCTTACCTCATTTAACATCCGTTCTGCTTTTAACTCTCAGCCGGAATTCATCGACCAGATCACCATGATCCCGGTCAGCCTCGATCGCCAGCCGCCGCAGGCCGAAATGCACCTGCGCCATCTGCTGGTAATAGCTGGTATAGGCGTAATTCGTCACCATCCCCGCGCCCGCGCCCAGAACCGGCACCGCCTGCGCCGCCAGTTTTTGCCCCAGAACCGTAGCCAGACGGGGCGCCACCCGCGCAATCAGCGCCTGTAGCGTGGCCCCGGTGACGGCCACGCGGGTGCTTAGAAACGCGAGATCGGCACCGTCATCATCGCCCAATGGCCCGGCCGAGGCAAACACCTGAATGCAATCAAACTGCACACCGGGCTCGGCGGGGTCAAATCCATGTTCCACCGCCACATCCTGAATGGCGCGTAGCAAAACTGTGGTGGTCAGGGGCAGCTCGGCCATGGCACTTGGCAAGCCGCCAAAACCGCCCGCTGCCCCCATCGCCGTGGTCACCGCGCGGGTGATCCAGCCCGGTTGTTCGCCCACTACATCGCGTGAGCGATGCGCCGCCTGCATTGCCAGCTTCAACGCCTGCTCGGTGCCATCGCCAAGCCGGTCACGGATGCCCTGAGGCAGACGGTCAAGCAGCCCCTCGGCCTGACCGCCCAGCAGATTGAGCAGCCCTATCGCTGCATTACCCGCCCGCGCATGGCGCTGCGCCAAAGCGTTCAGCCGGGTTTCAATCGCGGTTTCATCAATCGGGGCTGCCAGAATTTCCATAATTTCCATGGGGTTTCCTCATTTACCCTGTCTAAGGTCGGCGTTCCGCATCAGAGTTTCAAGCGTAACGGCCAACTTTTCCGGTGACACCTGCCCAGGCATCTGGTGCCAGCTCAAAGCCCAACACCCGTTCCGGGTTGGTCGGCGGCGGCATTTCCACACCGTTCAGAAGGGCAAATCCAAAGCGGCCATAATAGGGCGCATCTCCCACCAGAATGACCCGTTCATGGCCCTGATCCACCGCAAGATACAGGCTTTCTCGGATCAACAGCCCGCCCAGGCCCTCGCCCTGCCTTGTGGGATGCACCGCAACCGGCCCCAACAGCAGCGCCTCAGCCGTGCCAACCCGCACCGGCCAATAGCGGATGGCCCCGGCCAGAATGCCCCCCGCATCACGCGCGGACAGGCTCAGCCCCGCCACCGGATCAATCCCGTCGCGCAACCGATAAGACGACAACGCCTCACGCCCCGGCGCAAAACAGAGGTCATAAAGCGCCTCAACCTCCCACCAGTCGTCATTTGTCTCGGGTCGCAGGGTAAACACGCGGAAAATCCTTACGTTTTCAGGTGGCCTTGCGCCTAGCACGGCGCTAAGTCTGGTTCAAATCAGTAAATGAGGGGAGCGATGTTTTACCAACCTGAAAACGGCCACGGCCTGCCGCATAATCCGTTCAATGCGATTGTCACCCCCCGGCCCATCGGCTGGATTTCCACGCGCGGGGATGATGGCACGGACAACCTCGCGCCCTATTCGTTTTTCAATGCGGTGGCGTATGAGCCGCCGCAGGTGATGTTTGCCTCGACCTCGGCCAAGCCCGACCGGGACGGCACCAAAGACAGCGTGGCCAATATCCGCGAGACGGGTGTGTTTTGCGTCAATATCGTTGAATATGCCATGCGCGAAGCGATGAACCAGACCGCCGGGCCATGGCCACGCGAAACCGATGAATTTGCCCATGCCGGGCTTGAAAAAGCCACTTGCAAAACGATTGACTGCGCCCGCGTGGCCGCGGCCCCGGCGGCATTGGAATGCAAGCTGACCCAGATCGTGCAACTTCCCGGCGCCACCAATTTTGTGGTGTTTGGCGAGGTCACGGGCGTGCATATGCGCGATGATTGTCTGGTTGAGGGGATGTTTGACATCACCCGCTTCAACCCGCTCGCTCGGATGGGGTATCAGGATTATTCGGTGATCCGCGAGAAGTTCAGCATGGCAAGGCCCGGCGAATAGGGCCTCATTGCTAACCTCAACGCCTGAGGGGCGGGCAGCGCCTGCCCGTGGGATGGTGCAGCAACAATCATGATGCAGTTCTTTATGGCAGCCAAGTACATCTTCGACCGGGCAAACAGATTGCCTCACCAAAGCGCCAGCCCGCCCGAACGGGCAGGCGCTGCCCGGCGGCGCGATGCGCCTTGATTTCGGGCGGGGTTTTACAATGATGTCTATGCTGGCCTCAATGCCCCTCGCCCAGAATCCCGGTGCGGACCCCGTAATCGACTGCAATCTCGTAATCGGGATCGTCGTCGCTATCGACCATCAGATGCCCGGCCCTGGTCAGCAGCCGGTGGCAATCATGGCTGAGATGGCGCAGTTTTATGCGTTTGCCCGCCGCCTCATATTTCAACGCGACCGCCTCGATCGCCTGTAGCGCGGATTGGTCCACCACCCGGCTATCGGCAAAATCAACAATCACCACATCCGGGTCGTTGCTGATGTCAAACAGCTCGGAAAACCCCGCACAGGAACCAAAAAACAGCGGCCCCTGAATCTCATAGACCTTGGCGCCCGCATCGCTGTGCGATTCGCGCGTATTGGCATGAATGCGTTTGGCGTTGTTCCATGAATAGGCCAGCGCCGAGACAATAACCCCAACCACAACCGCCATTGCCAGATCATATTTCACGGTCACGATCGTCACCAGCACGATCACGAAGGCATCGGTCAAAGGCACCTTGCGCAGGATGGTCAGGGAGTTCCATGCGAAGGTGCCGATCACCACCATGAACATCACGCCGACCAGTGCGGCCAGTGGAATTTGCTCAATCAGGGGTGAGGCAAAAAGGATGAAACCCAACAGAAAAAGCGCCGCCGCAATGCCCGCCAGCCGGGTACAGCCGCCGGATTTCACGTTGATGATGGATTGCCCGATCATCGCACAGCCGCCCATGCCGCCAAAGAATCCGGTGACGGTGTTTGCCACCCCCTGCGCAAAGCATTCCTGACTGGCGCCGCCGCGTTTGCCGGTCATCTCGCCCACCAGATTGAGCGTGAGCAGGCTTTCGATCAGGCCAATGGCGGCCAGGATCACCGCATAGGGCAGGATGATCTCAAGCGTTGCCAGATTGAGCGGCACCAGCGGCAGGTGAAACGACGGCAAGCCGCCCTTGATCGAGGCCAGATCCCCCACCCGGGGCACATCAAGGCCTGCGAAAATCACCAGCCCGGCCACCACGCCGATGCCCACCAAGGGGGCCGGGATCGCCTTTGTCAGCTTCGGCATGACCCAGATGATCGCCATTGTGAGCGCCACAAGGCCCAGCATGGTAATAAGCTCGGCCCCGCTGAGCCAATCGCCGCCTGACATGCCATGGCCGGTATTTTCCATGCTGCCCGGCACTTTGAACTGCCCCATCTGCGCCAGAAAAATCACGATCGCCAGCCCGTTGACAAAGCCCAGCATCACCGGATGCGGCACCAGCCGGATAAATTTTCCCCAGCGCATGACACCGGCAAGCATCTGAATGAGCCCCATCAGAACCACCGTGGCAAAAAGATATTCCACACCGTGTTTGGCCACCAGCGCTACCATCACCACCGCCAAAGCGCCGGTCGCCCCGGAAATCATCCCCGGACGGCCGCCGATGAACGCGGTGATCAGCCCCACCATGAAGGCGGCATAAAGCCCCACCAAAGGATGCACACCGGCGACAAAAGCAAAGGCCACGGCCTCGGGCACCAGCGCCAGTGCCACGGTCAGCCCGGCCAGCAGTTCAATGCCGATTTGCGCCGGGTTCAGACCAGCTTCGACCGATTGTTTCAGGTTGGGCATGCCCGGACGGTTGGCAAAAGCTGCCAGTAATGCTTGTTTCAAGTGGCTATCCTATAGAGATGCTGTTTCGCGCGCGAATGGCACCCCTATAGGGGAAGCTGAGGTTTGACCACCACCTATTTCGGGAGGCTGCTATGCGCCAAAGCGATAGGTTTTCCCTAGCGCTTTATGCGGTTGTTCGGGTGCAGGGATTTGCCCAAAATATGCTCGGAACCATGCAGCACATTCTGCGCGGTACTGACAAGCAGCGCATCGGGAGGCACGGCAATTTCCGGATCTTTGCCGGGATAATCCAATGTACTCAGAAAATGCAGCATGCAATTCAGCCGGGCGCGTTTCTTGTCATTGGATTTGACCACCGTCCACGGCGCATCCGCCGTATCGGTATAGAAAAACATCGCCTCTTTGGCCTCGGTGTAATCCGCCCATTTGTCCAGGCTTTGCTTGTCAATCGGGCTAAGCTTCCATTGTTTCAAAGGATCTTCGGCGCGGCTGTCAAAACGGCGTTTCTGCTCATCCTGTGTGACCGAAAACCAGTATTTGTAAAGCTGAATACCCGAACGCACCAGCATCCGCTCCAGTTCAGGCGTCTGGCGCATAAATTCAAGATATTCCGCAGGGTTGCAAAAGCCCATCACCCGCTCAACCCCGGCGCGGTTATACCATGAGCGGTCATAAAACACGATTTCGCCGCGTGTGGGCAGATGCGCGATGTAGCGCTGGAAAAACCATTGGCCACGTTCTTCATCAGTGGGTTTATTGAGCGCCACCACCCGCGCCTGCCGGGGATTGAGATGTTCGGTAAAACGCTTGATCGTGCCGCCCTTGCCCGCCGCATCGCGGCCCTCAAACAGCAAAACAAATTTCTGCCCGGTTTCCTGTGCCCAATGCTGCACTTTCAATAGCTCGGCCTGAATCAACGCCTTGCTAAGTTCATACTCATTTCCTGTAAGCTTGTCGGAATATGGATATTTACCGTTTTCAAAAGCCTGTAGATGGCTCGCCACAGAAGCGGTGCCCTCAGCTGAGGGGCTTGGGCTTAGCTCGGAATCGGGATTTGATGTGGGTTTCTCCATGGGCACTTCCTTTGCTGTTCATGGAGATTATGACACATGGGTCACCCCAGCGCTTTGATACGGGTCAAAAACCTGATTTTACGGTATATGTTTCCCAGATATGAAAAATCAGTGCGTCCAGGCCCCGCGGCGGTTGGTGGCAAAATTTTCGCCATAGCCCCCGACGCGTATATTGGGCTTGCGCTTGTGCGGATCCTGCACCACGGCCTCAATCCCATGTTCCTTGGCATAGCTCAATGCCGCTTCCTTGCTGGAAAACCGCAGCCTGACCTGCGTTTGCGTATCCGAGGAGGATGTCCACCCCATCAGCGGATCAATCCCGCGCGCCTTGCCCGAGGCATATTCCAGCACCCACAGCTTGGTTTTCGCAACACCGGATTGCATGGCATTTCGGGCGGGTTGGTATATACGCGCTGACATTTGTAACTCCTTATTCGTTGCCAAGGGTTATCCCAAAAACCAAAGGCCACGGCAAGCGGGCATTTTCATTGCATATGGTCAAAAACTGTCAGCAGCCGGGTTTAGCCACAGCAAAGCCCATGGCAGGGCTTGAATTACGGGCAAAACAGATCAAATGTGACGATGACAAAAGGATTAATTCCGATGCCTTACGCCCATTCCGATAAATCCGCCGCCGGGGAAAATCTGCCCGGCGCGGAAATTCGTGCGCGCCTGAAACTGGAAGGCGGGCGGAAATTCGTGATGGAGACGGAATTTAAACCGGCGGGCGATCAGCCCACCGCCATTGCCGAACTCTCGCAAGGCCTTGATCAGGGCGAGCAGGATCAGGTTTTGCTGGGGGCCACCGGCACCGGCAAAACCTATACCATGGCCAAGGTGATCGAACAAACCCAGCGCCCGGCGATCATTCTGGCCCCGAATAAAACCCTCGCCGCACAACTTTATGGGGAATTCAAAGGGTTTTTTCCCCATAACGCTGTGGAATATTTCGTTTCCTACTATGATTATTACCAACCCGAGGCCTATGTGCCGCGCTCGGATACGTTCATTGAAAAGGAATCCCAGATCAATGAGCAGATTGACCGCATGCGCCATTCGGCAACGCGGGCATTGCTGGAGCGGGATGATGTGATCATCGTGGCGTCGGTATCGTGCATTTACGGCATCGGCAGCGTCGAGACCTATGGCGCCATGACACAGGATCTGAAAACCGGCGAAAATTATGAGCAGCGCAAGGTCATCGCTGATCTGGTGGCGCAGCAATATAAACGCAATGATCACGCCTTCACCCGTGGTTCATTCCGGGTGCGCGGTGACAGCCTTGAGATTTTCCCGGCGCATCTGGAAGACCGCGCCTGGCGGCTCAGCTTTTTTGGCGAAGAGCTGGAAGCCATCACCGAATTTGATCCGCTGACCGGCGAAAAAACCGACACGTTCGAGCACATCCGCGTCTATGCCAATTCGCATTATGTGACGCCCAAACCAACCATGCAGCAGGCCATAATCGGCATCAGGAAAGAGCTGCGAACCCGGCTGGACATGCTGGTGAATGAGGGCAAACTGCTTGAGGCGCAACGGCTGGAACAGCGCTGCAATTTTGATCTTGAGATGCTTGAGGCCACCGGCGTTTGTGCCGGCATCGAGAATTATTCACGCTACCTCACGGGGCGCGCCCCCGGTGAGCCGCCGCCCACCTTATTTGAGTTTATCCCGGATCATGCGATTGTTTTTGCAGATGAATCTCATGTCTCGGTGCCGCAGATCGGCGGCATGTACAAGGGAGACTTCCGGCGCAAATCCACCCTGGCCGAGCATGGCTTTCGCCTGCCATCGTGCATGGATAACCGGCCTTTGAAGTTTGAGGAATGGGATGCCATGCGGCCGCAATCGGTGTTTGTCTCGGCCACGCCCGCCAAGTGGGAGATTGAGCAAACCAGCGGGGTGTTTACCGAACAGGTGATCCGCCCCACCGGCCTGCTGGACCCGGCGATTGAAATCAGGCCGGTGACAACGCAGGTTGATGATTTGCTGGATGAGGTGCGGCGCGTGGCGGATCAGGGTTTCAGAACGCTGGTGACGACACTCACCAAACGCATGGCCGAAGACCTGACCGAATATCTCCACGAACAGGGCATTCGAGTGCGCTATATGCATTCCGATATCGACACGATCGAGCGGATTGAAATTCTGCGCGATCTGCGCCTTGGGGCGTTTGATGTGCTGGTGGGCATTAACCTTTTGCGCGAGGGGCTGGATATTCCCGAATGCGGGCTGGTGGCCATTCTCGATGCCGATAAAGAGGGGTTTTTGCGCTCGGAAACCTCCCTGATCCAAACCATCGGCCGCGCCGCACGCAATGCCGAAGGCCGGGTGATCATGTATGCCGACAAGATCACCGGCTCGATGCAGCGCGCGCTGGACGAAACCGACCGCCGCCGGGCCAAGCAGGAGGCATATAATCTTGAGCACGGCATCACACCGGCAACGGTGAAAAAGAACGTCGAGGACATTCTCAAAGGGCTTTACAAGGGCGATACCGATCAGGCGCGGGTGACGGCGAAGGTCAACAAACCGCTGATGGGGGCCAATCTGCAGGCGCATCTTGATGGGCTGCGCCAAGACATGCTCAAGGCCGCCGAAAACCTTGAATTTGAAGAGGCCGCGCGCCTGCGTGATGAGGTGAAACGGCTGGAGGCGGTTGATCTGGCGGTTGCCGACGATCCACTGGCGCGGCAATCGGCGATTGAGGCGGCTCAGGGGGCCGGCGGGCGCTCAACCGGCGGCAGGCCGGGGAAAAGAACACGGCGGCGGGGAACCTAGGGTGGGTTTCACCCACCCTACCAATCCCATCACCGGACCACATGCACCGCGCAGGTCGCGTGGCGCACAACATGGGTGGCGGTTGACCCCAATAGCAGATCTTGCAAACCGGGCCTGTGGCTGGCGATGACGATGCAGTCAGCCCCCCTCTCCGCCGCACAATCCAGAATCGTGCGGCCTGAATGGCCGGAGGTCACAATGCTGGCCCCGTTGGGCAGATCAGCCGCCATTCTATCCAGATCGGCCTGCGCTTCCTTGCGCCTGTCAACCAGATACCCCGCTGACAAAGAGGACATTGCAAAGCTGGGGATGTCTTCGATCACATGCAGCAAGGTGATGGTGCCACCCGGCTCCGCCAATACCCTGGCCACGTCTATCGCCCCCGCAGCATCGCGGTCGTTGTCAAACGAAATCGGGATTAAGATATTCCTGTACATCGCGGATCTCCTGTTTTGATTTGCGCAGGTCTGCTCACCGGATCACATGCACCGCGCAATTAGCATGGCGCACCACCTGCGTGGCGGTCGAGCCAAGCAGCAAATCCTGCATCCCCGGGCGGTGGCTGGCAATGATGATGCAATCCACATCTTTCTTGAAGGCATAATCCAGAATTGTTCGGCCCGAATGACCGGTGACAACCTCACCGATGCCATTGGGGATATTGGCCGCCATGGTCTCAAGCTCGGTTACAACGGCCTTGCGCCGTTCCGACAGGTATTCCGGTGACAGATAGGTAATTGCATAACCCGGAATATACTCGACCACGTGCAGCAGTGTGATTTTTCCGTGTTCACCCGCAAGCACACGAGCCACCTCAATAGCCCCTTTGATATCACGGTCGTCATCAAGCGATACGGGCACAAGGATGTTCTTATACATGGGTCATCTCCTTTGGTTTGATACCTTATGATAGCGCTTGCCGCCCGGTGCAACCTTGACCCAGATCAGCCAAACACGGCCGCCACTTCATACATCACCGGCTCAAAGCTTTTGCAAAGCTCATTGATCTTGCGGTTGCGGGTTCGCATCTCAGTGGTGCGCAGCATGGCCAGAAAATCCTCTCGCCGGTGCCATTGGGAATAATTGGCAATCCGGGTCTGGGCATCATTCACATGCAGGCCCGCAGCAATGAATCCAGGCTGCTTTGAGATGAACTCCTCATAGGCAGAGGTCAGCAATTCAAGCAGATCCTCGCAGGTTCCCGGGGTCATTTCAAATGTTGTGATCACTGTCTGGATTTCATTGGACTTGGCAATAACCGGCATGGCAAACCTCCTGTTTTTCTTCAGCTTATCAGCAAATGCCCGGACCGCAAATTTTTCCACACCTTAACCAACGGTTTACCATTTTTAATCATGGTTAACGCGGAGGGTTACATGCGGGCAGTTTTATTAATGCGTTTTGCATTCATGATGAATCAGGATTTAAACTCGAAACGCGCACAACATTCATCTGTCGTGGGCGTTTCAACAGATTGTCTTGTCTTAACAATATGTCGAAACGCCTTGATTTTTTTATTGCTGGCATCACCGGCACAGGCAGGCCCGTGGCCGCGCGAAAAGGGGCATGTGTTTTTATCGGTTGGCGGGGTGTCAGAGATTGATGAAACCACCGGTACGATCTCAACCTTTACGACGCTTTACGGCGAATATGGCCTGACAGAAAAACTCACATTCGGGCTTGATCTGGGCAGCGATGGCCGGCGCAGTTCTAAAGCCATGGCTTTTTTGCGCATGCCCCTGACAGATGCGGCCAAAACAATCAAACTGGCCGCGGAAATGGGCTTGGGTGTGGAGAATGGAGAGAAAGCCCTGCGCCCCGGCCTGTCGGTTGGCCGTGGCTATACATTTGGCAATAGAAATGGCTGGATGACGGCGGATTCCAGAATCGTTTTATTCAGCAGTTTCAATGATTCAATATTTGAATCAGACCTGACCATCGGCCTGTCCGCCACCAAGCGGCTGAAAGTGATAATGCAGGCGCAGACCGGCATACCGGCAAATGATACCAGCTATGTCCGCCTTGCCCCATCCATTGTTTTTGAAAGAAAACCCGGCCGTCACACCGAATTTGGTGTAACGGCCGGGATCCTGGGCGTGTCTGGCCTTGGTCTGAAAATTGGCAGTTGGTTCGAGTTTTAACCCCGTCTGATCAAAGCGGGGTATCAATCCGGACTGACACTTTGACCGTACCGGAAACCGGCGTTCCCCATTGCAGGTTGATCTGATCTTTATTGATGCCCTGCTCGGCCTCGTAATAGGGCATACCAAAATGCGTGGCACCCACCGCATCGGTAATCGGCCCGGATGCGGTAATCGCTTCAACCGTCCGCGCGAAGGCCCCAAAAGGCAGTTGCGGCGCCGGTGATACAACCCATGTTGATGCCGGGCTGGCCTCGGTATGTGTAAATACCAATGGCGTAGCTGTCTGGATGTCGACATTGTTGAAAGCATTGTCATTGAAGGCGATATTCTTGAACCGGAAATAGTTCAGATCGGCAAAGCTGGTATCCACACCTTCCACCCGGTCGATATTGCCATCAATCAGGCGGAATGTGTTACCTGTAACAGTCAGCCCGCTGATGAAATGCCCGGCACCATGGGGCTTGACGGTAATAAAGGTAAACCAGGCCGCCGTGCTTTGTGACAGAAATACATTAGATGTGATGCTGAGCGAGCTGAATGAAAAACCGGTGGAAAAAGCCGGGCTTTCGCTATGCTCATTTGACCATTCCACCGAACAATCGCAAATATAATTGCCGGTTATGGTGGCCCGGTTATTGATCTCGGTCATGACAAAGCCGGCAATACGCGGGCCGACAGCACCGTCATCACCCTGAAAAATATGGTTGCCAAGAATGATCGAGCTTGAGCCGCCAATCACGGCAAAATGCCGGAAATGTATCGCCCGGTTGTTGCGTATCTTGACATCATTCGCATTGGTGTTGAGTGCGATGGAAACCCGCTCGGATGCCGCAATCGGGCTTTCATCAGATAAAAACTGACACCGGTCAATCATCATGCCCTGATCACCATTGCCGGGGCTGGTGATACCGCGATCTTTTGGCCGGGTGATGAAGCAATCACGAAAATGATAGGTAAGCCCATCCGGCGAAAGCAATATGGCGCTGCATTCACCGGAACATTGAAATTCAATATCCGACATCTGGAATTTCGACAGTTTCACAAAGTTACTGAAATCAAGCAGGTATTTAAACCGTTTGAAGGTGAAAATCTGCGTGCCGGCGGCATCGAACAAGGGCTGGCTCAGGGTAATTTCCTGGGTGCCTTCATTCTTGGCCTTGACATAAACCTCACGCCCCACACCATTGCCCTCAATCAGCGAGCCAACGGCAATGGTGGCCACGTTGACAACATTCGTCAGGCGCAAAGGATCAACCGTGGAATATGTGGCCTGCGAGGTTGTGACATCCGTATCCCACGCCGCCCCCGGTATGACCGCGATCTGACCATTGCGGATAACCCGGCGCTGAGCATAGGTGTCTTTGTTGCTTACCGCCGCCTGCATATCAATTGGCTGTGTCAGCCCGATACGGCGCCCGCCCATATCCAGTGATTCATGATCGGAGTTGTTAAGCAGCGCCTGAAATGCCTTTTTGAAGGCCAGTTCCTCATCTCCGAAAGCATTTATATAGGTTGGAAGATCGTAGTTCCTGATCAAAGACAGGATTTTATTCTCAGGCATGACAACAGTGCCTTCAAATCTGATCTGATTTTGAATGGTGGTGCTGTCGCCAAGAAAATACGTTCCTGCCGAGACAAAAACCTCGCGGCCCGCAGCAGCGGCATCCGCCGCCTCGAACGCCGCAAAATCATCCGTCACACCATCACCCAGCGCGCCGTAATCCCTGACATCAACGACGCCTACCAGATCACGCAGGAAAAGCTGACTGACATCCTCGATGAGGATATCGTCAATCCTGACAATCCCGCCGCTTGGCCCGGTCAGATCCAGCCCGAAATGGCCGAATTTGGGCACCGGCCCCCAGACCATGTCAACGCCACTGCGCAGGCCAATCCCCACAATCGCAGATATTTCAACAACCTGCCCATAGGTGTCCAACGTCACCGACGGCCCGGTTTCCGTCAGACCGGCAACATGAACACCGCCTGCATCACCCGCCCAACCGGCAATGCGCACATCCGGAAAGTTGCCGCTGACCGCCTTGATCCGCGCGGTAATTCGCAGATAGCAGCCCGGCGTGATCGGCGTATCCCCCATATACCGCAGCTTTTGCACGTTATCTGTTTTCTGGATCTCCAACGCCCCGCCAAAATCTTGATCCGCAAGGACAAAGGCCGCATTGGCCGCGTTTTCATAGGTGTCCGAGCCCGGTGTCCCATCACCGCTCGACCACACATCCAGCCCGCTTTCATAGGGCGCCGGCATAAAGATGTTGCCATTTGAGATTGCCGTGTTCATTCAATTCCCTTTCTGCATCCTTTCTGCCAATCCCAACTTCAGGCATTTGCAGCTAAAGAATGTCACATGTTTCGCCAGCCCGGGCGCGCCCGGTGGCTCAGGGAATTATCAACAAGGGGTTAACCAGATTTCACCCCACCGTCACGGTGGCGTGGTTCAGATCACTTTATGTGATGGGGTATTCCGGCACTCATTTCACCTGCAAGGTCTTTAAATAGGCCACCAGATCAACCACCGGCTGGCTTGTCATGATCGGCTGGCCACTGTCGGTTTTCATGGTGGCATCGCGGGCTTCAAAGAAATCGCCATAGATTGGCATCGGGCTGCCATGCGAAACAAGCGGATCACGCCCGTCAATGCGTTTCACCACCCGGATCAGGGGAAATTTGCCGTCATTATCCGCGCTCAGACGGGTCAGATCAGCAGGTTGCAGGGTCAAAACAGAAATCATCGGCCCATTTCCGGTGGCCTCAATCCCGTGGCAACTGATGCAATAGCGCTCATAGATGGCACCCCCCTGTTGCGCATCCTGCGCCAGCGCCTGAGTGCCCAGGCCGGTCATGAGGGTTACAGCCGTCAGAATTGATTTAAACATTACATGACTCCTTTGCATAATCCGCCCGAAATTATCCCGGTGCACCCTGATTATCTGACATGACATGGCGTGGTATGTCACCTGCCAATTCTGCGTCAATAGCCAGTTATTTTCAAACCGCGTACCCGCAGATTTCGAAAAAGGCTTTCGTGGCAATTTAACACAATCTTCGGGGGCGCGACATTGATCTGGATCAGCCTGAAAATTCATGCCACATTACCGGAAACCTCAAAGCCCGGAGATGCCAGAATGCCCGCCTCATTTGCTTATGCCCTGACGATGATACTGGCCGGAATTGGTATTCCAATATTGGCGGCACTCAATGCCGCCCTTGGGGTTCGGCTTGGCTCATCCGTGGCCGCCGCGGCCATTCTTTTTATGGTGGCGCTGGCCTCCACCCTTGTATTACTGGCTTTTGGGCAACCGCGGGCGGTGCTTGCGGCAGCGACAGCGCCGAAACATCTGTTCCTGGCCGGTTGCCTGGTTGCCTTCTACGTGCTGACAATCACTTTTATCGCCCCCAGATTCGGGGTTGGAAATGCGGTGTTTTTTGTCCTGCTCGGGCAGTTGATCAGCGCCGCTGCAATAGATCATTTTGGCCTGTTCGGGGCACATATATCACCCCTGTCGCTCAGCCGGGCAGGCGGCATCGGATTAATGGCCGCAGGGGTTTTTTTAACCCAACAGGTTTAACGTCAGGATCCCCCCAAACCAGAAAGCGCCAGCACCTGAGCCCACACCGCATCTTCCAGATCAACCGGATCATGGGCCTGCTTGCCCTGCCCCGGCATACGCGCGCCCTCGTCACAGGCCACGCCCGAGGCAACCTGCGCCAGCCGGTCATAGAATGCGGGCGATACTTCAGGATCAATCAGCAAATAATACTGCCCAAGGTCATGCGGTGGCCCCTCGGGGGCCTTCAGCGGCTTCACATCCCGGCTTGCCACGCTGCCCGTCATACCCGCCGCCATCAGTTCTGCCATCAGGCCAAAGCCCCAGCCCTTGTATCCCCCCATGCTGACCAATGATCCCTCAAGCGCCTTCGCCGGATCCGTGGTCGGCTTACCCTCCGCATCCAGCGCCCAGCCCTCAGGAATGCAATCCCCCACAGCCTTGGCCATGGTGATCTTGCCAAGCGCCACCGTGGTGGTGGACTGATCAAACTGCAGGGCAATCCCGCCTTTGCCATCGGGTACGGAAAACGCAATCGGATTGGTGCCGATCACGCGGGTCTTGCCCCCCGGCGGGGCGACGATCGGCGAGGCATTGGTAAAGCCAAGCCCCATCACCCCCGCATATGCAATCTGTTCGGTGAAATAGCCAAGCGAGGTACAGGTATGCGCATGCCCCACCGCAAGGCTGGCTATGCCGCAGTCACGCACTGCCGCCAATGCCTCGGGCAGCCCCCGCGCAAAGGCCGGCTGTGCAAAGCCAAATCCGGCATCCACCATCACCGTACCAGGCCGGGGGCGTGTCACCTGTGGCTCAACATCGCCCAAAACCCGGCCTGTTTCCAGTTGCTTGCAATAGCTTTCCAGATAATAAAGCCCGCAGATTTTATTGCCCACGGATTCCGCCTTGCGCACCGCACGGGCCACCTCAGCCGCCACCCACGGCGCAGCCCCGTGGCGTTTCAGCGCGGCCTTTGTTGTCGCCTCGATCTGATCCAAAGACACTGCAATCATCGTGCTCTCCTCCTGTAGGGTGGGTGCAACCCACCCCCCTATCCAGCTACAACCTTGCCTTCCTGCAATCGCACAACCCGGTCCATCCGGGCGGCCAGTTCAAGGTTATGGGTGGCAATCAGTGCCGCAAGCCCGGTGCTGCGCACCAGATCAACCAAGGCCCCGAACACCTGATCCGACGTCGCCGGATCAAGATTGCCGGTGGGCTCATCCGCTAATAAAAGCCGTGGCTCATTGGCCAAAGCCCGGCAAAACGCCACCCGTTGCTGCTCTCCCCCCGACAGGGCCGAAGGCCGGTGATCGGCCCGCTCGGCCACGCCGACACGCGCCAGCAAATCATAGGCCCGCATATTTGCCTCGGCGCGCCCGACCCCGTTGGCCAGTTGCGGCAGCACGATATTTTCAAGGGCGGTAAATTCCGGCAGCAGGTGATGAAACTGATAGATAAACCCCACATCCCTGCGCCGCGCCTCGGTGCGCTTACGGTCGCCAAGCCCGGTCATATCCTTGCCACCGATCTCGACCGCTCCGGCATCGGGCGTATCAAGCAGCCCCGCAATATGCAGCAATGTCGATTTACCCGCCCCCGACGGGGCCACAAGCGCCACCATCTCACCGGGCTCAAGCGCTACATCCGCGCTATTGAGCACCCGCACTTCATTGCTTTTACCCCGGTTATAGGTCTTTGAAATCCCGCTCAGTTTCAGCATGGGTTTACTCATATCGCAGCGCCTCAACCGGGTTCATCCGCGCCGCACGCCGCGCCGGAAAGATCGTCACCACAAAGGAAAGCCCCAACGCCATCACCACAGCCGAGATCACGTCTTGCGCCTGAAGCCTTGCGGGCAAAGCATTGATCGGGCGCACCGACCCGTCCCAGACCGGACCGCCGTTGATATAATCCAGCACCGCAAAAATCCCATCAATATTGAGCGCCGCAAGACAGCCCAAAATCACCCCAAACACTGTCCCGGCAATGCCCGTGGCGGCGCCGCAAATGAAAAACACCCGCAGGATTGATCCCTCCGACAGGCCCATGGTGCGCAAAATCCCGATATCGCGCCCCTTGTTTTTCACCAGCATGATCAATCCACTGACGATATTCATCGCCGCGATCAGCACCAGAACCGTCATGATTACAAACATCACATTATCTTCCATATCCAGCGCTGAAAGATACCCGCCATTGGCATTGCGCCAGGTCCAGACCTGACTGTTCTCTCCGGCGGCCCCCGCCAGATCAAGTGACAGATCATCCACCGCCTCGGGGTCTTCAACCATCACCTCAAGCTCATCTGCGCGGCCCTCCCGGTTGAAAAAGCTCTGCGCCTCGGCAAAGGGCATGTAAATCCGCGTGGCATCAATATCATAGCGCCCGGCAGAGAAAATATAGACCACATCATAGGATTTCACCCGTGGCGTGGTGCCCAGCGCCGTTTTCACCCCATTGGGCGAGATCAGCCTGACCCGCCCGCCAACCGTGACCCCCAGATTGCTGGCAACCCGCGATCCAAGTGCCAGCCCGTTCGGGAAATTCTCAATATCGCCGATCCCGGTTTCAGGGTTGGCAATGCGCGGTAAATCCTTGAGGTTTTCAAGGGTGATGCCAAAGATCTGCACCCCGGCATTGCGATCCCGCGCATTGGCCATCACCTGATCTTTGATCAACGGGGCCACATGGGTGACACCGGGCACGGCGCGCACCTGCTCTGCCATCGCATCATAATCCTGCAAAGTCCGGTCAACCCGCCCGGTATCCGCATCCACAACGCCCATATTGTAAACCGTCACATGGGCGTTGGCCCCCAGAATGGTATCGACAAATTCGGCGCGAAACCCCGCACGCACGGCCAGCGTCAGGATCAGCGCAAACACCGCCAGAGTGATGCCGATCAGGCTGATCCACGTCATCACGCTCACGCCACCCTCGGCGCGTTTGGCCCGCAAATAACGCCAGGCAATCATCCACTCAAAAGCGGCAAAAGGCGCGGGTCTCGATGCCATAAATCACCTCGTTTTCATATCACACCGGACAGTCGGGGCGGCAGGGGTTAAATGCCTTTTACCAAATGTCCGGCATATATCTGTGCCAGTTTCTCGACCGCCTGTTTCGGCGGCAGGTCTTCGCTTTCCCCGGTGCGGCGGCTGGTCAGTTCAACCACACCGTTCTTAAGGCCCCTCGGCCCCACGGTAATGCGCCACGGCAGGCCAATCAGATCCATGCTGGCAAATTTGCCGCCTGCGCGCTCATCGCGGTCATCATATAATGGGTCAAGCCCCAGCGCCTGCAGTGATTTATAAATCGCCTCACAGGCCGCATCGGCCTCGCTATCCCCTTGTTTTACATTGATTATTCCAGCATGAAACGGTGTCACGCCCTCGGGCCAGATGATACCTTTGTCATCATGGCTGGCCTCGATGATGGCCCCCACAAGGCGGCTCACGCCAATGCCGTGGCTGCCCATATGCACCGGAACCGGCTTGCCATCCGGGCCTTGCACATTGGCTCCCATGGCATCGGAATATTTGGTGCCGAAATAGAAAATCTGCCCCACCTCAATGCCCCGCGCCGTGCGGCGGCGTTCCTCGGGAATGGCGTTGAACAGCGCCTCGTCATGGGTCTCATCCGTGCGGGCATAGAGCGAGGTAAACTCGTCCAGCACCCCCTGACATTGTGCCACGTCATCATAATCAATCTCACGGTCGCCAAAGCTCAGATCGGTCACCTTGCTGTCATAAAACACCTCGGATTCGCCGGTATCCGCCAAAACCAGAAATTCATGGGTGTCATCGCCCCCAATCGGCCCGCTGTCGGCGCGCATCGGAATGGCCTGTAGCCCCATGCGCTCATAGGTGCGCAGATAGCTCACCAGATGGCGGTTATAGGCGTGCAGCGCGTCTTTTTTGGTCAGGTCAAAATTATACCCGTCCTTCATGAAAAATTCGCGCCCCCGCATGACGCCAAACCTTGGCCGCACCTCATCACGGAATTTCCATTGGATATGATAGAGCGTCAGCGGCAAATCCTTGTAGCTGCCCACATGGGCGCGGAAAATATCGGTGATCAGCTCCTCATTGGTGGGGCCATACAGCATATCGCGCCCGTGCCGGTCGGTGATGCGCAGCATTTCCTCGCCGTAATCGTCATAGCGCCCGCTTTCGCGCCACAGATCGGCCGATTGCAGCGTTGGCATCAGCATCGGAATATGGCCCGCGCGCATTTGTTCTTCGTGCACGATGTTTTCCAGCTTGCGCAGCACCTTGAAGCCCAGCGGCAGCCATGAATATATCCCCGATGCGGCCTGCTTGATCATGCCCGCACGCAGCATCAGGCGGTGGCTGACAATCTGGGCCTCGGCGGGGTTTTCCCTCAACACGGGCAGGAAATATCTCGACAGGCGCATGGCAATCCTCGGTCATTTGCGTTTCAATCCGTTTATGGCCTTGCGCGCGCGCATACAAGCCATCACATCAGGCTTTTGCTTGCATGACGCGCCGCCATAAGCGATGTGTTAGAACAATTTCCGGCATCCGAGGCGCGTCATGGCACTGCCTGTGCAAACACAAATGAAATACTGGGGTATCGCTTCTGCGGTTTTTCTGCTGGCCTTGTGGTTCCTAGGCGATGTGATCCTGCCCTTCGTGCTGGGGGGGGCAATCGCCTATTTCCTTGATCCGGTGGCCGACCGGCTTGAGGCGCTGGGGCTTTCGCGTGCGCTATCCGTCACCATCATCTCGCTCATCGGCCTGATAATTTTTGTGATCATGGCGCTTTTGGTGGTGCCCACCCTGATCGAACAGGCCGTGGCCCTTTTCAACATTGCACCGAAGCTGGCAGGTGAATTGCAATCTTTTCTGACTACAAAATTCCCGCAACTGGGTGATCCCAATTCAACCCTCTATAAAACGCTGATTTCATTGGGAAACACCGTGCAGCAGCGCGGCGGGCAGATGTTTGAGGCCCTGCTGAGTTCAGCCGTCTCGATCCTCAACATCATCATGCTCTTTGTGATCGTGCCGGTTGTCGCCTTCTATCTGCTGTATGACTGGGATAGAATGATCAAGGTGATTGATGATCTCTTGCCGCGCGATCATGCACCGGTGGTGCGTCGTCTGGCGCGTGAGATCAATCAGACATTGGCCAGCTTCATCCGCGGCATGGGCACGGTCTGCCTGATCCTTGGCACATATTACGCGGTGGCGCTGATGCTGGTTGGCCTGCAATTCGGGCTGGTTGTGGGCGCGCTTGCCGGGCTGATCACCTTCATCCCCTATGTCGGTGCGCTGATTGGCGGCACCCTGGCGATTGGTCTCGCATTGTTTCAGTTTTGGGGGGATTGGCTTTCAATCGGGCTGGTCGCGGGCATTTTTGCCCTTGGTCAGGTGATTGAGGGCAATGTGCTCACGCCCAAGCTGGTCGGCGGCTCGGTTGGCCTGCATCCGGTCTGGCTGATCTTCGCGCTGTCGGTCTTTGGCACGCTTTTTGGTTTTGTCGGCATGCTGGTGGCGGTGCCGGTCTCCGCCGCTATCGGGGTTTTGGCGCGCTTTGCCACCAGCGGATACAAAGAAAGCCGTCTCTATCGCGGAATGGATAAAGACTAGTGGCGCAGCAACTCAGCTTTGATCTACCCGCCATCACCGCGCTGGAGCGCGAGGATTTCTTCGTCTCCCCCGCCAATGCCGCTGCCGTGGCCATGGTTGAGGCCTGGCAGGATTGGCCCGCGCGCAAGCTGGCCCTGGTTGGCCCGGCAGGATCTGGCAAAACCCATCTCGCCCATGTCTGGGCCACGCTGGCCGATGCCCGGATCATTCCCGCCGCCAGCCTTGCGCGGGCCGACATCCCGGCGCTTGCCGCTGGCAATGTGGTGATTGAAGACGTGGCGGGCATTGCGGGCATTGCCAAAGCGGAAGCCGCCCTTTTTCACCTGCATAATCTGACATTGGCCGAGGGAAACTCGCTTTTGCTCACGGCCTTGCGCCCGCCTGATTTCTGGCAGCTACGCCTGCCCGATCTTGCCAGCCGGATGAGCGCCACCCCCATCGCCACGCTTGCGCCCCCCGATGACAGCCTGCTCTCGGCGGTGTTGATCAAGCTTTTCACCGACCGCCAGCTTGCCCCCACCCCCGAAACCATCCCCTATCTGATCCGCCGGATTGACCGCTCTTTCATTGCCGCCCGGCAAATCGTGGAACGGCTTGATACCGCCTCCCTTGCAGCAAGCCGGCCGATCAATCGGGCGCTGGCGGCGCAGGTACTGGACAATCCCGCGCAATAGCGCCACAATCGCCCCCTTTCCCTTTCCCGCAATCACCGCAAGGCCCGAATGATAAACGCTGATTTCCTGAATTCCGATTTCCCCGCCGCAACCGCCCTGCCGGATATTGATACAACCGGGCCGGGCCGGTTTTACAACCGCGAGCTAAGCTGGCTGGGCTTCAACTGGCGGGTTCTGGAAGAGGCGCAAAACCCGCGTGTGCCCTTGCTTGAACGGCTGCGTTTCCTGTCGATCTCTGCCAATAACCTTGATGAGTTTTATAACGTCCGCGTTGCCGGCCTGCGCGAGTTGACCCATGCGGGCAACACCACCCCCGCCGACGATGGCCTGACCCCGGCCGAGCAACTGGTTGAAATCCATGAAAACGCCAGCAAGCTCTTGCAATCGCAACAGGAAAGCTATGCCAGATTGCGCTGTGAACTGGAATCCGAGAACATCTCGATCCTTGATAATTCCAACCTCACGGAGGTCGATAAAACCTATCTCGATGATGTTTTCCTCAACAAGGTGTTCGCGGTTCTGTCCCCTCTGGCGATTGACCCGGCGCATCCTTTCCCCTTCATCCCCAACCTAGGATATACGCTGGCCCTGCAACTGCAACGCAACAAAGACAAACGCCCGCTTCAGGCGCTATTGCCGATTCCGCACCAGATTGACCGCTTCGTATTTTTGCCCGCCCCCGAAGGCACCCACCGGGTTTTGCCACTGGAAGAATTGCTGATCCTGCACCTTGGCGGCATCTTCCCCGGTTACAAATACAAAGGCCATTGCTCATTTCGCGTGTTGCGCGACAGCGATCTCGAGGTTGAGGAAGAAGCCGAAGATCTGGTGCGCGAATTCGAGGTCGCCCTCAAACGGCGGCGGCGTGGCGAAGTGGTGCGCATGGAAATTTCGTCGGATGCGCCCGGCAGCTTGCTCACAACCGTGATGAATGAATTGCATGTCACTCCAGATGAGGTGTTTGAAGTTGAGGGCATGATCGGCCTTGCGGATCTGTCGGAACTGGTGCTGGATGCCCGCCCCGATCTGTTATGGCCCAGCTTCACCCCGCGCGTGCCGGAACGGGTGCAGGATCATGACGGTGATATGTTTGCCGCCATCCGGCAAAAGGATATGCTGCTGCACCACCCTTATGAAACCTTTGACATGGTTGTGCGCTTTCTCAATCAGGCCGCGCGCGATCCAGATGTTGTGGCGATCAAGCAAACGCTCTACCGCACCTCGAAACGCTCGCCCATCGTGGAAGCGCTTTGTGAGGCGGCGGAAGATGGCAAATCCGTCACCGCCCTGATCGAGTTGAAAGCGCGGTTTGACGAGGCCGCCAATATTCGCCAATCCCGCCGCCTGGAACGTGCTGGCGCGCATGTGGTTTATGGTTTCATTGATCTCAAGACCCATGCCAAAATATCCACCGTGGTGCGGCGCGAGGGCGATAATCTGGTCACCTACACCCATTATGGCACCGGCAATTACCATCCCATTACCGCCGAAATCTATACGGATCTGTCATTTTTCACCTGCAACACCGCGCTTGGCCGCGATGCCACCAAGGTGTTCAACTATCTTTCGGGCTATGCCCAGCCCGATACGCTGGAAAATCTGGCAATCTCGCCATTGACCCTGAAATCCAGCTTGCTGAACAGCATCGCCAATGAGGCCGAAAATGCCCGCGCGGGCACGCCCGCCGTGATCTGGGCCAAGATGAATTCACTGGTTGAGCCTGACGTGATTGATGCGCTCTATGCCGCCTCGCAGGCCGGGGTGAAAATCAGTCTTGTCATACGCGGCATCTGCGGCTTGCGGCCCGGCATTAAAGGGCTAAGCGAAAATATCCGCGTCAAATCCATTGTCGGGCGGTTCTTGGAACATTCGCGCATTGTCTGCTTTGGCAATGGGTACGACCTGCCCCATAAAAAAGCGCGGGTCTATATCAGCTCAGCCGATTGGATGGGGCGCAGTTTCAACCGCCGGGTTGAAACCCTGATTGAGATTGAAAACCCAACCGTCAAGGCGCAGATCGTCTCACAGATCATGGCGGCGAATATGGCGGATGTCGCCCAAAGCTGGGTTATGGCTCCGGGTGGGAGTTTTACCCGGTCTGACCTGCCCGAGGGAGAATTCGCCTTCAACTGCCATCGCTTTTTCATGGAAAATCCATCTCTTTCCGGGCGCGGCTCGGCGGGGGCGTCGGATGTGCCAACCCTGACCCACACAGAAGATTGACCGGCCCGGGCGGCTGACGCATATATGAACCAGCACGATCAACCGGGGGGCGCGCGCCATGGACGGCAAAAATCAAACGGCTGATCAAAGTGACGGCCCATTCGGCAGGCCGCTGTTCAACAAGCCATCGGTGCGGGCCCTTAAACGGGTTGGTGTGGTTGATGTCGGCTCGAACTCGGTGCGCATGGTGGTGTTTGATGGTGCTGCCCGCAGCCCGGCATATTTCTTCAACGAAAAAATCATGTGCGCGCTTGGGGCGGGCATGTCAGAGACCGGCCGCCTGAACCCCGAAGGGCGCAAACGCGCGCTTGATGCGATCCGGCGTTTTCAATTGCTGGGCAAGGGCATGGCCACCGGACCCCTGACAGCCGTGGCCACCGCCGCCGTTCGCGAGGCCAGTGACGGGCCGGATTTCTGCGCCGAGGTAGAGCGCGAGACCGGCCTGCATATCTACACGGTTGATGGCGGTGAAGAGGCCAGGCTTTCAGCGCAGGGTGTTTTGCTTGGCTGGCCCGGCTCTTATGGTCTGGTTTGTGATATAGGTGGCTCTTCAATGGAGCTGGCCGAGATCGAGGACGGCACGGTGCGCAACACGGTGACATCCTCACTGGGGCCTTTGAAACTGCGTGATCTCACTGGCGGCAAACAAGCCCGCAAAGCGCTGATCCGCGAAACCCTCGCCGCCATGCGCGCCAAGCTTGGCCCGCAAAATAACCGCTTGTTTCTGGTGGGGGGCTCGTGGCGCACCATCGCCAAGATTGATATGGCCCGGCGCGGCTATCCCCTCAAGGTGCTGCATGAATACCGGATGAGCCCCAAGGCCGTACGCGCCACGGCCAGCTATATCGAATTATCCAACATAGAAGAACTTTGCGATCGCATCGGCGTCTCAACCGCCCGGATGATGCTGGTGCCCCATGCCGCCGAGGTGCTGCGCGAGCTGATCAAAACATTCACCCCCCATGATATCGCCATTTCAAGTTACGGCATCCGCGAGGGCCTGCTTTATGAGCAAATGCCGCAGCAGCTGCGTGATCGTGATCCCCTGATCGAGGCCTGCCGCTTTGCCGAGGCCAAAGATGCCCGCATTCCCGGCTTTGGCAAGGTTGTCTATAATTTCATCCTGCCGCTTTTCAAATCCGCCAGGCCCGAGCGCAAACGCCTGATCAAGGCCGCCTGCCTTTTGCATGACGTAAGCTGGCGCGCCCATCCCGATTACCGCGCCGAAACCTGCTTTGACAATGCCACCCGCGCCCATCTGGGCGGGCTGAAACATTCCGAGCGGGTCTATCTGGGGCTGGCACTGCTTTACCGCTATGCCAACAAATATCAGGGCACGCAATTTGAAAAGCTATCCACCCTGCTGTCGGCCAAGCAACAGCGCGAGGCTGAGATCCTTGGCAAAGCCATGCGCTTTGCCGCGATGCTGTGGCCCAACAAGGATGCGAAACCCGGAAAAATGCGATTTTACCCTAAAAAACAACTACTTGAACTAAGCCTGACAGATCAGGCCATGCCACTGTTTGGCGAAGTGGCCGAGGAGCGTTTCATGTCTCTCGCCGCCTCGATGCAGGCCGTGCCATCAATTCTTAAAACGTTTCGTGAATAACCTGACTCATGAGATTTGGTATGATACGCCCGGCTCCAATTGATTTTGTGGGCGCATCAAAATCAACTCGGGGCTCAAGTTAATCCCGAAACGCTTTGGAAAAACCTGAACCACCCCCACGCGAGGCAGCCCCGATAAGGCCCCTATATATCAATCTCGCCGTCTTGTTCATCCCGCATTTCCTGCGGCGTTTTCCGGCGCATGATGATATCGCCATTGGGCAGCACCTCAGGGGGGTGATAGGCATTCAGATCATCAATTTTACCCAGAAGATCGGCCAAAGCAGGCCCCATCTCCTGCATGAAATCCTTCAGCCCCGGCCCGACATCCTCCGCCAACCCGCGCAACTCCTCCAGCGCCGGCTCCATTTCCTGTATGATGCCTTTGAAAAACAGCTTTGCGCCTTCCTCCATCAGCGAAAAGCCATCCTCCTCCTGCGCCTCCTGCGACAGTGCGGGAAAAGCCAGAAAACACGCGGTGGTGAGTATCAAAACTCTATGTCTCATAGCCATTAGATAAGTCCTCAAATTCAAATTACGAGGGTCATAGATCAATATCAATCGTCACGGGAAAATGATCCGAGGCGGTAATCAGCGCCTCGCGCAGTTCGGGCATGTTCCAGCAGGCCAGATCATCAAACGGATGCCAGATGCGCCAGCCCGGATTCAAGCGGTGCAAATCAGGCGACACCATGATGTAATCCAGCAAGGCCTGCATGAAACGATTTTCCCCGGACAAGAAAAACCGTGAGGTGGTGTTTATCGCCCCGATTCGCCGCGATAAAGCGCGCCTGGCATGGGGATCAAACAGCATCATCTCTGGCGCGCCCCCCTCGCCCATGATAATCTCAACCGTGGAATGGCCAAAAAGATGCTCATAGGCGTCCAGTCCGGGGCCATCATTCATATCCCCCATGACAATCAGCGGCTCTTTCGCCCTCAGATGCGTCTCAACCCGCTGCCTGAGCCAAACCGCCTGTGCCTGCTGTTTGCGCCGGTTGGCAATGGATTTGCTCATAACCTCGTCATGGGTTTTTGCCCCATGCGGCGCCTTGGATTTCAGATGCGCGCCGATCATCCGAAACGCGGTGCCCGCCGTCGTCCGGGCGGCAATTTCAAACGGAGGTTTTGAAAAGGTCACCCGGTCCTCGGTCGCATCAATATCCAGATCAATCCGAAACACCCCATCAAATCGCGGCGCATCAGACGCGCCTTTCTTGCCGGTCTCACTGCCTTTTGGATCATGTTCAGCACTCAGCCTGTCCGGATCAAAAAGCAGGGCAATTTCCTGTTGGGTATCATTTTCAAAGCCCACAATCGCCTTGCGGGCGCGAAGTTTCATCACCCGTGCGAAATTCTCCAGCGCCGGAACGGTGGCGCGTTTTCCATTATGGTCGGGGGCCTCGATGATCATCACCGCATCGGCATCAATCGCCGTGAATACAATCCCCAAAGCTGCCAGTTGATCCGCCCGCGTCACCTTCCACCGGGCCGACCATTCACCATCATCAAGCAGATTGCCCGCATCATCAAACAAGGCATTGAACCATTCGACATTGTAGGTCGCAATCCGCATCTCACGCCTTTCCGCTGATCTCTTCCCAGGCGCGGTTGATATCCACCATGCGCTTTTCCGCCAGCTTTATCGCCTCTTCCGGCACCCCGCGCGCGATCATCCTGTCAGGGTGCGTCTCGTGCACCATTCGCCGCCAGGCCGCCCGGATTTCTTTCATATCCATCTCCGGGCTGATCCCCAGAACCGAATAGGGATCGGGCCTGGCATCGGGCACGAACCGGCAACGAATACTGCTGAATTCAGCCTCCGACATGCCAAAAATCGCGGCCACGCGCTCTAGAAACAGATCCTCGTTAGGGTGATACACCCCATCGGCTATGGCGATATGAAACAGCCCTTCCATCAGATCACACAGCATTTCCGGATCATCGCCAAACATGTTCTTGATGCGGGTGGCATATTCCTCAAACCCGGCCACATCCTGCCGCGCCAGATTGAAAACCTTCGCCGCCCCGGCCTCATCGGCCTTTGCAATCTGAAACACCTCGCGAAAAGCTGTCACCTCATCGCGCGTCACCAGCCCATCGGCCTTGGCCATCTTGGCCCCAAGCGCAATCATCGCAATGGCAAACCCCACGCTGCGTTCGGGCGGGGCGCGCAGGCGGTCAAATACCGCGCTCAGCCCTTCGCCCTTGGTCAGCGCGGATAATGCTTCGGATATGCGGACCCAGATTGTCATGTGGCGCACCCTACCCGAAATGCCGCACCATGTCAGGCCGCATTCGTGAGAAGTTTTTGCAGTAAGACGAGGTCTATCCAGCGGCCAAATTTCCGGCCTGCCTGCGGGATCACGGCAACAGGGCGATACCCGACCTTTTCATGAAAGGCCACAGCCCCTGCATTATCCGCACTTATGGCTGCAATCAGGGAATGCACGCCCGCGTCAATCGCATGGGATTCAAGCCCCGCCATCAGCGCCCGGCCGGTCCCATGGCCCGATGCGTGGGGGGCAAGCCAGATTGAATGCTCCTTGCAATGGGCATATCCCGGCCCTTTGCGAAACGGGAAATATGTAGCAAATCCAATCACCTCTGCCCCTTCAACCGCCACCAGAAATGCATCTCCGCTGGCCTGCCGCGCGCGAATATCCTGCGCCAATGCTGCCGGGGTTTTTTCAACTGTTGTGAAAGTATGCGCCGTATCCCTGATCTGTGGATTCCAGATATCGGCAATGGCCGCCGCATCCTTGGCATCTGCCGCCCGGATGATCATTGCAATATCCTCACGCCACCGGGGGTATCAAACTCCGCTATCAGGCCCGCCGGGCCGGGCTCAAAACTGATCCTTTTATCCTCAATCATGGCCCCGATCTCAACATTCAGTTTGTCCGCTTGCGGGTGCCTCACGATCAACCGCTTCAGCCTGCATCCCGTCGCGCGCAAAAGGGTGGCTGGATGCGCCGCGCATTGCCATTTGATCAACGCCGGAAACAGGCCATCACAGGGCAATATGCCATCCTCGGGCACCGCCATCTGCCAGCGCAGATCGCCGCGTGACAGTGAAACGGGCCTTCCCGCCTGAGGCAGCTTCGCCACTGTGCCCGCCATATCATTCGTGCGGCAAATCCAGTTGTTCAGCCTTGGTGCGCCCGCAAACCGATCCAGATCAAACCAGCGGGGGTATCCCGGCTTTGCCGCTGCGGGATCAACGGCAATCACTTCCAGATAAAGCCCGTCCTCCAGCCCCAAGAGCAGGTTATGGGTGCCAAAATGCGCGTGCCGCCCACCGGGCTGCAAGGATACCCCCAAAGCCCGCTCAACAAATGCGCGCCCCGCTTCCAGCGTTTCGGCGGCCACGGCCAGATGATCAAGCTCAAGCATGCTTAGTGCCCATAGCTCAGCAAGGCCCAGAGCGCCACCAGCACCGTCGGGTAAAACGTGGCCGCAAAGCCAAACGCCCTGAGCGGCGGTGATATATGGTATCCGGCCCAGAACGCCAGCCGTGCAAACGCAAATCCGATGCCCAGCGCCATGATCACGCCGGGGCCATCACCGGCCAGCAAAATGGCGACAGCAGGCCAGATGCACAGCGCCAATACCAGTTGCTCAGAGGTATTTGACAAAACACGCTGATCAATATCGGCGGCACTGCCGGGGGCATAGGCCGCGCCATCAATCAGGCTGTCCGCAAAAAACCGCCGCTGCGCCAACCGCCCGATCATTACCAGCATCACCAGACCGGGCGCGAAAAACGCCACCATGATCGTCGGAATGGCCGTAAACACCGGCAAGCGAACAAACTGCGCCGCCCCCCAAAGCAGCCCGACCGACCAGATGAGGCCCGCCGCCATGCCAATGCCGATCTTCGCCCTCTTGGAGGCCATCAGCGCCGCGTTCCCTGGATGATGTCGAGAATTTCCGAGGCCGCTTCGGGGATATTGGTGCCGGGGCCGAAGATTGCCTTCACGCCCGCCTTCTTGAGAAATTCATAATCCTGCTGTGGAATGACCCCGCCGCAGATCACGATGATCTCACTGGCATTCCGGGCTTTCAGTGCCTCGATCAGTTTCGGCGCAAGGGTCTTGTGCCCCGCCGCCTGCGAGCTGATGCCAACCACATGCACATCATTATCCACCGCATCCTGCGCCGCCTCATCAGGGGTCTGAAACAAGGGGCCCACATCCACGTCAAAGCCGATATCGGCAAAGGCCGTGGCGATCACCTTGGCACCGCGGTCATGGCCGTCCTGCCCCATCTTGACCACCAGCATACGCGGCCTGCGCCCCTCGGCTTCGGCAAATTCACCGATGGATTTCTGGATGGCGGCAAAGCCCTCATCGCCCTCATAAGCCGCGCCGTACACGCCCGCCAGCGTTTTCACCTCGGCGCGGTGGCGGCCGAATTCTTTTTCCATGCTCATGCTGATCTCTCCTACCGTTGCCCGCGCCCGTGCGGCCTCAACCGCGGCTTCCAACAGGTTGCCGCCCTGCTTTGCCCGGCGCGTCAGTTCATCCAATGCAGCCTGACAAGCCGCCTCATCACGGCTGGCCCTGATTTGTTGCAGCCGCGCCACCTGCGCCTCGCGTACGCTTGAGTTGTCAATCTCGCGGATATCAATCGGATCTTCCTGATCCAGCCGAAATTTATTGACCCCGACAATCACCTCTTGCCCGCGGTCAATCATCGCCTGACGTTTCGCCGCCGCTTCTTCGATCCTGAGCTTGGGCATGCCGCTTTCAACCGCCTTGGTCATGCCGCCCATTTCCTCGACTTCCTCGATCAGCTTCCAGGCTTCATCCGCCAGATCAGCGGTCAATTTTTCCACGTAATAGCTGCCCGCCAATGGATCAATAACATGGGTCACGCCGGTTTCTTCCTGCAAAATCAACTGGGTATTGCGGGCAATCCGGGCGGAAAAATCCGTGGGCAGGGCAATCGCCTCATCCAGTGCGTTGGTATGCAGCGATTGCGTGCCGCCCAAAACCGCGCTCATCGCCTCATAGGCGGTGCGCACCACGTTGTTATAGGGATCCTGCTCTTGCAGGCTCACGCCCGAGGTCTGGCAATGGGTGCGCAGCATCTTTGAGCGGTCATTCTGCGCGCCAAATTCGCTCATGATCCGATGCCAGAGCAGCCTTGCCGCGCGCAGTTTCGCCGCCTCCATGAAGAAATTCATCCCGATGGCAAAGAAAAAGCTCAGCCGACCGGCGAATTTGTCCACATCCATCCCCGCCGCAATCGCCGCGCGCACATATTCGCGGCCATCGGCCAGGGTATAGGCCAGCTCCTGCACCAGATTGGCGCCGGCCTCCTGCATGTGATAGCCCGAGATCGAGATCGAGTTGAATTTTGGCATGCCGTCCGAGGTGTATTCGATAATGTCGCTCACGATCCGCATGCTGGGTGCGGGTGGATAGATATAGGTGTTGCGCACCATGAATTCCTTGAGGATGTCATTCTGGATGGTGCCCGACAGCAGCGCCTTGTCATGCCCCTGTTCCTCGCCCGCGACGATGAAACTGGCCAGGATCGGGATCACCGCGCCATTCATCGTCATGGAAACTGAAACCTTGTCCAATGGAATGCCATCAAACAGGATTTTCATGTCTTCCACGCTGTCAATCGCCACGCCGGCCTTGCCGACATCGCCTTCAACGCGGGGGTGATCGCTGTCATAGCCGCGGTGGGTGGCCAGATCAAACGCCACGCTGACGCCTTGCTGACCGGCGGCCAGATTGCGGCGATAGAATGCGTTGGATTCTTCTGCCGTGGAAAACCCGGCATATTGCCGGATGGTCCAGGGCCGCCCGGCATACATCGTGGCCTTTACACCGCGCGTATAAGGCGCCGCTCCGGGGCGTGAGCCCAGATGATCAAGCCCCTTCATATCCTCTTCGGTATAAAGCGGCTGAACGGTGATGCCTTCCAGCGTTTCCCAGTTCAGCGTCTCAAGCGGGCGGCCGCGCAACTCTGCCCCGGCTCGCGCACGCCATTCGTCATCCTTTGAAGTCATCCTATCATCCTCTTGTCATTGGGACCGGCCGTATCGGCGGGGGTGTTTGCTCCCTTGCCGGCCCGGTATCCTCGATCAATATCGCCATCCCATCAGCACCTGACCGCAACCAATTCATATCGGCGGTATATGCGTCACGCAGGATTGCATTTTGCTCTGTGTTAAAGGGCTGCCAACGGCCCTTGCCATGGGGCAGGTTGGTATTCAGCCGCCCCCGATCTGCCAGCACCTGTCGCAGATGCGGCAGTTCCGGCGCCGGATTTGACCATAAGCGCGTGTGATCACGCGGGACATCCTGCCTTCCGGTCATGAGTTTCAGTTGGGCATCAGGCAGCCCGCAGAAAACCTCGAAGGGATAGACGACAATCTCGGTTTCCGGCATGCACACAGCCAGATCCGTGATCACATCGCGCCAATGCCTGCCGCCGGATACGATTTTTTGCACCTCTTTCGCCTGCGGCAGGTGATGCCCGCGACTTACCCCATAGGCCATTACTGAACTCCAGTAATGATCCAGGCTGCGCACCGACAGAACAACCCGCGATACCCTGCCTCCGAAAACCCGGTTATAAACCGCCATACGATCTGAAACAGAGCCATAAAGCCGGGCTTCACGCAGATTTCTGCGCGGATTGCCAATCATGTTTTCGTCACTGATGACAACCTGCGTGACACCCTTGTCACGGGCCTGCTCAAGACCTTGGGCAACACGGTGACAGGCCATCTCAAACTGTTTTTTATCAAATTTCCGGCGCAGAAAAAACCTCCGCCGACGCGCAGGGATAACTTCTTCCAGCAAATTATCCCGCGTTTGCCTGGGGCCCCAGAATATCAGACCAGAAGCCAGATTTTCATCGGCATTCTTATACATATATTTCTGAAAACTGGTTGTGGCGGTTCGGTGCGCCCCCAGATGCAGGATTATCTCCATCGCAATGATACCCTCATCCCCGGATAGCGCCAGCTATGAGCTTCGGAATGTTTTGCAATGGGAAAAGGCCCGGCAAAACCGGTGAAACCTTTGCCCGCTCTGCCAATCTCCCGGCGCTTCATGGCCTTTAAGATGCCCACAGCTTCATTCCCCCGATCCCATGGCAACAACCAATACCCCGGCCTGCGGATATAAAAGCATCAAAGCCTCGTTCGTGGAATCATAAGCCAATACCGAGCGTGGATCAGTCAGCGCATAACTGAATGCGCTTTGAATGCGGTCATCCATGCAGTCACGCGATTCAAGCGCCGCCTTGCGCATACGCATACCCGTGGCCCGTTCGGCATTGGCCAGTTCAACCAGCGCCATATCCGGCGGCTGTGTCGGATCATTCAGCGCGACAGCATCACGCCGCTTCAGGATGGATAACATCTCCGGCACGGTCTGTACCTGCGGCATGGCCGATTTCACATTGAAATCATTCAGCTCAAAAAGCCCTGCGGCACAGCTGCTGCTTGCCTTGAACGCAAGCGTATCACCGGGCGAAAACCAGCGCATCAGCCGCGCCCGCATTGCAGCCTCATCATCACGCGCACAGGCACCAGCCAGCCAGACGGCCAGACCCGCCAAAATCATGCCCGGCCTGCGCATCGCAGATATATGAAGCCCGCTTTGGCGCATACCCTCATTCAAACTCCATTATCACGGCATCCACCGCCAGACTGTCACCGGCCCCGGCATTGATCTTTGAAACAATGGCCTTTTTCTCGGCCCGCAGGATGTTTTCCATCTTCATCGCCTCAACCGTGCACAGCGCCTGCCCCTCCTGCACCTGATCGCCAATCTCAACATTGATCTTCACGATCAGCCCCGGCATCGGGCACAGCAGTAGCCTTGATGTATCAGGTGGCAGTTTCTCGGGCATTAACGCCGCCAATTCCGCCTGCCGGGGGGTGCGCACATGTACGCGCAAATCCGCCCCCCGGCTGCGAATACGAAAACCACCGCTGATTTTGCCAACCTTCAGCACCAATGCGCTGCCATCCACATCCAGACGTGCCAGACTATCGCCCGGGGTCCAGTCGCTGTTGACGATCATTACCTCACCGCCGTCAAACGCCACATTGGCACCGCCGTGATAGGCGTCAATCACCACCGGATAGCTGTGCCCTTGCAATGTCACCACCCAATCATCGCCCACATGGCGCTCGTGGTTGTCCATCCGGCCCGATACCCGCGTGCGCCTGATCTCGGCCACCCGGTGCATTGCGGCGGCACTTGCCGCAATCGCGCGCAGCGTGGGCTCGGGCAGTTCAACCCCTTCAAAGCCTTCGGGATATTGCTCTTCGATGAAGGCGGTGGTCATCTCCCCTTTGATAAATACCGGATGATCCATCACGGCCGCCAAAAACGGCAGGTTATGGCCAATGCCTTCTACCTCAAATGCATCCAAGGCGCCGCGCATATGTTCAATCGCCGCCTCGCGTGTCGGTGCCCAGGTGCAAAGCTTGGCGATCATCGGATCGTAATACATGCTGATCTCGCCGCCCTCAAAGACGCCGGTATCATTGCGCACCGCATGATCCTTCTCGGCCACCTCGGCAGGCGGGCGATAGCGTGACAGACGGCCAATCGAGGGCAAGAACCCGCGATAGGGATCCTCGGCGTAAAGCCGGTTCTCAATTGCCCAGCCGTTGATTTTCACGTCCTTTTGTTTGATCTTCAGCGTCTCGCCGTAAGCCACCCGGATCATCTGTTCCACCAGATCAACCCCGGTAATCAGCTCGGTTACCGGGTGCTCCACCTGCAACCGCGTGTTCATCTCAAGAAAATAGAAATTCCGCGCACCATCGACGATGAATTCAACCGTGCCGGCGCTGGCATAATCCACCGCCTGCGCCAGAGCCACCGATTGCTCGCCCATGGCCTTGCGGGTGGCGGCATCCAGAAACGGGCTGGGCGCTTCTTCCACAACTTTCTGATTGCGACGCTGGATCGAGCATTCCCGCTCATTGAGATAAATCCCGTTGCCGTGGCTGTCACACAGCACCTGAATTTCGATATGGCGCGGCTGGGTGACAAATTTCTCAATGAAAATCCGGTCATCCCCGAAAGAACTGGCCGCCTCGTTCTTTGAGCTTTGAAACCCCTCGCGCGCATCTTCATCATTCCACGCCACCCTCATGCCCTTGCCACCACCGCCCGCGCTGGCCTTGATCATCACCGGATAGCCGATCTGATTGGAAATTTTTACCGCCTCCTGGGCATCCGCGATCAGCCCCATATAACCCGGTACGGTGCTCACACCCGAATCCTGCGCGATCTTCTTGCTGGTAATCTTGTCGCCCATTGCCTCAATCGCACCCTTGGGCGGCCCGATAAAGGCCACACCCATGGCCTCAAGCGCCTCGGCGAATTTGCTGTTCTCACTCAAAAAACCATAACCAGGATGCACCGCCTCAGCCCCCGATTGGCGCACCGCGTCCAGCACCTTGTCAATTTTGATATAGGAGTCGCTTGCAGGCGGCGGGCCGATATGCACCGCCTCATCTGCCATCTTCACATGCAACGCCTGCGCATCCGCATCGGAATAGATCGCCACCGTTTGAATGCCCATCCTGCGGGCGGTCTTGATTACCCGGCAGGCAATCTCACCCCGGTTGGCAATCAGAATTTTCCTGAACATATTTTCGTCCCCTCAACAATATGGCCCGGCGCATGGCACTGCACCGGGTCCGGCATAAGATAAGGCCGCGGATGGCCTGAATTTGGTTGAAAATACCCGTATAAGGCGAGTGGCGTCAGTTGCAGCGGTCGGGATAGGTCTGACAATAGGCGACATTGCCAACCGCGCCGATAACGGCCCCCGTTGCAACATCCCCGTCCAGCACAATCGCCGTGCCAGCACCCGCGCCACCGCCGATAAGGCCCTGTTCCAGCAAGGTATCACCACAGGCAGCAAGGGCAAAAAGCGCCAGAATCGATAGTAGAAGTATGAAAGAAAACTGCATCCGGCTATCACTCGCTCTGTTTTGCATCGGCCTCTGGCCCCATTCAACGCGATTCCACAGCCCCGGTCAAAATCATGCGTCACAGATTCGCCGATACCGGCAAACCCCCGCTTATCAACGTATCCTGTTGATTTATGAAGAAAAAAGGGCGGCCTGTGCAAAAAGGCACAGAGCCGCCCATAAGGGGAAGGGTAACGGTTCAGACTATGCGTCCCGGCCCCTTGGGGGGAGGCCGCCACTACAGTCATGAACCTGCCCGTGATCCCGGCATGTTCCAAGCCTTTCGCGATTTGAATACACGTATCGGCTGTATTTCGCGCATAATTGCGCACCATAGGCATAATTGTGCCCATTTTGGCGACAATACCGCCCGCCACAGCCCTGATATTCCCAATGCCGCGTTTCACCTGTCATCCTCCGGATCAAAAGCCTCGGGAAAGGCGGCCATCGCTACACCAAGATCCAGCACCAGAAGCGCCTCATAACTTGCCACATCAAACGGCTCTTCTGCGGGCAGCACCTCGCGGCCAAAAAGCCAGCTCAGCCGCCCGGCATCAAGATTGCCGCGCTCGAACGGATGCGTACCAAAGGCCTCCCACAGCGCTCGCACAAATCCCGCATCCGCCCGCCGGTCGGCCGGTTTGCGATCGCGAAAGCGCGGGCGCTCGGTCAGGGCGGTCACGCCCCTCGGGTTGGCCCGGCGCAGGGTGAACTGATAATCGGTTCCGGGCAATCGCCCCGGAAAACCGCGATGTTTCAGCATCAATACACCTCCCATATGCAGGTGTCATTTTCCACTCGGTAGGCTTCAAATACCTGGGTCACAGCCGGATCAACCACTCCGAATTCCAATTCCCGGCTAGCCAGAGAAATGATCAGTTGTTTTGGCTGCGGCCCGGGCTTTGCCAGATGGGAAAGCGCATATTCATTGCACAGAAATTCCAGATCCTGCATCATCTGATCAAAATCCTGGCCCTCAGTGGTAAAATCCGGGGCCACGAACCGATACCGGTAAACCAGCCCGTTTCCGGTGCGGTTCCACAACACCTCAAAAGGCGTGGCCACAAGCCCCGAGGGCAGGATAATCGCCTCCTCTGCCGCCATCCCCATTGAGGCCCAAAGCATCAAAGCTGATATGCCGCCCGCGCGCCTCATCCGGCCCACCTTGCCCAACGCGCCCGTTTTTCCGGATTTTCCAAAACCTGGGCAATCTTCGCCTCGGCATGGGCCTTGGAAAACACCCCCTCAACCTGCCCACCGGCCGTTACATGCAGCCCGCTCCCGCACCTTTCAACCCGCACCACAGGCGCAAACCCCCGCAGATTTTGCAATGCCCGCCAGACATCCTGCCGCACCTGCTGCGCCACCCGCAGCCTTGAGCCATCTGGCAGCCGCGTATTGACGCTCAAATCCAACCGCACCGGCAAACGCCGCGCCATGGTCAGCACATCGCCTTCACGCAGAATATGCCAGCAATCACGGCTCATCCGGTTGGCCCCGCCTTATCCTTGAACACACACCCCAATCTCATCCCTTTCATTTTTCTATAAATACTCAATAGAACAGGCCGTGATCCCATCCCGAACCTGAAGAATGAAGCCCCGTCACAACGGTATATTATCGTGCTTCTTCCATGGGTTGCACAATTTCTTGTTGCGCAGGCTCGCAAATGCCCGGCTCACCCGCAGCCGTGTCGAGCGGGGCGTGATCACCTCATCAATGAACCCGCGCTCTGCCGCCACAAAGGGATTGGCAAAGCGTTTCTCGTAATCCGCCGTATGGGCCGCGATTTTCCCGGCATCCGCCAGATCCGCCCGGTGGATAATCTCGGTGGCCCCCTTGGCCCCCATCACCGCAATCTCGGCGGTGGGCCAGGCATAGTTGAAATCGCCGCGCAGGTGCTTGGACGCCATTACGTCATACGCCCCGCCATAAGCCTTGCGGGTGATCACCGTCACCTTGGGCACCGTCGCCTCACCGTAGGCAAACAAAAGTTTCGCCCCGTGCTTGATCACGCCGCCATATTCCTGTGATGTGCCGGGCAAGAATCCGGGCACATCCACCAGCGTGAGGATGGGAATTTCAAATGCATCGCAAAACCGCACAAACCGCGCCGCCTTGCGCGAGCTGTCGATATCCAGACACCCCGCCAGCACCATCGGCTGATTGGCTACAACGCCCACGGTCTGCCCCTCAAGGCGAATGAAAGCGGTGATGATATTGCGGGCAAATTCCTGTTGAATTTCAAAATAATCGCCCTCATCGGCCAGCTTTTCAATCAGCTCTTTCATATCATAGGGCGTATTGGCATTATCGGGGATCAGCGTATCCAGACTTTCCTCAACCCGCCCCGGCTCATCAAAGAAGGGGCGCACCGGTGCCTTGCCGCGATTATTCAATGGCAGAAAATCCACCAGCCGCCGCACTTCCGCCAGCGCTTCCACATCATTTTCAAACGCGCCATCCGCCACCGAGGATTTGCGCGTGTGGGTGCCAGCGCCGCCCAATTCCTCGGCCGTAACCTGTTCATTGGTCACGGTTTTCACCACATCCGGCCCGGTCACGAACATGTAAGAGCTGTCCTTGACCATGAAAATGAAATCGGTCATCGCCGGAGAATACACCGCGCCGCCGGCACAAGGCCCCATGATCAGGCTGATCTGAGGGATCACGCCCGAGGCCATGATATTGCGCTGAAACACCTCGGCATAACCGGCAAGGCTGGCCACGCCTTCCTGAATACGCGCGCCGCCGGAATCATTGATGCCAATCACAGGCGCGCCGTTTTGCATCGCCATATCCATGATTTTACATATCTTTTCCGCG
The DNA here is from genome assembly GCA_021775255.1 of Roseovarius sp. Lineage (GTDB taxonomy): Bacteria > Pseudomonadota > Alphaproteobacteria > Rhodobacterales > Rhodobacteraceae > Roseovarius. Next base: position 561,831 of record JAJFIA010000001.1, read on the forward strand.
TGGGTTTCCGACAATGAGCCGCCAAACACGGTGAAATCCTGACTGAACACATAGACCATCCGGCCATTTATCGTGCCCCAGCCCGTGACCACGCCATCACCAGCGGGATGCGATTTCTCCATGCCAAAATCAGTGCAGCGATGCGCCTTGAACATGTCAAATTCTTCAAAGCTATCCTCATCCAGCAGCAATTCAATCCGCTCGCGCGCCGTCAGCTTGCCCTTGCTGTGCTGTGCCTCAATCCGGTGCGCCCCGCCACCCATCCGGGCGGCATCCCGGCGGTCTTCCAGTACCTGTTGGATATCCTTCATGGCGCTCTCCTCATCTGTGTCCGCAGGGGTGTTTGCCTAATATAGCCAATAAAGCAAGGCGAACAAAGCAAAATGACGCAAATTTGCAAACTCTTGGAAATCATTTATTGCTAATTTGTAAATTTGCTAATTCCTGCCGCTGTCAATGGACATCCCGGCTTTGCCCTCCTACCGATACCCCATGGACCAAATTAACCAAGTCCGGTTCCTTGACCGTCGCACCCCGCCTCATATCCTGACACTGATCCTGCTTGCGGGTATTTCAGCGCTGGCGATGAATATTTTCCTGCCCAGCCTGCCGGGCATGACCGCCTATTTCAAAACAGAGTACCGGCTGATGCAACTCTCAGTGGCGCTGTATCTTGGCGTCAATGCGGTGCTGCAACTGATCATGGGGCCAATCTCGGACAGGTGGGGCCGCCGCCCGGTGATCCTTGCCGGGATGATGATCTTCATGGTGGCCACGCTGGGCTGCATCCTTGCCACCAATGTCTATGTGTTTCTTACCTTCCGGATGATGCAGGCGGCGATCGTGGTGGCCATGGTGCTCAGCCGCGCAGTGGTGCGCGATATGGTGCCGCAGGATCAGGCCGCCAGCATGATCGGCTATGTCACCATGGGCATGGCCGTTGTTCCGATGATCGGCCCGGCCATCGGCGGCCTTCTGGATGTAGCCTTTGGCTGGCAGGCCAATTTCTGGGTCTTGTTCGCGCTTGGCGCCCTTGTCATCTGGATGACATGGGCCGACCTTGGCGAAACCGCGCCCCTCAGCGGCCGCTCCCTGGCGCAGCAGTTTCGCGAATACCCCGAACTTTTCCGCTCGCCACGCTTTTGGGGCTATGCCATGGCCTCGGCGCTTTCATCCGGCTCGTTCTTTGCCTATTTGGGCGGCGCGCCATTTGTTGGCGATCATGTGTTTGGCCTGCCACCCTCGCAACTTGGGTTTTATTTCGGAGCCCCCGCCATCGGCTATTTCCTTGGCAATTTCCTGTCGGGCAGGTTTTCCGTGCATCTCGGCGTGACCCGAATGGTGTTTTACGGGACGGTCGTGAATGGCGCGGGCATCGCCCTCAATCTGGCGCTGTTCTATGCCGGTCTTGGCTCCGCGCTCAGCTTTTTTGGCCTGATGACCCTGATGGGGCTGGGCAATGGCATGACCATCCCCAATGCCACCGCCGGTGCGCTTTCCGTGCGCCCGCATCTGGCCGGCACTGCCAGCGGCCTGTCGGGTGCGCTGATGATCGGCGGCGGGGCGGTGCTCTCGGCCCTGGCCGGGGCCTGGCTTACGCCGCAATCGGGGGCCTTTCCGCTTTTGTGGATCATGCTCACCACCGCCCTGCTGGCGATTGCCACCATCCTGATGGTGATGCGCCGCGAACGCAGGCTGTCGCGCCCCTGACCTCTTGCCCTCTGGGGTTTGCAAACCTATCCTGCCCCCGGGCAAACCTGCAAACCCCCGGAGGCATGTCATGGCCACACAAAAACTCTATGCCGGAGCCAAGCTGCGCGAAACCCGGCAACGTCTGGCGCTGACGCAAAAGGATTTTGCCGCCAAGCTGGGCGTCTCGCTGCCTTATCTCAACCAGATGGAAAACAACAACCGCCCGGTCAGCACCACGGTGGTGTTGGCGCTGGCGCAGGAATTCGGCTTTGACGTGACCGAGCTTTCCACCGGTGACGCCGAGCGCCTGATCTCCGACATGCGCGAGGCCCTTGCCGATCCGGTGTTTGCCGATGATGCCCCGCCCTTGGCCGATCTGCGCCTCACCGCCTCCAACGCGCCTGCGCTGGCGCGGGCCTTTCTGGAACTGCACAGCGCCTACCGCCAGACCCATGAGCGGCTGGCCTCGCTGGATGAGGCTTTGGGCCGCGAAGACGCCCGCAGCCAGTCAAGCCCCTGGGACGAGGTGCGCGATTTCTTCCATTACTGCGATAATTACATTGATGCGGTCGATCGCGCGGCCGAGCATTTTGCAGCCTCGTCAGATGCCCGTACCACGGTGCGGGACACGGCCATTGCCCGGCTGCAGGATATGGGCATCACCACAACCGACAGTGACAGCCATGAGCTGCGCAGGTTCGACCGCGCCAGCAACATCCTGTATATTTCATCGCGCACCGCCCCCGAAACCCGCAGCTTTCAGATCCTTTTGCAACTGGCCCTGCTGACCCAGGATCAGTTGTTCGAGGCCACGCTCGATCTGGCCCGGTTCCAGACCGACGCCGCCCGCTCCATCGCCAAAATCGGCCTGGCCAATTATTTCGCCGGGGCAGCGCTGATGCCCTACGGGCGGTTTCTTGAGGCGGCACAGTTTGTGCGCCACGATCTTGAGGTGCTGGCCAATCAGTTCGGGGCCTCTATCGAGCAGGTGGCCCACCGCCTTTCAACCCTGCAACGCCCCGGTGCCAAGGGCATACCGTTTTTCTTTGTGCGGGTCGATCAGGCCGGCACCATCACCAAACGCCATTCCGCCACGCGGCTGCAATTTGCCCGCTTTGGCGGCGCTTGCCCGTTGTGGAATGTGCACCGCGCGTTTGAAACACCGGGGCGGTTCCTGCGGCAACTGGCCGAAACCCCTGACGGCGTGCGCTATATCTCACTGGCGCGGGATGTTTCCAAATCCGGCGGTTCATATGGCGCGCCGGTGCGGCGCTTTGCCATTGCTCTTGGCTGTGAGGTCAAACATGCCGAGGCCCTGATTTATGCCGATAATCTGGATATCGCCAACGCAAAGGCCTATGAGCCCATCGGCATCTCCTGCCGCATCTGCGAGCGCGCCGACTGCCATCAAAGATCGGTGCCGCCACTGGAACGGCGGCTGACAATCACGCCCGATGTGCGCGGCATCTTGCCTTATAAGGTCGGGTAATCAGGTTTCTTTCAACATCCGGTACAAATTGTCCTTCAGTGCCGCGCGTTTTTTGCGCATCTCGACCTCTGCCAGTTCCTCAACAGGTTCTACATTCGTCTCAGCCCGGTGTATCTGGCGGTTGATCTCATGATATTCCTCGGATAGCCGGGAAAAATGCGCATCATTTTGCTTAAGCTCGGTGATTTTCTCAGCATATTCCGGGAATTCTTCATGTATTTCATGGGGTGTATGGGTCATCGCGTTTCTTCCTTCCTATAATGTCGCGTAGCCACGCTAATGCCATACAACACGCGCCACCTTGATACGGATCAATAACCTCAGAGTCTGGATTTACGCCAGCCCGCCGCCCGCGCTGCGCGCTCGGTGCAGAACCAGCGCTCGCCTTTGTCGCGGCTAATACCGGTTTTCCTGTAAAACCGCTGCCCCGGCAGGTGGTAAATCCTGGCACCCCGGTCAGAGATGTTTCCTTTGATCCGGCAATGCTTGTCCTCGGGCACCCGCCCGCTGATCCGTTCCAGCCGAAATTGCCCGGGCCGCATCATCCGCCCGGCATGCAGCCCACGCCGCGCGCGCGCCGCATGTTCCTCCTCCTCAACATACATCCTTGAGTATTTGCGATACGCCAATGCCAGCCCATCCGATACAAGTTGACGGCCAATGTCCTGCCCGCCCACCCGGCACACCGCAACAATCCGCCCGTAGGCGTCAACCGTCACCGCCTCACAGACCGCTTGTTGCCCCTGATACCGGGCCCGGACCTCCCGGCTCACCGCCGCCCCGCAAGCCCATGCAACCCCTTGTGCATTCTCACAGGTCTGATCACTTTCAACCGCATCAATCCCGTGCAGGCGTACACGTTTGCCGCCCACATCCAGCGTATCGCCGTCAATCACGGATATGACACCGCCAAACCCGGCCCATACCGGGGAGCAAAGGAACAGGAGAACAAGCGCTGAACAAATTCTTAACATCAGGTAAATATCAGAGGGCCAGCCGCCAAATTCAACCCGGACTTTCAGGAAAGGTTAACGCTGCGCCTCGCGCCAGCGCGGGCTGATCCAGGCTTCGGCATTTTCCGGTGCCAATGGCTCACGGCCCAATACATGATCGGCAATCTTCTCGCCCACCAGGATCGACGGCGCGTTGATGTTGCCATTGGTAATGCTGGGAAAAATGCTGCTATCCGCCACCCTCAGCGCCTCAACCCCGATCACCCGGCCCTGCGCATCGACCACCGCCTCAGGGTCCTCCCTGCGGCCCATCTTGCAGGTGCCGCAGGGGTGATAGGCGCTTTCGGCATGGTCGCGGATGAAATCATCCAGATCCGCATCACTTTGCACATCGGCCCCGGGCTGTATTTCATGCTTCACATAGGGCCTGAACGCCTCTTGCTGAAATATCTCACGGGTCAGGCGAATGCATTGCCGGAAATCCGTCCAGTCACTTTCCTCAGCCATGTAATTGAACCGGATGTCCGGCGCCTCCTCCGGATCGGCACTGCGCAATGTCACCGCCCCGCGCGAGGCGCTGCGCATCGGCCCGACATGGGCCTGAAACCCATGACCATCGGCCGCAACCTTGCCGTCATACCGCACCGCGATGGGCAGGAAATGAAACTGAATGTCAGGATATTCCACGCCCTTGCGCGACCGGATGAAAGCACAGCTTTCAAACTGATTGCTGGCCCCCGGCCCATTGAGGCCCATCAGCCAGCGCGCACCCACATAGGCTTTGCCAAGTAAATTCCAGTATTTATAAAGGCTTACCGGCTGACTTGCGGCCATCTGCACATAAAGCTCAAGATGATCCTGCAAATTCCTGCCCACACCGGGGCGGTCCGCCACAACATCAATCCCGTGCTCAGACAGATGCGCGCCCGGCCCCACGCCCGACAACATCAAAAGCTTCGGCGAATTGATCGCCGAGGCGGCGATAATCACCTCAACGCGCGCGCGGATAATCTCTCGTTTCCCCTTAACCCGCGCCTCGACCGCAACCGCCCGGCCGTCTTCAATCACCACCCGGGTCACCAATCCGCGCAGCAGATTGCAATTTTTGTGCTTCAAAGCAGGCCGCAGATAGGCATTCGCCGCCGACCAGCGCCGCCCCTTCCAGACGGTCATCTCAAACGGCCCGAAGCCCTCCTGCTGCGCACCGTTGTAATCTTCGGTCAGCTCATAGCCCGCCTGCCCACCTGCTTCGACAAAGGCCCGCACCAAAGGGTTTTCCATCGTTCCGCGCGTGACATGCAGCGGGCCGTCCTTGCCGCGCCACGCCGGATCCCCGCCATGCCCCCCCGAATGCCAGTTTTCCATCCGCCTGAAATAGGGCAGAACATCGCAATATCCCCAGCCCTCAGCACCCTCATCGCGCCACTGGTCAAAGTCACGGGCATGACCGCGCACATAAACCATGCCGTTGATCGAGGATGACCCGCCGATGACCCTGCCGCGCGGGCAGGCCATCTCCCGCCCCCCCAGATGCGGCTCGGGGGCGCTGCGATAGCCCCAGTCATAGCGCTTCATGTTCATCGGATAGCTCAATGCGCCGGGCATCTGAATGAACGGCCCGGCATCACTGCCGCCATGCTCGATCACCAGAACGCTTTTCCCCGCCTCGGCCAAACGGTATGCCATGGCACAGCCGGCACTGCCCGCGCCAATGATCACATAATCAGCTTGCATAAGAACCCCAATTCAGAACCGCCGCCGCATTGGCGCGACGGGGAGCGCGGGTGGGCGGCGCGCCAATGCGGCGGCACGCCACAGGAGAATCAGATCGTGTCACGCAGCACCTCATAAGAAATCATCACCGCTTTGCGGTAGGCCGGGCGCTTGGTCAGTCGCTCATAGTAGGCCCGCAGCGCCGGAAATTCGCGGCGCTCAATCTCGATATCGAAATACCGGTACAACACATGCCCCAGCATGATATCTGCGAGGTTCAAAACATCACCGCATAAATATGCATGCTGCTGCAGCTGTGTCTCGGCAATCGCCAGATGGTACTCCAACTTATCCACCGCCTTGCGAATGGCCTGCACATTCCAGCGCTCTCGTGGCGTGCGTACAACCTGCCAGAACACCGGCCCGGTAAAACCTTCTGCCACATCATGCTTGGCCCATTCCGCCCACATATCCACCTCGGCCCGTTTCAACGGTTCACTTGGCCAAAACCCATCATCGCCGTGAACATTTGCCAGATAACGCAGGATCGCCGAGGTCTCAAACAGCGCTTCATCGCCCATCTGCATCACTGGAATTTTCCCATGTGGGTTCAACGCCAGAAACTCGGACGTATCCAGCCCGCCAAAATTTTCGCCAAAGTCCAGCCGCTTATACTCCAGCCCCAGCTCTTCCAGCCCCCAGATCACCGCCTGCACATTGGATGAAGTCGCGCGTCCCAAAACCCGCAGCATCACTCCCCCCTCGGAAAGCGCTGGCTTTCTTCCACGTTGTTCAAATCCATATGGTTGCGCATGTAGCGCTCTGACGCCTTTTGCAGCGGCTGATAATCCCACGGGTAATAGCCGCCCTTTCTGAGCGCCTCATAGACAACCCAGCGCCGCGCCTGGCTGCTGCGTACCTCGGCGTCAAACGCCGCCAGATCCCAGCGCGCCTCGCATTTTGCCTGTAGCTGCGCCAGCGTCCCGGCATGTTCCGGCACCATCGCCAGATTGACCAATTCATGCGGGTCCGCTTCCAGATCAAACAGTTGATCGGGGTCAAGCGTGCAGCGGTTGAACTTCCATTTGCCATAACGCAGGCTGACCAGCGGCGCATATGAGGCCTCGGCGGCATATTCCATCGCCACCGGGTTCAGGCGCGCGCCCCCCTGCCCCAGATGGACAAGGCTTTCGCCCCCGACCCAGGGGGCCACCTCCGCCATATCCGCGCCCGCCAGATCACACAGCGTCGGGCACACATCCAATGTGCTGACCGGCGCGTCCACTTTCCCCGGCTGCATTCCCAGGGCCGCAATCATCAAAGGCACCCGCGACGCGCCCTCATAAAACGACATCTTGAACCAAAGCCCGCGCTCGCCCAGCATATCGCCGTGATCCGATACAAACACAATGATGGCTTCCTGCCGGGTGGTCTCCAGCGCCTCCATCACCTCACCTATCTTGTCATCTAGATAGCTGATATTGGCAAAATACGCCCGCCGCGCCCGGCGGATATCCTCGTCCGATATGTCAAACGAGCGCCAGTCATTGGCGTCAAAAATCCGCTTGGAATGGGCGTCGTGATCTTCATAGGCCATGGCCGGGATCTGCGGCAAAAGATGGGCGCAATCCTCGTATAAATCCCAGTATTTCCTGCGCGCCACATAAGGATCATGCGGGTGGGTAAAACTGACGGTCAGGCACCAGGGCCGCGCATCGTGCCCCCGCGCCAGATCATAGACCTTGGCCCGCGCATGATGCGCCACCTCATCATCATATTCCATCTGATTGCTGATCTCGGCCACGCCCGCGCCGGTCACCGAGCCCAGATTATGATACCACCATTCGATCCGCTCGCCGGGCTTGCGATAATCCGGGGTCCAGCCGAAATCAGCCGGGTAAATATCGGTGGTCAGGCGCTCTTCAAAGCCGTGCAACTGATCAGGCCCGACAAAATGCATCTTGCCACTGAGGCAGGTCTGATAGCCCGCACGGCGCAGATGATGCGCATAGGTCGGGATGTCTGCGGCAAATTCAGCGGCATTGTCATAAACCCGGCTTTGCGACGGCAGTAGCCCCGACATGAAACTTGCCCGCCCCGGCGCGCAAAGCGGCGAGGCGGTGTAGGTAGTTGAAAACCGGGTCGAACGCGCCGCCAGCCGTTTGAGGTTCGGTGCATGAAGCCATTTCGCCGGGCCATCGGGGAACAACGTGCCATTAAGCTGATCCACCATGAATATCAATATGTTAGGCGCGCTCATTCGCGTATGTCCACACCCAGGCTATGATCCAGATAATGCAGTAATACACCCACCGCCGCGCCCGGTGACATCAAGTCCAGGCGCAGGGCCTGCCGGATATAAAGCCCGTCAATCATCGCTGCCAGGCCACGGGTCAGGATAAGCGCTTCATCCCCTGCAATCTGGCGAAAGGCATGATGCAGGTTTGAGCGCAGCCGGTTCTGGTAAATATGCAAAAGCCGCCGGGCATCCTCGGATTTTTGCGCCTGAACATAGAAATTCAACCACGCCGAAACCATCTCGGGCCGGAATTGCGCCACGCCGAAACTGGCGCGAATGATCGCTTCGATCCTGTCACGCGGGGATTTCGCCATCGCCAACGCGCCGCGCACCTCGGCGCCGTATAATGTCAGGATATGGCGCATGGCAGCGGCAAACATCTGCTCTTTCGAGCCGAAATAATGATGCGCCAGCCCGCTCGACATGCCCGCACGTTTGGCAATCTGGCTCACGGTGACATCCAGCGTGCCGCGCTCACCTATTTCCGAAATCGTGGCCTCAACCAGTGCCGAACGGCGGATTGGCTCCATTCCCAGTTTTGGCATGTTTGGAACTCCCGGATTGAATACCAAACCGGTCTAATTATGTTTAATTGACTCGTCAATCAATAAAGATGCGGCCCTACCAGCGCCCGGTCGCCGCCCGCGCCATCAGGCGCAACCGGCTCAGGGCCGGGGCGATATCGAGGCGGCCCTCAGACACCCGCGCCGGATCATGCCGGGCCCGCCTCAAAATGGTCGCCGTCTGCCAGAGCGGCAACAGCGCAGGCCGGGCTGAGGCTGTCACATTACCCCGATTGTTCCGCGCGCGGCGCAATCTTTCCAAGCCCTGCCCGGCCATGGCCTGCACCGCCTCTGCCCGTCCATCCAGCAGCGGCACCCGCCCGGCATGTTCCAGCGCCGGCACCGCCCGCAGCCAGCCCGCAAGCCCATGGGCATAGCCCGCATCCAATAATGTTGCCGTATCCACACGGCCCAATACGCGCGCCGCGACCAGCATCAGATGCCCCGCCGTGTGCTCAAGATACCGATTGAAATGCGCAGCATCTTCAAACGGATCGCGGGTTATATCCCAGCGCCGCGCCACGATCAGTTGATCCAGCAAATCAGCCCCTTGCGCATCGAGTATCCTGGCCAAGGGCGTCACCACCTCATGCCGCCGGACGGTTCCGCCTTGACGGATTTCAGCCAGCGCATCGCGCCACCATTGCAGGCGCATCTCGGCAATCATCGGCTCGGCTGTCACCCACGGCGCGCGGGCCACTTCGACATTGAAGGCATAGATCGGAAACAATATTTTCCGCGCGTCCACCGGGGATGCCATCGCCGCCATGAACCGCTCAGGATCGCCCCGCCGCACCAGATCGGCGCAGGCGTTCAGATTGTCGTTCAGGCCCTCACTGCTCACGCAGCAACTTCCAGTTTATCGCATCCAGCAGCGCCTCGAATGACGCATCCACGATGTTCGGGCTGACCCCCACGGTTGACCACCTGCGCCCCTGCGCATCCTCGCTGTCGATGATCACGCGGGTAACCGCCTCGGTGCCGCCTTGGGTGATACGCACCTTGAAATCCACCAGCCGCATATCAGCGATCTTATCCTGATACGCGCCCAGATCCTTGGCCAAAGCCGTGGCCAGCGCATTCACCGGGCCGCGATCTGTGCCATCCTCATCCATCGACTCTGAGACCGACAGCTTCTTCTCGCCATCAATCTTGACCACCACAACCGCCTCGGACAGCGAGATCGTTTTGTTGTATTTGTTCTTGCGCCGTTCCACCGTGACCTTATAGCGCTTGACCTCGAAAAATACCGGCATCAGCCCCAGCTCGGCCCGCGCCAGCAACTCGAATGAGGCCTGCGCGCTGTCATAGGTATAGCCCTGATCCTCGCGCTCCTTGATCTGATCCAGAATATGCGGCAGCGCCGGATTGCCTTTGTCCACCTCCAGCCCGGCCTCGGCCAGACGGCGGCGCAGGTTGGATTGCCCCGCCTGATTTGACATCGGAATGATGCGGGCATTGCCGACGGTTTCAGGCTCGATATGCTCATAGGTGCTCGGATCTTTGAGGATGGCGCTGGCATGCAGCCCCGCCTTATGGGCAAAGGCCGACGCCCCCACATAGGCCGCCTGCCGCATCGGCACCCGGTTGAGAATATCATCGAGCTGACGGCTGACATGGGTCAGGCCTTGCAGCGCCTCCATGCTGATCCCGGTCTCAAACCGGCTGGCATAGGGCTGTTTCAACAAGAGCGTCGGGATCAGCGTGATCAGATTGGCATTGCCACAACGCTCGCCCAGCCCATTAAGAGTGCCCTGCACCTGCCGCGCGCCCGCGTCAATCCCTGCCAATGACCCGGCCACGGCATTCTCGGTGTCATTATGGGTGTGAATGCCCAGATGATCGCCGGGAATGCCCGCTTCGATCACCTTGGTCATGATCTCGCCAATCTCATGCGGCAGGGTGCCGCCATTGGTATCACACAGCACAACCCAGCGCGCACCCGCGTCATAAGCGGCCTTCACCGTCTCCAGCGCATATTCCGGATCGGATTTGTACCCGTCAAAGAAATGCTCGGCATCAAACAGCGCTTCGCGGCCCTGCGCCACGATATAGGCGATGGATTTGGCGATGTTTTCGGTGTTCTCAGCCTTGGAAATCCCCAGCGCTGTGCTGACATGAAAGTCGTGGCTTTTGCCCACCAGACACACGGCCCCCGTGCCCGCATTCATCACCATCGCCAGCACATCGTCATTCTCGGCCGAGCGCCCCGCGCGTTTGGTCATGCCAAAGGCGGTCATTTTGGCTTTGGTCTTGGGCGCGGCCTCGAAAAACGCACTGTCGGTGGGGTTCGCCCCCGGCCAGCCGCCTTCGATATAATCCACCCCCAACTGATCCAGCGTCTTGGCGATCTGCATCTTTTCCCCGGTCGAGAACTGCACGCCCTGCGTCTGCTGCCCATCGCGCAGGGTGGTGTCATAGATATAAAGCCGCTCGCGTGTCATGGGCACACCTCGCCCGGCACCGCCGGGCAGCGCCCGACCGCCCCCATGGGCGGGCGCTTCACGCCCACCCGCAGCCGGGCGCTGCCCTCTGTTGTGATGTTGCTTTGCCAATCCGCGCATGAAATCTGGAAAATTCTCATAACATTTCCTCCAATTTCGACGCATCAAAATCCGGCGTGAATTTCCAATGCGACACGTCCCCCACTGTATTTATTTCAATACCAGCACGAACCAAACCAGCCCTTAGTTGGTCAGCACGTTCATAATCTTTATTTTTTCGAGAATCATCCAAATCAGACACAATAAAATTAACCGATGTGCCATAACTTAAAGCCGGTTGTTTCGGCATTGCCCATTCACCGTTGAAACCCAAGGCACGCATCGTTGGCGATAAATCCTCAAAATTTAACGACTGGCGCATTTCGTGAAGCGCAGCAATTGCCTTGGGCACATTAAGATCATCGCAAAGAGCATCTAACACTGGCTTGGCAATTCTCTCATCGGTCCCGGTCATGAACTCGGGATCAATTTCATAGAATGATGCAAGCTCGCGTTTTGCCTCTGATAAGCCATGTTTTGTCCAGTCAATGGGTCGCCGATAATGGGTTTTTAACAGCATCCACCGGATCACCTCACCCGGAACAGGCGGCTGGCCATCATGGCCATCCAGCAAATCGCGCACCGTAAAGAAATTACCCAGGGATTTGGACATCTTCTTGCCCTCGACCTGCAGCATCTCGTTATGCATCCAGACCCGCGCGAAATCGCCCTTGGGGTGCACGCACGCGCTTTGTGCGATCTCGTTTTCATGATGCGGGAACATCAGGTCATTACCGCCGCCATGAATATCAAACGATTCCCCCAGCAATTCATAAGCCATCGCCGAGCATTCAATATGCCAGCCCGGACGCCCGCGCCCCCATGGCGAGGGCCATCCAGGCAGATCCGCACCTGAAGGCTTCCACAAGACAAAATCCATCGGGTCTTCCTTGAAGGGGGCAACCTCGACCCTTGCACCGGCGATCATGTCATCCACTGAGCGGCCCGACAGCTTGCCATATTCCTTGTAGCTGCGCACCCGAAAGAGAACATGACCCTCTTTCTCATATGCATGCCCGCCTGCGATCAGCGCCTCGATCATCACCACCATCTGCGGGATATACCCGGTGGCGCGCGGCATGGCATTGGGCTCTAATGCCCCCAACGCACCCATATCCTGTAAAAACCACTCTATCGTCTCATCAGTGATTGCGCCGATCTCGCGGCCACTTTCAGCCGCCCGCGCGTTGATCTTGTCATCCACGTCCGTAAAATTGCGCACATAAGTCACATGATCCGGCCCGTATACATGCCGCAGCAAGCGGTAGAGCACATCAAACACCACCACCGGCCGGGCATTGCCCAGATGCGCCCGGTCATAGACCGTGGGGCCGCAGACATACATCCGCACATCGTTTTCATCCAAAGGCTCAAACGGCTTTTTTCTGCGGGTCTTGGTGTTGTGCAGTTGAATCGTCGTCATAATATCCTCACACGCCTATCGCGGCGGGCTTAGCAAGTTCGATCCAGATTTAGAATGAAAAAAGCCGCCCGCCTGAGAAATCTCAGCAGGTAATAATGCAAATAATGCAGATTATGCAGCTTGGGCTTTTCATGACCCGCACCTTACCCCCGGTGCCGCCCGCTGGCAAGCCTTACAAATCCGGCGTCTGTTGCAGGGTTCTGCGTGCCACCGATAACACCATGTTGGACAGCACCCGCATGATCTCACTGCCGCCGGTGCCCGCCTGCCAGTGTAATGGTACCCAGACCCTTGTGCCGGGCTTCAGCTCCTGCAAGGTGCGGTTTTTCAGATAGGGCCGCAAGGTGCTGCGTGGCATCATCCCCCAGCCGGAGCCATTGAGCAGACATTGCAGATAGCCGGTGAAGGTTGGCAACAGATGCCCCTGCAACGGCACCGATTCCCCAAACGCATCCAGCAGCCATTTTTGTGGCAGCAAATCCTTGCGGTTGAATATCAGGGTGCGAGCCTGTGCCACGGTATCGGCTGTCACACCGTCGCTTAAATGCTTCGAGATAAATTCCGGTGTGGCCACCGCCTGATATTCCATCGCCCCCAGCGGGATACGCTGACAGCCATGCAAGGGCCGGCTTTCGGTGGTAATCGCCGCCAGCGCCTCGCCATTTCTGAGCCGGTCGGCAGTGTGCTCCTGATCATCAGGGATAACATCGAAATTCAGGTTCAGCTCTGCCCCAGCGCGGTTGATCACCTCGGGAAACCAGGTGGCCAGACTATCGGAATTCACCGCGATCCGGATCACCGCAGGCGCACCCCCTTCCGGCGCATCCATCGCCCCAAGATTTTCCTTCAGATCGTGCTCCAAAAGGCGCACCTGTTCCACATGATGGCACAGTTGCTGGCCATATTCGGTGGCCATGCAGGGCCGCCCCCGGATGATCAGAACCGCGCCTGACTTTTCCTCAAGATGCTTGATCCGCTGGCTGACGGCGGATTGGGTGATATTGAGGCTGCGCGCCGCCGCTTCAAAGCTTCCTTCACGCACAACGGCCGCCAATGCCGCGAGATAGGGGTATTCGAATCGCATTTTTATGCACCTTCATCAATTAGGTATTCTAATGCATAGTTAGAAATTCTAAGGATTTTGGCAACAGAAACCCAAAATTCAGGTGCAATCTTCATTTTTTTCCCCAGATTTGTATTAAATTTTCTTATTAATTTAGTAGATCGACTTATACTATATGTAGCAAGTTTCATTTTTAAAACCTTAAGTTGTTCTGTATCCAAAATCCATTCAAGATAAATGGAGGATGGACAATGTCTGGATATACAGTAAGACGTGAATTTATGCGTAATTTCCGTGGGTTGGAAAAAAATCCCAGAATTCTGGCAATTTCAATCGTGGCCTTCTATGCCGCTCAGGTTGTATTGGCAATTATTCTTGGATCGTGGTTGCTGCGGCAGGGGCTGACATGGGCAAGCGGGCTCGGCCTCTCTGCATGCGTGTTTTTTATCGCCACCCGCCTGCGTGGCTTCAACAATATCGTGCATGAATGCTCGCATTATTCATTTTCGGCCAACCGGGAGGACAACCGGATTTTGGGCAGTATCTGTGCTTCATTCAACCTGGGATGCTTTCGGGTTTACCGGGATGAGCACCTGACTCATCACTCCCATGTTGGCGATTATGAGAAAGATATGGATCTGCACGGCATTCAGGATCTGAAGCTTGAAGCCGACCTGACCCCCAAAACCGTGCTGCGGCATATTCTGACGCCCATTTTCGGGCTGCATTTGCCCTATTATCTCAATCCGAATTTATCGGCCGAGGACGGGCGGATCTACTGGCTGCTGAAGATCAGCCTTGTGGCGGCGGCAATCCTGTTTTTGCTGGTTGATCCGCTGGCCGCACTTGTGCTGGCCTGGCTGCCGTTTTTGTGGGTGTTCACCGCGATCAACTACTGGACCGATTGCATTGATCATGCCGGTATTGTCGGCAATGACGATGAGCTGGAAGCCTCGCGCAATTTTGTGGTGCCGAAAGTGATCCGGGCGATCCTGTTCCCCCGCAATGACTGCTTTCATCTGGTGCACCATCTTTTCCCGCTGATCCCGGCGAATCATCTGGAGATCTGCCATAAGGAACTGATGCAAAACCCGGCCTATAATCAGCGCGTGACCGGGGATGCCAAAGCAGCCCCGATCATGACACCTGCTGAATAAAACCGCGGGGTTAATCCTGCATGGATCAGTCCACAGGCGGCGATACGCCCATAATTCGGCCCATATCGCCGCCTGTTTCAGGCCTTTCCCCGCGCCCATTAACGCGATCTCAAGGCCCGCACTGCAAAACTGCAAGGCAATCTGGCGCTGATTGCCCCATGCGCTGAACAGTTTGGTTTGAATATTTTTAATTTAGATGATAAGCGTTATTTAAGCCCAATAAGGAAATCTTATAATGCAAAGCCCTGACAACCCGACAACAAGCAGCATTGAAGTAGGCTTTCCCATGCCAATGATCTATTCGGATTACCTGTCTGATGCTCTCGATACCGGGCAGGCTGACAACATCCTTGCAGCCCTGCGCGAGGTTCGCCGGGCGATGCAGGACGCGCCCGGCAATAAGGTTTGTGATTTTGATCTAAACCTGAACGATGTGTTCAGGGTTCTCAATGAGGCAAGGCTCAGCCCGATTTTGAATAGCTGACCACCTCAAATTCAATCCCGTCCGGCCCATCGAAATAAAACCGCTCGCCCGGTTCGTAATCGGCATGGCTATGGGGTTCAAACCCTGCATCAAGTACCCGCAATTCTGCGGCATGTATATCCGGCACCACCACCCCCACATGATTGAGCCCGCCAATCCGGCCATAGGTATCACCGTTTTCAACCAGTACTTTGTTAGGGGCATAAAGCGCCAGATAACTTGCGTCATCGCCCACATGCACGGTAAAGCCGTTATCCTTCGCCGCCCCCTGCCAGCGAATATGCCAGCCAAAAAGATCACATAACGTAGCGGCACTGGCCTTTGGGTTGGTGACGGTGATGTTGACATGTTCCAGATTCATTGTGTTTCCAATCATATTGATTTGCTTCACTTCTTAGCTTAATACTTAAAGTATGCTTTAACTCAATATGGGAAATTTCCATGCAAAACAAAGGTTTGGAAAATCGCGGACTGACCATTGGTTTTGTTTCCGGGCGCACAGGCCTGCCCGGTTCGGCCATTCGCTATTATGAGGCGGAAGGCCTTGTCGCCCCGGATCGCAACCCAAGCGGGCACCGGCGCTATACCCGGGCCGATATACGGCGGCTTTCTTTCGTGATGATCTCGCAAGGGCTTGGTTTTAACATCGCCGAGATCCGCACGGCCCTGGCAAGCCTGCCCATGGACCGCGCCCCGAACAAACGCGATTGGGCGCGTATCTCAAAGAAGTTTGGCGCAGTTCTGGATGCCCGTATTGACCAGATGCAGGCCCTGCGCGCACGGCTTGATGGCTGCATTGGCTGTGGCTGTCTTTCGTTGAAAACCTGCGCGTTATATAACCCGAGGGATCGCGCCCAAGGCAAAGGCCCTGGGCCGCGTTATTTGTTGGGGGACAGGCCGGAATCCGATTGACAATTCCGTGTTCCGCTGGCTCCCATGCGCCAGGCGGCCAAGGGGGCATGAATGAAATTTTCAAACCGGATAACGGGGCTGACAGGCGGCGGATCGGATGGCTGGGATGTGTTCTACCGTGCCCGGGCGATGAAAGCGGCGGGCGAGGACATCACCGAGCTGACGATCGGCGAGCATGACATCCGCACCGATCCTTCGATCCTTGATGCGATGCACGCCGCCGCCCTTGCCGGCCATACCGGTTATTCGATGTTCAACGGCAATATATCCCTGCGCGAACGGGTGGCGAAACGTGTGGCCGAGCGGACCGGCATGGCCACCACACCGGGTAACATCCTGATCACGCCGGGCGGGCAATCGGCGCTTTTTGCCAGCCATAACCTGACCTGCGATGATGGCGACCGCGCGCTTTTCATTGATCCCTATTATGCCACCTACCCCGGCACCATCCGCGGCGTCGGGGCCAAGCCGGTGGCCGTGCCCGCCCATGCCGATCGCGGGTTTCAGCCGCAGGCGCAAGACATCAAGGCCGTGGCCGATGGGGCCAAAAGCCTGCTGATCAACAGCCCCAACAACCCCACCGGCGTGGTTTACACGCCCGAGACAATGAACGGTATCGCGCGGGCCTGCCTTGATCACGATCTGTGGCTGATCTCGGATGAGGTCTATGACACGCAAATCTGGCAGGATGCGCATATAACGCCGCGCGCCCTGCCCGACATGCTTGAGCGCACGCTGGTGATTGGCTCGCTGTCAAAAAGCCACGCCATGACCGGCAGCCGCATCGGCTGGATCGTCGGCCCTGAAGAGGCGATATACCATATCGGCAACCTTGCCACCCACACCACCTATGGCGTGGCCGGTTTCATTCAGGAAGCCGCCTGTTTCGCGCTGGATCAGGGGGCAGAATTCGAAGAAATGATCGCCGCACCGTTCAGGCGCCGCCGTGATCTTGTGCTGGCGCTGCTTGAGGGGCAAAACGTGGTGCGCAGCATTCCCGCGCAGGGGGCGATGTATGTGATGCTTGATATCCGCGCCACGGGGCTGAGCGGTGAGGAATTTGCCAATGCCCTGCTCGATACACATCACGTGGCGGTGATGCCCGGCGAAAGCTTTGGCACCTCGGCGGCGGGCCATATCCGCGTGGCCCTGACGGTGGAGGATACCGCCCTTGAGGCCGCAATGCACAAGCTCACCGATCTGGCCACTACACTGGCAAAATAGCCCCCCACGCCCCGGTCCAGATACGGGGCCTCTAACTTAGCCGAGAGGCCCCGGATCAGGTCCGGGGCGGGGGAATTTTATCCCGCTAATGGCTCATTTGCGACATCCGTCGCGAATGGGATAGAATTCCACAAGGAAACCGCCTGAAATGCCCCGCAAGGGAGTAAACACGCATGAATCCATGCTGTAAAATTGCGATTGTGATCCGCACTATTGGTGCAGAGCGGGGCCGTGCCGCGCGTGGAAGGCCGTTTGCGGGCTGAAACCTCATCCCACATGCAAACAAAATTCCCTTTCAGGACCACAATCAAATGACAGCCAAAACGTCCCGCCGTGCCGGTGGCCGCGCCGCCCGTAAAGCCGCCCGAGCCGCGCCCCTTTCCGATGCCATCCGCCCCATTCGCCCCGGTATGGAAGGCGGTACATATAAGCCGCTCAGCCCCGGGGATATTGAGCAAATTCACCAAACCGCATTGGATGCCCTGGAACAGATCGGCCTTGCCGATGCCCCCGAAAGCGGGGTCAGATACCTCACCGGTGCAGGGGCAATTCTTGGCGATGATGGCCGCCTGCGCTTTCCCCGCGCCTTGATCGAAGATACCATAGCGCGCGCCAACCGCGAGGTTACCCTGCATGGCCGTGACCCAAAGCATGACATGATGCTTTCAGGCACACGGGTGCATTACGGCACGGCGGGGGCGGCTGTGAACATGGTGGATGTTGACGGCCGCGCCTATCGCAACAGCACCTTGCAGGATTTGCACGATGCCGCGCGCATTTCCGATGTGCTCGACAATATCCATTTCGTGCAGCGGCCGATGGTGGCCCGCGACATCCTTGATAATTACGAGATGGACCTCAACACCGTCTATGCCTGCTGCGCGGGCACCTCCAAACATGTGGGCACCTCCTTCAGTGAGCCGGGCCATGTCAAGGGCGCGCTTGAGATGCTGCATCTGATCGCCGGGGGCGAGGATAAATGGCGGGAGCGGCCGTTTGTCTCAAACTCCAACTGTTTCGTGGTGCCGCCGATGAAATTCGCCACTGAATCCTGCCAGGTGATGGAGGAATGCATTCACGGCGGCATGCCGGTTCTGCTGCTTTCGGCGGGCATGGCCGGGGCCACCACGCCCTCAACCATCGCCGGGGCGATTGCCCAGGCCACCGCCGAATGCCTTGCGGGGCTGGTATATGTCAATGCCGTCAAACCCGGCCACCCGGCGATTTTCGGCACCTGGCCGTTTGGCCTTGATCTGCGTTCAGGCGCCATGACCGGTGCCTCGGGCGAACAGGCGCTGTTAACGGCAGGCTGTGCCCAGATGCACAAATTCTACGGCCTGCCCGGCGGGGCCGCTGCCGGGATTGCCGATGCCAAACTGCCCGATATGCAGGCCGGATGGGAGATGATGTGCTCAAACGTCATGGCCGGGCTATCGGGGCTCAACATGGTTTACGAGGCCGCCGGAATGCACGCCTCATTGCTGGGGTTCTGTCACGAATCGCTGATCCTTGGGGATGATCTGATCGGGCAGGCGCTGCGCTGTGTGCGCGGTATCGAAGTGAACGAGGAAACCCTGGCCCTGGATCAGATACGCGACGTTTGCCTGAATGGCCCCGGACATTACCTTGGCACCGCTCAGACGCTGGCGCGGATGGAAACCGATTACGTTTATCCCGCCATGGGCAACCGCATGAGCCCCAAGGAATGGGAGGAAAAGGACAAGCCCGATCTGATCGCCACAACGATCAAGCGCAAAAACGAGATCCTGTCCCAGCGTTCTGCCGCCCGGTTTGACCCGATGACTGACGCTGAAATCCGGAGCCGATTCAACATTCGTTTACCCGGCTGATGCAGCATTTCACCCTCAACCGGCTATGAATTTTTGTGATGCATGATATAGGGTAAACAAAGAACAGCCTTATCATCCATCGTTTGATTCGTCGGGTATGGGCAAAGGAAAGCCCGGCGGCAGGCCCCTTCACCGGCCATGGCAAGCGGCTTTCCTTGCGGCAATATAATGAGTGGAAAATTGGACAAGCATAATATGAAAGCCAGAAAAAAGCCTGAGTTTCTGACAGAAGTTGAGCTCGAATTCATGAATCAGCTCTGGATACTGGGCGAGGCCAGCGTGCGCGAGGTGCTGGGCAATCTGGCACCGGACCGCAACCTTGCCTATACTTCCGCAGCCACAATATTGCGTATCCTCAATGACAAGGGTTTTGCCACCAGCACCAAGCGCGGCAAGACATATTATTACCGCCCGGCACTGGCCAAGGATGCCTATCAGACACGGTCCTTGCAGAACCTGTCTGCCAAACTGTTTGACGATGCCCCGGCGCAACTGGTGGCGCGTCTGGTGGATGATGCGGGGTTATCATCTGAGGCGCTTGAGGAAATCCGGGCGCTGCTCGACAGGAGATTGGGAAATGGAACAGATTAAAATCGTTCTTGGCGCCTATATTGATGCGAACATCCTGTTGATGTTGGCGCTTTTCCTTTGGCTTGGCACGCGCTTTATCCTCAATCGTGCCGGGTTGCGCCACGCCTATACCGCCCATCTTCGTCTGCTTAATCTTGTGTTTGCCGCCGTCATCCTCAGCCCGTTTTTAACCCTTATCCTGAGTGCCGCAATCAGCCGCCTGATGCCCGGCACCTCCTTCAACCTCGCCGATATTGCCGTGGCCTATTATCTCAATGGCAATTTTGCCATGAAAGCGTCCGAGTTTGAAATCATCCTTGGCCTGCGCGCAAGGTTCACCGAAAATCTGTTGCTGTCCTCGGCCCCGCTCTGGGCCGGGCTGCGGGTTTTATTGCTGGCGGGGGCCGGGCTTTCGGCGTGGCGCCTGGGGTGCCACATCCGCAAGCTGCGGCATTTCCTTCATGGCTGCTACAAATGGCGGCGCTCGGGGCGGGTTGACCTGATGCTGAGCGATGACATCACCATCCCGTTTTCCGCCCGTGGCCTGCGGCGGTTTTATATCGTCATCCCCAGCGCGATGCTGACCCGCCCGGAGGAGCTCAGGCTGGTTCTGGCGCATGAATTTCAGCACCTCAGGGGCGGCGATGTCACATGGGAGCTTGGGCTTGAGCTGCTGCGCCCGCTGGTGTTCTGGAATCCGGGCTTTGCCTTATGGAAGCGGCAGATTGAAACCCTGCGTGAGCTGTCTTGCGATCAGGAACTGACCCGCCACCGCGGATTTGAGCCGCGTGCCTATGCCACTTGCCTTCTGGATGTCTGCGAACGCAGCCTTCATACCCGCCGCCGCACTGGTGCCAGCCTGCCCACTGTGGCGCTTTTGACCGCAGAGATCGGCCCCAAAGGTTCACGCTCTGGCAAAGCATTGGCCGAGCGGATCACAGCGCTGATTGAAGCAGGTTCCGGCAAATCAAACTCATTCATGCACCATCTGCTGATTTTACCTTTGGTGCTTGTGCTGGCTTTGGGCGCATTGGCCATCCACAAGCCCGGTGACTGGAGCCATGACCGCCTTATGCTGTCGTCCATCATCAATCTGGAACGGCTTGAGGCGCGCAATTCCAACTGAGCTTGCGCGCGCCCGCCACCCGCGCTATGCACCGCCGCCATGACAAACCCAACTCGCCCTCACCGCAATTTCTATGGCCGCCTCAAGGGCAAATCCCTCAAGCCGAGCCAGAAAACCTATCTGGCCGAAGACCTCAGCGCGCTGTCGCCCGGTCCGGTAAGCTGGGAGGATAACCCCGAGCGCACCCCGCTTGATCTTGGGGGCTTGTTTGGCCCGTGCCCCGTCTGGCTTGAGATCGGCTTTGGCGGTGGCGAGCATATGGTGCATCAGGCGGCTGAGAACCCGGATATGGGCCTGATCGGCTGCGAGCCTTATATCAATGGCGTCGCCATGCTTCTGGGCAAAATCCGCCGCGCGGGCGTGGATAACCTCAAGGTGTTTCCCGGCGATGCGCGCGATCTGTTTGATGTGCTGCCGGATGCGTCGATCTCAAAGGCGTTTCTGCTCTACCCTGATCCATGGCCGAAAAAGCGCCATCACCGGCGCCGGTTTGTAACGCCCGAGCATCTTGAGCCGTTGGCGCGGGTGCTGAAACCCGGTGCCATTTTTCGCGTGGCCACGGATATTCCCGATTACGTGCGCCAGACGCTGGAGCAGGTTCCTCGACACGGCTTTGACTGGCTGGCCGAACAGCCCGATGACTGGCGCAGACCCTGGGATGACTGGCTTTCCACCCGCTACGAGCAAAAAGCCCTGCGCGAAGGCCGGGTGCCGCATTACCTGACGTTTCGTAAAAAGTAATCAGGAGCCGAGCTTATCCCCAAGCCGCCCCAGCATATCGAGACATTGCTGCATCTGCGCCAATGAGACATATTCATCGGCCTTATGCGCCTGCTCGATCGAGCCGGGGCCACAGACCACCGCCGACATGCCCAATTCGGTGAATATCCCGGCCTCGGTGCCGAAGGCCACCAGATCGGTTTCATTGCTGCCGGTCAGCTCCATCATGATTTCGCGCGCCTCGTTTTCATCCGCAGGCTCCAGCCCGGCCACCTCGGCGATCACTTCGGTGGTGATATTCGCCTCCGGGTAAATGGCGCGCATCGCCGGGATCAGGGTGGTTTCGCAATAGGCGCGCAGATCATCCTTGACGAATTGCGCATCACCGGCCTGCACCGGGCGCATTTCCCAATCCAGCCGGGCCGCGCTGGCAATCACGTTATGCGCCATCCCGCCCTCAAGCCGACCGGTGTTGATGGTTGTCCAGGGCGGATCAAACCGGCCATCTTCCGGGGCTCGCGCGCGCAGCCTGTCTTTAAGCTCCAGCAGGCGGGTGATGAACCGCGCGGCATATTCAACCGCATTGACCCCGCGATCGGGGTTTGATCCATGCCCCGCCAGCCCGCTGAAATGCGTGCAATATTCATAGCAGCCCTTATGGCCTTCGATGATGCGCATATCCGTTGGCTCGCCGATGATGGCCACGCCGGGGCGCAACCCCTGTGCCTTGAGGCTGTCCACCAGCGCGCGCGCGCCGAAACAGCCGGTTTCCTCATCATAGGTAAAGGCAAAATGAATGGGCCGCGCGCCCACCCGCGCGGCAAATATCGGCGCCATGGCCACGGCAGCGGCGATGAAGCCCTTCATGTCGCAGGCCCCCCGGCCATAAAGCCTGCCGCCCCGTTCAGCCATTGTAAAGGGATCACCGGACCAGACCTGCTCGGCCACAGGCACCACATCGGAATGGCCCGAAAGCACAATGCCCCCATCCACATCCCCGGGGCCAAGGGTGGCAAAGAGATTGGCCTTTTTGCCGCTGTCATCAAGATGAATATCCACCCGCGCGCCCGCATCTTCCAGCCGCCCGGCCAGATGGGCGATCATTTCCAGGTTGCTGTCGGATGAGATGGTGGGAAAGCCGATCAGCTCGCCCAGCAGGGCCTTGGTTGTCTCAAGCGGCGCTGTCATGAGATGCGTCATCCTTTTCATTGGAATGGCCCGTGGCCCGTTCATATTCACCGGTGTCGCGTTGGATTTGTCAACCGGGCAGAAGAACTATTATGCCTCCGGCGGGAGTATTTTGAGAAAAATGAAAGCCGGTCAGATTTCCATCCAGAGGGTGACCGGGCCATCATTGAGCAATTCGACCTTCATATCCGCGCCGAATTCACCGGTTTGCACCGCAACGCCCCTGGTGCCGAGGCTTTTGGCGAAATACTGATAAAGCCGATCTGCCACTTCGGGGGCCGCCGCTTCGGAAAAACCGGGGCGATTGCCGCGGGATGTATCGGCGGCAAGGGTGAACTGGCTGATCACCAGCGCGCTGCCGCCTGTATCAAGCACCGACCGGTTCATCTTGCCCGCCTCATCCCTGAAGATACGCAGCTTTGAGATTTTATCGGCCATCTTATCGGCCTGCAATTCGGAATCGCCCTGCATGGCGCAGATCAAAATCAGCAGGCCCGGGCCGGAGCGCCCGATCATCTTGCCGTCAACCGAGACGCTCGCATGTGCTATTCGCTGTATCAAAGCGCGCATGTTTCAGATCCTGTCTGCATGGGTTTTAAGGAAACAATCATAGTGTGTCATTCAATAGTCGTGGTGCGATTTTGGATTGCATCAGCGGGCTGGGCAATAGTCAGGGCTGATACGCAAGCCCGGCCCTTTTGGAGCAATCTGGTAAGGTTCTAATTTGAGGCCAGATCAAGCGCACAGCCATCGGTGATCAGCTCGGGCCGGGTTTTGCACAGGCCCCGCGCCACCTCGAAGGCCGCCAGCACCTTGGGCACATAATCGCGGGTTTCCGCATAGGGCGGCACGCCGCTGTGCTTGTGAACAGCGCCTTCGCCTGCGTTATATCCCGCGATTGCCATCACCGCGTCGCCGTCAAATTCTGTCAGAAGCCAATCGAGATACGCCACCCCGCCGCGGATGTTTTCAGCCGAAGACAAGCTGTCGCTCACGCCGAAACGTTTGGCGGTGTCGGGCATCAACTGCATCACCCCCTGCGCGCCCTTGTTGCTGACCGCATCCGTGCGGCCACCCGATTCAACCGAGATCATTGCCAGCACCAGCGCGGGCGATACATTGGTGCCGATGGTGGCCGACAGAATATTCTGCCCCTCGGCCCGGGCAATTTCCTGAATCGATTGCAATCGCGGCCCGGCAACGCCCCCGCCCCCCGGTGCCTCATTGAGGCTGTTGAAAGCCGTGCGCAGACGCACCGAGCCATTGATTGCTATATCCGGCGATACCTTCTGCCAAAACCAGCTGTATTTCCCGATGAAATCATCGTCGGGCAAAACCACCTCGGGTTGGGCGGCAACCAAGGGATCAGGCTCGGGCTGGGGCTCGATTTGAATAGTGATGCGTTTTTTCACGCCCGGCTCGGGCGGTTTTTGCCGCTTGAAAGTGAAGTCCGGAAAGGGCTTTGGGCCCGCCGTAGCAGTGCCCACAGGCATCAAGATGGCCACGCCAATGGCCAGGGTTACAAGTATCCGCATCTTCGAGTTCTGCTCGCCTCGTTATGATTAAATCAATTATTGCAAAAGTTTACGCCAAAATCCAGCATTGTGTTCAATTCATTAATAAATACACCCAATTTACGCCACATTCTGACCGCATTTCCACCATGTCCGACAAATATGATAATGATGTGGAAATTTTTTTCCAACATTTTAATCTATGGATTTCAGTGCATTATGGGCAAATCAACACGAAATGTTAAGGTTTTCGAAAAAGGCTCAAATCGTGCCGCATTCCCGCCCAATTTCACTGGTTATATCATGGCATACCATAACGGCATCGGGCCTGATTCTGGCTCGTGGTTTTGTTGAAGTGGTTGCTAACCTGACTATTTATTCCTTTGGAGGGACCTAACATGACTAAATTTATCAAAAACTTCGTCGCAAGCGAAGACGGCGCTGTAACCGTTGACTGGGTTGTGCTGACCGCAGCCGTTGTTGGCCTTGCTCTTGCTGCCGTTGCTGCCGTTCGTGGCGGTGTCAGCACTTTGGCAGGCGCTATTTCAACAGCCGTTTCAACTACAGCCGTTGGCCCTTAATTCATATAGCTGACAGCTATCAAAAAATATCACTTGGGCGCATTACATAGGGTTTGCGCCCAAGTGCTGAACAAACTGATTTTGGCAACGGGGGATTAAGATTATCAGATTTCGCTAAAGGCGCAACTCACTCACAAAGCAGTACGGTCCGATACCGGTTGCTTCGGGTGCCAGGGTGATAAACTGATTGCCAATCTTATCTATGAAGGGACCAGACATGACTAAACTTATCAAAAACTTCGTCACAAGCGAAGACGGCGCTGTAACAGTTGACTGGGTTGTGCTGACCGCAGCCGTAGTTGGCCTTGCTCTTGCTGCCGTTGCTGCTGTTCGTGGCGGGATCAGTACATTGGCAGGCGCGATCCAAACTGCCGTATCTACCACAGCCGTCGGTCCTTGATCGAAATGGCGTATTACTAATACAAAACGACATATGGGCGCATGTCTAGGGTTTGCGCCCATATGTTGCAAAATTTGCAAACTGCTCATAGGTGGCACAATGGCGTTTTTCAACACATTCATCCAGGATGAAAACGGTGCCATAACTGTTGACTGGGTTGTCCTTTCCGCTGCCATCGTCGGGCTTGCACTTGGTGGGGTGGCTGCCATGCGTATCAGCGTTCTCTCGATTGCAACAGCCACCAACGCAAGCATGTCCACCGTAAACCCGAATGTTGCCCCCTGAAACACCGGGGGAATTTCGACTCATCGGTCTACTTAATATTTACAAACATACAGTATAATATATATATCCATATTGTTTCGTGATGCGAAACAATCACTGGTTGTTTTTATTATCCGGATATTCAGAGAAAATAGACAAAAGAATGTTATCTCTGATAAGAAGCGTGGAATAATCCGGTTTTTGAAAGGATGCCCCATGAGGTTGGTGTTTGCACTTGTATTGATGATCGGCCTGGGCCTGGCTGGTTTTGCTGTCTATATGGCAAAAGGCTATATTGAATCCTATCAGGCACAGTTGGAAAAAGAGCGGGCCGCACGCAAGCCTGAAATCCCAACGGTTGAGATTATCGTGGTAAGCCGTGATGTAAAATATGGTGAACGCCTGAAAAAAGAAGATGTGCGTTTAATCAAGTTCCCCAAAGCATCCCTGCCTGAAGGCACATTTGCAACTTTTGAAGATCTGTTTCCAAAAGGCGAGTCTGTGACACGCTCGGTTATGCGTGCCATGGAAAAAAACGAAGCCGTGCTGACAGTCAAGGTAACAGAGCCGGGCGAGGATGCCGGGCTGAGAATCAAACCCGGCATGCGCGCCTTTGCCATCAAAGTGAATGCTGAAAGCGGTGTATCCGGCTTCCTGCGCCCGGGTGACAAGGTTGATGTCTATTGGACAGGTCGGCTTAACGGTGATGATTTGCGAACAGAAGGCAATTCAACCGGGGAAGTAACAAAACTGATCGAAGCCGGGGTTGAGCTGATTGCCGTTGACCAAACATCCGATGGCGACACCAGTGAAACAATCCTGGCCCGGACAGTTACAGTCACGGTCCGGCCTGAACAGGTTGCCGCACTGGCGCAGGCACAAGCGACAGGAAAGTTAAGCCTGTCATTGGTCGGTGCACTGGACAGTACAGTTGCCGGCCAGATCGAAGTTGATCAGAATGCATTGCTGGGCATTCAGGCGGCCCCGGTTGTAGAAGAGCAGGTAGTCGAGAAAGTGTGCACCATCAAAAACACCCGCAATGGTGAAACGGTCGATACCGGGATCGTGATCCCCTGCCCGCCTGAATAAAGAAGATTGTCATGCCTGCATCGGGCCTCT
The DNA here is from genome assembly GCA_021775255.1 of Roseovarius sp. GTDB lineage: Bacteria > Pseudomonadota > Alphaproteobacteria > Rhodobacterales > Rhodobacteraceae > Roseovarius. Next base: position 588,678 of record JAJFIA010000001.1, read on the forward strand.
CTTGACCGGAGCAACAGACAAGTGACAAAACGCTTGAAAACCCAAAATTTCAAGGGATAATCTCAGCATTATCAGCTACATCGGGGGCGCCATTCATGTGGTGCCCCGTTGCATTTAGGAAACGGTTTAAGGAATTTGGCAGAAAATGTTTCCAAAATACCATTGATTCTTGAAAATTTCCGAAAACCCGCCCATGGTGCATGAAGGTAACGGGCAAAAAGACCCGTGAGCAAGGGCGTAAAGACCCATAAATGAGGCGTGATCGGAAAGGCAGGTCACATGAAAAATTTAGATTTTGTTAAGGCAGCCCTATTGGGGCTGGCCGTGGCTTATGGGCCACTCACAACTGCCTCACAGGCAGAAACCATAACAGTCGTTCGCAAGGGCACGGCCAGGGATCTCAATGTCCCGATGAACCGTGCCGTTGTGGTTGAAAGCGACGTCCCCTTTGCAGAGCTGAGCATCGCCAATCCTTCGATTGCCGATTTCTCAACCCTGTCAGACCGTACAATTTATGTACTTGGCAAAACACCGGGGCGCACAACATTAACGCTTTTGGATGCGTCCGGCGGGCTTATCACCAATGTCGAAGTGCAGGTGACGGCCGATGTCTCGGAATTCAAGGAGCGGCTCCTCCAAATCCTTCCGGGTGAAAAGATTGAGGTGCGCGCGGCCAATGACGGCATTGTGCTCTCAGGCACCGTCTCCAGCACTCCGCGCCTGCAACGCGCGCTTGATCTGGCAGAGCGTTATGCACCCGAGCGGGTTTCCAACCTGATGTCGGTGACCGGCAAACAGCAGGTCATGCTCAAGGTTCGCTTCGCCGAGATGCAGCGCTCTGTTTCAAAAGCGCTGGGCACATCGCTGCGAATTGATGCAAACGGCAGTGGCACTGCAAACACAGGCGGCTTCGTTGGGTCAGTATTACCCACCATTAGTGCTGAAACTGTTGGTACCTATCAAGTTGGTTTCAACATCGGTTCGGTTGAACTGGGTGTCTTGCTCGAAGCTCTTGAAACCAAAGGGGTTGTCCGGACATTGGCCGAGCCCAACCTGATTGCCCTTTCGGGCCAGGAGGCAACATTCCTTGCCGGGGGTGAATTCCCCATTCCGGTGGCGCAGGATAACGATACCACGACAATCGAGTTCAAACCTTTTGGTGTCGAGCTTGATTTCACTCCGCGCGTTGTTGATGACGGGATTATCAATCTTGAACTGGCCGCGGCCGTGTCCTCGATTGACCCGACAAACTCATTGGTCATCAACGGTTTTTCCATCAACGCATTCCGGCGTCGCGATACATCCACAACTGTTGCCCTTCGGGATGGCGAAAGCTTTGCCATTGCGGGCCTGTTGCAGGATGATTTCCGCGATAACAACAGTCAGGTGCCCTGGCTTGGGGATGTTCCAATCCTGGGAACACTGTTTCGCAGTGCGGATTACCAGCGCAGGCAAACCGAACTTGTGATCATTGTCACGGCGCATCTGGTAACCCCAACCCGCGGTGAAGCATTTGCCTTGCCCACGGACAGGGTTAAACTTCCATCGGAGGCAGACCTGTTTCTCAATGGCCGCGTGGCAATCGATGCCAACAACAGTGAGGCCACAGGTGACGTGGCGCAACAGGATTTCAGTGGCTCTTACGGCTACGTAATGGATTGATCGGGAGGCAGATCAAATGATGAAATATTTAATCACATCAGCAGGACTAGTCGCATTGTCGGCCTGCACGCAACCGGGAGCCGTTACCAGCTCTTACTTCTCCGAAGCAGGCGCACTTGTCGATGGTGGTAATTTTGGCAATGCCACCATGAACAATCAGGAAGTCATGACCAATGAGCGCGCATTTGCGATCAATCTGGCAAAGCGCTTTGCAAATGAAGTGCCCAGTACGGTAAATTTTGCCTTCAACTCATCGCAGCTTGATGAGGCCGCGCAGGCAACATTGCGCGAGCAGGCAAACTGGATACGTCAGTTCCCCGAAGTGCGCTTCAAGGTCTTTGGCCATACCGATGCTGTTGGCTCGAATGGCTACAATAATGCGCTGGGACGTCGCCGTGCCAATGCGGTTGTCGCATATCTGAGCACTCAGGGGATCAGCCGCAAACGGCTTCAGGCCGTGGTTTCCTTCGGTGAAACACAGCCGCTGATTGTCAGCCAGGGCCGCGAGCGTCGCAATCGCCGCACCGTAACCGAGGTTTCGGGATTTGTTAGATCAAGCCCTCAGATCATGGATGGCAAATATGCACAGGTGGTTTACCGCGAATATGTCAAGAGCGCGGAACCTGCATCTACCCTTCTGCTTGTTGGCGAGACCGAAAGCCTACAATCAACACAGTAATCTCCCTGCCCGGCAATTTCCGGGCCAACTCAAAACCCGCCACATTGGCGGGTTTTCTTTTTGTTCGTAAAATATGTACAATTAAGGCAATATGGCCCAATTGTTACCTTAGTTAAGAGTAATAATGCTTTGATAGCGAATCTCTTTGCCATATGTTTGAGGGCCAGTACAAAATACCCCCTGACTATGCCCCTATCCATGAGGGCTGGACCCGGGCGTTGTACATACATAACAATGGAATGGAATGCTTAACGATGACGGGTAGCTCTATGACACAGCCAGAACTCAATCCCATTGCCGCCTGCACCATCAGCCGGGATGTTCAGAACTTCGATCTTCTGATCGAAGACATGGAGGCCGCGCTTGGAGAAAACTGGGGGGATCTGGGCTTTGACGAAGCCCTCACATTCCTTGACCAACCGGATGCTGAATCACTTGAATTCATTGCCATTGCCATGGACGGCACTGATGAAATCAAAATTGATTTACTGAGTAAAATCATAACAAAGGCCAACAAGCAGGATATCAAGGTCATCCTGATAGCCGAAGAGGTAAGCCCCACGATACTACACCAGCTTTTGCGCGGCGGGGCGGATGAATTTGTCCCCTATCCTCTGCCCGAAAATGAATTGAAAGCTGCAATCGAGCGGTTGAAACAGCCTAAATTCGAGGCCGTACAACAGGTTCGCGCCCCGGCCCATGGCGGCGGTGAGACCGAAGGCGTGCTTTTGGCCGTACACGGTATTGCCGGCGGTACCGGGGCCACAACATTTGCGGTCAATCTCGCCTGGGAGCTGGCAACAGTTGAAAAAAACGATCCCCCACGGGTCTGTATCCTTGATCTTGATCTGCAAACCGGGTCGGTCTCCACCTATCTCGATCTGCCGCGCCGGGATATGGTCTATGAAATGTGGTCGGAAACCGAAAATGTCGACAGCGAAGTGTTCCGGCAAGCACTGGTGGCACATGATGAAACGCTATGGGCCCTGACTGCCCCCTCGGATATGCTGCCGCTTGATCTGATCACGCCTCAGGATGTCAGCCGTGTGCTGGATATTGCCCGGCGGAATTTTGATTATGTCATCGTCGATATGCCATCGACACTGGTGGCCTGGACGGAAACCGTTCTGTCGGCTTCGCAGATATATTTCACCACGATCGAGATAGATATGCGCTCGGCCCAGAACGCCCTGCGCTTCAAGCGGGCGCTTAAATCCGAAGAATTGCCCGTAGAAAAATTACGGTTTTGCCTGAATCGTGCCCCAAAATTTACCGATTTGAATGGTAAGTCCCGTATCAAGCGGATGTCTGAAAGCCTTGAGATTGGTATCGAAGTGCAACTGCCCGATGGTGGTTCTTCGGTAGCAAGCTGCGGTGATCACGGCACCCCGCTGGCCGTTTCGGCCAAAAAGAACCCGTTGCGCAAGGAAATCGCCAAATTGGCCCAATCCCTGCACGAATTGAGTAAAAGTGAAATCGAGGCTGCATAACAAGGGAATACCATCATGTTTTCACGTTACAAAAAACCAGGGCAATCCTCCCAGAACGCGGCACCAACTGCGGCACCTGGCGAAGCTGCAAAAACTGCCCCTGTTCAACGCACGCAAACCCATAGTTTACGCAAGCCATCTCAGGCTGTTGCCGCTAAAGCCTCGGATAAAGACAAGGAACGCAAACGCAAAGAGCGCCTGAGCGAGATCAAGGTGGAATTGCACCGGTCCCTGCTCGACAATCTCAATCTTTCTGCTCTTGATACTGCGACCGAATCTGACCTCAGGGCTGAGATCAGCTCAATCGCCGGTGAGGTTCTCGAAGAAAAAAGCATCGTCCTCAACCGCGATGACCGCGCAAATCTGACTCAGGAACTCTATGATGAAGTCCGTGGCCTCGGCCCGCTTGAGCCGCTGCTCAAGGATGAGACAATCAACGATATTCTGGTCAACGGCCCGCATCAGGTTTTTATCGAACGTGACGGTAAACTTGAAATGAGCGATGTTACTTTCAAAGACGAAAAGCATCTGTTGCGTATCATCGACAAGATCGTATCGGCTGTGGGTCGGCGGGTGGACGAATCCAACCCTTATGTCGATGCCCGTCTTGCCGATGGTTCACGTTTCAACGCCATGGTGCCACCGATTGCCGTGGATGGCTCATTGGTTTCCATTCGTAAATTCACCAAAGACAAGCTGGGAATTGATGATCTGGTCAACTTTGGTGCCTTCAACGAAGAAATGGCCGCCTATTTACAGGCCGCCGTGGCCACAAGGCTGAATATCATCGTCTCGGGCGGTACCGGCTCTGGTAAAACCACAACGCTGAATGCGCTTTCATCCTTTATCGACAATTCCGAACGCATCCTGACGATCGAAGACACCGCCGAACTTCAGTTGCAACAAACCCATGTGGGCCGGATGGAAAGCCGCCCGCCCAATGTGGAAGGCAAAGGCGAGGTATCCCCGCGCGATTGTCTCAAAAACGCACTGCGGATGCGCCCTGATCGCATCATCGTCGGCGAGACGCGCGGCGAGGAAGTGATTGACATGCTGCAGGCGATGAACACCGGCCATGATGGCTCGATGACAACAATTCACGCCAACAACCCGCGCGATGCTGTCAGCCGTCTGGAAAACATGATCGCCATGGCCGGTATTGAAATGCCGCTCAAGGCGGTTCGGGCGCAGATTGCTTCGGCTGTGAACCTGATTGTTCAGGCCTCACGCCTGCAGGACGGCTCGCGCCGGATGGTCTCGATCACCGAGGTGACCGGGATGGAGGGCGATGTGATCTCGATGCAGGAAGTGTTTCGCTTTCAGCGCGTTGGCCTGACCCCCGAAAACAAGATCATCGGCCATTTCACCGGTACAGGCGTGCGCTCCAACTTCACCGAGCGGTTCCGCTTGTGGGGGTATGATCTGCCATCCAGCATCTTTGAGCCGATAGCGGCGGAGTAACCCCATGACGATCAACATAGAATTTATAATTTATGGTCTGATTTTCATCGGAGTCATTGTCCTGGTGGAAGGCATTTACCTCACGGTATTTGGCCGCTCCATCAGTCTCAACAGCCGGGTCAACCGCCGGCTTGAGATGCTGGATAAAAGTGGCAATCGCGAAGAGGTCATGGAGAAGCTGCGCAAAGAGATGCAGCAACATCTCAAAGCAAAGAAAATTCCGCTCTATTCCATCCTTTCTGTCCGGGCACAAAAGGCGGCCATCGCCTTTACCCCACGGCAATTGGTTATGTTGATGGCGCTGCTTTCTCTCATCGCATTCTTTGGTCTTTCCGTCGCCACCTCAACCCCTCTGCCTGTCCGTATTCTGGTCTCGATCGCGATTGGGGTGGGCGGTATATTCACCTGGATCACCTCAAAAGCCAACAAACGGCTGGCGATGCTGGAAGAACAACTGCCTGACGCGATCGAGCTGATTGTCCGTTCGCTCAGGGTTGGGCATCCGTTTTCCGCCGCAATCGGGATTGTGGCCACTGAGGTTGGTGATCCGCTAGCCAGCGAAATTGGTATTATTGCAGATGAAAACGCCTTTGGTCGCGATATGGGCGAAGCCATTCAGGACATGGCCGAGCGGCTTGATCTGCAAGACCTGCGGTTTTTGGCCGTGGCGGTTACGATCCAGCAGCAGGCGGGCGGCAATCTGGCCGAAATCCTGGCCGGCCTGGCAACTGTCATCCGCTCGCGCTTTCGTCTGTTCCGCAAGGTCAAGGCCATCACCGCCGAGGCTCAATGGTCGGGCAAATTTCTATCCGGTTTCCCGATAGCGGCTTTGTTTCTCATCCAGATGATTAAACCGGACTATTATGATGAAGCCATGCAACACCCATACTTCATTCATGCGGCCCTTGTTGTCGGCACTTTGCTTGTGATTAACCTCATCGTTATGCGCGCCCTTGTAAACATCAAAGTCTGAAGAGGAAAACGCCCATGGAAAGCCTAATTCAGATGTTTGCTACCCTGACAGATGGTCTGGGTGAATTTGGCCCGATTATCATCGCGGGAACGCTTGGCGTTATCTTGGTTGTCATGGTGCTGATCCTGATGCTTAATCAGCGCCAGGATCCACTTGAGAAATTGAAAAGAGCCAATAAAACCGGCCGCCCCGATGAGGAAATAAAGAAACGTCTGCGCACCGGGGGGCGCAACCAGAAACTGGATAAATATGCCAGCTTCCTTGAGCCGCAAGACGCCAAACAGCTATCCAAAATGAAGCTGACACTGATGCAGGCGGGATACCGCAGCAACGATGCCGTCCGGTATTTTCACTTTTCGCAATTTGCCCTCGGTATTGGCAGCCTTGTGCTTGGCGTCATATACTTTCTGTTATTTGTAGCCGGCGGGCAGGTCACAACCACACAGACGATTTTGTATATCCTCGGCCCTGGCCTGGCTGGGTATATGTTTCCAAAATACTGGGTAACCAAGCGCCTCCAGCAGCGCCAGGAAGAGATCCAGGATGGCTTTCCTGACTCCCTTGACATGATGCTTGTATGCGTTGAAGCCGGGCAATCCATAGATCAGGCGATTGTGCGCGTGGCAAAAGAGATAATCGCCTCATACCCCGCTCTGGCCGAGGAATATGAAATCGTGGCGCAGCAGATCAAGGCGGGGCGGGATAAAGCTTCCGTCCTGCGGGAAATGGCCGAGCGTTGCGGAATTCAGGACATCTCGAGCTTTGTAACGGTTTTGATCCAGTCTCAGACCTACGGCACACCCATTGCCGAGGCCTTGCGGGTATATGCCAGCGAAATGCGTGACAAACGGGTCATGCGCGCCGAGGAAAAAGCCAATAAACTGCCAACAAAAATGACATTGGCAACAATGATGTTTACCGTACCGGCATTGCTGATCATTCTGGTCGGCCCCTCCGTTCTGGGCGTGATGAAACTGTTCACAATGCAGACCGGATTAAATTAAGCCACTCTGGCTTGAAACAGGAAGTCGCGATGCGAGCAGGCGCATTTATGGCAGTAATCATGGCCCTGTCGGCCTGTGCTGAAAATCCCACGGATCAAGGCCCCTATGCGCCCGGCATTGTCAAAGATGGCGAGGCGGTGGATGGTTTGATCGTTGGTCAGCGCCTGATCAATGCCGGCGAATATGATCTTGCCATTGATGCCTATACCCGCGCTGCGCTGAAACGCGGGCTTGATGCCGATGTTCTTGCCGGACTTGGCAGTGCCAATCTGGGGCTGGGGCGGCTTGGGCAGGCCGAAGATCTGCTGCGCCGCGCCATCGAAAAGGATGAAAAGCGGCCCGAGATCTGGAACAATCTTGGTGTGGTTTTGATCGAGCAGGGCGAATATGGCGAAGCAGAACAGGTTTTTCGGCGGGCTTACGCCTTGGATAATGGCGAAAGTGACGCAATTAGAGATAATTTGCGCTTAGCGATAGCAAAACTGGAAAAACCGTATTATGATGAAAGCCAAGAGCAAGCATACAAATTGGTACGCCGGGGCAGCAGCGAATTTCTGATCCATAAGATACCATGATTGAGGTCGAAGCAGTAAAAAGGACGCAACAATGCGCCATCCCATTATTTTTTTATGCGTTACAGGCGCATTACTTCTTTCCGCATGTTCAGATAAAAACAATCCCGATGTAGACCGGGCCTTGCAGGACATCAACGTCATTGACGAGTCCGGGCTGAACGATGTCATGCTCACAACCGCTGATCCCAACGAAGCGGTTACATATTTTCAGCGCGCCACCTCGGAAAAACCCGACCGGATTGATCTGGCACGGGGGCTGGCACTATCTTTGGTCCGCGCCAAACGTCATACCGAGGCGGTTGCCGCCTGGAGCAAAGTGGTTGACCACAAAGACGCCACCAATAACGACCGGGTTGAGCTGGCGGATGCCCTGATCCGCAACAATGAATGGGACCGCGCCGATAAAGCGCTTGATGAGATCCCCCCGACCTTTGAAACATTCAAGCGCTACCGCCTTGAGGCGATGATCGCCGATAGCAAAAAAGAATGGACGAAAGCCGACAGTTTCTATGAAACCGCCGTGGGCCTCACAACCCGCCCGGCCAGCGTGATGAACAACTGGGGCTACTCGAAACTCACCCGTGGTGATTACGCCGGGGCCGAACGCCTGTTTGGCGATGCAATCCGCCAGGATCAAAAGCTGTTTACAGCCAAAAACAACCTGATCCTGGCCCGCGGTGCCCAGAAAAAATACAGCATCCCGGTGATCCCCATTACCCAGGAAGAGCGGGCGCAATTGCTTTATACGCTTGGGCTTTCGGCCATCAAACAAGGCGATGTGGCAATCGGCAAAGGCCTGCTGCGTGATGCGATAGACACCCATCCACGGCATTTTGAAGAGGCCGCGCGCAGCCTGAACGCACTTGAAGAAAACGTATCAAACTAACAACTCATGCAGGTAGTGAACTTAACCTCCTATGAAGCTTGGTGGTTTGCGCCCTTTGTCCTGCCAATATGTTACTGGGTGGCGCTGAGCGATCTGCGGCACATGAAGATCCCCAACAAGGCGGTTCTGGCGCTGACCGGTGTATTTATGGTCATCGGCCTGATTGCCCTGCCCTCTTTCACCGATTATGGCTGGCGGCTGTTGCATCTTCTGGTGATGCTGATCATCGGCATCGGGTTCAGTTCTGCTGGCCTTATCGGCGCGGGGGATGCAAAATTTATTGCCGCTTCCGCGCCCTTCGTTCCACTCTCTGATCTCGCGCTGGTCAGCCTGATACTTGCGGCCAGTCTTCTGGCCGGATTGGCAACCCACCGGATGGCCAAACATTCCCCCCTGCGCAAACTTGCCCCCGACTGGAAAAGCTGGACCAGCGACGGCAAATTTCCCATGGGGGTCTCACTTGGTGCAACACTGGCAATTTACATGGTGTTGGGCGTTGTTTTTGGTGGATAACTGCCCTAACCTACCGCAATACAGCCCGATCAATACCATAATTTAACCCTCTTTCGTGTGGCATGATCCAAGATATACCCCACATAATCCGCAGCGCTTATAACAGTTCACAATAAAACAGGCGAAACCCTGATGAATATGCAAGCAACCAATAGCATTCAACCGCCTCCGCCGCCCGAAGGCATCGAAGGTATGCAGCTTCCCATCGTCATGATGCGCGATATTCTGCTCAAAACGATTTTCCGCAAAAACCTTGATATGGTCACGGATATCGCATCCGCCATATGCCTGCCGCGGGCCGTGACCCAGGAACTGATTGATATGGCCCGGCAGCAAAAACTGCTGGAAGCCACCGGCACGCTCAATGCCTCATCGGGCAGTGAGATGGGCTATCAGCTCACGGATGCAGGCAAGGCCCGGTCATTGGATGCTTTGGGGCAGTCAGAATATTTTGGCGCGATGCCTGTGCCGATGGCGGTTTATGCCGAACAGGTCAAACGCCAGTCGATCCGCAATATCCAGGTTACCCGTGACGAACTGACCGGTGCCATGGGGCATCTGATCTTGCCGGATGAACTTCTGGATCATTTGGGGCCCGCCGTCAGCGCCGGGCGTTCGGTGCTGATGTATGGCCCTCCGGGCAATGGCAAATCCAGTATTGCCAACGGTATCCGCGATGCTATCGGCGGCAAGATTTACGTGCCGCGTGCGATTGAATATGCCGGTCAGGTGATCACGGTTTATGATCCGATCGTGCATTCCGCCGCCGAAGAAGAGGTGGATGATCCTAATTCCCTGCGCCGCCGCAGGACATTCGATGGCCGCTATGTGCGCTGCTCCCGGCCTGCGGTTATCACCGGGGGTGAGCTGAGCCTGAGCATGCTTGATCTGGTCTATAACCCAACGGCGCGTACCTATCAGGCCCCGCTACAGCTTAAATCCACCGGTGGCATTTTTATCGTGGATGACCTTGGCCGTCAGGTTGAACCGCCGCAAAACCTTGTTAACCGCTGGATTGTTCCGCTGGAAGAAAGCAAGGATATTCTGGCACTGCAATCGGGTGAAAAGTTTGAGGTGCCGTTTGATACGCTGGTGATATTCTCAACCAACTTCCACCCCAATGAAATATTCGATAACGCGGCCCTGCGCCGGATCTTCTTCAAGATCAAGATCGACGGGCCGCATCAGGAAGATTACCTCAAAATCTTTGCCATGGTTGCGCGCCAGCGCCAGATGCCGCTGGATGAGGCCGCATTGGTGCATCTTCTGAAAGAGAAATATCCGCTGATTGATGATGTCTATGCCAATTATCAGCCGGTCTTCCTGATTGATCAGATGATCGCGATCTGTGATTTTGAGGGCATCCCCTATCAGATGTCGCCCGAATTGATTGATCGTGCCTGGGCCAATATGTTTGTCCGCCAGGAAACCATCGCGCATTGACAAAATGCCAGATGCACCCGGAGATCGAGCAAAATATCAGGGCCAGTTTCGACGCGCAAACCATGATGGCGACTTTGGGCGCATCCTTGCTGCGGCTGGAACAGGCCCGTGTGGAAATACACGCGCCGATCCTGCCGGGCAGCCAACAACAACACGGGGTTGCCCACGCCGCATTGGCCTTTGCCATTGGCGATAGTGCCGCCGGATATGCGGCATTATCCGTTATGCCACCAGGCTCCGAGGTCATGACCACGGAAATGAAGATCAATCTGTTGCGGCCCGCAACCGGGCAGTACCTGATTGCCCGCGGTCAGGTGATCAAACCGGGCCGCCGTCTGGTGATCGTTCAGGCCGATGTCTATGCCGTTCAGGACAAAGCGGAAAAACACGTGGCCCTGCTCACCGGTACAATGATCCCCCTGCCGCCAGACAGGCCCTGACCCCGGCATATACCCCTGAGAGTTACGCAGTCAGGCCTTCCGGCTCAGTCAGACCATTGGCGCGGCAACAGGCGGTCACGGTATTGGCCAGAAGGCAAGCAATAGTCATCGGGCCAACGCCGCCGGGCACCGGCGTGATCGCGCCGGCCACCTTGCTGGCACTGGCAAATTCCACATCGCCCACAAGAATTTTCTTGCCATCGCGCTCGATCCGGTTGATGCCCACGTCAATCACCGTGGCCCCCGGTTTGATCCAATCCCCCGGCACCATTTCCGGGCGCCCAACGGCGGCCACCACGATATCAGCCCGGCGCACCACGACAGGCAAATCTTTGGTGCGGCTATGGGCAATGGTCACGGTGCAACTGTCGCCCAGCAAGAGCTGCGCCATCGGTTTGCCGACAATATTCGAGCGGCCAATCACCACCGCATCCAGCCCACTGAGGCTGCCCAGATGATCGCGTAGCATCATCAGGCTGCCCAGTGGCGTACAGGGCACCATGGATTTCTGCCCGGTGCCCAAAAGGCCCACATTCGAGATGTGAAACCCGTCCACATCCTTTTCAGGGTTGATTGAATTGATCACCAGATCCGCATCAAGATGCCTGGGCAGCGGCAGTTGAACCAGAATGCCATGCACCTCCGGATCGTTGTTGAGCCTGTCGATCAACGCAAGCAGCGCGCCCTGATCCACCCCTTCATCCAGCTTGTGCTCATAGGAGTTCATCCCCACCTCAACGGTCATCTTGCCCTTTGAGCGGACATAAACCTGAGATGCAGGATCTTCGCCCACCAGCACCACCGCCAGGCCGGGCGTAATGCCATTTTCCTCTTTCAGCCGCGCCACATGGCCCGCCACTTTCGCGCGAATGCCCGCTGCAAAAGCTTTGCCGTCAATGATTTTTGCTGTCATTATTTTTCCTTCTGCGGGTGGCGGGGGGGTTGCCGCCCGACCCCCCAACAAAGAGGGGGGGGGGGAAGCCCCC
>JAJFIA010000002.1 GCA_021775255.1 Roseovarius sp.
CGCGCGATTGCCAGACCGCAGGATGGCGACCCGACAGGTGTTAGGTCCACTTTATCCCCGCCAAATCCGAAAAACCTCAAACCTGAGTGCTTTCCTCACCAAATCGCCAGCCCGTCCGGGCGGTCTGGCAATCGCGCGGCGACCTGCGGCCTCGATTCCGCGCTGGGTGGTGTAAACTGTAAAACGACTATGCGATCTTTGCACTCTGTTCCCAAATTGCTTCGTAATGCTCTATCTTCATCAGCCCTAATTCGGCATCTGCGCGTGTTACCGATGCGGGCGAACGCTTAGCAATGTCCTTTATCGACTGCGAGACTAGCCATACTTCCTTACTGTCTAATACAATAAGGCGGTCGTGTAACTCACTTGCAGTTGCGTAACGAATCTCGACAGGATGGGCCTTTGAAATTTCGTCAGCTTGCCATTTATCGTTGGTTGCAAGAAGTTCAGAGTGATTAGACGACCTCTTCGCGGTCAAACATCGAATCCCTTTGTTGGATACCGAATGAGGAGCAAAATGTAAAAAGATGTCAGAGTTTAGATATGGATCGACTATTAAAATGTCGTCGCTCGAAGTTTGCACAAGCTTAACGAGCGCCGCATACCCGTCCCATGTATCTCCTGCCGGTATGAATGCCCCCTGCAAAGATGCAGGAACCAAAAGCTCCATGCGACTTAATGCGTCATAAAGGGGCATAAGGAGATTTTGACGGTCGTGGTTGTAGGTATTTAGGGCTTTACGGGCCGTATCGAAATTGACCCTAGTCGAAATCTCACCAGATATCTCGAGTAAAGCGTAGGACCTGCCCAACCACCGTATGTCGTTTTCGCTTAGTTGCTCCTGATACACGAATTCTGGCGCATCGCGAATTGCCGATTGCAATAGAGCTAAAATCTGTTCTGGACTGTGTTGTTTCCGATCTACCATTGGCAATTTCTGCTTCATTTTGATTGAGGTAACAAGAGTAAGCTATGTATTTTGTTAGCTGTGCGGTAGTCGCCGCTTTGTGCTCAAAGCAGCCATACCAAAAAGAAAAACCCCGGCCGCTTGCGCAACCGGGGTGTTCTTCTCACTTCCCGCCCCGGACCTGATCCGGGGCCTCAGTGTTCATATGTTCCACCAAAAGGCGCGAGGTCCCGGGTCAGGCCCGGGACGGGGCTTCAGAGCCCCGTACTCACGTCAATCGTATTGCCCTCTTCGAGGGTCACATACGCCTTTTTCACGTGGTTACGGCGGCCCAAAGCGCCTTTGAAACGCTTGACCTTGCCTTTGGTGATGGTGGTGTTTACCGCCTTCACCTTTACACCAAAGAGCGCCTCAACAGCCTCTTTGATCTGCGGCTTGTTGCTGTCCATCGCCACTTCAAACACAACCGCGCCGTGCTCGGAAGCCATGGTGGCTTTTTCCGTGACAACCGGCTTGCGGATCACGTCATAATGCTCGGGTTTCGCGCTCATTTCAAACGGGCCTCCAGTGCTTCGACACCCGCCTTTGTGATCACCAGAGTGTCACGCTTGAGGATGTCATATACGTTAGCGCCGATTGTCGGCAGGATATCCAGACCGTCAATATTGCGCGCGGCGTTGGCGAAATCGGCGTTTATTTCCGCACCGTCAATGATCAGCACACGCTTCCAGCCCAGATCCTTGATCTGCTTGGCCAATGCGCCGGTCTTGCCGTTAGCAGCCGCCTCATCAATCACCACCAGCGCACCGGCTTTCGCCTTGGCGCTCAGGGCGTGCTTCAGCCCCAGCATCCGCACCTTTTTGGGCAGATCATGGGCGTGGCTGCGCGGGGTCGGGCCTTTGTAAACCCCACCACCGCGAAAGATCGGCGCCGAACGTGCGCCGTGGCGTGCGCCGCCGGTGCCCTTCTGGCGGTAAATCTTCTTGGTGGAGTAATTCACTTCCGAGCGGGTTTTCACCTTGTGGGTGCCCGCCTGCGCCTTGTTACGCTGCCAGCGCACAACCCGTTGCAGGATGTCGCCGCGCGGCTCAAGGCCAAAGATATCCTCGCCCAGGTCAACCGAGCCGGCCTTTTTGCCATCGAGTTTGATCACGTCAAGTTTCATGCGTCACCCTCTTTCTTCTCAGCTGCTTCCGCTTCTGCAACCGTATCAACCTTGGCTTCCTCGGCCTCGGCTGCTTCCATCTGAGCTTGTTCTGCTTCGGCTGCAGCGGCTGCGGCTGCTTCTTCCTCTGCGGCGGCTGCGGCTGCGGCTGCTTCAGCGGCTTTTTCAGCTTCGGCTGCGGCAGATCTCAATGCGGCGGGCAGGATGGCACTCTCGGGGAACGGTTTTTTTACCGCATCCTTGATTGTCACCCAACCGCCTTTTGACCCCGGAACAGCGCCCTTGATCATGATCAGGCCGCGATCCACATCGGTGCGTACCACTTGCAGGTTTTGCGTTGTTACCTTCGCAGCCCCCATATGGCCGGCCATTTTCTTGCCTTTGAACACCTTGCCAGGATCCTGACACTGACCGGTTGAACCATGCGAGCGGTGGCTGATCGAGATGCCGTGCGTGGCCTCCAGACCTTTGAAATTATGCCGCTTCATCGCCCCGGCAAAGCCTTTACCGATCGAGGTGCCGCTGACATCAACGAACTGACCCTCATAGTAATGGTTGGCAATAATCTCCTCGCCCACAGCGATCAGGTTTTCAGGGGCTACCCGAAACTCCACAACCTTGCGTTTGGGCTCCACCTTGGCCACGGCAAAATGGCCGCGCATGGCTTTCGAGGTCCGCTTGACCTTGGCCGAGCCTGCGCCAAGCTGAACCGCCGAATAGCCGTGGCTCTCAGGGGTCCGTTGGGCAACAACCTGAAGTTTGTCCAATTGAAGAACGGTGACAGGTATCTGCCGACCGTCTTCCATGAAAAGCCGGGTCATGCCGACTTTCTTTGCGATTACACCAGAGCGCAACATCCGTCCTGCCCTCCTTAAACCGAAATTTGAACGTCCACACCGGCGGCCAGGTCGAGCTTCATCAGCGCGTCCACGGTCTGCGGTGTGGGATCAATGATATCCAGCAGGCGCTTATGCGTGCGGATCTCAAACTGATCACGGGATTTCTTGTTGACGTGCGGGCTGCGCAGAACAGTATATTTTTCAATCTTGTTCGGCAGTGGGATCGGCCCACGAACGTCGGCACCGGTGCGCTTGGCGGTGTTGACGATCTCTTGTGTACTGGAATCCAGTACACGATAATCAAACGCCTTCAGGCGGATGCGAATTGTCTGGCTTTTCATGTCTTAGCCTCTCGCGGCAATAATAGAGTTGATAGGAGGAAGGCCGGATCATTCCGGCCCCCTCGTCGAACCCGTAGGGTGGGTGAAACCCACCCTGCTAGATTACTCGATGATCTTCGATACAACACCCGCACCAACGGTACGGCCACCTTCACGAATGGCGAAACGCAACCCGTCTTCCATCGCGATGGGCGCAATCAGCTCAACGGTGAATTTCAGGTTGTCACCAGGCATCACCATTTCCGTGCCCGAAGGCAGTTCAACCGTGCCGGTCACATCCGTTGTGCGGAAGTAGAACTGTGGACGGTAATTGGCAAAGAACGGCGTGTGACGGCCACCCTCATCCTTGGTCAGGATATAGGCTTCGGCCTCAAACTTGGTATGCGGGTTAACCGATTTCGGCTTACACAGTACCTGCCCACGCTCAACACCTTCACGGTCAATACCGCGCAACAAAACGCCAACGTTATCGCCGGCCTCACCACGATCCAGCAGTTTGCGGAACATTTCCACACCGGTGCAGGTGGTTTTCTTGGTGTCGCGGATACCGACGATTTCAAGCTCGTCACCAACATTGACAACACCGCGCTCAATCCGGCCGGTTACAACCGTACCACGGCCAGAGATCGAGAACACGTCTTCAACCGGCATCAGGAAGGGCTGGTCAACCGCACGTTCCGGCGTCGGGATATATTCATCCACAGCCTTCATCAGCTCGCGAATCGAGTTCTCACCGATCTCAGGCTGAGTGCCGTTCATGGCATGCAGAGCCGAACCACGAACGATCGGAATATCGTCACCAGGATACTCGTATTTGCTCAGAAGCTCGCGAATTTCCATTTCCACCAGTTCCAGCAGCTCTTCGTCGTCAACCTGATCAACCTTGTTCATGTAGACAACCATGTAAGGAATGCCCACCTGACGGCCCAGCAGAATGTGCTCACGGGTCTGAGGCATCGGGCCATCAGCCGCGTTCACCACCAGAATCGCGCCATCCATCTGCGCCGCACCGGTGATCATGTTTTTCACATAATCCGCGTGACCGGGGCAATCGACATGGGCGTAGTGGCGTGCATCAGTTTCATACTCAACATGCGCGGTCGAGATGGTGATGCCACGGGCTTTTTCTTCCGGTGCGCCGTCAATCTGATCATAGGATTTGAAATCGCCAAAATATTTGGTGATCGCAGCGGTCAATGTGGTTTTGCCGTGGTCAACATGGCCGATTGTGCCGATGTTCACGTGGGGTTTTGAGCGGTCAAACTTTTCCTTAGCCATGGTGGCCTCCTTTTTCTTTCTTTGGTCGGCGGGTGGGTTGCACCCATCCTACGGGGGGGTAGAGGTAGGCCGGGCTTAAGCCCGGCTTACGTTAAGCGAATTTCGCCTGGATTTCTTCCGATATGTTGCTGGGCACCGTATCATAATGCGAGAATTGCATGGTGAACTGGGCCCGGCCCGAGGACATCGAGCGCAGCGTGTTGATATAGCCAAACATGTTGGCCAGCGGTACATTGGCCTCGATCGCGATGGCATTGCCGCGTGGCTCCTGCCCCGAGACCTGGCCCCGGCGTGATGTCAGATCGCCGATGATGCCACCGGTATATTCCTCGGGCGTCACAACTTCGACTTTCATGATCGGCTCAAGCAGCTTCGCACCGGCCCGTCGCAGACCTTCGCGCATGCACATCCGGCCGGCAATTTCAAACGCCATCACGCTTGAATCCACATCGTGGAATTTACCGTCAATCAGCGCCACTTTGAAATCAATCACCGGAAAGCCCGCCAAAGGCCCGCTATCCATGACGCTTTCAATGCCCTTTTCAACACCCGGAATATATTCCTTGGGGATCGAGCCGCCAACAATGCGCGACTCGAACGAATAGCCTTCGCCCGGCTCGGTTGGGGTGATGATCATTTTCACCTCGGCAAACTGACCCGACCCACCGGATTGTTTCTTGTGGGTATAGGTATGCTCAACCTCGTGGCTGATGGTTTCGCGATACGCCACCTGCGGCGCGCCGATATTGGCCTCGACCTTGAATTCACGCTTCAGACGGTCGACCAGAATATCAAGGTGCAATTCGCCCATGCCCTTCATGATGGTCTGACCACTTTCCTGATCGGTTTCCACCCGGAAAGACGGGTCTTCCGCTGCCAGACGCGCAAGGCCCTGGCTCATCTTTTCCTGGTCACCCTTGGTTTTGGGCTCAACCGCAATCTCGATTACCGGATCGGGGAAGGTCATGGTTTCCAGAACCACCTGTTCCTTGGCATCACACAGCGTATCGCCGGTGGTGGTTTCCTTGAGGCCCGCCAGCGCAATGATATCGCCGGCAAACGCCTCTTCGATCTCTTCGCGGTCGTTTGAGTGCATCATCATCATCCGGCCAATGCGCTCTTTCTTGCCCTTGGTCGAATTGACGATGCTGTCGCCCTTGCTCAGCGTGCCGGAATAAATCCGGGTAAAGGTCAGCGTACCCACAAATGGGTCATTCATGATCTTGAACGCGAGGCCGGAAAACGGCATGTTGTCATCGGCGCGGCGCGCGATGTTACGGGTTTCCGTCTCGTCATCGGGGCTAAAGCCCATGTAATCCACAACATCCTCGGGGCCGGGCAGGTAATCAATCACCGCGTTCAGCAGCGGCTGCACACCTTTGTTCTTGAACGCCGAACCACACAGAACCGGAATAAACGCAATCGCCAGCGTGCCCTTGCGGATCAGCATGCGCAGGGTATCCACATCGGGCTCATTGCCCTCCAGATAGGCCTCCATCGCGTCGTCATCCATATCAACGGCGATCTCGATCAGGTTGGCGCGCCATTCATCAGCCAGATCTTTCAGGCTGTCACGGATCGGGCGTTTTTCCCAAGAGGCACCCAGATCTTCACCGGCCCAGACCCATTCTTCCATGGTGACCAGATCAACCAGGCCTTCAAGCTCGGTCTCAGACCCGATGGGGATCTGAATCGGTGCCGGGGTGGCCCCGGTCCGGTCCTTGATCATCTTGACGCAGTTAAAGAAATCCGCGCCGATCTTATCCATCTTGTTGACGAACACAATCCGCGGCACTTTATAGCGGTCGGCCTGACGCCAGACGGTCTCGGTCTGCGGCTCAACACCGGCATTGGCATCCAGAAGGGCGACCGCGCCATCAAGCACCGCCAGTGAACGCTCAACTTCAATGGTGAAATCAACGTGGCCGGGGGTGTCGATGATGTTCATCCGGAACTTGTTGGAATCCGCCTTGCTGCCATCCTCGGTGCGTTCCCAGAACGTGGTGGTCGCAGCCGACGTAATGGTAATGCCGCGCTCCTGCTCCTGCTCCATCCAGTCCATCGTTGCGGCGCCATCATGCACCTCGCCGATATTGTGGGATTTACCGGTGTAATACAGGATCCGCTCGGTGCAGGTGGTTTTGCCTGCGTCGATATGGGCCATGATGCCGAAATTGCGGTAATGATCGAGCGTATAATCGCGTGCCATTGTCTTTGCCTCTAGGGTTCTATTCTTACCAGCGGTAATGGCTGAAGGCTTTGTTCGCCTCGGCCATCTTGTGGGTATCTTCGCGTTTCTTCACGGCCGAACCACGGGAATTGACCGCATCCAGCAATTCACCCGCCAGACGCTCTTCCATGGTATTTTCGTTGCGCCCGCGCGAGGCCTTGATCAACCAGCGGATCGCCAGTGCTTCACGGCGCTCGGGGCGCACGTCAACCGGCACCTGATAGGTGGCACCACCGACACGGCGTGAGCGCACCTCAACCGAGGGCTTGATGTTCTCAAGCGCCTCATGGAACACCTCCACAGGGGCGCGTTTTATTTTGTCTTCAACCCGGTCAAGCGCGTTATAAACGATACGCTCGGCAACGGATTTCTTACCGTCGACCATCAGGTTGTTCATGAATTTGCTCAGAACCAGATCGCTAAATTTGGCATCGGGCAGGATTTGGCGCTTTTCGGCGGCGTGACGACGAGACATCTGATATTCCTCTTACTTCGGACGCTTGGCGCCGTATTTCGAACGGCGTTGCTTACGGTCTTTGACACCTTGGGTATCAAGCACACCGCGCAGAATGTGATAACGCACACCGGGAAGGTCTTTTACCCGGCCGCCACGGATCAGAACAACGCTGTGTTCCTGAAGGTTGTGGCTTTCACCGGGGATATAGCTGATAACCTCAAAACCATTGGTCAGGCGCACTTTGGCAACCTTGCGCATGGCCGAGTTCGGCTTCTTCGGTGTGGTGGTATAAACCCGTGTGCACACGCCGCGCTTTTGCGGACACCCCTGAAGGTGCTGCGATTTCTGGGCTCTGACTTTTGGCTGCCGCGGCTTGCGGATCAGCTGTTGGATCGTTGGCATTCCGGTTTATCCCCGTCTCTTCAACACATGTGTATGCACACCTGAATGTGCGGTTAATTTCTCAAGCACCTTTACGCGTCCGCAAAAGCGCACAAACCGCGTGTCATCCCCGTTCATTCAGGGACGGACGCGGTGGGTTTCCAGAGGATCGGGGCTGTTTGGCCCGGATCTTGTCCACTTCAGTTCTGATTTCAGCGCAAAAAGTTACCCCTTTGGCCGGATGTGGCGCGTATAGGGCGACTCGCCCCCCATGTCAACAGCCCCGCGACGCGCATTTCACCCCCCGGTGCAGCCAATAAATACAGGGCAAATTGCCTGCACTCACAAGGCCTTGTCGCAAAGCCCGATTTACCGTCGCTGTGAGCCACGCAAAGGCCACGGATACGCCCGGTTATCCGCCCTGATTTTGCGCGCCAGCATGGCCTCACGGTAAAGCGTGAATATCCCGCTTCCCACTACAATCGCCGCCCCCAAAAGCGTTATCCCATCCGGCCATTGCCCAAACACCAGCCAGCCAAGCCCCAGCGCCCAGATCAGGCCGGTATATCGAAACGGGGCGACATAGCTGATCTCGCCCACGCGCATCACCATGATCGAGCAAAGATAACCGCCGATGATCATCACCCCAGCCCCGATTGTGAGCGCCCCGGTGCGCATATTCATTGCCGCCCAGTCCCCCGTGAGGCTCGCCAGGCCAAAGATAGCCATGATCGAGACCGATGTGACAAGCGTGACAAACAATGAAGGCACCTCTTTCGACAATCGCCTTGTGGCCAGATCGCGCAGCGTCACAAATCCCACCGCCGCCAGAGCATAAATCACGTTTGCATTAAACCCTTCCGGCCCAGGACGCACAATCAGCAGCACCCCGACAAATCCGATCAAAATCGCCAAAAGCCGCCGCCAGCCGATCGGTTCACGAAATATGAGCGCCGCAGCGAAAGTGATTGTCAGCGGCAACGCCTGCATGATCGCCGTGATATTGGCAATCGGCATTTTGAAAAGCGCCGTCAGAAAGCAATAAGTAGCCAGGCTTTCGGCCGTAATCCTCAGAACAATCACCCACCTGTCCCGGCGGGGAATTTTCGGCCACAGCACTCTCATCCGCC
Source organism: Roseovarius sp. (assembly GCA_021775255.1). GTDB lineage: Bacteria > Pseudomonadota > Alphaproteobacteria > Rhodobacterales > Rhodobacteraceae > Roseovarius. The sequence continues at coordinate 8,729 of JAJFIA010000002.1, forward strand.
AGGCCATCACCGCCACCAGAATCGAGGTCAGCGCCCCGCGCAAAAACAAAAGCTGAAACAGCGGTATTTCCCCGGCCATGGATTTCATCATGGTGTCATTCAGAGTGAAGGCCGCCATCGACGCCATCATCAGAATCGCGCCGGTCAGATTGTCAGAACGGATCATGAAACTGCCTTATGAAACCCATCCCGGCATTAGGCCGGATTTTGCACCTGCGGCAAGCAAAAATGCCAAAAATGGCAGTTTGTACAAAACACCGGTACAAATTGTACAATCAGTACAGGATTTCAGAATTCCGGCCTTGCCAGCGCCGCCACCTTCCTGTGGCAGGGGCACCCCGCCAGATGATCATTGATCAATCCACAGGCCTGCATGAAGGCATACACAATCGTAGGCCCGCAAAATTTGAATCCTTTTTTCTTCAAATCTTTGGAAATTTTTTGCGATAATTCGGTCTGCGCCGGCACATCTTTTTGCTGCTGCCAGTGGTTTTCAACCGGCCTGCCATCCACAAACCCCCAAAGGTATCTGTCAAACCCCTGATCCGCCTCGATCACCTGCCAGGCGCGGGCATTTCCGATCGTTGCCTCGATCTTTCCCCGGTGCCTTATGATGCCCGGATTTGCCAGCAATCTCAGCACATCTTCCTCGCCCCATTTGGCGATAATATCTGGGTCAAACCCCTGAAATGCCTCACGAAAGCCATCCCGCTTCTTCAGGATGGTGAGCCAGCTCAGCCCGGCCTGAAAGCCGTCAAGAATAAGCTTTTCCCACAATGCGCGGCTGTCATATTCCGGCACGCCCCATTCCGCATCATGGTAGGCAATATATATCTCTTCCTGCCCGACCCAGTCACATCTATCCGCCATTTCAAGCCCCTTTTTACGCGATTATTCCCAAGGTAATTCAAATTCACCATTTAACCCATCCTTAGCGATAATACCCCAGCCTGTGAACCAAGTATCAAACTTGGAGGCCCAGATGGCGCGAAGACCGAATCGTAAATTGGCGGATATCCCCGCCGGAAAGGGCGATCCATTGTCCTATGCTGTCACCTCGCGCGATGAATCGGTGCTTGACATGGTTAAAAATGCCGTCAAGCACAAGCAAGTTATGCTTGCATATCAAGTGGTTGTCACAGCCGGCGCGCAAAATAAGGTGGCCTTTTACGAGGGTCTGATCCGGGTGCTTGATGATACCGGCCGGGTCATCCCGGCGAAGGATTTCATCAATCAGATCGAAAACACCGAAACCGGCCGGTTGATTGATTGCCTTGCATTGGAGAAAGGCCTTAACGCGCTTGCACGATTCCCCGAGCTGCGCCTTTCTATAAATATGTCAGCACGTTCAATAGGTTACAGCCAATGGGGCCGCATTCTCAAACGCGGGCTCAGCCATGATCCAACAGTGGCCGAGCGGCTTATCCTTGAAATATCCGAAGAATCCGCGATGCAGGTGCCCGAACTTGTCACCAGCTTCATGTCGGAATTGCAAAGCCGGGGCATCAGCTTTGCCCTTGATGATTTCGGGGCCGGGTTGACCTCGTTCAAATATCTGCGGGATTTCTATTTTGACATCTTCAAGATTGACGGGCAGTTCATCCGGGGGATTATAAATAACCCTGATAATCAAATACTTACAGCCGCGATGGTCGCAGTTGCCCAACAATTTGATATTCTGACTGTGGCGGAAAATGTTGAAAACTCCCGGGAGGCCACCTACCTGACCGAGCTTGGTATCAACTGCCTTCAGGGCTATAATTTCGGCGCGCCAACCGTAAAACCCCCCTGGCTTGATGGCAAACAAGCACAAAAATCTGCCTGAGAAGTGATCTTCCATTGGTTGCCGCAGCGCGGCATCTGCGCTATCACCACCTTATAAAGGGATTCCGGGCGCATTTTACATCATGGCCTGATGGTTTCCCGTCAACCTGACCTGGTGGAGAACATTCATGACCAACGTAGTAATCGCCTCGGCAGCCCGTACCGCTGTCGGTTCTTTTTGCGGCTCCTTTGCCGCCACACCTGCGCATGACCTTGGTGCAACGGTTCTGGACGCGGTTGTGACCCGCGCGGGCATCGAAAAATCAGAAGTGTCTGAAACAATCCTCGGTCAGGTGCTCAGCGCAGGCCAGGGTCAGAACCCGGCCCGTCAGGCCCATATCAACGCCGGTCTGCCCATCGAATCCGCGGCCTGGGGCATCAATCAGGTTTGCGGTTCGGGCCTGCGCGCTGTGGCCCTTGGGGCACAGCATATCATGCTCGGGGATGCCAGCATCGTCGCTGCCGGTGGTCAGGAAAGCATGTCGCTCAGCCCGCATGTGGCGCATCTGCGTGCCGGGACCAAAATGGGCGATGTGAACTACATCGATTCGATGATCCGCGACGGCCTTTGGGATGCCTTCAACGGCTACCACATGGGCCAGACCGCCGAGAACGTGGCCGAGCAGTGGCAGATCAGCCGCGAAGCCCAGGACGCATTTGCCGTTGCCAGCCAGAACAAGGCAGAAGCCGCTCAAATCGCAGGAAAATTTAATGATGAAGTGGTGCCTTTCACGGTCAAGACCCGCAAGGGCGACATCATCGTGGACAAGGATGAATATATCCGCCACGGGGCAAATATCGAGGCCATGCAAAAGATGCGGCCTGCCTTCACCAAGGATGGCACCGTCACCGCCGCCAACGCTTCGGGCCTTAATGACGGCGCCGCCGCAACCCTTCTGATGAGCGCTGATGAAGCCGAAAAGCGCGGCATCGAGCCGCTGGCGCGCATCGCCTCTTATGCCACCGCCGGGCTTGACCCGTCGGTCATGGGTGTCGGCCCGATCTATGCCTCGCGCAAGGCGCTGGACAAGGCGGGCTGGTCGGTTGCCGATCTTGATCTGGTCGAGGCCAATGAAGCCTTCGCCGCTCAGGCCTGTGCCGTGAATAAGGAAATGGGCTGGGATCCTGAGATCGTAAACGTCAACGGCGGCGCCATTGCCATTGGTCACCCGATCGGGGCCTCGGGCTGCCGGGTTCTCAACACGCTTTTGTTTGAAATGAAACGCCGCAATGCCAAGCGCGGCCTCGCCACTTTGTGCATTGGCGGCGGCATGGGCGTGGCACTTTGTGTGGAACGCCCATAAGATTTTTAGCGCTTATGATTCGCTTTGATCATGGGGCATCCAGGCGGTGCCCCATTTTCTTAACAGATAACCAAAGCGTTTCGCCTCATTGTTGGATCACAAAAATGCGGCAAAATACATGCGCAATAATATTGCGCATTCACAACCTAACAAGTAACAGTATTACCAACGCACCAAATCTGACAGGAGATCATCATGACACGAACAGCACTCGTCACCGGCGGCTCACGCGGCATCGGCGCGGCCATCTCAAAAGCCCTCAAGGCAGAAGGCCACAAGGTTGCCGCCACCTATGCGGGCAATGATGAGGCCGCCGCCGCCTTCACCGCGCAAACCGGCATCAAAACCTATAAATGGAACGTCGCAGATTACGATGAAAGTGCGGCGGGCATCGCGCAGGTCGAGGCCGATCTTGGCCCGATTGATATCGTCGTCGCCAATGCGGGCATCACCCGCGACGCCCCGTTCCACAAGATGACGCCCGAGCAATGGCATCAGGTGATCGACACCAATCTTACCGGCGTGTTCAACACGGTTCATCCCATCTGGCCCGGTATGCGCGACCGCAAGTTTGGCCGCGTCATCGTGATCAGTTCGATCAACGGCCAGAAAGGCCAGTTCGCACAGGTAAATTACGCCGCCACCAAGGCCGGAGATCTGGGCATCATCAAATCACTCGCACAGGAAGGCGCGCGCGCGGGCATCACCGCAAATGCCGTCTGCCCCGGTTATATTGCCACGGAAATGGTGATGGCCGTGCCGGAAAAGGTGCGTGAAAGCATCATCGCCCAAATCCCTGCCGGCCGCCTGGGCGAGCCGGAAGAGATTGCCCGTTGCGTCACATTCCTGGCCTCGGACGAGTCCGGATTTATCAATGGCTCAACCATCTCGGCCAATGGCGCGCAATTTTTCGTCTGACAAAAAAAGGCCGGTCTGATCATGACCGGCCTTTATAATTCTGCGGGCTAAGCCTCGATGGATAGTCGCTCAATTTCTTCCTTGAGCCTCAATTTCTGTTTCTTGAGTTCTGCAATCTCCAGATCATTTGATCCGGGAGCACGTTGCGCTGCTTCCACTTCCTGCGCGAGAGTTTGATGTTTTTTCTTCAGTTCCTCAACATGCGAACTCAAGTTCATGGGCGTTCTCCTCTCAAGATTTCAATGCCGGTAAGTTGAGTGCATCATAAAATGAATGTTCTGTCACGCCCCAACCTTGATTTTGCTGTTACAAATATTGTCGAATTATCCGGGCATCAGTGCGGAAAAAGCAGTGGTGCGCCCTGCCGCAGGACCGAAGCCGTTGCCTTTGCATAGTTTTCCCGGTCGCCGTCATGCGCGGCACCAGCGTGCATCACCCATCCGTCATGCAGCCGGAAATCCGCCCGCCCGCCTTTGCGCCCGCGCAAAAGCACCAACCGGGCGGCGCGGCGCTTGCGGGGAATCAGCGGCATAAGCTCCAGACTGCCCAGATATTGCTTCATTTCGCTGATCAGATCGGGCGCGCGCTCCGCCCGGTGGATGAATGTCACTGTGCCCCTTGGGGCCACCCTTTTTGCCGCCGCCCTGATCCATACGGCCATGGGTACCGCTTCGCCCAATGCCGCTTCTCGCCCTTTATCTGGCGCGGATGATCCGGAATTTCTGTTGAAATACGGGGGGTTAGATATGACATGGGTGAACTGCTCCTGGCGCAAATTCTCTGGCATTTCAGCAACATCGCCGGTGATGACATTCATCCCCTGCCCATTTGCGCGGGCATTTTGCCGGGCCAGTTCAGCATAATCGCCTTGCAATTCCAACCCGTTCAACGACAAATCCGGCACCCTGACCCCAAGGCACAGGCTGGCCACGCCCACGCCACAGCCCAATTCCAAAACGCTGTCACCGGGGGCGGCGGGCACGCTCGCGGCCAGCAAAACCGGATCAACCCCGGCCCGGTAGCCACGTTTGGGTTGCAGGATTTTCAAGCGCCCGCCAAGGAAATCATCGCAACTAAGCTGATCCTCGGGCCAGCCCTCAGTCACTCAACTCAATCCCGTTATCTGTCAGCACCCGCGCCGCCTTTTTGTAATCACCATCGGCAACCATCACCCGGCGGCCAAACACCCCGATTGAACCCTCGAGCACGCTCATATTTACGTCCAATTCAAAGCAGTCTATACCCTCGCCCTGAAGCAGGGCCTGGGCAAAGGCGATCGAGGCCGGATCATTGGTACGCATGAGCTGTTTCATGGGTTGACTTAAAAGCACCGCGCGGCATTTGTCGAGCGGTGACAAAAAGGAATGACGCGATTGGATCACGCCGTAACCAAACCACATGAAAAACTGGCCACGCATCTTGCCGGTAAACTGAGCGCGGTAAATGATCTGATCCGCGCGCGCATGGTATCACGCCACGCGCCGCGTATCCCCGAAGTGACGGCGCATCTGGTTGAGGCCGGGGGCAAACGCCTGCGCCCGATGCTGACGCTGGCGGCGGCGGATTTATGTGGCTATGGCGGCGAATATGACGTGCATCTGGCGGCGACGGTCGAGTTTATTCACACGGCCACCCTGCTGCATGATGACGTGGTGGACGAAAGCGCCCAACGCCGCGGGCGGCCCACGGCCAATCTGCTGTGGGATAATAAATCAAGCGTGCTGGTGGGTGATTATCTGTTTTCTCGGGCGTTTCAACTGATGGTCGAGCCCGGCTCGCTCAGGGTTCTGGATATTCTCGCCAATGCCTCGGCGACGATTGCCGAGGGCGAGGTGCTGCAACTCAGCGCGGCGCAGGATTTGCGGACCGATGAAAGCATCTACCTGCAGATCGTACGCGGCAAAACGGCGGCATTATTTTCCGCAGCAACCGAGGTGGGGGGGGTGATTTCCGATGCCCCCGAAGCTCAGGTAAAGGCGCTTTATGCCTATGGTGACGCGCTTGGCATTGCCTTTCAGATCGTTGATGATCTACTGGATTATCAAGGGGATAGCGCGGCCACGGGCAAAAACATCGGCGATGATTTTCGCGAATGCAAACTGACATTGCCGGTGATCAAGGCGGTGGCGGCGGCGAATGAGGAAGAGCGCGCATTCTGGTCACGGGTGATTGAACGCGGCAAACAGGGCGCGGGCGATCTTGAGCATGCACTTACGCTGCTCAAGGCGCATGATGCTTTGGAACAGACCCAGCAGGACGCGCTTGGATGGGCCGCAAAAGCCAAATCCGAGATTGCGAAATTGCCGGATCATCCGGTGCGTCAGATGCTCGGCGATCTGGCGGATTACGTGGTTACGCGGGTCAGCTAAAACTTGAAAACGGGATAAAGCGCACGGGATCGCCGGGGCTGATCTCAATCGCGCCATCGCCCAGTTCCACCAATCCGTCGGCCCAGCTCAGGCCGCTGATACGCCCCGACCCTTCCGAGGCAAAAACCTCTGCGCGGCCCTCACGGATACGCGCCCGCAAATATTCCCACCGCCCCGGTTTTTTGTGTTTCTCAAAGGCAGCGGGCAGGCTGTAACCCTGCGGCACTTTCCAGCCGCTTCCGGCCATGACCCCCATTGCCGGGCGGGCAAAAATCAGCGCACAAACCAGCGCCGCCACCGGATTTCCCGGCAGGCCAAAAACCGGGGTTCCCTGCCACAGACCCATGGCAATCGGGCGGCCCGGCTTGAGGGCAACGCGCCATTCGGCCATCGCCCCAGCCTCATTCAGCAGGGCCGAAACATGGTCTTCGTCCCCCGCCGATGCGCCACCCGAGGTGAGGATCACATCCGCCTTTTCCGCCGCTTTGTTGAATGCCTCACGCAGATCATCGCGGCAATCGGGGACAATGCCCATATCAATCGGGTGATAGCCAAATTGCTGCACCAACCCTGTCAGCATCGGTCGGTTGGCATCATAAATCTGCCCCTCCCCGGCGGGTTGCCCCGGCTCAAGCAATTCATCCCCGGTTGAGATAACCGCCACTTTCAGCGGCAGATATACCTGTATTTCATCCACGCCAACCGCCGCCAGCAGCGCCAGATCAGCAGGGGTTACAACCCGTCCTGCATCAAGGGCCACTTCCCCGGCGGCAATGTCCTCACCCGCTTTACGTGTATTGGCACCGGGCTTAACCCCGGCCCGAAAGGCAATTTCGCCGTTGCCCAGCGTAACATCTTCCTGCATCACAACCGTATCCACCCCCTTGGGCAGTGCCGCCCCGGTCAGGATACGGATGGCATGGCCCTTTGGCACATGGCCCGGATAACGCGGGCCAGCGGCGGCACGACCGGGGGCCAGCGGCAACACATGATCGCCCCCCGTGAGGATTTCCCCGGCAAACCCATAGCCATCCACCGCCGTATTGGCCAGCGGCGGGTTGGCACGGGCGGCGATCACCGGCTCGGCCAGAATACGGCCTAATGCGTTGGTAATATTACAGGTTTCCTGCCCCACAACCGGGTGCAACCGGGCGCGCAATCGGTCCAATGCCTGATCCACCGGGGTCCAGTCAACGCCCGCAGGCAAGGCAAAACAATCGTCGCGCAGCGGCGGTGGCTTCAGCCCGCTCACAGCCCGACCTCGGACAGGATAAAATCAGCAACCGCGACGGTATCATCAAGATCAAACACCGGACGATCAAGATCAAGGCTCGTATCGCTGGCCACGGCGCGAATTGTCGGGTCATCCACCGCAATCAAAGGGTTGCCGGTGACGCTGCGATAAGCTTCAACTTTGGCGTGTGTGTCACGCTTGTAGCCCTCAACCAACACCAGATCGACAGGCGCCATTTTTGCAAGCAGCATATCAAGCGAAGGCTCATCCTCGCCGCGCAATTCATGCATCAAGGCATAGCGTTTGCCCGAGGCCAGAAAAACCTCTGTCGCGCCCGCCGCGCGGTGGCGAAAACTGTCTTTGCCGGGATGGTCCACGTCAAATTGGTGATGCGCGTGCTTGACAGTGGACACGGTAAAGCCGCGGGTTGTTATTTCAGCCACAAGCCGCTCCATCAGCCCGGTTTTTCCGGCGTTTTTCCAGCCGGTTACGCCATAAATTTTCATGCCTTTGCCTTTTGAATTTCATGTGCAAGTTCAAGATCCTGAGGGGTATTGACGTTGAAAAACGGATCCCCCGGACCGGGAAAATACGCGGTGCGGGCACCATGCGCATCGGTCCATTGCACCACTTTTCTAAGCCCGCCCCCAAGCGCCGCGCGCAGGTCATCGCGCAGCGCCACGGGCCACAGGCCAAAGGTCGGGTGGCGGCCGCTTGTTGTTTCGGCCAGAACCAGCGGATTTTTCATGCCCTCACCGGCCAAAAGCAGGTGCGGCACCATATCACAGGGGAAAAACGGCGTGTCCACCGCGACGCTGACGATGCTGTCGGCACCCTGATCCGCGGCCCAATCCAGCCCTACCAGAATCCCCGCGAGGGGGCCTGCAAAGCCTTCGATACTATCGGCCAGAACCGGCAGGTTGAACCGCGCAAACCGCGTGGCATCGCCATTGGCATTAAGCGCCAGCCCATTGACCTGCGGCGCAAGGCGGGCGATGGCGTGATCGAGCAGGGTTTCGCCGTTAAGATTCAATAACGCCTTATCGCCGCCGCCCATGCGCCGGGCCTGCCCCCCGGCAAGGATAACGCCCAAAGGTTGCTTCATGTTCTGGCCCCCTTGCGCCCGGATTTGCGCGGCTCATCCGCCACCTTTTCAAGGTCGGCATCACGCAACAGGCGCTGCTCACCACTGAGGCAGACAAACCGTTTGCCGCGCATCCGGCCGATTAAAGTGAGCCCCACATCACGGGCAATCTCAACCCCCCAGGCGGTAAAACCCGAGCGCGAGGCCAGCACCGGAATGCCCATCAACGCGGTTTTGATCACCATCTCGGACGTAAGCCGCCCGGTAGTGTAAAGCAGCTTGTCATCCGCGCCGACACCTTCCGAGAGCATCCAGCCGGCGATCTTGTCAACCGCGTTATGACGCCCGACATCTTCCATGTAAACCAATGGCTTGGCCCCCTGACACAGCACGGTGCCATGGATTGCCCCGGCCTCGAGATAGAGCGACGGCGTGCGGTTGATCCGTGCTGCCAACGCATAGAGATCCGAGGTTCTAACCTGCATATCCGGCAGGGTCTTGCCCTCAAGCCCCTCCATCATATCGCCAAATACCGTGCCCACGGCACAACCGCTGGTGCGGGTCTTTTTCTTCAGCTTTTCCTCATAGCTGGTCTGCCCGTCGGTGCGCACCACGACGGTTTCAAGCTCCTCGTCGTAATCCACTCGCAGGATCGCCTCATCCTCGCGCAACATCCCCTGATTGCGCAAAAACCCAAGCGCCAGATATTCAGGATAATCGCCGATTGTCATCGCCGTGACAATTTCCTGACCGTTAAGGAAAATCGTTAACGGGCGCTCTTCTACCACGGAAATATGCGAGGGATTGCCCTCATGATCCGTACCATCCACTGCGCGGGTCAGGCGCGGGGCGGCGGGATCTGGCGCAATCAGGTAGTCAGATGTATCATTAGTTGTAGACAAATGCGTCTCCTCGCGTAAAACGGTAGGATGCTTAACATACCAATGACAGTTTAAGGCCAAGCTGTGCCAACGGAAACCACCAAATCCATCTTCTGGCAAGGGGTGCGTGACGGGGTGCCGTTTATTCTGGTGGTGGTGCCGTTTGCCCTGTTGTTTGGGGTGGTGGCAACCGAGGCAGGGTTGCAGGTGTATGAAACCCTCACCTTTTCGGTGCTTGTGGTGGCCGGCGCAGCGCAGTTTACCGCTTTGCAGCTTTTGCAGGAAGGGGCGCCCACCATCATTGTTGTGATCTCGGCGCTTGCCGTCAATCTGCGGCTGGCGATGTATTCTGCCGCGTTGACCCCGCATCTAGGGGCGGCATCCCTGAAACAACGCGGGTTGGTGGCCTATTTCACCATTGATCAAAGCTATGCCTGTTCGGTGCATAAATTTGAGGAAAACCCCCATTGGGGGCTGCACCAGAAGCTGACATATTTCTTTGGCACGGTCACGCCGGTTTGCCCGTTCTGGTATGGGTTTACCCTCATCGGGGCGCTGGTTGGCTCGGCGATTCCCGATGGTCTGGCGCTGGATTTTGCCGTGCCGGTCACCTTTCTGGCGCTGATCTCGCCGATGCTGCGCACCCCGGCGCACAGGGCGGCGGCAATGGCCTCGGTTCTCACCTCGCTGATCTTTGCATTCCTGCCTTACAGCCTTGGCCTGTTGCTTGCCGGGGTGGCGGGAATGATAACCGGGGCACAGGTGGAATTGATGCATACGCGCCGCGCAGAACCCACGCTAGAGGCCGCAGAATGAGCCGTAAACATGATTGATAAAACCACACTCTGGACGGTGATTATCCTGTTGGGGATTGGCAGCTTTGGCCTGCGCTTTGCCTTTATCGGCCTGATTGGCGATCGCACCCTGCCGGAATGGCTACTGCGGCATCTGCGTTATACCGCCGTGGCCATCCTGCCGGGGCTTGTGGCGCCTTTGGTTATCTGGCCCGAGGCCACCGGCGGGGTGATTGATGCGCCGCGCCTGATTGCCGCCGTGCTGACCGTGATCACCGGTTTTGTCACCCGCAGCGTCAGCGCCGCGATTGCTGTGGGGGCTGCAAGCCTGCTGTCTGCCCTGTATTTGCTGGGTTAACCCGCCGGATCCCAGGCCGCCAGAACCTTTGAATTATCAGCACTGTCATATTCATAAAGATCCCGCGACGCGACGCCGGGTATTTCACCAAACTGCTTTGCCAGTTTCACTGGAAACCATGTTTGCCTGATATGCTCAAAACCGGGCAGGCGGGCAATGATCTGTGAGGTGGCGTTCGCGCATCTTGCCTTGCCAACCGCACCATTTGCCAATACTTCACGCATCGCCATCTCGGCCACCTCGGGCGAGACATCAATCTGTTGCACCTTGACATGATAGGTCAGGCGGGCGTGATAGCGGGTATAAACTTCGGCCATCCGGGGCGTGACACCAAACACGACATCATTGCGTTCGGGAACCGATTCATGCCGAAATGATCCCGCCGGATCAAAGATCACCCGCTGCGAGGCGTTGATCATCAAGGATGAATGCATCCCCGCGCCGGTTTTGTTGTTAATCATTGTAAACAGAGTCAGCCGCGCCGGGCCATCATTGCGATAAGCGGCTTTGGTGACGTCCACATCAGGGGCCGATTGTTTTTGCTCAGCGCAGGCGCTCAATGTGATTGCTGTGGCTATCAGTAATACCCATCTACGCATTACACCCCCTTGGAATTTTTTACGCCATGGGGCACTCAGCCATTCACCAGGGCGATAAAAATCAGCAGGCACAGAATAAAAACAATCGACCGGCCAACAAATTTGACAAAGCCTTCAAACGTGTGTTCCTGAACCTCGGCATTCATTTCGCCATGTGTATGATCGGCCATATTATTCCTCATGGGTTATCAAGTTTTGTTTATGTCTGGATACTTTAATTTCAAAACCATGTCACGCCCATTTGCTCACGGCCTGATCTGCCAGAGCCAGGCACCATCATCCCGCCTCAGACGGCTGATCTCACCCGCCTGATGCAGGTGATTGAGATGGGCCACCGCCTCAACAAGGGCCAGACCATAGGTGCCGCCGTCAATTTTGCGCTTGAACAACGGCGGAAAACATTCCGCAGCCACATGCGGCGTGGTGAGGTGATCGCGCAGCCGCGCCAGCGCGCCATGGTGATTCTCGGCCAGTTGCCGCATCCTGAGGGGCAACCCGTTGAAGGGCAGTTTATGACCGCTGAGCACCAGATGATCCGCCCGCGCCAAACCGCCAAGGCGGGCGCAGGCCTCAAACCAGTCAGACAGCGGATCGGCCTCGGGCTCGGTTGGATAGACGCCGATATTGGGGCTGATCGAGGCAATGATCTGATCGCCGGCGATGACCAGATTATCGTCACGGCTCCAGAATGTCAGATGCTCGGGCGCGTGGCCATTGCCGATATGCACGTCCCATGTACGACCCCCCGCGTGCAGCACATCGCCTTGCTTCAGACGGGTATAACCCACCGGCAAAGGATGGCAGATATCGGCAAAATTGAATGGCCGCGCGTCTTTGCGGGTGTCGTAAACATCCTTGTCCATCCCGGCGGCGCGCCACAGGGCAAGCGCCTCATCTGTCGGGCGCTCTTCTTCATCCAAAATCAGCATCCGCGCCATCAGCCACGCGGTGCGCGAGGCCAGTAACTCACTGCCAAATCTTGCCTGCAGCCACCCGGCCATGCCAATATGATCCGGGTGGTGATGCGTCAAGATCACCCGGCCCACCGGTTTGCCCGCAAGCGGGCCTTGCAGCACATTTTCCCATATTTCCACGGATAACCGGCTTTTCAGCCCGGTATCAACGATGGTCCAGCTACCCCCATCATCCAGCGCATAGATATTGACATGATCCAGCGCCATCGGCAGCGGCAGGCGTATCCACAGCACAGCTTCGGCCACTTGCATGGCCGTGCCGTGGTCGGGTGGGGATTCCCAGGGGTATCTTATGATATTTTCAGCCCCGTCCATCAGGCGCTCAGATCATCGGGCGAAAGTGCATAAAGATCGTCTGCTCCGGCCGTGGCATGGGCCAAAAGCCCGGTATATTCAGGCAGAAGGCGGGTGATATAGAACCGCGCCAGTTTTCTGCGCGGGCCGTTTTCGCCATCCGAGACTGCCGCGATAAGATGAAAATGCCCGCCCAGAACCCGGGCAAAACCCAAAAGAAACGGCACCGACCCGGCAAAACGCTGATTGAGATCGCTCTGTGACAGCATCCATTCCACCGCCTCGCGGAGGGATTCAGATGCCTGCCAGACCGGCCCGGCCAGATCGGGCAGGGTGGCCCGGGCGGCCTCGGCCTGTGCTTCTATTTCATCCAGCAGGGCAAAGGCCGCCTCACCGCCATCGGACAATTTGCGCGCCACCAGATCCATCGCCTGAATGCCGTTGGTGCCTTCATAAATCGCCGTGACCCGCACATCGCGGCAATATTGCGCCGCGCCGGTTTCCTCGATAAAGCCCATGCCGCCATGCACCTGAAGGCCCATATTGGCCACGCTGATGCCGGTTTCAGTGCCAAACGCCTTGGCAATCGGTGTCAAAAACGCCGCCCGCGCGGCCCAGCCTTTGCACCCGGTGGCATTTTGCATATCAATCGCCACGGCACAGCAAAGCGCAATCGCCCGCGCCACGTATATATCGGCCTTCATGGTGGTCAGCATCCGGCGCACATCGGCATGATCGATGATCGTCCCGGTGCCGCCTGTCATCGCGCTGTGGCCCTGTTTGCGCTCAAGCGCATAGGCCAGCGCATGTTGATAGGCCCCCTCGGCCACGCCAATCCCCTGCCCGGCCACGCCAAGGCGCGCGTTGTTCATCATCGTGAACATCGCCCGCATCCCGCCATGCGCCGCGCCCACCATCCAGCCGGTTGCGCCGTCATAGTCCATCACCGCCGTGGGGCTGCCATGCAGGCCCATCTTGTGCTCAAGGCTCACCGGTTTGAGGCTGTTGGGTTTGCCCGGATTGCCATCCGCATCGGGGATATATTTCGGCACCATGAACAGGCTGATCCCCTTGGTGCCGGGCGCGCCACCCGGCAACCGCGCAAGCACCATATGGCAGACATTCCCGGTGAAATCATTATCGGCCCAGCTGATGAATATCTTCTGACCGGTGATGGCATATGTGCCGTCGCCATTATCCACGGCACTGGCGCGCAAAGCCCCCACGTCACTGCCCGCCTGCGGCTCGGTCAGGTTCATCGTGCCAGCCCATTCGCCGCTGACAAGTTTGGGCAGATAAAGCTGTTTCATCGCGTCATCCGCGTGATGCTCCAGCGTTTCAATCAGGCCCTGGGTCATCAAAGGATTAAGCTGCAGGCTCAGACACGCCGCCGACATCATTTCATTCACCATGGCGGTGACCGTCAAAGGCAGGCCCATGCCGCCATGATCCTCAGAGGCGTTGATCGAAATCCAGCCGCCCTCGGCAATCGCCTTATAGCCCTCGGCAAAGCCCGGGCTGGTACGCACAACACCGTTTTCAAGAACAGCCGGGTGCAGATCACCGCCCCGTTGCAGCGGATACAAGATCTCTTCACACATCCGCCCGGCCTCGGTTAGAATCGCGTGAACCATATCGGGGCCAGCATCGGAAAACTTCCCCGAGGCCGCCACCTGTTCAAACCCGACCACATGATCAAACAGGAATTTATAATCTTCAACCGGCGCGCGATATGGCATGATACCCTCCTGATAGAATGCATTAGCCATGGCTTGGCATTGAGCGCCAGCCCCTATATGCATTTTATTCTTAAAGCGTTTCGAGATTAAGCCCAAATCGCAACTTGATCTTGAAACGCCCACAACATTAATAGGCTCCGCGCGTTTCACCTTATTGTTATCATCCAACAATAAGGCGAAACGCTTTAGCCATAGGGTAATTGAACGCCCCCCGGCATCAACCAGAACGCGGCGTCAGAAGGGGAAAAAGGCTTGCAGACACGTCACCTCAGTGCTGATCCTTCAGGGTTTGATGCCGCCGCTGGCCTGTTGCGTGACGGCGCGCTTGTGGCTTTCCCGACCGAGACGGTTTACGGCCTTGGCGGCGATGCGCGCAGTGATATAGCGGTGGCGCGAATATTTGAGGCCAAACAGCGGCCGCAGTTCAACCCATTGATCGTGCATGTAAATTCCATTGAATCCGCGCAAGAATATGTTGAATGGCCGGATATGGCAGATCACGTTGCCCGCGCCTTCTGGCCCGGTCCCTTGACGCTTGTCTTGCCACTGAGGCCGGATGCGGGTCTGTCGCCTTTGGTCACGGCGGGCCTTCCAACCGTGGCCATTCGGGTGCCGGCGCATCCGGTGGCGCAGGCGCTGCTTGCGGCCTTTGGTGGCCCGGTGGCGGCCCCGTCGGCCAATCCATCGGGGCGGATCAGCCCGACAAATGCGGCCCATGTCGAGGCCGGGCTTGGCGGCCGGATTGCGGGTATTCTGGATGGGGGCACCTGCGGGGTTGGCGTTGAATCCACCATTTTGGGCCTGTCAGACACGCCCACCCTGCTGCGCCCCGGCGGTTTGCCGGTTGAGGCCCTTGAAGCCGCGCTTAACATGCCGCTTGAGAAACATATCAGCGGTGATCCCCTGACCGCGCCGGGCCAGATGGCCTCGCATTACGCCCCCGGCGCGCGGGTGCGGCTGGAGGCCTTGGGTAAACAACCCGGTGAAGTGCTGCTGGGGTTTGGCGCAGTTGAGGCTGATCTCAATCTCTCGCCCGCCGGGGATCTGACCGAAGCGGCGGCCAACCTGTTTCATCACCTGCATGCGCTGGATGCCATGGGGGCCGATGTGATCGCCGTCTCACCTGTTCCAGATCAAGGGCTTGGCCGCGCCATCAATGACCGCCTGCGCCGGGCGGCTGCACCGCGTTTTGACAGCTAAGGTCATCTTTCCCACGTCCCGGACTTGATCCGGGACCCCTTGCCAAGCACCTAAAGCGTTTCGCCTTAAACCTGAGACAGGGTTAAGGCGAAACGCCATGTAACATATCAGTGTTTCGCGCGTTTCGCGACAAACCCGTTATTCAGGTTTATCGCGAAACGCTTTAAGCCCCGGCGCGGGGGCGGGTACATGGGGATACACCCAAAACAAAAGGCCCCGCGAATTACACGCGGGGCCTTTCATAATTAACTTATCAAACGGCTTTATTCTTCGCCGCCCTCAGGGGTTTCAGCAAAAACCCCAGCTTCTTGCGCGCCTGCCATTTCATCCTCGGAAGGTGCGGCAAGCGCTGCGGCTGCCTCGGCTTCAACCCGGCGGGCCTCGACCACGACATTATCCCGCTGCTGCGCTATATTGCGCATCTCCTGCGTCGCGCCACCGGTGCCAGCCGGGATCAGGCGGCCAACAATGACGTTCTCTTTCAGGCCAACCAGTTTGTCACGCTTGCCCTGAACCGATGCCTCGGTCAGAACGCGCGTCGTTTCCTGGAAAGACGCCGCCGAGATAAAGCTGCGGGTCTGCAAGGATGCCTTGGTGATCCCCAGCAAAATAGGCTCGCCCTTGGCCATACGCCCGCCTTTTGATGTGGCCTTTTCATTGGCCTGATCAAATTCGAGCTTGTCCACATGCTCGCCCTTCAGAAGGGTGGTATCACCGCTGTCAAGGATTTCCCATTTCTGCAACATCTGGCGCACGATCACTTCGATATGCTTGTCGTTGATCTTCACGCCCTGCAGACGGTAGACCTCCTGCACCTCGTCGATCATGTAATTGGCAAGCGCCTCGACCCCCATGATGGAAAGGATATCATGCGGCGCCGGGTTGCCATCCATGATGTAATCACCCTTCTGGACATAATCACCTTCCTGAACCGGAATATGCTTGCCCTTGGGCACCATGTATTCGACCGTTTCCTGTGTTTCATCCGCCGGTTCAATGCTGATACGGCGCTTGTTCTTGTAGTCGCGGCCATAGCGCACATAGCCGTCAATCTCGGCAATGATCGCGTGGTCTTTGGGGCGTCGAGCCTCGAACAATTCGGCCACACGCGGCAGACCACCGGTGATGTCCTTGGTTTTGGCCCCCTCGCGCGGGATCCGTGCAACCACATCACCGGCAACAATTTCCTGCCCTTCTTCAACCGATAGAACCGCATCCACCGACATCGGATATGTTACCGGATTGCCCGCATCGTTGCGTACCGGTTCACCATCCTTGCCAACCACCAGTATTTCCGGCTTGAGCTCATTGCCTTTGGGCGCGGTGCGCCAGTCAATCACAACTTTTTGCGACATGCCGGTGGCATCATCGGTCACATCCCGCACCGCAACACCGGTGACAAGATCGACATATTTGACCGTACCGGCTTTTTCCGCCAAAATCGGCAATGTGTAGGGATCCCATTCAAACATCTTGTCGCCGCGCGAGACCTTGGTGCCCTCTTTGACAAACAGCTTGGTACCATAACCCACCTTGTGACTGGCAAGTTCAACCCCGTTTTTACCGATGATCCGTATCTTCATATTGCGGCCCATAACCAGCATGGCCCCATCGGAATCTTCCAGCGTCTGGGCGTTGTCAAACTCGATCTTGCCTTCCCGACTGGCCTCAAGGAAGGATTGCTGACCGGCCTGTGCCACACCGCCGATGTGGAAGGTCCGCATCGTCAGCTGTGTACCCGGCTCACCAATGGATTGCGCCGCGATGATGCCCACGGCCTCGCCGGTATTGACCGGCGTACCACGTGCCAGATCACGGCCGTAGCACATGGCGCATACCCCATCTTCGGCGTCACAGGTCAGCGGCGAACGAATGCGCGCATTTGGCACCAGTGCTTCTTCGACAGCATCGGCCATGTGTTCATCAATCAGCGTGGATTTCGCCACGATAACTTCGCCCGTTACCGGATGAATAATATCCTCAGCCGCAACCCGGCCCAGAATACGTTCACCCAATGTGGCAATGACTTCACCATCATTCACGGCCGCTTCTGAGGTGATTGACCGCTCGGTGCCGCAATCACGTTCACGGATGATGCAATCTTGTGCCACATCCACCAATCGCCGGGTCAGATAGCCCGAGTTGGCGGTTTTTAGTGCGGTATCCGACAGGCCCTTGCGCGCGCCGTGGGTCGAGTTGAAATACTCCAGAACACTGAGGCCCTCTTTGAAGTTCGAGATGATCGGCGTCTCGATGATATCGCCGTTCGGTTTGGCCATCAGGCCACGCATACCGCCCAGTTGTTTCATCTGTGTAACCGAGCCACGCGCACCGGAATGGGCCATCATGTAAACCGAGTTCGGCTCCATCTCGGCGTTATTCTCATCACGTTTCGAGGCCGAAATCGCCCCCATCATGGCATCCGTCACCTGATCGTTACATTTTGACCAGGCATCGACAACTTTGTTATATTTCTCACCCTGAGTAATCAGGCCGTCCATATATTGCTGTTCAAATCCTTTGACCTGATCGCGGGTTTCATCAACGATCCCCCATTTGCTGTCGGGGATTACCATATCGTCCTTGCCAAAGCTGATGCCGGCCTTGAACGCTTCGCGAAAGCCCATTGTCATGATCTGGTCACAGAAGATAACCGATTCCTTCTGCCCGCAATAGCGATAGACACTGTCAATCACCTGCTGCACATCTTTCTTGCGCAAAAGTTTGTTCACAAGGCTATAGGGAGCTTTGGCGTTTTTCGGCAGAAGCGCCCCAAGGCGCACCCGGCCCGGCGTGGTTTCCACTCGGATAAACTCTTCATTGCCTTCATCGTCAATCTGCGGAATACGCGCGATTATTTTGGCATGCAGATGTACTTCACCCGCGTCCAGCGCGTGCTGCACCTCGTCAAGGCAAGAAAACGCCATGCCTTCGCCCTTCATGCCCTCACGCTCAAGCGTGATGTAGTAAAGGCCAAGGATCATATCCTGCGAGGGCACAATAATCGGCGCGCCGTTGGCGGGCGACAGCACGTTATTGGTCGACAGCAGCAGAACCCGGCATTCAAGCTGGGCTTCCAGTGAAAGCGGCACGTGAACAGCCATCTGATCGCCGTCAAAATCGGCGTTAAAGGCCGAACAAACCAGCGGATGCAGCTGAATCGCCTTGCCTTCGATCAAGACCGGCTCAAACGCCTGAATGCCCAAACGGTGCAGCGTTGGCGCGCGGTTCAGCATTACGGGATGTTCGCGGATCACCTCGTCAAGAATATCCCAAACCTCAGGGCGTTCTTTCTCAACCAGTTTCTTGGCCTGTTTGACCGTCGAGGAAAGCCCCATCGCCTCAAGACGCGAGTAGATGAACGGCTTGAACAGCTCCAATGCCATCTTCTTGGGCAGGCCGCATTGATGCAGCTTCAGTTCCGGCCCCGTCACAATCACCGAGCGGCCCGAGAAATCAACCCGTTTACCCAACAGGTTCTGCCGGAAGCGGCCCTGTTTGCCTTTGAGCATGTCCGACAGTGACTTGAGCGGGCGCTTGTTGGCCCCGGCAATCACCCGACCGCGACGGCCATTGTCAAACAGTGCATCAACAGATTCCTGCAACATCCGCTTTTCATTGCGCACGATGATATCGGGCGCGCGCAGCTCAATCAGACGCTTGAGGCGGTTGTTGCGGTTGATCACCCGGCGGTAAAGATCGTTAAGATCAGAGGTGGCAAACCGGCCCCCATCGAGCGGCACCAGCGGGCGCAGCTCTGGTGGGATCACAGGGATCACCGTCATCACCATCCATTCCGGGCGATTGCCGCTTTCCAGGAAGCTTTCAACCACTTTGAGGCGCTTGATGATCTTCTTGGGCTTCAATTCACCAGTGGCCACGGCCAGATCGGCACGCAGATTTTCGGCCTCGGATTCCAGATCAATCTGGCTAAGCATTTCACGGATCGCTTCGGCACCGATGCTGGCGGTAAAGGCATCCATGCCATAGGCATCCTGGGCATCCATATACTCTTCTTCGCTGAGCATCTGGCCATAGTCGAGATCCGTGAGGCCCGGCTCGGTTACCACATAATTTTCAAAATACAGCACCCGCTCCAGATCGCGCAGGGTGAGATCCAGCATCAGGCCAATGCGCGACGGCAGCGATTTAAGGAACCAGATATGCGCACAAGGTGCGGCCAGCTCAATATGGCCCATGCGCTCGCGCCGGACCTTTTGCAGCGTCACTTCCACGCCGCATTTTTCGCAGACAACACCGCGGTATTTCATCCGCTTGTATTTGCCACAGAGGCATTCATAATCCTTGACCGGGCCAAAGATACGGGCACAGAAAAGCCCGTCACGTTCAGGCTTGAACGTGCGGTAGTTGATGGTTTCGGGCTTCTTGATCTCGCCATAAGACCAGCTCAGAATACGCTCGGGGCTGGCCAGAGAGACCTTGATTTCATCGAACACCTTGACCGGAGCAACCGGGTTGAAGGGGTTATTTGTCAGTTCCTGGTTCATTTTCAATTCCTCGAATTCGGGCAAAGGGTGGGAGGGGGCCAAGATTTTTTAGAAAAAATCTTACCAAAAATTTTATTTAAAATTTTTGCCCCTACTCGTCTTCCTCTGCATCCAGGAGTTCCATGTTCAGACCAAGGCCACGGACCTCTTTAACCAGAACATTGAACGATTCAGGCACACCAGCCTCGAAATTATCGTCGCCTTTGACTATGGATTCATAGACTTTTGTCCGGCCTGCCACGTCATCGGATTTCACCGTCAGCATTTCCTGCAAGGTATAGGCAGCACCGTATGCTTCCAAAGCCCAGACCTCCATTTCCCCAAAGCGCTGACCACCAAACTGCGCCTTACCGCCCAGCGGTTGCTGGGTGACGAGGCTGTAAGGACCGGTTGAGCGGGCGTGGATTTTATCATCCACCAGATGGTGCAGTTTCAGCAGGTATTTGACACCAACGGTAACCGGACGGGCAAACTGTTCGCCTGTACGGCCATCGTAAAGCACCGATTGTCCACTTGTGTCAAAACCCGCGCGCCTGAGCGCATCGTTGACATCAGATTCCTTGGCACCGTCAAATACCGGCGTTGCAATCGGCACACCGTGCGTCACATTCCCAGCGGCTTCAAGCAACTGATCCTCACCCATGTCCTTGATGCCCTCGTCGTAGACATCATCGCCATAGGCCGTTTTCATCGCCTCGCGCACCGGCGTCATATCACCTGAACGGCGATATTCCTGCAAAGCCTCATCAATCTTCACGCCCAAAGCCCGCGCGGCCCAGCCCATGTGGGTTTCCAAAATCTGGCCCACATTCATCCGGCTGGGAACGCCAAGCGGGTTGAGACAGAAATCAACCGGTGTGCCATCGGCCAGAAACGGCATGTCTTCCATCGGCACAACCTTGGAGATCACACCCTTGTTACCATGACGGCCCGCCATCTTGTCGCCGGGCTGCAGCTTGCGCTTGACCGCGATGAATACCTTGACCATCTTCATCACGCCCGGTGGCAGATCATCCCCCCGGCGGACTTTTTCGACCTTATCTTCAAACCGCGCATCCAAAGTGCGTTTTTGCACCTCATATTGCTCGTTCAGAGCCTCAACGATCTGGGCATCCTTTTCGCCCTTCAGTGCCAGTTGCCACCATTGGCCTTTGGTCAGGGTTTCCAGCAATTCCTCGGTGATTTTCGAGTTGGCCTTGACCCCTTTCGGACCTTTGACAGCAACCTTGCCCATGATCAGCGATTTCAGACGGGCATAGATATTGCGATCCAGGATCGCCAGCTCGTCATCACGGTCACGCGCCAGGCGCTCAACCTCTTCACGCTCGATCTGCAGGGCGCGCTCATCTTTCTCAACGCCGTGGCGGTTGAATACACGTACCTCAACCACGGTGCCAAAATCACCGGGCTTCACCCGCAATGATGTATCACGCACGTCGCTGGCTTTTTCGCCAAAGATGGCACGCAGCAGTTTTTCTTCCGGCGTCATCGGGCTTTCGCCCTTGGGGGTGATCTTACCCACCAGGATATCGCCCTGCTCCACGTCGGCACCGATATAAACGATGCCGGCCTCATCAAGGTTGCGCAGCGCTTCTTCACCCACGTTTGGAATATCACGGGTGATCTCTTCGGGGCCAAGCTTGGTATCGCGTGCGGCCACTTCGAATTCCTCGATATGCACCGATGTGAACACGTCATCGCGGGCGATGCGCTCGGAGATCAGGATCGAATCTTCGTAGTTATAGCCATTCCATGGCATGAAGGCGGCAATCACGTTTTTGCCCAGGGCCAGCTCGCCCATATCGGTTGAAGGGCCATCGGCAATCACTTCGCCTTTGACCACCGTATCACCCACCTTCACCAGCGGTTGCTGATTGATGCAGGTGTTCTGGTTCGAGCGCTGGAATTTGCGCATGCGGTAGATATCCACACCGGCATCGCCCATCTCAAGATCTTCAGTGGCCCGCAGAACGATCCGAGTGGCATCCACCTGATCAACAATCCCGGCGCGTTTTGCCATGATCGCAGCACCCGAATCGCGGGCCACGACACCCTCGATCCCGGTGCCGACAAGCGGCGCCTCGGAACGCAGGGTCGGCACCGCCTGTCGTTGCATGTTCGAGCCCATCAGGGCGCGGTTGGCATCATCGTTTTCAAGAAACGGAATCAGCGAGGCCGCAACCGAGACAAGCTGTTTGGGGCTGACGTCAATCAGATCGACATTTTCACGCGGCGACAGCCTGTAATCACCCGACTGGCGCGTCGATACCAGATCGTTGATGAAATTACCCTTGTCATCCAGCGAGGCATTGGCCTGCGCCACGGTGTGACGCATCTCTTCGGTGGCCGACATATATTGCACTTCGTCGGTCACATGGCCGTTTTCAACGCGGCGGTAAGGGGTTTCAATGAAGCCGTATTTATTGACCCGCGCGAATGTCGCCAGAGAGTTGATCAGGCCAATGTTCGGCCCCTCCGGCGTTTCAATCGGACACATCCGGCCATAATGGGTGGGGTGCACATCGCGCACCTCAAAGCCCGCGCGCTCGCGCGTAAGCCCCCCCGGCCCAAGCGCCGACAGGCGGCGTTTGTGGGTGACTTCCGACAAGGGGTTGGTCTGGTCCATGAACTGGCTTAGCTGACTTGAGCCAAAGAATTCACGCACCGCGGCAGCGGCCGGTTTGGCATTGATCAGGTCCTGCGGCATCACCGTGTCGATCTCAACGCTCGACATGCGTTCCTTGATCGCACGCTCCATGCGCAACAGGCCCACACGGTACTGATTTTCCATCAGCTCGCCAACCGAGCGCACCCGGCGGTTGCCAAGGTGGTCGATATCATCAATGTCGCCCTTGCCATCGCGCAGGCCCACAAGCGCCTTGATGCAGGCGACAATGTCTTCGCGGTCCAGCGTGCGCTGCGTATCAGGCTTGTCAAGGTCAAGGCGCATATTCATTTTCACCCGGCCAACAGCCGAGAGATCATAACGCTCACTGTCAAAAAACAGCGTGTCAAACAGCGCTGATGCGGCATCTTCGGTGGGTGGCTCACCGGGGCGCATGACACGGTAAATATCCATCAGTGCGGTGCTGCGGTTCATGTTCTTATCCGCCGCCACGGTGTTGCGCATGTAGGGGCCGACATTGATATTGTCGATGTCAAGCACCGGAATATCGGTGATCCCCGCATCCAGCAATTCCTGCAGGCTACCGCCGGTAACCTCACCTTCCTTGTCATATTCCAGCGTCAGCTCATCCCCGGCTTCGACATAAATCGCACCGGTTTCTTCATTGATGATGTCCTTGGCCACGAATTTGCCCAGGATATGTTCGTAAGGCACCAGCAAATCCTTGACCTTGCCCTCGTCAATCAGCTTCTTCACCGCCCGCGGCGTCACCTTCTTGCCGACTTCCGCAATCACCTTGCCGGTCTTGGCATCGACCAGATCAAACAGCGGGCGGGTGCCGCGCACACGCTCCGGGAAAAACGGCATGATCCAGCCCTTGTTCTTCTTCAGCTTGAACTGAACCGTGTCATAATAGGCATCCATGATGCCTTCCTGATCCAGGCCCAGCGCATAAAGCAGGGTTGTCACCGGCAGTTTGCGGCGGCGGTCGATGCGGGCGAAAACAATATCCTTGGCGTCAAATTCAAAATCCAGCCACGAGCCGCGATAGGGGATAATACGGCAGGCAAACAAGAGCTTGCCCGATGAGTGGGTTTTGCCTTTGTCATGGTCAAAGAAAACACCGGGCGAGCGGTGCATCTGGCTCACGATCACCCGCTCGGTACCGTTGACCACGAAAGTGCCGTTGGGGGTCATCAGGGGCATATCGCCCATGAACACATCCTGTTCCTTGATGCCCTGAACCGATTTGGCACCTGTATCGTCATCAACATCAAACACAATCAGGCGCAGGGTAACCTTCAGCGGCGCGCTATAGGTCATGTCGCGCTGCATGCATTCTTCTACGTCATATTTCGGTTTTTCCAGGTCATAGCTGACAAATTCCAGCACACTGGTTTCATTGAAATCCTTGATCGGGAATACCGACTGGAACACACCATTGATGCCTTCGCCATCCATCGGCTCGGGCTGATCACCGGACTTCAGGAACAAATCATAAGATGATTTCTGCACCTCAATAAGATCTGGCATTTCAAGGACTTCGCCAATTTTGCCGTAATATTTACGCAAACGCTTCTGGCCGATATAGGTTTTAGCCATGGTCAATGTCACCTTTCATTTCTCACCGGTCATGTTGCTGTCGGGGCACAGCAACAGGGCCATTCGAGAGGATGGGTTTTGATCAATTCGTGGCACCCGCGTCCCATCACGAGGCCTCCCGATCATATGAACCAATCCTTAGAAAAGGCTTTGATCCGGCAAAGCCCTTGCTAAGACAGGTTCGGCTGAGTCCGGATTTTGCCGGGCTCAGCCTTGTTCTTGATGGGTTGCGGCCGCGGTGGGTTTCACCCACCCTACAATCCGCCATCACCGTCACCCCCGTAGGGTGGGTGAAACCCACGCTTGCTTACTTCAGTTCGACCTCGGCACCCGCTGCTTCCAGCTTGCCTTTGATGTCTTCTGCTTCGTCTTTGCTGCAGCCTTCCTTGACAGCTTTGCCACCGGCCTCAACCAGATCCTTGGCTTCTTTCAGGCCCAGACCGGTGATGGTGCGCACTTCTTTGATCACGTTGATCTTGGACGCGCCAGGCGATTTCAGGATCACATCAAATTCAGTTTGCTCTTCACCGGCATCACCACCGGCGTCACCACCGGCTGCCGCCATCATTACAGCGCCGCCAGCGGCGGGCTCGATGCCATACTCGTCTTTGAGGATGGTTTTCAGTTCCTGTGCTTCGAGAAGCGTCAGACCAACGATCTCTTCAGCAAGTTTTTTCAGATCAGCCATTTTTGACTCTTTCGTTTTCAAGTTGTGTTCTAACGTCGGGCAATCACCCTACGCGAAGTATTTCAGTTGCTTTATGCAGCTTCGGCCTTCTCTTCGAGGGTCGAAAGGATGCTCGCGATGTTGCTGCCAGGCGCGCCAATGGCCCCCGCGATGTTCGAAGCAGGAGCGCCCAGCATGCCGACGATCGTTGCGATAAGTTCATCGCGCGACGGCAGTTTGGACGTGGCTTCAACACCAGCACGGTCCAGTGCATTCTCACCCATGGCCCCGCCGAGGATCTCAAACTTCTTGTTATCCTTGGCAAAACCCTCGGCAACCTTGGCCGCAGCCACAGGATCCTCCGAGTAGGTCAGAACGGTCATACCCGAAAGGTGATCGGCGATGCTTGCGCAGGGCTTTCCCTCAAGGGCAATTTTGGCGAGCCTGTTCTTGGCAACACGAACCGATGCTTGTGCCTCACGGGCACGGGCACGCAGATCCTGCATTTCCACAACTGTAAGACCCGCGTAGTGGGCAACCACTACAACGCCAGAGCTTTCAAAGATCTGGCCGAGTTCCTCGACCACTTTCTCTTTCTGGGCTCTATCCACAGTTACACTCCAAATTTGGGGGTTTCCCCCCGGCTCAGTTATGCCCCGGATGATATCCGAAGCGTTTCGGGTCCAATTTCAGGGTCCCGAGGCCAAAATCACCCGAAGGTTTGCACCCTCATGAGTTTCAATCTCGTTTCCCATCTCAGGAAGGAATTATTCGCCACATGTGTGACGAACCCTCCGTCTCGGACAGAGGCAAGGCCAAGTTGGCGGCCCCGCCATCTGCTTTCGGGCCGAAGCCCGCCAGCAAATTCTTTGTGCTGGCCGCGAATGCTGCGCATTCCCTTTCCCAGCAAAGTCAATTCGCTTGCGCGATTTGACGTTATTCGACGGCAGCGTTGCTCACGTCGATGGTCACGCCGGGGCCCATGGTCGAGCTCAGCGAGATTTTCTTCATATAGGCACCTTTGGCACCGGCAGGCCGGGCCTTTTGCACCGCACCGATAAAGGCACGCACATTTTCAACCAGCTTGGCCTCGTCAAATGACGCCTTGCCAACACCGGCATGCACAACCCCGGCCTTTTCCGCCTTGAACTGCACTTCGCCGCCCTTGGCCGCCTTCACAGCATCGGCCACATCCATCGTCACCGTGCCCACCTTGGGGTTCGGCATCAGGTTGCGCGGGCCAAGAACCTTGCCCAGACGGCCAACAACCGGCATCATGTCAGGGGTGGCAATGCAGCGATCAAAATCAATCTTGCCGCCCTGCACGATCTCCATCAGATCCTCGGCGCCGACGATATCAGCACCTGCCGCTTTGGCCTCATCGGCCTTGGCATCACGGGCAAAAACCGCCACGCGCACGTCTTTGCCGGTGCCATTTGGCAGGCCGACAACACCGCGCACCATCTGATCGGCGTGGCGCGGATCAATGCCCAGACACATGACAATATCAACGGTTTCGTCAAATTTGGTTTTGGCGTTGCCTTTTACAAGGGCCACAGCCTGTTCCACGGTCACATTGCTTTGGCCTTTGAAGGCCTCACGCGCGGCGCGGGTACGTTTTCCTGTTTTTGCCATCTTACTTCACCTCGATGCCCATGGAACGCGCCGAGCCGAGGATGATTTTCATCGCCGCCTCAATATCGTTTGCGTTCAGGTCTTTCCATTTCAGCTCGGCTATTTCCTTGACCTGCTTGGTGGTCACGGAACCAACCGTTTCCCGACCGGGCAGTTTGGCGGCTGATTTCAGCTTGGCGGCTTTCTTCAGGTAATAAGACGCGGGCGGCGTCTTGATATCCATGTCAAAGCTTTTGTCTTGATAATAGGTGATCAGCGTGGGGCACGGCGCACCGGGCTCCAAATCCTGCGTCTTGGCGTTGAACGCCTTGCAGAATTCCATGATGTTGATACCGCGCTGGCCCAGCGCCGGGCCTACCGGCGGCGAGGGGTTTGCCTGCCCTGCGGGCACCTGCAGCTTCATCGTACCTGCGAGTTTCTTGGCCATCTGGCCTCTCCTTCATATCCAACACCTTCGGGGCGCGCCCCTCAGGCCTTAAGTTGTCGTGGTCCGGTTTGGGTGCCGCGGCCCCCTCGCCTCCCACGCTTTTCACGTCAGGTTTGTTTGGTAACCTGCGTAAATTCCAGTTCGACCGGGGTTTCCCGGCCAAAGATCGAAACCGTCACCTTCAGGCGCTGGTTGTCTTCGTCCACTTCCTCGACCTGACCGTCGAAATCCTCAAACGGCCCGTCATTGACCTTGACCTTCTCGCCCACCTCATAGTGGATCAGGGTGCGCGGCGAATCTTCGCCTTCCTGCACCCGGTTGAGGATCACGTTCACCTCGGCATCGCGCATCGGCATCGGCCGGCCCTGCGGGCCCAAAAAGCCGGTCACACGGTTGATCGAATTGATCAGGTGATAGCCATGATCCGACATCTCCATCCGCACCAGCACATAGCCGGGCATGAAGCGGCGCTCGGCGGTGACTTTCTTGCCGCGGCGCACTTCGATCACTTCTTCCGTGGGCACCAGTACTTCTTCGATATCGTCCTCAAGGCCGTTCTCGATGGCAGAGGTTCTGATCTGCTCGGCAATCTTCTTCTCGTAATTTGAGAGAACACTGACCGAATACCACCGTTTTGCCATTGCTCAACTTGCCCTCATCTGTGCCAGCTTGCCGGCCAAAATTAATATATTACAGGCAGTTACGCCCTTACATCCGAAACAAAAAGCGGCGCGCAACCCGAATCATTGCGCGCCTTGTTCCAATCTGTGCCGTCACCTACCGCCCTTCGCCTGTGATTTCAAGGGTCCAAACAGATATTTCCACTAAAGTGTTTCGGGATTAACCTGAGCCCAAAGTTGATTTCAAAACGCCCTGTTCCGATCCATCATGACTGTCGGCAATTTCATCCAAACAGATTCAATATGCCCTGCAAACCGTTGCGGATAAGTATATCAATCACTGAAAAGAAGATCGCCGTCAGTGTCGCCATGATAAAGACCATCACCGTCGTCAGCATCACCTCACGGCGGGTTGGCCAGATAACCTTGGATATTTCCGATCGGGTTTGCTGGATGAACTGAAGCGGGTTTGTACGTGCCATTTGCGCTTTCTTCTCATGTTGATTGCTACTTGATTGCTACGCGCCACATACGCGGGCAGATTGGCAAATTCAAGGGCCGATCTGAATTGCCGGTTATCTCTGTTCGCGCTCCTGCCGGGCCTCGGCGGCCAGCTTTTCAAACGGGTCCGGGCCTTCACGCAACTGATCCTGCGTCTGGTCGTCACTGGAATAATCCGGCAGGCGCAGGCGTACAGCCCACCTGCCCGGCACCCGGCTCAACACAGTATTCACCCGCTTCACAATGGCCTGAAAACGATGCCTGATTTTCTCGGCCCGCTCCGGATTGCGCGCCTGTATTCCAAGCCAACGCCCGTAAACAAGCTCAGAGATGCGATCCGGGCCAAGGCTCAGCCAGATGATTGCAAGCAGCAGCAACAAGGCAAATATGGATATGGGTATCAGCCATGGCCGGAAAAATACAACCAGAGCCAGTATCGCAAAGACAATGTGCTTTGCCGTCGGCCGATAGGCAATTACCTTTGCAACAACCGGCTTCAGCACCCCCCACAACATGCCCCGGAAAGAGGATGAGGCCCTGCTGATCTTCCCCGCACCCCGGTGATTGCCCTCTGATTTCCGTTCTGCGGGCCGCTTCGTTGCGATGGTTTTGCGTATGAGCCCCGCAAGCCTGAGTTTTGAGGGCGGTATGCCTTTTTTACCACCTTCCTGATCATCCATGACATTGCGGATTAGCCCCAGAAGACTGTCATGTGCGGCCGCTCCTTCAATTTCATTACGGCGCTCTTCCTCATAGCACCCGCCGGGCATTTCACGGCTTGACCGGGCAAAGCCCTCAAGCGGATATGAATGGTTTTCAGCGTTTGCCATCTAGACCCATAAGTTTTGCCCGCATTCCGTTGCAGACAATACCCGTTCCCATCAGCTTATTGTCGACATTGATCTGTATAATACGCGCCGTGGGTTATGTCACCTATGGCCTTTCATGATACAACTTATGCGTGTATTCAGGCGTAATTTCGCCGATATACAACCGAATAATCGCTCGACACTCAGGCCGATTGATGCTGATAGAGGTAAAACTTGCCCTTTCACCATCCGTATGTGGCGCATATAAGAACTACAATTCAGGCCTTTCGAAAGAGTCGGTGGGTCAGGCAATCTATTTCACGACAGGACGCAGGCGCATATGTCTATTTGGCACAAAATCCCCGGTATTAGCTCGCCCGATATGGCCATTGATCTGGGAACGGCAAACACGCTGGTCTATGTCAAAGGCCGCGGGATTGTCCTGTCTGAACCCTCAGTCGTGGCCTATCACATCAAGGACGGCGTCAAGACAGTTTTGGCTGTGGGCGAAGATGCCAAGCTGATGCTGGGCCGCACACCGGGCAGTATTGAAGCGATCCGACCAATGCGCGAAGGGGTGATTGCTGATTTTGACACCGCCGAGGCGATGATCAAACATTTCATTCGCAAGGTGCTTAAACGCTCGACCTTCTCCAAGCCCAAGATCATCATTTGCGTTCCGCACGGTGCCACCCCGGTTGAAAAACGCGCCATCCGCACCTCGGTGCTCAGTGCCGGGGCGCGCCGCGCCGGTCTGATCGCCGAACCCATCGCTGCGGCCATCGGTGCCGGTATGCCGATCACCGACCCCACCGGCAACATGGTGGTGGATATCGGCGGCGGCACCACCGAAGTGGCGGTTTTGTCACTTGGCGATATCGTCTATGCCCGCTCGGTCCGCGTTGGCGGCGACCGGATGGATGAGGCGATCATCAACTATCTGCGGCGTCAGCATAACCTTCTGGTCGGCGAATCCACCGCCGAGCGCATCAAAACCTCGATCGGAACGGCGCGTATGCCCGATGACGGGCGCGGCAGCTCGATGCAGATACGTGGCCGCGATCTGCTCAATGGCATCCCCAAGGAAACCGAAGTCAGCCAGGCCCAGATTGCCGAAGCGCTGGCCGAGCCGGTTCAGTCGATATGCGAGGCGGTGATGACCGCGCTGGAAGCAACCCCGCCGGACCTGGCGGCGGATATCGTTGACCGGGGCGTGATGCTGACCGGCGGCGGCGCGCTTCTTGGTGATCTTGATCTGGCCTTGCGCGAACAGACCGGGCTGGCGGTTTCCATTGCCGATGACAGCCTGAATTGCGTCGCCCTTGGCACCGGCAAGGCGCTTGAATTTGAAAAGCAACTGCGCCACGCGATTGACTACGACAGCTAAAGCGTTTGCGAGTTTATGTTGGAACAGCGTAAACTTGCAAACGCAGTGCAACATATCAACGTGGTGGGCGTTTCCAGCAAACGCTGTGATTGAAACGTTTACTGGAAACGCTTTAGGGCCTCTGACGAAAGGGCCTCCTTTTGGCGAAGGACAGAGCACATAACGGCGATTACACCGGCCCTTTGAAGCGTTTGCTGGTTGGGGTGCTGGCGCTGTGCCTGCTTGGCGTTTTTCTGGTCTGGCGGATCGACAGCCCCAGGGTCGAGCGCTTCCGGGCGCAGGTGATTGACAAGGTGGTGCCAAGCTTTGACTGGGCCATGGCGCCGGTCACCGGTACGGTGAATATCCTGCGCGATTTCCAAAGCTACCAGCGGATTTACCAGCAAAATCAGGAGTTGCGCCGCGAGTTGCAGCAAATGAAGGCCTGGAAAGAGGCCGCCCTTCAACTGGAACAGGAAAACGCCCGCCTGCTCGATCTCAACAATGTGCAGCTTGATGCGCGCCTGACATTTGTTACCGGCGTGGTGCTGGCCGATAGTGGCTCGCCTTTCCGGCAATCGGTGCTGATCAATGTGGGTGCGCGCGATGGTATCGTGGATGGCTGGGCGGCAATGGACGGGCTTGGCCTTGTCGGGCGCATTTCAGGCGTGGGCAACAATACCGCGCGGGTTATCCTTCTTTCCGATACCTCAAGCCGCACCCCCGCCCTCATTCAGCCCTCGGGGCAGAAAGCGTTGATCGCAGGCGACAACACCATTGCCCCGTTGATTGAATTTGTCGAAAACCCCGATAAAATACGCCCCGGTGACCGGGTGATGACATCCGGCGATGGCGGCGTGTTTCCGGCTGGCCTTTTGATCGGGCAGGTCGCCAAGGATCCGTCCGGGCGCATCCGCGTGCGCCTCGCCGCCGATTATGAGCGGCTTGAGTTTCTGCGGGTTTTGCGCAGCTATGGCCATGACGCCATTACCGGCACGGGGCAGGTTATTGCTCCACCACCGCCGCAGGATGAAAACATGACCGCCACCGATGAAGAAGGGGAAGATAGCGATGGCTGATCGTGCAATTTCTCATCTTTGGCTCATGCGGTTCATCTGGCTTGGGCTGTGTCTGGTGCTGATTATCCTGCATTTGCTGCCGCTCGATACCACGCCCAAAGGCTGGGCCGCGCCGCAACTGATCCTTGCGCTGACATTTGCCTGGGTCCTGCGGCGGCCGGATTATGTGCCGCCCCTGATGATTGCGCTGGTGTTTTTGCTGACAGATTTTTTGTTTCAGCGCCCGCCGGGGCTTTGGGCGGCGCTGGTGCTGATCAGCTCCGAGGCCTTGCGCGCCCGTGCCACCCGGCTGCGCGATCTGGCCTTTGCGGCAGAATGGCTGCATGTTGCCATAACGCTTGTGATCATAACGCTCATCTACCGTGTGGTGCTTATGCTATTGCTGATAGATCAGGCCCCTCTTGGCCTCAGCCTGATTGAGATGATCATGACGCTGATCGCCTATCCTTTGGTTGTGCTTATCTCGCAAATCCTGTTTCGGGTGCGCAAACTGGCCCCCGGAGATGTGAACGCCATGAGGCAAAGCCTGTGAAACATCCCCTCCGCGATACCGCCGAAAGCCAGCGCCGGATTACCCGCCGGGGGCTGATCCTTGGCGGCGGGCAGATCGGATTCATGGGGCTGTTGGCGTTGCGGATGCGTTATATGCAGGTGGAACAGGCCGATGAGTTTCGCCTTCTGGCCGAGGAAAACCGCATCAGCATCCGCCTGATCACCCCGGCACGCGGCCGTATTTTTGATCGTAACGGTGCGGTGATTGCGCAAAATTCGCCCAGCTACCGGATCAATATGGTGCGTGAACAGGCCGGTGATGTGGATAATATCATCGCCCGCCTTGCCCGTTTGGTTGAGCTTGACGCGGATGAGCTTGAACGCGCCCGGCGCGAATTGCGCGACCTGCGCGGCGATACCGAGGTCACGATCGCCGATCGGGTCAGTTGGGAAGATATCAGCCGGGTGGCGGTGAACGCCCCTGCCCTGCCCGGTGTCACCCCCGAGGTCGGCCTGTCGCGGCATTACCCGGCGGGGGCGGATTACGCCCATATCGTTGGCTATGTCGGCCCGGTCAGCGACCGCGACCTTGAAAACATTGACGCCCCGGATCAGCTTCTGCTGATCCCCCGGTTTCAGATCGGCAAGATCGGGGTCGAGGCCAAACTCGAAGACGTCCTGCGCGGCAAGGCCGGGACCAAACGGGTTGAGGTCAATGCCAGCGGCCGGGTCATGCGCGAGCTTGACCGCCAAGAGGGTCAGGCCGGTGCAGATGTACAGCTCACGCTTGATAATGAACTGCAATCTTATGTTCACGCCCGGCTGGCGGGTGAAAGTGCCGCCGCCGTGGTGATTGATTGCGAAACCGGCGATTTGCTGGCCTGCGCCTCAACCCCCGGATTTGACCCTAATTTATTTGTGCGCGGCATATCGGTCGCGGATTACAAGGCTTTGCTGGATAACGAATTCCGCCCCCTGCCCAACAAGGCGGTTCAGGGTGTCTATCCGCCGGGGTCAACCTTCAAGATGGTGACCGCGCTTGCCGCATTGGAAGATGGCCAGCTTGATGCCGGTGACACCGTGCCTTGCCGGGGCTTTATTAAAGTCAGCAACCGCAGGTTTCATTGCTGGAAACGTGCGGGTCACGGCAATGTCAATCTTCTGCGCAGCCTGCGCGAAAGTTGCGATGTATTTTACTATGAAATGGCGCTGCGCACCGGGATTGAAAAGATCAGTGCCATGGCCCGCCGTCTGGGACTTGGGCAGGTGTATGATCTGCCGATGACAAGCGTGGCCAAGGGGCTGGCCCCGACCAAAGAATGGAAAGAGGCCGCCAAGGGCGAAGAATGGGTGATCGGCGATAGCGTCAACTCGGCCATTGGGCAGGGGTTTGTGCTGGCCTCGCCTTTGCAACTGGCGGTGATGATTGCGCGTATTTCCACCGGGCGGTCGGTTATGCCGCGCCTGGTCAAATCCATTGACGGGATTGAACAACCATTGGGCACGGGCGAGGATATGGGCCTTAATCCCAACAATCTGCAACAGGTGCGCAACGCCATGTTCGAAGTGTCAAACAACCGCCGTGGCACGGCTTACCGCAGCCGCATCATCGAAGATGCGTACCGCATGGCCGGCAAAACCGGCACCAGTCAGGTGCGCAATATCACAGCGGCCGAGCGTGCCCGGGGCGTGACCCAAAACAGTGATTTGCCATGGGAGCGGCGCGATCATGCGCTGTTCGTGGATTTCGCACCGTTTGATAATCCCAGGGTCGCGGTGGCGGTGGTGGTTGAGCATGGCGGTGGCGGCTCGGTTGCGGCGGCCCCGATTGCACGCGACATCACCTTGCAGGCGCTTTATGGCGAAGACCCGCCGCTTGACGCCTATCCCGCCGCGGACCGGGACAGCATCCGCGAACAGCAGGAAAAGCTGCGCCGCGACCGGCCAGCCTCCGGCACAGATGAAAATGACCGCGCATGAGCTATCTTGAATATTCCGTTAAATCCATACCCACGGGATTGCGCAAAATCCTCTATCTCAACTGGCCGCTGACAATCCTGCTGATCGCGGTGGCAAGTGTTGGGTTTTTGATGCTTTATTCCGTCGCCGGCGGCTCGTTCACGCCCTGGGCCGAGCCGCAGATGAAACGCTTTGCCCTGGGTCTGTTTCTCATGCTGAGCGTGGCGATGGTGCCGATCTGGTTTTGGCGCAATATGGCTGTTCTGGCCTATGGAAGCGCCCTGTTACTTTTGATGTTGGTAGATCGATTGGGATCCGAGCGCATGGGCGCGCAGAGGTGGATTGATTTGGGCTTCATGGTCCTGCAACCATCTGAATTAATGAAGATAACTCTGGTGATGCTGTTGGCTGCCTATTATGACTGGCTGCCGCTTAATCGCACATCAAAGCCGTTTTGGGTGCTGCTTCCGGTGATCTTCATCCTGATCCCCGTGGCCCTTGTCATCCGGCAGCCCGATCTTGGAACCGCAATATTGCTGCTTACCTCGGGGGCGCTGCTCATGTTTCTGGCCGGGGTTCACTGGGCCTATTTTGCCAGCGTGTTTGCGGCGGTCGCGGGGCTTGTCACCACCGTGTTCAAAAGCCGGGGAACCGATTGGCAAATGATCAAGGATTATCAGTTCCGCCGGATAGATACATTTCTTGATCCTTCCAGTGATCCGCTTGGCGCGGGGTATCATATCACCCAGTCAAAAATTTCATTGGGATCAGGGGGGTGGTCCGGGCGTGGCTTCATGCAGGGAACGCAATCACGGCTGAATTTCCTGCCCGAGAAGCATACCGATTTCATCTTTACCACCCTGGCCGAAGAGTTTGGCTTTGTGGGGGCGTTCTCACTTTTATGCCTTTACGCCCTGATCATCGTGTTTTGCATCTCGGCGGCCATGTCAAATCGTGACCGGTTTTCATCGCTGCTGATCCTTGGCATCGCGGCCACGTTTTTCCTGTTTTTCGCCGTTAACATGTCGATGGTCATGGGGCTTGCCCCGGTGGTTGGCGTGCCTTTACCATTGGTCAGTTATGGCGGCTCGGCGATGCTGGTGCTGCTGATTGGTTTCGGCCTTGTACAAAGCGCTCACATCCATAAACCAAGGTAATATCAATGCCCGTTAACATCCTGTTTGCCGCCCATGCCGAGCGCTGGGAAACCTATGAAAACCCTTTGAATACAGCACTTTCCAACGCTGGAGTACAGGCCAACCTCAGCACCGACATTGCTCCCTTTGAGGTGGATTATATCGTCTATGCCCCCAACAGCGATGTGCAGGATTTCACCCCCTTCACCCGCGCCAAGGCGGTGCTGAATCTCTGGGCCGGGGTTGAGGATGTGGTGGGCAATACCACCCTGCGCATCCCGCTGGCGCGGATGGTGGATGGCGGGCTGACGCAAGGCATGGTGGAATGGGTTACGGGGCATGTGCTCAGGCATCATCTCAACACCGATTTGCAGGTGCTTAACCAAGATGGGATCTGGCGCAAGCATATCCCACCGCTGGCCTGTGACCGGCCGGTTGCCATTCTTGGGCTGGGGGTGCTTGGGCAGGCCTGTGCAAAGGCGCTGGCGGGGCTTGGGTTTGACGTGTCAGGCTGGAGCCGATCCCCCAAGGACGTGCCGGATATTACCTGCCTCAATGGCGATGACGGGTTGCAACAGGCGCTGAAACGTGCAGGAATTATCGTTTTATTACTGCCATTTACGCCGCAAACCGAGAATATCATCAACGCCGGCGCTCTGTCCCTGATGCCCAAGGGTGCTGTGATCATCAACCCCGGGCGCGGGCAGTTGATTGCGGATGAGGCGCTGTTGAATGCGCTTGATCAGGGCCAGATCGGACATGCTACTTTGGACGTGTTTCGGCAAGAACCCTTGCCGCCGGAACATCCCTTTTGGGCGCATGACAAGGTGACGGTGACGCCGCATATTGCTTCGGAAACACGGGCGAAAACGGCGGCGGAAGTGATTGCCGAAAACGTGCGCCGGGGCGAGGCGGGAGAGCCTTTTTTGCATCTGGTGGATCGTGATTTAGGTTACTAAAGCGTCTCAAAATTAAGCCCAAATCACAACTTGATCTCGAAACGCCCACAACATCAATAGGTTCCGCGCGTTTCGCCTCATTGTTGTGATCCTACAATGAGGCGAAACGCTTTAACTACCTGAGAACAGGCGGTTTTTCCGGGTCTGTGCCGGGGGCCACCGGCACATGTTTTTCAGGTTGAGGCAGATCAAACCGAAGCCCGTTTTTGGCTAATGTGGCCGCAACAGGATCGCTGGCCTGAAAGAAGGCAACATCAAGCACCTCGGTATTTAACCCGGAAAAAACAAGGGCTTGCGCGACAGTTTTCACCAATGAGTCACAGGCGTCCGGCAGGGCATCAATGAAAGCCAGCAGATGGCCTTGCGTGCCGTCTTCATAGGTCACGCCAACCAGATAGGCCATGGCGGCAAGCCCGGTGGCGGCGGCAAGGCGGGTGTCGAGAAGGGTCAGAAAATCCTGATCCAACCCCTTGGGAGTGCTGAAATTTCTGGCTTTCTCTTCCCGCATCTCGGGGGCGGTTTCCATATCGGCAACCCAGCGCACCGCCTCGGGCGGGATCAGGGTTGAGGAAGGCGCAACATCAAGATTGAGGCCAAGGCCAAGATTGTTTTCAGACAGCATTTTGCATATCCCCTGCCCCGAGAGCGCGGCATAGGGGGAGGGCTGACCGGTGAAGCCGCTTAAACGGTCCTCGCGGTCAAACGCCAGAACATAGGAATTATCAGGTAATTCAAAGACTTCCGGGGATATCTGATCACCGGAAGCCTCGGATTTCAGCAGCAAAAACAGCTCAACCCCGGCAAATTTCTCATAGAAGCGCAACCGGGCGGCGGAATTGTTAACATCGGCCTGCATGTCGGCGTGTGCTTTATCCAGTAAAGTTTCAGTCATACATAAGCCTTTGAATCTCATGGCGTAATTGCGGCAAAAGATTTTCCTCAAACCACGGGTTTTTCTTTA
This sequence comes from Roseovarius sp., assembly GCA_021775255.1. Taxonomy (GTDB): domain Bacteria; phylum Pseudomonadota; class Alphaproteobacteria; order Rhodobacterales; family Rhodobacteraceae; genus Roseovarius. Next base: position 45,648 of record JAJFIA010000002.1, read on the forward strand.
ACCACCCGGTATTACGCCATGACGGATGCGGCAAGGGAAAGATGCAGGGCGCGTGTGATTCCCATGCTTTCACTGTCTCGGTCACGCCGGTTTTAACCTGCATGTGATATTTTTGGGCATACCCACCCACAAGCACGGTTAGCGCAACCTTATCAAGGGATTGCATCACCTGTGCGTGCCATGTCTCATTACAGATGCGCGGCGGCGGCAGATCCGAGCCTTTGGCATCATAGCCGGGAAAGCAAAACGCCATCGGCACCACCGCCACCCTGGATTTATCGTAGAATTCTGAAGGGCTTAGCCCGAGCCAATCGCGCAGACGATCGCCTGAAGGGTCATCAAACGGGATCCCTGATTTATGCACCCGCATCCCCGGCGCCTGCCCGGCGATCAAAATCCGCGCCGAGGGCTTGAACCACACAACCGGCCGGGGCGCGTGATTGGTATGCGTCGCGGCAAAGCGGTCGGCGCAAAGGCGGCAGGCGGATATGTCAAGCGCAAGGTCGGTCATGAAATCTTGTACAACTTGTACATGTTGCATGGGAGTCTTGTACAAAACACAGGCAAACCCAAGGGGGCAGCGGGGAAAATGAACAATCGGGGGTGATTTTTGAATTTTCAGCCGGGAATTTCACTTTCATTTCGATAAATATAGAAATAAACCTTGCGCGCCTCGAATATTTCGCTATTTCTAGAATCATGAAACATTCAACACCCCATGATCTGGATATTGAAGTGGCCGCCTCAAGTTTTGCCGCCCTTGGCAGTGAACAGCGGCTGATGGTGCTCAAATGCCTTGTGCGGGCCGGGCCGGAGGGCTTGCGGATTGGTGAGCTGGGCCAACGCAGCGGCGTGACCGGATCAACGCTGACGCATCACATGAAAATTCTGACAAATGCCGGGCTGGTGACGCAGGCGCGGCAGGGGCGCAGCATCATTTGCGCTGCCGTGGCGTATGACGAATTGCACTCCCTGTCGGAGTTTTTACTACGCGAATGCTGTGCCGATACTGCGCACCCGCATGAGGGACATGAACATGGCTGACAGCACCCATCACGCACATCCCGCGCGGAGGCTGAAAATTGACAAGGCCTGGGCGGCTTTGGGGATTATTCTGGCTCTGGTGGCGGTGCTGGACGGGCCGCAATTCTGGCCGATGGTCCGCTTTGCATCGGGGGCCTTGTTGCATACCGCGCCGTTCATTGCCTTTGCGGTGCTGGCGGTGGCTTATCTGAAGGCCTCGGGTGCCGAAACATTACTGGCGCGCGCTTTTGAAGGGCGGCAGGCAAAGATGGTTGTGATGGCGGCGCTGCTGGGCGGGCTGTCGCCGTTTTGCAGTTGCGAGGTGATCCCGTTCATAGCCGCGATGCTGGCGCTTGGGGCGCCCCTGGGGGCGGTGATGGCATTCTGGCTGGCCTCGCCTTTGATGGATCCGGCGATGTTTTTGATCATTGCCGGTACGCTGGGATGGAAATTTGCCGTGGCCAAGGCGGTGGCGGCGGTGGGGATCGGCCTGTTGGGCGGCTTTGCCACGATGATTGCGGCGCGCTCGGTGGTATTTGCCAATCCGCTGCGGGAAAAGCCACATGTGGGGGGCTGTTGTAGTGCCAACAAGCCGTTTGAGGGCAAGCCTCTGTGGCGGTTCTGGAGCGAGCAGAAGCGGCGTGATACATTCCGTGCCACCGCTATTGAGAATGCGGTGTTCTTGCTCAAATGGCTGGCGCTGGCCTATGTATTTGAGGCTTTGATGCTGAATTATATCCCGGCCGAAGCAGTGGCGAATGTGCTGGGCGGCGGCGGTTTGATGCCGATTATCCTGGCGGCATTTGTGGGCGCACCGGCCTATCTTAACGGCTATGCGGCGGTGCCGCTGGTGGAGGCGTTGCTGACACAGGGCATGAGCCAGGGGGCGGCGATGAGTTTCATGATCGCGGGCGGGGTAAGTTGCATCCCGGCGGCGATTGCGGTTTGGGCGCTGGTGAAGCCACGGGTTTTTGCCGCCTATCTCGGCTTTGCCGTGAGCGGCGCGGTTCTGGCCGGGGTTGTCTGGCAGATGATACCCTGAAGCCCGCCCTACGGGATGGATGCCCTGTTGCTTGCTCCATCTATTCAAATACCCTATTTAGATTTCAAACCAATCTAACAGGATTATTTGAATGTATCGTGTCTGGAATTTTGTCACAAATTATTCTCTTCTATTGATTTTTGGCGCAACAACAGCGCTTATCTGGGCAAATACCAGCCCTGAAACCTACCATTATTTTGTTGATTTTGAGATCTGGGAAAATGCGCCGATCGGGCATTTGCATGACGGCCACCGGACGCTGACGCTGCATTATCTGGTCAATGATGTGCTGATGGCGCTGTTTTTCGCCATTGCCGCCAAGGAAGTATGGGAGGCGGTGATCCTTAAAAACGGCTCATTGCGCGGCAAAAAGGCGGCAACGCCGCTGGTTGCCACGGCGGGCGGCATGTTTGGGCCAATCGCGGTTTATCTGGGGCTGGCGATGGTCATGGGATCGGACACGTTCAATGCGGTTGCCAATGGCTGGGCCATCCCTACCGCCACGGATATTGCGTTTTCATATCTGATTGGGCGGCTGGTGTTTGGCGCGGGGCATCCGGCGGTCAGGTTTTTGCTGTTGCTGGCGATTGCCGATGATGCCGCGGGCCTGATCATTCTGGCGATTTTCTATCCCAGCGGGGATCTGGCACCGGTCTGGCTTTTGCTTTCTGTTGGCGCGGCGGCCCTGGTTTTTGTGCTGTTCAACTGGCTGCCCCGGCGGATTGACAGGGGCAATCAGGAGCGGCCCTGTTCAACCAAGATGCGCCGGGCCTTTGGCGGGCTGCCTTATATCGTGGCCGGGTGCGCCAGTTGGTACGGGTTCATGCGTTCGGGCCTGCATCCGGCACTGGGGCTGTTACCGGTTGTGGTTGTGATCCCGCATGCGGACCGGGCTTTTGGCATCTTCAGCGAAGCCGAGAAATACCTGCATGATCTTCTTAACGTGCTGGAACATGCGCTGAAACACCCGGTTGAGATTGTTCTTTTCTTCTTTGGGCTGCTCAATGCCGGGGTGGAATTTTCGGCGATTGGCGATGCCACATGGCTGGTGCTCGCAGGGCTGATCATCGGCAAGCCGGTGGGGATTTTCATCTTTGGCTGGATCGCCGCGAGGCCGATGCGGCTGGGCCTGCCGCAGGGGATGCGGATCATGGATCTGGTGGTGATCGGCTGTGTCGCCGCGATTGGCTTTACCGTGTCGCTGTTCGTGGCCTCGGTGGCGTTTGATACGGGGCCTGTGCAGGATGCCGCAAAAATGGGCGCTTTGTTCAGCTTTGCCGCCGCGGGTATTTCGTTTGTTGTGGGCAAGATGTTGCGGGTGGAAAAGCAGGAATTGTAACGCTGGCGGCAGATAAAACATGAAAGAATGGTAAACAAATGCCGGGTGTTCCCGCAAAAAGGCATAAAAAAGCCCCGATCTGCGGTGATAAGCGGCATAATTCAGCCAAAGTAGTGCAAATTTTAACCGATGATACCATCTTAACCAAGCTGCGCTAAAACTAGCCAGGGCCCGAGCAGAACCGGAGCAATACAATGCTCGAATTTGAAAATGTCAGCAAGTCTTTCTGGACCGGCACGCAGCGCAAGGTGATCCTTGAGCGCGTGAATTTCAAGGTTGAGCTGGGCCGCTCGCTTGGCATTCTGGCCCCCAATGGCACCGGTAAAACCACTTTGATCAACATGATGGCCGGGCTGGAAAAGCCGGATGAGGGCACCGTCCGGCGTGATTGCCGGATCAGCTTTCCGCTTGGCTTCATGGGTGGCGTGATCCCCAAATTATCGGCAATGGACAATGCCCGGTATATCGCCCGGCTTTACGGGCTTGATCCGGATTATATCGAGGCGTTCTGCCGCTGGATGTGTGGCCTTGGGGAATATTTTGATCAGCCGCTTGGCACCTATTCATCGGGGATGAAATCGCGCTTTACCTTTTCACTGATGCTGGCACTGGATTTTGATATCTATCTGATTGATGAGGGCATGCCGGGATCAATGGATGTTGAGTTCAACCGCAAGGCGGGTGATATTTTGCAGGAACGCCTGCGCACCACAACCACAATCATCGTATCACATGATCCCAACATACTTGAAAAATTCGCCAGCGAGGCCGCCGTTCTGATGGGTGGCCAGCTTTATATGTTTGACACCTTGGAAGAGGCAAAGCAGCTTTATGACTATGAAACCCAGGGTTAAAAAATTCCGCACCCGCCGTAGCGCGGCAGAACCGTCCGCAAGCGGGCCTCAGGCAGGGCAAGCCACAGATGCGCCCGTGGGTCAGGCCGTACAGGATGGTGAAATCAGCACCGCCAGTGAGGTCAGATCATCGCAGAATATTGATGATATCCGCAAAGAAGAGCTAACCGGCAGGCAGTTGCGCATGGCCCGGCGTATGGCAATCAAGAACGGCCTCAAACCGACATCTGATTTGGATGCCGTCAGATTGTTGCGCGCCAAGGGCATTGATCCGTTCCAGCGCACGAATATAATTGAACTGCTGGCCAATGACGAGAGCAATGCCCCGGGAAAGGCGGGGGGCGACGGGCAAAAAAACCAAAGGGGCAAGTCAAGGAAAGTTCAACTGCCTCAGACCATTCCCATGGGCACGCCAAAACTGCCCGCAACCGAACTGAGCCCGGCAGAACGGCGGGCGCAGGACATCAGGAAAATTCAACGCGACATTGGCAGACGCCGCCGTCACAAGCTTTTCCTGCTGAGCACGCGGTTGTTGTTTTTTGTATTTTTCCCCACTTTTATAGCGGGGTATTATTACTATGGGGTTGCCACCCCGATGTATACGACCAAATCCGAGTTTCTGATCCTGACGGCTGATGGCTCCGGGGCAGCGGCCGGCGGGCTTGGCGGCTTATTGCCCAGCCAGTTTGCCACCGGTCAGGATTCGGTGGCAACGCAATCTTATCTGCAGTCCAAGGATGCGATGCTGCGGCTGGATGCCGATGAAGGTTTTCGCGCGCATTTCTCTCAGGATTGGATTGATCCGATCCAGCGGCTTGACCCTGAGGCCAGCAATGAAACCGCTTTCAAACTTTTTAAAAAGTATATCAAGCTGGGTTATGACCCGACAGAAGGCATGATCCGGATGGAGGTTTCGACCGCCATACCCGAGCTGAGCGCAATATTTTCCGATAAGCTGATCGAATACGCCGAAGAGCGGGTGGATGATCTGAGCCGGAGAAAACGCGAGGATGCTGTTGTCACGGCCAATCAGGGCCTTGAGGATGCCACCGAAAACCGCCGTGCGGCGCAAAAGCGGCTGGTTGAGCTTCAGGAAGGCAGCATACTTGATCCTGTGGGCGAGATTGCCGGTATCAGGGCGCTGATCAATTCGGTTGAGTTGCGGCTGCAGGAAAAACAACTGGATTTGAATATTCAGTTGAGCAATGCGCGGCCAAATCAGATCAAGGTTGATGCTTTGCGCGGCGAAATCGCAGTCTATCAGGAAGAGCTGAACAAGCAGAACGCGCGCCTCAATCAGGCCAGTGACGGGCAGGCCTCACTGGCGGAGCTGACCTCGGAAATTCAGATTGCCCAGGCCGATCTGGCCACCGCTGATCTGGTGTTGCAAGCCGCTCTCGAAAACAAACGCCTGAGTGAGATCGAGGCCAATAAGCAGGTGCGGTATCTGACGGTTTCGGTGCGGCCGGTGGCCTCGGATGATCCGTCATATCCGCGGGCGTTTGAGAATACCATCCTTGCATTTCTGGTTTTCTCGGGTATCTACCTGATGCTGTCACTGACCGCATCCATCCTCAGAGAGCAGGTATCGTCATAACATGAAACGGGTTGAATTTGCAGGGTTGAGCGTTGGCAATGATCAGCCGCTCAGCGTGATCGCAGGCCCCTGCCAGCTTGAAAGCACCGATCATGCGCTGATGATTGCGGGGCAGATGCGCGATATCTGTGCCGCCCACGGCGCCCAGTTTATCTTCAAGGGCTCGTTCGACAAGGCCAACCGCACCTCGCTTGGTGGTAAGCGGGGCCTAGGCATGGAGGCGGGCCTTGAGGTGATGCAGGCGGTGAAACAGGCGCTTGGCGTGCCGGTTTTGACGGATGTGCATCTGCCGGATCAATGCGCGCGCGTGGCCGAGATATGTGACGTGTTGCAGATCCCGGCTTTTTTGTGCCGTCAGACGGATTTATTGCTGGCCGCAGGCGAAACCGGCGCGGTGATCAATGTCAAAAAGGGGCAGTTTCTTGCGCCCTGGGACATGCCGAATGTGATCTCGAAGATCGAGGCCACCGGTAATACCCGGATCATGCTGACCGAACGCGGCACCTCATTTGGCTATAATACGCTGGTGGCGGATATGCGGTCTTTGCCGCAGATGGCCGCCACCGGGTATCCGGTGGTGATGGACGCCACCCATTCGGTGCAACAACCCGGCGGCAAGGGCGGATCCTCCGGCGGGCAGCGCGAATTTGCCCCGGTGATGGCGCGCGCGGCGGTGTCTTTGGGGGTAGCGGCGGTATTCATTGAAACCCATGAAGACCCTGATTCAGCCCCAAGTGACGGCCCCAATATGATTCCGCTGAATGAGATGGATGGGCTGATCAAGAACCTGATGCAGTTTGATCAACTGGCCAAGGCCAATCCGCTGCGCATTTAATAAAAGTGAGGGCGATGCGTGAGCCGACCTGAATATCAAGTAAGCCAGAACACCTGGGAATTTTTGCGTGATGCGATGATCATGCCCACCGGCTTTCGCGAATATGATGCGCGCTGGAAATACCCGGATGAGATCAACCTGCCGGGGATCACCGCCCTTGGCCTTGGCCTTGGCACCCAGATACAAAAGCGCGGGATCAGGCCGGAAATTGCAGTGGGCAATGATTACCGCGCATATTCATTGTCGGTCAAGAACGCGCTGATGCTGGGGCTGATGCAGGCGGGAATTGCTGTGAAGGATATCGGCCCCTGCCTGAGCCCGATGGCGTATTTTTCGCAATTTCATCTTGATCTGCCGGCGGTGGCGATGGTGACGGCGTCGCATAATCCCAATGGCTGGACCGGGGTGAAAATGGGCTTTGAGCGGCCCCTGACCCACGGCCCCGATGAAATGAATGAGCTTAAAGAGATCGTGCTGAATGGCGAAGGTGAGGCCCGACCCGGCGGCGGATATGAGTTTGTCAGCGGTGTGCGCGAGGCCTATCTTGATGATCTGGTGGGTGATTTTCGCATGACGCGCAAGCTCAAGGTGGTTTGCGCCACTGGCAATGGCACCGCCAGCGCCTTTGCGCCGGAATTGTTTGAACGCATCGGTGTTGAGGTGGTGCCCAGACATAATGAGCTGGATTATACCTTTCCGCATTACAATCCAAATCCTGAAGCGATGGAAATGCTGCATGACATGAGCGCCAGCGTTCTGGCCTCGGGCGCTGATTTTGCGCTTGGGTTTGATGGCGATGGCGATCGCTGCGGGGTAGTGGATGATGAGGGCGAGGAAATATTCGCCGATAAGGTGGGCGTGATCATGGCGCGGGATCTGAGCGGGATATATCCAGGCAGCACCTTTGTGGCAGATGTTAAATCAACCGGGCTTTTTGCCAGCGATCCGGTGTTATTGGCCAATGGGGCTAAGGCGGATTACTGGAAAACCGGGCATTCTCATATGAAACGGCGGGTGAAGGAAATTGGCGCGCTGGCCGGGTTTGAGAAATCCGGGCATTACTTTCTGGCTGAACCAATCGGGCGCGGCTATGATTGCGGGCTGCGCGTGGCCATTGAGATTTGCAAGCTGATGGACCGCAACCCGGACCAATCCATGTCAGACCTGCGCCGCGCTTTGCCACAAACATGGGCCACGCCAACGATGTCACCCTATTGCGCGGACACGGAAAAATACGCGGTACTTGAACGGCTGGTGGCCCGGCTGGTGGCACGCTTTGAGGCTGGTGAGCCATTGGCTGGCCGCAAGATTGCACAAGTGGTCACGGTCAATGGCGCACGGGTTATACTGGATAATGGCAGTTGGGGGCTGGTGCGGGCCTCATCCAATACGCCCAATCTGGTAGTGGTCTGTGAAAGTTCAGAATCTGAGGCCGAGATGCGGGCAATCTTCGCCGATATGGACGCAGTGATCCGGACGGAAGATGCGGTTGGAGAATATGATCAGACTATCTGATCAAGCGCGGGCCGCAAATCTTTTATAAAAAGATTTGGCAAAAGTTTTTCAAAAACTTTTGCGCTCACCACGATAACCCGCGCCCCCTGAGCAGCGCCTCAACACCCGGCAGCTTGCCGCAAAACGCGAGGTATAGCTCTTCTGCATCGCGCGAACCGCCGGTGGAAAGGATGTTGGCCTCAAGGGCCGCAGCACGCGCCGCATCAAACGGGCCGCTTGCTTTTACAAATGAAGCGAAGGCATCCGCGTCCATCACTTCCGACCACATGTAGCTGTAATATCCTGAACTGTAGCCATCGCCGGAAAATACATGTGCAAAATGCGGTGTGGCGTGGCGCATGGTGATGGCGGGAGGCATGCCAAGAGAAGCCAGAATCTCCGATTGCAGAACCATCGGATCAGCCAGGGCCGCACCTTCATGAAATGTCAGATCAACCAATGCCGAGGCGACATATTCGACCGTCTGAAACCCCATGTCAAAATTGGCAGCGCTGAGGGCTTTTTCCAAAAGCTCAGATGGCATTGGCGCGCCGGTCTCAGAATGAACGGCAAATTCGCGCAGCACCTCCGGCACCTCAAGCCAATGTTCAAAAAGCTGGCTGGGCAATTCAACAAAATCGCGGGCGACAGAGGTGCCCGAGATTGATTCGTAGGTCACATTTGAAAGCATCTGATGCAACGCATGGCCAAATTCGTGAAACAATGTGCGGGCATCATCATAGCTGAGCAAAGCCGGATCACCTTTGGCGAAATTGCAGACATTGATCACCACCGGAGCCTGAACTCTGGGGAATCTGGCCTGCCCGCGCATGGCCGAGCACCACGCGCCTGAGCGTTTTGACGCGCGGGCGAAGTAATCGCCAATAAAAATTGCCATATGCCTGCCATCGCGGGTGACTTCCCAGGCACGGCAATCAGGATGGTAAAGTGGTATTTCTAGGGGTGTGAATTCCAGCCCAAACAAGCGATGCGCACAGGAAAAAACTGCTTTTATCATCTGATCTAGCGAAAGATAGGGCTTGAGCGCGGCTTCATCAAAATCATGTTCGGCCAGGCGGCGCTTTGCCGCGTAATAATGCCAGTCCCACGGTTCAAGATCGCCGTTTATGCCGTCCTGATGCATCACTTTCGTGAGAATTTCTGCATCACGCCCGGCCTGTGCTTTGGCAGGCTCCCAGACATCCATCAGCAATTTACGCACCGCCCCCGGAGTTTTGGCCATCTCGGTTTCCAGCTTGAAATCAGCAAAGCTTTCATAGCCCAGCAAGGTTGCACGCTCATGGCGCAGGGCCAGAATTTCTGCGGCGATGGGGCGGTTATCGGTATCGCCTGCATTGGCACCGCGGGCCTTCCAGGCGGTGAAAGCTTTCTCGCGCAGATCACGGCGGGGGGAGAATTGCAAAAACGGCGTAATCAGCGAGCGTGACAGCGTGATGACAGGATTTTTGAGGCCTTTCTCAGCCCCCGCCGACCGGGCAGCAGAGACCAGAAAATCAGGCAAACCCACAAGATCGGTTTCGGATAATTCCATGTACCAGCCGGCCTCATCCGCCAGCAGATTTTGCGTGAACTCGGTGCCAAGATCAGCAAGTCGCGACATGACCGCGCGCATCCGGATGTCCTGCGCCCCTGTGAGATTGGCCCCCGCGCGGCGAAAACTGCGGTGGGTGAGCATCAGAACGCGCTGTTGCTCGTCGGTGATATCGAGTGTGTCGCGGGCATCCCACAGGGTTTTGATGCGGCCAAACAGCGCTTTGTTGCCGTAGATTGACGAGGAATGCGCCGCCAGTTTCGGGCTGAATTTGCGCTGCAGCTCAAGCCGTTTTGGATTGCTATCGGCACCGGCCAGCGTGAAAAATACCGACAAAACCTGATCCAGCGCTTTGCCCGAGGCCTCAAGCGCCTCGATCGTGTTGGCAAATGTGGGCGGTGCCGGGGCGTTGGCGATGGCTGCAATTTCGGCCTCGGCCTCGGCCAGAGCGGTCTCAAATCCGGGGGCAAAATCATCGTCGGATATCGCATCAAACGGGGCGATTTCAAAGGCGGTGGTCCAGTTAGCCAGCAGCGGGTTCATCAGCATGTCCTTTTCCGCCGCAAACCGGACAATCGGCGCGGGGTTTGAGGGAAAATTTGCGCGTCTCACCGTAAAGCGCATCATATATCAGCATTTCCCCGCGAAGGGGTTTCCCCGCCCCGGTAATCAGCTTGATCGCCTCGGCGGCCATCATCGCGCCCATCACGCCGGGCAAAGGGCCAAGCACGCCTGCCTCGGCGCATGAAGGTGCAAGGCCTTCGGCTGGGGCTTGTGGGAAAATGCATTGGTAACAGGGCGCGCCATGGGCCGGATCAAACACGCTCAACTGCCCTTCCCATTGGGATAATGCCCCTGATATCAATGGTTTGGAGTTTTCACAAGCAGCAACATTGACCAGATACCGGGTGTCAAAATTATCCGTACCATCGAGGATCAGATCATACCCGGCAAAAAGATCAGCGGCGATATCGGCGGTCAGGCGGCGCTGGTATGGGCGTATTGTTATATGCGGATTTTGCGCCGTCATGGCGCGGGCGGCAGACAGGGCTTTGGGGCTTCCGATGTCGGCATCACGGTGGATCACCTGCCGTTGAAGGTTGGAATTATCCACCAGGTCATCGTCGATCACACCAATGGTGCCGACCCCGGCAGCCGCAAGATACAGCAGCGCCGGAGAGCCAAGACCGCCCGCACCAATCACCAGAACGCGGGCGTTTTTCAGGGCTTTCTGGCCCGGCCCGCCGATTTCATGCAATACGATATGGCGGGCGTAGCGCTCAAGCTCGGTATCGGAAAACGTGCCTTTTTGCGGGCTGTCAGGCGGCGCGGCTTTTGCTTTCAGCCACAGCAGCCCCGCACGATACACCAATACAAGCCCGGCAAATCCCCCAAGCATCAGCCATAATGCGGCACTTTCCCCGGTAGCCATGCGAAAACCATGCCCATCGGGCAGCAGCAGATGCAAAACAATCACCGCCAGCCACAAAATGCCGATCATCACCAAACGCAGCGGTTTAGGCGTGCCAAGCGCCATGCCAAGCCCCCATAAAACACCGGCAAGGATCAGCACCAGCGCCATCAGCCGCGCCCCGTGGAACCAAAGCCGCCTGCGCCACGGGCGGTTTCATCCAATCCCTCAACCAGATCAAACGCGGCCCGCACCACCGGGGCAACAATCATCTGCGCAATGCGAAGCCCGTGCTCAATATGAAATTCCCCGGTCCCGGAATTAAGCACGATCACCCCAAGAGGCCCGCGATAATCACTGTCAATGGTGCCGGGGCTGTTGGGCAGGGTGATCCCATGCTTCAGGGCCAGCCCCGAACGCGGCCGGATCTGCACCTCAAATCCCGCCGGAACAGCCAGCCGCAGCCCGGTGGACACAAGCGCGCGCGCACCGGGTGCAAGGGTCAGGCCACAGCGCGCCTCTGGCAAAAAATTCGCCCTGAGATCCGCCCCCGCCGCGCCCTCGGTTTCATAGGCCGGCAGGCCCAGCGCCCGATCCGCCCCCTCAACCCAGGCAAACTTTACCGTGACCATCCCCAGCCTTTCATTTTTCCAAAAATACTCAAAAACCTCAGCCCAGCGCCTGTGCGATCCGGTCTGCAAGTTGCGCGGCAACCTGCGTCTTGGACATGCGCGGCCAATCCTCGGTGCCGTCATGGGTGATCAGAACGATGTCATTATGGCTGCCGCCCATGATGCCGGTGGCCGGGTTTACGTCATTGGCAACGATCCAGTCACAGCCCTTGCGCTTGCGTTTGTTGATGGCGTTTCTCACCACATCATCGGTTTCGGCGGCAAAGCCCACCACCAGCGGCGGGCGGCCTTTGTTCATATGCGCCACTGTCGCCAGAATGTCGGGATTTTCAGTAAAATCGAGCTGCTTCAGGCCAGATTTGGATTTCTTCATCTTATTCCTTGCCGGTTCCGTCATCCGCCAGTCGGCCACGGCGGCAGCAAATACAGCCGCATCCACCGGCAGCGCCGCTTTCACCGCCTCAAGCATCTCCTGCGCGGTTTTCACTGCCCTCACCTCAACCCCTTTTGGCGGGGGCACCTCGGCCGGGCCGGTGACAAAAATCACCTCGGCCCCAAGCGCCGACAGGGCGCGGGCCAATGCAGTTCCCTGCGCCCCAGAAGAACGGTTGGCAATATAGCGCACCGGGTCAATCGGCTCATGGGTGGGGCCGGATGTCACCAATATGCGCTTGCCGCTCAACGGGCCATTTGCAAGGGCGGCTTCAATCGCGGTGACAATCTCAAGCGGCTCGGACATGCGACCGGGGCCATGTTCACCGCAGGCCATATCGCCGTCATTGGGGCCGCTGAACAGGATGCCATCGCTTTTCAGGGTGGCAATATTGCGCTGCGTCGCCGGGTGCTGCCACATGCGTACATTCATCGCAGGCGCAATCAGAACCCGCGTATCCGTGGCCAAAAGCAGGGTCGATGCCAGATCATCCGCAAGCCCATGCGCCATTTTCGCCATCAGATCGGCGGTGGCCGGGGCCACCACAATCAGATCGGCACTGCGGCTCAGCTCGATATGGCCCATCTCGGCCTCGGCGGTGAGATCAAACAGATCACTATGAAGTTTTTCTCCGGCCAGTGCCGACACCGACAGGGGCGTTACAAATGCGCCCCCCGCGCGGGTCAGTACCGGGGTGACATCCGCCCCGCGTTCCCGCAGCCGCCGGATGAGATCAAGCGATTTGAAAGCGGCAATGCCGCCGCCAATGATCAAAAGAATGCGTTTCGATGCCAGCATGGGCAATGTTCCTTATCCATCCCCATGCGACAGTATGATGTGGTTTGCCCCGAGACAAGAGCAACTGCTGCTCATCGCGCCCTTGCGTGCGCGCCTCGCGAAGCGGCCACGTCAGGGGGCGATGAGCGGCCCTGTTAAATGGTTTCATGCCAGCAGGCCCATAACCTCGGGCCGTTCCCGCTCAAGATACAGGCGCATTTTACCAAGGGCAGCGGCCTCAACCTGCCGGATACGCTCCTTGCTCAGGCCAAGCTCAATCCCGAGGCTTTCCAATGTGCTCGGAGTATCGCTTAACCGGCGCGCCCGCACGATGTGGCGTTCGCGCGCAGAAAGCCCTTCCATGGCTGCCATCAACCAGCCGCGCATGGCCCCAAGATCATGATCCCGCTCTGCCACCTGATCGCCGCGCGGGGCCTCGTCTTCCAGCGCCTCGATCCATTCGCGGGCTCCTTCATCGCCGGATTGGCTGGCGTTGAGCGACAGATCCGTACCCGCAAGCCGTTCCGTCATCAGTTCGACATCGCGCAGGGGCACACCAATTTCAGAAGCGATATGCGCCCGCAGTTGATACCCGGCAAGCTCATCCCCCCGCGCCATGGCCTTGCGTTCAAGCTGCGCCTGTACCCGGCGCATGTTGAAAAACAGCGATTTTTGCGCCGAGGTGGAACCGGTACGCACCAACGACCAGTTGCGCATCACGTAATCCTGAATGCCCGCCCTGATCCACCAGACAGCATAGGTTGAAAACCGCACGCCGCAGCCGGGATCAAATTTTTGTGCTGCTTTCATCAGGCCCAGCCCGGCCTCTTGTATCAGGTCATTCATCGGCGCGCCGTAACGGCGGAATTTTGTCGCCATCGAGATTGCCAGCCGCATATAGGCGGTGATCAGACGGTGCAGCGCCGCCTCATCGCCGCGCTCGCGCCAGGCCGTGGCCAACATGAATTCGGTTTCGGCATCCAGCATTTCCGCCCGCATCGCGATACGCGGAAGCTGAGCTGTGTGAGGGGTATCAAGCGGCATGGCTTTCTCCGAATAAATCGGCCACATGAACCGATTGTGGTCTTTTTCACTGTGGCATCAAATGCTAGTCAGGGCTAATCAAGTTGGATCAAAAAAGGGTGCTTGGCTGTTATGTTGCCGGAATTGACATTGGTTTTGGGCGGGGCTGCATCGGGGAAATCGGCCTATGCGGAAGGGCTTGTGGCGGCAGACGGGCGGCGCAAGATATATCTGGCCACGGCGGAGATTCTTGATAATGAGATGCGCGCCAAGATGCACCGGCACCGCGAGGCGCGCGGACAGGGCTGGCGCACCATTGAGGCGCCGCTGGATATCTCAACGCCGTTGAATGCCGCCACCAATGAACAGATCGTGCTGCTGGATTGCGCCACCATGTGGCTGAGCAATCACCTTCTGGCGGAAAATGACATGGCTGAGGCCAGGGCCGCGCTGATGACCGGCCTTGCGATGGCTACTGCGCCGGTTGTTATCGTCAGCAATGAGGTGGGGATGTCGGTGGTGCCGGAGAATGCTTTGGCGCGGCGATTTCGCGAAGAACAAGGCAGGCTCAATCAGGAACTGGCGGCCAAAGCCGATCTGGTGGTGAATGTGGTAGCCGGATTGCCGCAGGTGCTGAAGGGCCGCTTGCCATGAGCCGGATTTTCTGGGTCCGGCATGGACCGACCCACGCCAAGGCGCTGGTCGGGTGGTCGGATGTACCGGCGGATCTGAGTAATACCGATCAGATTGCCCGGCTCAGCGCCCACCTGCCGCAAGATGCGCTTGTTGTCTCTTCTGATCTGCTCCGCGCCAGCGCCACGGCTGATGCCATCGAAGCAGGCCGCGAACGACTGCCGCATGATACCGATCTGAGGGAAATCCATTTTGGCGACTGGGAAATGCGGCGCTTTGATTCTGTCGCCGATCAGACCAAATTACGGGCCTTTTGGGAAAACCCCGGCGATGTGCGCCCGCCCGGCGGCGAAAGCTGGCATCAGGTGAGCGCGCGGGTGGATCAGGCCATTGCCCGTTTGCTTTTGGCACATCCGGGGCGCGATATCATCGCCGTGGCCCATTTCGGCGTGATCCTGACACAGGTGCAACAGGCCTTGCGGGTGGGGGCCTATGAGGCCTTCAGAAACAGGATCGACAACCTGTCGGTCACCGAACTGCACTGGCAGGCGGGGGGCTGGCGCGCGGAAATGATCAATCACATCCCGTGATGGGCGCGTCACAAATCCTGGTTTTGCCGACTGCGTTGAAGCGGATATTGTCGCCGCCATGACTTATGAATTGATCCTTGGCGATTACGCCTATTCAAGCTGGTCCCTGCGCGGCTGGCTGTTGTTTGAGCGCTTTGGCCTGCCGCGGCAGACCAAACTGGTGGATTTCAAAAAAGGCGGTGTGCCCGAGCAGATGCCGGGCTGGACCCCGGCCAAAACCGTGCCGGCGATGCGTACGCCCGAGGGGGCAATCGTGGGCGATTCCCTGGCCATTGCCGAAGAGCTTGCCAGCCGCTTCCCGGAGGCGGGCCTGTGGCCCAAGGGCGCAAAGCCCCGCGCCGTAGCGCGCAATCTGGCGGCGGAAATGCATGCGGGATTCACGGCGCTCAGGGGAGAATGCCCGATGAATTTGCGGCTGGCCTATACCGGGGTTGAGCCCTCAGACGCGACTCAAACCGATCTGCGGCGGCTTGAGCTGATCTGGGATCACGCCCGCGCCACCTGTGGGCATGATGGCCCATGGCTATGTGGCGATTACAGCGCAGCAGATGCCTTTTACGCGCCGGTTGCAGCGCGGATTGCCGGCTATGGCCTGCCCGTCTCGGCCTCGGCGCAGGCCTATGTGGCGGCACATCTGGCTGATCCCGCGTTTCGCCGCTGGCGGGCGATGGGGCTGGTGCATGGCTCGACCCTGAACCGCTATGCCAAACCCCATGATCTGACAGACTGGCCCGGCCCCGTCCCCCTGCCCGCCCAGGCGGTTGAAAACGGCACAGCCGTAAACGACACCTGCCCCTATTCCGGCAAGCCCGTTACCCACCTGATGCAGCTTGAGGGCCGGATATTTGGCTTTTGCAACGGTTTTTGCCGCGATAAAACAGTGGCCGACCCCGAAGCATGGCCCGATTTCATGGCCCTGCGCGGGTAACAGGCTCCGGACCGCCTACGGCGGGAGTATTTAAGGGAAAAATGAAAGCAGCAACACTATCTTTCATTTTTCCAAAAATACTCAAAACCCCAAAGCTCACCAAATATCCCGGCGTTAACCATTCTTAAAGCCGTCAGCGCGTACCGTTAACCAAGATTGACGGGAGTTGACAGCACATGATCGCACGCGCCTATACGGTGGCATTTGAGGGGGTGGAGGCGCGCCAGGTTGAGGTGCAATGTGCCATCACGCCCGGCATGCCCGCCTTCTCAGTCGTAGGCCTGCCTGACAAGGCGGTGAGCGAGGCGCGCGACCGGGTGCGCACGGCGCTCAGTTCGATGGCGATTGCCCTGCCTTCAAAACGCATCACCATCAATCTGTCGCCTGCAAATATCCTCAAGGAAGGCAGCCATTTCGATCTGCCAATCGCGCTTTGCCTGCTTGCCGCGCTGGAAATCATCCCCAAAGATGCCATTGAGGGCACCACATCCTTGGGCGAGCTATCGCTTGACGGCACGCTTGTGCCGGTCCTCGGTGCCTTGCCCGCGGCCATGGCCGCGGCGCAGGAAGAACGGGCATTGCTATGCCCCAAAGCCTCGGGCGCCGAGGCGGCCTGGGTTGAGGCGGTACAGGTGATCGGAGCCGGGTCTTTGGCCGAGATTGTCCGGCATTATACCGGTCAGTCGCCGCTGCCGCCGTCAAAACCGGGGGAGGTTGTGAATCAGACGGGCGCGCGCGATCTGCGGGATGTCAAAGGGCAGGAACGGGCCAAGCGGGCGCTGGAAATTGCCGCAGCCGGGCGGCATCATCTGATGATGGTGGGCACGCCGGGATCGGGCAAATCCATGCTGGCCGCGCGTTTGCCGGGCATCTTGCCGCCGCTCAGCCCGGCCGAGGCGCTGGAGACCTCGATGATCCATTCACTGGCCGGGCTTTTGGATGAGGGCGGGATCAGCCGGACACGGCCGTTTCGCGAGCCGCATCACACCGCCTCGATGGCGGCGATTGTCGGCGGCGGCCGCCGCGCCAGCCCCGGCGAGATCAGCCTGGCGCATAATGGCGTCTTGTTCATGGACGAATTTCCTGAATATGCCCGCCCCGTATTGGAAACCCTGCGCCAGCCGATTGAGACCGGTGAAGTGGTGGTGGCGCGGGCCAATGCGCATGTGAAATATCCCTGCCGTTTCATGCTGGTGGCTGCGGCAAACCCTTGTAAATGCGGCTATCTTTCCGATCCGGCCCGCGCCTGTACCCGTGCGCCCATTTGTGGCGAGGATTATCTCGGGCGCATCAGCGGCCCTTTGATGGACCGGTTTGATCTCAGGGTTGAGGTGCCGCCGGTGAGCTTTACCGACCTCGATTTGCCCGCCTCGGGCGATAGCTCGTCCACGGTTGCAGGCCGGGTCGAACAGGCCAGGGCGGTACAGACGGCAAGGTTTGGCGACCGGTCGAACATGCGCCAGAATGCCGATGCCGAAGGCGAGGCCCTTGAGGAAATTGCCTCGCCCGATGCGGCGGGCCGTGATCTGATCAACCGCGTGGCCGAGCGGTTTGGCCTGTCGGCGCGGGGTTATCACCGGGTGCTGAGGGTGGCGCGCACCATTGCCGATCTTGAAGGCGCAGAAGATGTGCGCCAGCCGCATGTGGCCGAGGCTGTCAGCTATCGCTTGTCGGGGGTGAAAGAGCTGTGATCCACCCGGATAACTCGTCCAGTGTCTGCCGGGCTTCCGGCAAATACCCGTGAAACAACGGCCAGACATGCGGCAGGTTCCGTGCCTCGGTGAGGGTAACTTCCACGCCCTGTTTGCGCAATGCGGCGGCAGAATTGCGCGAATCATCAAGCAATATCTCAGTGTCCCCCACTGCCAGCCAGACCGGCGGCGCATTGGTAAAATCAGCAAAAAGCGGCGAGGCGCGGGGATCGCGCGGATCAGCGCCTCGCAGGTACATTTCCGCCATTACATCTGCGCTCTGAGCTGGCAAAACCACATCCGAGCGCGCGTTATTTGCAAAACTGTCGCTTGAAAATGTCATGTCGGTGAGCGGGGAAAATGCGAATGTGCCTTTGGGTTTGGGCAGGTCGCGGGCGATGATTTCAGCCAGCAGGGCCAGGGCCAGCCCGCCGCCCGCAGAATCGCCGCCAATCACCACCCCGCCAGGGTGATCCATGATTGCCTGATAGCTGGTCAGGGCATCTTCAACCGCGGTGGGAAAGGGATGTTCAGGGGCCAGCCGGTAATCCGGCAAACAAGCGGGCAGGCCGGTTCTGTCCGAGAGCTGCGCCAGCATCGCAGAATAGGATTGCGGCGAGCCAAATACATATCCGCCGCCATGAAAATAAAGCAGGGCCGGGCCCTCCCGCAGCTTCGGGGCACGCGCCCAAAGCACCGGTACATCCGCGCCATTATGGCTTAGAATGCTGTTTTCAAAACGGCTGCCGCGCGGCGGGTGGAAAAACCATTTGGCCTTGAAATCAAACGATCTGCGCAGTTTGTCCGGATCCTTGCAGCGCGCAATATGGGTTTTTTCAAACAGGCGCAGTTGCAGGTTTATCAGGTGTTTGCGTAGGCTCATGAGCGTTTTGCCTCGATCGCATCCCATATCTGCCCGGCGACGTTGATACCGTTGAAGCGTTCAAGCTCCTGAATGCCGGTGGGAGAGGTGACGTTGATCTCGGTCAGGTAATCGCCGATCACGTCGATGCCGACAAAAACCTGGCCTTTTTCACGCAACAGCGGCCCGATGCGGGCGCAAATCTCATGGTCACGGTCGCTGAGGCCGATTTTCTCGGGCCGCCCACCGACATGCATATTGGAGCGGGTCTCGCCCTGGGCGGGGACACGGTTGATGGCACCAACGGCTTCGCCGTCCACCAGGATCACCCGTTTGTCGCCGTTGCGTACATCGGGCAGGAATTTCTGCACGATCAGCGGCTCGCGGCTGAAACCGGTGAAAAGCTCATGCAGGGATGTCAGATTGCGGTCCGCCTCGGTCAGCAGGAACACCCCCGCGCCGCCATTGCCGTAAAGCGGTTTGAGGATCACGTCACCATGCAGGTCTTTGAAGGCGCGGATGGTGGCAATATCGCGGGCGATGGTGGTGGGGGGCATGAGGTCGGGGAAATCGAGGATCAGCAGTTTTTCAGGGAAATTGCGCACCCAGAACGGATCATTGACCACAAGGGTTTTGGGCATGAGCCGCTGCAAAAGATGGGTGGTGGTGATGTAGAACATATCAAACGGCGGGTCCTGCCGCAGCCAGACCACGTCATAGTCCGACAGATCGACGGTGGTTTCCTGCCCCAGCCGGTAATGATCGCCCTCAACCCGCTGAACCGTCAACGGCCAGCCGCGCGCCGTTATCCGGCCCTGATCATAGGCCAGATGCCCGGGCGTGTAATAAAACAGCTCATGCCCGCGCGCCTGCGCTTCTTCTGCCAGGCGGAATGTGCTGTCAGCATTGATGTCGATTGCATCAATAGGATCCATCTGAAATGCGATTTTCATGCAGCGCCCCTTTTTCACTTCTCCCTTAAATGGGGCATTGGGGCCTTGGGTGCAATTCAGAAATGCCCAAAGGCGTTTTCAATGATCCTGATCTGGCCGGTACCATCCACCGCCGCCAGATCAAACCGCACATTGCTTAGCTGGCCATCAGGCATAAATGCCAGATATTCCGAGGCTGCCGCATGAATGCGCATCATCTGCGTTGGCCGCAGGCGGGCAATGGCCTGATCAAAACTGCGGGCCTTTTTGACCTCAACAAAGACAATGGTATCGCCTTCGCGCAGGATCAGATCAATTTCACCGCCTTCCCCGCGCCAGCGTTGTTCCAGCATATCAGCATTTCGTTCCTGATAGGCCCGAACCACAGACGATTCGGCGCTTTTACCTGAAAGATAGGCCTGCAATCCGGCGTTGCCACGGGAAACTATCGCCTGTGCCTGCAACTGGTTGAAATCCATGTGCTTTGTCATTTCTCAGCCTCCAGTTTCAGGGCCATCTGATAGGCCACCCGCCGTTTTACCCCCATATCCGCGGATATTTTATCGGCGGCATCACGCACCGACATTGTTTTCAATGCCGTGCTCAGGGAGGAGCTTAGCTGATCTGTGTTTACGATTGGTAAAGGGGCGCGGTCTATCACGACGACAATCTCGCCTTTGAGTTTTCGAGCTGCGCAGATGCCCGCCAATTCAGTCAAACTACCGCGCAAAATCTCTTCAAATTTCTTGGTCAGCTCGCGGCAAACCGCCGCTTGCCTGTCACCGCCCAGAATCCCGGCAGCATCGGCCAGCATGGCAGCAATGCGGTTGGGTGATTCGTAAAATACCAGCGTGCCGGGCACCGATGACAACGCCGCCAGCGCGGTTTTCCGCCGGGATTTGGTGTTGGGCAGGAACCCGGCGAAATGGAACTGATCGGTGGGCAGCCCGGACAGTGTGAGCGCCGTAATCACCGCCGAAGGCCCCGGTGCCGAGATGAGATCAAACCCTTCGGCCACCGCCGCGCGCGCCAGATCAAACCCCGGATCGGCCACCATCGGCGTACCCGCCTCGGAGGCATAGAGGACCGATTTTCCGGCCTCAAGGGCTGCAATTATGCCCGGACGGGTGCGTTCTGCGTTATGATCATGATAGGAAAACAGCGGCCTGCCCCGCAGGGCAACCCCATGAATATCCATCAGTTTGCGTAGGCTGCGGGTATCCTCCGCCACCAGCACATCTGATGAGGCCAGCAGATCAAGCGCGCGCAAGGTGATGTCGCGCGCCGTGCCGATAGGGGTGGCGATCAGATAAAGGCCCGGGCGCAGATTTTCGATGATTGGTTTATCCACTGGACCAGCCCCAAATGACGGTTATGATTGCCCCCGAAACCAAAGCCTGAACAATCGGGCTGTCTGTAGGGAGTTTGCCACCTCATGTTCGCCGTTTTATACACCATTCGCAAGACACTCGCCCGTCTGATCATGCTTTTCACATTTGTCCTGCTGGCCGCCTGTGATGATGTCTATGTGTCCAATCCCGGTGGTGGCGGCGGCGGCGGCGTTGTGAATGTTGCCCTTTTGGTGCCGCATGGGGCGGCAAGCGAGCAGGAACAGAAACTGGCGCGTGATCTGGAAAATGCCGCAAGGATGGCGGTTGCCGATCTGTCGGGTGTGAAAATTGACCTGAGGGTCTATGGCACGGCAGGGCAAGCTGACAAAGCCCGCGCAGCAGCACTCAGGGCCGTCTCGGAAGGGGCCGATATTATCGTCGGGCCGCTGCATGCGGAATCTGCCAATGCGGTGGCACTGGCGGTAGAGGGCCGCAATATCAATGTGCTGGCGTTTTCAAACAATGCCACCATCGCCGGTGGCAATCTGTTCATTCTGGGCCAGACCTTCAATGATACCGCAAACCGGCTGGCGCGATTCGCCGCGCGGCAGGGCAAGGGGCGCATATTGACGGTTTATTCGCAGAACCTGTCGGGCCAGTTGGGCAAACAGGCGATTGAGCAGGCCGTCACCGCCAGCGGCGGAACCCTGGCGGGCAGCGTGAGTTACGAGCTGTCACAGCGCAGCGTGTTTGATGCCGTGGCCAAGATCAAGGCCGCCGCAATCACCAATGATGCCGATAGCATTTTCATGACAGCCAATACCGCCGGTGCCCTGCCGCTTTTGTCACAGATGCTGCCGGAAACGCCGGGCCTGGGCAAGGACACGATCCAGTATATCGGCCTTGCGCGCTGGGATACGCCGCCGCAGACGCTGGAATTGCCCGGGGTGCAGGGCGGCTGGTTTGCGCTGCCGGATCCGGGGCGCAACAACCTGTTTCGCAGCCGCTTCAACGCCAAATACGGCGCGGGCCCGCATCCGCTGGCCGGGCTGGCCTATGACGGGATTGCCGCCGTGGGCGCGTTGGCCAAATCCGGCGGGCCGGGCGCGCTGGGCCGGGCGCAACTGATACAGCCTGCGGGCTTTCAGGGGGTCAATGGCATTTTCCGCCTGCGCCCTGACGGCACCACCGAGCGCGGGCTGGCCGTGGCCACGATCACCGATAAACAAGTGGTTGTGATTTCCCCCGCACCAAGCAGCTTTGGTGGTGCAGGCTTTTAATACGGGCAGTCAGGCAAGATGCAAAAACCCCTCCTCCAGCCGGTTGATCTGATCTGTCCGGCGGAGGATATTTTTGATGTCGCCGGGGTTAGGGCGGCGATGGACCGGTCCACCGGAAAGGGCGATTCCGTGGCCCTGCGCAAAGCCGCTGTGGCGGTTTTGCAGGCCGCGCTGGAACAGGGGCGCGACACGATCCGCGCCGGTTTTGAAGCGCAGCCCCTTGCCGCCGATGAGACCACGCGCGCCTATAGTTTCCTCACCGATTGCGTGGTGCTGGCGACGCTTGATCTGGCCACGCGGCACTTGCATCCGCTGGCCACCCCGACCGAGGCCGAGCGCATCGCCGTCTTTGCCGTGGGCGGTTATGGCCGCAATGAAATGGCACCGCATTCGGATATCGACCTGATGTTTCTCACGCCCTATAAAATCACCCCCTGGGCGGAAAGCGTGATTGAAAGCATGCTATATATCCTGTGGGATCTGCGCCTGAAGGTGGGCAATGCGAGCCGCACCATCAATGATTGCCTGCGCCTCGGGGCGGAGGATTTCACCATTCGCACAGCCCTGTTGGAAAACCGCTATCTGGCCGGGGATTCAGAGCTGGCAGAGGAATTGAACCGGCAGCTCTGGCGGGATCTGTTCAAAGGCACCGAACGTGCGTTTACCGAAGCCAAACTGGAAGAGCGCGATGCACGCCATGAAAAACAAGGGGGCCAGCGCTATGTGGTTGAGCCCAATGTCAAGGAGGGCAAAGGCGGGTTGCGCGATCTGCAATCTATGTTTTGGATCGCGAAATATCTGTATTCGGTTGACGATGCCTCGGAACTGGTCGGGCTGGGCCTGTTTACCCAAGAAGAATTTGCAACCTTTGAGCGGGCGCATAATTTCCTCTGGGCCGTGCGCTGCCATCTGCATCTGATCACGGGCCGGCCAAATGACCGGCTTACCTTTGATTTGCAGGTCGAGGTGGCCAAGCGGATGGGATATGTGGACAGCGCCGGCCGCCGGGCGGTTGAGCATTTCATGCAGGATTATTTCCGCCACGCCACCGTTGTGGGCGATCTTACCCGCATTTTCCTGACCAAGCTGGAAGCCTTGCACATGAAATCGGCGCCATTGTTGCAGCGCCTGTTTCGCCGCCGCCGCAAGCTCAAGGACGGGTTCAGGGAGATCCATGGCCGCATTGCCATCATGGATGAGAAAAAATTCATGCGCGATCCGGTAAATCTGCTGCGGATGTTTGAAGAGGGCCTGCGCACCGGGCTGCTTATCCATCCCGATGCGATGCGGCTGGTCACGGCCAATCTGGGCCTGATCAATGATGACATGCGCCTCAACCCCGAGGCACAGAAGCTGTTTTTGGATCTGATGCTCAAGCACGGAAATCCCGAGCGCGCCCTGAGGCGGATGAACGAGCTGGGCGTGCTGGCCGCGTTCATCCCGGAATTTGAGCCCATTGTGGCGATGATGCAGTTCAACATGTATCACCATTACACGGTGGATGAGCATATCATCCAATGCATCAGCCATCTGGCGCGGATCGAGCGCGGCGAGCTGATTGAAGAGCTGCCCATCGCCTCATCCATCCTTGAGGAGGGTATCAACCGCAAGGTGCTTTATGTGGCGCTGCTGTTGCATGACATCGGCAAGGGGCGGGACGAGGATCATTCCATCCTGGGGGCAAGGATTGCCCGCAAAGTGGCGCCGCGTCTGGGGTTGAAACCGGCCGAGGTGGACATTGTGGAATGGCTTGTGCGGCACCATCTGCTGATGTCAGACATGGCGCAAAAACGCGATATCGCCGATCCGCGCACGGTGCGCGATTTTGCCAAGGCGGTACAAACCCGCGAGCGGCTTGATCTGTTGCTGATGCTGACGGTCTGCGACATTCGCGGCGTGGGTCCGGGGACATGGAACAACTGGAAAGCCTCGCTTTTGCGCGCTTTATACCGCCAGACAAGGCGCGCCATGGAAGGCGGGCTTGAGGCTTTGAACCGCGAGCAGCGCGGCTCAGACGCCAAGCGCAATCTGCGTGAAGCGCTCGGCGATTGGAGCGCCAAAGACCTCAAGCTGGAAACCGCCCGGCATTATCCGCCTTACTGGCAGGGGCTGCATGTGACGGCGCATGTGGTTTTTGCCCGGCTGTTGCGCGATCTCAAAGAGGATGAGATCGCGATTGATCTGCACCCGGATGAAGACCGCGACGCCACCCGCGTCTGTTTTGCTCTCGCCGATCATCCCGGCATCTTTTCACGGCTTGCCGGGGCCTTGGCTTTGGTCGGTGCCAATGTGGTGGACGCGCGCACCTATACCTCCAAGGACGGCTATGCCACGGCCGCCTTCTGGCTTCAGGACGCCGAGGGGCACCCCTACGAGGCGTCCCGCCTGCCCCGCCTGCGCACGATGATCAGCAAAACGCTCAAGGGCGAGGTGGTGGCCCGTGACGCGATTGCCAGCCGTGACAAGATCAAGAAACGCGAGCGCGCCTTCAATGTACCCACCCATATCGCCTTTGATAACGAGGGATCCGAGATTTACACCCTCATCGAGGTCGACACCCGCGACCGCCCCGGCCTTCTCTATGATCTCACCCGGACGCTGGCCAACAACCATGTCTATATCGCCAGCGCGGTCATCGCGACCTACGGCGAGCAGGTGGTGGATACGTTTTACGTCAAGGACATGTTCGGGCTGAAATTCCACTCTGAAACCAAGCAAAAAGCCCTGGAAAAGAAACTGCGCGATGCGATTGCATTGGGTGTGGAGCGGGCAACGGCCTGAGGCGGGCTTATGAAGGTTGATTGGATACACATGCACTGCATTGTTTGTCTTAATTCAGACAGGCTCACCGATGAGCACATCATACCTAAAAGCCTCGGAGGCATCCTGACTTGTCGTTTTTTATGCGCCACTTGTAACAGCAATTTTGGAGCTGGGTTCGAAGCCAATGCTCGTCTCGCTCCTGAATTGCGCAAGGCGGCAGCCAGACTTGAGACTATACCCAAATTGAAGGGAAAACTCGAACATGGTGCAGAGTATAAAGCCCAATTTGGGGATCAAAGCCTCGAGAAAAATCTTGGGAAGGACGGCCATTTTGGTACGGCCAAACTCGAAGATGGGTCTCTCATCGTGCCCGAAAGCGATGTTTCTAAGCAGTTGAAATCAGTTTTACAAAAAGATGGTTTGACAGACCCGGAAATCAGCGATGCAGTAGATAAATGGGAAGCTGCGCCGCCTGATGAAATCGTTGAAATCAGCGATGGTTATCGCATTCGCAAATGGCAGGAACACCCGGCAACACCAACATATACTGAAACACCACTGAGCCCGCTTGTACCTTTGAAGATAGCCTACGAATATGCGGCTTTGCTTGTAGGCGGCGCGATCTATTGCCCCGAATTCCAAGGCCTCCGTCAAATTCTGCTTGATCAGAACGAGGATATGGCGAGGCAAATGGTAACATATAATTGGGCTAAAGAACCTGACGCATTCCATGGTATCGCTTTCGAGGACAACCATAAAGTTGCGCAGTTTCAGGTGCGCTTGTTTGGTTTGCTGGCGTACACAGCCAGATTCAATGGGGTCACCATCGAACATAAGCCAATTGTTTACACTCATCGGCTCGATACCGGTAAGGACTGGGGACATGTACCCGACTAATACCACCTTGGCACAGGCTGAAAGGCCGGGCGATCAGGCTTTTTACGCAATCACTTGGCGTTAAAGACTTCTGCATAATTCAACGCTTGGTGAAAAATGCCGGAGGCCGGGGCAGGCCCGGAGGGACGTCTCATTCAGATGCAGAACAGGTTGACACAGATCACGGCGCGAATCGCGGTTTTGGCTTAAGATTTGCGGCGGCAGTCAAATGACTGCCGACACCATATATCAACTTGAAGAAGGGAAAACATGATGAAACGTTTTACAACCGCATGCGCTTTATTGGCTCTTGCTGTCGCGGGTCCGGCCATTGCCGGGGGCGATCTAAGCCGCGCAAATGTCATTGATGTAATGATCGAATTGGGCTCCGATGAAAACGGTATGTATATGAAACCTGACACATTCGAGTTTGAGACAGGGCAGGCGTATAAGCTCATCCTGTTCAATCCCGATGAGATAAAACATGAAGTATCGCTCAATGAGATGGGCGAGAGGATTTTCACCCGGAAGGTCGAGGTTTCAGACGCTGAAGGCAACCTTATCACCGAGGTCAAAGGCACCATCCGTGAGGTGGAAGTCGGGCCGCACCAGACAGTTGAGTGGTTCATTGTCCCAATCCAGACGATTGATGAGCCGGTTGAAATAACCTGTGAGCTCCCCGGTCACAAAGAAGCGGGTATGCGTGCGAGCGTAACCATCAAGTAACCGGATTGACCCAATGACCGGGAGCCCCGGCCCTCAGGTTTCAAATCAAACAGACCTGCCTTGGGGTGGGTCTGTTTTGGTGTTTTGGCTGGGGGGGATGGTAGGGTGGGTGCAACCCACGCATTTTGGAAAAATATCAAACCAGCGTGGGTTGCACCCACCCTACGCAAATTCACAATAACTTCGCGCAAGGCTGATCATAAAATTTCCGACCATGCTGATGCAGGCTTCCCCACATCGGTCTGATCCGGTATTCCTGCCTCAACTGAATGCAATCCAAGGCCCTGCCTCATGAAACCCATCCGCCTGCTGACCGGCATTCTGACCGTCGGTGTCTGGACCCTGCTGAGCCGGGTGTTGGGCTTTGTGCGCGATGTGCTGATTGCCAGTTATCTGGGGCCGGGGCCGATGATGGATGCGTTTGTGGCCGCCTTCCGGCTGCCCAATATGTTTCGCCGTTTCTTTGCCGAGGGGGCGTTTAACGCGGCATTCGTGCCGATGTTTTCCAAACGCTACGAGGCCGGGGAAGGCGCCGAAAGCTTTGCCTCGCTGGCGCTCAGCGGGTTGGGGCTGGTGCTTTTGCTGCTCACTGGCCTCGCGATGCTGTTCATGCCCGCGCTGGTCTGGGCCACGGCCGAGGGGTTTGCAGGCGATGCGCGGTTTGATCTGACGGTGGATTTCGGGCGCATTGTGTTTCCCTATATCCTGTTCATCTCACTGGCGGCGCTGTTTTCCGGCGTACTCAACGCCACCGGGCGGTTTGCCGCCGCTGCTGCCGCGCCGGTGATCTTGAATGTAATGCTGGTTACGGCCATGTGTGCCGCTGCCCTGATGGGCTGGGCTGTGGTGCGGGCGCTGGTCTGGACCATTCCTTTTGCCGGTATGGCGCAACTGGCGCTGGTGTGGCAGGCGGCCCGGCGTGCGGGGCTGAATATCAAACCGGTGCGGCCGCGCTGGACGCCTGAAATGGCGCGGCTGGTGCGCATCGCCCTGCCTGCGGCCATGGCCGGCGGGGTGATGCAGATCAATCTGCTGGTGGGGCAGCAGGTGGCATCGAATTATGACAAGGCGGTAAGCTGGCTTTATGCCGCGGACCGGCTGTATCAGTTGCCATTGGGGGTTATTGGCATTGCGGTGGGGATTGTGCTGTTGCCGGATTTGTCGCGGCGGCTGAAGACCGGGGATGGCAGCGGGGCACGCGAGGCCTATTCGCGCGCCGGGGAAATATCGCTGGCGCTGACAATACCCTCGGCCGTGGCTTTGATGGTGATCCCCCTGCCGCTTGTCTCGGTGTTGTTTGAACGCGGGGCGTTCAATACCGATGATACTGCGGCCACGGCGCTGGCGGTGATGATCTATGGGCTTGGCCTGCCGGCTTTCGTGCTGCAAAAAATCCTGCAACCACAGTTTTTTGCCCGAGAGGACACCAAACGCCCGTTTCAATATGCGCTGGTGGCGATGGCCGTGAATGCGGCCGTGGCAATAGGATTGTCGTTTTATATCGGCTGGATCGGGGCGGCGATTGCCACCACCTTATCGGCCTGGGCGATGGTCTGGCTGCTGGTGCGCGGGACGCGAAGATATGGCGATGTGGCGCGGTTTGATTTTCGCTTTCGCCAGCGTATCTGGCGGATTGCGCTGGCTTCGGTGCTGATGGGGGCTGTGTTGTGGTGGGCCTCAGTGGCACTGACGCCCGCCTTTGGCTATGGCGGCTGGCGCTGGCTTGCGCTCATGATCCTGATCGCCATAGGTGCGTTCAGCTATTTTGGCTTTGGCCGTCTGTTGGGGGCGTTCAAGGCGCGGGAATTCCGTGAAGCACTCAGTCGTTGAACCCTCACCGGTGTCTTATTTTTGCCCGCAACCGGGCAAAACCGCCGGGGCTGAGAAAAAATGACAGCACAAAGCCGAAGGAGAACCCCGCCAGATCGGCCAGCCATTCGCTGCGCGCCCCGAACAAAAGCCCGAAGATCAGTTGTATCCCCAGCAAAAACCCGATCAGGGTAAAGGCCCGTGCTTGCTGTGCCCCCATCTGCCCCAGCCTGAGCCACATGATATAGGTAAAGCCGCCAATCAATCCGTAAACGCCGGGAAAGGCGCCGATCAGCCAGGGCTGATCCCGGATCATCAGCCCGTAGATCAGCGCGCCTGCAGCCGCCGACAGGATGAACAGAAAAAACGTGGCCCATTGGCTGAATACTTCGCCAACGAACTTGCCCAAAGCCAACAGCATCACCCCGGCGAACAATGCATGGGTAAAGCTGCCATGCACAAAAACATAGCTGACCAGGCGCATCAGATGATCGGGCGGATAGCGGCCGTTTTCCAGCATCCAGCGCATGATTTCGCTGTTGAAGCCATAATCCTGTATCGCCATGTTGCGCCAGCCGATTGCCCCGGGTCCGCCGATGATGCCCCGCACACCAAGCGAGAATACCGCCTCGACCCCCATGATCATGACAAACAGCGCCAGCACCACGGGCGGCATTGGATTTACGGGGGGAATGGGTTTGGGGCTGCTCATGACATGCCTCTCCTTGACGGGGCTTTGCCCCATGGGTAAGCGAGGCAGAGACAAAAATCCAGATGGAGATGACAAATGGCTGAAGCAT
This sequence comes from Roseovarius sp., assembly GCA_021775255.1. Classification (GTDB taxonomy): domain Bacteria; phylum Pseudomonadota; class Alphaproteobacteria; order Rhodobacterales; family Rhodobacteraceae; genus Roseovarius. The sequence goes on from JAJFIA010000002.1 coordinate 74,881, forward strand.
CGTACACACCGCGCGTGTTTTCAGGCATCCAGCCGTCGGGTAACCTGCATCTTGGCAATTATCTTGGCGCGCTCAAGCGATTTGTGGATATGCAGGAAAGCGATGCACAGACGATTTATTGCATGGTTGATCTGCATGCCATTACCGTCTGGCAGGAGCCTGAGAAATTGCGCCATGCCACGCGGGAATTATGCGCCGGGTTCATTGCCGCCGGGCTGGATGCCAAAAAATCCATTCTGTTCAATCAATCCCAGGTGGCCGAGCACGCACAACTGGCGTGGATATTCAACTGTGTGGCGCGCATGGGCTGGATGAAGCGGATGACGCAATTCAAGGACAAAGCGGGAAAGAACGCCGAAAATGCCTCATTGGGGCTGTTTGGCTATCCGGCGCTGATGGCGGCGGATATACTGGTTTATCACGCCACCCATGTGCCGGTGGGCGAGGACCAAAAGCAGCATCTTGAGCTGACCCGCGATATTGCGATGAAATTCAACCATGATTACGGGGTTGATTTTTTTCCCATCACCGAGCCGGTGATCGAAGGCGCGGCCACGCGGGTGATGAGCCTGCGCGATGGCTCGAAAAAGATGTCAAAATCCGACCCATCCGACCTGAGCCGGATCAATTTGACGGATGACGCGGATACAATCGCCAAAAAGATCCGCAAGGCCAAGACCGACCCGGAGCCGTTGCCCTCTGAGATTGACGGGCTTGAAGCACGTCCCGAGGCGCGCAACCTTGTCAATATCTACGCCGCTTTGGCGGATATGAGTGTGGAAGCTGTGATGGCGGATGTGGGCGGCAGGGCATTTTCCGAATTCAAGCCGATGCTGGCGGATCTGGCAGTGGCGAAACTGGCGCCGATCTCGGATGAGATGGCGCGGCTGATGCGGGATGTGGGCGAGATTGACCGAATTCTGTCGCAGGGGGCCGACAAGGCGCGGGCGATTGCCGCGCCGATCTTGAGCCAGACCTATGAGATTGTGGGCATGGTTGGGGCCGGCGTGAGATAATACAAGCTGTCGTCGCGGGTTTGGCTTGTGCAGCGCTGCCTCCGGCGGGGATATTTAGGGCCAGAAGAAGCATGGGCGCTTAGCCCGTCAGGATGGCGCTGACCTTGAGGGCACGTTGCACCGAGCCTTCGACCTTGAGTTTGCGTGACATGAAGGCGATGACCGGGTTTTGATCGCCGGATAGGATGTCGCGGAATACCGCATCCGAGGCCAGCAGGGTAACATCCGCTGCTTCATCGCCTGCGCGCGCGCCGGTATCGCTGAGCATGACGGAGCCTTCGCCTGTGATCACCAGTTTTGCACTGCCTTTGAGGATGCCGCGCACTTTCGGCGTGAGGTTTTCGATATAGGCCTGAACCACGTCATTCATCCGGCCGGATCTTTCTTTGCAGTGCCCCAGCGGCTCAGGGCGGTTTCATCTTCGTCTCTGGCCGCGACCCATTCAGCCCCCTTATTGGTGACTTCACGTTTCCAGAAAGGGGCGCGGGATTTGAGGTAATCCATCAGAAACTCAGCCGCTTCAAAGGCATCCTTGCGATGTTTTGACGAGGTGGCCACCATCATGATCAGCTCTTGCGGGGCAAGATGGCCAAAACGATGGATGATCAGCACATCGCCCAGGGCCCAGCGCTTCATAGCCTCTTCAGCGATTGACGTCAGGGCTTTATCGGTCATGCCCGGGTAATGCTCGATCTCCATCGCGTGCAGATCACCCTGCCCCAGGTCGCGCACGATGCCGGCAAAAGTAACGATGGCACCCTGCCCCTGCTGGTTTGCAGCGAAATGGCTGGCCTCGCCCCCCAGATCAAAGGCGGCCTGTTGTACCCGGATATCCATGGCCCTTAGCCGCCGGTCATCGGCGGGAAGAACGCCACTTCACGCGCGCCTCCAAGGGATGCGTTGAAATCGGTCAGTTCCTGATCCACGGCGACACGCAGGGCATCAAGATCGGCGAAGGCGGCGGCGTACCGCGCTTCTTTGCCTCGCAGTTCCTCCACCAGATCCATCACCGTTGCCGGGGGCGTTTCAATCACATCTCTCGGGCTGCCGATACGTTCGCGCACCCAGGCGAAATAGAGCACATCCATCAATGATCATCCTTCAGGTAAGGGATTGATTTCTTGAAGTAATCAAAGCCCGAAATCAGCGTTAATGCGGCGGCAAGCCAAAGCAGCCAAAGGCCTATATGCGAAGTCCAGACCATGCCGTTGAATTTCCAGTTCAGGCCCAGAACATCCTCTTCCCGGCCATTCAGGATATCAAGGATCATCGCTCTATCCATGCCAAAGGTGGACATGCCGAAATAATGCTCGAACACGCCATTTGAGAACAACACGGCGATAGCAACCATCTGCATGGTGGTTTTCCATTTGGCAATGCGCGTGACCTTCAGAGTGCCCGCCGTATCGCCGAGAAATTCGCGCAGGCCCGATACGAACACCTCGCGAAACAGGATCATGGTGGCGGGCAGCACCAGCCAGGGCGACATGCTGGAATAACCGACGATCACCATCAGGGCAATCACCACCATCGCCTTGTCGGCAATCGGGTCAAGCATTGTGCCCAGCTTGGTTTCCTGTTTCCAGCTACGCGCAAGATGGCCGTCAAACCAGTCGGTCACGGCGGCAAGGACAAAGAGCGTCAGCGCATACCAATCGGCGTAGGGCCGGTTGAAATACAGAAACATCACCGCAAGGCCGGGGGCCGCGATCAGGCGCAGAAGGGTCAGGATATTGGGGATCGTCCATGTCATGGCGTATTCCTAGCGTGTCTGCATATCACATGGAAGCCCGGTTTCTTTGTCAGGGCTCGGGCGGGTTGGCAATAAAGGCATCAATCGGCACATCGAAAGACTTCACGATATAGGCCAGTGTTGAATAAAACCCAACCGTGGCTATCACGTCAAGCACGCCCTGAGGGCCTGTAAGCTGCTCAAGCCCGGTGCGGGCCGGGGCGGCAAGGCAGGCGTGATCAATCAGGGCATCGACCGCATTCACAAATGCGGCATCGGCGGGCGTCATCGCCGCAACCGGCCCGGCAATACTCATGATACGCGCCTCCTCCATGCCCACGGCCCGCGCCCGGCTGACGTGATGCGCCCATTCATAGGCCGCCTGCAACCGGTGGCCCGCGCGCAGGATCACCACCTCGCGCTGATCGGGCAAAAGCACGCTGTGATGCACGATATGATCGCGTAGCCCGGCCCATGCGCGCAAAAGCGCCGGGTGATGCGCCATGACCCGGTAAACATTCAGCCCCCCGGCAAAGCCATCCTTCATGTCGGCAATCCCGGCGGGCCATTCCGCATCGCTCAGGGGTTTGTAATCTTTAGCCATAACAGTCACTTACCCTTTTTCGTGAAAATAATCATAGATCGTTTGCGCCAACGCCCCCGAGACCCCCGCAACAGCCTTGAGATCGGCAAGATTGGCGCGGGTCACCGCCTTGGCGCTGCCGAAATGCGCCAATAATGCCCGTTTGCGCGCGGCCCCCACGCCGGGCACGTCATCCAGCGGGGTGGCACCCACGGATTTGGCACGTTTGGCGCGGTGGGTGCCGATGGCAAAGCGGTGCGCCTCATCGCGCAGGCGCTGGATGAAATAAAGCACTGGATCGTTGCGCCGAAGCGCCATCGGGCGGTGGCCGACGCGGTGAAACTCTTCCTTGCCGTGGTCACGGTCCACGCCTTTGGCAACACCGATCATCGGCAGATCACGCACGCCCAGCTCCTCCATGATCCCGGCCACGGCGCTCACTTGCCCCGCGCCACCGTCGATCAGCAACAGATCCGGCCAATGGCCTTGCACGCGGTCGGGATCATCCTTGAGCAGGCGTTTGAAGCGGCGGCTGAGCACCTCTTTCATCATGCCGAAATCATCGCCGGGGGTCAGGGCCTCGCCCTTGATGTTGAACTTGCGGTACTGGTTTTTCATCAGCCCTTCGGGGCCGGCAACAATCATCGCGCCCACCGCATAAGCGCCCTGAATATGGCTGTTGTCATAGACTTCGATCCGGGCCGGGGCCGCAGGCAGATCAAATGCCTCGGCCAGCGCTTTGAGCAATCTGGCCTGGGTCGCGGTTTCCGCCATTTTGCGCGCCAGACTTTCGCGGGCATTGCGCATGGCCCCATCCATCAGGGCCGCCTTTTCGCCGCGCTGCGGCAGGACAATCTCAACCTTGCGGCCCAGTTTTTCCCCAAGAGCAAGCTGCATAATATCACAATTCTCAATCGGGGTGGAAATGATCAACTGCCGGGGCGGGATTTTATTATCGTAAAACTGGCCGATGAAAGCCTCCAATACTTCGGCTTCTTCCACGTCCGGGCCAACACGGGGATAAAAATCGCGGTTGCCCCAGTTCTGCCCGCCGCGGATGAAAAACACCTGCACGCAGGCCTGCCCCTTTTCCAGATAAAGCGCGATCAGATCGGCCTCGTCCACGGTGCGGGGGTTTATATCCTGATTGGTCTGCACCTGCGTCAGCGCCTTGATCCGGTCGCGCAGGGCGGCGGCGCGTTCAAATTCAAGCGCTTCGGATGCCGCAGTCATCTGGGCTGCAAGCTTGGTCTGAATTTCGCTGGATTTGCCGGAAAGATAGCGCTGCGCATCGCGCACATGCACGGCGTAATCGGCTTTGGAGATTTCGCCGGTGCAGGGCGCGGTGCAGCGTTTGATCTGGTATTGCAGACAGGGCCGGGTGCGGGATGCGAACATGCTGTCGGAACAGTTGCGCAGAAGGAAAACCCGTTGCAGTTGCGCCAATGTCCGGTTGACCGCCCCGGCCCCGGCAAACGGGCCATAATAGGTGCCTTTTTCCTTCCTGGCACCGCGATGTTTTTTGATCATCGGAAAATCATGTTCCGAAGTGACAAGGATGCTGGGAAAGCTTTTGTCATCGCGCAGCAACACGTTATAGCGCGGCTTGAGTTGCTTGATCAGGTTTTGCTCAAGCAAGAGCGCCTCAGTTTCGGTTTTGGTGGTGAGAAACATCATTTTCGTGGTTTGCGCGATCATCCGGGCGATGCGGCCCGAATGCCCGGTGGGGCGGGCATAGCTGGAAACCCGCGCCCGCAGATTGCGCGCCTTGCCGACATAAAGCACCCGTGCCTGCGCATCGAGCATACGGTAGACACCCGGCGAGCTGTCAAGCGAATGCAGGTACCGGCGGATCACATCATGGCCGGATCCGGGCGTTGGTTCTGGGGTTTTGTCCGTCATAACATCCGACATGTGATTCTTTGTTCTTGCTGCAATCTTATTGGCCCTGGGACAAGGGTAAACCTTTCCACTTTTCCTGTGGATAACTCTGCAGATAACTTACCCTGACCGGGAATTTTTCCTTTGTTTTTGTGATCTTCCGTGATGTGCCTAATTTTTAGGCAGATTTTCAGGTCTTTGATATTAAAGGATAAAAATATCCAGTATTGGCAATGCACTGAAATCATTATGATTTTTGTAACGGATTGATGACAAAAACCTGAAAGGTGCAAAACTTAGAGCGGGGCGGTGTTTTGAACGGCTGGCGCGAGCGTGGGTTGCACCCACCTTACATTGTAAACAATATCGTGTTTTCGCACTCATTAAAGCGTGTCATGATCAGGTTGACTCACAACCTGATCCTGAAACACCCACAACATCAACAGGTTCCGCGCGTTTCGCCATATTGTTGTGATCCACCCATGAGGCGAAACACATTAATCCCGGATATCCGGTGTTTGCCAGGCCAGGTGCTGACCACCATCCACGCATAGCAACTGACCGGTGACCGCCGGCGCATCTAGAAAATAGCGCAGGGCGGCGGCGATATCGCGGGTATTCACACCGCGCTCAAGGATGGTGGCCTCGCGTTGGGCCTTGAAATGATCCTCGCTCTGGCGGTGGCCCTGGATGGTTGGCCCCGGTCCGATGGCATTGACCCGCACCTTTGGTGCCAGCCCCTGCGCCGCGGTTTGGGTAAACGCCCAAAGGCCCATCTTGGCGATGGTATAGCTCATGAAATGCGGCGTGAGTTTCAGCACCCGCTGATCCACCATATTCACCACCAGCGCCTGCGCCAGCGGCTCGTTATTCTCATCCATCAGCGGCGGTGGGGCATCGGCGGCCATGGCTTGAGTAAGTACAAACGGCGCCCGCAGGTTCGAGCCGATATGGCGGTTCCAGCTTTCCAATGTGGCGGTCTCGATGGTGTCATGCTCAAAGATCGAGGCATTATTGACAAGTGTCATGATCGGCCCGCCAAGGGCCTTTACCGCACGCGGCACAAGCGCGGCGGTCTGTGCCTCGTCCAGCAGATCGGCCTGCAACGCCACCGCCTTTTGGCCCATGGCGGTAATTTCCTCCACCACCTCCTGTGCGCCCCCCCCGGAGCTGGCAAAATGCACCGCCACATCCATGCCGGCGCGGGCCAGTTCAAGCGCCAGGGCACGGCCCATGCGCTGCCCGGCTCCGGTTACCAATGCGCGTGCCATGGTCTGCCCGCCTCCTACATCAACACGAATGTGACATATGCCATATAAAGCGACGTCAGGCCAATGCCCCAGCCTTTGCCGATATCGAATTTGAAGAATACAAACGGGATCAGCATCAACGACGCCGCCAGCATCACCCACAGATCAAACTGCAAAAATTCCGGATCAACCGGGATGCGACCGACCAGTGAGGCAATGCCGATGATGGCCAGAAGGTTGAACATGTTCGAGCCGATGACATTGCCCAGCGCCACATCTGCCTGTTTGCGCAGCGCCGCCATGACGGTTGTGGCCAGTTCCGGCAAAGAGGTACCCAAAGCCACCAGTGTCAGGCCGATCACCGCGTCACTGACGCCGTATTCCCGGGCAATGATCGAGGCATTATCAACCAGTATATCAGCGCCCAGAGGCAGGCCAATCAGCCCAAGCACCAAAAACACCATGATCTGCCACCACGGCATATCCGGGTCAGCGCCTTCAACATCCTCATCCTCGCCGTTCTGCGCCTTTGTGTGATTGTCGCGGCGGTGACGGCGGGCATCGCGAAAGGTATCGCTGAGGACATAGGCCAGCGCCGCCAGCAGGATCAGGCCGGAGATGAACGTAAACGTGCCGGTTAAGGCCAGCGCGATAAACAGAATTGTGGCTGCCATCATATAGAGATAGGTTTTCAGGCATCTGCAACCGCTGGTATGCAGCGTAGTCAGTAACGCCGGGATGCCCAGAACCAGCAGCACATTGGCGGTATTCGAGCCGATGACATTGCCCAGCGCCAGGCCCGGCTTGTTATCAATCACCGCATTGACCGAGATCAGCAATTCCGGCGCCGAGGTGCCGAATGCCACGATCGTCAGGCTGACAATCAGCGCCGGAACCCCCATCCGCAGGCTGAGATTGACAGCACCCTTCACCAAAGCATCCCCCGCCAGAAGCAGGATCACCAGGCCCAGGCCCAAGAGCAGCCAGGGCATCATTTACCCTTGTCCTTCTCACAGGTACAGGGGCCTTTGCCGATGCGAAACCGGCCGCATTTGGGGCATTTCACCTGTGCCAGCTTTTTCTGCCCCGGATAGCGCAACTTGCCAAACATCGCCATGACACCCATGGCGATCAAAAACAGCATGACGGCCTTGACAACCATCCCTATAGCCCGAACCGCGCGTAATCGGCGCGTTCTTCTATGGCCCCGATCGCGTCATTGGCCAGATTTGCCCCGAACCGGCGTAAAAGCCCGCGGCGGCGGCCATAATGCGCCAGCCTGACATTTTCTCCGTAAAGCTCTTGCAGTTTGGGCAAAAGATGCGCCTCTCCGTCAACCAGGCCCAGCTCAACCGCGCGGCGACCGAGCCAGAATTCACCGGTAAAAAGATCTTGCTTTTCGCTAAGCCGCCCGCCCCGGCGTGATTTCACCTGATCGGTGAATAACTCATGTATCTGGCCAAGAATGTCCTTCAGGCGGGCCACATCGGCTTTTTTCTCGGGCTGGAACGGGTCCAGCATGGATTTCGATTTGGCCGAGATATGCACCCGTCGTTCCACCCCATGGCGGGTTATCAGCTCATGCAGGCCAAACCCGGCCGAGATCACCCCGATCGAGCCGACGATGGATCCGGCATCAACCCAGATGTCATCGGCCGACGTGGCCAGCCAATAGCCACCCGAGGCGGCGACATCCTCGACAAAGGCATGGACGGGTATCTTTTTCTCATCCGCCAGCCGCCGGATACGCGCGGCAATCAGCGATGATTGCACCGGCGATCCGCCGGGCGAATTGATCAGTAAGGCCACCGCTGATGGTTTGCCGCGTTTGAACGCCCTGTCGATGACCGGGCCCATGGCCTCATCATTCAGCTTGGCGGTGCCACTTGTACCGATGCTGCCGGTCAGGCGAATAACGGCCACCAGTGACGGCGATTTAACGAAAGGAATCCAGTGCTTCATGCAGTTCGATTTAGAATGCCCATAGGCGACAAACAAGGGATGGAAGGAAGATGAGTTGTCTCAGCGCCAAAAAAGTAGCCAAAGCCGGGTAAATAAGTCACGCGCACTCATACTATTACCTGAGTTAAGAAAACCAGTAAAACTGAAACCGTTCTTTCCTTGCAAGTGTTTCCTGATTGTTCTATTTAAACAGTGTCACAACACGCGAAGCAGGTCTATTTTGTCCAAATCAGAAACGCTTCTCAAAACGCCTATGCCCACTCGGGCTAGCAAAAACGCAGTGCATAATTACGCCGAGAAGTTAGCCGAAAAGCTTGATTTCGAGCCTGGGGCTTCTTTGCAAGCGCTCATTAAAAAGCTTGGTGGCAGACTCGAGATTTCCGATCCGTTTGCAGAAGATATTGATGAATCAATGCACGTTAAAGGCAAGCGCAATTTCACAATTTATATTTCAAACTTCACATCTGACAGGCGAGACCGATTTACAATCGCACATGAATTGGGTCACTATCTTCTACACTATCCACCAATTTTAAAAGACAACCCCAAAGTCGAGATGAAAGCAACTAGATGGGTTGATGAAACTGATAAGGATCAAATGAGGGCCGAGTGGGAGGCAAATTGGTTTGCTGCTGCCTTTTTGATGCCTGAGAAAGCCTTCAGAGCCAAATACGGACATCATGTTGACATTGGTGAAATTGCCGATCATTTCAAGGTAAGCGTTTCAGCCGCAAAAATCCGTGCGCAAAGTTTAGGATTGGACATTGCAGACTAAGCCTGCTTACCGAGTTCGCCTATTTCTTGCTGTTGATCTGGTCGGGTCTACCGCGTTTAAGGCAGTCGAAGAAAACCAAAGCTTAGATGAAATAAAAGCACGGCCTAAATGGGTTTCTGTGTTCGATGAATTTTACAGTTTATTCCCCCTGAATGTGAAAAGGGAGTATGAAAGCAACCTTGGGCCCTTGCCACGAAACCACCCTAAATCGGGCTTCCCAAAGCTGTGGAAAACCATCGGTGATGAAGTTATTTTGTGTTGCCGGGTTGTGAGCAGAAGCCATGTTTCGGCATGTGTTGAAGCCTTTCTAAAATGTCTGGAAGAATACTCGAAGAAGTTGCGTGATGAAGACAACAAACTTGACGTGAAAGGCAACATGTGGCTTGCAACATTTCCCGCCCCTAATACTAGCATTCCACTAATCCGAGATTCCGATAAAGAACCCGATATAACAATCTCAGAAGAAATCGAAGTTAAAATTGATGAGAACCCCCATCTTTTTGATTTCCTTGGTAAAGCGATTGATACTGGTTTCCGACTCGCAAAACATTCTTCTGCATCTCAGTGTACGTTAACAACCCAATTGGCTTATCTGTTGGTGTGCGAAAATTTAGCTCCACCTGAAAAAGGACGTGACATTCATTTTAGCAACACCGAGATATTCAAAGGCGTTAATGATGGGACACCTTATCCCTGTCTTTCAATTTCAACCGAAACTCGGAGCGCCCAAGTTGAGCTTTTAAAGCTGGAACACACGGTTAGTGGTAAGTCTCTCTATACTCAGTCAAATATGAAAGACTATCTCGAAAAATTTATGGAGATAACAAAAATTGAAAATATCTGGCTACCTGAGAAAACAGGTGGCGAAATTATTGATGAGAACAAACCAAATTCTTACCGAGCTTTTGAAGAAGTTTTTGAAAGTGAAATTGCACTGATAGAGAGGCAAGACAAGCAAATGAAACTGGCTGAAGAAGATGGTGACGGAACCCAAAATGGCAACGAGATTCCAGAAGACTACTCGGTTGAATTGATCCGAGAACAAAATGATGATGACTAAGACTTGATCCGGTAGCCGGTTTTGAAGATCAGCCAGATGAGTGACAGGCACAATGCGGTGAAACCCAGAATGGCCAGCAGGCTGAGGCCGATGGCCACATCTGCGGTGCCAAAGAATGACCAGCGAAAGCCCGAGATCAGATAGACCACCGGGTTGAACAGTGAGATGGATTGCCATGCGGGGGGCAGCATCGAGATGGAATAGAACGACCCGCCAAGAAACACCATCGGCGTAATGATCAGAAGCGGGATCAGTTGCAATTGCTGAAAATCACGCGCCCAGATGCCGATGATAAAGCCAAACAGGCTGAACGACAGGCAGGTGAGGGTCAGGAAGGCGAGCATGGCAAGGGGATGCTGGATGTGGATTTCCACGAAAAACCGGGCGGTGATGAGGATGATCACACCGATGACAAATGATTTTGTGGCCGCGGCACCCACATAGCCCAAAACGATCTCGAAGGCGTTGACCGGGGCCGAGAGCAGCTCGAATATCGTGCCAATGAATTTGGGGAAGTAAATCGCAAAGGAAGCGTTCGAGATGGATTGCGTCATCACCGACAGCATGATCAGCCCAGGCACGATGAAAGCGCCGTAAGCGACACCCTCAACCTGATCAATCCGGCTGCCGATGGCCGCGCCAAACACCACGAAATAAAGCGAGGTTGAAATCACCGGCGAGAGCAGGCTTTCCATCAGCGTGCGGAAAAACCTTTTCATTTCATAGATGTAGATGGCTTTGACGGCTTGAAAATTCATCCTGTGCCCTCCGCGACAAGGCTTACGAATATTTCTTCCAGGCTGCTTTGGGTGGTCTGGATATCGCGCAGGCCAAGCCCCTCTTGCGCCAGCGCCTGAAGCAATCGGGTGATGCCGGTGCCGTTGCCGCTGGTGTCATAATGATAGCTCAGGCTGGTGCCGTCGGGGGACAGCTCCAGATCATAACCCACAAGCGTTGTCGGCACCGCGCTGACTGGTGCTTGCAGATCAATCCGCAGGGTTTTGCGGCCCATCCGCGCCATCAATGCGTTCTTTTCCTCGACCAGAAGCAGCTCGCCCTTGTTGATGATGCCCACCCGGTCGGCGATGGCCTCGGCCTCTTCGATGTAATGGGTTGTCAGGATGATCGTCACGCCATCCGCCTTGAGGCCGCGCACGATCTGCCACATGTCGCGGCGCAGTTCCACATCGACCCCGGCGGTGGGCTCATCCAGAAACAAGACCCGCGGCTCGTGGCAAAGCGCCTTGGCGATCAGAACCCGGCGTTTCATGCCGCCTGAAAGCGCATTGATCCGGCTGTGGCGTTTATCCCACAGCGAAAGCTGCCGCAGGATCCGCTCAATCAGCGCGTCATCGCGGGCTTTGCCAAACAGGCCGCGCGAAAACCGCACCGTGTTGATCACCCGCTCGAACGGCTCAAGCGCCACTTCCTGCGGCACCAGCCCGATCAGACAGCGCGCCTTGCGGTATTGCGTTGCAATATCATACCCACCGACCTGCGCCGTCCCGGATGTGGGGCTGGAAATGCCGCAAAGTGCTGAGATCAATGTGGTTTTACCCGCGCCATTGGGGCCGAGCAGGGCCAGAATCTCGCCCTTCTCTATGCGTAATGACACGGATTTCAAGGCTTCAAGCCCGCCGTCATAGATCTTGGACAGGCCGTTCACTTCTACAACTGACATGGGGCGGCGGGTTTCCTTTGTGCAACAGGCGACAAGACATAGGCTCAGGTCACAAAAAATGAAACTGCCAATCTGGCAGAACCCACTCTGTATTTGCGCACATTATTTGCACAGATTGTCAACTGATCAGCCGCTTGAGCCAGCCTTTCTTTTTAACTTCGGCCTCGTCATCATCCTCACCCGGCCCTTCCAGAACCTGCTCGAGCCGGGCAAAAAACTGATCCGCCATTTTCTTGGCAAAGCCATCGACGATACGGCTGCCAAGGCGCGCCAGTTTGCCGCCCACCCGCGCCTCGACCTCATAGATCAGGCGGGTGCCGGTTTCACTATCCTCAAGCCTGAGTTTGGCCCCACCCTTGGCAAAGCCCGCAACGCCCCCCTTGCCCTCACCCGTCAGTGTCAGGCTTTCATGCTCGACCCGGTCCGAGAACGTGACGATGCCATTGAAGGTGGCCTTCACCGGGCCGACCTTCTGCACCACCACGGCCTCGAACCCATCCTCGGGCGTGCCGCTCACCTCCTGCGCGCCGGGCACACATTCCCTGAGCATCTCGGGGCTTAGAAGTGCTGCCCAGACGGTGGCGCGCGGGGCCTTGATATTGCGTTCTCCGTTCATGTTCATCGGGTCAGATCTCCTGCATTTCGATTGCCCCATCCTAACCCGGCAAAACCGCTGCGCCAAGGGTTGATAAATGTCGCAAACGGACATGACCGCGCCCATAGCGGGTGTTACGGGCATGAGGGAAGGACAGGTTTCATGACAGCTTCAGCCAAGCTGGGCACCCCCGCTGCGGGGATCGGATTTATTTTGATCGGGATGTTTGCCATCTCGATTAATGATATGCTTATCAAGATGTTATCGGGTGGTTACCCGCTACATCAGATGGTGTTTACCCGCTCATTCATTGGCATCGTATTCAGCCTGATGCTGGTGCAGCTTGAGGGCGGATGGAGCATTTTGCGCACCAGAACGCCGGGCCTGCATCTGCTGCGCGGCTTTATGATCGTGATTGCCAATCTCACGTTTTTCGCGGCTCTTGCGGTTCTGCCACTGGCCGAGGCAACGGCGGTTTTCTTTGTGGCACCTTTGATGATCACCTTGCTGAGCATTCCGGTTTTGGGCGAAAAGATCGGGCCGATGCGGATCAGCGCCGTGGTGTTGGGATTTATCGGCGTGGTGATCATGACGCGGCCCTGGCAATCGGGGGATGCGCGCGAGGCCTCGTTACTGATTTATCTCATGCCGGTGGCGGCAGCCTTTACCTATGCGGTCAATCAGGTGCTGACCCGCAAACTGGGGGCCACAACCAAGGCCTCGGCACTGGCGGTTTATGTACAGGTAATGATGATCAGCGTCAGCCTTGGTTTCTGGGCTGTCGCCGGGGATGGGCGGTTTGTGGATGCCCACAGCAATGAAAGCGTTGTGTTCCTGCTCAGGGCCTGGGTCATGCCAAAGGGGGTGGATCTTTATCTTTTTATCGGGCTGGGGCTGAATTCGGCGATTGTGGGTTATACGCTGGCGCAGGCCTATCGCCTCACGGATGCCGCCACGGTGGCCCCGTTTGAATATGTTGGCCTGCCGCTGGCAATCTTCTGGGGCTGGGCGATCTGGGGGGAATGGCCATCGGGCATGACCCTCGCGGGTATTGGCCTGATCCTTGGGGCGGGGCTGTTCGTGTTCCTGCGGGAACGGCAAAAACAGCGGCCCCTGTTGGGGCGCAAGCGGGTGCACCGGCGTTATTAAAGCGTTTCACCTTAACCCTGCCCCCGGTTTAAGGCGAAACGCTTTGGGACAGATGTGATCAGGCACAGGCATTTGCAGCATTTCCGGGCGCTGCGGGTTCGGCGGTTTTTCTGGCGGTGATGTCATCCGGGCTGCCCTGACGGATTTTCAGGTCAGCACCATCCTGATAAGCAGGGCAATCCCACCGATCACCGTGATCCCCATCAGGTACAGCCCAATGAACCAAAGCCATTGGCGCATCAGTGATACCCGTCATCCGGCCGGACCTTGCCGCGAAATATCCAATAGGAATAGGCGGTATAAGCCAGGATCATCGGCAGCAGAACAACAGCCCCCAACAACAGAAATTGCAACGAGCCATCCGGGGCGGCAGCGGCATAAATTGTCAGGGAATGCGGAACAAGATAAGGATAAAAGCTAACCCCGAGCCCGACATAAGACAGCACGAAAATGGCGACTGTGGCCAGGAAGGGCCGCAGGTGATCCTGATTGCGCAAGCCCTGCCATAGCTGCCAGGCAGCATAGGCCAGCAACAGCGGTACAATCGCGCTCCAGATACCTGATGGCCATCCGAACCAGCGCGCCATGTATCGCGTCTCAAGAAACGGGGTGGCAAGGCTGACGGCCCCGATCAGGGCAAGCAATGCCATGCTCAGAGGGGCCGCGAGTTTTTGGGCACGCTCAAGTGACGCGCCCTCGGTCTTGAGGATCAGCCAGGTTGCCCCCAGCACCGCATATCCCACCACCAGCGCCAGCGCCGTCAGGGCCGAGAACGGCGTTAACCAATCCCAGTTGCCGCCGCCATAGGCGCGCCCCTCAACCGTGATCCCCTGCACCAGCGCGCCAAGCGCCATGCCCTGGGAGATGGCTGCAACCAGCGAGCCGCCCCAGAAACCGAATTCCCAAAATCCCTGCATCCGCTTTGTCCGGTGCACGAATTCAAAGGCAACTCCGCGAAAGATCAGGCCAAGCAGCATGGCGATGATCAGAGGATAAAGCGCGGGCATGACAATCGCATAGGCCAGCGGGAACACGGCAAAAAGCCCGCCACCCCCCAACACCAGCCACGTTTCATTGCCATCCCATACCGGGGCAATGGTGTTCATCGCCAGATGACGGTCTTCCCGGTTCCTCAGAAATGGAAACAGGATACCGATGCCCAGATCGAAACCATCAAGCAAGACATAAGCCAGCACGGCAAAGGCAATCAGCCCGGCCCAGATAAAAGGAAGATCAATGATCATGGTCTGTCTCCATGTTGCGGGTGGTGTTGCGCGGCGCAAGTGCCTGCACCGGGGTGATCCCCGCAGCGCGCGCCGGGCCGATATCACCGATTTCTATCTGGTCTTTGGGTCGCTTGCCCATCAGGCGCAGCACATAAAATGTGCCGAACCCGAAAACAAGGAAGTAAACCCCGATGAAAGCCAGCAGCGAAGCGCCAACGGCATCTGCCTGCAACGGGGCAACACTGTCAGAAGTTTTCAAAAGGCCGTATACGGTATATGGCTGCCGTCCGACCTCGGTTGTGATCCAGCCGCAGAGCACCGCCAGAAACCCCGCAGGACCCATGAGAACGGCGGCCCGGTGTAACCATCTGGCATGATAAAGCCGCCCTCTCCAGCGTGCCCATGCCGACCACAGGCCGATACCGAGCATTGCAAAACCGATGGCAACCATGATGCGGAATGTCCAGAAGATCAGCGCCGATTTCGGGCGTTCGTCCTTTGGAAAATCATCCAGCCCCCTGAGGGGCTTATCAAGGCTATGTGTCAGGATCAAAGACCCAAGAAGCGGGATTTCAAGCTTGTAGCGCGTGACACCCGCCGCATCGTCAGGCAGGCCAAACAGAATGAGCGGCGCATGACCCTTGGGAAAGCTTTCATAATGGCCCTCCATCGCGGCAATCTTGGCAGGCTGATATTCAAGCGTGTTAAGGCCATGGGCATCGCCTGCGACTATCTGGATCGGTGTCACGATCAGCGCCATCCACATCGCCATCGAAAACATGATTGCGGCCCCGCGGCTATCGGGGCTGCGCAACAGGTGCCAGGCCCCAACCGCACCGACAACAAACGCGGTTGTCAGGTAAGCCGCCAGCACCATATGCACCAACCTGTAGGGGAAGGAGGGATTGAATATGATGGCCCACCAGTCTTCGGCCAAAAACTGCCCGTTTTCACCGATGGAATATCCCTGGGGCGTCTGCATCCAACTGTTGGCACTGAGGATCCAGAAGGCTGACATCAGCGTGCCGACCATGACAATCGCCGTGGCCGCCATATGCAGCTTTTCACCGGCCTTTTCACGCCCAAACAGCATGATCCCAAGAAAACCGGCCTCCAGGAAAAACGCCGACAACACTTCATACCCCAGCAAAGGGCCAATGACCGGGCCTGCCTTGTCAGAAAAAACCGACCAGTTTGTGCCGAATTGGTAGGACATGACAATGCCCGAGACGACCCCCATGCCAAAGACCACGGCAAAGATGGTTTTCCAATAATCAAACAGCTTCAGATAGGCCTCATCGCGTGTCCATAGCCAAAGACCGTTCAACACGGTCAGGAAACTTGCCAGCCCGATGGTGAAGGCCGGAAAAATGATATGTGCGGAAACGGTGAATGCAAATTGCAGCCGCGCCAGATCAATGGCGGATATGTCTTTTAACATCGCAAACCTCTTTTTGCTCAACCCAACGTAATGCCGATAATGCCTGCATACAATCTCAATGGCACCGGGTGACAGATGGCCGCAGGGGGGGGTGAGCTGTGAATGGAAAGCAATTATCGCTTGTGATTCCGCCACTGGTCAGCACCGCCCGGCGCGCATAGACTTGCGATAACAGGGAGGGACGCAAGATGCTGAAGGGCATTCGGGTGATCGAGATCGAGGGGCTGGGGCCGGGGCCGTTTGCGGCGATGATGCTGGCCGATCTGGGGGCCGAAGTGATCTGCATTCACCGCCCCGGCCCGGCGCCGGATATCACCGGCGATCCCAGCCTGCTGGACCGGGGCAAGAAATCCATCATGCTTGATCTCAAGGACGCCGGTGATCTGGCGGTTGCGCGGGCTTTGATCAGCACCGGGGACGCCCTGATCGAGGGCTTTCGCCCCGGCGTGATGGAGCGGCTCGGGCTGGGGCCTGATATATGCCACGCCGACAATCCAAAGCTGATCTATGGCCGCATGACCGGCTGGGGGCAGAACGGCCCGCGCGCCCTCACGGCGGGGCATGATTACAATTATATCGCCACCTCGGGCGCGCTTTGGTATGCGTCCCTACCGGGCAGCCCGCCGATCACCCCGGCCACGTTGATGGGCGATATTGGCGGCGGCGCGCTTTATCTGGTGGCGGGGATATTGGCCGGGCTGTTGCGTGCCGGGCGCAGCGGCAAGGGTGCGGTGGTGGATGCGGCGATTGTTGATGGCTCGGCCCATATGATGGCGCTGCTGATGGCGATGGGGCCGGGCGGGAACCTCAGTGAGACCCGTGGCCAAAGCCTGCTTGACGGGCCGCACTGGTCGCGCAGCTATGCCTGCGCCGACGGGCGGTTTATCAGCGTGCAATGCCTTGAGCCCAAATTTTATGCCATTTTTCTGGAGATTCTGGATCTGGCCGGGGATGCGGGCTTTGCCGATCAGTTTGACAAGGCGCAATGGCCTGCCCAAACCGCCCGGCTGGCGGCGATATTTGCGCAAAACCCCGCAAATCACTGGGCCGGGATGTTTGCAGGGTCTGATGCCTGCGTCGCCGCGGTATTATCACCACAAGAGGCCGCAGATGAGCCGCATATGCGCGCGCGGGGCATCTGGCAGGAAGCGCATGGCCAATACCAGCCCGCCATCGCGCCGCGCTTTGACAACCAGACCAGACACATCCCCGCCCCGCCAGAGCGCGGGCAGGACAGCAGCGCCATCATGGATGATCTGAAACAACGCGGATTGATCTGAGATTGCCCGGCTTCAAGCATTTGATTGACGTACCTCATACTGATTATCTAGACTGCAGGACTAAACAGAGACAATGGGATGTCTTGCAGGTCGGAGATTGTGATGGGCAGGCCAACGACAAAAGACCTGGCCAAAGCGGCGGGTGTGAGCCTTGCCACCATTGACAGGGTGCTGAACGCGCGTTCCGGCGTGCGGCAGGCCACGGTTGAGCGTGTGCATGCCGCCATCAAGCAGTTGAATTATGTGCGCGATATTTCGGCGGCAAATCTGGCACGGAGCAAGGATTACAAGCTGGTGTTTTTGCTGCCCTCGCATGACGATGAATTCATTGATACCATCCTGGCCGCGATATCCGAGGCCAACACCGCACTTCTGCATGAGCGCACGCAAATCTCGGTCATCCGGGCGCCCGCCAATGATCCGCACCGTATCGCGGAAGAAATTGACGGGCTGTCAACGGATGATGTGGACGGCATTGCCATCATGGCCCCGGAAACCCCGCCGGTGCGTGATGCGATCTCAAATCTTGAGGCGCGCGGCATTGCCGTTGTGGCCTTTGTTTCCAGCCAGCCGAATGCAGAAAGTGCTGATTTTGTTGGGATAAACAACGAGGCCGCCGGGCGCACCGTGGGGCAGCTCATGGCGCGCTTTACCGGCGAGCGCCGGGGGGCGGTTCTGGTTGTGACCGATACGATGCAGGCCCGCGACAGTCAGGAACGCAGGCTTGGATTTGATGCGATCATGGCCAAATATGCCCCGCGATTGCGGGTTCTTGCCTCGATGGAAACTTACGGCGATCCGGCCCGGACCGCGCAGATTATCAATGCCGGCTTCCAGGCCAACCCTGATATCGCAGGGATTTATCTGATGAATCACGACCTGAGCGAAACCATGAAGGCGGTGGACGCGCAAGGCGCGCCGCCGGAATGCGTGATCATTGGTCACGAACTTACCCCCGAAGCCCGCGCCCGGCTGAGGGGGGGCAGTTTGGACGCGGTCATCACCCAGGATGTCGGCCATCTGGTGCGCAGCTCGATTCGGGTGCTGAAGGCCAAAATGGCCAGTCTGGGCACCGTGGCCTCGCAAGAACGCATCCGCATTGAAATCACCATGCGCGAGAATATGCCCGAGAACGGCGCGCCTGTATAACGCTATCCTATTGTAATGTAAAAGTATTTTATTCTTATATTTTCTGAGGTACGTGCCTCATAAAATGATTGACTTGGAGCGCCCCCATCCCCTACGCTTAGGCATTGTGAAATTCTGCGTGGAATCGGCGGCAAGCCGGGATAAAAGATCTGGGAGGATCCAATGAAAGTTTCAAAATTATTGATGGCAACGGCTCTGACTGCCGTCACCACAGCCGGGGCGACAACTGCCTCGGCGGACGAATTAACCCTGTGCTGGGCCGCATGGGATCCGGCCAATGCGCTGGTTGAGCTGAGCAAAGATTTCGAAAGCCAAAGCGGCATCAAGATGAATTTTGAATTTGTGCCCTGGCCGAATTTTGCTGACCGGATGCTCAACGAACTGAATTCGGGCGGTAAGCTGTGTGATCTTCTGATTGGCGACAGCCAGTGGATTGGCGGCGCGGCTGAAAACGGCAACTATGTGAAGCTGAATGATTTCTTTGCCCAGGAAGGCATCAGCATGGATGATTTCATCCCGGCCACGGTTACCGGCTATGCGGAATGGCCCAAGGGCACGCCAAATTACTGGGCCTTGCCCGCCTATGCCGATGTGGTGGGCTGGACCTACCGCAAGGATTGGTTTGAGCGCCCCGAGCTGCAAACCGAATTCAAAGAGAAATACGGCTATGATCTGGGGATTCCCTCGAGCCTTGAGCACCTCAAGGATATTGCCGAGTTTTTCCAGGGCCGCGAGATTGACGGCAATACGGTCTACGGCGCGGCGATCTATACCGAGCGCGGCTCGGAAGGCATCACAATGGGCGTGACCAATGCGCTTTACAACTATGGGTTTGAATATCAGAACCCCAATAAGCCTTATGATCTGGAAGGCTATGTAAACTCGCCCGGCGCGGTGGCGGGGCTTGAGTTTTACAAAGAGCTTTATGATGTGGGCGCGCCTCCGGGCTCTTCCAACTGGTACATGTCGGAAGATATTGACGCCTATAAATCCGGTCAGGTGGCGCTTCAGATGAACTTTGCCTTCATCTGGCCCGGCGTGAATGCCGATCCGAATGTGGGCGGTGATCATACCGGCTATTTCGCCAACCCTCCGGGGCCTGCGGGGCAGTTTGCCCAGCTTGGCGGGCAGGGCATTTCGGTGGTGGCCAATACCGACAACATGGAAGGCGCGCTGGCCTATATCAAATGGTTTGCGCAAGGCGATGTTCAGGCCCGCTGGACCGATATGGGTGGGGCCTCGGCGATGCGTTCGGTGGTGGAAGCCCCCGGTTTTGCCGATGCCCAGCCCTTTAATCAGGCCTTCCTTGATTCCATGGCCATCGTCAAAGATTTCTGGGCCGAGCCATCCTATGCCTCGTTACTGTTGCCAATGCAGGGGCGGGTCCATGAATATGTGATCGCCGGTCAGGGCACCGCGCAAGAAGCGCTGGACGGTCTGGTTCAGGACTGGATCGAGGTTTTTGAAGACGAAGGCCTGCGGTAACACAATCATGCGCTCCGGGGGCCTTCCGAAGCGCATATTTCTGGCCATGAGCACTTGCCCGGCCTCTCTCAGCAGTTTCAGGAATGACCTATGTCCGGCACCCCGATAGATCGCCTTGCACGGGCGACCCCGCCATCCCTTGCCAGGCGCGTGCGTGGCCTTTCGGATCGTGCCATTGCCTGGCTGTTTGTCGGGCCTTCGATTGTGCTGCTTCTGGCGGTCAATATCTTTCCGCTGATCTGGACGATCAACCTCAGCTTTACCAATTTCAAGGCCAACCGCCTGCGGGACGTGGAATATATCGGGCTGCGCAATTACCAGCGTATCCTGACCGACAGCGGCACCTGGGAATCGATGCAGGCCACGGCGCATTTTCTGTTCTGGACGATCTTTTTTCAGGTGCTGATCGGCTTTGCGCTGGCCTATCTGATCAACAAGAAGTTCAAGGGCAATAATCTATGGACCACAATCATCGTGTTGCCGATGATGCTGTCGCCCGCCGTGGTCGGCAATTTCTGGACTTTCCTCTATCAGCCTCAGATCGGCCTGTTCAATTACGTGGTCGAATTTTTCAGCGGGGTCGATGCGTCATCCTTTTCGATGATCGGTTCCACCCATCTGGCGCCCTGGGCGATTGTGATCGTTGATACCTGGATGTGGACGCCTTTCGTGATGCTGATCTGCCTTGCGGGGCTGCGCTCGATCCCTGACAGCATCTATGAGGCCGCCGAATGCGACCGCGCCAGCAAATGGCGGCAATTCTGGACATTGACCGTGCCGATGGTGCTGCCGTTTCTGATGCTGGCGGTGCTGTTTCGCGGCATTGAAAACTTCAAGATGTTTGATCTGGTGGTACAGCTTACCGGCGGCGGGCCGGGATCATTGACCACGCTCACCTCGATTGATCTCAAGCGCGAGGCGTTTGAGAAATGGCGCACCGGCTATGCCTCGGCCTATGCGGTGATATTGTTTGTCACGGTCTTTGGCCTCGCCTCGATCTATGTAAAGGCGCTCAACAAGGTGAAAGAACGATGAGCGGGTTTTCTGTCACCGAGCCGTCAAACCGGCAAAAATGGATCGCGGCGGTGCTGGTTATTCTTTATGCGCTGATCACCATCGCGCCGCTGCTGTGGATCATCGCCACCGGCTTCAAATCCCCCGAAGATGCCATTGCCTATCCGCCAAAAGTGCTGTTTGAGCCAAGCCTTGAAGGCTATGTCAACCTGTTCACCACTCGCACAAGGATCACCGAAGGGATGCAGCAAACCCTGCCCCCGCCCGCAACCTGGTATCAACAGATCGCCCGTGACAGCGGCACGATGATTGCCGGGCCTTCGCGCTATGGGCAGCGCTTTCTCAATTCGGTTGTGATCGGGTTTGGCTCGACCTTCCTGTCGATTTTCTTTGGCACGCTGGCGGCTTATGCGTTTTCGCGCTTCAGGGTGCCGATCAAGGATGATCTGTTGTTTTTCATTCTGTCCACCCGGATGATGCCGCCGATTGCCGTGGCAATACCGATCTTCCTGATGTTCCGGCAGTTGGGGCTGAATGATACGCAGCTTGGCATGATCCTGCTTTACACGGCGGTCAATCTGTCGCTCGCGGTCTGGCTGCTTAAAGGTTTCATTGACGAGATCCCGCTGGAATATGAAGAGGCCGCGCTAATAGATGGCTACACCCGCTTTCAGGCGTTTTACAAGGTGGTGCTGCCACAGGCGGCCACGGGCATTGCCTCGACCGCGATTTTCTGCCTGATCTTTGCCTGGAACGAATATGCCTTTGCGGTGCTGCTGACCTCGGGCACCGCGCAAACGGCCCCGCCCTTCATCCCCACCATTATCGGCGTGGGCGGGCAGGACTGGCCCGCCGTGGCAGCGGGGGCCACGCTCTTTTTGATCCCGGTCATGATCTTCACCATCCTGTTGCGCAAACACCTGCTGCGCGGGATCACATTCGGGGCGGTGCGCAAATGAGCAATTTCATCAATGGCTTGCTGCGATTCAGACGGGGCGCATGGGAGATGGTGGCCTCCTTGCTGATCGCGCTTGGGGTGGTCATGCTGATGCAGCCCTTCTGGATGCTGGCCTTTACCTATTCCTTCATTGTCACGCTGATTGGCACGGTGATGTTCATCATCGTCAGCCATTTCCCGGAATAGACAATGGCACAGATCATCATCAAAAACCTGCGCAAGGATTTCGGCGATTTCACCGCTGTCAAATCCTCAAGCTTCACCATCGAGGATGGCGAATTTTTCATGCTGCTGGGCCCCTCGGGCTGTGGCAAGACCACCACCTTGCGGATGATCGCGGGGCTTGAGCTGCCAACCTCGGGCGAGATATATATCGACGGCGAAGAGGTTAGCCAGAAGCGCGCCAGCCACCGCGATATTGCATTTGTCTTTCAGATGTTTGCGCTTTATCCGCATCTGAACGTGCGCCAGAACATCAGCTATCCTTTGAAAAGTCAGGGCATGTCCCGGGCCGGGATCAAGGCCAAGGTGGCCGAAGTCGCCGGTATTCTGGGCATTGAGGATATTCTCAACAAACCGGTTGGCGGGCTGTCGGGCGGCGACAGGCAGCGTATCGCCCTTGGCCGCGCCATTGTGCGTGATCCCAAGGCGTTTTTGATGGACGAGCCGCTTGGCGCGCTTGATGCCGAGTTCCGCGAGCGCATGGCAGAAGAGCTGCGCGCCCTGCATGACCGCATGAATGCCACCACTGTTTATGTCACCCATGATCAGCTTGAGGCGATGCAAATGGGCGACAAGATTGTGGTGATGAACCACGGCAGTGTTGAACAATTTGGCGTGCCTCAGGAGATATACGACTGGCCGGCCAGCATGTTCGTGGCCACATTCATCGGCTCTCCGAGCATGAATTTCCTGCGCTTCAACGGGGCGGTGGCCAAGGGGGATGAGGCGGTTATGCTGGACGGAAACAGCATCAGTATCCCCACCCTGCTGGAAGGGTGCAACGGCGATATCGCCCTGGGTATCCGGCCCGAGCATGTATCGTTCGGCGAGAGCAGCCCTTATCGCGGCGAGGTGATTGCCAGCGAATATCTTGGCACCACCCGGATTGTAACGCTCAACACCCCGAACGGCCCGCTCAAGGCGCGGACGTCATCGGCCCTGAATGTGACCGCGGGCGAGATCGTGGGGCTGCAATTCAACCCCGATACGATCACGCTCTTCAACGAAAAAACCGGTGCGGCCCTGCTTTCGGTGCAAAACAAGGGGGTGTTGTCAGATGGCTGAGGTCACCCTTAGGAACATATCCAAATCCTTCGGGCCGCAAGTGGCGCTGGCTGATGTGTCCATGACGGTGCCTGATGGCTCTTTTGTGGTGCTGCTTGGGCCGACGGGCGCGGGCAAAACCACAACCTTGCGGATGATTTCAGGCCTTGACAGGCCCGACAGCGGCACGATTTTGGTTGATGGCACGGATGTGGGCGCGCATTCCCCCGCCGAGCGTAATATGGCGATGGTTTTCCAGCAATATTCGCTTTATCCGCATCTGTCGGTGCATGACAATCTGGCCTTTCCGCTGAAATCGCCGATGCTGCGCACCCCCAGGGACGAGATTGCCCGCAAGGTGGCGGAAGTGGCGGAAATATTGCAGATTTCCCATAAGCTTGACAACAAAGCGACCGAACTTTCCGGCGGTGAGATGCAGCGGGTTTCAATCGGCCGGGCCTTGGTGCGCGACCCGCAGATTTACCTGATGGACGAGCCGCTCAGCTCACTCGATGCCAAGCTGCGCTCGGATTTGCGGATCGAGCTGAAGCGGATACAGGCCAGCATGGGCGCCACCTTGCTTTACGTGACACATGACCAGATCGAGGCGATGACCATGGCCACCCATATTGGTGTGCTTGATGAAGGCAGGCTGGTGCAATTCGGGCCGCCGCGCGAGATTTACGAAAACCCGGTCAGCATCTATGCCGCCAGCAGGCTTGGATCCCCGAAAATCAACATCCTGCCCGCAGACCTGTTTCCCGGCGCACCCGCAGGGGCCGCCCATATCGGCCTGCGCCCCGAGCATATCCGCCTTGGTGAGGGTATTGAGGCGCGCGTGAAACGGGTTGAGCATCTGGGCGATCAGACCCGCCTGCACCTGACAATCAACAATCATGATCTGATCACCCTGACCGACCCGCACACAACCGACAAGCCCGGCGACACGGTTAAGATCACCCCGCAAACCCCGCTTTGTTTTGACGCCGGTGGCGACCGGATAAAATAAGGAAACGTCTCATGGCCCAGTTTATCAACACCAAAGAAACCCTTGTGACAGAGGCCATAGATGGCGCATTGCGCAGTGCCAAAGGGCGCTTGGCGCGGCTTGATGGCTATCCCCATATCAAGGTGGTTGTGCGCGAGGAATGGGATAAATCCAAAGTGGCGCTGGTTTCGGGCGGCGGCTCGGGGCATGAGCCGGCGCATGTGGGGTTTGTTGGCAAGGGGATGCTCACCGCAGCGGTCTGTGGCGAGGTCTTTGCCTCGCCTTCCGTGGATGCGGTTCTGGCGGGGATTTTGGCGGTTTCCGGCCCGGCGGGGTGTTTGCTGATCGTGAAAAATTACACCGGGGACCGGCTTAATTTCGGCCTCGCGGCCGAGCGGGCGCGGGCTTACGGGATCAAGGTTGCCATGGTGATTGTCGATGATGACATTGCCCTGCCGGATTTGCCGCAGGCGCGCGGCGTGGCGGGCACGCTGTTTGTCCACAAGATCGCAGGCGCGCTGGCCGAAAGCGGCGCGGATCTGGATCAGGTCAGCGCGGCGGCAAAAAGGGTGGTTGAGGATGTCGCGAGCATTGGCATGTCCCTGGATACCTGTACCGTTCCTGGCTCGCCAAAGGTGATGCGCATTGAGGCCGGCAAGGCCGAGCTGGGCCTTGGAATTCACGGCGAATCCGGGATTGAGCTGGTGGATTTTACCACCGCGCGCGATGCCATGGCGGTGGTTCTGGATCGCCTTGGGCCGCATGTGGGCACCGGGCCAAAGGTGGCCCTTCTGAACAATCTTGGCGGGGCGACACCATTAGAGATGTCTGTGCTGGCCGAGGAACTGGCGAAATCCGATAGTATCGGGGGCATTCAATATCTTGTTGGCCCGGCACCGATGATGACATCGCTGGATATGCGGGGGTTTTCGGTCTCGATCCTGCCGGTCGGGGCGGGGGATCTGGCGCTGCTGCAAACGCCTGTGCCAATGGTCGACTGGCCCGGATGCCTCGCCCTGAGCGCGCCCGTGTTGCAGCCGATCCCTGACGGCCTGACCCCGATCAAGCCGATCCCGTCGGCCGATCCGGCCACTGCTGCATTTATCACGCGCTGTTGTGATGTGTTCATCAAAGCCGAGGCCGCGCTGAATGCGCTTGATGCGCAATCTGGTGATGGCGATACCGGCTCGACCCTCGCGGGGGCCGCGCGGGCGCTGAAGGGTGCGATTGCGCGCCTGCCGCTGGCCGATCTTACCCAGCTTTACCGCGCTATCGGGCTGGAGCTCAGCCAGACCATGGGCGGCTCGTCGGGTGTGTTGCTGGCAATCTTTTTCTCGGCGGTTGGCGATGCGGCCTCCGGTGGGCAGGCCAATGTTCAGGCGCTCAAATCGGGGCTGACCCGGGTCATGGAAATTGGCGGTGCCAAACCCGGTGACCGCACCATGATAGATGCCCTGACCCCGGCGCTGGATGCCTTGCCCGAAGGCTTTGCCGCCGCCGCCGCCGCCGCCCGCGCCGGGGCCGACCACACCGCAAAGATTGTCCGGGCCAAGGCCGGCCGCGCCAGTTATATATCAGAAGACCGTTTGTCCGGGCACAATGATCCCGGGGCTGAAGCCGTGGCGCTTTTGTTTGAAAAACTGGGGTGTTGAATGAAGCTGAAGCATGTCGTTCAAGCCACCGTGATTGCCCCTTCATGGCCTTGAACTGCCACTCGGAAGCGATGCCAAGAGGCCGTAAAACCGCATTAATGACACAATCCAGGGGGCTGCCTCAGTAATCAGTGGATAGTCTGGGCAGCCCCCGTAGCATGGGCGCGGTGCATCATGATTCTCCCGGATATATTTGCCCCTGCGGGCCGCTGTCAATTCATCGCCAACCTGTGGTAAGGGGGCGCATGAATTCACATGCTTATAACCCGCCCGATACGCCGCTAAACGTGCTGCATGAGGATCATGAGATTATCGTTGTTGATAAACCTGCCGGGCTTCTTTCGGTTCCGGGGCGGGGGGCACATCTGGCGGATTGCCTGATGACGCGGGTGCAGGTGGCATTTCCGCAGGCATTGCTTGTGCACCGGCTGGACCGCGATACATCCGGTGTGATGATCTTTGCCCAGACACCGCATGCGCAGCGCAATCTTTCAATGCAGTTTGAAAAACGCAGTGCCAAAAAAACCTATGTGGCGCGCGCCCATGGGCATTTGCAGCCGAAAACCGGCACGGTTGATTTGCCGCTGATCGTGGATTGGCCCAACCGGCCGCGGCAGATGGTGTGCCATGAGACAGGAAAACCCGCCGTGACCAATTGGCAGGTGATGAAATATGCGGCTGGTGAGACGCGGGTGAAACTGATGCCGGGCACCGGGCGCAGCCATCAGCTCAGGGTGCATATGCAAAGCCTAGGACATGTGATTTTGGGCGATCCGCTTTATGCCAGCGGGGCGGCGGCAGATTTCCCGCGCCTGATGCTGCATTCGCTTGAACTGCGGATAAACCACCCCGAAAGCGGACGCGGCCTGACTTTCAGGGCCAAAGTGCCGTTTTAAAGCCTCTCGGGAACAGTAAACCCCATTCATCATTTTCAGCCTATCCAGTGAAAGCCGAAAGCGACCCTTGCTGGAAAATGCAGCGAACGACAGGATTGAGCGGCCAGAGCAGACCTTAAGGATTCATCCCCCGCCCGGCACTCTGGCGGCAGTTTTTCCCTGCACTGCCGTCATCCATCGTTGCCGCCGAGAATGTCAGTAATCGAGCAAAGCAGCCATTGGAGACATTTTCTAGAAAGGTCAACAATGCGGGACTTAACTGCCGTTGGCGATCTCAATCTCAATGTCTGCAATTGATAGCGAACAGAGACGACGTCGCGACTTTGGGTTGACCACAAGGAGAAAACGCAGCAATAGTTTGCCGATATCCAGAGGGGCCATAAAAACAAATCCATGTTTAGTCACGTGACAGTTGGAACCAATGATATTGAACGGGCTACAAAGTTCTATGATGCAGTGCTCGCACCGCTTGGACTGCGGCAGCGCGCCATTGATCCAGATGGAGGCCCAACGGCCCGTTGCTGGATAGACAGAGATCGTCCGCTACCGCGTTTCTACGTCTATGAACCATTTGACGTAGATGAGGCCACTGCTGGTAATGGAGCAATGGTTGCTTTCGAAGCAGAGTCTAACGCTGCGGTAGATGGCGCCTATGTAGCAGGGCTGTCATCAGGTGGTTTGGATGCAGGGAAGCCGGGGCCGCGGCCACAATATGGCAATGGATACTATGGCGCATACTTGCGCGATCCTGATGGCAACAAAGTGCATATCGTTTGTAGAGGAGATTTGCGGTGAACTATGATCTGCTGATAATTTACCTTCCTAGTTTGCTAATCATTCTCACGATCTTCACAGTTGGCGTTGCCAGTCCCGGCCCGGCAACCCTCATGATCCTAGGCACCGCGATGTCTCGAGGTCGGTCGTCGGCCATGGCGCTGGCACTTGGTGTCGTCACTGGTTCGTTGTTCTGGGGTTGCATTGCCGCATTCGGGTTCGTCGCGGCTATCAAAGCTTCGGCCAGCCTTTTCACAGCGATGAAGTTGGCGGGCGGGGTGTACCTATTCTACTTGGCCTTCCGATCTTGGCGGGCGGCGATAACAGCCGATGGTCCGATTCAAGTGCAGTCTGTCACTTCAGTGAGCCTAAGGCGATGCTACGTCCATGGCTTGCTCCTTCACCTCACCAACCCAAAAGCACCATTGGTCTGGCTGGCGACGCTTTCTGTCGGGCTGGGTGACATAGCACCGCTGCCATTTCTAATCTTAGCTATCGTCCTTTGTGAAATCGTCGCGGTCATTGTTTTTGTCGGTTACGCGTTTCTATTTTCTACGCCGACTGCGTCAAAGTTCTACATATCGTTTCGCCGCCCATTTGATGCTGTTTTAGGGCTATTGTTCGGAGCCGCAGCGATCAAGATTCTGACTTCACGTGTCAACTAAAGTCCCTTCTGTTGCGACCGGTCGTGTTCGTGTGCGTCGGATGAGAGAGATCCATTTGCCAATAAGTGACCATTCGTCCGCCCGGCAGCATTAGTCAATTTGGGCTCAATCCTGCTATTCGTTGCATTTTCCGGCAAGACCGCTTCCGGGCAGGGAAAGAACTATATGTCGCCTGACACGTAATTATCAACATGTCTGGATTGGCAGTGATACACGCCGCCAAAACGGGCGTCCACATATCAAACCCCTTCCGCCCAGCCGGAAACGGATTTCACCTCGATGAAATCCTCAATCCCCCAGGTGCCGCCTTCGCGGCCATTGCCGGATTGTTTCATGCCGCCAAACGGTGCCCCTGCCCCGCGCGACAGCCCGTTCATCTCAACCATGCCTGACCGCAATGCGCGCGCCACCCGATTGGCGCGGGCCGGATCACTGGTTTGCACATAATTGGTCAGGCCGTAGGGCGTGTCATTGGCGATGGATATACCCTCTTCTTCGCTGTCAAACGGGATGATCGACAGCACCGGCCCAAAGATTTCCTCGGCTGCGATGGTCATGTCATTGCGCACATCGGCAAATACCGTGGGTCTGACATAATATCCCCGGTTCAGCCCGTCCGGGCGGCCCGTACCACCGGCAATCAGGCGTGCGCCCTCATCAATACCCACTTGGATCAACCGCTGGATTTTCTCAAACTGCACCGCATTCACCACCGGACCGATATGATTGCCCTCGATACCCGCCGGGCCGACGCTGATCTTGGCCGCCACTTCAGCGGCAGATTCCACCGCGCTGTCATAAATCTCACGCTGCACCAGCATGCGTGTGGGCGCATTGCATGATTGACCGGTGTTGTTCATGCAGCGCAAAACCCCGCGCTTCACGGCCTTCTCATCGGCATCGGCAAATATCAGATTGGCCCCCTTGCCCCCAAGCTCAAGGCTTACCCGCTTGAGAGAATTGGCAGCGGATTTTGAAATCAGTTTGCCCGCGCGCGAGGAGCCGGTAAAGCTGATCATATCCACGCCAGGATGTGCTGAAAGCTGGCTGCCAACGCCCGCGCCATCGCCGTTAAGAAGGTTGAACACACCGGCAGGAAAACCAGCAGCATCAACCATTTCAGCAAATAACAAAGCCGATAACGGCGATTCCTCGGATGGTTTCAGCACCATGGTACAGCCGGCAATCAACGCGGCAATCACCTTGAGCGTGATCTGGTTCATCGGCCAGTTCCACGGCGTGATCAGCGCACACACACCAACCGGCTCATGCAATATCCGGTCGCCGGGGGCATGATCGCCAAGCGGCATGTCAAACTGATATGCCTTGCCCGCCCGGATCAGGCTTTTGATATGGCCCAGCCCCGCGCCCACCTGTTGCTGGCGCGACATGTCTATCGGCGCACCCATCTCAAGGCTGATCGCCTGCGCCATGTCCTCGGACCGCGATTGGTAGACCTCCAGCAGCTTTTCAATCAGTGCAATACGCTCCTGCGGCGGCGTGTTCATCCACCCGGGAAAGGCCGCGCGTGCGGCGGCCACGGCGGCATCGGTATCGGCCTCACCGCCCAGAGAAATAACCGCACAGGGTTCTTCATTCGAGGGGTTAATGACGGCGTGATCATTGTCCACAGCCGGATTTACCCATGTGCCGTTGATATAAAACTGACGTTTCTCGATCATGATGTTTTCCTTGCAAATAGCCCCAATGGCAGATTCTTCCGGCATAGCCTGTCATCTGGGGCAGGATGCCGCAAGAGGGGTTGATGCAAATTCCTGATTTGAGGGTTATGTAGGGGGCAGATGATTCTAATAACCCTAAAAAAGGAAAATCCCATGTCCCTTCGCATTAACGATACCGTCCCCGATTTCACCGCCGAAACCGATCTCGGCAGCATCAGCTTTCACGACTGGATTGGCGATAGCTGGGCGATTTTGTTCTCCCACCCCAAGGATTTCACCCCGGTCTGCACCACCGAATTCGGCGCCGTGGCCCGGTTGGCGGATGAATGGGACAAACGCGGCACCAAGGTGATCGGCGTCTCGGTTGACGGCGTGGAAGACCACAAGAAATGGAAAAGCGACATTGAAAAAGTTGGCGGCTCAAAGGCAAAATTCCCGATCATTGCTGATGAGGAACTGATTGTCTCGAAAGCCTTCGACATGCTGCCCGCCGAGGCCTACCTGCCCGATGGCCGCACCCCCGCCGACAGCGCCACAGTGCGCTCGGTCTTTATCATCGGCCCCGATAAGCAACTGAAGCTTTCCATGACCTATCCGATGAATGTGGGCCGCAACTTCTCGGAAGTTTTGCGCGCGCTCGACGGGCTGCAAACCGCCGCCCGCGCCGGTGTCGCCACCCCGGCCGACTGGCAGCTCGGGCAGGATGTAATCATCCCGCCAACGGTAAGCAACGAAGATGCCACAGCCAAATTCGGTGAATTCGACACGGTTCTGCCCTATCTGCGCAAAACCAGCCTGCCAGGCTAAGCCACAAGATTTCAGCCAGAAAAACCCCGATGTTTCTTCTGGCTGAAAATATCCCCGCCGGAGGCATCCCACCCCCTGCCAAAAGCCCCGCCATGCCTTATATACGTCACATCAGCCAAGACCGCCGAGGAGGAAGCCGCAGGCTGACGACAAGACATCAGGCGTGCGTGGCACACGCACTCAATAAACCTCAGGACAGCCCCAATGGCGAAGATACCGGAAAACCCCAATTACAAGGTGATCGCCGAAAACCGGCGGGCGCGCTATGATTATGCCATCGAGGACGATATCGAATGCGGTATCCTCCTTGAGGGCTCCGAGGTCAAATCCCTGCGCGTCAACAGCGCCAATATCGCCGAAAGCTATGCCGCCGTGGAAGAGGGCGAGCTGTGGCTGGTCAACAGCTATATCGCCCCCTACGAGCAGGCCAAGACATTCGGCCACGAAGAAAAGCGCCGCCGTAAGCTGTTGGTTTCACGTAAAGAACTGGCGCGGCTTTGGAGCGATACCCAACGCAAAGGCATGACACTGGTGCCGCTGGTGATGTATTTCAACCACAAGGGTCTGGTCAAAATCAAGATCGGCATCGCCAAGGGCAAAAAGAATTACGACAAACGCGCCACGGATGCGCGCCGCGACTGGGGCCGGCAAAAACAACGGCTTCTGCGCCACGGGGAATAACGCAGGGGTTTTTCCCCTTAGGGCCGGGCCGCTGCTCTGATAGCTATCGCTCATCTTATGGAGGGATATGAACATGGAATTACTGATTGGCCTGATTTCCGGCGCGGTGGGCGGCAATGTTGCCGGCGGTGTGATGAAAAACCTCAACCTCGGTGTTCTGGGCAATTCCATTGCCGGGATCGTCGGCGGCGGCATGGGCGGGCAAATCCTGTCGATGGTTGGCGGCGGCGGGCTTGACGGCATTCTTGGCGCGGTGGCCTCGGGCGGGGTTGGCGGCGGCGTTGTCATGGCGGCGGTCGGCATGATCAAAAAGGCCATGGCTAAATAGTCCGGGGCCAAATAGTCCGGGGCTATAACCCAAAGATAAAAATTCAGGGCCGGGCCATTCTATAATGATGCCCGGCCTTGCCACGCAGGCCCCCCGGTTGTAGGCAGATATTGTCACAAACCGAAGGTTCGCCATGGCACAGGATGACCCCAAAACACTTGTCTCAACCAACTGGTTGGCAGAGCATCTGAAAGACCCGGATTTGAGGGTGCTTGACGGCACATGGCATATGCCATCCACCGGCCGCGATGCTGCGGCGGAATACGCCTCGGCGCATATCCCCGGTGCGCGGTTTTTTGATATTGATGACATCAGCGATCAGCGCTCGGAATTGCCCCATATGGTGCCGCCGGTGGAAAAATTCATGTCCCGCCTGCGCGCGA
The DNA here is from genome assembly GCA_021775255.1 of Roseovarius sp. Classification (GTDB taxonomy): domain Bacteria; phylum Pseudomonadota; class Alphaproteobacteria; order Rhodobacterales; family Rhodobacteraceae; genus Roseovarius. The sequence continues at coordinate 107,240 of JAJFIA010000002.1, forward strand.
TGGGTGTGGGCGACGGCCATCAGGTGGTGGTGTATGATGCCATTGGATTGATGTCGGCGGCGCGGGTCTGGTGGCTTTTCCGGCTGATGGGGCAGGAAAATATCGCGGTGCTCGATGGTGGCCTGCCCAAATGGCTGGCCGAGGGGCGCGGGATTGAGGATTTGCCGCCCATAATCCGCGATCGCCACATGACGGTGCGGCGCCAAAATCACATGGTCAAGGATGTGACACAGGTATCCGCCGCCTCCAAGCTCGGTGATTACGAGATCCTTGATGCCCGTTCGGCGGGCCGTTTCAAAGGCACCGCACCCGAGCCGCGCGAAGGGCTGCGCCCGGGCCATATTCCGGGCTCGAAAAACCTGCCCTATACCGATTTGCTGAACAAGGATGCCACGATGAAAGACCCAGACACCTTGCGCAATATATTTGCGGCCACGGGGCTGGATATGGCCAAACCGGTGATCACAACCTGCGGCTCGGGTGTTACCGCCGCCATCCTCAGCCTGGCGCTGGAGCGCATTGGAAAAACCGATCATGCGGTTTATGATGGCTCCTGGACAGAATGGGGGGCCTCACCCACCATGCCCGTGGCCACCGGAGAGGCCTGATGCTGAATGCCCTGACCCCCCGCTCGGCCGGAACCATCGGCGATTTGATGCAGCGGTTTCGCGATGATCCCCGGCCCGGTAAAATTGACCTCGGCGTGGGGCTTTACCGCAATGAGCAGGGTGCAACCCCCGTCATGCGCGCCGTGAAAGCCGCCGAAAATCAGCTATGGCAGGTTGAAGACAGCAAATCCTATGTTGAGCTGGCCGGCGGGCCTGCCTTCACCGATCTGATGACAACGGTTTTGCTGGGCAATGCCGTGGCGCGCGATTGCATTTCCGCCACGGCGGTTCCCGGTGGCACCGGGGCGGTGCGTCAGGCGTTTGAGCTGATCGTGCTGGCCAATCCCGAAGCGCGGATATTCATATCGGATCCAACATGGCCCAACCACCTGAGCATGCTGGATTATCTGAAAATTGAAACCAGCCCCTATCGCTATCTGGATGCGGCCAGCAATGCTGTGGATTTTGCCGGAATGATGGCTGATCTGGAGGCGGTGAAACCCGGCGATGTGGTGCTTTTGCATGGCTGTTGTCACAATCCTACCGGGGCCAACCTCAACCTGACCGAATGGCAGGCGGTGTGTGATCTGCTCAATCGCAAGGGTGCCGTGCCGATGATTGACATCGCCTATCAGGGCTTTGGCGACGGGCTTGAGCCGGACGCGGCAGGCACAAGGCTGGTGGCATCCTCCTGCCCCGAGACATTGATTGCCGCAAGCTGTTCAAAGAATTTCAGCATCTACCGTGAACGCGCCGGGATATTGCTTGTGGTGGCGCAGAATACGGGGCTGCGCGCGGTAACGCAGGGCAATCTGGCCTATCTCAACCGGCAGAATTATTCCTTTCCGCCCGATCACGGCGCGCGGCTGGTGTCGATGATTTTGGGTGACGAGGCCCTGCGCGCCGAATGGCAGGCTGAACTGGAAGAGATGCGCCTGGGTATGCTGGGGCTGCGCGAGACGCTGGCGGCAGAATTGCAGCACCTGTCAGGCTCTGACAGGTTTGGCTTTCTGGCGCAGCATCGCGGCATGTTTTCCCGGCTTGGCATCAGCCCTGAACAGGTTGAAAAACTGCGGGCGGAGCATGCGATTTACATGCTGGGCGACAGCCGGATGAATATCGCCGGGTTGAACAGTGAAACCATACCGATTGTTGCAAGGGCGATTGTCAACACACAGAACTAGCCGACCCTTGGTAGGGCGGGCTTCAGCCCGCCACCCGGTTGTCGTGCAAAAGGGTGGCGGGCTGAAGCCCGCCCTACCATAACCACTTATAACTGGGTTGAACATGAAGCGCAGGGCAGATATCCATGACATTGCTTTTGCCGTGATCCGCGCCCGGATGCGCCTGCATTTCACGCTCATGCCCAAGGGGAACCGGGCGCGGCGCATGTATTTTGTCATCGGCCATCCGCGCAACGGCACCACCACCCTGCACAAGCTGTTTGAGGCCAATGGTATCAACAGCTTACACAGCTCAGCCGATTGGCCGGTGGCGCGCCATGACGGGTTTTCGGATTTTGGCCAGCTCCGCCCGGTGGCCGCCTATGACAGGGCCTATCCCAAGGCCAGATTCATCCTCAATTTCCGCCCCTTGCGCAGCTATCTGATCAGCATCGCAACCCATCATCAGCGCAGTTTCAGCCCGCAGAATTTTGTTAATGAAATCTGGCGCAGGGCGGATTATTTCGCCTGGGCCCTTCGCTATTTCACCCACCGGGATGATTTTATCGCCGTCAATATCGAGGCCCCGACGGCGCTGCAGGCGGTGGCGGATTTTTGCGATTTTACCGTGGCCGAGCCAACCGGAGGGCGCGTGCATAACGCCTCAAGCCGGGCCATATCCAAGGAAAACCTGCACAATATTGAAACCGCGCTTGCGGCGCTGGATCTGTCGGATGAAGCCGGCAAAGGCTGTCTGGTCTCACGGCTTCACGGGGCGGATTATGATGATCTCATCAGGATGCGCGACAGTATCCGGTTTCTGGAATAACCCCCCAGAGTTCAGGTCACAAAGGCGGCATTGCGCGGCCTGATAAATATCGACAGGGCCATCAGGCTGAAGACCAACTCATAAACCTCCCACTGATACAGCATTGTGACCGATGCCATCACCCCCGAGGCGATCACGATAACCACCATATGCCGGATATGAGGCACCGGAAGGGCCAGCCGGTTTGCCATCCGCCGAGCCGGGCCGCTCAGCGCATAGGCCAAAGGCAGAGCAGCCAGATAGAGCAGCAAGACCAGTGTAAGGCCATTGCCGAACAGGGTTTTTGCCAGCCTGATATTGCCGATCACCAGATTATGGAGATTGGTCTGGTGCTGGGCATTGGCGGCATTGAAAAAAGCACCCGATTCCCAGCCGAATATGCGCTGACCCCAGGATATTTCCTCGCCCGATGCGAAAAAGAACAGGAAGGCATAAAAACCCGTCAAAGCCGCGGCCCACAGCCTGCCTTTGCCAAGCAGTGACAGAGCGTTGCGAGCCAAAACGAGGCTCGACAGCAAGAGGCATATGGCCGTGCCCCATTCCACCGGGCCGTCTTCGATTGCAAACCAGTTGCTGAATGCGGCCGGATCGGTGTTGTAATAGATCACCGTGACGATCAGGCTGAGAATAGCCAGGGAGAATAATATCCGGTCAATCTGTTTCAGGCGGGGCATGCAGCGCTTTCGAAAATGATCCTGACCAGATAGGCGAGAGGGCAAACCGTATCAAGGTTTATCGCGGCTCACGAGCGATCTGCGGCGGGTACGGGTGCAAGGCCCGGCCTTTGCCTTGATCCTTAACTACGCTGATTTGAGTTTGTGCCCCACCTGAACAATCGCATCCAATGCCGGGATAAGCTCAAATCCCAGCGCGGTGAGCTGATATTCAACCGACGGCGGTGAGGTGGGCAATACATGGCGTGTCAGCACGCCGCGTTGCTCAAGCTCACTCAGGCGGGTGGACAATACTTTGGATGTCACCGGCGGAATATCGGCCTTCAGCTCGCTGAAGCGGCGCGGACCGGCGCGCAGGCACCAGATAACATTGGGTGCCCAGGCCCCGGCAATCACCGCCATGCATTCGGTCAGCATGCAGGGCTGAGGCGGTTTTGGGCTGATATTCTTACGCATTTTCAGGGCCATTGAAAGATACCTGGTTACCGTGGGGAAATCTGAAATTTGAGTATCTTATAGATACCATATTGTCAAAGGAAACCATTATGCGCAGGTAAGGAGCGTCAAACCAAAGGAGAGCTGACATGAAACTGTATTACAAACCGGGTGCTTGCTCGATGGCCGCGCATATCATTTTGAATGAGGTCAGCGCGCCGCACAGTTTGGAGAAGGTTGATACGGGCGCGGGCATAACCGATGCCGGGCAGGCTTATTCAGACATAAACCCGCGGGGTTATGTGCCTGCATTACGCCTGGAAGATGGTGATGTGATTACCGAAAATTCTGCCGTGCTGCAATTTCTGGGGGATCATTTTGCCGATCATGCGCTGATTCCAAAGGCAGGCACGAAAGAGCGGTTGCGGCTGCAGGAGGTTCTGAGCTTTTTGTCATCGGAACTACATGTTGCTTTTAGCCCGTTTTTCACGAAACCGGAAATGAATGAGGAAAGGAAACAATCGGCAACTCAAAAACTGACCCGCAAGATTGGTGAATTTGATGCGCTATTGCCCGATGCAGCGCCATTTATTCTGGGGGATGGGTTTTCCGTTGCCGATGCCTATGCATTTGTCATCCTGAACTGGACAAATTTCATTGGCGTCTCGCTTGATCCATGGCCAAAGCTTGTGGAATTTCAGGCGCGGATCGGCAAGCGCCCGGCGGTAATGCAGACATTGCAAGAAGAAGGGTTGGCGGCATGACCGGGCGGTTCACTGAGATTGGCGCTGTTTTGCAGGCCTATTTTGAGGGGTTATATACCTGTGATGTTGCATTGCTTGAGGGTGTTTTTCACCCTCAAGCAATCTATGCAACGGCGGATGAAACGCCGACTTTGATCCGCTCTATGGAAGAGTATTTTGCCGTGGTCGCAAAGCGCATATCACCCGCCTCAACTAAAGCCATGCGCAAGGATGTGATCGACAGCATTGAATTTGCTGGCGAAAATACCGCCTTGGCGCGGGTGCGCTGCACAATCTCGGGGCGCGATTTTGTCGATTTTCTGACGCTGATCAGGGCGCAGGGAAAATGGCGGATCATCGCCAAAGTCTTTCATATCGAAACAGCAGGATAAGGGTTTAGCGATGCCATATGTAAATATTCAGGTCACCCGTGAAGGAGTGACAGACGAGCAAAAAGCACAGTTGATCAAAGGTGCAACAGATTTACTGGTCAAGGTTCTGGATAAAACCCCGGCCACAACATTTGTTGTGATTGAGGAGGTCGAATTGGAAAACTGGGGGGTCGGTGGGTTGCCTGTTACAGAATATCGCCGATTGTAAATTGCGTGGGTGGGTTTCACCCACCCTACATCAGAAAATAACCGTTGTGGGCCATCCCCTAGATTGCCACAAAATATTGTGGTCTGAGCGTGACATTCCCACCAGAAAATCGTATAAATCCATAACATTATGAAGGAAGATTTATATGTCTGAACCCGCCGCGACGCCCGAGGAATATGGCGCCGATTCCATCAAGGTTCTCAAAGGCTTAGAGGCCGTCCGAAAACGCCCCGGCATGTATATCGGAGATACCGATGATGGCTCGGGGCTGCATCACATGGTGTATGAGGTGGTGGATAACGGCATTGACGAGGCTCTGGCCGGTCATGCGGACCGTGTTACCGTCACGATTCACGCCGATTCCAGCGTCTCGGTCAGCGATAATGGCCGTGGTATTCCGGTGGATATTCACGAAGAAGAAGGCGTATCAGCCGCCGAAGTGATCATGACACAGCTACATGCGGGCGGCAAGTTTGACAGCAATTCCTACAAGGTGTCGGGCGGGCTGCACGGGGTTGGCGTCTCGGTGGTGAATGCACTGTCGGACTGGCTGGAATTGCGCATCTGGCGGAATGGCAAAGAGCATGTGGCGCGGTTCGAGGGCGGGTTTACGGCCGAGCCTCTCAAGATCGTCGGCGATGCGGATGGGCGCAAAGGCACCGAGGTGCGGTTCATGGCCTCGCTCGAGACGTTTTCCAATCTCGATTACATTTTTGAGACCCTGGAAAAGCGCCTGCGCGAGCTGGCTTTTCTCAATTCCGGGGTGCGCATCCTGTTGCGCGATGAACGCCCGGTCGAGCCGCTTGAATCCGAGCTGCATTATGACGGCGGCGTCAGGGAATTCGTCAAATATCTCGACCGCTCGAAAACGCCCCTGTTGCCCGAGCCGATTTCGATCACCGGCGAGCGCGATGACATCGCCGTTGAGGTCGCGATGTGGTGGAATGACAGCTATCACGAGACGGTCCTGCCCTTCACCAACAACATCCCGCAGCGCGATGGCGTGACGCATCTGGCAGGCTTTCGCGGTGCGCTGACCCGCACCATCAACAATTACGCCCAGACCAGCGGCATCGCCAAGAAGGAAAAGATCAGCTTTACCGGCGATGATGCCCGTGAGGGGCTGACCTGTGTGCTGTCGGTCAAGGTGCCCGACCCGAAATTCAGCTCGCAGACCAAGGAC
>JAJFIA010000011.1 GCA_021775255.1 Roseovarius sp.
GAAGGGCACATGATAAACGTCTGGCATCATTGCGCCGAAACCTTGTTTGTAAGGGGCGACCTTGCCAGTCAAGCTCATCCCCATGAAAGTACGACCGTGAAAAGCACCCCCAAACGCGATCACGGCGGGACGCCCGGTGTAGGCGCGCGCCACCTTGATGGCATTCTCGACAGCTTCGGCACCTGTGGTGACAAAGATGGTTTTCTTTTCGAATTTCCCAGACACGGCCGCATTGAGGCGCTCGGCAAGGTGTATGTAATTCTCATAGGGTAATACCTGATGACAGGTATGAGTGAACGCATCTAGCTGTCTGGATACTGCAGCCATCACCTTGGGATGACAGTGCCCTGTATTCACCACCGCGATCCCGGCAGCAAAGTCGATATAGCGGTTGCCTTCAATGTCCCAAACTTCGGAGTTACTGGCTTTGTCAACGTAAATTTGGGTCTGCATTCCCACGCCTTGTGCAATGGCATGATCGCGCCGCTTCGCAACTTCTGCATTCAACATTCTAGAGATCCCTTCATGAATTCGTTTGATTCTTAGACTATCCGCATAATCAGATTGATTAAATGCAGATTGGCAGTTGTAATATATTGTGTTCCTCTAAGTGAATGAGGCTGTCTGGAACAGATCTTAGGTTGTTGAAAGTCTTCGACGCGGTTGTAAGGCACGGAAGGTTTGCCGCAGATCAGTATTGATCTGACCGCTTTGCCGGGCCTGTCATTTGTTGAAACGGTGAAAGGTGAGTAGCGGGCATCTGCTGGCGTTACTAATTTGATGACAGGTTATTCCGAGCATATATTTGGCCTTTGGCTTCCTGATACCAAGAGGCGGTACTTTTGCACATTCTATTGGCGGGGGTTTTTTAAGCATGGCGGGATACATTCGTTATAGAATGTGACTTTGGTTCAATGCACTTTCGCGAAATGTGTTTTCCCCTCACTCTGACAGTAGGCCTTTCGCCAGCACAGAGGCACCGAAACGGACGGGATCAGTGACAGGCAGGCCGGTTTCTTCGCTGGTTCTGGCGATGGCGCCCAATGCCTCACTTTCTGAAAGGTCACGGGTGTTGAGGGCGATGCCAACCACTTGGGAGCGGGTCAGTGCGCCATTGGCCGAGGCGGTCATCTCATTGAGTTCAATCACGTCGCGCAGGGGTGGGATGCGGATATCGCCGGAGGTATCCAGCCTTTCCATGCCCGCCCGGTGCACCAGGATCATCGCATTGCAGCAACTGCCGCGCATCAAAGGCAGGTTGGCGGTGCTGCCCGGATGCAGCAATGAGCCCTGGCCTTCGATGATCAGAAAATCATGACCGGCGTTTTCCATCACCATCCGTTCAACCGCGCCGGCGGCGTGATCCACCCGGTAGGCATCCAGCGGAATGCCCGTCCCCATGATCGAAATACCGATCTGCCCGGTGGCCAGAAAGATCGCATCCGCACCAAGATCGCGCAGCGATTTATGAAGCTCAAGCCCGGCGGTCATCTTGCCGATGGCCATATCGGTGCCGATCATCAGCACGCGGGTGTTGTTCAGCATGGCCGCCCGCGCCGTGGCGATGTCGGGCAATTCCCCTTGCGGGGTGCGGATGTCCCATATCCACTGCCCGGGTTTTAGCTGATCACCAAACACATCATTCAAAGGGTCGTGCAACCCGTTGACGATGCTGAGCCCGGCATCAACCGCATGCTGCAGCACCGCCATCCATTCCGGCGGCACGCGCCCGCCCGAGGGCGCGGTGCCAAGGGCCAGCACCTCAGCCCCCATGGCAATGGCCTCGGCCAAAGTGGCGACAATGGGGATGTCGCTGTCCATTTTGCACATATCGCCGACGCGCTTGCCGGCGGCGTGGCTGTCGATCACGGCCACAACCGGGTTCATGCCATAGCGGATCATGCCTTCGGCGGCCTTGGCGTTGATCAGGCCAATGGTGGCTTCGGCGTAGATCGCGACTTTCTGTTTGGGGTCAAGCATCTGTCAGGCGCCCTCCGTGGCCGGGCCTGTCAGCAGGCAGGGTGATGCCGTTCACGAATGGTGCCCCATCTGCCGGGTCAGGATCAAGATTGAGGTGGGAATCAAGGTCGATATAATCAAACAGCGCACCCAATGATGCCCCGGCGGCGATCGAGATCGAGCTTTCGCCCATGCAGCCGATCATGGTTTTCAGGCCAAAAGCGCGGGCGGTGCCGACAATGCGCAGCGCCTCCGTTATGCCGCCGCATTTCATCAGCTTCAGGTTCACGCCGTCCACGCAATCGGCAAAACCGGGGATGTCGGATGACATGCGGCAGCTTTCATCAACGAAGATCGGCAATGGGCGGTTTTTGAATAGCTCGGGCAACTGATCTTCGGCCCCGCGCACCAGTGGCTGTTCGACATATTCACAGCGCCGCTCGGCCAGCCAGGCATTCATCAGATGGGCGTCGTTGAGCGACCAGCCGCCATTGGCATCCACCCGCAAGGCGATATCCTCGTGGCCCTCGGTGGCTTTGAGCACCGCCATATACATGGCCTTGTCGGCCTCGATCCCATCCGGGGTGCCCAATTTGATTTTCAAAGCTCTGGCACCCTGATCAAGCAGGAAGGGCACCCGTTGGCGGACAATTTCTGGCGGGTTGATCCCGATGGTGACAGAGCTGACCACCGCGCGGCGCGCCAGCCCCAGCATCCGGTAAAGCGGCATATTTGCCTGTTTGGCGCGCAGATCCCACAAAGCCATGTCGAGGGCCGCCAATGCACAAGGGGCCACGCCTGCCGCATGGGCGTTATCCCATGTCTGCTGAATCGAGGCCTCATCCAGCCCCGTCTTGCAGAAATCGCCCAGCATCGCGGCACCCTGTTCAACCGTATTCGCCCCTTCGGTGGATCCCGGCGCCATTTCGCCCCATCCGGTCAGGCCATTCTCGGACACGCTGACAAAGAGGTTGTCGGAGCCCTCAAAAACCCCCCGGCTGATGCGCAGGGGAAAGCGCTTTTTAAGGTAGAGTGTCTTGAAATCAATGCTCAGCATGTCGTGCCCTCTTAAATGCCAGATAAAAACGCGGTCAGGTTACTGCCCAAAGCGTCGCAGACATAGCCGCCTTCCTGCACCAGCACCAGCGGCAAACCTGTAGCGGCAATGGCAGTGGCGATGCGGGTAAAGCCCGGCGTGGTGATGGCCAGCCCCTTGAACGGGTCGTCAATATGGGCGTCAAGGCCAAGGGCCACGACGATGACATCGCTGCCGAAATCGGTGATCCGTTCCAGCGCCTTATCCAGCGTTTTCAGAAAGGTATCGTCATCGGTGCCACGCGGCAGCGGCAGGTTCAGATTGGCCCCCAGCCCGGCACCCGCGCCCCGTTCATGGACGTGCCCCCAGAAAAACGGGTAAAATCGCGCGGGATCAGCATGGATTGAAACCGTCAGCACATCGCCTCGCCCGTAAAAGATGCCTTGTGTGCCGTTGCCGTGATGCACATCAACATCCAGAATGGCCGGGCGCATCTCCCGGCTCAGCAGGCGCTCTGCGGCGATGGCCGCATTGTTAAGAAAGCAAAACCCGCCCGCGAGATCGGCAAAAGCGTGATGCCCCGGCGGGCGAGACAAAGCGTAGGCGGCCTGCGTGCCCGCCCGAACCGCATCCGCCGCAGCAATCGCCGATTGAGCCGACCAGTATGCGGCGTCATAGGTATGTGCTGCAATCGGGCAGGCCGTATCGGCCTGATGATACCCCGCCTGCCCAACCGCCGACATCGGATAGCTGTCACTGCGATTGGCGGGGTGGATATTGGGTATCACCTCATCTGAGGCATTTTCGATGTGCATCCAGCGTTTGTGAATATTGCGCAGGAATGTCAGATATTCGGGCGTGTGGATAGCAGCGATGGGGCCAAGCCCCGCATCGGTTGGGGGTTCAAACACACAGCCTGCCGCTTCAGCCCCGGTTTTGAGAAACTCAACCCGGGCCGGCACCTCAGGGTTGGGCAGGCGGGTGCCATTGGCCATGAAGTTCTTCGGGCTATGGGCGCGCTGTCGGTCATCGAGAAAGGCTTTCATCCTGCACCTCCGATCAAATGTGCAAATTCTGATCCATCAAGCAGGCAGGACCGGTCACGCTCGGCCATATTGAAGCCAAGCCGGTTATAAAACCGTGCCGCGCTCGCATTGTCGGCATAAACCGTGAGCTTGAGGAATTTTGCCTGCCAAACATCCGCCCCCAGCCGGGCCGCAGCCCCAATGAGCTTGTGACCAAGGCCAGAGCCCCGGGCATCCGCCGCAACCCATAAATCCGACACATACATGCCTGTTGACCCATATATTGTTGAAAAAACAGGGGAAATCAGAGATGCCCCGATGGTTTTACCAGCCCCGCGCGCGATCAGGCCGCGGCAGGGGGCATTGGGGCCAAGGCAAGCCGAGGCAAGAGTGCCGGGGTCGGCACGGTAGGTATCGCCCAGATCGGCCGATAATTGTTCAAGCGCCCAGGCAAGCGCGCCAACATGCGGCTTTGTGACCGGGTGGATATCAAATGATGCCATACTGTCAGAAAGCAACTTTGTCGGCCCCTTTCAACCCCAGCATTTTACGCGCTTCAGCGGCGGTGGCGATGGTGCGGCCCGCGGCCTCGGCTTTGGTGCGGATCATGGCGACCTGTTCGGCGTTTGAGCGCGCCAACTGGCCCTTGGCAATATAGAGGTTATCCTCAAGCCCGACCCGGACATGCCCGCCCATGTGCACGGCCATTATGGCCAGAGGAATTTGCATCCGCCCCGCCGCGAGAACCGAGAACATGTAATCATTGCCAAAATAGCTGTCAGCCAGTTGTTTCATCCGCATCAGGTTTTCCGGCTCGGCAGCCATGCCGCCCAGAACACCGAAAACGAATTGCAAAAATATCGGTGCCTTGATCAACCCACGATCAACAAAATGGCGCAGCATGGTCAGGTGGCCGGTGTCATAGCATTCATATTCGAACCGCGCGCCGCGCTGCTGCCCCATCTCGGTAAGTACAGTGGCAATATCGCGGGGGGTGTTTTTGAACACAAGATCATCGGAATTTTCAAGAAACGGCTTTTCCCAGTCGAATTTCCAGGCCTCGTGTCTGGCCGCCATCGGGTATAGCGCAAAATTCATCGTGCCCATGTTGAGCGAACACATCTCGGGTTCGGCCCATTTGGGGGCTGCCAGCCGCTGATCCAGCGACATGATCGCGCTGCCGCCGGTCGTGAGGTTCACCACCGCATCGCTGCGCGCGCTTATGTCTGACAAGAACGCCTTGTAATGGGCGGGGTCAGATGATGGATGGCCATTGTCGGGATCGCGCGCATGCAGGTGCAGGATTGCCGCACCAGCCTTGGCCGCGTCCACCGCCTGATCGGCAATATCACGGGGCTTGTAGGGCAGGTAAGGTGACATTGTCGGCGTGTGGATCGAGCCGGTGACCGCGCAGGTGATGATGATTTTCGACATATCAGAATGGTCTTGGCGATGTATCAAGGGCAGGGGGGGCGCTGCCCCTGGCCGAAAATTCGATGAATTTTCGACCTACCCCGGGATATTTTGGGCCAGAAGAAACAGTTCGGATTGGTATCATGACAGCCCCGCCTGTGCAGTGAACTGATCAAGGGCGGTTGTTAGTTTGTCGATGATTTCATCCACATGTTTTTCGGTGGCAATCATCGGCGGGGCAACCAGGAAATGATCCCCCGAATAGCCGCCGCGCGAGCGACGGGAATAGATGATCAACCCATTGTCATAGGCCGCCGTGACCAGCTTGTCATAGGCGTTGAGGTCTGTTGGCAGCGGCTGCATAGTTGTGCGGTCAGCGACCAGTTCAAATGCCTGCAACAGGCCCATGCCGCGCACGTCACCGATGATGGGGTAACGGTTCATCAGCGATTTTAACCGGGATTCCAGCCGGGAACCGACGGTGAGGGAGTTTTGCATCAGGCCTTGACGCTCAATCTCATTGATAACGGCCAGCCCTGCGGCGCAGGCCAGCGGATTGCCCGCATAGGTGTGGCCATGAATAAAACCGCCGTCATCAAGCACGGCCTCAACGATATCTTCACGCGCAATCACCGCGCCGAGCGGCATGTAGCCCGCGCCAAAGCCCTTGGACAAAACCGCCATATCCGGCGTGACATTCCAGTTATCGGCGGCAAAGAAGGTGCCGGTGCGCCCCCCGCCTGAGATTACTTCGTCGTGGATGAGCAGGATGTCATACTGATCACAAATCTCGCGGATACGCCGCATATAGCCTGCGGGCGGCATCAGGCAGCCGGTGGAGGCGCCGCCAACCGGTTCAACGATAAAGGCCAGAACAGTTTTGGGGCCTTCCGCAAGGATGCGATCCTCAAGCATGTTGGCATAGTGGAGGCCGGTTTCCGGGTCATCCTTGTCGAGCCCATCAAGATAGGCGCGCGGCGCCGGGATTTTTGGCATGGGCCGCATCATTGCATCAAATGGCGCAGTCATCGGGGAATACCCCGTCAGCGCCAAAGCGCCCAAGGTGCAGCCATGATAGGCCGGAAAGCGCGAGATCACCTTCCAGCGCTGTGCCTCGCCTTTGGCCAGCTTGTACTGGCGCGCCAGCTTGATAGCGCTTTCCACCGCTTCGGACCCGCCGGAGACAAAGAACACCCGGTTGAGGGTGCCGGGGGCCAGTTCGGCCATTTTGGCGGCCAGTGCCTCGCCCGGCTCGGTCTCGAAATGCAGCCGATAACCGAAGGTTGACACCTCCATCTGTTTGCGCATCGCCTCCAGCACATGCGGATTGGAATAGCCGATATTGCAGACCATCGCGGCAGAGGATCCATCGAGATATTTCTTGCCATTCACATCCCACAGATACACGCCCTCGGCGCGCGCCAGCCGGGGGCGGCGCTGCCGGGATTGGTAGAACAGATGGCTTTTTTCCGGTTCTGACATGGCATAATCCCAAACTGGTCAGGCGATCCAGAACGCTTTTTCCAGATCATCGAAATCGCTGGCGGGGCCTTCGAATTTGTTGCGGCCAAGTTCCAGCACATAGACATAATCGGCAATCTTGAGTGCCTGGCGAATTTCCTGATCCACCAGCAGGATCGTCAGCTTGTCGATCCTGGCCAGATCGGTGAGCATTGAATAAACTTCTTTCGCCAGCATTTTGGAGAGGCCTGCCGTTGGCTCATCGACCAAAAGCATCTTTGGTTCTGACATCAGGGTGCGGCCGATCTCGACCATGCGCTGCTGGCCGCCCGAAAGCTCTCCGGTGATCTGGCGGCGCTTGTCGCGCAGGGCCGGGAAGCGCTGGTAATTCGCCTCGATCTTCTGGCGCACCTGCTTTTTGTCACGCCGGAAAGTCCAGCCACCAAGCTCCAGGTTTTCCTCAACCGACATGTCTTTGAAAACGCCCGGCTGCTGCGGGATATAGGCCAGCCCCTTGAGGATTTTCTCATGCGTGGGCACATCCAGAATGCTTTCGCCGCCCAGCAGGATATCGCCCTGATTGGGCTTCAGAAAGCCAAACGCGGCCTTCAGGGCGGTGGATTTGCCCACGCCGTTCGCCCCGAGGATGGTGGTGATCTGGCCCTTGCGTGCCTTGACGTTGAGATCACTGAGAATGTTGAGATCGCGGTAATAGCCCACGGAAAGGTTCTTCATTTCGAGAACGACGTTTTGCTCGCTCATGCCGCGTCCTCCTCCTCGTCATCCGAGCCGAGATAGGCCTCGATCACCGCCGGATCATTCTTGACCTCATCGGGCGGGCCATCGGCAATCAGATCGCCGAAATTCAGCACCAGCAGGCGGTCAGACAATGAAAAGATCGAATCCATCTGGTGCGATATGATGATGATGGCCGCGCCTGCCTCATTGACCCGTCTGATGTAGGCGTAAATCACCTCCATCAACCGCGGATGCACCCCGGCGAACGGCTCATCCAGGATTACAACATCGGGGCTCAGCATCAGAAGCCGCCCCAGTTCAAGCAGCTTTTGCTGGCCGCCCGACAGGGCCTGAGCAAACTCATTGCGCAGATGGTCGATGGTCAGGAATTCCAGCACATCCATCGCCTTTTCCTTCATCTCGGCGGTGCCCGATGTGTTGCCCATGGCCAGCGCGGGCACATAGAGGTTTTCCAGCACGGTCATGCGGCGGAACGAACGGGTGACCTGAAAGGTACGGCCAAGCCCGGCACGCGCCACCTGATAGGGTTGCAACTGATCAATGCGTTCCTCGCCCAGATAAACCGTGCCGCTGGTGGGTTTGATTGCGCCATCAAGCACGTTGGTCAACGTGGTTTTTCCCGCGCCATTTGGGCCGATGAGGCCGATGAGCTCGGGGCCGTTGACCTCAAAATTCACACCCTTGAGCACATGATTGCCGCCAAAGCGTTTATGCAGGTTGGTAACCTTGAGATGGATCATGATCCTGCCTCCTGTGATCCGGCGCTGCGTTTGGCGACGGTTTCCTCGGCCACGCCTTCACGTCCGAAAAAGGCGATAATGGGCGCGATCAACCCATTGCGGAAGAACCTGAGCGTGATCATCAGAAGCAGGCCAAAGATCACCAGCCGCCAGATGGTCATATCCACCTCAACCCCGCCGATGACAAAGCTGTTGCGCAGAAGTTCCAGCACCACCTGCAGGATAATCGCGCCGATCGCGGCAGCAACAAAGTTTTCAATGCCGCCGATCACGGCCATGGCCACGACAAGGCTCATCTGCAAAAGGAACAGCATGTTGGGCGTGATGATCTGCACATAATGCCCCTGTACCGCCCCTGCGGCGGCGGCCATCGCGCAGGTGACGGTAAAGACCAGCACCTTGTAGCGCACGGTGTTCACGCCCAATGCGGCGGCGGCATCCTGATCTTCGCGCAAGGCCCGCACAAACAGGCCGAACTTGGATCGCGCCAGCCATGTCAGGATCAGCAAACAGATCAGCAACAGCCCCAGCATGGTGTAATAGGGCGGCAGTTTGGCCGTGGGTCCATAGTAATGGCCCAGCAAGGTTATGCCGTCGGGGTAAAGCGGCGGCAGTTCAAGCCCGGCCTGACCGCGGGTGATGTTGATCTCGGCCGAGATGGTCGCCTTGAGGATTTCCGAAAACCCCAAGGTAAAGAGCGCCAGATAGGCCGCGCGCAGACGCAACACCAGCATGCCCACAAGAAAGCCGGCAAAGCCGCCCATGATGGTGCCCAGCAGGATGCCCAAAAACACCGGCATGGGGGTGACTTTAACCGTATCGCCCCAGACATCCATCGCCTGTCGCAGGCAATCCTGGGTCAGCGTTGTCGAGGTCACGCCAATCGGGTTCACCACAATCAGGTATTGCCCGAAAAAGCCCATCTCGGTGCAAAGCCCGGTGGGCTCAGGCGAGATGTAGAAGTAGTGGCAGAAAAGACCCGTGGTATAGGCCCCGATCGCCATGAAGCCCATGTGACCAAAGGAAAACTGCCCGGCATATCCCGACAACATCGACCAGCTTGCCGCCAGAATGGCGTAGAAAAAGCCGGTGATCATGATGTGCATGATGTAGTCGTAATCGCCCTTCGAATAGACCAACGGGAAAACCAGCAGCAGGATCAGGAACATGCCACCTGCAAGGTTGGGGATTTGCTTTTTCATCTTCATCCCCTCAATGCTGGCCATGGGTGCTGCTGGCAAAGCGGCGCCCGAACATGCCGGTGGGCCTGAGCAGCAGCGTGAGCGTCAGCACGATCATCCCGTAGGCCGGGATATAGCTGGCCGCCTTCTGGGCATCCGGCACACAACCGGTGCCTGCGGCCTCGACCATGCCGACCATGATACCGCCAAGGAATGCGCCGGGGAGCGAGCCAAGCCCGCCAAGCACCACGATGACAAAACTGCGCATCGCCGGGATGGCGCCCACCTGTGGCAGCCAACTGAACGCCTGCACCAGCAACGCGCCGGCAAGGGCGGCAATCATCCCGCCAAGGGCAAAGGCCAGCATGTTCATCCGGTCGGGGTTGATCCCGGCAATGGCCGCACCTTCACGGTCCTGGCTGACAGCGCGCAGGGCTTTTCCCGTCCAGGTACGGTGCAGCAGATATAACAGCGCCAGCAGGACAAAAATGCAGGTAAGCGCCGCCGTCAGGCGCGGGCTTGAGATCGAGACCTGATCAAACAGCGTAAGGCTGCCGCGCGATGTTTTGATCCAGACCGGATCGCCATCTTCGGGAAATTGCCATCGCGGGAAAGACAGGTAACGCTGTACCTTGACCGGGTTGGCCCCGGCAGTGGCCTGTACGAAATATTGCAAGGTGAAGGCCAACCCGAATGTAACCAGAATGCCGTATTCGACCGGCCGGTCAATCTTGCCGTGGTACATCGGCGTTAGCATCAGGCGCTCAAACACGGCCCCCAGAACAAAGGCGATGGCACAAGCGCCCATTACGCCAATCAGCGGGCTGACACCCGGAAACCAGACGGCGGTGATATAATAAACCGACATGCCGCCGATCATGTAAAATTCGCCATGGGCAAAGCTGACCACGCCGAGGATCGAGAATATCAGCGACAGGCCCAAAGCCATGAAGCCGTAAATGATGCCGATGATCAGCCCGTTCACGAACTGGCTGGCCACGAACCCCCCCGAGGTGACACAGATATTTTCAGGATCGGCAAAGCTGAAGGTGACAGCGACAATCAGGACAGTCAGCAGACCAAGGCCAACTGTCAGATAGCCCGATTTTGTCGGCGTTCTTGACCACAACGCCGCGATGCCCACCGGCCCCAAAGCAGCCCCGGCCATGGCCCCCATGAAATTGGCATTGGACGTGTCCAGATCGCGCGCCAGATAGCGGCGCTTGATCATGATGCTGCCAATGATCGACCAGACAATCATCCAGATGACAACGCCGAAAAAAAGCATTGGTAATTCCACGGTATCCCCCGATCCATACCCCGGGCTGCCCCGGTTGTTATTTTTCCCCGGGCGCAAACGGCCTGCCTGCGCCCGGGGATATGTGCATTGGCTTACTCGGTCACGATAATCGCATCACCGGTCTTGTAGGCATCCGGGAAAACGATCGTGGCTTCGCCCGAATTTTCGCCTTCTTCCTGATACTGGATCATCGTCAGGGCAACGTCGGGCCACTGGTGCCACCATTCATCGCCATGGCCATCCTCAGATGGGGCTTTACCGGTGCCATAGGGGAAGAAAATCTTGCCCAATGTGCCGTTATGCTGAATGCCCTCAAGGGCCGCAACAATGGCATCACCATCGGTTGATCCGGCCTCGTTGATGGCCTGTGCCAGAATCGCAATCGAATCATAAGCCTCCATGGCATAGCTCTCAACCGCGCCCTTTCCGGTCTTTTCCTTGTATGCGGCGGCAAAGGCCTTGCCCTCATCGGTAAACATGCTTTCGGGCACACCGATGCGCTGTACGAAAGCATAATTGCCATCCGGTACGTTTTCCCAGTAAGCCTTGGATTCAAGCGAAACCTGGCTGGCGACAAACGGCACATCCATCGGCCCGATGCCCGCATCTGCGGCTTGCTGGGCAAAGTTGTAGCCCGCCTCACCGGTGGCCAGCGTGATGATCATGTCAGGCCTGTCGGCCTTGATCCGCTCAACAATGCCCGCATAATCCTGTGTGCCAATGTCGATGGAATAGACCGATGTTTCGATACCACCCGTGGCAAGGCCGGCCTTGGTTTCTTCCGCCGCCGGGATGCCGTAATCGGTATTCTCGGTCAGGATCGCCACTTTTTTGATGCCCGGAATTGTCAGGACATATTGCCAGATTGTCGAGGAAGCCCAAGAGCTTAGCGGAGCGATACGGAAGACATATTTCTGCTTGTCGCCGGTAATTGTGTCATTCCACGTCTCGGCAAAGACAACCGGCACGCCGCGCGCATTGGCCACATCCTTGGACGCCACCCCGACCGAGCTGTGATAGCCCCCGCCGACGGCAACAACACCGTCCTGGGTGATGAATTTCTCCATCAGCGCGGTGCCCTTTTCTGGCAGGCCTTCGGTATCGCCGATCACCACTTCAATATCGCAACCCAGAACACCGCCAGCCGCGTTTATGTCAGCCTCGGCAAGCAGCATCGCGTCGCGCATCGCCTCACCGCCGACAACGGTGCCGGGGGCGGAAAGCGGCGCCATGCCACCGATCTTGATCGGACAATCCGCAGCGAACACGCTGCCAGACGCCATGATTGCGCCAACCGCGGTGGCGGTCAGCAGTTTGAAATTGGTCATAAATTCCTCCCTTGGAAATGGCCCGTTAACCCGGGCCTATGCGCGAACTATTGCAAGGGTTGCTGAATTCACTCAAATCAATAATACCTATTAACTACATAGATGAAAATTATGGGGGCCGTTTTGGTCAGATCTGAGAAATTTGTAACCAACCTTGACTGGAACCTTCTGCGCACGTTCGTCGTGATCGTCGAGGAGGGCAGTATTACCAGCGCAGCCACGCGGTTACTGCGCCGCCAACCGACCGTCAGCGCCGCCTTGCGCCGGTTGGAAATGCAGATCGGCAACAAGCTGATCGAGCGCGGAGGCGGTATTTTCCGATTAACCGCTGCGGGGCGTGGGCTTTACCAGGAATGCATTGATATCTATGGAAATATCGCGCGGCTGGAAGATCTGGCACAGGCCGCCACCAAGGAAATGACAGGCAATATCCGCATCCTTCTGGCCAGCCATGTGGTGACGCCAATCTTGGATAAGGTGTTGACAGAATTCCACCGTGAACATCCCGATGTGACCTTTTCAATTGATGTGGAATCCAGCCGGGAAGTGACTCAGGGCGTACTCGAAAAATCCGCAGCCCTTGGGATTTGCCTGCTTGATCGGCGGATTGCAAAGCTGGAATATGAGCTGATCTACCGCGAATATTTTGGATTTTTTTGTGGCCCGGCGCATCCGCTTTATGGTCAGGAGAACCTTACTCTTGACGATTTGCGCCAATGTTCGGGCGTCTCATTTGAAACCGACAGTATGGAAGATGCGCTGCGCCCGGTTGCCAAGTTCCGGAAAATGCATGACCTGAATCACAATATCGTCGGTCATTCCGCCAATCTCGAAGAGGTCAGGCGTATGATCATGTGTGGCCTCGGGATCGGGCCGCTGCCGATCCATGTAGTGGCGCAGGACAGGGGCGACAAATCCCTATGGCGGCTTCCGCCCTATGCCGATCCGCCTGCAGTGGATATTTTTGTGGTCACAAATCCCACAAAACGGCTGAGCAAGGCCGAAGCCACTTTCATCAAGGTTCTGAAACGGCAGATCACACAAGAGACCGTCGCCGAGCGCACGTATTCCAGCGGATCTTAGCTGATGTCAGCCTCAGGTGAAGAAACCGCAAAGCTTCGGCAGGTGGTTTTCAGGTCTTTCGGTCATTTGCATCGCTGTGTGTTTTCGTGCTGCTCTATGTTGCCTATGAAGCTGAGGAGCAGGCCTGCGAAGCCCTTGCTGCCTTCCCCGAGGCCAGTTCGCAGGGCGCGCCCTGCGTTAACGGCTACACGAGTGGAGGCGTTGTTCAAGTACCCCGGGAAACCAACGCTGATTGCAGTGCCAGGAATGTGCCATGGAATCCACCACCGCCTGTATATACAAGGGCAATCATTCCAGCCCTCTTTCTGTCACGATCATCACACGCAAGGCCCCTGCCGCGCGAAGCTCACGCGCCAGATTTACCAGGGTAACCGCGGATAGCGCCGCATCCGGCACGATCCGGACCACCTCGCGTTCATTTTCGGGGCGCGCGGCATAGAACGCCTGAGCCGAAGCGATGGCCTTGCCCCGATATGTCAGCCTGCCATCCGGATGCACCACAAGCGTATCGGGCGGCGCGCGCCCTTCCAGATCAGAGGTGCGCACAAGCCTGAGATCCTTGTCCAGCGGCTGCGCCAATGTGCCGGCCACCATGAAGAATACAAGCATCAGGAAAACGACATTGATCAGCGCAATCGTGGGCTCAAGCCGGGTTTTGTTTAGGGGTTTGCGCATTACGAGCCCAGCACGTTGATCTTGAGGCGCTCGATGCGGCGCAGGATGACAAGAACATCGGCCAGCCTTTGCGCCGTCACATCGTCGTGCAGGCTGACGATCACTTGCAGGGTTTCAGCCTGCGGGGAAATGCCAGCAAATGTGCCCGGCAGCGCCCCGATCACAACATCCTGCCCATCCACGCGCAGATCATTTTCGCCCAGTTGCAGAAAGCTCATTTTAACGTCACTTGTGCCAGCCCCGCCTGCACCGGCGGTGGAAAGTTCGACCTCGGCAAACCGCGAGAATGTTGAAGAAAGCATGAAAAACAGCAGCAATAGGAAGATGACATCAATCAGCGATGTCATCGTCAGGCGCCGCCGCCGGGTTCGCTTACGCATGGCTTGGCTCCGGGGCGGTTTGCGCAGCGGGATCGCGGCGGCCCTGAGGATGCAGCACTGTTGCAATCGCCCGCCCGGCGGTCACGCGCTCTGCGTCCATCCGCCCTTCAAACCAGCTTAGGACCATGGCCGTGGGCATCGCCACCGCAAGGCCAACGGCCGTGGTCAACAGCGCCACCCAAATACCCCCCGCCAGAAGCGAGGGATCAACCTGCGCGCCTGCATCCTGCAGCGATTGAAACGCTTTGATCATGCCCAGCACCGTACCGAAAAGGCCCAAAAGCGGCGCAATCTGTGCGACGCTGTCCAGCAGACGAAACCCGCTTTCCAGCCGGGCAAACCGCACTTCGGCTTCCGCCTCGAGGCGTTTGGCATCCTCCGGCCCGGCGGCAAAACCCATCTCAATAACCGGCGCAAGATAGCTTGTGGAGTGTTTCAGCGCGCTTAGTGCGGCACTTCTGTCACCCCTGTCCCAGGCGGCAACGGATTCTTTCAAGGCCCGATGCCGGCCAACCCCGGCAGTGGAAAACTGCCAGATCTTGTATAAAACGGCAGCTAAGGTAATGACCGAAATAACCAGCAATAGCACCACGACCGGCCCGCCAAGATCAGCCGTCTGGCGCAGAATTTCAACAATACCGGTCATCCGATCACCTCAATATTTGTGCGCGTGTCAAGGATCAAACCCGCCTCGCAGGCGGTGTCGGCCAGATCCGGCGCTTCGCATGTATGGGCGCCGTTGATCAGAACCTTGCTCAATCCGTCGCAGGCAATACCCGGGACGGAAAACTGACGCACCCGCGGGCGGCGGGGCGGCAGGGTGCCGAAATCAAAAAGGGTTAGCCGGTCCACCTGTCCCGCACTGTCAAACAAAACGGTTTCATAGACCACCTTCCCGATCTGGCTGGCATAGCCGTTGGTTACCAGAAAAGTCAGCGTACAGCCCTCCTTGGTGGATTTCACCGCATTCAATTCAATGGATATAGCGTTGCCCAGCTCTGTTTCCTGCGCCACTGCTGCGGTGGCAAGGGGAAGGCTGGCAGCAATCATCACAACCGCCCTTCGGAGTTTCTTCATCTGCATCTTCCTTTTCTGATGGCACATTGCCTGCATATCTCAGGCACGCTGCGTTTTACATTTCAAAATTGCGCCCCTGACCAGCAAGACAGGCGGCAAAACGATCCTTGGTGCTTGATGCGGAAACCTCATGCGATCACCTGTTGCGGTACGTAAAGACCAGCGTCTGACTGGTGCCTTGTGGCGTGGGCGGGAAGGGGGCCGCGCTTCGAACCTGGGCGCGGGCGGCGCGTTCAATACCTCTGGAGCCGGAGCTTCTGATCACCCTGACCCAGGCAAGTGTTCCGTTGGGGTTGATCTGGAACTGCACCTGGGCCGTTCCGCTTAGCGCGCCATAGAGACTTGGAGAGCGATTGAGCTGAACCAGAACCTGACCAACATAATTGGTGGTGCTCGAATTCCCCGATGCGCGGGAGCCGCTAAAGCCATTCGCCCCGGACCGGGAGCCGCCGCCATAGGCAAGCAGATTGACACCGCTGCGTTTGAATGCGGTCAGGGGCGATTCGATAACCCCGGAAGAATTCCCGCTTTGAACGCCCGGCTGTACGCCCAAAGCCTCGGCTGATGGGCGCTCTTTTGGTGGGCGCAGCGATCTGGCAACGGCCGAAAGGGATCCGTCACTGCTTTCCTCCGCTGTCAGAATCTCGGGGTCATCGGGCAGGGATGCAACTGTTATATCGGGCTGTTCAGGCACCAGCAGCTCGGGTTCAGGCTGGATTGCTGGGCCGGGCGCATCCGCCACCGCCATACTGGCGGTTGGCTCAGCGCTTGCATCCGCTGCGCCTTGCGGTTCCTCAGGGGCGGTATCGGGCTCAACCGGCTGCAAACCCGCGATGTTTGCGTTTGTTTCATCTTCGCCGCCTGAGGGGTTTGCAGATGCGGGCGCGGGGGCATTGTTTTCGGATGGCTCAGCGCTGTCCGGCTCTGTCACCTTAGCCGTTCCGGTGTCAGGCGTGACCACGTCTTGCGGATTGTCGGATGCAACCAGCGCCTGGGGCATGGGTGTCACGTCGGTCACCGGCTGCGGCGATGTCACGGCGGGGGGCTCAGGAACCGAGGCAGTCTCTGGTGCGGCGGCCTCGGTGAGGGGTCTGGCAATATCCTCAAACCCGCCTCCTACATCCAGCTGCTCAGAGGGGCCTTCACCGGATGATGGCGGCATTTCTTCACGCACCAGTAAATTCAAACCCAGCCCATGCATGAACAAGGACAGCAAAACCGCCGCCACCGCAACAAGAACTGACCCCCTGATCATCCGCGGATTGGCCCTGTTAACAAAGCGATAAACCGCGCCCCGCCGCGCCGGAACAGCATTGCCGCGCAAATCAGTCAGGTCAAGGCGGTGTAATGACATGATCGGGCTTCTCATCTGTGCAACGCCGGGCGCTGCGGGTTTTTGAGCCTAGGCACCACCGGCCAGTGCCTTTTGCTTTTATCATGCAGGGCAATGCCACGGAAGGGACACCAACATCATTGTGATCAAAGGGTTATCCACCATCCGGCGTTGCGGCTGTTTGCATCCCGATACTGCTGCGCCATACATGGGGCAAGTTGTGACATTTTCAATGGCGACACAGGGCCGCACATGCCGGGTGCCCCTGCATCAATTTGGCACTACCCGATCATGGCACTTCGTTCACCAGGGCAAAATAGGGATGCCCCCGAGGGAAAAAGCGCCTGAGCCGCTTTCGGGTGGCACTATCGGGATCATCCAGCCGAAGATATTCCCGGGCGTTCCGGGACAGGATCTGCGCCTTTGTCACGCCGGTCAATTTGCCGATAGCGGTGTTCAGATCATCCAGATAGGCCCCGTGCTGACGGACCCGGCCAATCATGGAATAATCTGATCCATACATGATCCGGCTGGCCAAAATCCGGTTGCGCGCCAACAAATCATTCACTTTCTCAACAAAACGCTTTCCAGGCCTGTTCGTGCCGGCAACTTCTGTCCAATATCCCAGATCGACATAGGCATGATTGCGGCCTGAGATCAAAGTGGTGGCACGTTCTTCATAAGAAGGCTGTGTATCAGAGCAGCCCCCCGTCGGATTATCCTCTTCGAACCCGCCAAAATGCGCTATGTTGACATGCAAGCCCGGAAATTCATCCAGAACCGATGCCCAAAGATCGGGCGCGGCCTTCTTGCCGGAGCATTCCTGCGCCGCAAGTGAATTGTTGCCATGGGCCTTGATCGGCACGCCATGCCTTTCGCACCAGCCATACATGCGCCGCAGCTCGCGATCAATTTCACGGCCTGTGGTTTGAAACCTTTGCCCAAACAGGCCGCCTTTGTTTTCCAGCGGCTTGAACCCCATCGGCGGATAGAGCTTCACCCCGACAAAACCTTTGCTCAGGATTGCCTTTCGTATCACCTGATGCCAATCCCGCCCCGCCTGCCTTTCCCTGACGGCGCGCAGCGGGCAGAAAGGCGAAAAATTAAGCAAAACGGCGTCCTGCTCCAGATAGGCCAGACGCGACATCACTTTTATCTGGTCGTTTATGCTGCTGAAATTGCTTTGCGGCTTTTCCCTGAACCACAGCTCAAAATCCACAATCGACGGTGAAAAACCCGCAATCCCAACCGGCGCGCCTCCGCCTTCCGGCTCCTGCAGGCCATAAAGGCGAATGAATTCGGCAAGGATATCGCGGCGGTCACGGGTCAGAAGGGCCGCCCATCGCAAATTCTGTATCAGGTCAAAATCCTGCCCGCCAAGGGCGCGCAGCATCACGCCCGAGGTATTTGTCTCAAACACGGCATCCGCAACCGCCGCCCCGAGATCCTGAGCACTGCGGCGTATTAAAAAGCCGCGATTGGCCAACCGGCCAAGCTCACTCAAAAGCTGCGCATCCTCTGCCGCATCGGTATCGAACGCCCTTAAACTTCGCTGGCGGGTCTCAAACCGGCGAACGCCTTGGGCAATCGCGTTCTTGTCCTGCTCTTGCAGAACGGCCGGTTCGGTTTTTGGCACCGCGCCCGCCGCTGGCAGGTGTTTCAATTCTTGCTTTGCTGTCTTGATGCTGAAGGTGAAAATCTCGCTGATCAGGCGCACCAAGGCCCCGGCGGTATAATTGCCTTTTACCGGATCCTCAGGGGCCCGGATCAGAACCTGATCAAGAAAACCCGGAACCGGAATATCGGTGGCATTGAAGACATGCGCGTGAATATCAATGCTGCCTGCGGGCAGGTCCGAAGGGGGTTTGATGTCGGGCTCTTGTTGTCCACATCCGGCAATGGCCAATCCGATGAACGCAGTCGAAGAACGTAAAAAGCAGCGTCGGGAAATCATTTCGGTCACCCAAAAGCAACGTGGAAAACCCAAGGGTATGCCAGCCCCTGCTCACCTGTAAAGCCATCAAAGATTTGGTAGCGGGTAAGATTGAAATCTGATTTCAGGTCAGTTTCGCGTATAGCAGCAAGTCAGCCGAGGTTTCTTGCCTGGCCGGTGATAGCTGCGCCCGATACCGAAACAGTGCAACAGGTCCGGAAGGCATGGCCCGTGACGAATTGCCTGTTTACCAGCCTTGTCTTTGGAGCACAGCATGTCAATATAACCAACAGATCGAAGCGCGATCTTGGATTTATCGGCCATCCTGTCCTGGCTGGCAGCAATAATCAGGATTTGTTCACCCTTGATAGATCGGCATCTTCCAACATGGATAGCCATCACACTGGTTTTACTGGTTTTTACCGGCTATCCCGGATCGGTGCGGGCATTTGATGCAAATCTGGGCCTGACCCCGGCGAAAAAAGAGCTGAAACGTGCTCTTGCGGCGGCATCGCTGGTGCTGGCGGCAAAGCGCGACAAGGTTACCAACCCCCAGGATATTCTGGCCGCAGCGCAGGCGGATTATGGCCGGCTGGTGGGCGCGCTTTATGAACAGGGCTATTATGGGCCGGTGGTTTCAATTCGCATTGACGGGCGCGAGGCCGCAAATATTCCGCCCCTGACAACATTGCCGCGTGTCAGCCGGGTTGATATAAATGTGTCGCCCGGCCCGGCCTTTCGTCTGGGCAGAACAGAAATCAAACCGCTGGCCAGGGGCACATTACTGCCCGACACATTCCGCCCCGGCGAGATCGCCAAAACCTCGGTCATCCGTGATGCGGCTTTGGCCGGAGTCGACGGCTGGCGCGCCGATGGCCATGCCAAGGCGCAGGTCGATCAGCAGGATATTATTGCGGATCATCAAAAGGCCCGGCTTGATGTGCGCCTGCATCTTGCCCCCGGCCCGATCGTGCGGTTTGGCACGCTCAATATTACCGGTGACAAGGCGGTTCGCGAAAAGCGCATCCGCGAAATCGCAGGCATCCCTCCGGGGGCGGTGTTTGATCCGGTCGTGATGGAACGGGCCGCAACCCGGCTTCGGCAATCCGGAGCCTTCAGTTCGGTCACGCTGCGCGAGGCCGATACATTAGGCCCGGATCAGACGATGGATGTTGATCTGGCTCTGGTGGACGCCAAGCCGCATCGGTTCGGGTTCGGGGCCGAGCTGCAATCGGAAGAGGGTGTAACGCTTTCAGGTTTCTGGATGAACCGCAACCTTCTGGGCGGTGCCGAAAGATTTCGCATTGATGGCGAAGTCTCGGGTCTGGCGGGGCAAACCGACGGTCTGGATTACAAACTGCGCATCGGAATAACCCGGCCCTCAACGATCAACGCCGATACCGATTTTTTCATGTTTACCGAACTCGAACATCTGAACGAGCCGCTTTATCGTTCCAATCAAGGCAAGGTTGAACTGGGGTTCAGCCGGTATTTCTCGAAAACGCTGACTGCCGATGCCGGGGTGGCCTATCTTTATAGTGATGTGCGCGATGATCTGGGATCGCGTCAATTTTCACATCTGGCATTGCCGCTTGCCGTAACATGGGACCGGCGCGATGATCTGTTGAACCCGACACGCGGCACATATCTGCGTACCGAGGTCTTGCCCTATTTCGGCCTCAGCAATGACAGCTCGGGCGGGCGCGGCTATCTTGATGCGCGCGCCTATCGCGGTGTCGGGGCTAATAATGGCGTGGTGTTTGCCGGCCGTTTGCAATTTGGCAGCATTGTCGGCACGACGATTGCCCAGACCCCGCCGGATTTGCTGTTTTTTTCCGGTGGCAGCGGCACGGTGCGCGGCCATTCCTATCAATCACTGGGGGTTACCTCCGGCACAATCGAAACCGGCGGCCTGTCCTTTCTGGGAATGTCGGGCGAAGCGCGGGTCGGGGTTAGCGAAAAGATTGCCGCCGTGGCATTCTATGATGTCGGCTATGTTGGGGCTAATTCCTGGATCGACAACAGCGGCGACTGGCACAGCGGCGCGGGGCTTGGCATCCGCTATCAAACCGGGATCGGCCCGATACGGATGGATGTGGCAACCCCGATAACAGGGCCAGGCAATAGCGGTATCCAGGTTTATATCGGCATCGGGCAGGCATTCTGATGCGCTGGATTCTTACCATAATGTTGGTCCTGATGCAGGCAATCCCGGCGGCAGCGCAGGACGACAAGGACCGCATCACCCGATATATCGAAGAGGCGCTGTCGGATCAGGGACGCGAAGTTCGCATCGAAGGGTTCCGTGGCGCGCTGAATTCCCGCGCGACACTGGAAAAACTGACGATCGCCGATGAAACCGGCATCTGGCTGACCCTGACCGATGCGGTGCTGGACTGGAACCGCGCAGCACTTTTGCGTGGCCGGATCGAGATCAACGAGATGTCCGCCGCCCGTATCGACCTGCCCCGGCTGCCCGCATCGGGCGGCGGCACCCCTAGCCCCGAAGCCGGTACATTTGCTTTGCCCGAACTGCCCGTCAGCGTGAGCATCGGCAAGGTCTCTGTTAAACGTGTCGATTTGGGCGCGCCTGTCATCGGTATTCCTTCGTCGGTTGAAATTACCGGCGCGATGTCACTGGCCGGCGGTCAGGGTGCGGCAAAACTGGCAATCACCCGGCTGGACGGGCCAAGCGGCGCGTTCAGGCTTGATGCATCATTTGTCAATGAAACCCGCATTTTGGCGATTGATCTGTCATTGGTCGAGGCCGCAGGCGGGATCACCGCCACCGTTTTGAAACTTCCCGGCGGCCCGCCATTGGATCTGTCGGTCAGGGGCAATTCCGTGATTGATGATTTCACCGCCGATGTGATCTTGAAAAGTGACGGACAAGAGCGGCTGGCAGGGCGCATCAGCACAAGGCAGATACCGGTTTCAGAATCCGCCAGCACCACTGATGCGCCAACCCGCGTGATCCATACCGATATTGCGGGCGATCTGGCACCGCTGTTCGTGCCTGAATACGGGGCCTTCTTTGGCCCTGATGTTGCGCTGAAAAGCCGGATCAGCTTCTATTCCGACGGGCGTGCATCGCTTGACACATTGACAGTGACCTCTGCCGCGCTGCGCCTGACAGGCAATCTTTTGCTATCAGCCAGCCGCCTGCCCGAGCGCTTCAATCTGGATGCGGTCTTGCAAGGATCGGGCGGCGATCCTGTGCTGTTGCCGCTGTCCGGCCCCAAAACCCGGGTGCAGCGCGCCACATTGAGCGCCAGTTTCGATAGCAGCCTGGGGGATGCGTGGTCTCTGACTGGTGATCTGCAGGGTTTGGAGCGGGAAAATATCACGCTGGACAGGGTGCAATTTACCGCAAACGGCATGATCCAGGGCGGCGAAACCCGCGAGGTCACGGCCCGCATCGACGGCGCAGCCCTTGGCATTGACCTGCCTGATCCCGCGCTGGCCACCGCGATTGGGACGGCCCTGACACTGGGGGCCGATATCCGCTGGCGTGACGGGCAGCCTTTGGAAGTGTCCGATCTTGAACTTGGCGCCGAGGGGCTGGTTTTGTCCGGGGCTGGCATTGTCCGCGGCCTGAACAGCGCCGCCACCGTTGAGGGGGCCGCCAGGGTGCGGGTATCCAGCCTTTCGCGGTTTTCTGCACTGGCCGGTCGGCCGCTTATGGGCGGGCTTGAAGCAGAAATCAGCGGCACGGCCGCCCTCATGACCGGCGCGTTCGATCTGGCGCTCACCGCGGTTGCGACGGATCTGGGCCTTGGTATCCCGGATATTGATGCGGCGCTTGCAGGCGAAAGCCAGCTGAGCCTATCGGCACTGAGAAATACCGAAGGGCTGACCCTGCGCGCGGCCAATGTCCGGGCAAAAGGCGGCACCATTGAGGCCTCGGGGCAGATTTCCACCGGCGAAAGTGATATGCACTTCAAAGCAGCACTGGTTGACACCGGGCAATTCATTGACGGGCTCGATGGCCCGGCCAATCTGACAGGGCGCGCAGTTGAAGACGCGGCGGGCTGGACGATTGACCTGAACGCAAAAGCGCCGCGCGCGATTGCCCTGACATCACAAATCGCCTTACCGCAGGGCGGGCCCGCCCATGCGCAGATTGATGCCAATATCGGATCGGTCGCATGGATCATTCCGGATCTGGCAGGCCCGACCCATATTCGCGGCAGCATCCGCGAGACAGGTCCGCAATGGGCCATAGACGCACAGGCCGAAGGGCCGGGCAACAGCACCCTTGCGATGGATGGCCAGATCGCCAGGGATGCCAAAACTGCCGCGCTCGGCCTGAAAGGATCACTGCCTCTGGCGCTTCTGAACCGGCGGCTGAAACCCAGATCTGCGCAGGGGCTGGTGCAGTTTGACCTGAAGCTTGATGGCCCGCTTGCGCTGTCCTCTCTCAGCGGGCAGTTGCGCACCAGCGGCGCGCGGCTGTCATTGCCCGCCCTTCGCAATGCCCTGACCGGGATCGACGCAACCGTGACGCTTGCGGGCAGAAGCGCCGAGATCACGGCAACATCAGACGTGTCCACCGGCGGCACATTGTCTGCCGAGGGCCGGATCGGGATGCAGGCGCCTTTTGCAACAAATATCGCGGTGCAGGTGACAAATGTAAAAATCACCGATCCCAAGCTCTATAAAACCAAGGTGAACGGCGCGTTGACACTGACCGGTTCAGCCCCGGCAAAACTTTTATTGGCGGGGCGGCTGGTGCTGGGCAAAACCGAGATTGTGGTGCCCTCGACAGGTATCAGCACATTGGGTGAAATCCCTCCGATTTCCCACCTGAATGAACCCGCTGGCGTGCATCAGACACGGGCCTTCGCCGGGCTTCTTGATGCCGGGGCGGCAGAGGCGGCTGGCAGCGGTGCCGTCGGGCTGGATGTGCAGGTGATCGCGGAAAACCGTATTTTTGTGCGCGGGCGTGGGCTTGATGCAGAACTGGGCGGGAAATTGAGCCTGACCGGCACGACAAATGACATCATTCCGCTGGGGCGGTTTGAACTTATCCGCGGGCGGCTGGACATCCTTGGCAAACGCCTGAACCTGGAAGAAGGATATATTAACCTGCAAGGGGACATGATCCCGACGCTGCGCCTGGTGGCGCGCACGACAAGCGATGACGCCGTGCTTTACGTGATCGTGGAAGGGCGGGCCGATGCCCCGGAAATCAGTTTCGAATCCGATCCCGACCTGCCCGATGACGAGGTTCTGGCCCGGCTGCTGTTCGGGCGTGATATCGCCACGATTTCGCCGCTGCAGGCGGCGCAACTGGCTTCGGCCGTGGCAACCCTGGCCGGGCGCGGCGGCAAGGGAATTGTTGAGCGCCTGCGCCAGACCACCGGGTTTGACGATCTGGACCTGGCCTCGGATGGCGAAGGCGGCAGCTCGGTCAGTGTGGGTAAATACATCAACAAAAACATCTATACCAATGTCGAGGTCGATAGTGACGGCCAAAGCCGGATCAACCTGAACCTTGACCTGACCCGCACAACAAAATTACGCGGCAAGACAGGAACCGATGGCAACAGCGGCATCGGCCTGTTTTTCGAGCGGGATTATTGATACCCAAAAGGCCAAAAGCAGGATCAGGCGATGACAACCACATCTGACACATCCGCCGCCACTGCGCCAAAGGCGGCAATAATGCAGCCCGGCAAATGCCCCTGCCCATAGGCGGCATGAAACCGGCTGGGCGCGCATAGCCTCAACCTCTCCCCCTATTGCCTTTATTTTCTGTCTCAACTCGGGTCTGATCATTGCTGCATGTTTCTGTGTCAAACTACAGGAAGGAAACATGAATGTTTCAACTCCTGTTTCAAAAAACGAGCATAAGGAGTGTTACCATGACGCAAGTCATTGAAAACATTGGAGGCGAGTACCACGGCCATCCGCATTCCTCATTGTTGATCTTAAAGCATTTTTTCGGGTTTGTGACGATTTGCCTTTCTTCTTTTCCTCTCTTGAGTTATCTTTCTAACTGCATAATAGGGGGGTAGATAGGAGTGAGTTTTGCCGCGCCGAACACTTAAGGAACTGACCGCCTTTCAGGTCGATAAGCTGGAAAAGCCGGGCTACCACAGGGTTGGTGGCGTGAGTGGACTGTGCTTGCAGGTAAAGGCAACTGGTTCAAAGTCGTGGGTGCTTCGGATGACGTTTGGTGGCAAGCGTCGTGATTTGGGGCTTGGTAGCTATCCGTCAGTTACTTTGAGCATGGCTCGTGAAAGGGCGCGTATGTCACTAGACCGGGCTTGGGCCGGATATGACCCTGTCGAGGAGCGCCGAGCGCTACGTGAAATTTCGAAACCAACTGTCGAGAGTGTGAATGCAAAGACCTTCAAGCAATGCGTCTTGGAGTTTTGCCAGGACAAAATCATGCACCAGAAGAACGCACACCGCGCTCGCCAGCAGTTTGAGAATGCATTGGAGGCATATGCGTTCCCGATCTTAGGGGAATTGCCCGTTGATAAAATCGAGTTGGATCATATCCTTCAAACTCTGCGACCCATTTGGAAAGAAAAACCAGATACCGCATCGCGGGTGCGTAGTCGAGTTGAGCGTGTCTTGAATTGGGCGACAGTAAGCGGTCATCGGGCGGGCGAAAATCCAGCGAGGTGGCGTGGCCACTTGGATCAAATCCTAGCTCCCCCAAGCAAGCTGCGGGTGCAGGGCCACCACCCTGCGTTGCCGGTGAATGACATGCCTGATTTCATGGGTTCTCTTAAAAAGCGGAAAGTTTCGAATTCAGCATTAGCTTTGGAATTCCTAATACTGACAGCAAGTCGCTCAGGCGAGGTGCGCAACGCTGAATGGAGCGAAATCGATTTTGACCAGAAAGTATGGAATGTGCCTGCGGGGCGTACAAAAACCGGAAAGAGTCACCGTGTACCGCTTTCTAAGCAAGCATTAAATGTTCTCGCCGCAACGCCTCGGTTAGCTGGTGCAGATAGGATTTGGAGTGGCACCTCTGGTAAACCTATGTCCGACATGACGATTGCTGCCATTGTTAAGAAAATGAATGCAGCTGAAGAGTCAGCGGGTGGGGACGGATGGAAAGACGCACAATCTAATCGTGTAGCAACCCCGCATGGTTTTCGATCAA
This sequence comes from Roseovarius sp., assembly GCA_021775255.1. Classification (GTDB taxonomy): domain Bacteria; phylum Pseudomonadota; class Alphaproteobacteria; order Rhodobacterales; family Rhodobacteraceae; genus Roseovarius. Next base: position 25,807 of record JAJFIA010000011.1, read on the forward strand.
CCTTCCGGGATTGGGCTGCAGAAGAGACCGAATGGCCAAGAGAAATGGCTGAAATCGCGCTGGCGCATAATATGGGGTCTGCCGTGGAGCGTGCATATCGACGAACTGACATGTTGGAACGTCGGCGTGCAATGATGCAGGATTGGGCTGATTTTGTTCATGGGACGCTGACCCCGGCCACTTAAGATCCGCATCATGTTGACAGAAAATCATTGGCGATATAGGTCAGGTTTAGGCCGTCGCATCCGTTTTGGGGATGTGATGGGGCACCTTGTGTCGATGATCGTTACCTACATAGGCTTGATAAGCCACTGACCACCGGGCCTGTGACAGGGTCGCGACTGACCCAAAACTAAGTCGCACACCGCGTAGATGTCCCATTCAGTTGAAAAACTGCTGGGAAGCCGCGTGTAATATACCCAATGCATTTTCCCAGCACCTAACCCCCAATCTATAGGTGCTCTTATGACATCCAACACCCAAAATACTGGGGTTGGGTCGCGCACAAAGCAAATCGATTTTGCTACACTGCCTGACCAAGCCCTACTAAACGCCAACCAAGTGCGAACATTGTGTTCAATGTCGCCTGCCGTCCTTGACCGTAGGATCAGTGATGGCCGGTTCCCTTTGCCCAATTACCACGGTCGCAACCGTGTCTGGCCATGGGCAAAAGTTAAAGCTTGGTTGGAATTGGCTGCTCAGCAAGAAACGCCTGTTTCACGCTGATCTCAGGGTGCCTGGGGTGCGCGTCAGTGCGTTCTGGGCCTCCAACTTCGCAATAATTCTCAAAACCTAAAATACCGCTTCGAAGCGGATCACGAGAAACTGCATACCTATCTGAACTGGTTTCCCCTTAGAAATGGATATCGATAATGACCGAAAGAAGTACAGTCACTCAAAGCGAGTTCAACCTCATCACCACAGCAATTCAAGCGCTGCTAATTAAGACGGCGCATACCAAGAGATTGGAAGCGAGCTGCACACACTTCGCATCGTTTGGTGCTGCAGTCATGAAACATCAACTTAACATTCCGTGCCGTACTGTCGCAGGGGCATGGCTTTTGCACCATCCCGATGGACAGCGCGTTCTTGGCTTTGGCAAAAAGGAAGGTGACAATATCCGCGCAAAGGAGACGGGGTTCCATATGTGGGTTCAAACTAAAACCCATATCATTGATTTTATGTCGCCCATGTATCCAGAAATCTTCGCCGAAGCTCATTCGGCTGCCCCAATTCAGCGCCGTATGCTTCAAATATCCTTGGAAGATGACGCCCAAAACAAAGAAGAGTTTAATCAAGGTGCTCCATTGATGGCGCTTCCCGATGCCCATTTGACGAGAGTGCTCGGTGAAGGGCTGGCAAAAGATGTTGGCAGTGTTGACTTGATTAAGGCGCTACTGCGTTGGTGGCCGAATCTGCAAAAACGACCTTACACGAGCCTCGTGCTGGCAACGAACCGTGGAGAACGCCTTGAAATTCTGCCAACTGGTCATCAAGCAAACGGGATATGGAACGGTCCCAGCGTGGTCGCGCAGGCTATCTAGAGAAAACCGGCGGGGTACACACATCTCTTGCCGGGCCAGCGGTGTTCAGGTGAACAATGTGACCCCGCCCATCGACGGTGCTCAGTACACCTGCAGTTTGTGCGCTCGCGCTCAGACAGCATCCGTGAGCAACTTTGAGCGCAACCAGAAAAATTCATGTGTTTAAGGGGTGATCATCTGGTTGGCTCTACGTACATGCGCGCGTAAACCACCATCAGTCAACTTGTCTTTTGCCGTGAAAAAACAATAGCTTGCGTCCACAAAACATTCATGTATTGTCGCTCTAACCTACAAGTAATATGCCCCAAGCGCGTTTGACTATCGCAGGGCCGGTGAGAGGCCGGTAGTAGGTCGGTTGGATCAGTTTACGTTGGTGATCCTTAAAGGAACGAGAACCCCGCGCCGTAGTCATTTTCCTCAATTTTCAAGGAGATGATTATGGCTGAATCCCATACACTCAATTTGTCGCCGGCTGTTCAGGCCGTCCCCTTTGCCTCAGAAAACACGCCCCATCTAGAAAGGTGGTGGCGCAAGTCAGCGACGTCAATTTCGCAGCGAGGCGATTTTTCTTTCTGCCAAAATTCACGCGCGGACGCGTGGGTGAAACAGCAAGATTGTTCGGAGGGGGACATCAATGCCCAATAACCTCCAACCCAACCCGCAAAAGGCAATCGAATGGTATCTTTGGCTGAACGGAAATAAGCAGATGCACCTCGAACATTTCAATAGTCAGGGCTCAGCGCGGCCAAAGGGCAAATTCTACCAAGCAAGTGAGGCAGCATCAGCCGTCCGTTTCGTTTCCGCTAACAATGGCGACGAATACCAGCGTAACCTTCATTTTGTCCCGAATGCTGAATTTCTTGATGGTCCGCGTATCAAAGCAAACCTTAAGGCGGTGCGTTTTCTTCACGTCGATTTGGATTGCAAAGACTATCCCGGCACCTACGACGACCAATTTAACAAGATTACAGAGCTGCTTCTCGACGCAAAGAAAAGCCCTAAAGGGATGCCACCACCTACAACAGCGTGGTTCACGGGCGGCGGCGTTCAGGCAATTTGGTTGCTTGAAGAGCCCATCGGTGTTGACGAAGCGGAAGAGCTGAACCTTGCTCTGCTGACGGCGTTGCAGGGTGGGCCGGGTACTCATGATGCAAGCCGCCTTCTTCGCCTTCCTTGGACAACAAATTGGTTGAACGAAAAAAAGCGTGCAGCGGGGCGAGAACCAAAACTCGCTTTCCCTCTTGAGCCATTGAATACGAATTCGCCTCCTGTCTCGTATGCAGTGGCGGAATTCAAAGTCAAACGCGTAAAGCGCGACGTCAATGCGCGCCCCAGCCCCGTATCCACTGAGGTTACTATTCCTGAGTTTGAGGCTTTGCCTTTGCCCGAGAACCTTAATGAGGTCGTGCCAGATGACCCAATATGGTTTGAAGCGATTTTGACGGGCAAGTATCCGCAAAACAAATCCTATGGATCGCGTTCAGAGTTTGTCATTGCAGCGGTTATGTGGCTGTTGAGCAAAGGCGTTGAGCCCGGTCACGTTTTGTCGATCATCACACATCCTGATCTTGGGGTTAGTAGCCACGTTCTAGATAACCCAAGTCCTCTCAAATATGGCAAACGTCAGGTGGAGCGTGGGTTTGTTTTGCTTAAAATAAGTCGCGGAGGCTGGCCGCTCGTTAACGATGAAGGTTTCCCCATCGCAAATCTGCCTGAGAACATTCGTTATGCCCTTTGCCAAATTGGCGTAGATGCTCAACGAAACTTGTTCACACAAGCCGACGAAGTGACCGGGTACAACCTCAATGGGCGCGATTTGAACGAGATTGCAGACATTCTTTGCAGTGCGATCAGCCGGGAATTGAAATTCGGTGCCAATCCTGCCGCCATCAAGCGGGAGCTATTGGCTATTTCCCATGAGCACCCATATCACCCAGTTGTCGACTACCTGGATGGTTTAGACTGGGATGGAACCCCTCGCATCGCCCGTTGGTTGGTCGAGTACTGCGGGGCAGTGGATAGCGAATTGAACGGTGAGTTTGGTAGCAAATTCCTCATCGCTGGTGTGCGTCGGATCAAACAGCCGGGCGTCAAGTTTGACACCATGCTTGTACTGGAAGGTGCGCAAGGCGCGGGCAAATCTCAAATGGCGGCAATGCTGGCCATTCAAGATGAATGGTTCTGCGGTAGCTTGGATTTAAAAAGTGACGATAAAACTAAGGCCGAACTGTTGGCGCGAGCGTGGATTGTAGAGTGTCCTGAGCTTGATGGCTTGAACAAAACCAACAGCCAAAGTCTCAAGAAATTTCTGAGCACGCCAATTGATATTTACCGCCGACCTTACGCTCGCGATCCCAGCGATTTTCGGCGGCATTGCATCATTCTAGGCACCACAAATGAGAGCAACTATCTGCGTGACCTAACAGGCAACCGGCGCATCTGGCCGGTGGTGGTTGGCCGGTTCGATCTGAAGTGCTTTGCGGCAGATGTCGATCAACTGTGGGCAGAGGCGGTAGTGCGTGAGCGAGAAGGTGAATCCATCGTTTTGGCCGAGCACCTTTGGGCTGAAGCAAGTCGCGTGCAGGGTAAACGCATGGTTGAAGATGATTTCGCAGACATGCTTGCAGACAACTTCGCAGATCGTACAGGGAGGGTGTCAATGGAAAGTGTTAAACTCATGCTACGCTTAGATACGCAGCGTCTGCTCCCAAGCGATGTGAAACGTATCAAGAGTGCTATGCGGGGTCTTGGTTGGGAATATGGCACACATCGTTTGCATGATTTGGCGCAGGCAAATCAGCGACCTAGAAAGGGCTTCACACGCGGAACGGACGATGCGTGTCGCGAGGAACTCATTGCTACCCAGAAACAGGGTGGCGTGTTCGTGCTCGAAACCCTGAAAAGTCAGAGAGACGTGCCATTTTGATTTCCAAAAGCGTGGGTAGCGTTACATGTTACCCGCGCCAAACTGCGCATACCTATTGCCGGAGCTGGGGGTGGTTTACTACCCCCCTTTTTTGTTACTGCTGTTCAACCAAAGTTACAGTTACAGGTAACATCTTACTGCTTAGCCCCATTGCCATTTTGCGCCGCGCTGGGCGTCTTTTGCTAATTAGGCAGCATGGTGCAGCGTATATCACCATAGGTGGCCCCAGCGGACGCCTGAGGACGTTTGGCGTTGCCCTTTGGGTTAGTACCTGTTCGTGCATGTCAGTAGCAAATCTGGTAGACCAATCCGGGGTATCCCTCTAGAGTTGAACAAAAAGTTGAGAAAGAGCAATTCTATGACAATTGAGTCCGAGCGACAGATTTCCCAAGATCTCGACTTCGCAGCCGACCTGTTCAAAGCCGCCGACAAGATGCGCGGTTCCCTTGAGCCATCCGAATACAAACACGTCGCCCTCGGCCTGATCTTTCTTAAATACATCTCAGAAGCCTTTCAGGCGATGTATGACCAGCTCAAAGCCGACGACCTCGCCAACGAAGAAGACCACGAGGAATATCTGGCCGAAAACGTGTTTTGGGTGCCAGAAAAAGCGCGCTGGGCGCATATTCAGAAAAATGCCCGTTCCGACGAAATCGGCAAAATCATTGACGACGCGATGGAAGCGATTGAAACCGCACCGGCAAACGAAACCCTCAAAGGTGTCCTGCCCAAAAACTACGCCCGCCCGACGCTCGACAAAACCATGTTGGGCGAGCTGGTCGATCTGTTCTCCAACATCAAACTGCACAACAGCAAGGACCGCGCCCGCGATTTGTTGGGGCGCGTCTATGAATACTTCATTTCGGGTTTTGCTGGGGCTGAGGGCAAGCGGGGTGGTGAGTTTTTCACCCCCCGTTCGGTTGTGCGCACACTGGTTGAAATGCTGGAACCCTACGAGGGCCGAGTTTATGACCCGTGTTGCGGATCGGGCGGCATGTTTGTGCAATCGGAAAAATTCATCGAAGAACACGGCGGACGCCCCGACAATATCGCGGTCTACGGGCAAGAAATTAACCACACCACATGGCGCTTGGCCAAGATGAACATGGCGGTGCATGGCATCGACGCGGATATCCAGTGGAACAGCGCAGGCAGTTTTCATGATGACGCGCACGCCAGCCTGAAGGCCGATTTCATCATGGCCAACCCGCCGTTCAACATCTCTGATTGGGGCGGCGAACGGCTGGCCGAGGATACGCGCTGGCAATACGGCACTCCACCCAAGGGCAACGCCAACTTTGGCTGGCTGCAACATATCATCCACCATCTGGCCCCGCGCGGCCATGCGGGGGTGGTGCTGGCCAATGGCTCGATGTCATCCCAAACCAATGACGAGGGCGAGATCAGGAAACAACTGATCGAACAGGACCGCGTTGATTGTATGGTCGCCTTGCCGGGGCAGCTGTTTTATTCTACCCAGATTCCGGTTTGCCTGTGGATACTGTCGCGCAATAAATCCGCCAATGGCCACCGTGACCGACGGGGAGAAGTGCTGTTTCTGGATGCCCGCAAGCTGGGTTATATGGCCGACCGTGTGCGACGGGAGTTTGCGGAGGCGGATATCGAAAAGATCGCGGGCACCTATCGGCGCTGGCGAGCCAAGCCTGAAACGCTGGCGGCGAAAGGCTGGGAGGCCTATGCCGACGAAGCCGGTTTCTGTATGTCCGCCGATCTGGACCTGATCCGCAAGTATGACCACGTGTTGACACCGGGGCGCTATGTCGGCGCGGCGGATATTGAGGACGATGGGGTGAGTTTTGAGGAGAAGTTTGAGGCGTTGAATCTTACGCTTGGCAAACAATTTGAAAAATCTAGGGCTCTGCAAGAAAACATTGAGGCCCAATTGCAGCGGATCGAACAATGATATTGTCTGATGTTATTGAGTTGAATCCACGACTTAGCCTCAAAAAAGGAAGTCTTGCACCATTTATCGAGATGGCAGCGTTGCCGATCTTAGGGAAACACATCCCTGAAATTGGAGAGCGCGATTCAATAGGTTCGGGTGCGAAATTCCAAAACGGTGATACATTAGTTGCTAGAATTACCCCTTGCCTCGAAAATGGAAAAGGTGGGTACGTTTCAGGTTTGCCCCACGGCGCAATTGGGCAAGGTTCCACCGAGTTTATCGTCTTTCGCGCTAAGCATCCTGACGATGAGCAATTCGCATATTATTTGTCACGCCTCCCTGAGTTCCGCTCTTTTGCTGAGAGAGGAATGGAAGGAACATCTGGTCGGCAACGAGTTACATGGCAAACTTTAGCTGATTTTGAGATTTTTCCTTTGAGCGCCACCCAACGACGGGAATTAGGCGAAATCCTAAGCGCACTCGATGACAAAATCGAACTGAACCGCCAGATGAACGAGACGTTGGAGGCGATGGCGCGGGCGGTGTTTGTGGATTGGTTTGTGGATTTCGGCCCCACCCGCCGCCAGATGGCAGGCGAGACCGACCCCGTCAAAATCATGGGCAACGCCTTCCCCGCCGCCAAAGCCCAAACCCTAGCCCCTCTCTTCCCCGCCACCCTAAACGAAGCTGGCCTGCCGGAGGGGTGGAGGCTGGGGAGGTTGGACGATTGGGCTTCTGTTGTAACAAAAACCACGAAGCCAAATGAGGTGGATCAGAATACCCACTACATCGGATTAGAACATATGCCGCGACGCTCTATCGCGCTAAGTCAGTGGGAAACCGCCGCCAAAGTAACATCCAACAAGTCTGCTTTTGAACGTGGTCAAATACTGTTTGGAAAGCTTCGCCCCTATTTCCATAAGGTCGGTATCGCACCATTCGACGGGATTTGCTCAACTGATATCATCGTTGTGGATGGGCTTAATCCGGAATTACGTGCTTTTGTCGCCACCATAGTGTCGACAGATGACTTTGTTTCTTACACCAACCAAAGTTCGAGCGGCACAAAGATGCCGCGTACCAGTTGGAAATTGATGCGAGAATATCCGTTGGCCCGCGCTGACAAAGAGTTGGTTTTTGCCTTTTCTCAGTTGATTCAACCGATGCATGACAAAGTATTGCAATCATTGATTGAAAACCAATCGTTGGCAGAAATGCGCGATCTGCTTTTGCCCAAGCTGATGTACGGCGAGATCAGCTTAAAGGCGGCTGCACATGGATGATGGCGAGCCAATCCAAACGGCTGCGGAAAAGGAAGCACATGAGAAGGCCCGCGCGTACCTTGACGGGCTGCCCGAGTATCCAAATTTTGCATTGCCAAATGATGAGATCGACGGGCTGGTCCCAACCGCTAAAGTCAAAAACTGGCTGGATTTGTTTGTGATACTGCAAGGAAAGGAGTTTAAAAAGACCAAGAACGATATGATCTTTCGTGGTCATCGAGTTCATGATTGGCAGCTCGCTTCAACGCTCGGGCGTTGCTTCAAAGGAGGTGCGATTCCAAACGACAAAAGCAATGCACTTATGGAGCAGTTCCAGTTGGCAATGCGAGGGCGGGGATATGATCTCGGGCCATTGGAGGCAGACGAAGATGTTTGGGCCGTGGGTCAGCACTATGGGTTGAACACACCATTGTTGGATTGGACGCGCTCACCATTTGTGGCGCTGTTTTTTGCATTCATGAAATTCGAAGATGCAGACGCAACAGTGTTTAACCCAAGTCGTGCTATTTTCTGCTTGAACATGACGAAGGTCAAAGAGGATTTAGGTGCAGCAGCCGAAAATCTCTTCTTCGAGCCCAAAGACCATAGAAATTCAAGACTGGTGAACCAATCGGGCCTTTTCTCGATTGCGCCAGGTGGTGACGATAATCTCGTTTCTTTCCTGTTAAACGCTCTAGACGAACGGGAATTGCTTGCCTCCTCCGAAGAGTCCAAAACAACTGAGGGTGAAATTGATCCATCTGCGAAGGGTGAAGCTTATTCAGAAGCCGCCTCTTCTAAACTTTTTGATGTTTCAGACGCGCAGCGAGCCAAAGATTTGTCGAAATATGTTTTCAAGCTTCATGTCCCAAATAGTATTGAAGATCGCAAAGATTGTTTAGAAACGCTTCGACAAATGAATATTCACGCTGGAAATCTGTTCCCTGATCCGGGCGGCGCATCGCAGTTTTGCAATGACTGGTTAGACCGCCTTATGGAAGATGAACGCGTTGAAACAACCGAAGAGATCGAAGCTGAGGAAAAGAAAATAGTCGCCACCGCGATCACAACTGCGTCTGCCCCGGATGTGCTAGGTCACATAGAGGAATTGTTAAATGCGTATAGTACACACTCCGATTTCGACTTGGCGGGCGTTCCGATGTTGTCTTCGGAAATCAAAAAAGCTGCAGATGGTGCAATGACCTTAGATTGGCAGGTGTCCGATTCTAAACGCGGAAGAGTCCGCCTCTCCATTCGTAAGGCTTTGGAAATCCATGGGTTTAAGGACCTGTCCCTCGTAGAAGGAAAGACATTAGTTGGAGACATCTTAGAAGTTTTTGTTAAACATGCTGGAGGTGGAAAATGAAACCTCTCGGGCAGCTTCGACACTCTAATCTGGTAAGCTGGCACTTCGACCTCTCAGAACATTTTTCTGAAAGGACTGTCTGCATTTTTGGTTCGCCATTCTTTTTACTTTTATTCGAAGGTGAAAAATGAGTTTCACCGAAGAACTTGTCGAGAAAGCGATCCTGTCCACATTTGAGGAGTTGGGTTGGGCCTTTGCCGATCCCAACGTCATTGGGCCGGATGGCAGCGATAAGGCCCGCACGGCCTATTCGGACGTCGTTTTGGAAGGGCGGTTAAGCTCGGCGGTGCAGCGGATCAATCCTGACTTGCCACCCGACGCCATCGAAGACGCGCTGAAGAAAGTATTTGCGGTGGAAACCCCGTCGCTGATCGAGGAAAACCGCCGCATTCACGCGCTGATTGTGCGCGGGGTCGATGTGGAATACAAACGCCCTGACGGGTCGATCAAAGGCGACAAGGTCTGGCTGATCGATTTTGCCTCGCCCAGCGCCAATGATTTTATGGTCACCAACCAGTTTACCGTTGTTGAGGCAGGCCACAACCGCCGCCCCGATATTGTTGGCTTTGTGAACGGCCTGCCGCTGGCGGTGCTGGAGTTGAAGAACGCCGCCAATGAAACCGCAACGGTGGATGCGGCGTTCGCGCAACTGCAAACCTACAAACAGGAAATCCCCAGCCTGTTTCGCACCAACGCAGTTCTGGTTGCCTCGGATGGCATGTATGGCCGCATCGGCAGCCTGACCGCGCAGCGCGACAGGTTCATGCCTTGGCGATCAGTAACGGGGACACAGGATGATTTCACCCCCGAAGGCCCGCTGGAAACCGATACGCTGATCCGTGGCGTTTTTGATCAGGCGCGGTTTTTGCAGTTGTTGCGTGATTTTACGGTTTACGGGGACAAAGGCGAAGGCCCGTTCAAGATCGTCGCCGGATACCACCAGTTTCACGGCGCACGCAAAGCGCTTGCCAGTTCGGTGAATGCGGTTGCCGAAAAAGGCGACCGCAAAGTTGGAGTAATCTGGCACACGCAAGGATCGGGTAAAAGCTTCCTGATGGCGTTTTATGCGGGGTTGCTGGTGCGTTCGGAGGCGATGGCAAACCCGACGGTTCTGGTTTTGACAGATCGCAACGATCTGGACGACCAGCTGTTTGCGACATTTTCCATGTGCAAAGATTTGCTGCGCCAAACCCCTGAACAGATCGAAAGCCGCGATGATTTGCGCGAGAAGCTGGATCGGACGTCGGGCGGGGTTCTATTCTCGACCTTGCAGAAATTCTCCACCGAAAAAGGCGAAGAAGATTTTCCGGTTCTGTCGGATCGGCGCAATATTATCATCATGGCGGACGAAGCGCACCGCAGCCAATACGGATTTGATGCAAAGCTGGAACAGGGAACCGGCATTCGCAAATACGGGTATGCGCATTATGTGCGACAAGCCTTTCCAAACGCATCCTTTGCCGGTTTCACCGGAACCCCGATTGAAGCCGTTGATGTAAGCACCCGCGCCGTGTTTGGTGACTACGTCGATATCTATGACATTAGCCGCGCGGTTGAGGACAAGGCAACTGTGCCTATCTACTACGAAAGCCGGTTAGCGCGTGTAGAGCTTGAGCACGACAAATTACCCCAAATCGACGCTGCGGTTGATGAGTTGTTCGACGATGAAAGCCTGTCAGAGCAAGAGCGCGCCAAGGCCAACTGGACAACGGTTGAACGGCTGGTCGGGGCAAAACCGAGGCTTGAAATTGTCGCGCAAGATATCGTTCAACATTTTCAAGCCCGACTTGAGGCGATGGACGGCAAAGCGATGGCCGTTTGTATGAGCAGGCGCATCTGTGTTGAACTTTACAATGAGATTGTTGCGCTTAGGCCGGAATGGCATTCTGACTCGGATTTAGAGGGCCAGATCAAAGTTGTAATGACAGGCAGCGCGTCCGATCCCGTCGAATGGCAACAGCACATTGGCAACAAAGCGCGGCGGGATGTGTTGGGCAAGCGGGCGCGGGACGCAAACGACCCGCTCAAGCTTGTTCTGGTTCGGGACATGTGGCTAACGGGGTTCGATGCGCCGAGTATGCACACGATGTACATCGACAAACCGATGCGTGGTCATGGGTTGATGCAGGCCATTGCGCGGGTAAACCGGGTGTTCAAAGACAAACCGGGCGGGCTGGTCGTCGACTATATTGGGATCGGACAGAACCTAAAGAAAGCCCTTCAAAGCTATACGGCATCGGATCAGTCAAAGACGGGCGTGAGCGAGGAAGACGCTGTTGCAGCCCTTCAGGAGTTCTTTGAGCAGGCACAAGCGTTTTTTGATGGTCACGACTACACCAACGGTGTGGTTGGTACGCCAGCAGAGCGATTGAAGGCCTTGGCGCTCGCAGCAGATTTTACATTGAAAAAGCAAAAGGATGCTGCCGACGCCATCGCAGATGAAAAGGGCAAGAAACAAGCGTTGAACGAATTTCAGTCAATTGTTCAAAGTCTCGGTCAAGCCTTTGCGCTGGCCGCTGCAAGTGATTATGCGCAGGAAATCAAAGATGAAGTTGGTTTCTTTCAAGCAATCAAAGCAGTCATTTCAAAGTCCAGCCCGACCAAATCGAAGAGCCAAGCAGAGCGTGAGTTTGCTGTTTCTCAGTTGATTTCAGAAGCTATTGCCAGCGCGGACATTATCGACGTCTTGGCGGCAGCTGGTATGAAAAGACCCGAAATTTCAGTTTTGGACGATAGGTTTCTCGCTGAAGTCCAAAACATGGAGCAAAAGAACCTAGCCCTCGAAGCGTTGAGGCGATTGCTGGCTGGCGAGATACGGTCACGGTCCAGTCAAAACGTAGTTGAGGCTAAAGCGTTTTCAAAGCGTCTTGAAGACGCAGTCGCACGGTATCACTCAAACGCAATTACCAGTTTAGAGATGATTCAAGAACTCATTAATCTGTCGAAGGACTTAAAGGCGTCAATTGAACGGGGGGATGAACTTGGCCTCAATGTTGATGAACTAGCGTTTTACGATGCGTTGTCTGAAAACGAGAGTGCCGTAGAAGTGATGGGCAACGAACAACTACGCGTCATCGCAAACGAACTGGTCGAGCAGTTGCAACAAAACGCGACTGTTGACTGGCACAAGAAAGAAAGCGCTCGTGCAAAACTTCGTATCCTTGTTCGACGCATACTGAAGAAATATGGGTATCCACCGGACTTGGCTCCTTCGGCTATCAACCTTGTCATAGCGCAAGCCGAGTCCCGCCTTCGTTGGGAAAACTAATAGATGGATCTAGTTCTAATGGGGGGCAATAGGGGGTCTTCGAATAATTACACCATTAACATGTTGTTTTAATGGTGTAATTGGAGGCGAGTACCGGAATCGAACCGGTGTACACGGATTTGCAATCCGCTGCGTCACCACTCCGCCAACTCGCCGTCCTGGGTGATGTAGCGCGCTTCTAGCGCTACCGGGTTCAACCTGCAAGAGGGTCTGTGGGTGTTATGTCTGAAACTTGGTGAGGTTAGGCCAGAGACGATTCCGGCCTTTTACAGATGCTTTGCTGACCTGACTGCAAACGAATGGCAGCGGTTTGGGTGGGCTTTGGCAATCCGGTATCACGGAGGAATTTGGTGCACCTGACCAGAGGCCCGGTTTATCAGGCAAAGCTGATTTTGAGCGCCCTGTAACAGGCTGATTTCATGTGTGGATTTGGTGCGGGCGGCGGGACTTGAACCCGCACGGCCATTCGGCCTCCAGATTTTAAGTCTGGTATGTCTACCATTCCATCACGCCCGCATTCGGCGTGATCACACCGAACGCGCGGACATTATCCGCAATGATCCGAATGATAAAGCCCGGTTATAGCTCTTCTTCATCTGCCTCAAGCGCGGGCAGCAAGGAGCGTTCCGTAAGCCATGGATTAAGCGCCAGCGCGGCGCGCAGTGAAAGCGCTGCTTCCGCCTTGCGGCCAAGGCCGGTGAGCGTCAGCGCCCGCCCGGAAAGTGCCGCGATATGACGCGGAGACAAGGCAATGGCGCGGTCCAGATCCGGCAGGGCCGCGCTGAAATCCTGGCGCAGAAAATTCACGAAAGCGCGCTGGTTATAGCCCTCGGCATAGTCCGGGCAATAGGCCACCAGGGCATCCAGGGCCTTTTGTGCGCCCGCAAAATCATAGACCCGGCGGCGTTCCATGCCCTCATCCAGCAATTCCTGTGCATAGTCATCGGGCGCATCTGTCCAGATGGCCCAGAACTCGGGCGCGAGCTGCCGCGCGGCCCCTTCATCGGGGGCTGCTTGGGCCGCAGCAATCAACGCAGCGATGTCTTCGGTATGATCCGGCACAATGGGGCATTCCTGCGCCAAAGCAGGGGCCGCCATGAACAGGGCAAATATCGCGTGTTTCATGCCCCATTATAGGGGCAGTTTCACATCCGGGGTCAAATCACATCTGACAAAGCGTTTTCCTTCACCGCCTGCATCGCCACATAGGTCGAGGTATTGGCCACATGCGGCAGGGCGGATATTTTCTCGGCCAGGAATAGGCGGTAATCCATCATGTCGCGGGTGCGGATTTTCATCAGGTAATCGAAATTGCCGGCAATCAGGTGCACCTGTTCGATCTCGGGTATCTTCGCCACCGCCGCGTTGAACGCCTGTAATGCCGCCTCGCGGGTATCACTCAGGCGCACCTCAACAAAGCTGATATGGTTAAGCCCCAGACGGATGGGATCAAACAATGCCCGGTAGCCGGTGATCACACCTGCCTTCTCCAGCCGCCTCAGCCGTGCCTGTGTTGGGGATTTTGACAGGCCAATATCGCGCGCCAGATCGGTGATGCTGATCCGCCCGTCACTGGCCAGCCGCCTTAGAATCGCCTGATCGTGGCGATCAAGATCAATCTTGTCACTTTGCATGAAATTTCTCCGTAATTCAGCCGTTTTCCCTGCAATCGGCCTGTATTCAGGAAATATCACTTATTATACTTTGGTATGTTGGGTCAATTCACCTCATGAGGTTCCCATGACAAAAGCCCCTGAATACCGCCACCTGATAGATACAGCCACCTATGCGGATGAGGCCAAAACCCTTGCCGCTTTGACAAAATCCGCCGGGTTAACAGGCGATGACCGGGTGCGTATCTGTGCCCGCGCGGCCGGTTTGGTGCGCGATATCCGCAGCCATTCAACGCCCGGGCTGATGGAGGTGTTTCTGGCGGAATATGGCCTTTCCACCGATGAGGGGATTGCGCTGATGTGTCTGGCCGAGGCGCTTCTCAGAGTGCCCGATGCCGATACCATTGACGCCCTGATCGAGGACAAAATCGCCCCCTCTGACTGGGGCCGCCATCTGGGCCATTCCACCTCGTCACTGGTCAATGCCTCAACCTGGGCCTTGATGCTGACCGGCAAGGTGCTGAAGGATGAGCAGCCCGGCCCGGTGGGGCATCTGCGCGGCGCCATCAGGCGGCTGGGTGAGCCGGTGATCCGCACCGCCGTGGCCCGCGCGATGAAGGAAATGGGGCGGCAGTTTGTGTTGGGGGAAAGCATCACTTCGGCGATGAAACGCGCCAGTGATATGGAGAAAAAGGGCTATTCCTATTCCTACGACATGCTGGGCGAGGCCGCCCGCACCGATGCCGATGCCACCCGCTATCATCTGGCCTATTCGCGGGCCATATCCGCCATTGCGCTGGCCTGTACCAAAAGGGATATCCGCGATAATCCGGGCATTTCCGTCAAACTTTCGGCGCTGCATCCGCGCTATGAGGTGGCGCAGCGCGATCAGGTGATGCAGGTTCTGGTGCCGCGCCTGCGCTCGCTTGCGCTTCTGGCCAAATCCGCCCGCATGGGCCTGAATATCGACGCGGAAGAGGCCGACCGCCTGGCGCTTTCCATGGATGTGATCGAGGCGGTGCTGTCCGAGCCCGCGCTTGCTGGCTGGGATGGTTTTGGCGTGGTGGTGCAGGCTTACGGGCAGCGCGCCGGTCATGTGCTGGATTATCTTCATGATCTGGCGCAAAAACATGACCGCCGCCTGATGGTGCGGCTGGTGAAGGGCGCCTATTGGGATACCGAGATCAAACAGGCGCAAGTGGCAGGGATGAGCGGCTTTCCGGTGTTCACCGCCAAGGCGGCCACCGATATTTCCTATATCTCGAACGCGCGCAAACTGCTGCGGATGACCGACAGGATTTACCCGCAATTTGCCACCCATAACGCCCATACAGCGGCGGCCATTCTGGATATGGCCACCGATAAAACCACCTTTGAATTTCAGCGTCTGCACGGCATGGGCGAGGCGTTGCATGATATCATCCTGAAGGCCGAGGGCACCCGTTGCCGCATTTATGCGCCGGTAGGGGCGCATCGCGATCTGCTGGCCTATCTGGTGCGCCGCCTGCTGGAAAACGGTGCCAATTCCAGCTTTGTCAATCAGATTGTTGATCAGGATGTCCCCCCTGAAACCGTGGCCCGCGATCCCTTTGAGGCGATCAATGATCCCTTGCCCCACCTGCCCACCGGCCCGGAATTATTTACCCCTGAACGGCGCAATTCTCAGGGTTTTGATCTTGGCCATCAGCCTACTCTTGAGCTGATTGACAGCGCCAGAAATCCCTATTCCAGCCAACAATGGGCCGCAAAGCCGCTTTTGGCGGGCGAAGCCAAACCAAACAGCCCTCAGCCGGTGGATAATCCTGCCGACCCAAGCGACAGCCCCGGTAATGTGGCCATTGCCAGCGTGCAAGACATTGAAACCGCGCTCAAAAATGCCGCCCTGTGGGAGGTGCCTGCGGCAGAACGCAAAGCTGTTCTCGATCAGATTGCCGATCTTTACGAGCAGAATTTCGGCGAGATATTTGCCGTTCTTGCCCGTGAGGCCGGCAAATCCATCCCCGATGCCGTGGCCGAGCTGCGCGAGGCGGTGGATTTTCTGCGCTATTATGCCGCCCACGCACCCCAAACGGCCCCGGTGGGCATTTTCACCTGCATCAGCCCGTGGAATTTTCCCCTTGCCATCTTTACCGGGCAGATTGCTGCGGCCTTGGCTGCGGGCAACGCCGTGCTGTCCAAACCGGCGGAACAAACCCCCCTCACCGCGCATCTGGCCATATCATTGATGCACAAGGCCGGTGTGCCGCGCGCCGCGTTGCAACTTTTGCCCGGCGCCGGAGATGTGGGCGCGGCCCTTACATCCGACGCCCGTGTAAACGGCGTCTGCTTCACCGGCTCCACCGCAACGGCGATGAAAATTCGCGCGGCTATGGCGGAAAATCTGGCCCCTGGTGCTCCGTTCATCGCCGAAACCGGCGGGCTTAATGCGATGATCGTTGATAGCACCGCCTTGCCGGAACAGGCGGTTCAGGCGATCGTTGAAAGCGCGTTTCAATCGGCCGGGCAGCGCTGTTCGGCGCTGCGCTGCCTTTATGTGCAGGAAGACATCGCCAAAGGCTTCACCGAAATGCTGACCGGGGCCATGGATGCGCTTTGCGTGGGTCAGCCCTGGCAGCTTGCCACTGATTGCGGCCCGGTGATTGATCAGGCCGCCCATAAAACCATCGCCGATCACATCGCCACCGCCCGCGCCGAGGGCCGTCTGATACACGCGCTAAAAACCCCGGATACCGGCACATTCATTGCCCCCAGCCTGATCAGGGTGAGCGGGATTGCCGATATGACGCGGGAAATATTCGGCCCCGTCCTGCATATGGCCACCTTCAAATCGGGTGAGCTGGATCAGGTGATCAAGGCGATCAATGATACCGGCTATGGCCTGACCTTCGGCCTGATGACCCGGATTGACGACCGGGTGCAATACGTGACCGAGCGCATGAACAGCGGCAATATTTACGTCAACCGCAACCAGATTGGCGCGGTTGTGGGCAGCCAGCCCTTTGGCGGCGAAGGGCTTTCCGGCACCGGCCCCAAGGCGGGCGGGCCGCATTACCTCAAGCGTTTCACAGCCGCGCCCGCCCCGATCAGCGGCCAGAGCTGGCCGGATGAGATGCCCCTGACAGAGCTGCAAAACGCCTTGGATGCAGCCAATTCCGGCAGGCCGCCACCCCCTCAGGCGCTTGTCCTGCCCGGCCCGACCGGCGAATCAAACCGCCTCACGGCACAGCCACGCGCGGCGGCTTTATGCCTTGGCCCCGGTGCCGAGGCGGCAAAAGCTCAGGCCGGGGCGATTACGGATTTGGGTGGCGTCGCGGTGCAGGCTACGGGCCACATCCCGGCGCAGGTTCTGCAATCGCTCACAGGCTTCTCGGGCGCGCTTTTTTGGGGGGATGAGACAGCGGCCCGTATCTATGTCAGGGCGCTTTCGCATCGCCAAGGCCCGATCCTGCCGCTGATCACAGGCCTGCCCGATGCGGGCCATGTGCTGCACGAGCGCCATGTCTGCGTTGATACCACCGCAGCAGGCGGCAATGCAGCGCTTTTGGGGGGTGTCTCTTGACGCCGACTGCCACACATATCAACCTGGCAGCATGTTCCCGATCCGTGATCATAACCCGTCCGAGCGCACGCCTTACGTAACTTACGCGCTGATCACCCTTAACGTGGTGGTTTTCCTCAGCTATTGGCCATTATTTTCCAATCCGCTGGCACTGAACCGATTCTTTTATGAATGGGCGTTGATCCCGGGCCTGCTACAGATCAAGGGCGCGTATTACAGCCTTGTCACCATGATGTTTCTGCATGGCGGGCTTTTGCATCTGGCGGGTAACATGCTGTTTTTATGGATATTTGGCGACAATATCGAAGACAAGATGGGGCACATCCTGTTTCTGTTGTTCTATCTTGCCGCAGGCGTTCTGGCAGGTCTGGCACAGGTCATGGCGGCCCCCGGTTCAATGGTGCCCACCGTGGGGGCCTCAGGCGCCATTGCCGGTGTGATGGGGGGGTATCTGCTGCTCTTTCCCAAAGCGCGGGTGGATGTCGTGCTGTTTTTCATAGTGTTTTACCGCATCATTGTGATCCCCGCCTGGATCATGCTGGCGCTTTGGTTTGGCCTGCAACTATTCAGCGGCATCGGCGCGGATCCCTTGAAGGGCGGCGTTGCCTACTGGGCTCATATGGGCGGGTTCATCGCCGGGCTGGCATTGACATATCCGCTGTTTCTGCATCTTGGCGGGCGAAGGTTCTGGCAACAAACCCATGGCCATCCTTCGCATCCCGAGGCGCAATATAAATTCACCAAAAGCCGTATTCCGAAAGTGAGGCGCGACAAATGACAGCATTGAAAGCCACCTGCCATTGCGGCGCAATAGAATTGCGTGTGCGGCTTAGTGACGGGCTGAATACTGCCCGGCGCTGCGATTGCAGCTTTTGCAGGCGGCGCGGGGCGATTGCCGTGAGCGCACCGCTGGACGGTCTTGAGGTGGTGAGGGGCGCGGACAAGCTTACGCTGTATCAATGGGGCACGATGACGGCCAAACATTACTTTTGTTCAATCTGTGGCAATTACACCCATCACCAACGCCGTTCCAACCCCAATGAATATGGCGTGAATGCCGCGATGATCGAGGGTGTCAATCCGGCGGATCTGGGCAATGTACCCTGGGATGACGGGGTCAATCATCCCTCCGATCAATAGAGTCACGCGCCCCGGATCACCTTGGCAAACCTGTCAAATATTGCCCCGTTGGCACAGATCACATCGCCGCTTTCAAGGATGTCGCCCTCTTTGGCCAGCGGCTCAACCAAGGCGCCCGCCTCACGCGCAATGATGATACCAGCCGCCAGATCCCAGGGCTGCAACCGCCGCTCCCAAAACCCGTCATAACGGCCAGCGGCCACATAAGCCATATCAAGTGCGGCCGAGCCGAATCGGCGCACCCCGGCGCAGGCGGGCATCAACCGCGCCAGATCCTGCAATGTCTCGGGCAAATCGGATCGCCCGCCAAACGGCACACCGGTAGCAAAGATGCTTTCAATCATCTTGTCGCGCCCCGACACCCGAAGGCGGCTTTCATTCATCCACGCACCCTGGCCCTTTTCGGCAAAAAACGCCTCGTCCTTGCTGGGATCATAAACCACGCCGGACACGATCTGCCCCTTATGCTCCAAAGCAATCGACACTGCCCAATGCGGCAGCCCGTGCAGAAAATTGGTGGTGCCATCCAGAGGATCAACAATCCAGCGGCGGGTCGGATCTTTGCCAGGCTCTTCGCCGCCTTCTTCCGCCAGCCAGCCATAGGTGGGGCGGGCCTCCATCAGTTCGGTTTTGATGATGTATTCTGCATTGATATCGGCGCGGCTGACAAAATCCCCGGCCCCCTTCATCGACACCTGCAGGTTCTCCACTTCCCGGAAATCCTTGGCCAATGCCCGGCCCGCCTTGCGCGCCACCTTCAGCATCACATTCATATTGGCACTGATCGCCATCGCAAAACGCTCCTATAGGGTCAGCCCGCGCATATACGGTGCCCGCCCCTGCCGCACAAGGGCCTCAAGGCTTTCATTTTTCCAAAAATACTCAAAGTGATCCGATTCAGTCTTGTGGGCGTTGCGCTTTTTTTGCGACCCCAGAACCAGCAAACGCCTCAGTACCGCCGCGCCAGCCGCTCAGGATCGACGCCAATAAAATAGCGCAACAGCAATGCAAGATTCCGCGTACCGCGCCGCAGCCAGCCCTCACGCTCAAAACGTGCCGCACTTGTGGTCACCGCCAGCGGCAACATCTGCAACCGGCGGCCAAGGGCGCGTGACATCGCCACATCCTCCATCAGCGGAATATTTCGGTATCCACCCAGCGCATCATATTCTGCCCGCGCTATCAGCAGCCCCTGATCGCCGTAAGGCAGCCGGAAAATGCGCGATCGGAGATTGGCCCAAAACGCCACGGCCTTCGGCGCAAATCCGCGCTGATCAAATCGCAATTTGAAATACGCCGGGCGTCCGGCTGGTAAATGTGCCAGGACGCAGGCGCTCCACCCGGCAGGCAAAATACTGTCGGCATGCAAAAACAACAGCCACTCGCCCGTCGCCGCACCGGCCCCGCGGCCAAGCTGCCCCCCGCGCGAGGGCTGGCCTTCGATTACAACCGCCCCCGCCTCGGTGGCGATCTGCACGGTGGCATCCTCTGATCCGCCATCGGAAATCACCAGTTCCCGGATCAGCCCGGCCTCAACCCCCTCCATCAGCGCGCCAAGGCAGGCGGGCAGGCTTTGGGCCGCATTCAGCACCGGAATAATCACAGATAATTTCGCGCGCATCATTTCCCCCTGTTGAACCCGCCTCTCAGACCTATATTAGAGACAGAGCAGAGGGAATAAATTTTGACACGCACCATCCTTGAAATCACCGGAAATGACGCCGAGCCCTTCCTTCAGGGGCTGATCACCAATGATATGGCGAGGCTGAATCAGGGGCTTCTATATGCCGCCCTGCTGACGCCACAAGGCAAATATCTGGCGGATTTTTTCCTGCTGCGGCATGACGATGCGATCTGGCTGGATGTGGAGACAAGCCTTGCCGCCCCGCTTTTGCAACGCCTGAACATGTACAAGCTGCGCGCCGACGTGGCCATTACCGAGACGGACTGCAAAGTCCGGCGAGGGGTTGGCGTGCCGCCTGAAAATGCCCTGCCTGATCCGCGCCATACGGCGTTGGGCTGGCGGTTATATGGTGATGCGGGTGGCGATGATGGCAGCGATTTGGAGGCGCTCCGCGTGGCCCATTGCATCCCGCAAACCGGGATTGAGCTCACCCCCGATACTTTCATCCTTGAAACCGGGTTTGAGCGCCTGAACGGCGTTGATTTCCGTAAGGGCTGTTTTGTCGGGCAGGAAATTGTTGCCCGGATGAAACATAAAACCACGCTGCGCAAGGGTCTGGTGACGGTCGGGATCAAAGGCCAGGCGCCGGTGGGCACGCCAATCACCGCAAAGGGCAAACCGGCGGGCACACTCTATACCCAATCGGGCAACCGGGCGATTGCCTATCTGCGGTTTGACCGCGCCAAAGGTGAAATGACGGCAGGGAATGCCAGAGTAACATTGCTGCCTTAGCCCCACGCCCCGGGCTTGACCCGGGGCCTCGCAGTTGGAAAAGAGGCCCCGGCGCGGGGGCCGTGGCGTGCTGGGGGGGTGAAATCCGCAGATACCGCCTCAGGCGCGCTCGGAATATTCCATGGTTTCGGTGTTGACCACAATCGCCTCGTCCGGCCCCACAAAGGGCGGAACCATCACCTTGATGCCATTATCCAGCGTTGCTGGCTTGAAGCTTTTCGCCGCTGTCTGGCCTTTCACAACCGGTTCGGTCTCGGCCACAACGCAGGTCACTTTCTGCGGCAGGGCGGCGTTCAGCGCCTCGGTCTCGAAAAACTCCACGGCGATGGTCATGCCATCTTGCAAGAATGGCCGGCGATCGCCAAGGATTTCGGCCGGCAGCTCAATCTGCTCATAGGTTTCCGCATCCATGAAATGCAGCATCCCGTCGCTTTCATACAGGAATTGCTGATCTTTTTGCTCAAGCCGCACCTTCTCAACCTTGTCGGCACTGCGAAACCGCTCGTTCAGCTTTGAGCCATTGCGCAGATTACGCAGCTCGACCTGCGCAAAGGCACCGCCCTTGCCGGGCTTGACGTGATCGACTTTGACCGCCGACCACAACCCGTCATTATGCTCGAGTATGAACCCGGGGCGAATTTCATTTCCATTGATCTTGGGCATGATTGAGAACCGTCTTTTTAGGGCCAATTTATATCTATCGCCCCTATATCCGGGGATGCATCCGGGGGCAAGACAAGCAATAGCGGGTGGATTTTCATGCTGCATCTGCGAAAGATATGTGCCAAACGCATGGCTGATATGCAAATTAGCCCTATCCGAATCGCACAAA
Organism: Roseovarius sp.; assembly: GCA_021775255.1. Taxonomy (GTDB): domain Bacteria; phylum Pseudomonadota; class Alphaproteobacteria; order Rhodobacterales; family Rhodobacteraceae; genus Roseovarius. Next base: position 47,639 of record JAJFIA010000011.1, read on the forward strand.
CATCGTCATAAGGGGCTTCACGCCGAAAACACAAGAGCAATAATAACAAGGACGAAACATGAAAGATTTCGTTGACGGCACAGCCTTCAAAAGCGAGCAAGGCAATCGTGCACGTAAACTTTTCGCGGCCGTCGTACTGGCCGCTCTGGATGACGCCATCTCAGACGACAAGAAATATGGCAATGGTCCGGAACAGATCGCCCGCTGGGCGCGTTCCCGCGATGGTCGCGAGGTGCTTTCCTGCGCCGGTATCGACCCCAATGAGCGCGTGGTTGACGGGCTGATGGATTTTGTCTCGAAGGGTGTGCGCACCTCGGTGGCCCTGTCGCGCGAAGAAAGCGAGCGGCGCAATGCCGCCGCCCGGGCCGAAGCCGCCTGACACCAGGCAAATTGAAAGTTTCCAAAAACCCTGCCATATCCGGCGGGGTTTTTTGATTGTCGTGGTCAAAACCAAATCAGCCGGGCTTCAATCTTTTTATATCATGACGTATCAACCCCCTGATATCCAACAACAGGTGATCCGCCATGGGGTCTTACTTTGATCAAATTCTGCCATCGTTGCAATCGCTTGGGCTATGGTCCTACTGGATCATCGGGCTGGCTTCGGCGCTTGAGGCCTTTTTTGTCACCGGCGTGATAACGCCGGGCACGTTGGTGGTTGATCTTGGCGGGGTTCTGGTTGAGCGCGGATTTCTTGATTTCATGGATCTGGTCTGGTTTGTGGCGATTGGATCCTTCATCGGTGGTGAATTAAGTTATTGGCTTGGCCTGCGTGGATCAATTGCCCTCAAACGCTATGTAAACATCGAGAATGCCCCCTCTTATCAGAAAGCCAGACGCCTGTTCGCGCGCCATGGCGGGCTGGCGCTTGTGATTGGGCGGTTTCTGGGGCCGGTTGCCGGGCTGGTGCCCTTTGCGGCGGCAATTTCCGGTATGCCGCGCAAACGCTTTACCCTTTGGAACCTGTTTGGGGCCTTTCCCTATGCGCTGGCGCATGTCTCGCTGGGATATTTTCTGGGGGATGCGTTTTTCAAAATGGGGCCGTTCGTCAGCCGCCTGATGCTGTTTGGCCTCGCTGTTTTGCTGGCACTGGCGCTTTTGTGGTATATCACAATCCGGATCAGGCGGATGCTGCCCTTTGCACTATCCGTTGTAAAATCCATGTTGATGGCTGCCGCTGAGAACCCCGATATGCGCCGCTGGATCGCGCGCCATCCGCGCCTGTCGCGTTTTCTGGCGGGGCGGTTTGATACCAGCCATTTCTTCGGCCTGACTGCAACGCTGCTTTCGGCTTTGTTTCTCTATATCCTTTTTATCTGGGCGGGCACGGTTTTTGATTTCCTGATGGTCGAGCGGGTACAGCAGATCGACACAAGGCTGGCAAATCTAATTCATGCATTCTGGAATCCTTCCCTGTTAAAGTTCTTCACCTATGTCACCTTGCTGGGCGGCGCGCGCGTCATCATTGTTTTGACGGTTGGCTTTCTTATCGTGCTATGGCTGTACAGACGGGCCGACCTGATGCTGGGGCTGGCGATTGCGGTCTATGGCGATAAAATTCTGGTCAAGCTCCTGAAGGGCCTGTTCAATCGCCCCCGACCCGAACTTTCCTATTACATTGAAACCAGCGGCAGCTTTCCATCGGGCCATGCGGCGATCTCGGTCGCATTTTACGGCATGGTATTTTACAGTATCTGGCGGTTGCGCCTGCTGGGGCCGCTTGCGGCGCTGGTGCTGGCTGTGACTTTGGCTTTTGCCATTGGCCTGAGCCGGATTTACCTGATCGAACATTACCTCTTTGATGTATTGAACGGCTTTCTGGTTGGCGGCCTGGTGCTGGTGATCGGGATTGCCGTTTCGGAATGGTGGCGGCAAACATATCCCCCCGTACAAGCAGGCGGTTTTCGGGCAATATCCGCTGTGATCGTTTTTGCCCTCACTCTGACCGCAGCCGCTACGGTGGGGTATCGTCAAACCATGCCGCGCCAGCATATGACGACAGATCTGACAACCGAGACTGCACCCGATATTCCCGCCCTGTTCACCTCTGGCAAAGCCCCGGCAACAAGCACATCCATTACCGGTGCCCCGCTTGAGCCAATCAGCCTGATCATTGTAGCAAAAGACGCCGCCGCATTGGAGGCCACAATGAAACAGGCGGGATGGATCAAAGCGGATAAACCCGGTATATCCACACTGGCTCAGGCTGCATTTGCCGCCTGGACAAACCAGCCTGATAACACCGCCCCCATCACCCCGTCTTTTTGGAACAACCAGCCGAATGAATTTGGCTTTCAGAAATCCACAAGCGATCAAACCTTGCGCAAACGCCACCACGCGCGGTTCTGGAATACCCGGTTTATCACCCCGGGTGGGGCCCATATTTTTGTCGGAACAGCCAGTTTTGATGACGGGCTGGTCTGGGGGGTGCTGCATCATATCGACCCAGATATCGACGGTGAGCGCAAGGCATTGGTCGCGGATCTGAAATCCACCGGCCTGATCACGCGCAGCACCCCCTTTCGTCTGTCAAAGCCGCATATGGGGGCCGACATTGCAGGCGATCCCTGGTTCACCGATGGCATGGCAGTGGTTGTCCGGATCGGCCCTTAAAGTATTCGCGATAAACCTGAATAACGGGTTTGTCGTGAAACGCGCGAAACACTGATATGTTGCATGGCGTTTCGCCTTAACCCTGCCTCCGGTTTAAGGCGAAACGCTTTAGGGGCCGCTCAGCTGTGGTGGTCGGCAAAGACGAAGGCCCAGACAAACACCGGTGCCAGTTGAACCGCAGCGATACCACAGATCACCGTGCGTGACCGCAGGCTGCCAAACCGGCGTATCAGCAGCAGGCAAAATCCGAATGACAGGGCCATCTCGACCGGGCTTATGATGCCGGCATAATGCCTGTCATCCCAATAGCTGACCGGGCTGTGAAAAACCCAGCTTGTCAACGGCCAGAAATGCGGGCGGGCATCGGTGTTGTGCAGGGGAAAATCAAACGCCAGATGCAACAGCCCCGAGGCGGCAAAGATCATGCCCCCGGTGGAATTAAGCCGCCACGCCAGCAAAAGGCCAAGCCCCCAGAGAATAAAGGAATTATCGACCGTGAAAACCGCCTGCCAGGCGTCGGAATAGTAAAGCGTGCCAAACACGTAGGCCGGGCTAAGCTGCAACACAAACAAAGACACCCCCGCCATCAGGTAAAGCGACAGATCCGGCGCAAATGCCCCCGCCACAGCGGCCATGGATGTGATCCGCTGATGCGGGCGGGCAAAGGCGGCGGCGGCAAAAATCAGATGCGCGGGCGTGTTCATGGCTTCCCCTCGGGGCGGGCAGTTTGTATCAGGCTATGGTAACTAAAGCGTTTAGACATATTGCTGCATCACAATAACATGTCTAAACGCCCATAACAAAATAAGGCTTCGCGCGTTTCGAGTCCAAGTTTCGTCTTAACTTAAACTCGAAACGCTTTATGGGACATCGGCCATGGCAAAGGCAATCATGATACAAGGGGCGGGCTCGAATGTGGGCAAGTCGATGCTTGTGGCCGGGCTGGCGCGGGCCTTTGTCAATCGCGGGCTCAGCGTGGCCCCTTTCAAGCCGCAGAACATGTCAAACAACGCCGCCGTGACGGTGGATGGCGGGGAAATTGGCCGGGCGCAGGCGTTGCAGGCGATTGCGGCAAAACGCGCGCCGGAACGGGATATGAACCCGGTTTTGCTGAAGCCCGAATCCGAGACCGGCGCACAGGTGATCGTGCAGGGTCAGCGCTTTGCGACCTTGAAAGCGCGCGAATATGCCCACATCAAACCGCAGTTGTTGCCCCCGGCCCTGGAAAGTTTTCGCAGGCTTTGTAAGGGGGTTGATCTGGTGCTGATCGAGGGTGCTGGCAGCCCCGCCGAGATCAACTTGCGTGAAGGTGACATCGCCAATATGGGCTTTGCCGAGGCGGCAGATGTGCCGGTTGTGCTGATAGGCGACATTGACCGGGGCGGCGTCATCGCGCAGATCGTGGGCACTCAGGCGGTATTGCCACCCGAGGATGAGGCAAGGATAAAAGCATTTGCAATCAACAAGTTCCGCGGTGATCCTGCGCTGTTTGATGCGGGCTTGCAGGAGATTGTCACGCGCACGCGCTGGCCCTCTTTGGGGGTGATCCCGTGGTTTGATCAGGCCTGGCGATTGCCTGCCGAGGATGTGATGGATATTGCGTCAACCTCTCACGGGGCCTGCAAAATCGCGGTGCCGCGCCTTGGGCGGATTGCCAATTTTGACGATCTCGATCCGCTCAGCGCCGAGCCCGGTCTGAGCGTTGACATCATCGCGCCGGGCCGCCCCTTGCCGGGGGATGCCGATCTGGTGCTGATCCCGGGATCAAAATCCACCATTGCCGATCTTGCGGATTTCAGGCGCAATGGCTGGGATATTGATCTGCACGCCCATATCCGCCGGGGTGGGCATGTTCTGGGCCTGTGTGGCGGCTATCAGATGCTGGGCCGTGAGATCGCCGACCCAGAAGGCATTGAAGGCCCGCCGGGCATTGTCGCCGGGTTGGGGCATCTGGATGTGACCACCGTGATGGTGCCGCATAAACACCTGAATCATGTCACGGCCACCTATCTGCCCACGGGCGACCCGGTCGCGGGCTATGAGATTCACATCGGAGAAACCACCGGCCCCGATTGCGCGCGGGCGTGGCTGCACCTGCCGGACCGGCCCGAGGGCGCGGCCACCGCCGATGGCCGGGTGCGCGGCACTTATCTGCACGGGGTGTTCAGCTCTGACAGGTTTCGCGCCGCGTATCTCTCAGGGCTTGGCGCCAGATCAGGCCTTGCAGGCTATGATGCGGGCGTGGAGGAAACGCTGGAGGCATTGGCGGCACATCTGGAGCGGCATATGGATATTGATCACCTGCTTGCGCTTGCCGGTGACGTATGAACCCGCGCGGCGCGTGGGTTTCACCCACCCTACTTGGGATAACTACGCCTTAGGTGAGTTCGTTGGAGACCATCGTGCGATGAATTTCGCGGCGAACCAGTTTGCGCACGTTGCGGGTTATCCTCTCGCCCAGATCGCCCTGCAATTCCTGACGTACAATATCTGAGATCATATCCCGCAGCGTATCTTCATCCACCATCACGCCCGGGGCAAACCCGGCTGACTCGGCAGTCAGAATATCGCGGTCATCCTTGTCAGCGCCCAGGATTTCAGGCTCTGCTTCGGGGCTGTTCATTTGAGCCCCTGCCTCAGCATCAGCCTCAAGATCAGGTTGATCATGAGCCACCCCGGCAGAACCGGAGGCATCAGCCGGATCAGGCTGTTCTGCATTGGCGGGGCTGGCATTTGGCTCCGCCACCCGCAACGAGGCTGTCAAGACCAGTTTATCAACACCCGAGGATGCGTTTTTGCCATTGGCTTTATCGGTTGAAATCTTGCGGCGCACCGAAGACATTACATCCTGGTTTTCCATTTCACTAACCACATCTGACATGTTTTTTCCCCAATTGTTGTACATATCTTACCCGTGAGCGCCTTTTCGCACAACAGATTATAATAATTTGAGTTAAATTCTATGGCAGGAAGGCCAATACGCATTGCATTTGCGCATCTGTGTGGCGCCAAAATGGCCTATTGCTTGCCCAATGCCCGCAACACCCGATCAAGTTGCGCGCCGCGTTTGCTCAGCGGTACAGGGGCGGATTTCACCAGATTGTAATAGGCGGTCGGATCATAGGTCTGAACTCCCAAATTCAAATCCCGCGCGGTGAGCTGCCCCAAAGAGGCCAACACCGCGTAGGCCGCAATATAGACATCGGTCTGGGCCGAGATCAGATTGGCCTCGGCATCCAGCAATTCCTGTTCGGCATCCAGCACATCAAGGGTTGTGCGTGCGCCAAGCTTGGCCTCTTCGCGCACCCCGCGAAAGGCAACCCGCGCGGCGCGGACCTGTTCTTCACTGGCGCTGCGCTGGGCATAAGAGGCGCGCAGGATTGCATAGGCATCACCCACGCCCCGCTCAACCTCAAGGCCGGTAAAATGCAGCGCCCCGCGCAGGGCATCGCGCCGCGCCATGGCCTGACGTTTCAAGGCACTCAGGCGGCCGCCCTGATAGATCGGCCCGGTAACATCCAACCCGACCGAGCCGGAGCGGGTAAAGTTGCTGCCGCCAATCTCTTCCCCAACCCCAACCCTGCCGGTCAGATTGAGATTTGGCTTTTGCGCCGCATCCGCCACCTGAACCGCCAATTCCGCCGCCGATACATCATGGCGGATTTTCAGCACATCGGGATGGCCCCTAAGGGCGATGGCTTTGGCCTCATCCACATTGTCTGAAAGCCGGGGCAGTTTTGTCGGCGGCACAAGATTGCCGGGCTTGCGCCCTACCGCACTTCGGTATTCCTCAATCGCCTGTTCCAGATCACCCTGCGCCGCCGCCAGTCCGGAACCGGCAGCCGCCAGCCGGGCCTCGGCCTGTGCCACATCTGTCCGGGTCACCTCACCCACTTCAAAGCGGTCTTTGGCGGCACGCAATTCCTGCCGCAACAGCCGCTGATTGTTTTCCCGCAGGGCGACAAATTCAATATTGCGGCGCACATTCATATGCGCCTGAATGGCGCGCAGCAAAACCTGTTGTTCAATCCCGATCAGTGTCTGCCGCGTGGCCAGCACCGTTTCTTTTGCCGCCTCAATCTGGAACCGGGTGCGCCCGGCGTCAAACAACAGCAAATTCCCGGTGATACCGGCATTGACGTCGGTTTGCCCGTTTGTCGTCGTTCCGAACGTACTAACCCTGTTGCGGGAAGCATTATGGGTGACATCACTTGTCCAGTTGATGATCGGACGCAAACCGGCCAGAGTTTGGGCAACATCCTCATCCGCGGCCCTGAGCAAAGCGCGGTTTTGCTCGATCAGGCCGCTGTTTTCATAGGCGCTGACCAGGGTATCCGCCAGGCTATCCGCCCGCCCCGGCACTGCCATAGAAAGAACAGTTGCAAGGCTTAATGAAATCAGCCGCATATTCAGGATCAGGGCGTGTTTCAACTCAGGCTCCTTGAGAGGCATCCAAGAGGGACGCCTAGAGGGTAAAGGCGTTATGCTTTTCAAATCCGGGCAAAACCGGCGCCCCGGCATTGAACGCAAACCGCCAGTTGATCACACCGTCGATCTTGTAGCCAATGCACATCTTTCCCAACGCGCCCTGCATGAAAAGGCAGGCAATCCGCCCGCCTTCCTTAAGCTGATCGGCCAGGTTTTCTGGCATATGCTGCGCCCCGCCCTGCACGGCTATGACATCATAAGGCCCATGCTCGGGCGCGCCATCGGTCAATGCACCCTGATGCGGAATAACATTATCAGCCCCATGCTCAGACAGGATGGTTTGGGATTCTTCCGCGATTGCGGAAATTTCCTCAACCGCTACCACCGCCTCGGCCATGCGCGCCATCACAGCGGCGGAATAGCCATACCCACTGCCAATATCCAGCACCAGCTCATCCCCCTGAATATCCAGCGCCTCAAGCATCTTGGCCAGAGTGCGCGGCTCAAGCATGACCCGACCCTCCCCAAGGCTCAGGTTTTCATCGGCATAGGCTATATCGCGCAGTGCCGCGGGCACAAAATCTTCACGGGGCGTTTTGAGCATCGCATCAATGATCGGATATTTGGTTACATCCGAGGGGCGTATCTGGGTATCAACCATCATCGTGCGGCGGGCAGTTTGATTTGTCATGGCTAAACTAATCCGTTCAGAATCGAGATATAATGATATGTTGCACATCCGCGCGGTGGCCACAACGGGGCAGTCATGCGGAATTGTCTGAAATATCAGCTATGGTATGCGCGTTATGGGGCTGAACGGCCTGTTGGATTGGCCCGGTTATGCCGCTGCACCCTCTTTAGACATCAAATGTGGCAAAAACCGGCGCGTGGTCGGAGGGTTTTTCCCAGCCTCGCGCGGCGCGGTGGATGCGCGATGAATGGGCGGCATTGGAAATATCCGGCGTGGCCCAGACATGATCAAGGCGGCGGCCTTTGTCGGCGGCATCCCAGTCGCGGGCGCGGTAGCTCCACCAACTGTAAAGCGGCCCTTCGGGGATGTCGGCGCGGGTCACGTCAACCCATTCGCCTGCCTCCTGGGTCTGGGCCAGATGCTCGACCTCGATGGGAGTGTGGGAAACCACCTTGAGCAGTTGTTTGTGGCTCCAGACATCATCTTCGCGCGGCGCGATGTTGAGATCGCCCACGAGGATGGATTTTTGCGGGTTATCAGTATGAAACCAGTCGCGCATCTCACTCAGATAATCGAGTTTCTGGCCGAATTTTTCATTCTTTGTGCGGTCAGGGATGTCACCGCCGGCAGGAACGTAGAAATTGTGAATGGTGACGCCGTTCTCTAACCGGCCGGCGATGTGGCGGGCGTGGTTCAGGCTGGCGAAATCCTGAGCGCCTGCTTCCTCGATCGGCAGGCGTGACAGGATGGCGACGCCGTTATAGCCCTTCTGGCCGCGGGCGAGCATGTATTTATAACCAAGCGCGGCGAAATCCTCGGTGGGGATTTTATCGACCGGGCTTTTGCATTCCTGCAGGCACAGCACATCGGGGCCTTCCTCAGCCAGCAATTTGCAAACCAGCGGCGCGCGCAGGCGCACGGAGTTGATATTCCAGGTGGCAAGGGTGAAGGGCATGGGCCGGTATCCTCTTGGGTGTTTGTTCGGGGCCTGTCATAGCGCATATGGGGGCGGAGTGAACCCCCCTTCAGGCAGCGGCGGCTGGTCTGCGGTTGCGCGGCGGGTGGCGCGGGCATAAGGGGTGGGTATGATGCACGATCAGCGGGAAAGAATTCAGCGGGCATGAGCGAGGCACTGATCATCGGGGCCGGTCCGGCGGGGCTGATGGCGGCGGAGGAGCTGGCGCAGGCCGGTGTTTCGGTGCTTGTGGCCGAAGCCAAGCCCTCGGTTGGGCGCAAATTTCTGATGGCGGGGAAATCCGGGCTGAACCTGACGATGGATCAGCCGTTTGAGACATTTTTGGCAGCTTACGGCGCGGATGCGGGCGCGTTGCGGCCGATGCTTGAGGCATTTGGCCCGGATCAGGTGAAGGATTGGGCCGGGGGGTTGGGGCAGGAATTGTTCACCGGCTCAACCGGGCGGGTGTTTCCCAAGGCCATGAAGGCATCACCATTGCTCAGGGCGTGGCTGGCGCGGCTGAATGGAATGGGGGTTGAATTTGCCACAAGCTGGCGCTGGCAGGGGTGGGAAGGCAGTGGTTTTGCCTTTGATACGCCTGAGGGGCGGCGGGTGATGCGGCCCGAAGTGGCGGTGCTGGCCTGTGGCGGCGTAAGCTGGGCAAGGTTGGGATCAGATGGCGCATGGGCGCAGTATCTGGGCACTCATGTTGCGCCGTTTCAGCCTGCGAATATGGGATTTAACGTGCCGTGGTCGGGGCATATGAAGCGGCATTTTGGCAGCCCCGTTAAAGGCGTTGAACTGCGCGCGGGTGCGTGTGTTTCGCGCGGCGAAATCGTGATCTCGAAGGATGGTATCGAGGGCGGCGGGATTTATGCGGTATCGCGGGCGATGCGGATGGGTGCAGCACTTGAGATTGATCTGATGCCGGATGTGGCGGAGGCGCAGCTTTGGGCGCGTCTGGCGCGGCCCCGGGGCAAGATGAGTTTGGGGAATTATCTGCGTAAAACTTTGAAACTGGATGCGGTGAAGCTGGCGCTGTTGCAGGAGTTCGGCCGCCCGCTGCCTGATGATTTAACCGGAGTTATCAAGAGGTTACCTATCAGGCATGAAGGGCCACAAGCGATGGATAGGGCGATCTCAACCGCGGGCGGGCTCGGGTTCGGGGCGCTGGATGCGGGGCTGATGTTGCAACACCGCCCCGGTGTGTTTGCCGCCGGTGAAATGCTGGATTGGGAGGCGCCGACGGGCGGCTATCTGATCACCGCCTGCCTGGCCACCGGGCGCTGGGCGGGTCGCGCCGCGGCGGCGTATCAGGGCAAATCGGCGGCGCGCTGAAGCGCCGGGCGGGCCTGCATCCGGGTCAGGTAGGCCGACAGGGTTTCATCCGGTGCGGGGAAGCCGAAATTCGCGGCCCAGCGCAGGCAATGGGTGAGCACGATGTCGGGAATGGCCATCGCTTCGCCCATCAGGAACGGGCCGGTAAAGGCGTCTGAAATTCGCGTCAGATTGTGCTCATATTCCCACATTAACGAGGGTAGGATTTCAGCAACGCGGTGTTCCTTTGGCAGGACGAATTTATGGCGGCCGGCCATCCACAGGAGGCCTTCAATATCATCGAGGATTTGCAGGGTCATGGCATCCTGCCGGGCGCGCTCAAGGCTGCCGGGCGGGGTGGTGAACCTGCCGTGTTTATCGGTGAGGTAGGTCATGATCGCCACTGAATCGGTCAGCACCCTATCATCCACCTTCAGCGCCGGGATCTTGCCGGAAGGGTTTAACGCGCGGATGTCATCGCTGCGGGGGGTGGCGGGGATATGCGTGTAGGGCAGGCCAAGCTCTTCAAGCAGCCAAAGGACGCGAAAGGCGCGGCTGGCGCGGGTGCCGATGAGGGTGTACATGGGGTATCCTTGTTTGGTGAGTGCTGTCATGATGTGATAGAAACGCGGTGCAGTTCAACTGTCAGGAATTGACAGGGGTCTGTGCCATTCTGCACATAAATTGAGAGGAGTCATTAGATGTCAAAAACCGGATCATGCCTGTGCGGTGCGGTTAAATACCGTGTGAAATCAGAGGTTTCCAGGGCAGGGGCCTGTCATTGCGGGATGTGCCGGAAATGGTCGGGCGGGATATTCCTGGCATTTCAGGTGGCACCGGGTGACGTGGATTTTGAGGGCAAGGAGAATATTGCCTGTTATGCCTCATCCGACTGGGCCGAGCGCGGGTTTTGCCGGAATTGCGGCAGCAGCCTGTTTTACCGGGTGACGGCCGGGGGGCCGCATCAGGGGCAATATCATCTGGGGATGGGAACGCTGGATGAACCCGATGGCGTGGCCCTGACAAGCGAGATTTTCACCGACCAAAAGCCGGATGGTTATCGTTTTGCCGGGGATTTGCCGGGCATGACCGGGGCAGAGGTAATTGCCATGTTCGCGCCGGATAGTGAGTAAAATAGCGGGCGATTACATATGCTGCGCAAGGAATTTAAGGATAATCTCACGCACAGGCAGGTGTTTTGACAGCCAGTGGTGATTGTGCAGCCGGTTCGGTTTGCGAAAGACGTAAGAGCGGTCATTGCCATCCATGAAAGCACCGCAATCGCCCTGGAGTTCAGGCAGCCGGAACCAGGGATCATTTTCTCCGACTAAAGACAGGACCGGCTCGCGCCGGGGGGCATTGAGGCCGTGATATTCCCGCCATCCGGCATGGCAGGTCCAGCCTTCGATGATCCGGGCGGTGACGGGCAGGCCATGATAGGTGGCCACGGTGATGCCGCCTTCGGAGTGGCCAACGAGGGCGATGGGCGCGCGTTTGAGGCCGGGCAGGGCGCGCAGGCGGGTAAGGCCGTAGGTGATCTCGGCCTGTCGCCATGCCAGCACCGCGCGGTGCAGACCACCGCGATGCAGCGCGGGGCGGCAGCTCACGGGTTTGCTGCGCCGGGCAAAGCTGTCGGGGGCGACGAAGATATAGCCGTGGGCGGCATAGAATTTTCCGGACTCACGGCCAATATTGATGATGCCGCTGCAGCCATGGGCATAAAGCACGATTTTTGGGGTTTCATGGCGTTGCAGAAAGCCCGGCAGATCAGCGGTGGTGATGCGGCGCGCCTTGCCGGGCCCTGAGGGGACATAGACCAGCGCCTGTTGCCAGGTGTGGCTCAGTTCGGCCGGGTCATTGCCAGTGTCGGCGAGGCTCGGCCGGGGCGCGATCAGCAGGATGAGAATAATCAGGCGGCAGATCATCTTCCGGCCATCATTGCAAGGCGAATGAGCGTGCGCTCAACCAAGGCCATGGCGGGCGCGTTTTGCGCCGCCGAGCGCAGGTGCAGATCTGTATCGGTGAGTAATGAAAGCGCCTGTTCGAGGCGCGGCGCGCTCCAGTTTTGCGCCTGCCTGAGCATCCTGTCGCGGCGCAGGCCAAAAATGGGCGGGCGCAGGCGTGACAGGCCCTGAGCGGCCCCGCCGGGATCTGAGGCCGCTGTGTAAAGCGTGCGAAAATGCCGTGTCGCTCCGATGCACAGGCTCACAGGCGTCACGCCTTGCGCCCTGAGTTTGCGCATCACCGGGGCAATGTCGCCCGAGCGGGCCTCGGCCACGATGTTGAGCACATCATCAAGTGCGGCCTCGGTGGAGGCGGGGGCGCAGGCGGCAATATCAGACGGGGTGACGGGGGTTGGGTCGCCGATCTTGTAAAGGGAAATCTTTTCAATGGTTTGACGGAAATCGCCGGGGTCGAGATCAGACGCGAGCGCGGTGAGATCGGCCATGGCGGTAATGTCGATTTTGCCAAGCCCGGCCTTGGAAAGCGTCGCTTCTATTTCGGCGCGGGAAGGCGGATCGGCATAGATCGCGGCGGCATAGGCGTTTTTATGGGTCTCGAATAATTTGCGCAGTTTTGACGTGGCTTTGAGGGCGCCCGCAGTGATGATGACCTGTGCATCCCCCGCCTGCCAGTCTGATAAAGCGCTGGTAACAATCGGCGCAAGGGCATCGGTTGCGTCTTCAACAAAGGCCACACGCGGGCCGGGGAAAAAGCCCTGCGCCTTGAGCGCGTCAAGCAAAAGTGCCGGATCTTTGCGCAAATCAGCCGCGGGGAGGCGGGTAAGGCGCATCTCATCCTCGCCCATCGGGCCGATCAGGGCATGGATCACTTCCTGACGCTTTAAGGCCACGCGCATGCTGTCGGGGCCGTAGATCAGCAATCCGGTGCGCGCGGGATCGGGTTTGGCAAAGTATCCCGGAGCGTCGCGGCCCGCAAGTTTCATGCCGGCAGGCCGGGGGAGGCGGCAATCAGCCGGGTGATGATCTGATCGGCAAGGATGCTCATCAGCCGGGTGCGGGCGTCACGCTCGGCCGATTGGGTGGCCACGGGTGTGCCCGAGGCGGAATAGCTGGTGAAGCTGTCGACCTTGCCGCTGGTGACCACCGCGCCGGTTTGCAGATCGCGCAGGGCATAGGTGATCGAGCCCTCAAGATTGAAACGGTTGGTGACGTTTGCGGCGGTGATGGCGATGGCATTGTCGCGGGTGGTTATGGCGTAGGAAAGGCCATAGCGCGGGTTGGCGGCGCGGCCAAGGCGCTCTTCTATATTCTGGGTCAGAAGGTAAGCGTCGCGGGTTTTCGGCTCATCCACCAGAATGGCGTTTTGCAGGCGGGTTGCCGCCCCTGAAGGGCCATAGGCCGGGGTGAAGCCACAAGCCGAGAGGGCAGAGGCCGAGCCTGCCAGCAGGAAGAAGCGGCGATTAAATGACGACATTTACGATCCGTCCGGGGACAACGATGATTTTCCTGGGCCGGGCCCCATCCAGCGCCTTGATCACAGCATCCACCGCCAGCGCGGCTTTTTCAACCTCGGATTTATCCATATCCGCCGGGACGCTGATTTCGGCCCGGCGTTTGCCGTTGATTTGGATCGGCAGAGTTATAGTATCGTCCACCAGCAGGGCCGCATCGGCCTCGGGCCACGGCGCGGTGGTAATCAGGCCTTTGTGTCCGAGCATCTGCCACAGTTCTTCCGAAAGATGCGGCGTCATCGGCGACATAAGTTGCGCCAGAGTTGTGGCGGCTTTGTGTTTGGTATCTGAGCCTGCTTTGGATTTGGCGAGGGTGTTGGTGAAGGCGTAAAGCCGGGCGATGGCGGCGTTGAAGCCAAAGGAATCGATCCCGACGGTGACGTCATGGATGGTTTTGTGCATCTCGCGCAGGAGGGCCTCGTCAGCCCCTTGCGTGGCTGCCTCGGCGGGGTCCGCGATGATCTGCGAGGTCAGGCGGTGGACCCTGCTGAGGTGTTTATGGGCGGCGTCGGCACCGGCGGCTGTCCATTCCACATCGCGCTCGGGCGGGCTGTCGGAGAGGACAAACCAACGCGCGGTATCAGCGCCGTAGGCCGAGATGATGTTGATCGGATCAACCACGTTTTTCTTGGATTTCGACATCTTGGCCGAGGCGATGATTTCAACCGGCGTACCATCGGCAAGTTTGCCGTCTGTGACCTCTTCGGGCAGGTGATAGAGGGGGCGGTTATTGGCATCGCGGGTCAGGTAAATCTCATGGGTGACCATGCCTTGGGTGAATAAAGCGTCGAACGGCTCGATCGCTTTTGCCGGCAGATGGCCGGTGAGATGCATGGCGCGGGCGAAAAAGCGGCTGTATAGCAGGTGCAAAATGGCATGCTCGATGCCGCCGATATACTGATCGACATTCATCCAGTAATTGGCCTCGGCCATGTCGGTGGGGGTGTCGGCGTGCGGCGCTGTGAAGCGGGCATAATACCATGAGCTGTCGACGAAAGTATCCATCGTATCGGTTTCGCGCAGCGCCGGATCGCCGCATTCGGGGCAGGTGCAGCCCCGCCATGTGGGGTGGCGGTCCAGCGGGTTGCCGGGTTGATCGAATGTCACGTCATAGGGCAGCTCGATGGGCAGGTTTTGCTTGCGCTCGGGCACCACGCCGCAGCTATCGCAATGTACCACCGGGATGGGGCAGCCCCAGTAGCGTTGGCGGCTCAGACCCCAATCGCGCAGGCGGTATTTGGTGACGCCGGTGCCGATGCCGTGGGATTCGCAAAAGGCGATGGTTTTATCAATCGCCTCTTGCCCGGTGGCCTGATCGAGGCCGGCGAAATGGTTGATCCATTGCACATTTTCGGTTTTGGGCGGCACGAAAGCGTGGCGCTCAACCGGTTTGGGATTTTCAAGTGCTTGAAACGTATCAATCACCGGAAGATCGTATTTGCGGCAGAAATCAAGGTCGCGCTGATCATGGGCCGGGCAAGCAAATATCGCCCCTGTGCCGTAATCCATCAGGATGAAATTGGCGATCCAGACCGGCAGTTCCCAATCGGGGTTGAGCGGGTGTTTCACCCGCAGGCCGGTGTCATGGCCCAGTTTCTCGGCGGTCTCGATGGCCTCTTCGGTGGTGCCAACCTTGCGGCACTCGGCAAGGAAGGTGGCCAGTTCGGGGTTGCCAGCCTCAAGCGTTTTGGCGATGGGGTGATCGGGCGAGATGCCGACAAAGCTCGCGCCCATCAGGGTGTCAGGCCGGGTGGTGTAGACCTCAATCGGCTCGCCGCCGTCCACGCGCTCAAAACTAAACTGCAAACCGCGCGATTTGCCGATCCAGTTTTCCTGCATCAGCCGCACCTTGGCGGGCCAGTTTTCAAGGCCGTCGAGGGCGCTGAGCAATTCCTCGGAATAATCGCTGATCTTGAAGAACCATTGGGTCAGCTCGCGCCGCTCGACCAGAGCGCCCGAGCGCCAGCCACGGCCTTGCTCAACCTGCTCATTGGCAAGCACCGTCATATCCACCGGATCCCAGTTCACGACGGCATTCTTGCGGTAGATCAGGCCTTGTTCCAGCATATCCAGAAAGAGTGCTTGCTGCTGCCCGTAATACTCGGGATCACAGGTGGCGAATTCGCGGCTCCAGTCGATGGACAGGCCCAGCGGCTTCATTTGCGCGCGCATGTCGTCGATATTGCCATAGGTCCAGTCTTTGGGGTGGCCGCCGATGGCCATGGCGGCGTTTTCGGCGGGCATTCCAAAGGCGTCCCAGCCCATCGGGTGCAGCACGTTATGGCCGGTGGCGATTTTGTAGCGCGCCACCACATCGCCCATGGTGTAATTGCGCACATGGCCCATATGGATGCGGCCCGACGGGTAAGGGAACATCTCGAGCACATAATATTTCGGCTTGCCGCCCTCACGGGTGGCATGGAAAACGCGGGCGTTGTCCCAGGCGTGTTGCCATTTTTCTTCGATGTCGGCGGCGGAATAGGGCGTCATGGCGGGGCTGTCTTTCTTGCAAAGCAAAGAGGTGTTGGAAGCGTGATAGGCATCCATGGGCCCATGGTCCAGAGGCAAGGGGCAAAATCCGGGGCTTTGCAGGGGGAAAACGCCCGCCTATAAGCAAATCAGGCAAAGGCGGGCGGTTATATTGATGAAAATCCTGTTCATTCACCAGAATTTTCCGGGGCAGTTCAAACATCTGGCCCCGGCATTGGCGGCGGAGGGGCATGATTGCGTGGCGCTGACACTCAAGGTGGATAAGCCTGTTACCTGGCAGGGGGTGCGCGTTTTACCCTATAAGCTGGGCCAGAGGGCGGCGCAAAACGTGCATCCCTGGCTGTTGGATCTGGATACCAAGGTAACCCGCGCCGAGGCCTGTTACCGGGCGGCGGTTGAGATGAAAGCGGGCGGGTTTGAGCCTGATCTTATTCTGGCGCATCCCGGCTGGGGCGAGGCGATGTTTTTGCGTGATGTATGGCCCAAAGCGAAGATCGGGCTTTATTGCGAACTTTATCACCTGACAGGCTATCCGCATACGGGGTTTGACCCTGAGTTTGAGCGCGAAGCAGACGGGGCGGAAATCCTGAGGTTGCGGATGAAGAACCTCAATAACCATCTGCATTTCCCCTTGATGGATGCAGGGCTTTGCCCGACTGAATTTCAGGCCGGGACATACCCGCAGGAATTTCAAAGCAGGATCAGCGTTATTCATGACGGGATTGATACCCGGCTGGCGCGGCCTGATGCGAAGGCGCGGCTGAAGATTGAGGGGGTTTGTGATCTGAGCCGGGAAGATGAGGTGATAACGTTTGTAAACCGCAATCTTGAGCCTTACCGCGGCTATCATATTTTCATGCGCGCCTTGCCCCGGTTGTTGAAGGAACGGCCCGATGCGACGGTTCTTATTGTGGGCGGGGATGAGGTGAGCTATGGCGCGCGGCCGCCCAAGGGGCAGACCTGGAAGCAGAACTTCATTGATGAGGTGCGCGGGCAGATTTCGGATGAGGATTGGGCAAGGGTGAGGTTTTTGGGCCGCATTCCCTATGAGCAGTTTTTGCGGCTTTTGCAGGTGAGCCGGGTGCATGTTTACCTGACATATCCGTTTGTTCTGAGCTGGAGCCTTCTGGAGGCGATGGCCTGCGAGGCGGCGATTGTGGCCAGCGATACCGGGCCGGTGACCGAGGTGATTGACCATGACGTGCAGGGGCGGCTGGTGGATTTCTTTGACGGCGATGCAATCGTGGCTCAGGTCTGTGAGCTGATGGAAGATGAAGCTGCGCGCCAAAGGCTGGGCCGGGCGGCACGGGCGCGGGTGCAGGCGCAGTATGATCTGCGCGCGGTGTGCCTGCCGCAGCAACTGAACTGGGTGAAGGGGCTGATGGGCCTTACAGGATAAGGGGAACGGCCCCCTCGATTGTAACCGCGTCAGGCGTGATTTTGGTGCCATAAGCGATGGCCTCGACTGACGGGGTGCTGTTGTTGCAGGCATGGGAAACCTTTACTTTTGTCCTTTCGTAATGTAGGTAATTCATGCTTTTGAAAGGTCATCATATCGTCGGGTTCATAGCTTGAAGCGTTTCGGACGTAGGACGTGGGGACTTTTGAAAGCGCATCCCAAACTGTTTTGGCCGGGCGACAGATTGATCAAAATGTCAAGGGGCGTATTATTCAGAGGCTCCCTTTTGTAAAGCTGGCCTTATCGGGGCTTGCTGTGTTCAGGTTCTGCTTAAATGAGGACGGGTCTTGCCCCGCCGATGGTAATCGCGTCGGGCGTGATTTTGGTGTCATAAGCGAGTACCTCGACCCCGGCGGCGCAGGCCTGGGCAAAGGCGGCGGCATAGGTGGGGTCGATGTCTGCGGCGAGGGTCATGGAATCGCAATCAGTGCGCTGAATCAGGTAGAGCATCACCGCGCGGTGGTCTTGTTGGATCATTCCCATAAGCTCATGCAGGTGTTTAGTGCCGCGCGCGGTGACGCTGTCGGGAAATTCGGCAAGGCCGGGATGGCGCGATAGGGTGACGGATTTGACCTCAACATAGGCATCGGGCAGGCCTATGCCTTGCAGCAGGAAATCTATCCGGCTGTTGATCCCATATTTCTGTTCAGGCAGCACGGTTTCGTATACTGCCAGTTCAGGGATTTCTCGGGCGAATAGGGCCGCGCGCATCGCCTTGTTGGGCAGGCTGGTATCGACGCCTGTGAAATGTCCGTTTTCATGATCAACCAGACGCCAGCCATATCTGAGCTTTTTGCGCGGATCGTCATTGGGCTCAACCCAGATGCGCATTCCGGGGCTCGCCAGCCCCATCATCGAGCCGGGATTGGCGCAATGGGCCGTTACCTCGCGGCCATCCTCAAGCCGGATATCGGCCAGAAAGCGTTTATAACGGCGGATCAGCGTGGCGGGCACAAGAGGGGTTTGAAAGCGCATGACGAGAGGCCTATACCGATCATAAGGCCCATTCAAGGAGAGGCAGATGAGCAACCCAACAGCCGCCATGCTGGTGATCGGCGACGAGATATTATCGGGGCGCACGCGCGATGCGAATATGCACCATCTGGCGGGCGAGCTGACGCGCGTGGGCATTGACCTGAAGGAAGTGCGGGTGGTCAGCGATGATCCGGGTGCGATTGTGGCAGCGGTCAGTGCGCTGAGCGGCAGTTTTGACATGGTGTTTACCTCGGGCGGTATCGGCCCCACCCATGACGACATCACCGCGGATAATGTGGCGGCGGCCTTTGATGTGCCGATTGATGTGCGCGCAGATGCGCGGGCCTTGTTGCAGGCGCATTACAAACGTACCGGGCTGGAATTGAACGCGGCGCGATTGCGCATGGCGCGCATCCCGGAAGGGGCTACGCTGATTGACAATCCGATCAGCATTGCCCCAGGGTTCAGTATTGAAAATGTGCATGTCATGGCCGGGGTGCCGGCCATATTCGAGGCGATGCTGGCCAATGTTTTGCCAAGCCTCACGGGCGGTGCGCCTTTGCTGTCAAAAAGCCTGCAGATCAATCGTGGTGAGGGCGATATCGCCGGGCCGCTGGCCGAGCTGGCAGCGCGCTACAAGGATTTATCCATCGGCTCTTATCCGTTTTATCATGGGGGGGCCTATGGCTCGAATATCGTGATTCGCGGGGCCGACGCGGCGCGGGTCAATGCGGCCATGGCCGAGCTTGAAAAGATGTTTCCCACATGAGGCCGGATTCCAGGCATATTTATGATGTGATTGAAGGCACCTGGCCGCCTGTTTCAACGCATATCACCGGGCCATGGACCATCCGTAAGGGGCAGGGCGGTGGCAGCCGGGTGTCAGCGGCCACTGTGATTCAACCTGCGCGGCAGCCGGTCACGGCTGACGAGCTGGCGCAGGCGGAAAACGCGATGCACGCACTTGGGCAGCCTTTATTGTTCATGATCCGCGAGGGCGATGCGGCGCTGGATGATATGCTTGCGGAGCATGGGTATGAGGTGTTTGATCCGGTCAATCTCTATGTCACCCCGGTGGCGGAAATGGCCACGATACGCCCGCCGCCGGTGACGTGTTTCACCGTTTGGGAGCCGCTTGAGATCATGCGCGACATCTGGAATGCAGGCGGTATCAGCGCGGGCAGGCAGGCGGTGATGCAGCGCGCCCCCGGCCCCAAAACCGCGCTTTTTGGCCGTAGCAACAACCGCCCCGCCGCTGCCGGGTTCATCGCAATCCATAAAGGCATTGCCATGGTACATGCGCTTGAGGTTCTGCCCCGGCATCGCCGCGCGGGCATGGGGCGCTATATGATGCGGCAGGCGGCATTTTGGGCCATGGATCGCGGGGCCACGCATATTTCATGCGTCTGCAGGCAGGAAAATGCCGGGGCGAACCGGCTCTATGCTTCCCTCGGCATGGCACTTGTGGGACAGTACCATTACCGCAAGAAAGGAATGACCACATGAGCAACACTGATCAGACCACGGCGCTTGATCTGCCAATGCTTGATCCGCTGCCCGAAGCGACGCAGAAATATTTTGACATTTGCCGCGACAAACTGGGGATGGTGCCGAATGTGCTGAAGGCACATGCGTTTGATGTGGACAAGCTCAACGCCTTTGCGGCGCTTTATAATGATCTGATGCTGGCCGACAGCGGGTTGAGCAAGCTTGAGCGTGAGATGATCGCGGTGGTGGTCAGCTCGATCAATCGCTGCTGGTATTGTCAGGTAGCGCACGGCGCTGCGGTGCGTGAATTATCCGGTGATCCGGCGCTGGGCGAGGCGATGGTGATGAATTACCGGGTGGCCGATCTGGATGCGCGTCAGCGCGAGATGCTGGATTTCGCGGCCAAGGTGACACAAGCCAGTGCCGCAATCGAAGAAGAAGACCGGGTAAGATTGCGCACCGTCGGATTTAGCGAGCGTGACATCTGGGACATCGCCAATGTGGCGGGGTTTTTCAACATGTCCAACCGGGTGGCAAGCGCCACGGGCATGCAGCCCAACCCCGAATATCATGCACAGGCGCGCTGAGGCATGTTTTGGCGCCTGATCATAGGGCTGGCCTTAATGGCCCTGCCGCAGATGGCCCCGGCGCTGGATCTGGTTTTGCCGGGCAATTCCAGCCTTACGGGCGAGGTCGAGCGCGATCCTGACAGGTATAAGATGCCGATTGGGCCTTATGCGGATGGCGTTTTGCCCGTGCGCGAGGTCGAGGGGAGCGTTTTGCAGCAGGCCTGGCGGATCGAGGCGCAGAAGATGACCACGCTACAGATGATCCGGTCGATACGTGAGCAACTGGAGAGGGCCGGGTTTGACATCTTGTTCGAATGCGGCGGGCTTGATTGCGGCGGCTTTGATTTTCGCTTTAATACCAAGGTGATGCCCGCGCCAAGCATGTATGTTGACCTGTTTGATTTTCGCTATCTCGCAGGGGAAATGCAAGGGCAGGAATTTGTTTCGGTCATTGTCAGCCATGCCGGATCGGCGGGTTTCGTGCAGATCATCCATGTAACCCCCGAAGGAACGCGGGAGCCCGAGATCACCGTGGCTCACCCACCGGATACGCCCGAACCCGAGGTGGATCAGCCCCTTGTGCAGGGCTTGCAGGCCCGTGGCCATGTGATTTTGCGGGATCTGGAATTCAACACCGGCGCGGCCAGCCTTAAGGAGGGCCGGTTTGCCTCGCTTGAGGCGCTGGCGGCCTATCTTCTGGCTGATAAATCCCGCCGGGTGGCGCTGGTGGGGCATACCGATGCGGTGGGCGAGCTTGAAAACAACATCGCCCTGTCAAAACGCCGGGCGGCCTCGGTACTAGAACGGCTGGTAGCGGAATACGGCGTGCCCCGGGCGCAGCTTGAGGCTGAAGGCATGGGGTATCTCGCGCCGATCGCGCCCAATCTGACGGAAGCGGGCCGCGAGGCCAACCGCCGGGTCGAGGCGGTTTTGCTGAATACTGAATAAGCGCTGAAATTTGGCAAATGCAGGGGTAACCTTTGAAAATGCACCCCTTGGGCATTTTATCAGAATTCTCTGCTGGTTCAGAGGTACCATGGCCCGAAACCTTTTGGCATTGGCGTTCGAATCCCGTAAAGAGACGCTTCTAACGATGAAAAGCGCGATGACATGACGGATACCGCCCCGATCACCCCGGATGTTACGACGATCCCCCGCAAACTGCCGGAGGGGCCGGTGAACCTTGTGGGGCTGACCCGCGCGGCGCTGCGGCAGGTGCTAATTGAGCATGGCACGTCCGAAAAGCAGGCGAAAATGCGCGTGGGCCAGATCTGGCAGTGGATTTATCAATGGGGCGTGCGCGATTTTTCGCAGATGACCAACCTTGCGAAAGATTACCGCGCGATGCTGGCGGATAATTTTGTGATTGCCGTGCCTGAGGTGGTCAACAAGCAGGTAAGCCGCGATGGCACCCGCAAATATCTGGTGCGCATCAATGGCGGGCATGAGGTGGAGGTGGTCTATATCCCTGAAACCGATCGCGGGACGCTGTGTATCAGCTCTCAGGTGGGCTGTACGCTGACCTGCTCATTCTGCCACACCGGCACGCAAAGGCTGGTGCGCAATCTGAGTGCGGGGGAAATTATCGGTCAGGTGATGCTGGCGCGCGATGATTTGTGCGAATGGCCCGAGCCGGGGCGGCGTAGCTATGATGCCCGGCTGATCAGCAATATCGTGCTGATGGGCATGGGCGAGCCGCTTTATAATTTTGAAAACGTGCGCGATGCGATGAATATTGCGATGGATGGTGATGGCATCAGCCTGAGCCGTCGGCGGATTACATTAAGCACCTCGGGCGTGGTGCCGGAAATTGCCCGCGCGGCGGATGAAATTGGCTGTTTGCTGGCGGTCAGCTTTCACGCCACTACCGATGAGGTGCGCGACAGGCTGGTGCCGATCAACAGGAAATGGAATATCGAGACGTTGCTTGCGACGCTCAGGGAATATCCGCGCCTGTCAAACTCCGAGCGCATTACCTTTGAATATGTCATGCTCAAGGATGTGAACGACAGTGACGCCGATGCCCGCCGTCTGGTGCAGTTGATCAAGGGCATTCCGGCCAAGATCAACCTCATTCCGTTCAACGAATGGCCCGGTGCGCCGCATCAGCGCAGTGACCCCGAGCGGATCGAGGCCTTTGCCGAAATCATCTACCGCGCGGGTTATGCCAGCCCGGTGCGCAGGCCGCGCGGCGAGGATATCATGGCCGCCTGCGGGCAGCTCAAATCCGCCACCGAACGCGCCCGCAAATCAAAACGGCAGATCGAAGCTGAAACCAAGGCTGCCACATGATAGCCCCTGATCAGGGGCGCAGGGGGTGATCTGCCCAAACACTCTATTGCGCAATGTGTTATATGCAGCCATGATAATGCGCCGAGGAGGAGCCAAATCATGCGTAAGTTTCTTGTGGTGCTGGATGACAGCACTGAATGCCTGAATGCGATGCGGTTTGCCGCGTTGCGCGCCGCCCATACCAAGGGCGGGGTTGAGGTTCTGGCGGTGATCTCGCCCGAGGAATTCAATCACTGGATTGGCGTGGGCGATCTGATGCGCGAAGAAAGCCGTGAGCGGATTCAGGCGCATTTCGAGGTATTTGCCAAGTGGATGCGCGACAAACAGGGTGTTGATCCCCAGTTGGTGATCCGTGAAGGTGTGCCAGTGGATGAAATCATTGCACAGGTCCGGGAAGACCCGGAAATCGGCGTTCTGGTACTGGGGGCGGGCACCGGCAAGAAGGGCCCCGGGCCTTTGGTGACGCAACTGAGCAAAAACTCGGGCAGCCTGCCGATCCCGATCACGATTGTGCCCGGGGATATGTCGAAAGAGCGGCTTGAGGCGATCACCTGAGCGGCAATGCAACAGTTTAGAATCGTTCCAAACCTTGACAGAGGCAATGTTGGGGCGCATATCAAGGGGTGATCAACAGAGGTGCGCGCGCATGTTCATTCAAACCGAATCCACCCCAAATCCGGCGACATTGAAGTTTCTGCCGGGGCAGACGGTTCTGGCCGCTGGCACTGCTGATTTTCTCAATGCCGAGGGGGCGGACAAATCCCCGCTGGCGGCGCGGATTTTTGCCGTGAAGGGCGTGAGCGGGGTTTTCTTTGGCAATGATTTTGTCACCGTGACCAAGGCCGATGACGTGGAATGGGATCATATCAAACCCGCAATCCTCGGCGCGGTGATGGAGCATTTCCAATCCGGTCAACCGGTGATGACAGGCGATGCGGCAGCGGCCTCTGGCCATGCGGATCATTCCGGGGAAGACGCGGAAATTGTGGGCCAGATCAAAGAGTTGCTGGATACCCGTGTGCGCCCGGCAGTGGCGCAGGATGGCGGCGATATTACCTTCCACGGGTTCGAACGCGGGGTGGTTTACCTGCATATGCAGGGCGCTTGCGCGGGCTGTCCATCCTCTACGATCACCCTGAAAATGGGCATTGAAAACCTGCTGCGCCATTACATCCCGGAAGTGACCGAGGTACGCCCTGTTGGCATCTGAACCGCTGGTTTTGGGATTTGACACATCGGCCGCCTATTGCGCGGCCGCTTTGCTGTCTGGCAACCGGATTATTGCCACGCAGGCCGAGGATATGACACGCGGGCAGGTAGAGCGGCTGATACCGATGATCGAAGAAATGCTGGTGGGGGCCGGGGCCCGATGGCCTGATCTGGCACGGATTGGTGTGGGCATAGGGCCGGGGAATTTCACCGGTATCCGCATTGCGGTGTCAGCGGCGCGGGGGCTGGCGCTGGCGCTGGATATTCCGGCGGTTGGGGTTTCGGCATTTGCGGCAATTTCACGGGATCAGAGCGGCGCACATTTGCCGGTGGTGCCGGGGCCGCGCGATCAGGTTTACATGCAGGTTTTGGGCGACGCGCCGCAGATTGTACCACGTAGCAAGGCCGGGGCTTTGGGGCTGCCGCTGATCACAGCCGCATCGGGCGGGGCATTGGCGCAAGCGATTGCAAGGATTGCGGCGGAGCATTCCGGCGCGGGGATGCCGCCCCCGTCGCCTATATATGTGAAGCCCGCAGATGCCGCCCCTTCACGGGTTATAGCACCGGTGATGCTGGATGATGACGCCTGAGGAAATGGCTGCCTTGCATGCAAGCGCCTTTGCCGGGCAGGGGCGGGCCTGGGACGCGCGTGAAATTGCCACGCTGCTGGAAAGTGATCTGGTGTTTGCGGTGCAGGAACGATCCGCTTTTGCCCTTGGCCGGGTGATTGCCGGGGAGGCTGAATTGCTGACACTGGCCACCCATCCTGATTTTCAGCGGCAGGGATTGGCGCGCGCCTGTCTGGCCCGGTATGAGGCCGAAGCGCGGGCACGGGATGCGGATATGTCATTTCTGGAAGTGGCGCAGGATAACAAGGCGGCGCTTGGGCTATATTTGTCGGAAGGCTATGAGCAGACAGCAGTGCGGGCCGGGTATTATCGCCGCGCGGGCGCGGCCCCGATGGATGCGGTGATCATGCGTAAGACTGTTATAGGCAAAGTTGCTTGAGGTGAAAAATAAAAGGCAGCGCAGGAGAGCCCGGCGCTGCCTTTCGTTTCAATGGTTGTCGGCGCTTAATTCACCAAACGGATAACCCATCGCTGAGTTGTATTGTTTTGCGCATTCCTGGTCACAATCCGGAAATCGTTATTGGCGGCTTCATGGGCATCAAGATAGCGGCCGTTGCTGCGCTGTTGAATGGTGTAAATATTGCCGCTGACGTGTTTGATGATCCATTGCTGGGTTGTATTGTTTTGCGCGTTGCGGGTTACAACATCATTGTCATTGATACCTTCATGCGCATCCAAAAACATCATGCTGCTGCGCTGGCGGATGGTGTAGATATTATTGCCCTGTGGGCTGATGATCCACCGCTGTGTTGCATTGTTCTGGAACGGACGGGTGACGGCTGAATTGTCATTTGTACCCTGATGCGCATCCATGTACCGCATATTGCTGCGTTGCTGAATGTAGTAGGTGCCGGAAAGCTGAAGTGGCAAGATCACAGGGGGTAAGATAATGTTCAGAACCGGCTTGATGATCCAGCTCTGTTGCTGGCTGTTATTGGGGGTATTGGCCAGCGCAGCGAAATCATCTGCGGCCCCTAAACCTTCCAATGCCCGGTTGTGGAAGCTTTGGATTCTGTAGCTGCCATCGGGATTTTCAAGCAAACGCCAGATCTGTGTGCCGCTATTTTGGAAATTGCGAGTCGCGACTGCAAATTTATCCGGGGTGTCGCGCCCGGCGGTTGGCATGAAGAAGGTATCAAGAAAACGGCCATTGCTTTTTTGCCGGATGGTGTAGCGATTCCCGCCTTTATGGGTAAAAATCCAGACCTGTGTGTTGTTTGATTCCTGTGGCCGGGTTACAGCGATGTTATCGGATGCGCCTTCATAGGCATCGAGATAACGGTTGTTGCTTTTCTGCTGGATGGTGAAATCGCCATTCAGCACCTCGGCCAGGGCCGGGACGGCAGTGAAGCTTGCGATGAGGGCCAGACTGGCCGCTTTGGCTGCGAGTCTGACGCCAGAGAAGTATGTGAAATGTTTCATTTTAATTTCTCCATATGGTTTGTGATAAAATCTGGTAAAATATCAATTCTTCACCAAGTATTGCATGATATATTTACCGGGTCGAGGTGATGAGCCTGTGGTCAGGCCCTTGCCTGTGGTGAGCAAGGCAGTGATGCGGCAATTTGTGTCATCAGCGATCAATGTCTGTACCTCGGCCTGAGCGGCGGGGGGCGTCGACATCATCAGCATGGCGTTTGTGGCCAGCGTTGCTGCGATTTTGGTGATGGCTGTTGATTGTGCGCGGATCATTTAATGTTGCTTTCATCTGTTGGGTCCGGGCCGGGATTTCGGGTGTGGCCCGGATGGATTTGATCGTGTGTTTCCAAAGGGTTTGTAGCGATGTCCCAATATGCTGCCGCCCCCTGCAGATAAACAATATCGCCCCCCTGTTATCGTATAACGGCAGGGGTGTTATCGAATAACACATTGATTTAATAGATTTTATATAGTTCGATCCGGGATATACAGCAAAGAGCCAGATCTGACAGTCAGTTTGGAAAACTGGTGCGGGTTATAACTTCAATCGCTGGCAAAGGGCGCGCAGGCCATTGCCAATATCCTGAAAAGCAATACATCTGTAAGTGGATGGCATGTTATGCGCCTGATTGGCAAACGCGGCTGCTGTGGCAGGGTCGTGGGCTGACAGCCTTAAGCACAATAAGGCCAGCCTAGTAAAAAATGACAATGCCTGCGCAATTTTCGTAGGTCTGGCATCTTGCATTTGAAATGGAATTGAGGGTAGGACGACACATGCAAATCTACCTTCCCATAGCTGAAGTATCGGTCAATGCCTTTTTACTGCTGGGCCTGGGCGGTTTGGTGGGTATTTTATCCGGCATGTTCGGGGTTGGGGGCGGCTTTTTGATGACGCCGCTGCTGTTTTTCATCGGCATTCCTCCGGCCGTAGCCGTGGCGACGGAAGCCAACCAGATTGTGGCCTCGTCCTTTTCCGGTGTACTGGCACATTTGCGCAGGAAGACCGTTGATCTGAAGATGGGTACGGTTTTGCTGATCGGCGGCCTTATCGGTGCTGCGCTGGGTGTAGTGGTGTTCAATTACCTTAAATCGCTGGGCCAGGTCGATCTGCTGGTGAAGCTTTGTTATGTGATTTTCCTCAGCGTCATCGGTGGCATGATGTTTGTTGAAAGCCTGAATGCCATCCGCAATACCAAAAAGGGCAAAGCCCCCAAGCGCAAGAAACATGGCTGGATACATGGCCTGCCATTCAAGATGCGGTTTCGCACATCGGGGCTTTATATATCCGTGATCCCACCCCTGATTGTTGGGGTTTGTGTGGGTGTTCTGGCTGCGATCATGGGGGTTGGCGGCGGCTTTATCATGGTTCCGGCGATGATTTACCTGCTGGGCATGCCGACCAAGGTTGTTGTGGGTACCTCGCTGTTTCAGATCATTTTTGTAACTGCTTTCACCACCATGCTGCACGCAACAACCAACTTTACAGTGGATATTGGTCTGGCGGTTCTGTTGCTGGTGGGCGGTGTGATCGGCGCGCAGATCGGCACCCGTATTGGTGTGAAGATGAAAGCCGAGCAATTACGCATCCTTTTGGCGATGATGGTGCTGGCGGTGTGTTTCAAGCTGGCGCTTGATCTGTTTTTGGAACCTTCCGAGCTTTACTCACTCGGACCGGGCGGGGGGCATTAAGGCATGTGGCGCTGGCTGATACCCCTGATGTTTCTGGCACAGCCTGCGTTGGCGGCGGAAGAGGTCGTGCTTGGGCTCAGTCAGGATCAAGTGGCGATAACGGCCACATATAACGGCTCGGAGATATTGATCTTTGGTGCGATCAAGCGCGATGGCCCGGTGCCCGAGGGGCCGCCATTGGAAGTGATCGTGGCGGTGTCGGGGCCGGATAAGCCTGTCACCGTGCGGCGCAAGGAAAAGCGCTACGGCATCTGGATGAACATCGATTCCGTATTGGTGGATTCAGCGCCAAGTTTTTACGCCGTGGCCACAAGCGGCCCTTTTGATGAGGTGCTTAAGGATGTTGAGGATCTGCGCTATAAGGTGTCGATTGCCCGTGCAATCCGTTCAGTGGGGGCTGCGATGTCGATCAAAGATGCCCAGAGCTTTGCCAATGCAGTGGTGCGTATCCGCGAGCATAGCAACCTTTATAAAACCCTTGAGGGGGCTGTGTCTGTGGATCAGCAGACGCTTTTTCGCACCTCGATTGCGATGCCTTCAAACCTGACGGAAGGCGTGTATTCCACCCGCATTTTCCTCACGCGTGGTGGCGAGATTATCTCGATCTATGCCACCACGATTGACGTGAAAAAGGTGGGGTTAGAGCGCTGGCTGTTCAATCTGTCGCGGCATAACCCGTTTTGGTACGGGATCATGTCACTGGCGATTGCCATCGCTGCCGGCTGGACCGCCTCGGCTGTGTTTCAGATGCTGCGCCGGGGGTAGGTTTTGCGCGGCTGTCCCGGACTTGATCCGGGACCTCCACGTTGGCTGGGAGGTCCCGGATCAAGTCCGGGACAAGGGCGCGTTAGCCCCGGCCGATATAGGGCATCTTGGTGGCCATCACTGTCATGAATTGCACATTGGCCGATAGCGGCAGGCTTGCCATATGCAGGGCCGAGCGCGCGGCGTCATTCACGTCCATCATTGGCATCAGCTTGGCCTCAGGATCATTCTTTAGGATGCGCTGGTTCAGCTCCTCCACCAGTTCGGTACGGGCATTGCCGATGTCAATCTGGCCGCAGGCGATATCAAAGGCGCGGCCATCCAGAGACAGGCAGCGCGTGAGCCCGGTGATGGCGTGTTTTGAGGTGGTATAACAGACCGAGCCGGGCCGGGGATTATGCGCCGACAGTGACCCGTTGTTGATGATCCGCCCGCCCTGGGGCGATTGCGCCCGCATCTGGGCAAAAGCCAGCCGGGCGGCGATGAACATGCCGCGGATATTGACCGATGCAACACTGTCAAACGCCTCGATGGGGATCTCATCAATCGGGCCGGAGGGGCCGAAAATCCCGGCGTTGTTGAACAAAACATCAAGATGCCCGGCGCGGGTGATGAAATGGTCAAATGCGGCCTGCATCGCATCTGCGTCCTGCACATCGGCCACCAGGGGCACCGCGTTTGCGTGCCCGTCCGCGATGTCATTAAGGCGGGATTCACGCCGGGCGAGAAGCCCCACAAGCCAGCCATCTTCAAGAAATGCCTGCGCGGTGGCCGCACCAATGCCCGAGCTTGCGCCGGTGATGAGGATGGTTTTCATATCTCTGTCTCCAGTTCCAGTGGGGCGGGGGGCGTTTGCAGATCGTCAACCCTGAGCGGATGCTCGGGCTTTGACAGGCGGTTGCGCACCACCCAGTGCAGGCGCTCCTCGGCGCGGGTGATTGCAACATAGGCCAGCCGTTTCCACAAGGGCTGCCCGGCCTCAATCCGGCCCATGCGGGCGGCCACATATAGATCAGGCGCAAACACCTGCACATCTTTCCATTGTGAGCCTTGCGCCTTGTGGATGGTCACCGCCGAGCCGTGCAGGAATGTGGCCCCCATGCGCGCGGCGTAGGGGATGAACGGCTCTTCCTCGCCCGGCTTTTCGATCTTGACGATCGAGGCGGCGCTGACTTGCGGGTCTTCCGCGCCGATCACATGCAGGCGGGAAAATCCCGGTTTGCCACCGGGGCCGAGATAGATCACCTGCGCGCCTTTGATCAGCCCTCGGGCCTCAAGATCAAGGCGTTTTTTGCGGTATTTCAGCGGCAGCTCGATGCCGTCGCAGATCAGCGGCTCGCCTTCCAGCATTTCGGTATCGGGGGCGCCGTGTACCGCGCGAAAGGCATTGATCAGGCGGATGCGGGTGGCATTGCGCCAGACCAGAACCGGCGAGCGCGCCATCAGATCGACCTCGACCCGCCCGGCCCATCTGACGCGGTCGTCACGTTTGGCGGCATCCTCAACCATGCGCTCAAAATCAGAGAACTCAAGCGCGGGATCCGACAGGGCATGGGCCAGATCAAGGATCGGATTATCGGCATCCTGGCGATGCACCCTATGCAATTCGAGGATGGCGGGGGCGGGCAGCGCATCAAAAACCATCGCGCCGGATTGCTTGACCGGGGCAAGCTGTGCGGGATCACCAAACAGCAAAAGGGTTGGGAAAATATCCTTGAGATCCTCGAATTGCTTGTCGTCGAGCATCGAGCTTTCGTCAACAAAACCGACATCAAGCGGCTCTTCCCGGCGCTTCCAGCCGGTGATGAAATCCGAGCCGCGCAGGCCCGCGGAGGCCAATGCGCCGGGAATGGATTTGTTGGATTGATAAAATGCATGCGCCCGGTCAAGCGCCAGATCGGTGAGGCCTTCGATTCCCGGGCGCTCACCGCGACCGGCCAGCCATTCGGCGATTTTCTCATACTCCGGGTCGTACATCGGGGTGTAAAGGATGCGGTGAATGGTGGTGGCGGGCACGCCGTGCGCGCGCAGAACGCTGGCGGCCTTGTTGGTGGGGGCGAGAATGGCGAGGGTGCGGCGATCCTTGCGGCGGCGGCCTTCATAATCGGCTGAAACCACGTCAACACCGGCCTCTTCCATGGCATGATAAAGCGCGGCCAAAAGAACGGTTTTGCCGGATCCGGCCTTGCCGGTAACCGCCATTACAGTCTGCTTGCCTTCGCGGGGCGGGGCAAGGAGACCGGCATCAAGATCAATGCCCGCCGCGCGCAGGGCATCGGTGATGCGGTCATGCGCTTCGGCCTGATCATGGGAAAATTCAAGGGTCGTGCCTGCCATGGCACAACCCTACAGAGCCGCGCGCTCAGGCGCCAGCGAAAGTGCCGCTCATCAGCCCCTTGCGTGACTGCCTCGCGAGGCCGCCTGCAAGGGCGGATGAGCAGCCCCCGAAACTTTGGCGGAACCATTGATCGGAAAGTGCAGGCGAAACGCCCGCACGCAGGGCAATCTTGTGCCGGGCGCTGGCCGAGAATTGCCACAGGCCCACGCTGATCCGGTTGCGCCCGGTGCCGCGCATGGCGATGATCTCGGGCGAGGCCCCGATCATCCGGTAGATGCGCTGCATCCTGGCGTCAAACACCCCGACAAAATGTTTGATCGCGAAATTCTGCATGATTTCACTGCCTGCCAGCATCAGCCCGGCAGCCACATGCGGCCCGGCGTCGCGCGACAGGCAAAAACGGGTGCATTCCCAGATCAGAGGGCTGGTAATCGGGCCGCCGCCGGTGAGGTGGCTGAAATGGTCATTGACCATGGTCGGCCCGGTGGTGGGCAAAAACCGCATTGAGCCGCCATGGCACCCGTCAGACTTTTGCCAGATCACATAAAGCGGGTTGAGATCATCGTATGAATCGCGCTCCTCGCCTTTGTCGTTCACCGTCACATCCCATCCCAGACGGGCCTTGAACTGATCCGCACGATCAAGAAACATGGAGTTTTGCAGGCTTGGAAATTGTTGCAGATCGTCTGCGTAGATATAGCGTAACATCACTGTCCCCTTTTTGATTGCCGCATGAAAAGGGGTAGGGGTGATATGGTTAACGCGCCGTCAGGGCAGCGTTCGGTGCTATATGACGATCAACCCCCGGCTGAGGGCGCGGGCGACCGCATGCACGGTGTTGAGCGCGCCCAGTTTGAAGCGCGCGCTTTCGATATAGGCGCGCAGGGTGTGCTCGGATATGGTCAGGGTTTCAGCCACCTGCGCGCGGTTGTATCCCATGGCCAGCAAGGTCATCGCATCCACCTCACGCGGCGACAGGGTTTGTGCCGGTTCTGGTTTGCGGTCGGGCTCAAATTCCAGGGCTTTCTGGTTGAAATAATGCGCAATCAGGATCAGATCACGGCGATGGGTTTCGGTGATCCGGCCCCAGGTATCATCATCGCAGTGATGGCTGACGGTGAACAGGGCAAATTGCCCGTTGGGCCCGCGTATTGGCACCGAAAACCCCTGATTGCCAACGCCGTAGTCGATGGCCTCACGCTGAAACGCGCGGGCGGCTTTGCTGGACCAGTCAAAGCGTTTCCAGTCACTGGGATGAAACCGCTGGTAACAGCCCTGAATCACCGGATCTATGCGCAGGTATTCGCACTCAAGATAGCGCTGCACCCATTCCGGCGAATAAGTGCCACAGCCATATTGATCACCGGCCGCACTGACCCAGTGATACACCATATGATCAATTTCAAAATGGTCGCGCAGTTCCTCGATCGTTGTTTGCAGACCGCTGAGTTCAGTAGCGCCTTCCAAGGCCTCCAATATGTCTTCCAGCCGCGGGGGCGGGGCTGCTTTCATGTCCTGCGCATCCTTCACTGTCCGACGCCAGCTCGCTTGCCGCCACCAGCCGGGTATCCTCCAGCTGTTTGGCCAAAGCGCCCAACCCGTTGCGGCAGGCAAATGCCCGCAGATCGGTCAGAACGTCGAGAATCCATTCGTTTTGCATGTACAGCCTCGTTAACGCAGGTTAATGAAAGGTTAACACAACTATAGCATGTGCAAATATTTTTCAATATTCGCCACTTTCACCCCCCCAGAAATGGGGGAGTCGTAATTGCTAAGCATCTGAATTCAATAGATTTGGATTTTTTGACACGCAGATTGGGCGCTTGAGCGAATGTGATTCGCCTATGGCAGGGTTTCACCTGTTAATCAATCTGAGGTTATTTGCCGGCTTCCACCACATCCTCAACCGTGCGCAGCCCGGTTTTGGGGGCCTGCACCAGCACAGCCATATTGCCGGGAAGGTGCTCATTGCGCAGCATTTTGAGATGGGCCGCCGGGATATCGGACCAGGGGAACACCTCGGACATATAAGGGTCAATCCGCCGCTCAAGCATCAGCTTATTGGCCGCCGCCGCCTGTTTGAGATGGGCGAAATGCGAGCCCTGAAGCCGCTTTTGGTGCATCCACATATAGCGCACGTCGAAGGTACAGTTGAAGCCCGAGGTGCCGGCACAGATCACCACCATGCCGCCCTTTTTGCACACAAGGCTCGACACCGGGAATGTGGCCTCACCGGGGTGTTCAAACACGATGTCAACATTGTTGCCTTTGCCGGTGATGTCCCAGATCGCCTTGCCGAATTTGCGGGCTTCCTTGAACCAGGCGGCGTATTCGGCGGTGTTGACGGTGGGCAGTTGGCCCCAGCAGTTGAAATCCTTGCGGTTGATCACGCCTTTGGCGCCGAGATCCATCACGAAATCGCGTTTATCTTCATTCGAGATAACCCCGATGGCGTTGCCGCCTGCCGCATTGATCAGTTGAATGGCAAACGAGCCAAGACCACCGGACGCGCCCCAGACCAGTACATTCTGGCCGGGTTTCAGCTCATGCGGGTGATGGCCAAAGAGCATGCGGTAAGCGGTGGCCAGCGTGAGAGTGTAGCAGGCCGATTCCTCCCATGTCAGGTGCTTGGGGCGCGGCAAAAGCTGCTGCGCCTGCACATTGGTGAACTGCGCGAAGGAGCCGTTGGGTGTCTCGTATCCCCAGATACGCTGTGACGGAGAAAACATCGGATCGCCGCCGTTGCATTCCTCATCATCGCCGTCGTCCTGATTGCAGTGGATCACAACCTCGTCGCCCACCTGCCATCTTTTGACCTTGTCACCCACGGCCCAGACGATACCAGCCGCATCGGAACCGGCGATGTGATACTCGGCCCCGTGGCCGTCAAACGGGCTGATGGGCACACCAAGTCCGGCCCAGACGCCATTGTAATTGACGCCCGCCGCCATCACCAGAACCAGCACTTCATGGCTGTCGAGTTTGGGGGTGTCCACAATTTCGATCTGAAACGATTTATCCGGCTCGCCGTGGCGCTCGCGGCGAATGGCCCAGGCATACATCTGCCGGGGCACATAGCCGAGGGGCGGCATTTCACCGACCTCGTAAAGATCCTTTTCAGGGGCGTCGTAGGGCGCGATGCCGGTATCTGTATCCAGAGCCATGGGGGCCTCCGTTTTGGTGCATTATGCCGCGATGCAGAATCGCTTGATCTTTGGCAGTTGGTATCGCCGGGCGCGCAATAATGCAATGCCTGAGGTAATAATTTTGTAATTTTATAACCTTGCAGGTGCAGAATAATTCGACATCCGCCGTTATTTCTTGAACAGATGCGATATTGAGGCGGCGTAATAGGCCACAACCGGGCGATCGGCGTCGACCACGGATATCTGGCCTGCATTCTCGACCACAAGCTTGCGCTTGATCAGGTTGCGCAGGCCTACATCGGTGGCATAGGCCTTGTCATCGCGGGGCAGGTGTACATGGGCCTTGGGCAGGGCGCGCATCAGGCCGGTCACGGCCTGTTCAAGCGCATCGCGCGTGAGCGGGCCTTCGGCATCAAGCAGGGCACGGGCCACCAAAGGCACCGGCAGAACCGGAATTTCTTCACCGATGCGCTGCATCAGCAGGCGGCCAAGATCCTTGATATCGCCGCGTGCATTTCCGGCCTCAAATTCATTCAGTGAAATCGGCGCGCCAAAGCTGGCGGCGGCATAGCCGTGGCGATGGTAATGGCCGGTCAGGCGCAGCCAGAATTGTTTGAATATGAAGCGCATGATCACACTGTTGCGGGCGCGAAACCGGCGTTCGCCTTTTTGACCGGCGGCCACAAGAATGCGGTCTTCAAACACCCTGTCGTAATTCACCGCCACGGGCACGAACACCACATCACGGCCATCTTTTTTTGAGCGCCCCTCAACAATATATTTGAGCAATCCCAGCTTGGGCGGGGCCAGTTTGCCATCAAGGCTAAGCCCGCCTTCGGGGAACATCGCCTGGGTCACACCGCCATCGGTGGCCAGCCCGACATAGCGCGCCAGCACCCGGCGATAAAGCTCATTGCGCGATTTTCGGCGGATAAAATAGGCTCCCATCGCCTTGATCACCCGGCTGAGCGGCCAGACCCGCGCCCATTCTCCCACCGCATACGAGAGCGCCGAGCGTTCCGCCGCCAGCCATGTGACCAGCATGTAATCCACGTTCGAGCGATGGTTCATCACAAAAACCACGGTGGCATTTTTATCGACTTTGCTGATCGCCTCCTCGTCAAAATGGCTGATGCGGACCCGGTAGAGCGCGCGCGACAGCCATTTGGCCAGACGAATGGCCACGGTAAAATAAGCCGTGGCCGAAAAGCTGGGCACGATCTCCCGGGCATAGCGTTTGGCCTGCGCAAAAGCCACGTTTTCGGGGATGTTCTCGGCGCGGGCATGTTCAGCGATGGCCTGTGACACCTCGGGATCATAAATCAGCCGTTGGATCATGTCATAGCGGCGCGCCAGTTTGAACGGCTCAATCGGCCGTTCAAGCCGTAGGTTGAGCTTGGCGACAACCTTTTCCATCCGGCGGCGGAAGAACCAGCGGACGGATGGAAACAGAAAATGTGAGGCAAATGTCACGGCTGCAAACAAGACAAGCAGAACCAGCGCCCAAAGGGGCATTTCAATCATAGATGTCATGGTATGAATCGTTACAGTAAAGTGACGTGTGGGAACATAACATTCTACAAAATTCTGCCTGAATTGGATATGATGCTCTGGCAATCCTGCTTATGCCGCGATGCAGCGAATTGACATTGGTATAATATTCCATGTACCAGAGGAAAAATGTAACAAAATTGCGTAGATGATAACGCGAGGACGTGAAATGCCGCAGGCGCATCATACCAGACAAGACCGCCCGGAGAACAAGCCTGATCGCCCCTGGCTGATCCGGACCTATGCCGGGCATTCCACCGCTGCGGCCTCGAACGCGCTTTATCGAGCCAATCTGGCCAAGGGGCAGACAGGGCTTTCGGTGGCTTTCGATCTGCCAACGCAGACCGGCTATGACAGTGATCATGTGCTGGCGCGCGGCGAGGTGGGTAAAGTTGGGGTTCCGGTGTGTCATCTGGGCGATATGCGGCAGTTGTTTGATCAGATCCCGCTGGAGCAGATGAACACCTCGATGACGATCAATGCCACGGCGCCGTGGCTATTGGCGCTTTATATTGCCGTGGCCGAGGAGCAGGGCGCGGATGTGGCCGCCCTTCAGGGCACGGTGCAGAACGACCTGATCAAGGAATACCTGAGCCGCGGCACCTATATCTGCCCGCCTCGTCCCAGCCTCAAGATGATCGGCGACGTGGCGGAATATTGCTATGAAAACCTGCCGAAATGGAACCCGATGAATGTGTGTTCCTATCACCTGCAGGAGGCCGGCGCGACACCGGAACAGGAGCTGGCCTTTGCCCTGGCCACGGCGATTGCGGTGCTGGATGAGTTGCAGGGTCGCGTGCCGGCCAAGGATTTTCCCAAGCTGGTGGGGCGGATTTCGTTTTTTGTCAATGCGGGTATCCGGTTTGTCACCGAGATGTGCAAGATGCGGGCGTTTGTCGATCTGTGGGATGAGATTACGGCGGAGCGTTACGGTGTGGCGGATGCCAAATTGCGCCGGTTTCGCTACGGGGTGCAGGTCAATTCACTGGGCCTGACCGAGCAGCAGCCGGAAAATAACGTCTACCGGATCTTGCTTGAGATGCTGGCGGTGACCTTGTCGAAGAAAGCCCGGGCACGGGCGGTGCAACTGCCCGCGTGGAACGAGGCATTGGGCCTGCCGCGCCCATGGGATCAGCAATGGTCGATGCGGATGCAGCAGATTTTGGCCTATGAGACGGATTTGCTGGAATATGACGATCTGTTTGAGGGGAATCCGGCGGTGGAGCGCAAGGTTGAAGCCCTGAAAGAGGGCGCGCGCCATGAGCTGGCCAGTTTGGACAGCATGGGCGGGGCCATCGGCGCGATTGATTATATGAAGGCGCGGCTGGTGGATAGCAATGCCGAGCGGCTGGGGCGGATTGAACGCAATGAAACCGTGGTGGTGGGGGTCAATCGCTGGACCGAAGGCGAGGTTAGCCCGTTGCTGAGCGCAGGCGGGATCATGGTGGTTGATCCGGCGGTTGAGACGGAACAGACCGGGCGCTTGAACGACTGGCGCGCGGGGCGTGATGCAGGTGCGGTTGCCATGGCGCTGACAGCGTTGCGGGCGGCGGCCAAAGCCGGTGAAAACATCATGGGCCCGTCGATTGCGGCAGCCAGGGCCGGTGTGACCACCGGCGAATGGGCGGCCGAGATGCGGCAGGTTCATGGGGAATATCGCGGGCCGACAGGCGTGTCGGACAGCCCGTCAAACAAGACCGAGGGGCTGGAGGATATTCGCGAAGCGGTGGATGCGGTCAGCGACAGGCTGGGACGGCGATTGAAATTTCTCATGGGCAAGCCGGGGCTTGACGGCCATTCCAACGGGGCCGAGCAGATTGCATTCCGTGCCCGTGATTGCGGCATTGATATTGCCTATGAGGGCATTCGCCTGACGCCTGATGAGATTGTGACTGCGGCGCTTGAAGAGGGCGCGGATGTGGTGGGGCTGTCGATCCTGTCGGGTTCGCATTTACCGCTGGTTGAGGATTTGATGGCCAGGATGCTTGAGGCGGGGCTGGAGGATGTGCCGGTGATCGTGGGCGGGATTATTCCCGAAGAGGATGCCAGGCGCCTGAAGGATATGGGCGTGGCGCGGATCTATACGCCTAAGGATTTTGAATTGAATGCGATCATGATGGATATTGTCGCATTGGCAGGTGACAGGGCTGTGGCGGCAGAGTAATAAACCCCACGCGCGGGCCTTTGTGCCGGGGCAATAAGGTTTTTATACGCAGAGGAAAGCAAGAGATGACCGTGGAAATCAGGCCCATTCAGCCCTCAGATAAAGCCGCCTGGCGCGCCTTGTGGAAATCTTATCTTGAGTTTTATGAAAGCTCCGTGTCGGATGCGGTTTATGACACCACATTTGCGCGGCTCTGCTCAAAGGATCATCCCAACCAGAACGGGCTGTTGGCGCTACTAGACGGCACGCCCATTGGCCTGGTGCATTACATCTATCACCCCCATAACTGGCGGCTGGATGAGGTGTGTTATTTGCAGGATTTATATGCGGATCCGGGCGTGCGGGGCACTGGCGTGGGGCGCAAACTGATCGAAGCGGTGTATGCGGCCGCCGATACCGATGGCCGCCCGTCGGTTTATTGGCTGACGCAGGATTTCAATGCCGAGGCGCGCAAATTATATGACCGGATCGCGACCCTCACGCCGTTTATCAAATACGCGCGTTAAAGCGTATCCAATCAAATCGCATTCATCCGGCACCCCGAACGTGTTATGCAGGCAAACACTGCCTCGGGGTGCCGGATGAATTTTTGAACCCAGTTGGATTGGAAACGCTCTAAAGTTCTTTGCGGGCGGTGAGGGCGGCGCTGATGGTGCCGTCATCAAGATAATCCAATTCGCCGCCGATGGGGACGCCCTGAGCAAGGGAGGTAAGCCGCACCTGTGCCTCAAGCTGATCGGCGATGTAATGCGCTGTGGTCTGGCCATCTATTGTCATGTTGAGGGCGAGGATGACTTCGGTGATGCTTTCTTGTGCGATCCGCCCGATCAGGCGCGGGATGCGGAGTTGTTCGGGGCCGACCTGATCAAGCGCACTTAGCGTACCGCCGAGCACATGGTAGCGGCCTTTGAAGGCCCCCGCGCGCTCCATCGCCCAAAGATCGGCCACGTCTTCGACCACGCAAAGCAGGCCGTTGGCGCGTTTTTCGGAGGCGCAGATATCGCAAATATCCGTAGTGCCGATATTGCCGCAGATGCCGCATTCACGCGCCGTGGCGGCAACGGTTTGCAGAATGTCGGCCAAAGGGATCAGTAGCAGCTCGCGTTTGCGGATGAGATGCAGCACCGCGCGCCGCGCCGAGCGGGGGCCGAGGCCGGGGAGTTTGGCCATCATTTCGATCAGGGCGTCGATGTCGCGGGTGCTGTTCAAACGGCGGCTCCGGGGGGTGAGGGCGGATTTGAGTATTTGGGGAAAAATGAAAGGGCTTAGAACGGCAGGTCCATGTCTTTGGGCAGGCCCATGCCTTCGGTGATCTTGCTCATTTCCTGTTTTGCGCGCTCACCCGCCTTGGATTGGGCATCTTTGATGGCGGCGAGGATCAGGTCTTCGACCACTTCCTTGTCGTCGGTGTTGAAGATCGAGGGGTCAATATCCAGCGATTTCAGCTCGCCCTTGGCGGTGGCCACGGCTTTGACGAGGCCCGCACCACTTTCGCCGGTGACCAGGACATTGTGCATTTCTTCCTGCAAGCTGGCCATTTTGGATTGCATTTCCTGCGCGGCCTTCATCATTTTGGCCATGTCGCCCATCTGGCCCAGTCCTTTGAACATGATCGTCTCTCCGGTTTGTTTTTGCCTAGATACGGGCGGCTGGGCCATTGCACAAGGGATCAGCGACCGTGAGTTTGATCATAGCCGTTCTTTGGCGGGCTTTGCCAGCCTGTGAGGGAGCCAGCCTCAGGGGTAAAAACCTCAACCAGCAAGGGATAACAGGCGGCTTCATCGCTGGAATGCCCGGTGGAGCAATTGCCGCCGGGGCAGGCGGATAAGGCACCGAGAAGATCAATTTCGGCAAAAAACTCGAGGTAATCACCGGGGCGCACCGGGCTGGCTTTCATGAAATACTGGCCGGTGTCGCGGGTAAAGCCGGTACACATGAAGACATTGAGCACATCATGGATATGCGGCTCGGCTTGGGCAAGGCTCATGCCGGTTTCATCGGCCAGAGCGCGGATGAGGTTGGAATGGCAGCAATGGTGATACTGCGTGCCCGCCAGCAGATTGCCGGTATAGGGATCGCAGCGGGTGCCGATCACGTCATGCACCGAGCCGCCGTATTGATCAATGCCGTACCAGCCCAATGTATCGGCCGTGATCGTGGCCATCGGGCGCAGGCAGGGGAAGCTTGACCACAGGCGCTCGCCGGTGGTGATATGGGTGCCGTGCAGGGCGCGGGTTTTGCCGGAATAGAAGCGCTCGGAAAGGTCATGGGCGTTCCACAGGTTGAGATCACCCACCTGCGGCCCCTCCACCGAGGTGATGCGAAAGAACTGCCCGGCATTGACATGAAAACAGGCGGCCTCGCGCGCCGGGATAATCACCTCGTTGATTTTTTGCGCGGTTTCGCGGGCCGCGCTGTAAAGCGGCATATCCGGCTTTGGCAAAGTCTCGTTCGGATAGCAGATCACCGGCCTGATGGCCTGGCGGGCTTTGGAATCGGCGGGGAGTGTCACCTGAATAACCTCAAGTATATATCTGGATTTACAATCATGCACAGATTAAGCGCAGCAGACAGGGAATGTTTGTGCGCATGTGCACATAAGATGTTTGTGGCTTTACATGCGGTTGTAATCCATCGCCGCAATCATAGCTATGCAGCCGGTTGAGATAATTTCAAATGATTGAGACAAGCAGTGCCCGGCCAGAATAATGCAAGTTTTACCAATGGCAGTCTGATGCGCCATGTCTCGGTGATGTCGTTCACGGCGAGCATCGGGTTGATGGCGGTTTTTGCCGTTGATCTGGTGGACATCATTTTCATTTCCATGCTGGGGCATGAGGCCCTGGCGGCTGCGGCGGGCTATGCCAGCACGATCATGCTGTTTGCCAGTGCCATCAATATCGGCCTTTCCATTGCTGCGGGCGCGCTTGTCTCCAAGGCCATTGGGGCGGGCGAGCATGAGGACGGGCGGGAATATGCCAGCTCTGTGCTGGTTTTTGCCGTGCTCACGGGCGTGCTTGTGCCGCTGCTGGCGCTGCCCAATATCGGTTTTCTGCTCAAGCTGATCGGGGCAAGGGGCGCTGTGGCGGAGCAGGCCGCCAGCTATCTTTGGATCATCTTGCCGACCACAATGGTATCGGGGATGGCGATGGTTGCAGTGGCGGTGTTGCGGGCCCATGGCGATGGCAGGCGGGCGATGTATCCGTCTTTGGCCGGTGGGGTGGTGAATGCCGCCCTTGACCCGATTTTGATCTTTATGCTGAGTATGGGATTGCAAGGTGCTGCATTTGCCACCGTTTTGGCGCGGTTCATGACGCTTGCGGTGGCGCTTTACCCGGCAATCCGGCGCTATGAGGCATTCAGTATTCCCAGACTTGCTTGTGTGAAACGCGACATCCTTGAAGCGACGCGCATTGCCGTACCTGCGGTTCTGAGCACTGTGGCCACACCGGTGGGCGCGGCGATAGTCACGCGGGAAATGGCCAAGCATGGCTCGGATGCCGTGGCAGGGATTGCGGTGATCAACCGGCTGGTGCCGGTCGTGTTTGCGGTAGTGTTTGCGCTTTCAGGGGCGATCGGGCCGATTATAGGGCAAAATTTTGGGGCCGGGCTGACCCACCGCGTACGTGAGACCTTTCTGGGCGGGCTGAAATTTACGGCGATTTATGTGATTGGTGCGGCCGGGCTGCTGTTCATCTTCCGGGGGCAGATTGCCGAGCTGTTCAATGCCACTGACGCCACCCGATCCTTGTTGTTTCTATTTTGCGGGCCGTTGGCGCTGGCGTCGTTTTTCAACGGGGCGATTTATGTCTCGAACGCCTCGTTCAACAATCTTGGGCATCCGGGATATTCCACCTGGGTGAACTGGGGGCGCAATACCATTGGGGTCTGGCCGCTGGCCATTATCGGGTCGGCCTATTGGGGCGCGCCGGGGGTTTTGATAGGTCAGGCGCTGGGCGGGGTTATTTTTGCCGCAATAGCCATATGGCTGAGCCTGCGGGTGATTGAAAATCCGCAAGACAGCGTGGTGCAGCCCTATTTCCGTTTCCGCCAGCAGCGGATGCAGGTGCTTTGCGGGCGTTGCAACCGCTGAATTCAGAGTTCATCGGCATAGGCAAAAAGGGCCGGTTGCCCGCCGGTGTGCCAGAATAACACGCGCTTGCCCTGCAACTTTTGGGCCGCGCTGATGAGACCTGACATAACCTTGCCGGTATAAACCGGATCAAGCAAAACCCCATCGCATTCAGCAGCGCGCCTGATGGCGTTTTTGGTTTCTTCGTTCATGCGGCCATAGCCCGGGGCAAGAGCGCTGCCATCAAGGCGGATGTCTTTCTCTGTCACCGGGTTGGGCATGTCGAGCAGGGTGCTGAGATCCTCAAGCCGTTGGCGGACACGGGCAGTTTGCTGTGTGCGGTCGCGGCGCACGCAGATGCCGGTGATTGGGGTTTCATCGTCAAGTGCGCGCAGGCCGAAAAGCAATCCGCAATGAGTGAGGGCCGAGCCTGAGGCGATGAAAATCTCATCATATTCCTTCCCTTGTGTGATCAGCTCCAATGCGGCCTGAGCATAGCCCAAAGCGCCTGTGGGTGGCTGATCCGCTGATAGGGGGATGATGAACGGGGTCTCGCCTTTTGCCGTTAAACCTTCTGCAATGGTGCGTAAATTGGCATCGGCCCCGGCCTCATCTTCGCCGTCGGGATAGCTGTGGAGCGTGGCCCCAAGCAGATGATCGAGCAGGGCATTGCCGTTGCTGTGGTGAAGTGCGGAGGGGTTTTTCACCCGCTCTTCCATCTGGATATGACAGCCAAGCCCGAGTTTCGCGGCCATGGCTGCGGTGGTGCGGGTGAAATTGGATTGTACCGCGCCGGTGATCAGCACCTGCGTGGCTTTTGCGACCTGCGCCTTGCCAAGGTAATATTCAAGCTGGCGCACTTTGTTGCCGCCCATGGCAATGCCGGTGCAATCATCGCGTTTGATCCACAGATCAAGGCCGAGCTGAGCACCAAGATTTGGCATCGGCTCAAGCGGGGTGGGCAGGTGGCCCATTGCCACGCGCGGATGTTTTGACAGTTGGGTGTGCAGGCTCATTCGCGTTTCTTGTCGCGGGCAAGGGCCGCTACGCGGTCGCCGTAATCGCTGTAAGATCTGGCCTGATCCTCAGGCCGGGAGCCTGTCGCAGGGTGTGAACCCGGCGCGTGCGCATAATCGAAATTGATCCCGACGCCTTCGATGATGCGGTTCATCATGTTGAAAAGCGCGCAGATCTGCACTGCCTCGTAAAGTGCTGTCTCGGACCAGCCGGCATCATAGACGGCGAGCGCGTCGGCCTCGGTCAGGCGGCTGGGCAGGGTGTTGAGCTTGGCGGCATAGGCCAGCAGCGGGCGCAGCTTATCCTCGACCGGGGCGCTGTCAAAATCATCTATCAGGGTATCGGCAAGATCAGGGTCAAGTCCGAACACTCCGCAATAGACCTTATGACTGCCGGCACAGAAGGTGCAGGCGTTGAGCGCCGAGACATAGGTGGCAATCAGCTCGCGCTCGCCGATAGAGAGATCACCTTTCCCACGCAGCAAGCCATCGGAATAGGCCATGAGGGGCTGCACGTTTTCGGGGAAAAGCGTGTAGAGATCAGAGAGGTGCGCGGTGTCAGGCAGGCTGGGCAGGAAGGGCATTTTGGGAACCTCATTCATTTATTTTGGCAAGGTTACAGAAAGGCAGGCGGCCTGCAATAAAAGATGTGTTACCG
Source organism: Roseovarius sp. (assembly GCA_021775255.1). Classification (GTDB taxonomy): domain Bacteria; phylum Pseudomonadota; class Alphaproteobacteria; order Rhodobacterales; family Rhodobacteraceae; genus Roseovarius. The sequence goes on from JAJFIA010000011.1 coordinate 91,047, forward strand.
ACAGATCACAAGGTCGTTGGTGAGATAGATATCACCGGCAAGCAATGATTGGTTGAAGCGATGTCGGGCAAGGTCAACATATCAAAACACCCGCTCACGCTGGTTGATTTCTGTATGGGGGTCACTGTGGCGCTGGTCTGGGGCATGGGGATCGTCTTTTCCAAGGCGGCGATTGCACATTTCCCGCCCATCTTGCTGATGGCATTTCGGTTTTCGGTGACGGCTTTGGTTCTGGTCTGGTTCGTGCGCCCGCCCCTTGCCCATATGCGGGCGCTGTTTGTGATCGCGCTGATTTCAGCGGCATTGCAATATAGCCTGACATTTACCGGGCTGAAGGGGCTTGATGCCGGGGTCGCGGCCCTGGTTGTACAGTTGGAAGTGCCGTTTTTGGTGCTGGTCGGTGCGGTAATGCTGAAAGAAAAGCCGGGAGGGCGCAAATGGGCGGGGATTGCCGTTGCGTTTTTTGGCGTCTATCAGATTGCCGGGCAACCACAGTTTTATGCCGCCTTGGGGTCGGTTTTGCTGGTGATCTCAGGCGCTTTTGTCTGGGCCGTGGGGCAGGCGATGATCCGCAAGCTTGACGATATTGACGGGCTGACTGTCACCGCCTGGATTGCGGTGATGGCGGTGCCGCAACTGTTTGTGGCGTCGCTGGTGGTTGAACGCGACCACTGGCAGGCGATTCAAAGCGCGGGATGGGTGGTTTGGGGGACGGTTTTGTATCTCGGGCTGATCATGACCGCGCTGGGCTATGGGCTGTGGTATACGCTGATCCGCCGCAACCCGGTCAATCTGGTTGCGCCATTTTTGCTGCTGTTGCCGCTTTTTGCAGTACTGGGCGGCGTTGTATTTCTGGGCGAGGTCATGGGGCCGCAAACGATGATCGGTGGTGCCATCGTGATTTTTGGAGTGGGGATTATCCTGACCGATAGGGGGTGAGACACTCGCCACACTAAATGTTGTGGGGCTTCTGGCCTCAAGTCCAGATATTGAATTCAGTTTTATAGTCAGCTTGCAAATTGCACCTGTATTTTATACTTTATGCCTATAACCTATAAAATGTGCGACTGAATTACAAAAGGCTATAAAATGCAAAATGCCGATTTTGAGCAATCTACGAGTGGATATCTTGTGCCAACGACATATGGCCAAAAGGCGTTTATGCCAAACCCGCTGCCGCCCAATATTGATCTTGGAAAAGTCGCGCTGAGCCTGGGCGAGGCAGGGCAGCGCCTGGGAGAGCTGAAAGGGGCCTGCCGCCGGCTTATCAATCCCTATATCCTGATACGGCCTTTGCAACGGCTTGAGGCGCAGACATCTTCGGCCATGGAAGACACTCATACCACTGCTGACGAACTGGTTGTAACCGAAGCGGGGATCGCCCGCACGCCGTCCAACGAAGCACGCGAGGTGAACAACTATATCACGGCATTGTCACATTCCGTACGTGCGTTGGACAAATTGCCAATCTCCGGCCGGTTGCTAAAGCAGGCGCATGCCCGCCTTTTGACAAATGTAACCCGCGAGCGCGGTGCCGATAAACAACCTGGTGAATACGCTCGTGATCAGAACATGATCGGCGCGCGCCTCTTGCGTGATCCTGCGGAACGGTTGGCCAGCGCGCGGTTTATCCCTCCACCCCCGGCCCTGAAACAAGAGGCGATGGCGGCGCTTGAGGCCTATATCAACCGCGAAAATGCCCCCAAGGCTGGTTTTCTGATCGACCTTGCGCTGGTTCACTATCAATTTGAAACGATCCACCCGTTTGGTGATGGCAATGGTCGCATCGGGCGCATGTTGCTATCGCTCATGCCGGTTGCAACGCATGTTCTGGATATGCCGGTTCTCTATATGAGCCCCGAGTTGGAAGATCGCAAATCCGACTATATTGACCTTATGTATCGGGTCTCGTCTCAGGGGCGCTGGGAGGAATGGATCGAATTTTTCCTCAACACCCTTTGCCTGAGTTGCGAGCGTACGATCCGCACCATTGATCAGGTTCTGGAATTGCATGAACGCTATCACCGCGAGGCGCGCGCCGTGTCGCGCAGCAACAATATTGGCCTGCTGGTTGACATGTTGTTTGAAACCCCGGCGGTACAAGTCAGCGACGTGGTGAAACGGGTTGGAATAACAGACGCAGCCGCTCGAAACCTGCTCAGACAGTTAATTGAGATTGGGGTGTTGCACGAATCTTTAAACTTTTACCCCACTGCATGGATTGCAGCAGAGTTAATTGCAGTATCTCGGCCATAGATTGCTAAACCACCCGTTCCAGCATCTTTTTCCTGTTCTGCGCATAGTCAGCCACAGCGCTTCCACTTAAACCTGAGGCAGGGTTAAGTTCAAACGCCGTGCAATTTATGAGCATCGTGAGCGTTTCGAGAATAACGGTGATTCCGGGGGGATTACCCTGCGATCAAAGAAGCAGGTCCAGACGTGGCTCTTTTTGGACGTGGGCAAGTTTGGACGCGGGCGTTGGTTGTGATGCGCTCAATCTGGGTTGGGCCAACATGCAGAGCATTGATCAGTGACAGTGTAGACGCGGAAGTTTGACCGGAAAGGCATGTGTCGGATGTGCATTTGGTAGGAAGAATGTGGTGTTGTGGCTCGCGCCTCGACGTTTACGGTTCGGTCGAAGTCTCGCTGTACTAGACAATTCTGTCGTCTATCCCGAGAGTGTCCGATCTTCTGTGTATCTGCGATTTGGTCCATGCTTCCAAAAAGGAGCAAGGACGATGACAATTTCCAAGGAACTACTGGACGAACTTTTGAAGGGCTGCGAGCGGCCTGAGGATCTGTTTGGCGATGCC
>JAJFIA010000012.1 GCA_021775255.1 Roseovarius sp.
CCATGACCTCCATCCGGCCAGTGTCCTCCATATGGTGCTCTATATGTCCTACCAACGTCGTCTCCATTCCAAATCTACACTTGGAAACGGACTCGCAGATCAGGCAGCCATCAGGAAGGTGGGGTCAGCGCACCGCTTACACTTCATGCGCCATTGGCCCAGACGGTCCACCCACACGGATCGGATAGGTACGACACACCATAATCACCCTACGAACATTGGAAGGTGCGATACCAGCGTCAGCGAGGCAGCCGGCTACCGTCGTGTCCCTCGTCGTCACGTGTGGATAGTCGCCATGATGTAAACTTAGAGCAGTGCCCTGAGTGCCTTCGAGGAGAGTTCTATGACCAGAAACCATTGCATCGGCCAGGATTTCTCGGGCGCTGCCCATGTACGGCTTAAGGTCCTCACAATCTCGAGCCAAAAAGGCTTCACGCTCTTCCTTATAGTCTGAGCGGCCGGTCATCTTTCGTGCGGACGCAATCCCCACTCCTTGAGCGGTAGAACTGATGCTCCCGAATCGTGCAGCCTCCTCCTCTCGATCTTGGTCGGTGATAATCATAGCCCGATGATCGATTGTAAGCCGGTCAGCATCAATTTTGTGGTCGGCTATCTCCTCGAGCAACTTCTTGGGGTAAATCACCGCGCCCGGCCCAAGGAGAAGCCGTGCGTTCGGGGCGCGTTGCGTCCCTGACGGCAGGTGATAATATTTCTCCGGCTTCGGTTCCGCATACACTTGGTGTCCTGCGTTTGGGCCGCCTACCCGCACCAGAAGATCATATTCTGGAGCGATATGGCCAACAATGTTGCCTTTGCCTTCGCTTCCAAACTGACCCCCGATTAGTACATCGACGACGGCATCATTCGATCTCGGATAGAGATTAAGAAGTGCGGTCGCGCGAACGAGAACAGCCTCCTCGCTACAACGATCTGTTGAAACGACGATATCGGCTATCTCTGCGAGTTTCTCAATCTCGCGTTCAGTTCTGTTTTTCTTTAACGCGCTGTAATCTACTGTATGATCGCCCTCGCCATTGCGTTCCTCGTAGCGCCGCTCAAGTTCTTCTTCCGGGGCCGTCAAATGGATATGATGGACATCCGTACCGTAGGCCTTCCGAATTGCTTCTATCTGGCCCTGAATGCGCACAGCATCGATAACAAAAAGCCCTCTCGGCGTTTGCCCGCTGCTATGAGTCTCGATTGTGCGCTGAAGTGCTTCACCAACCCAGGCTCCTCCGTCTATACCGTCAAGTCTTTGACCTGCTCGTTGAAGCGCAGTTCGTTCTGATTTGGTGCGGGGTGACTTCTTTAGTATCAGTTCGCGCGTTTTGATGATCTTCGCGCGGTATCGCTCTTCCAGCTGGCGCACCAAAGCCGACTTACCCGACCCTATAGGGCCAGAAAGCAGAACAATACGAAGGTTGGAGGACTTATTCGGCAATTAGATCAACTCAAGTTGTACCCGCTTGGGCGGGATTTCATAAATCGTGACAGAAAGATCCGCTCTTACCATCACATCATCAAGCATTTCCTCTATTGTTGACCAATCACCGCCAGCCACTCCGGTGCCGATTTTGGGCATGTGAATAGTCGCCGAGTGTTCAGTAGCCCGCAGAACTACGCTCTCAAAGCACGAACCAAGTGCCGCATATCGAATTCTGGGGAAGAGCGAAGGACCAAATCCCTCTTGCGCTATAAGACTCGCAATTGTGATGTCATCATCAGCCTGAGAAAATATTACGCTGCCAAGACGAGCATCTTGTGGTAATTTGATCATGGCATCCGAGAACCTTGCCTCCGCCTTGGGATATCGCTTCGCCATCTTCCGTGCAATTCCGCCACCCCATTTAATAGCTTTATCATTGACAAGTTGGCAGATTATCTTAGCCCCACCATTCCTTGGTTCCAGAACGTTCCCATGGACCGTTCGGATTGGGCGCCTATCTACATCGGCTGCTCCGAACCGAACAAGGCCTGCTACCCGCGGATATCGACTGCCGGGATAAGGTGGCAATCCGACGCACTCAATCTGAGTGTTTGCTCCTGTGACCCAGGCCTCTGAGGCCTTGTCGGTATGCCCTATTGCAGTACAGGTTCGGACGACACTTTCGTCAGGAATCAGCTTTCCGGACAAGCGCATCTCAGGAGCGGTTGGCGAACCTACAAAGTAATCAATTCTGTATTGACGGGCGCCCTCGTCAACACCAAAGGGCGATGCGACGAATATTCCGATGGGCTGGGTAGAAATCTTAGCCAGCCGGATCAAAAATGCCTCTGCAGAAACATCGTACTCGCGACGTTCCCGCATCAATTGCTCGATCGGAGCGACGCTCGTAGTGGCCGGCAGACTTCCGATGGGCAGCACAAACTCCGATGCCGCTAGATTGCAAAGCAACTCAAGCTGCCAGTTATCGGCTGTTTCATCATGAACGCCACGATGACGAATTTGATCGCGCCAATCGGAAAAAAGGAGGTGCGCAATTTCATGGGCGATGGAAAATCTCACACGCTCTCTAGGCTGTTGTGGGTTAAATTCAATTTTCGGACCGGAGTCTGTAGCGATCAATCTCGCATCGGCTACCGACGAGTTTGCTTCGACGTGGACTTCCAGCATTTCTGCGAGGCGAAGGGGATTGAAAGGGGGCCCCTCCCAACCTTTTTCTCGCGCCTTCAATACCAGCTTGCGCGATGCAATTTTTATTGCCTCGATCGGATCGATGTCCGCAGCAAACGATTTGACCGATGGATTGGTCCAATTTATTGAGTTCGCGTTTTTCATACGGCTTGAAAGAATCCTTCAGAAATAAGCGGCTAGAGCAACTGGCCGAGTCATCTTTGTTTCTTCTTACAGTAGTCCGCAAAGCCAAGGACTACCAACCTTTTGGCTCTGGTTTACAATATGCAGGCTCGTGGGCCTCATGCGTCAAAAGTCGGCTTGGCCGCCACGCATTGCCTCGATTTCAGCCTTCGACATCGACGCCCGCATGAATTCATCGAAGGACTGGATGTCCTCATCAGTTGGGATGTTACTGGTATCGTTGAGAGCTCTTAGCTCATCTGCGATATCGCGTCTGCTGATTGTGTCCAGTATGACTGGACCATTTTCCAACTGATACTGGAGTGATCCATTCATCATGTTGATGCGACCATAACCTGGTGCATAGGCGACAGAGTTGCGCCTACCGCGGACCTCGTGTTTGGCGAGCGATACCCTCAGATGTTCGATTCTGGAGAAAGGAATGTGCGCGCGTCGCAGATCCGTTTTGATCGTTTCAATCATGGATGGGTTGGTGGCAACTTCACGCAATTGCTTTGCTCGCATCTGGCGACCGCTATGAAGAAATCCTTGGTCCTCCTCCAGGCTTTTTGCCTTCAATTCCAAACCGCCATTCTCAGCCCACTTAATGATGTCTTTGGCGCGGGCGCGCCATGTTCGAAGAAGTTCATAGGCTGCGAATATCCACATCTGGGATTGGGCGTTTAGAAACATGGTTTCCGGAGGTGTTTTGTCGGTCCGAAAATATTCCTGCAGAATGTGATGTTCGACCCCCATGATGAATTGGTCGACAACGGTCAGGTTGGTGACCTATAGGACCAGATGCATCTCGCCCCCCAGAAGCTCGAGAGAGCGAAGCGCTGTTGTCAGTTCGTCTGGTGTGATATCGGTATGCGAGCGAAAACTTGGATCCTGATCAGCGATATAGTCGTCATAATGCTCTTCATCCGTCATCTCTTAGCCTGCCAATTCTCGTGCGGTCTGAACTGGCATGAAGAGACGGAGAGGTTGATCGGGTAGGGGAAGGAATCCGAATTCCTCATAGTATTTTTTGCGTCTGGCGACAGTATCGATATCGCCATCATCGAAAACGTCCAAGATGATGACACACGTTCCAATTTCTTCGGAGACTCGAGCAATCCGGCTCAGAGCATCAGCAACCAGAGCGCCGCCGATACCGTTTCCTTGCTGGGTTTCATCGACTCCGATCATCGCAATGAATGCAGCTGGGAGTAATCCGTGCTTTCCCGCCTTTTTCTGGTAGGCTTCTGGCATGTCTTTGACATCGGCAGCGTGCATGTTGATACCGTAAAATCCGACAATGCTGCTATCGGCATCGATAACGACCCAGATACGGACGACATCAGCTTTGCTACCTTTTTTCGCGGTCAGCTTCAGGTAGTTGTCAATTTGGGGAACACCACATGAAAAAGCCGCTCGATCGTGTATCTTTGGATCGAACGGCTGAATTGTGAATGGTGGTTGATCTTTGGTCTTACTCGGCATTCGCAATGAGTTTCTTGCGCAGTGCAAACGCATCAACCAAACGCTTGGTCGGTTTGGGCGGGTTGTCCAAAGCGTCGAAAAACGCTTTCCTGTCCGCCTCACTTTCAATCACTGTAACTTTGTGTGCTTCAATCGTCGATTGGGCAGCATTGTAAGCTGCACTCACGACAAAAGAACTGACATCGACACCATTCAGTGTCGCTGCACGGTTAATCGTGTCCTTCACAGATGGTTGTGTGCGGGCCTCCAGGCGAGCGCTTTTGGGCTCGTCGACCGCCACCGTGGTGTCTTGAAACGCCAACATTGTAGTCTCCTTTCAGCTTCAGGCTCGATTTGATCAAGCCTCTTGATGGTTCACTTCGCACTCTATGTACGGGAAATAGGCGTACATGTCAAGCGTACGGTGATTAGCCGTACACATATCTCAGGCGCTTTGCAACATGTCCCGCACTGAATTTCTCTCGATGAGTCGAGAGAATTTCTTATAGTCGCCGTGTTCCTTCTGCCAACGGCCTGCAATGATCGAGACGTGAACGCCAGCTTCTTCGCTAGCATTTTCAATTTGCTCAGTGCTTGCAAACTTGTTTTTACAAACTCTGGCATGCTTTGACGGGACGAGGCAGTTTTTGGCAAGCGAGTCCGCCTGCGCTTCAATCTCATCATCTGTTTCGATGTCCAGCTCATCAAAGAAAACATGATCAGAAGACGAAAGAATATCAAAGTGTTTTGCGAGATGAGCGAGCTCATGAAGAAGCGTGAACCAGAAATTGTCGGTTCTGTCATGGCGCAAGGTCAGACCAATCACAGGTGTCCTCCCATTTAGGAGCATAACAGCCCCGTCAAGAAACGTGCCAGGCAGGACAGGCAAAATGACCACAATGACTCCGTGCTTTGAGAGTTCATTGACAGCTCTTAAAGGTCCTTGAGGATGCGTGCTTAACTGAGCGATGGATCTAAGAAACCGCTTACTGAAGGCGGAACTGGTGAACTCACCAATTGGCGGGTTTCGCATCGCTTTCGTGAGAACGGCACCTTGCCAGATCAACAAAGCATTTTGATCCGTCTTGCCACTAGCGCGCTGAGTCCGAGTCTTTCTGTTTAGTCTTGGAACATATTGCTGGCCGAAGGCCGATTTTAGAAAATCGCTGATATCTGCTAGTTTCAAATCGAAGCCGAACTCCTTCAACTTAGTCAGAACCGGTTGGCTCACTTCAATAGAAGTTGCTGAACCAATCTCCTCCTTTTTCATCAGTGACTCGTAGGGAATGCCGAGCCCTTCATGGAGTGCGCGCACCATATCCATCGAGAGTTTGCGCTTTCCGGAAAGAACTTCGGACACACGTGCGCGAGATCCGATGAAAGGCTCTAAATCACGCGCTGACAGGTTCTTCTGCTCCATTCTGAGCTTTATCGCTGCGAGCGCCGACGGTGCCTCTGTGATGATGTGGCTACGCTCATATTTTTCGATGAGGGTAGCGAGCACCTCAATTTCATCCGATACGTCCTTGTTTTCGGACGATAGGATAAGATCTTCCATGCGTTCCTTTGCAGTTTGATGGTCTTGTACACTTTTTATTGGTCTAATCATCACGCGGCCTCCCATTCCGTTTGATCTCCAGAATCAGGACGCTGATCGCGGTGCTCGATGCACTTACGCAACAGCAGCACGCCGCTTTCGAAATGTATCACTCCTTCGACAAGGACTGTGTTGTTGGCCAATCGAAACCTCGCTTTCGGCAATTCACATAATTCTGCCTGTGGGTAGTCATTCATAAGTGCTTCTGCGTCCGGCCAATCGCGATGTTTGAGCTCAAACACAAAGGCTTTCAACGCCTCGCACGTCTGCTGATCAGTGCTGTCCGCCAGAAAACACTCGATTTCATCCAGTCCCAAAACTTGCATTTGAGCCCCTCCAGGACCAGAAATATCAAAAAGCTCCCAAAATGGGAACATTCATACTTGACTCAGGGGCTTTGCGGAGTCAGTTATGCATATGCACCCAATATGGGAGCAAACAGTGAAAGTCAACAATTTCGCCATTTTCGGGTGAGATTCGGCGACACAATATAGGCAGCGAACCAACGGAGAGAGACTTCTAACTCTTCGGCAAACAGATGAAAGGAGCATCCCGTGAAACAGGATGATCAAAAACATAAGGACTGCAAGCCTGACCCTGGACAAGGGGGTCGTAAAATTGCGGTCACCGTAAATTATCAGGCACAGACCGAAACAATGGCTTTTGCGCCCAACACGAAGGTCGAAGACGTCCTGTTGTGGGCCATCGGCGTTTTCGGAATCGATGCCTCGCTTGCAACAGAGATGGAGTTGGCAGTTGCGGGTGAGGAGGGCGAGCTTGCTGGCGGCAAACCTCTTGCATCAATTACCAAGGGTGCAGAGACGCTTGTCTTGGATCTTGTGCGCGGTGACATCGCTAACGGGTGCCGGTAATGGTCGTCGATCCATCGATTGCGAAGGTCGTCGCTGACCTTGAAGACGAGGAATTCGTTGCTGGCTGTGAGAATGGCCAGTGGCGAATCCTCTTCTTCGACTATCCAAAACTCGACTTTGCGGTCTCCGCTGTCGAGTCCGATGGCAGTGTTAGCGAATACGGTTTTCGTGCGGATCTCACGAATTTCCCAAGTGACGCACCTATGGTCAGAATCTGGGATCATGAAAATGATCGACTGCTACCAGGTACCCAACGACCAAAGGGAGGTCCGCGTCTCGAAGGAGCGTTCAAAGACTGGGGCTCACACACGGTTTACCGCCCTTGGGATCGGATGACCGGACCGCACAACAACAACGCCAGGACGAAACCTCACCTTGGGTGGAATCCAAATCGTCGACTTGTTTTCATATTTGAGGACCTCCATGGCCTACTTACTACCAACGCTCGTACGTCTCGTGATCGGAAAGTCGCCTGAGCTTATCTGCTCAAAAGATATCTGGGACGCCGGCGTTACAGAACTACATCGCCGCACCTTTGGGCGGCGTGAAAGCGGCGCTTTCCTGCTTGGAAAAAAGGGCCGCATGCGGCGAATCGAAAAGTTTGTCTTCTACGACGATATCGACCCGTGTGCTTTGGACAGTGGGATCGTGATAATCGATGGTCGGCGTCTTGGCGCGCTGTGGGCTCACTGCCGAGATACGGGATATGAAGTGGTAGCTGACGTCCATGTTCATCCGCGCGGTTACAGGCAGAGCAAGTCTGACAAGGCAAATCCGATTATCGCCGAAAAAGGTCACGTCGCATTGATCCTCCCTGATTTTGCGAAAGGATCGAACCAACCCGGAAAGATCGGAGTTTTCAGATATCTTGGCGATCGAAAATGGAGTGATCAAAGCGCCACGCTCTTCTCACCTTTGCACTTAGGGTGGTGGCCATGGCGTTAGAGAAACAGATTGCACGTCTCTCAAAGATGCTGGTTGAAGCCGACGACATCACTTTCGAAGACGCTCAGAGCCGACTTAGATCAATGACCCTGGAAATCGTGGTTGGAGAAAACACATCGTCGCCTGCTGCGCATTGCGCAATTCTAACCGCGATATCGGTTGGTCGCCGGTCCTTCATCGGCGGAGTGAGGGTCGTCGGCTCGTTGGATCAGCCGTTGAAGTCCGCGCTACCATTCGTCTCAAATACTTTGCGGGATGCTGTTGCCGAAGCGGGCGCAAGCGGGTTTGATGGTGATCCGTCTCAGAAGCTGATTGTCGGAACCGTTCGATGCTATCAGTCAACTGATGGCTTCCACATTTGGTGGAAAGGCTGGCGGGCAGGCGCTAACCGAGACGTCCAGCTTTGCGATGAAGGCAAGAACCCACTTTCCGGCATAGTTGGCGGCGCTTTGGGCGTGGGGCTTGCTTTCCAAGCCGCGCGTAATTCACCACAGCTGGCGTCTGAGATAGACCTTTGGCCAGCTGAACCTGATGTTGATATCCCGGCATTTGATGACGTTTGGCTTCCAAAAGCCGCGTGGTTGATAGGGCTTGGCAACCTCGGCCAGGCGTTTCTCTGGGCGTTGTCGGCGCTACCTTACAGCGTACCCGCCGATGTCTCGTTGATGTTGCAAGATCGTGACCGCGTTTCGGAAGAGAATTGGGTTACGTCAATTTTGGTACGAGACGAAACCTTTGGATCAAATAAGACCAAAATTGCAGAGGAGTGGGCGCTACGGAAAGGATTTAGCGTCAGGCGGGTAGACCGCTTTCTCAGTGCAGCTGACCACTTGCATGGGGATGATCCAAGGCTGGCGTTCAGCGGGGTCGATAGCATCAAAGCCCGCAAGATCATGGATCGAGTTGGCTTTGATTGCATCATCGATGCTGGCTTGGGACGCCGGGCGAATGACTTCGATCGCTTCCGCATAACAGCCTTTGATCAAGAGCATTCGATTGCCAAGCACTTTGACGGACAATCCGATCCCGAGGCCCCTGACGAAGTACCAGACCAAAAGGCCTATCACGAACTTGAAAAGAGCATTGGACAGTGCGGTGCCGTCGAAATAGCAGGGACTAGTGTTGCGGCTGCCTTCGTTAGTGCGGCGGCAGCAGCTTGCGCCATTGCACGCAGCATCGCCGTTACGTCAGGTTGTCCTATTCCTGTGAACGAGGTACGCAGACTTTCTGCAGCTACTAGTCGCGCGGCACCGACAATAAATGTGAGCTCACGTGGCCTGGGTCATGCCGGAAAACCGATGATCTCCTCAGCCTCAGTTTTACGGATAGAGGCTGCATAACTCTTTAATTCCATACCGTGAACACGGGTTACGATACTTCCTAGTTATCGTTACCGATAGACTGCTGGGCTGTCGTCTGATGAGTTTCGATTAAGTAATAACCCTTACGCTCCGTCAGTAATTGACCTGTTCGAAGCCGTAGTTTCCTTCATAGTCGCGCCAATCAACGAAGACTGATCTATGGTAAATACTCGGGCAATTGTACCCCCATCTTTCAAGGCCAATATGTGCCTCGGGTAGAGCTGCTGGAGCAGACCGAGCCCATGAAAAATCACCTTGGGTTCCATAGGTGCCAAGGTAAATGGTTGCGGATCGGTTGCAATCTCCGTCACGGCCAGACTCGTTTTGGCGTGCGTATCTGACATCGTAGACGCGGATTGAGCGTACAAAGTTGAATTCGGGGCCGCTGATGTCGATGTCAGCGCGGTCTTGGACCAACTGGAGCGCAAATCCTTCCGGAAGCGGGTGAGGCTTTGGTCCGGCAATGTCGAAAACGGCATTTTCAGAAGGCAGAGGTTTGGTTGCAGGCGACAAAAGCGGTCGCGGGCGATCCTGACTAGTGAACAAAATATTGTAAAAACGACCTCGATGATCCGACGGGGTAACCGGATCATAGGATGCGCCCATCGGGCACCGCCAAATCTGCAATGGCGGTTCAACGGGCCAAGGCGTGATCCGGCGGATGAATTCGGCGCGTGCGCGGGCACATGGAACTGATGCTGGCCAGCCGCCAGAGAGGCACAGTAAAATTGCGCAGTCGATCTGATACGTTTGAGCCTGAACACGATTGGCAAGGCCCACGGACGAAGAAACAAGTGCAAGTACGGCGACAATTGAGTATTTTCGAAATGTGCGAAGCATGTGAAGCATCCTATCGAGTAGGGTGTAAGCAGCATGACTCCGTTAGTATATTATTGCAACATTAAATATATTATTGATAAAATACGCATAATCTATCTTATGTTAAATATAGCGTGGCAAGCCGGATACTAAGCAATTAATATTGGCTCAAATTGGCAGATTTTGCGGTAGCAGATCAAAATTATGTGGACCACTACATCGTCGTATTGATCATTCTGCAGCAACATCACCCGTTTCAAACGCCCCTTCGGATTGCCAGCGCTGCGCGACTTCACCCAAGGATTCGAGCACTTGGCGCAGATCGTCACCTCGTTCAGTCAGACCATAGGTAACGGCGGGCGGGATCGTATGGGTCTGATCGCGCCAGATCACCCCGGCCGCCTGCAACATTCGCAACCGTTCGGTCAGAACACGAGTCGAAATTCCCGGCACTGCCCGTTTTAGCACCCCAAAACGTTGTGGCCCGCCGTCACTAAGGACCCAGAGAATATAAGTTGTCCACGGCCCCATCAGCAAGCGCAGAATGGAGTCCATGGGACATGCGGGCGGTGTTTTCTGTTTCATTTTGAGGTTCTCCAAGGGCAGTTACTTTTCAGTGCCTACTTTTCTTTCAAAACTAAGACGCTTTATAATACTAGAGCGAATAGCAAAACCTAGCAAGGGTGAGCCATTCGGAAGAATGCCCAGGCAAACATTACAAAAAAAGGGGACGTCGAAATGAGCGAAAAATCTGTGAAAATTACATACTGGGCGGCAACCGGGTTGGTTGCGTTGGTCTATCTGGGCGGGGCGACATTTTACATCACCGCGCATGACATGGTTGCGGGAATGTATGAGGGTCTGTTGAATTACCCAACCTACATAATATGGCCGTTGGCCATCTTAAAAATCGTGGCGGCCGTAGTAATCCTTTGGCGCCCGTCGACGTTCCTGTCCGATTTCGCCTATGCGGCGATGTTCTGGCACCTGTTGCTGGCCGCTTCAGCGCATATAGCTGCGGGCGATCCGGGCTGGCCGCCGGCGATCATCGCATGGGCGGCACTGATCATATCGTTCCTGACGCAAAACCGGGTTCGCGAAAAGAAATCGCCCTACGGTGATTTGCTGAATAGCGCGGCGTAACCGGAATCTTAGCAACCATAGGCGGGCTGGATCGTCAGGCTTCGCTCGCAATAAAGACGAAAGGATGCAGTACATGACCCGAATGCCAACGATGTTCATTCCACACGGTGGAGGCCCCTGTTTCTTCATGGACTGGGACCCGCCAGAAACCTGGAACCGGCAGCGCGAGTTCCTTGCCGATGTGTCCGCGTCATTGCCGGAAGCCCCCAAGGCGTTGCTGGTGATTTCAGGCCATTGGGAAGAGCCGCAATTTACGGTGCAGAAAAACCCGGCCCCGTCGCTGTTGTTCGATTATAACGGGTTTCCACCTCACACCTACGAACTGACTTGGCCCGCGCCCGGCGATGTCGCGCTGTCCGACAGGGTGCAGACGCTGGTCGAGACCGCTGGGTTTCCCTGCTCTGTTGATCAGGAGCGTGGTTACGATCACGGCGTGTTCATTCCGCTCAAAGTGGCCTTTCCGCAAGCAGACATCCCCTGCGTACAGCTTAGCCTGCGTTCCGACCTTGATCCCGCCGCGCATATTGCGGTCGGGCGAGCATTGGCACCGTTGCGCGACGAAGGCGTGTTGATCATCGGGTCGGGCAACACCTATCACAACATGCAAAAAATGATGCGCGCGATGCAGGGTGGCGGCGGTGGGGCCGTGAATGGCGAGGAATTTGATCGCTGGCTGACAAATGCGGTCACCCGTCCCGATCCAGCCGAGCGAGATCAAATGCTGGCCCAATGGGACGCCGCCCCCGGTGCCCGCGATGCAAACCCGCGTGAGGAACATCTGATTCCGCTGCATGTGGTTGCGGGGGCTGCCCTTGATGACCAAGGCGTGAAAACGCTGGAGGATCAAGTGCTGGGAGCAATCGAAAGCGCGTTTACCTTCGGCTGAATGCCATCAGACGTGTGAACATCCAAATCCAACCTGAAAAATCGAGGAAAACCTAATGACAAACATCCAAAACGGCCCTTTCATCGTCACCGGCGCATCCGGCCAACTTGGCCGACAGGTCATCGACAATCTGATTGCGGCCGGTGCCAGCCCGATCATCGCGATTTCCCGTTCGCCGGAAAAGCTGGCCGATCTGGCTGACAAGGGAGTTGAGGCCCGCAAGGGTGATTTCAACGACCCCGCATCGTTGAGCGCGGCTTTTGCGGGTGGCAAGCGTCTGCTGATCATTTCGACCGACGATCTGGAACCAGGCAAGCGACTGGCAGCGCATAAAAACGCCGTTGCAGCCGCGACGAAGGAAGGGATCACACATATCGTTTATACGTCATTGACAAACCCGGTTGAGGAAAGCCCGATCACGTTCGCCAAAGATCACAGCGACACCGAAGCGCTAATCAAGGACACCGGTGTCGACTATACCATCCTGCGCAACAACCTTTACACCGATCTGGTGCTGATGGGTGGTGGGCAAAGCATTGGAATGGGGCAACACTTCGCCGCTGCCGCTGAGGGGAAAACCGGCTATGTTACTCGCGCCGATTGCGCCCGCGCCGCTGCAGTGGCCCTGATGCAGGAAACCGGTTCAAGCGTTTTGGACATCACCGGCCCTGCGGCAATCACCCAAAGTGACGTTGCGGCCATCCTGTCGGAAATTTCGGGCAAAGACATTCCCTATATCCCGATCTCAACCGATGATCTGGTCCAGGCCATGATCGGCGCTGGCTTGCCAGAGTTCATGGCAAAAGTTTTTGCGTCCTTCGATGAGGCGATGGCCAAGGACTATCTGAGTGTTGCAACGGGTGATCTGGAAAAACTGACCGGACAGGCCGGACAGTCGGTCCGTGATTTCCTGATTGCCAACAAGGCAGCCCTGCTCACCCCACCGGCGCAATAGGGAAACCATGATGAAGCTTTACAACGCCAATTTCTCGCCCAACGCCCTTCGGGTGCGGGCGGTTGCCCTGGAACTGGGGATCGATCTTGAGATCATCGAGGTCGACATACGCGGCGGCGACAACCGCAGCGTGGAATTCCTGTCGATGAATCCCAATGCCAAGGTGCCGGTGCTGGCAGACGGCGATTTCGTGATATGGGAATCCCGCGCCATCAATTCCTATCTGGCAAGCAAGAAACCCGAGCGCGGTCTTTATCCTGACGACCCAAAGGCCCGGGCAACGGTGGATCAGTGGCTTTACTGGCAGACAATTCACCTTGGTCCGGCAATGCAAAAGTTGTCGTTCGAGCGGTTCCTGAAAGCGAAGTTCGGCATGGGAGAGGCGGATCAAAGCGTCATAGACGCCGAGTTGAAGAACGTAGATCAGTTCCTAGCAGTGCTGGAATTCGGCCTTGCGGGCAAGGATTGGATCGCGGGCGATCTTAGCGTTGCGGATTTCGCGCTGGCCTCGACATTCATGTACCGTGTGCAGTCTGATATCTCGCTTGACGATCTCCCGAACGTCGCGGCCTGGATCGAACGGCTTGAGGCGCGCGCTTCGTGGAAGGAGGCGTTTGCACCTGTTTGGGCCCTATTTGGCGTTTAGAATCCACGGAAATATCTGCGGGGGCGAGGTATTCGCCCCCGCCCCAAAGAAGGCCATATCGTGCAAATAGGCATATACACATTCGCAGAGTCGGGCGCCGATCAAGCTGGCAGCGTCAGCCCTTCCCAAAGGCTGCGCAATCTGGTTGAGGAAATCGTGCTGGCCGATCAGGTCGGGCTGGATTGGTTCGGCGTTGGCGAACATCACCGCCCCGACTATGCAGTTTCAAATCCTGCTGTAGCGCTGGCAGCGGCGGCTACACAAACCAAAAACATCCGCCTTTCCAGCGCCGTCACTGTGCTGAGTTCCGATGATCCGATCCGCGTTTTCCAACAGTTTTCGGCGCTGGACAACCTGACCCAGGGGCGCGCCGAGATCATGGTCGGGCGCGGTGCCTTTGTTGAATCCTTTCCGCTGTTTGGTCATGCGCTGGATGACTACGACGACCTTTTTGCTGAAAAACTCCAACTTTTGATGATGGTGAACGAAGCCGAACACATAAGTTGGCCTGGCACAAAACATTTGCCTGCGGTCGATCATCAGGGCGTCTATCCACGTCCCTATCAGGACAAGCTGCCGATCTGGCTGGGTATCGGGGGAACCCCACAATCGGCGGTGCGGGCCGGCACACTTGGCCTGCCTCTTGCGCTTGGTATAATTGGCGGGGAACCTGTGCAGTTTGCGCCTTTGTTCGATCTTTACCGCTCTGCCGCCACCAAGGCCGGGCACGACCCGGCCATCCTTGAAACCTCACTGAATGTGCATGGGTTTGTGGCCGAAACCAGTCAAGCCGCCCGCGACATTTACAGTGGCCCGCATAACGAGGTCATGACCCGACTTGGCGCAGAACGCGGATGGCCCCCGGCAACCCGTGAACAGTTTGATACCATGAGCGGCCAAAGCGGCGCGTTGTTCGTGGGCGGCCCCGCAGAACTGACCGACAAGATCCTCGCCCATCATGAAATCTTCGGCTTTACACGGATTACCATTCAGATGGCGATCGGGCGGCTCGATCAAAAATCCCTGATGAACGCGATCGAGATTCTGGGAACCCGCGTTGCACCGGATGTCCGCAAGGCTCTGGGTTCCTAACCATATAAACCAGAAAGGCTGGAAATGTTTGAACTGACGCCCCGCATCGGCCCGCGACCAGAGACTACCGATTGCGCGCCTCACGAGCAGGTAAGCCAAAACCCCGACGCCAGTACCTATCAAAAGCTCAAAAAGCGCGCATTTGATTTTCCCTTTGTCGAGCGTCGCCCCAGCATTATTTCTGTCCCCGGAGCCGAAGCTCTTTGGCTGGCACATGATCATGCCCACGGCTGTCAAGAATCTTTTATGGTGGGAAATGAGTTTGCCCATGTGCATCCGCATTATGACGGCTCCATGCATCTGATGCTGCCAATCGAATGTACGCTTGAACTGTTCGCTAAAGGATGGGGCGAGCCGCACCCGATGGCGGCCTCAGGCATGATCCCCGCAACCGCCGTCATGGTGTTCGCCGCGCGGGACACAGCCGAGATCGAAACAGCATTGAAAATCCTCGCTACGTCTTATGATTTCGCGCGTGGAAAACTCTCAAACCCCGCGTCGATCCGGCTGTGAAGCTGGCTCCCCCATGTTTCTGAACGCATTTAGCGCCCGAGCTGGCGCATTAAACCTGAGCAAAATCTGCGAACTTTTGAGCGGAGGACGAGGCGAAATGGGTTTCGGCCAATTTCAGATGTTCGTGACAAGTCAGAGTGGTTACACGTGCCAGTTCGATACCGTGGGGTTTCGTGCCAATGGTACCGGCAAATAGCGATAACCTCTCAGTTCAACAAGCACGTTAATTCATCCGGAATCCAGTTCTTGCCGTCTAAAGCCGCTTGGCAATTTCTTCCAACATCACTTCGGTTGCGCCACCGCCGATGGCCTGAATGCGCGCGTCGCGGGACATCCGTTCAACCGGGGTTTCGCGCATGTAGCCCATGCCGCCGTGGAACTGAACGCAATCATACAGAACCTTGTTGACCAGATCGCCGCAATAGGCCTTGACCATCGAAACCTCTTTGACGCAATCCATCCCCTGGGCGTCTTTCCACGCCGCGCTGTAGACCAGTTGACGCCCAGCCTCGACCTGGGCGGCGCGTTCGGCAAGGCGTTGGCGGATCACCTGTTTGTCCCACAGAACACCGCCAAAGGCTGGGCGATCCTTTACATAATCCAGCGTCAGTTCGATGGCTTTCTGCGCCTCACCCATGGCCATTGCCCCCAGAACTGTTCTTTCGTTCTGAAAGTTTTTCATGATGGCATAGAACCCCTGGTCAACCTCGCCCAGAATATGGTCGCCGGTGACACGGACGTTGTCAAAAACCAGTTCGGCGGTATCCGAACACAGCCATCCGGTCTTGTTCAGTTTCTTGCCGACTGAAAATCCCGCTGTGCCTTTCTCGACCGCAAAGATAGTCACCCCGCGCGAACCTTTTGCCTCTGTGTTGGTCTTGGCGGCGACGAAAAACAGATCGCCATGCACCCCATTGGTGATGAACATCTTGGTACCGTTGATCACCCAGCCATTGCCGTCGCGGACCGCGCGCGTACGCATTCCCGCCACGTCTGATCCGGCGCCGGGTTCGGTGACAGCAACGGCGCAGATGCTTTTGCCCGACGTGATACCCGGCATCCAGCGCGCCATCTGTTCGGGTGTGCCGACATTGGCCAGATGCGGGCTGGCCATGTCCGTGTGCACCAGCAGGTCAGCTGAGAAGCCACCAAATGTGCAGCGGCCCAGCTCTTCTGCCAGCACGACGCTGGCCATCGTATCCAGATCCGCTCCGCCATATTCCTCAGGGTAACGCATTCCAAGAAAGCCCAGCTTGCCCATCTTCGCGAAAACCTCGCGCGGGACTTTGCCTGCTTCTTCCCAAGCGTCGCCGTGCGGCACGATCTCGGCCTCGACAAAACGGCGGATTTGCTCGCGCAGCATGGTCAGTTCGTCGGAAAAATATGGGTCGGTCATGGTCATTCCTCGGGGTCGATGGTGATCAGCACGGCGCCCATATCGACGTTTTCTCCGGCTGCATAATTGACTTGGGCGACAGTGCCCGCACAGGGCGCGGTCAGGGTTTGCAAAAGTTTCATGGCCTCGATTACAACAACCGGTTGTCCGGCGATGACGACATCACCGGGTTGGGTCAGAACGTCCGAGACAAGGCCGGGCATCGGTGCGCGCACCTGATTGCCGCCACCCAGTGCGGCCTCGCCAGCCGCTTGAATGATCCTGTCGCTGTCCAGAACAACAAACGAGGAGCGACCGGTTTGACCATCCAACGAAACTTTCTCACCGTCGATTTCGGCGCTTGCGCTATGGCGCATGCCGTCAGTTTCATAAGACAGTATGCCGCCACGCAGGCTGGCGTTTTCCATTTCAATCGGGGCCAGATCATGAAGGGTGACGATATAGGTCCCGTCGCGCCCCTCGATGCGGGCATCTTCACCGTTGATCCGGTAAATGGTGCCACCTGGTCGACCGGACGGTTCGGTCACGCGCCAGGCACCCAATGCGGTCCAGGGATCATGTCCGCCCCGGTCATTGCTGGCCAGAAAGTTTGTCAGAACGGCCTCGGCCCACTGATGGTGGCCGGGTATGGGCGCGTGCCAGCCATCGGGATAAGCCGCACCAAGGGATGCGGTGCTGTGCGTTCCGGCGACAAAATCCGGCAAGGCCAGAAGATCGCGCAGAAAGGCGATATTGGTGCCGGGCCCGGTGATGTGATACTTGGCCAGCCCCTGATCCAAAAGCCGGATCGCCGACGCGCGATCCGGTGCCAAACTGATCAGCTTGGCCAGCATGGAATCGTAATAATGGCTGACAATGCTGCCCGCGCGCACACCGCTATCGAGCCGCAAGCCGGGCATGTCGGGGGCGGCGTGGCTGGTGATTTTTCCGATCTCGGGGCGATAGTTGTTGGCCGGGTCTTCGGCGGCGATGCGGGCCTCGATCGCCCAGCCGGAGCAGGTGATATCGTCTTGCGCGAACGGTAGCGACTCGCCCCCGGCGACACGCAACTGCCATGCGGCAATGTCGATGCCGGTGACCGCCTCTGTCACCGGATGTTCCACCTGCAGGCGGGTGTTCATTTCGAGAAAATAGTATTCGCCGGTATCGGCATCCAGCAGGAACTCAACCGTACCCGCGCTGTCATAGCCGATGCCCTTGGTCAGCCGCACCGCGCTTTCCAGAAGGCTGGCGCGAACGTCGGCTGGCAGTAGTGGCGCAGGTGCCTCTTCGATCACTTTCTGATGGTTTCGTTGCAGCGAACAATCGCGTTCAAACAAGTGGCGCACATTACCCTGCTGGTCCGCAAGGATCTGCACCTCGATATGGCGCCCGCTGCCGACATAGCGTTCCAGCAAAATCTGGCTATCGCCGAAGGCAGCCTCAGCCTCGGCCCGAGCGGCAATCAGTTCGGTGGTAAAATCGGCCAGATCATGCACCTGTCGCATACCGCGCCCGCCGCCCCCGGCGCTGGCTTTGATCAATAGCGGCACGCCGATGATATGCGCCTCGGCCAGCAGCCGGTCGTCGGACTGATCATCGCCGTAGTAGCCCGGCACAACCGGCACGTTTGCCGCAACCGCAACCGCTTTGGCCGCGATTTTTGAGCCCATCAGCGCAATGTTTTCCGGCGACGGTCCGACGAAGACCAGACCGGCATCAGCGCAGGCCTGCGCGAAACCTGCATTTTCGGCCAGAAACCCATAACCGGGATGAACAGCCTGCGCGCCCGCCTGTTTCGCCGCGGCAATGATCCGGTCGCCATCCAGGTAACTTTGGGCGGCCTCGGACGGGCCGATATGTACCGCCATGTCGGCGGCAACCACATGCGGTGCCTCCCTGTCCGCGTCGGAATAGACTGCGACTGCGCGCAGGCCCAGACCCTGACAGGCCCGCACAAGACGCAGGGCAATCTCGCCCCGGTTGGCGATCAAAACGGTTGAGAAATTCATTTGCCGGTCCGCCATGGGGGCAGTGTCTTGTCCAGAAAACTGTTGATGCCGGTGCTGCCTTCGTCGGTTTCCCATGCGTCCGCCAGGCGATCGGCGGTGTAAATCATGTTGTCGTTGATACTGTGGCTGGCGACGTAGGCAATCAGTCGCTTGGTTTCACCGACGGCACCCAAGGCGGCCTCAAGATGATCGGCGATGATCGAGTCAATTCGCGCGTCCAGATCGTCAGGCGATACCGTTTCGTTCAGCAACCCGATCTTTTCGGCATTTGCGGCACTGAACAAGGCCCCCGACAGCATCGTGGCCCGCGCATTGGCCGCGCCGATGCGTGCCACCACATGGGGCGAGATATTGGCCGGGATCAGCCCCAGACGCACCTCTGTCAGACCAAAGCGTGCGGTATCGACACCCACGGCGATGTCACAAACTGAAATCATCCCGACCCCGCCGCCATAGGCCGGGCCCTGGATCCGCCCAATCAGTGGTTTGGGCAAGCCATTCAGCGCATTCAGCATATGCGCCAGCTTGCTGCTTTCGCGGATGCGGGTGGCACGGTCGGCTGCGGCATTGCCTTTGAACCAGTTGAAATCACCGCCCGCGCAAAAGCTTTTGCCTTCGCCGGTGAGGACAACAACCCGGACGCTGTCATCCGACGCCAACAAATCTGCGGCTTGTTTGAGCTCGTCAATCAGCTGACCGTTCAACGCGTTGTGCTTGGCAGGCCGGTTCAGCGTCAGGCGCGCCACGCCGCGCGTGTCCGTTTCAACAGTGATGGTCTGGAATGTCCGGCTGGTCATAGTACGGTCCTACATTCGGTAAACTGGGGAGTGTCCCATTGCATCAGGTGTGCTGGACACGATCGACAGACAAAGACCCAACACATCACGGGTTTGCGCAGGCTCGATGATGCCATCATCCCAAAGCCGTGAGGTGGCGAAATACGGGTCCGATTGTTCGCCGTATTGGGCGCGCACGCGGGATTCGATTTCGTCCAATTCTTCTTGCGTGGCGGTGGGGGCTTTGACATTGGTCCGGCGCAGTTCCAGCATCACGTTGCTGGCGATATCGGCCGACATCGTTGCCAGCACCGCGCTTGGCCATGCGAACAGGAAATTCGGCCGAAAGCCGCGCCCGCACATGCCGTAATTGCCCGCACCATAAGAACCGCCGACGATGACCGACAGCTTGGGCACCCGCGCGACTGCCTGTGCGTAAACCATCTTGGCGCTGTTCTTGGCTATGCCTTCGCGCTCGGCGACAGTTCCAACCATGAAGCCGGTAATATTATGCAGAAACAGAAGCGGGATGTTGCGCTGATCGCAAAGGGTTATGAAATGAGCGGCTTTCAGTGCCGATTGCGATAATAGCGCTCCGTTATTGCCGATTATCCCTACCATATGACCATGAATGCGGGCGGTGCCGCAGACAACCGTTTCGCCCCATTCAGGTTTGAATTCGCTGAAACCGCTGTCATCCACCGTGCGCGCAATAATTTCGCGCGCATCATAGGGCATTTTCGGATCGGCGCTGATCACCCCTCCAAGCTCTGATGCGGGGTATCGCGGTGACAGCACCGGCGCGACCTTTGCTGGCTTACGCTCAAAATTCGTCTCGCCGATCAGGGTGCGGGCCAGCGCCAACGCCTGATCTTCATCCGCCACCAGATGGTCGCTTACGCCAGAGACCCGCGTGTGCATCGCGCCGCCGCCTAGAGTCTCGCCGTCAACCTCTTCGTTGATCGCAACCTTGACGATTGACGGGCCGCCCAGATGGATGCGTGCGTTGCCATCAACCATGATCACCTGATCGCTGAGCGCCGGAATATAGGCACCACCGGCGGTACAGCCGCCAAACACCACCGATATCTGCGGCAATCCGGCAGCCGACATGCGGCACTGGCGATGAAACGAATTTCCGAAATGGTCGCGGTCGGGGAACACCCGGTCCTGTTCCGGCAGATAGGCCCCGCCGCAATCCACCAGATAAAGGCAGGGCATACGGTTCTGTTCGGCGATCTCCTGCGCGCGCAGGTGTTTTTTCACTGTCTCGTGGAAAAAGCTGCCGCCCTTGACGGTGGCATCATTGGCGATGATAACCACATGCTTGCTCTTCACAAGGCCGATACCGGTAACGATTCCGGCCGCGGGGACCTGATTGTCATACTGGCCCCAGGCGGCAAGTGGCGACAGTTCCAGAAAGGCCGTGCCCGGGTCGATCAATCGGTCGATCCGGTCGCGCACCAGATGCTTTCCGCGCTCATGGTGGCGGGCGCGCAGCTTTTCCGCGCCGCCAGTTGTGGCAAAGGCCATGCGTGTTCGCAGAGTTCCCAACAAGGTTTGCGATTGCGCCCAGTTTTGTTCAAAAACCGGGGATCGGGTATCTATCCGGGTTGCGATGCGGCTCATGTGTTGTCTCCGCTTTGGCTGAGAATCCCGTTCAAGAATGTGTCGGCATAGTCATCGGCAAGATCCTCGGCGCTGCCCTTCTGGGGGTCGAACCATTCAAGCGTCGCGTTCAGCGCGCCGATCAGCAGCAAGCGAAACCGGGGCAGATTGACATCGCTGCGGATCGCGTCCCGCACCTGCAATTCTGACAACTGATTATCCAGGAAAGCCTCATAGGCGCGGCGAACCGGTAGGTTGGCGTCGCGCACTTCAGGTGGCACTTGGCCGAAGATGCGCACGTTGGCCGAGGTGTAAGCGCCATGTTCCAGCAAAGCACATAGATGCCCACGGAGTACTGCACGAAATACGTCACGCGCGGGCGCATCTGCACTCAAGGCCGCCACCCTGTCGCGGACCTCGTCATGAACCGCCTGGATTCCTGCATCAAGAATTTCCGTGATAATGTCATCTTTAGAGGCGAAGTGATAGTAAATGCTGCCGGCCTTGATCCCCGCGGCCTCGGCGATCATGCGCAGAGATACCGCCCCGTATCCTTGGCGGCCTAACAGCAAGGCGGCCGCATCCAGAATGCCCGTGCGGCCTACCTCGGCGTTTTCTGCAACTGTTTTCGAGAGTACCATCATGTCCTACAAGTATTCACCTACCTAACACTTGTTAGGTGTCTGGCGACATCCTGTCAACCCGGTTTCAAAGGCAGGTAAAATTCTTGTGGCCAATGATATAGACCGTGCCTGTAAAGGACGCTATATGCCCAGCCGTGTCGCCGCTGACCGTCACTTCGTAGACCGCGATCTTGCGAGACCGAGAAACTTCGGTTGCTGTCGCGGTCAAGACATCCCCAAGCCGGGCTGCGGCGTTGTAGGTGATGTGAACGTCAATGCCTGCCGCCAGTGTGCCATAGCTGTTCGACGCCACCCCAAAGGCACAATCAGCGAGTGAAAAAATCGCGCCGCCATGGCAGGTTCCGTTGAAGTTCAGACTGTCCTGACGGACCGGCATCCGGACAATTGCATGACCGCGACCCATCTTGGCCAGTTCAGCGCCCAACGACTGCATATAACCGTCGCGCGCCACAAATTGCGCCATTAACAGTTCAAGTGACGGTAGGTCGGTTGCAGAATCATCCATTGTCTTGGCTTTCGCATAGTTGCATCAGGACCTTTGTAATTGCATCGTCCAGACCGATCCCTGCCTGTTGAAGGTCCGAAACCACCGCGTCGATGGTTGCGCATGTATCGTTCAGAACGCGATGCTCTGCATATTTGGCGACGGATTGCGCCAGCAAGCGTCGGGTACGCCCGCCAAGGGCATCACGCGGGCCTTTCATTTTGCGCGTCGCGGCCCGGCGATCGACTGCATCGGCCAATTCGCACAGGCCCGTCCGATCGACTGCATTGGTCGCCAGGACCGGCACTTTCCAGTCGCCCGGCGCACGCAGAGCCAACATTGCCTGCAACTGACCAACTGTCCGTTTGGCCAGCGGCAAATCGGACTTATTGACGACCAGAATGTCGGCGATCTCGAGAATGCCTGCCTTGATCGCCTGAACGTCATCCCCCAGACCTGGTGCCGAGATGACAATCCTGACATCCGCCATTTCCGCCATCTCGACCTCGGATTGCCCTGCACCCACGGTCTCCAGAACGATCACGTCAAAACCCGCAGCGTCCATAAGGTCAGCCACCCGCGCGGCCGAAGCCGACAGGCCGCCCAGATGCCCTCGCGATGCAAGCGAGCGGATGAACACGCCGGCGTCCATCGTGTGCTCTGCCATCCGGATCCGGTCACCCAGAACCGCGCCGCCGGTAATCGGGCTGGAAGGATCGACAGCGGCGACTGCGACTGTTCGCCCCCGCGCACGCATTTCCCCGATGAACGCATTCACCAGCGTCGATTTTCCAGCACCCGGCGGGCCGGTAAAGCCAACCACGATCGCGCGGCCCAGATGCGGCTGGATTGCTTTCAACAGCGCACTGACAGTTGGACCATTACGCTCGACGATGCTTATTGCGCGGGCAAGTGCGGCGGTTTGTCCGGCCAACAGACGCGCTAAAAGCCCCGGCTTTTCGGCGGTTTGATCCTGCATGGTGATCAGGCGACTACAAGCGGTTGGCCAAAGCCCAATTCGTCCCGCAACACCTTGACGATTTCACCCAGTGTGGCGCCGGCACGCACCGCGTCGATCTCGGCGGCGAAGACGTTGATATCTTCGGACCGCGCGGCCTGACGCAATTCCTGCAATGCATTGTTCAGCAAAGCGGGGTCGCGGGCAGCCTTGATCTTTTTCAGCTGCTCTACCTGTTGTTTCATATGTACCTGCGAGGGGCGCTTCAGGAAAGGTCGGGCCGAGGCGTCTTCATCCTCTTTGAATGCGTTGACGCCGACAACGATCTGTTCGCCGCTGTCCACCTGATCCTGGAATTCAAGGGCGCTGGCCCCGATCATTTCTTGCACAAAACCGCTTTCGACAGCCTTGAACATGCCGCCTTCCGCGTCAATTTCCGCAATGACATTCAGGATTTCCACCTCCATCGCATCGGTCAGGGATTCAACGTAATAGGAGCCACCCAGCGGGTCGATCACATCGCATAAATGCGCCTCGTGTTTCAGGATATTCTGGGTGGAAACGGCAACCTTGGCAGAGTCTTCGGTAGGCGTTGACAGAACTTCGTCATAGCCGTCCGTGTGCATGGATTGCAGCCCGCCAAGGATGCCGGCCATTGCCTGTATCGTTACCCGCGCGATATTGTTCAGCGGCTGTTGCCGGGTCAGATCGCAGCCCGATGTCTGGGCGTGAAACTTGAACCGTTTGGCGCGCGGATTGGTGACCCCGAAACGATCGTTCACAAGCCGGTTCCAGATACGCCGTCCGGCGCGGAACTTGGCCACTTCTTCAAAGAAACTGATCGAGATGTCGAAAAAGAAGGTGAACCGTTCAAGGAATTTTTCCGGGTCCATCCCGCGCGCCTTGCAATCCTCGGCGTATTGGATGGCGGTGGACAGCGTCAACCCCATCGCCTGTGCCGGGGTCGCCCCGGCCTGTTGCATATGCTGGCCAACGATCGAAAAGGCGTTCCAGTTCGGCACATGTTCGGCCAGATAGGCGGCGGTGTCCAGCTGCACCCGGCGGGCGCCTTGCAAAGACAGGCGATAGAACATGTGGTTGGCGACGAAATGCGAGATATAGTCGCTTTGGTTTGACGTTCCGGTGACCTTTTTCCAATCGATCCCGCGCTTTTCGGCCACCACCAACATCTGCGCCAACATGGTGAACGGGCTTGGATCGTTCAAACCGATCGAAATCTCGTCAATCGGGATGTCGGCCAGACATATGTCCATGTCCTCTTCGGTATTGATAATGGTCCCGCAAGTGCCCAGAATTTCTGGCTCTACCTCATCACAGTCGATCCCCCGGTAGACTGAATTGCACGGTATGATGCTGAGTGCGCTGGCCCCCGAGGCAAGTATTTTCTTGATCCGCCCATTGAAATCCACCGGACGGCCCAGCCCGATCAACTGGCGCTGCGACCATGTGCGACCGCGATGCATCGTTGGATAAATGCCGCGCGTCATCGGATCGGCGCCTGGAAACCCAAGTTTTTCGTTATAGGCACCATCGGGATCGTCCGACGGCCAGTAAAGCGGTTTGACCTTGATGCCAGAGCGATTTCTGACCGGTTTGTCCTCCCCGATCAGGGCGTGATAATTCTGTTGCCACTCGTCAAAAGCAGCTTGGTGTGTACCTTTTCCGGTCGACATCACGGGCTTGGCTATCTTGTTCATCACTTCTGCCTTTCTCTAGTCCAAAGGGCGTTCGTTGCTGGCGGCGATTGCAAGTCTTTCCACCTCGGTGACAATGTCTTCGCGCACGGCGCCAGGGTGAAACACCTTCGAAACGCCTGCGGCCAACAGATGCGCTTCATCTTCATCGGGCACAATGCCACCGACTACGACGCGCACATGGCCCAACCCGGCCGCATCCAGCGCGACCATCAGCTTTGGAACCAACAGATGATCGGTTGCCAAAGAGCTGATGCCGATGACATCCACGTCCTCTTCGAGCGCCAGCGCCACAACCGCGGCGATGGCCTGCCAGGGGTTGGTATAGATCACTTCCATGCCCGCATCGCGCAGATAGGCCGCAATGATGCGACTGCCGCGGTCGTGCCCGTCCAGTCCGATCTTGGTAACCAGCACCCGCGCAGGGGCCAACAGAACGTCATTCATCCTCAATCCTCCTCGAAACCGGTTCACCTGACGCATCTGTACGGGCCGCTTCGCTGGCCCCTGCCCCGACCAGCGGCACGCGCAGATTTTCGATGAATTTACGGGCAAGTCCGGCTGGTGTATCGCGACCCTCGCGGTACCAGACTGGCGTGTGATTCATTGCGCCAATCAGCATCAGCCGCAGAACGCTTCGGTCGGTCTGTGGCGGCAATGGCAACGCATCGCAAAGCCTCGTGAACCGCGCCTCGTATTGCCGACGCAAGCCAACCAGAGTCTTTTCCGCGTCGCTGAAATCTGACGGCAACGTTCTGATCACGACATGGGCATAGCTGCTTGTACCCAGCAGCATCGCAAGGTGCGCCTCGCAGGCGGCCTGCAAGCGCACCCAGGGGTCCGCGCCCGCGGCCTCTAGGGCTGTATCCACACTGTCGCTTATCCGCTGCACGCCCTCTTCGAATACGGCGACAAGCAAATCATCTTTTGATGCGAAATGATAATACAGCGAACCGGGCAACATGCCGGTTGCCTTGGCGATATCACGCGTTGACGTGCTGGCAAAACCCTTTTCAACAAACTGCTGCGCTGAGACGTCAAGAATGAGTTCTCGGCGATTGTTGCGTCTGGCTTTGGGTGCCAAGGCTGTCATCGTGATTCCTTAAATAAGCAAACGATTGCTTGGTTATTTCGCCAATTGTCGAATTTGTCAACAAAGGCTTGCAGTGAAATGCTTTGCATCAATCAGATCAGCAAACCTTTAAGCAGTCTCGCCGAAGGCTTTAGCCCGAGCTGATCTGAAAAATGGGGGCTTTCCGGCGCATTCAGACGAGCGTGTTGTTTTTACTTCGACAGTCCGCCAAGAAGCAGTTTTTGCAGAATTTCCACAAGTTCGGGCAACGAGATATTTCCCTCCTGCCCCGCCTTTTTTGGGTCAAACCATTCAACGGTCCAGTTCAATGCACCCAACATGACCTGCCGCAATGGGACGATCCTGATATCGGAACGCAAGCAACCGGAGTCTTGCGCATCTTTCAGAATGCGGTCCCAAAGCTGCGCATATTCATGGCGCACTGGCCAATGGCGAGCGCGCACATTACTGGGCAGTTGCCCATAGATTCGAATATTTGCCGAAGTGAATTCACTGGCCTGAAACAAACACTCCATATGTGTCTCGATCGCTGCAGACATTCTGCTGAGGTCGTCAGGAAACTCTTCCCAATCAGAAACGGTCCTGGTCACACCCTTCAATAGATCGCGCAGCCCCAAATCCAGCACTTCATCTAAAATGTCATCTTTTGACCCGAAATGGTAGTAGATGCTGCCGGCCTCGATCCCAGCCTCGGTCGAAATGGCCCGCATTGTTGCCGCTTTGTAGCCACGGTCGCGGATGATCCGCACGGCCGCAGATAGCACTTGCATACGTGTACGTGCTGCCTTGTTGGAATCGGCTTCCGGTTCAAAAATCTGCCGGTCGCGATGCCGGGGGACAAGAACCAGAGCGTGCTCTTTTGTGGCCATCCCATCCAGCAATAGCCTTGTAACCCGCTCGGACAGTGTTGCGACAGGAAAACGCTCCGTGTCATACCATTCGACCGTCCAGTTGAGCGCGCCGAGCACGAACTGGCGTACAGGCCTGATCGCGATATCTGTGCGAACACAGCCATTCTGCTGGGCTTCTGCCAAGAAACCGTTCCACAGGTCGGAATATGCGCGTCGCAGCGGCCGGTGTTTTTGGCGTAACTCTTCGGGTAGCGTCGGAAAGTTGCGAATATTGGCGGATGTAAAATCGCTTTCAGACAAAAGAAAGGTCAGGTGTGTATCGACCATCTCTGACAGGACATGTCGGAAATCCTTGTCCTGCGCCCTAGCCTCGGCCAGAACCCGCGACGCCTCGACATAAAGGCGGCGCAACCCAAGCTCCAGAACTTCACCCAGAATGTCTTCTTTGGACGAAAAGTGGTAGTAGATGCTGCCAGCTTCCATATTTGCAACTTTGGCGATTTTGCGCATGGTCGCGGCATTGTACCCTTCATTGCGGAAAAACTGTGCCGCCGCCGCGAGGATCGTCTCTCGCGTCTGCTCGGACTTACTTGGCTGTCCGTCATGCAGCACAGCGTTTTGGGGTTTGGGCGTCATATTCATGGGTAAATACCTCTGGACACACCGATATCAAGCAGATAAATTCAAACAGATGTTAGATTTTAGCCCGTGCGCGACTAAACAGCAAGGGCCCAAGAGGAGTTACAGGATGCGTGGACTGCAAGGTAAAAGAGTGATCGTCACAGGTGGTGGCAGTGGGATTGGACGCGAAGTGTGCAAACGTTTCGCCGAAGAAGGGTCCGAAGTTGCGGTGTTTGACCTCAATGCGGACGGCGCGGCCGAAACCGTATCGCTTATTGAGGCAAATGGTGGGAAGGCCAGCGCCTACACGGTTGATATCGCGGATCGCGCCGCAGTCGATAGCGCTGTAACTGCATTCGAAGCGGGCGGGCCTATCGATGTTCTGGTCAACAATGCGGGCTGGGATGTCGCAAAGCCGTTCCTCGATACCGATGTCGCGCTCTGGGACAAGATCATTGCAATAAACCTTTATGGGCCGCTGCATATGCATCACGCGGTACTGCCCGGAATGGTTAAGAATGGGGGCGGTCGCGTGGTCAACATTGCTTCGGATGCCGGGCGTGTCGGATCGTCCGGGGAAGCGGTTTATTCGGCTTGCAAGGGCGGAATCATCTCTTTTTCGAAAACAGTCGCACGCGAACTGGCCCGCAAAGGTGTGCAGGTGAACACCGTATCTCCAGGGCCGACTGACACAGCGTTGTTTGCAAGCTTTGCCGAAGGCGAAGCCGGCGTAAAGATTGCCGAAGGCTTGAAACGCGCCATTCCGATGAAGCGACTTGGCCAGCCCGAAGATTACCCTGGGATTGTCTGCTTCCTAGCGTCGGAGGACGCTGGGTTCATCACAGGTCAGGTCATTTCCGTGTCGGGCGGCTTGTCCATGCACGGCTAGGCATTTTAGTCGGGCGCGTGCGCCCCCTGGAAGGTAAATAAAAGAACTACCTCCTCAACTGGCCGCGCTACGGCGCGGCCTTTTTCACAAGGTCCGACATGTTTGATCCCGCCGATGATATCCGTAAAAACAGCAATCTTGCCGGTTTTCTGAACCATTGTGGCGCGGATACATACGAAGACCTGCTTGAACGGTCCAACGCCGACCCCGATTGGTTTTGGTCTAAGATTATTGATCTTGCCGGTATCCGGTTCTCGCATCCCTTTCATACACTGCGTGACTTCACCGGCGGCCCCGAGAATATCCGCTGGGCCACCGGTGCCACGCTCAACCTGACGCAAACATGTCTCGACGCGCGAATTGACCTTGGACTTGGCGGCAAGACCGCTATTGACTGGGTGGCAGAAGACGGGACCACCCGCAGCTGGACCTACAACGATCTGGCCGAGCAGAGCGCCCGTGTCGCCGGCGCTCTGGCCGCCCGGGGCATCGGCGCGGGCGATGCGGTTGGCATCTATATGCCGATGATCCCTGAAATTGCGGCCGCGTTTCTGGGCATTGCCCGGTTGGGAGCCATCGCTGTGCCGTTGTTTTCCGGTTTCTCCGCTCCCGCAATCACCGCACGGCTGAACGACAGCAACGCCCGGGCTGTGCTGACAGTTGATGCGTCACCGCGCCGGGGCAAACCGGTGGCGATGGAGCGGACACTGGTCAGTGCGATAGACGATCTTCCGTTGGTGCAAACGGTCATCAGCCTGCGCCGATTCGGGGGAACATCCGCCGATCCGGCCCGCGATCTGGACTGGCATGACACTATCGCAGCGGCCGATCCGACCTTCCCCGCCGCTCCCGTAGACGCCGCAGGCCCCTTGATGATCGCCTATACTTCGGGCACAACCGGCCGGCCCAAAGGTGTGGTACACACGCATCTGGGAGTTCAGGCCAAAGCAACGACTGACTTCCTTCTGTGTCTCGACCTTCAGCGCGATGACCGGCATCTGTGGATGACGGATATGGGCTGGGTCATGGGGCCGCTGACCCTGATTTCGGTTCTTCTGGCCGGTGCCACGCTGGTGCTTGCCGAAGGTGCCCCGTCAACGCCAGACGACCCGTTTCGCTTGCTGCGCGTTGCCGCCGAAACGAAGGTGACCCACATGGGCGTGGCGCCCACGCTGGTGCGTCAGTTTATGGTACAGGACCCTGCCCCGTTGGCCGGATACGATCTGTCGCCACTGCGCATCGTCGGATCAACCGGAGAGCCCTGGACCGACGATGCCTGGCTATGGCAACTGGCGCATATATGCCGCCATCGCGCAGCCCCGCTGAATATTTCCGGCGGCACCGAACTGTTTGGCGCGATCCTGACCTCAACGGTGTTGCACCGGCTATCGCCGGGCGGGTTCTCGACGCAAGCGTTGGGGGTTGGCGCCAAGGTTCTGCGCCCGGATGGGTCAGAGGCTGATTTGGGCGAGGTCGGTGAGTTGGTGGTGGCCCAACCACCCATGGGGCTGACGCCGACAATCTGGCAGGACAAGGCGCGGTATCTGGAAACCTACTGGTCCACCTTCCCCGGCGTCTGGTGCCACGGCGACTGGGTGCGTCATGATGCTGATGGCACATGGTATATTCTGGGCCGATCCGACGACACTCTGAACATCGCCGGCAAACGCATCGGTCCGCCCGAGATCGAGGCGGCCATGACCCTGACCGGCAAAGTCATCGACGCCGCCGCCATCGCTGCGCCAGATGCGTTGAAAGGTGTCGCCGTTGTCGTTGTCTGCGTCGCAGCCCCCGGCGTGACCCCCGACGCGGCATTGGTCGACTTTCTAAAAGACGCAGTGGGCACAGCGGTCTCAAAACCGTTCCGCCCGCGCGAAATTCATTTCGTCGAAGCCCTGCCAAAGACCCGGACGATGAAAACCATGCGCCGCATCGTGCGGGCAGCATTTCTGGGCGAGGATCCGGGCGATCTGTCGTCCGTGCAGAACCCGGAAACCATCGCCCCAATCGAAGCATTGCAAGGAAAACAGACATGATCGTTATTTTCGGTGCCACTGGCACGATTGGCACACACCTTATTTCTTCGCTTTCGGACAAAGGCATCGCCCTGCGCGCCGTGACCAGCGATGCCTCGCGGATTGCGGCGCTCAAGGCGCAGGGTTGCGAGGCCATGGTGGCTGATTTCGATGACCCTGCCGCGCTGGCGCGGGCCTGCAAGGGGGCGCAAAAGGCGTTCCTTGTCACGCCCGCACATCAGGAAATGGGGCGCTGGAAGGCCAATGTGGTCCACGCGACAGCAGACGCAGGTGTGCAGCATATGGTCATGTCGACCGGGCTCGGGGCCTCGCCCAAGGCCCGGCTGACCTTTGGCATCTGGCATTCGGCCAGCCAGGAGTTGCTGAAGGAAAGCGGCATGGGCTGGACGTTGATCCAACCGACCTATTTCATGCAGAATCTGCTGTGGCAGTCCGATAGCATCGCCAATGGAAACACTTACCTCGACGATGTGGGCGGACCCGTTTCCTGGGTCGATGCCCGCGACATCGCCGATGTGTCAACCGAAGCTTTGACCGGCGAGGGGCATCTTGGCAAAGCCTATGGGCTGACCGGCGACGAGGCACTGAGCGGCTACGATATCGCGGCGCTGCTGACGCAAACGCTTGGCCGCGACATCACTCGCCGCTCCGTTGGCCCCGACGAGGCGCGCGCCAATATGATAAAATCCGGCATGGTCGCAGAGGTCGCCGATGCGATGATAGAACTGGCCGGACTTGCCCCGAAAGGATATCTGTCTGGCACCGAAACCACGGTTCAGGACGTTCTGGGCCGCCCTGCCCGCCGGTTCGCGGGTTTCATCACCGAGAACGCAGCCGCGTTTGGCCGGTGAATTCATCAATCAGGCGGATCAGAAGGTCTGCGCCAGCCTGACCCCTTCGTCGATGGCGCGCAGCGCATCCAGCTCGGAGGCCTCTTTCGCGCCGCCAATCATGGTGGCAACAACGCCCTGATCCGTCAGCGCCTGATATAGCGCGCGCACCGGCTCCTGCCCGGTGCACAGAACAATCGTGTCGGCCTCGACGCTCATTGGCGCGCCATCCAGCGTGATGTGTAGTCCGGTATCGTCAATCCGGTCATAGCTGACACCGGTCAGCATCTTGACCCCGCGTTTGCGTAAGGCGTTGCGCAATATCCACCCCGTGGACACGCCCAAAGCCTTGCCCGGTTTACTGGGTTTGCGTTGCAGCACGGTCACTGCACGTGTGCCAGGAACCGGAGCCAGCGGATCGCCACTCAGCGCCCCGGGCCGGGTGAATTTTCCATCCACGCCCCAAACACTAAAGAACACGGCGCTTTGTTCTGTTTCGGCCGGTGCCGTGACCAAGAACTCTGCCACGTCAAAGCCGATACCGCCTGCACCCATCACCGCAACCCGCGCACCCGCGCGGCGTTCGCCTGACAGGATCTGCGCATAAGTCGCCACCTTGGGATGCTCGATACCCGGCACATCCGGAAATCGCGGCGTCACACCAGTGGCGATCACCACATGGTCAAAGCCGCCCAGATCCGTGGCTGAAGCAGCTGTGCCCAGTTTCACGACCACACCGTGTTTGTGCAATTGCGCCCGGAAATAGCGCAGCGTTTCGTCAAATTCGTCTTTGCCGGGGGCGGCGCGTGCCAGATTCAGTTGCCCACCCAATGTGTCGGCGGCCTCAAATAGGGTTACGTCGTGACCCAACCGTCCGGCCTCGGCCGCGCTGGCCAAGCCAGCCGCTCCGCCCCCGACCACGGCGATCTTTTTGGGCACGGTCGCCACATTGTCGTGGAATTCAGTTTCGCGCCCGGCGCGCGGGTTCACCAGACATCCTGCCACACGTTCCGAAAATATATAGTCAAGACAGGCCTGATTACAGGCGATGCAGGTGTTGATCTCATCCGTGCGCCCTTGTCGCGTCTTGCGGACGAAATGCGGGTCGGCGAGCATAGGGCGCGCCATCGAAATCAGATCCGCATCGCCGCTGGCGATAATGTCCTCGGCCAGTTCAGGCGTGTTGATCCGGTTCGAAGCCACGACGGGGATCGACACCGCGCGCTTCACATTCGCAACTGCCTGACGCCACGCTCCGCGGGGCACCGGATATGCGATGGTCGGCACGCGCGCCTCATGCCAGCCGATACCGGTGTTCAGCATATCGGCGCCTGCAGCCTCGACTTTCTGGGCCAGCAACGCGATTTCTTCGGCAGGGGCACCGTTTTCAATCAAATCCGCAGCAGAAATCCGGTAGATAATCATGAAATCCGGGCCGCAGTGATCGCGCACGGCGCGCACGACCTCTACCGGCAAGCGATGGCGGTTTTCGACACTGCCACCCCAGTCATCGGTGCGCTTGTTGGTATGGGGCACCGTAAATTCGTTCAGCAGATAGCCTTCGGATCCCATCACCTCGACCCCGTCGAAACCGGCGGCCTGCGCATTGGCAGCGGCGGTGACAAAATTATTGATCGTGCGAACGATGTCTTCATGGGTAAGTTCACGGGGAACAAATTTATTGATCGGGGAGCGGATCGGCGACGGTGCGACGCAGTTTTCGACCTTGGCGTACCGCCCCGCATGCAGAAGTTGGGCGCAGATCAGTGCGCCCTCTGTGTGGACCGCATCACAGATGGGCCGCAGCGTGGCAGCTTCGACGGCATCGTCCATACGGGGACCGCCTGGCTCCAGCAACCCCTCGCTATTTGGGGAGAACCCTCCAGTGATAACCAGCGCAACCTCGCCACGCGCGCGTTCGGCGTAAAACGCGGCCTGCCTGGTAATTGGATCGGGCCCGGATTCAAGCCGCGTGTGCATCGAGCCCATGATAACGCGGTTGCGCAATTCAAATGCCCCAACGCGAAGCGGCGACAGCAAATTATCGAATGCGCTCGTTCTCTTTTGGTTCTGATTCATGGAGATCTCCCTTTACGGCTTGCCTCACTTTCTAACATTTGTTAGGTTTTATGAAAAGATAGAATCCGACACTCTGGGAGGAAATTTAGGAATGCAGTTTCAGCCAACAGAAGATCAAAAAACCTTTCGCGATCTCGCCGCACGGTTTGCGCGTGATAAATTGGCCCCTGGCTATCAGAAACGGGCCTCGGGCCATACGTTTGATCGGGAACTGATCCGTGAAATGGGCGCGCTTGGCCTGATTGCCCCTGACCTGCCCGAGGAATATGGCGGGTTGGGCCTGGAGTCCGTCACCGCCGGACTGATTGTCGAAGAGA
Organism: Roseovarius sp.; assembly: GCA_021775255.1. GTDB lineage: Bacteria > Pseudomonadota > Alphaproteobacteria > Rhodobacterales > Rhodobacteraceae > Roseovarius. Next base: position 33,379 of record JAJFIA010000012.1, read on the forward strand.
TCGCCTATGCTGATTTCAACGCCAGCTACATTCAGCTTCTTGGGTCTCTTATGGGCGGCATGGTCGCTAAGCATGCCTCGTCTGAAATCGCGGCGGAATGGGTGCCAAAAGTCATCTCGGGTGATGTGGTCATCGGATTGGGTCTGACAGAACCGCGTGGAGGTTCGGATGCCGCCAACCTGCAGCTCAAGGCCGAAAAATCTGGCAACGGCTGGCGTCTGAGCGGTGAAAAAACCTCGATGAGCTTTGCCGATCAGGCCGATGCAGCCGTAGTTTTTGCCCGCACCAGCAACCCCGAGGGCGGATCTAGAGGCGTCAGTGCCTTCTTCGTAGACCTGACCGAAAAGGGCATCAGCCGTACCCATTTCGACGATATCGGAACCAAACCTGTCGGGCGGGGATCGGTGTTTTTCGATGATGTATATGTGCCCGCCGAAAACATGATGGCCGAACAAGACCGCGCCTTTGGCTCGATCATGGCCGGATTTGATTTCAGCCGTGCACTGATTGGACTGGAATGTCTGGGTGCGGCGCAGGCATCCGTTGATGAAACCTGGGCCTACGTGCAAGACCGCGAGGCTTTTGGTGCGCCGCTGGTACAGTATCAGGGCGTCAGCTTTCCGCTGACCGAAGCCGAAACCCAGCTGACGATGATGCGCCAGCTTTGCTATTATACGCTGAATCTGCGGGACCAGAACCTGCCACACACATCCGAAGCCGCGATGTGCAAATGGTATCTTCCCAAGACTTGCTGCGAGATCATCCATCAATGCCTGATCCTGCACGGGCATTATGGCTACACCACCGACCTGCCGCATCACCAGCGCTACAACGATGTGCTTGGCCTGCAGATCGGCGACGGCACCGCGCAGATCCAGAAACTGGTGATCGCGCGTGAAAAAGTCGGCCGGGTTGCGCTGCAATACGACAACAAATCCAAAGGGGTGGCGAAATGAGCACTCCGGTAACTGCTGGAATCGAAGGAAATGTCGGCATCATCGAGTTGAGCCGTCCGGAAAAGTTCAACTGCCTGTCGTTGGAGGTGCACGAGGGCATCGCTGCCGCCCGCGCCGAATTCGAGGCCAACCGCGAAGTACGTGCCATTTTGATACGCGCACAGGGCAAGCATTTCTGCACCGGTGCCGATCTGATCGAGGTCAAGGAAAAGTTATACGATCCAGTCGCGCTGGACCATTTCATCGGCTTTGGTATGGACAACCTGCGCAAGCTGGAGCAATGCCCCCTGCCCGTCATCGTCGCGGTTCAAGGTTTGTGCCTTGCAGGTGGGATCGAATTGATGCTGGCGGCGGATGTCTGTTTTGCCGCTGAAACCGCCCAGTTCGGCGACCAGCACGCCCAGTTCGGGCTGATCCCCGGTTGGGGCGGCAGCCAGAGGCTGACCCGGTTGATGGGGCAACGCCGCGCATTGGACCTGATGTTTTCGGCCCGCTGGCTGGGGGCGGGTGACGCGAAAGACGCGGGTCTGATCAACTACATCGTGCCGGACAGTGATCTGCACATAGCGGCGCAGGAATATTGCCAGACCATCGCAACCCGATCACGGCCCGGCATAGCCGAAATGAAACGGCTGGCGCGCGAAGGCGCAGACATGACGGTTGATCAGCAGATGCGACTGGAACGTGACGCTGCAGTGCGCGCCCTGCCTAGTGCGGATGTGGCCGAAGGTTTGGACGCCTTCGAAAGCCGCCGCACGCCTGATTTCAAACAATAGACCGGAGATCTGAACAATGGATTTCAACCTGAACGACGAACAGCGCCAGATTTATGAATATGGTGGCCAGTTGGCGCAAAGTTACGACAATACCTATTGGCTGGAACACGCGCGCCGCCATGAGTTTCCCAAAGAGATGTTTCAACAGATCGCCGATGACGGCTTTCTGGGCATCATGGTGCCCGAGGAATATGGTGGTGCCGGGCTGGGCATGACCGAAATGGCATTGTTCATGGAGGGCACAGCTAACCATGGCATCCCGCTGCTGATGATGGTGGTTGGGCCGACGATGTCGATGGCGCATCTGGCGACACACGGAACCGAATTCCACAAGAAAGAGCTGCTTCCAGCCGCTTGCAAAGGTGACATCCAGTTTTGTTTTGCAATCACCGAACCCGGTGCCGGATCGAACTCAATGAAAACCAAGACGATGGCTAAGCGCAACGGCAACCGGTTTTCTCTGTCTGGCGAAAAGACCTTCATCACTGGCGCGGATGTGTCGGACTACTGCCTTGTTGTGGCGCGCACCACACCGCTCGATCAGGTGGCCCGCAAGACCGATGGCTTTACGCTATTTGCAGTCGATCTGAAGAAAAAGGGCGTCGACATGCAACGGGTACGCATTTCAATCCCGTTGCCCGAGGAACAGTGGACCCTGTTCTTTGACGATGTGGACCTTGGCCCCGAGGATGTGGTGGGTCACGTCGACGAGGGGTTCAATATCCTGTTTGATTCGCTCAACCCCGAACGGATCATTCTGGGTGCCTTGTGCTGTGGTATCGGTCGCTTTGCGCTCAACAAGGCAGTGACTTATGCCAGTGAACGCAACGTGTTCGACCAGCCGATCGGCGCGCACCAAGGTGTGCAGCATCCGCTGGCCAAGGCCTATACCAATGTCGAAATGGCCAGCTTGATGACCCGGCGTGCGGCTTGGGAATTTGACCACAAACTGCCCGCGGGGGAATCATCGAACATGGCGAAATACGCCGCCGCCGAGGCCGGGATCGAGGCGGTGGATGCCGCGTTGCAGGCGCATGGCGGGTCGGGTTTCACCGAAGACACCGGCATCTACGAGATGTATCCGATGATGCGCCTGTTGCGCACCGCCCCGGTGAACAGGGAATTGTGCCTTAGCTATATTGGCAACAAAGTCATGGGTTTGCCCCGGTCCTATTAAGCCGGGCAAATGTGAATGGAGGGCGATGATATGAAATTCGCAATGCAGTACCGTCGCGCGGATGCGTTGGAAAAGGCAAATGCCGAATGCTGGCATGACATCGAAATGGCTCCGCCGAACGCGGTGCGCCGCGTCCAGGAGGAAAACCTGATCGCGCAGATGGCTTATCTGAAAGAGAACTCCGATTTTTACCGCGATATTCTAGCTCAGGCGGGCATCACATTTGACGATATTCGCACCATCGAAGACCTGCAAAAGCTGCCCTATACGTTCAAGACCGACATCCGCGAAAGCCTTGCGTCGCGAAAGCCTTTTGGCCGACATCTGGCGGCAGACCCAAAAGACGTCATCCAGATGCAGGCGTCGTCCGGCACTACCGGCAGCCCGTCGTATGTGGCATTGACTGAAACAGATGTCGAAGTCTGGAACGAAATGTCGGCGCGGTGTTTCTTTGCCAACGGCATCCGCCCCGGTGACCTGGTGTTGCACGGGTTTTCGCTGGCCAAAGGCTTTGTCGGCGGTATTCCGGTGATGCAGGCGCTGCAATACATGGGTGCTGTTGATGTGCCGATCGGCGCTGATGGCGGGACGGACCGGCTGTTGCGGGCCTGCGCCGACACCCGCCCGCGCTGTATCGTCGGGGCGCCGAACTTTGTGTTGCATCTTGGCGAAAAGGCCGAGGAAATTCTTGGGGTCAAAGCCTCAGAGCTGGGTGTCGAACGCATTATTGTCGGCGGCGAGCCGGGCGGCGGCATTCCTGCCATTCGCAACCGTATTGAGGAACTCTGGGGTGCCAAATGTTGCGAAATGCTGGGCGGCACCGATCTGGGCGTGGCCTATTGGGCAGAATGCGACGATCAATCCGGCATGCATATGGTCAGCATGGATCACATCATTACCGAACTTCTGGACTCGGATACCGGCGAAATCATCCCCTTTGACGAGGGCGCAAAAGGCGAAATGATCTATACTGCCATCACCCGTCAGGCCAGCCCTGTATTGCGCTTTCGGTCGGGGGACTTCATCGAAGTTCTGGGCACTTCCTGTTCGTGCGGTCGAACTGGGCCAAAAATCCGCTGTGTTGGGCGCACTGACGACATGTTGATCGTGCGCGGCGCGAATGTGTTTCCGTCCGCAATTCACAGCATCATCAATGACATGATGCCCGACACCAACGGGATTATGCGCGTGGTGGCCGATTTTGACGGCCACACCACTCAGGGTGCCCTGAAAGTGATCGTGGAGCGCGGTCCGGACAGATCGCCCCAGGACGATCCCGACCTGAAATCAACCATCGAAACCCGGCTACGAGAAGCGTTGGTTTTCAAAGCGGATGTCACAATCGTCGCAGCCAACACGTTTGAAAAGCCTGGTGCCGCCAAAGTTGCACTTACTCTCAGTGAATTTCCGGAGTTGCCATGACCCAGCTGAAAACGACGATCAACACAGGGTCGGAAGAGTTTCGCGCCAACGAGGCGCATTATCGCGGGAAACTGGACGAGTTGCATGAGTTGCGCCGCGCGCAACGCATCGGTGGACCAAAGAAGGCGCGCGAGCGTCATGTGGCCAAAGGCAAAATGCTGCCCCGTGAACGGGTAGAGCGGCTAATTGATCCGGGCAGCCCGTTTCTTGAACTGGGCGATTTGGCAGGGCTTGGGAAATATGAAGACGTGCCACCGGGGGCCAGCATCATCACCGGAATCGGGGTGATCGAGGGTCGCCAGTGCATGATTATCGCCAATGATGCGACTGTGAAAGGTGGAACCTACTTTGGCATGACCTGCAAGAAACATGTGCGGGCACAGCGTATTGCGTGGCAAAACCGACTGCCCGTGATTACACTGGTCGACAGCGGAGGGGCGTTCTTGCCCGAAATCGCAAATATCTTTCCCGACGAGGGCCAGTTCGGTTCGATCTTTCACCAGCAGGTTGGCATGTCGGGGGACGGCGTGCCACAGATTGCTGTGGTCATGGGGCCATGTACGGCGGGCGGAGCCTATATTCCGGCGCTTTGCGACGAGATTGTGATCGTGCGCGGCCAAGGCTTCATGTATCTTGGCGGACCCGAGCTAACTTTTGCTGCGACCGGCGAAAAGGTAGACGCCGAAACGCTGGGCGGGGGCAAAATGCACAGCTCGGTGTCGGGAGTTACCGACCATCTGGCCGAAGATGACGCCCACGCACTGGCCATCACTCGCCAGATAGTATCGCATTTAGGGGAAATATCGAGCCCCCGAAAAACCCCTGCCGCGGCCATCCCTCCCGCTTATCCGGTTGAGGATATTCACGGCATCGTCAGCCGCGATGCCAAAGTGCCCACCGACAACCGCGAGATTGTTGCCCGCCTTGTGGATGGTAGCGATTTTCACGAATTCAAACCGCTGTATGGCGACACCATGATGACCGGCTGGGCGCGCATTCATGGCCACGAGGTTGGCATCCTTGCCAACACTGGCGTGCTGTTCGTCGAGGCGGCACTGAAGGCCACACATTTCATCAACCTTTGTGTTCAACGCGACATTCCGCTGGTGTTTCTGGTGGATGTGAATGGGTTCATGGTCGGCCGCGAGGCCGAACAGGCCGGCATCGCCAAGGCCGGGGCCAAGATGATCACTGCCATGTCGTCGGCCCGGGTGCCAAAATATACGGTGATTACCGGTGGGTCTTATGGTGCCGGCTATCTGGCGATGCTAGGCCGTCCATTTCAACCAGACGCGATGTTCATGTGGCCCTCGGGGCGCTCGGCAATCATGGGGCCGGAACAGGCCGCCAGTGTTTTGGCACAGGTGCGCGCGCAAATTCTGGCACGCGACGACATGACATGGACCCCTGATGAAGAAGAAGTCTTTAAGGCTCCGGTTCGCAAGGAATACGAAGATTTCCAGGGTGCCTATAATTTTGCGTCAAATCTGTGGGCCGACAACGTGATTGAACCCTCCGAGACCCGTGATGTGCTGGCGTTGCTGCTGGATGTCGCCTCGCGGCGACCGAAAGTTGAAACCAATTTTGGCGTGTTCCGGTTCTGAGGAGAGTATCATGAAAATCAATACATTGCTCATTGCCAACCGTGGCGAGATTGCCTGCCGAATTGCCCGCACCGCGCGCGCGCAGGGTATCACCCCCGTGGGCGTTCACTCAGAGGCAGACGCGAACGCACTGCATGTGCGCGAAATTGGTCGCTCCATCCTGATCGGGGCGGGGCCGGCCAGCGAAAGCTACCTCAGGATCGACGCTGTGCTTGACGCCGCGCGCCAAGTGGGTGCCGATGCGATCCATCCCGGCTATGGCTTTCTGGCCGAGAATCCGGATTTTGCCAATGCTGTCGAAGCCGCCGGGATGATCTTTGTCGGCCCAACGGCCGAAACGCTGGATCGTTTCGGTGACAAGGCCAGCGCCAAAGACGCGGCGATTGCGGCAGGCGTTCCGGTGGTCTCTGGCGCGAGCGGTGCCAAATCCGACCCCGCCGAAATTGCCGCCGCAGTGCGCGAGATGGGCTTCCCGGTGCTTCTCAAGGCTGTTGGTGGCGGTGGCGGGCGCGGTCAGCGTCTGGTCGAAACTGAGAACACATTGGTGCAAGACATCGAAGGGGCCCTGCGTGAGGCGAAGTCCACATTCGGGTCCGAGGGCATGTTGCTGGAACGCTTCCTGCCTGCCGCGCGACACGTCGAGGTGCAAATTGCGGGCGACGGCGCGGGCCATGTGGTGCATCTGTTTGAACGCGACTGCACTCTGCAGCGCCGTCATCAAAAGGTGATCGAGGAAGCTCCGGCATGGGGTCTGCCACGTACCTTGCTTGACCAGATTGCAACGGATGCGGTGAAACTGGGAGAGAGCTTGAACTATCGTGGATTGGGTACGGTTGAGTTTCTGGTCGCGGGCGACAACTATTTTTTCCTCGAGGTTAATCCGCGGATTCAGGTCGAACACCCGGTGACCGAAGCGATCACCGGCCTTGATCTGGTGGCGATGCATCTGCGCATTGCCCAGGGCGCGGGCCTTGGGATCACCCAAGGTGATATCACCTGCACTGGCCACGCCGTCGAGGCGCGGCTGTATGCCGAAGACCCCGCCAATAACTTTGCGCCTTCAACCGGCAAGATCACCACCCTATCGCTGCCCAAGGGCATCCGCATCGACAGCGGTGTCGAAACCGGCGACGAGGTTAGCCCGTTTTACGATCCGATGATTGCCAAGCTTATTGTTCACGCGGTCGACCGCGAAACGGCGCTGGCCCGGCTGGCCGAGGCGTTAGATCACACCATCGTCGCGGGCGTTCAGTCAAACCGTAGTTTCCTGACGGCGCTGGCGCGCGATCCCGAATTTGCCGCGATGAACGTGCATACCCGCTGGATCGACACCCGCCTTGATGCGCTGACCACACCTCCGGCAGACGCAACCGCCAACCTGTGGCGCGCTGTCGCAGCCGTGCTATTTGTCAGCAACGGGCGAACTGACGACACCACCAATCCTTGGAGCAATCGTTCGACCTTTACTGGCTGGCGGCTAAACGCAGGCGATGCTTTGGTCGAGGCGGACCAGCGTGTCACCCTGATGGGATCGGAGAAGGGTGCCAAGCACGAAGAACTGCGCGTAGGCCCGATTGGGTCGGGCGGTTATTTTACCGTTTTTGATGCGAATGAAGTGCCTTTGTCCCTGACCTGTCTTGAACTGGAACCAGGGCGCTGGCGCGTTACCCATAACGGCGAAACCCTGATGCTGGAAGCCCGCGTCACCGGCAATGCTATCGAAATCACCACGGCCGACGCCCGCCGCCTGTTTCACGCCGCCCCGCCCCTGGCTTTTGCGGGCAGTGAAGGGGCAGCCGAGCGGATGGTGGAATCCCCGCTCACCGGTATGATCGTTGATGTTGTTGTTTCTGATGGAGATTTGGTCGCCGAAGGCGATGTAATCGCCGTTATGGAATCCATGAAGATGGAAATATCGATAAAGGCTGCAGCGGCAGGAATCGCCATCAACATTTCTGTAACCAAAGGCATGATGGTCGACCGCGGTCAGACCATCGCCGAAATTGCCCCCAATGAAAGCGAACCGAAATGAGCGATTTTCCCAAATTCGTCGAAATCCGCGAGGAAGGCCCGCGCGAAGGCTTCCAGATCGAGAAAACGATTTATCCTATCGAGCAGCGTATTGAGCTCATTGATCTGCTGTCCGACACAGGTTTGAAACGTATTCAGGTCGGTAGCTTTGTCAGTCCGAAATACGTGCCGCAAATGGCTGACACGGGAGAGCTGTTTCAACGCATCAAACGCGTGCCCGGTGTCAATTACACGGCGCTTTGGCTGAACGACAAAGGGTTTCGCAAGGCGATGACCGCGCATGATGTCGATATCGACCCGCGCTTGCTTTTCTACCCCTCCGATAGGTTTTCGCGGAAAAACAACAACGCCTCATCAATGGAAATGCGCGAGAAACAGCGTGAATGGGTCAAGCTTTACAAAGCCGAGGGGCTGACAGTTGACGCGGCTTATGTGATGACCGCATTTGGCTGCAATTTCGAAGGCGAGATTCCGCAGGAACGGGTGCTAGACGATTTCCGTTTCATCCTTGATCTGTGCGCCGATGAAAACATCCCGTTGCCAATTCTTGTGATCGCTGACACGATGGGTTGGGGCAACCCCGAAGCGGTCAAACGCATGATCGGAGCACTGCGCGACATGGCCCCCGAGGCCCGCCTCGGCATGCATATCCATGACACGCGCGGGCTTGGTATCGCCAATGTCTATGCCGCACTCAGCATGGGTGTGGACATGTTCGAAAGCTCGGTTGCGGGACTTGGGGGATGTCCTTTTGCCGGTCATGGCCACGCCCGAGCGGCAGGCAATGTCAGCACCGAAGATATGGTATTCCTGTGTCACGAACTGGGGATCGAAACCGGCATTGACTTGGATAAACTGATCCTTGCCGCGCAGAAAGCCGAAACAATCATCGGGGCTCCTTTGATGGGCCGGGTGATGCATACTGGCGGGCTGGAAAAGTACCGCAAGGCAAAGTGAGGGGAAAAAGATGACAAAGATAATGGATGGCAAGGTTGTTCTGGTGACCGGGGCTGGGGGCGGCATCGGGCGCGATATTGCGCTGGCTGCTGCTGCCGCCGGGGCTGCGGTGGTGGTCAACGATTTGGGTGCATCGCTGAAGGGCACGGGACAGACCGAGCTGGCCGCGCAAAAAGTCGTCGATGAAATAACCGCCGCAGGTGGGTCTGCCGTCGCCAACGCAGACAGTGTGGCCGATCCCGATGCGGCCCGCGAGATGGTTGATCTGGCGGTCAGGGAGTTCGGTCGTATTGACGCAGTGGTCAACAACGCCGGCATCCTGCGCGATGGGTTTTTTCACAAGATGACCTACGAGGATTTCGACGCTGTGGTGAAGGTCCATCTTTACGGTGCATTTAATACCAGCCGGGCTGCCGCGGATCACTTCCGCACTCAAGAAAGCGGTGCGTTGGTGCACATGACGTCAACCTCAGGCCTGATTGGAAACCTTGCCCAAGCAAATTATGCTGCGGCAAAACTGGCCATCACGGCGTTTTCCAAATCCGTCGCGCTGGATATGAAACGATGGAACGTGCGGTCAAACTGCATCGCGCCTTTCGCTTGGAGCCGGATGATTTCGTCAATCAAGGTGGACACTCCCGAGCAGGAAGCGCGGGTCGAGAAACTCAAGCAGATGACCCCTGCCAAGGTCGCGCCGATGGCTGTCTATCTTGCGTCCGACAGGGCCGCAGATGTCACTGGCCAGATTTTTGCGGTGCGTAACAACGAGATATTCCTGGTTAATCAGCCCCGCCCGATCCGGTCTGTGCATTCCGGCGATGGCTGGACACCCGAGGAAATCGCCAATCATGCGATCCCTGCTTTAAAGGCCGATTTCATGCCGCTTGAAGTGTCAGCCGATGTGTTTTCGTGGGATCCGGTCTGATGGGAAAACGCAAGGATAAATTGACCTCTTCAATTGGCTGGAGCACTGCTGATAAAATCTCTGTGCGCGGGCTGGATCTGCCCAATGAGATTTTGGGGCATATGAACCTGGGTGATCTGGCGTTTTTGCAACTGACTGGGCGAAAGGCGACACCTGAGGAATCCAAGGTCTTCAATGCCATCGTGATAACTCTGGTCGAACACGGCATCACCCCGTCGGCGATTGCCGCGCGGATGACCTATATGGGCGCGCCGGAATCGTTGCAGGCAGCAGTGGCGGCGGGGCTTTGCGGGCTGGGCACGGTGTTTGTCGGCTCGATGGAAGGCGCGTCAAAGATGCTCTACGAGGCGTTGCCACACGACAAGCTGGGCACCGGTGTTGATCTGGATGCGCTGGCGGTTGAAACGGTGGCCGGTTTCCGCGACCGCAAGGCCATCGTGCCGGGGCTGGGGCATCCTGTGCACAAACCCGTTGACCCACGCACGCCGCGATTGTTCGAAATTGCCGCCCAGAACGGCAAATCCGGCGAGTACGTCGCCTTAATGCAGAAAATCCAGACCGAGGCCGAGGCCCGATCTGGCAAGATGCTGCCGATCAATGCCACCGGTGCCATTGGCGCGATCTGCTGCGAGTTTGGCTTCCCCTGGAAAATTGTGCGTGGCTTTGGTGTGATGGCCCGCGCCATCGGGCTGGTTGGCCATATCCTTGAGGAAAGCGAAAACCCCATATCCTATGATATCTGGCAGCGCGTCGAAGAGGAAATCCTCGAAACCAGCGGGCCGGGGGCAGGCTGATGACCGCACCGCCGTGCAATGGTGCTGGGATGCGACCGCTGGACGGTATCCTGGTGGTTAGTCTGGAACAGGCGGTTTCCGCCCCTTATTGCACGCGGTTATTGGGCGATCAGGGTGCGCGGGTGATCAAGGTTGAACGCCCCGATGGCGGCGATTTTGCCCGCGATTACGACACCCGCATTAATGGTGAAAGCAGCTATTTCATCTGGGGTAATCGTTCCAAGGAGAGCCTGACGCTGGACCTGAAATCGCCCGATGGGATTGCCACGCTGAAATCCATCCTGTCGCGTGCCGATGTGTTTGTGCAAAATCTTGCGCCTGGTGCTGCCGAACGGCTGGGTCTGGGAGAGGCCGAGCTGCGCAAAGACAATCCAGGCCTGATCACCTGTTCGATCTCCGGCTTCGGGCCGGGTGGGCCATATGACGGGCGCAAGGCGTATGATCTACTTATTCAGGCCGAGGCCGGATTTTTGTCGATTACTGGTACCCCCAACTCGCCCGCGAAGTCCGGCATATCCATCGCCGATATCTGCTCCGGAGTCACTGCCTATCATTCGATCCTGGCCGCGCTTTTGATGCGCGCAAAGACCGGGGCGGGCGATCATATCGAAATCTCGATGCTCGAAGCGATGGCCGAATGGATGGGTTATCCGATGTATTATGCCTATGATGGCGCACCCCCGCCGCCGCGCACCGGTGCCGGACATGCCACGATTTATCCCTATGGTCCGTTTGAAACCTCGGATGGTCAGGTGCTGTTCGGGTTGCAAAATGATCGCGAATGGAAGGCGTTCTGCGAACAGGTGCTGGAACGCCCAGACATGGCGCTTGATCCTCGGTTTGTTGGCAATTCCAGGCGCTCAGATCATCGTGATGTAATCGCGGGGGTGATTGGTGACGTATTGCCAAAACTTACCACGACCGAGGCGCTGTCACGGCTAAATAGGGCCGGGATTGGCACCGCCGAAGTGCGCGATATGGCCGGGCTGTGGGCGCATCCGCAGCTGGCCGCGCGCGGGCGTTGGCAACAGATTGACACGCCAGCGGGCGCGCTGCCCGCGCTGACCCCGACGAGCGGACAAGGCTGGAAGCCACAGATGGCTCCGGTGCCGCGCCTTGGTGAACATACCCAACAAATACTGGAAGAATTCGGACCGGGGAGTGTGTCGGACACAACCGCCGATCCGAAGAATGGAGCGTGATAATAGTGAAAACCTCGGCCCCCGATACCCATGATGACCTGCGTGACGCGCTACGTTCGCTTTGTGCCGGATTTCCCCCTGAATATCACCGCAAACACGGTGCCGCGGAAACATATCCCGTAGAATTCGTCGATGCTCTGACCGAGGCCGGCTGGCTGGCGGCGATGATCCCCGAAGAATTCGGCGGCTCGGGTCTTGGCCTGACCGAGGCCAGCATCGTGATGGAAGAGATCAACCGATCAGGCGGCAACGCTGGCCATTGCCACGGTCAGATGTACAATATGGGTACTTTGCTTCGACATGGTTCGGATGTGCAAAAGCAGCAATACCTGCCGGGCATCGCCTCGGGCAAACTGCGGCTGCAATCCATGGCGGTGACTGAACCGACAACTGGCACCGATACCACCAAGCTGAAGACCACCGCCGTGAAAAAGGGCGACCGTTATGTGATCAACGGCCAGAAGGTCTGGATCAGCCGGTTGCAACATTCTGACCTGATGATCCTGCTGGCGCGCACAACACCGCTGGCCGACGTCAAACGCAAGTCACATGGCATGTCGATCTTTATTGTCGATCTGAAGGACGCCATCGGCAACGGGATGGAGATCCAGCCGATCGACAATCTGGTGGGCCACGAAACCAACGAGGTATTTTTTGACAATCTCGTAATCCCTGCCGAAAACCTGATCGGCGAAGAGGGGCGCGGGTTTCACCATATTCTTGATGGGCTAAATGCAGAACGAACCCTGATTGCTGCGGAATGTATTGGTGATGGCTATTGGTTCGTTGAAAAGTCGCGCGATTATGCCTGTGAGCGGGTGGTTTTCGACCGTCCCATCGGGAAAAATCAGGGTGTTCAATTTCCAATCTCAAAATCCTACGTCGCCATTGAGGCCGCTAATCTAATGCGGTTTGAGGCGTGCAAACGCTTTGACGCAGGTCAGGATTGCGGCGCGCAGGCCAATATGGCCAAACTGTTAGCCGCCGACGCCTCCTGGGAGGCTGCCAATGCCTGCATCCAGACCCATGGTGGCTTTGGCTTTGCTCGCGAATACGACGTCGAGCGCAAGTTCCGCGAAACTCGACTATATCAAGTCGCCCCGATCTCAACCAATCTGATCCTGTCTTATGTCGGCGAGCATATCCTTGGAATGCCAAGGTCTTTTTGAGCCAATGACCAAAGAAATTGATTTACCCTCCCTCAAGGACTGGGTCGGAAGGTCCGAAAAGGTCGGCGATTATTTGACAAATTCGCTGGTCGACAGGTTTTGCGCCACACTTGATCCATTCCTGTGGCTTGAGGGGAGAGGAGCTCCATTGGGCATTCATTGGTGTACCACCGTGTCGGCCACCCATAAAAGTAAACTTTCAGAGGACGGTCACGCCGAAAAAGGTGATTTTTTGCCGCCTGTGCGGCTTCCTGCCCGGATGTGGGCCGGAGGTGAAATCATCCACCACCAAAGACTTTCTTCAGACGCGCCGGTGACCCGGATTTCAAGGGTTTCGGACGTTGTTGCTAAAAATGGGAAAAGCGGACCTCTCATCTTTGTAACGGTCGAGCAGGAATTCTTCTCGCAGGATCGCCTGTGCATATCTGAACGCCAGGATCTCGTTTTCAGAGATTTTCCAAAGACCGGTAATCCCCCAAGCTCCAAGCCAGCATCGCAGAGCGATACGAACCGGGGCACCCAACTGGGCAAGCTGACACCTGATCCGTTATTGTTGTTTCGCTACTCGGCCCTGACCTTCAATTCTCATCGTATCCATTATGATCAGGACTATGCCCGCAACACCGAAGGCTATGTCGACCTTGTGGTGCATGGTCCGTTGCAGGCCACGCTGTTGCTAAATCTCGCTGCTAAAATCGCCGGTAAACCACCCCGCCGCTTTTCCTTCCGGGGTCTGGCACCGGTTACACTGGGAAGCTCGATCTCGTTATTTCATACTGAAGAAAATAGCGGCGGCAAGGTCTGGTGCGAGGCGGATAATGGCGTAAGAAGTTTTGTGGCACAGTACAGTGATAATTGACCCAGTGCGCAGTCGTCGTGTCTTCTGCTAAGACTTCACATATCCCGGCGATCAACAATCAATTCGGCATCTTCGGGCAGTTGGTCGATGAACTCCACCTTGTCAGCACGGATGCGCGCGGTCCTCTGAAACGCATCTGCTGCGGCCTTTGTGGTGGTGCCCTTGTCGGTGCCGTGGTCCAGAACCAGATGCAGGCGCACTGTATCACGATCATTTTCGCGCGTGACCACAGCCTGCGCTGCGATGGCCCCTGATACCGCAATCACAACTTCTTCGATTGCCCGGGGGTAGATGAATATCTCGCGCACTTTTACTGCGGCACCGACCCGCCCCTGAATGGCCGAAAGTCGGGTGACTCGACCATCCGCCTCACTTTCCAGCGCATAGGCACTGTCGCCAGTGCCAAACCGGATCATCGGCCAGTCGGCTTGGCGCGCGGTGACGACGATCTCGCCTGTTTCGCCATCCGCCAATGGCGTGCCGCTTTCGGGGTCACATATCTGCACGATCCGGTCGGGGTGAACCAGATACCCTTCGCCACCGTCCTCATAGCCGACAAGCCCCAGATCGGCGGTGGCATAGGCCGCCCAGGTTTTTACACCATAGTCGGATTCGATCCGGCGACGCTTGACCATCCAGTCGCCCATTTCTCCACCAAGAAAGGCGGATTTCACGGTCCAGGCTTCGCGGCCATAGGTTTCGATCACCTTGTCGGCCAACGCCAGAAAAAACGCAGTGCTGGCGCAGATCGACGTAACACCGGTTTCGCGAATGATCTGGGCCTGCAATTCACGGTTTCCGGTTCCTCCCGGAATCACGGTCGCACCAACGACCTGCGCCGCCTCATCAAACAGTAGGCCCGCGGGGACAAGATGATAGGCCCAAGTGTTCAGGATGATATCGGCATTTGTGATCCCTGCAGATCTGAACAACAGGTCAAGCCCATGGCCGCCCACACCGGGCAACGACGGCTCAAATATCGGGCCCGGAGACACATAGATGCGCGATACCTCTTTGGGATCGGCGACGAGGAACCCGCCGAAAGGCGGGTTCGCTCTTTGGAGCGTAAGCAACTCCTCTTTTTTCATCACCGGCAGGCGGGAGAGATCCGCCAGTGATGAAACCTTGGATGGGTCAAAACCCGCTTTGTCAAACCGTGCCTTCAGTCCCGGTGCCACTTGTGCTGCTTTGGCATAGGCTCTGGCAATTTCCGTATAGACAGCGTCAGACATGGTGGCCTCCCTTGTTGTTGGTTGACCTAGAGCGGGCAATCTTTGCGGAAATTTGGCGCGCGTTTTTCGCGGTGTGAAAGTACACCTTCTTTTACGTCATCGCCCATAAATCCCAGCATCTCCAGGGCGGTCGAAGCGTCAAAGATAGGCCCGGCCTGACGCAGCCAGTTGTTCAGTGAGTATTTGGTCCAGCGAAGTGCGCTTTGCGATCCCGTGGCCATTTCAGTCGCGGTATCAATCGAGATCTGTTCAAGTTCGTCATCCTCGACGCACATCGACACCATGCCAATACGTTCGGCCTCTTCACCGCTTATCGGCTTGCAGGTCAACAGGTAGTATTTGGCTTTGGCCATGCCGCACAGGAGGGGCCAGATGATCGCGGCACAATCGCCCGCAGCGACACCCAAACGCGGGTGGCCATCAACGATTTTGGCGCGTTTTCCCGCGATCGAGATATCGGCAAGGATACCCACAACAAGGCCCGCACCAGCCGCCGGGCCGTTGATCGCCGAGATGATAATCTTGTTACAATTGATGATGTTGTAAACCAAATCCTTGGCTTCTTTCCATGTCTTCATCACCGTGTCGAAATTGCCGGTGATGCCTTCGATCAAACTGAAGTCGCCGCCTGCCGAAAACGCTTTGCCCCGGCCTGTAACGATTACTGCATTGATGTCCTGATCGCGGTCAATGTCGATCCAGATATCGGTCATTTGGGTGTGGGTTTCGGCATCAACCGAGTTATAGGTCTCTGGCCGGTCAAAAGTGATGCGCAAAACGCGATCTGCCGGGTAGTCGAAAGACAATTTTGGGTACTTCGTTGCGTAGTCAAACATTTTAGTTTCCTCTGTTTGGCAAATGATCGTCACAGGCCCAAAACGGCCTTAGACAAGATATTTCGTTGGATTTCGTTTGAGCCGCCGTAGATTGTCGTCGGCCGTGCTTTGTAAAAACTGGCCAACACATCGACCCCGACATTGCCCACCTGCAGCGGCCCTATACTGCCACCATCGGGGCCTGCGACCTCGATCATCAGTTCCGATATCCGCTGATAGGTCTCGGTCACCCAGATTTTCAACATCGAGACATCTGCTCCCAATGTCTCTCCGCGCTTAAGCTGATCGGCAAAGCGGCTGTATAGGGCTGCGTGGTCTTCAACGTCCAGCGCCGCCTCGGCGTAGCGATCCCGAAACACGGGGTCGTCAAAGGCACCGCGACCACGGGCAAAAGTTTCAAGCTGACCCAGTGCATTCTGCGCAAGGCCGGGTGAGCCGATGAATATCCGCTCAAAGCTGAGCAGCGCCTTGGCCATGCTCCAACCCTTGTTGATCTCGCCCACCAGGTTGGCACGTGGGGTGCGGGCGTTGTCAAAAAACACCTCGCAAAACTCGGTCTCGCCAGCCAGCGTGGTGATCGTGCGCACGTCGACGCCTGGCTGATCCATGCTGGCCAGAACAAAACTGATGCCCTGTTGTTTTTTAGGCGCATCGGGGTCGGTACGCACGAGCATGAAGATGTGGGTGGCGTCATGCGCCATCGTGGTCCAGATCTTCTGGCCGTTGATGACGAAATCATCGCCATCAATCACAGCACTGGTACGCAGATTTGCCAGATCAGAGCCTGCTCCGGGTTCGGAATAACCCTGACACCAGATGTCTTCACAGCTCAGGATGCGCGGCAGCCAATAATCCTTTTGTGCCTCGGTGCCGAATTTGATAATCAAGGGGCCAACCATCTGGATCCCCATGTCTCGACCCCGGTTGACGCCATAGTGTTGCTGTTCTTCGTAAAAGATCAGCAGTTTGGCCGCCTCCAAGCCCATGCCGCCAAATTCGATGGGCCAGGCAGGTGCGACCCAGCCTTTGGCGTGTAGCTTCACATGCCAGTGCTCAATCTCGGCAAACTTAGGTCGGTGCGGCAGGTGACGTAGTTCTTCGGGATATTCGGCCTCGAAAAAAGCCCTAACCTCTCGGCGAAACTCTTCATCGCTTATTCCATTCCAGTCGGTCATTGCGCGGCCACCTCTGTTTCATTTGCATCCAGCCAGCGGCGGCGATGAAACGCCGCATCCCCCAGCCACGCCGACAGGACAAGCGCCCGGTTCAGCAACAAGCCGACATCGAATTCATCCGTGTACCCGACCGCGCCATGCAGCTGGATCGCCTCGCGGGTGATTTTTTGCGCGGCGGTACAGGCGCGGGCCTTGGCGCGGCTTGCCTGTCGCACCCGTTCTAGCGTCGAACCTGCTTGATCCATCGCGGCCAGCGCCTCGCGTACGGCGGCCTGGGAAACTTCCTGCGAGACATGCATATCAACGGCACGGTGCTGAATCACCTGAAACGAACCAATCGGCTTGTCAAATTGTTCGCGTGTTTTGATATAGTCCAGTGTCAGTACCAGCGCTGTACCGCTTAGCCCGACAAGTTCGGCGGCGGCTAATGCGGTCGTATCCGCAACGGCATTAGTCAGCGCATCAGTGACCTGTGCGCCTTCGGCCAGCACCTCTGCCGGGGTGTCCGCAAAGCTTATGCCCCAAAGCTCGCTGGCATCCGATTGCAGCCGGGTCTGCATCAGCAGACCAGACGCATCCGCCGCGATGCGCACCAGAACCGAACCTCGCGGCCCCTCGGCGAGGACCAGAATATGGTCCGCACCACTGGCCCCCACCACCCAATCCTTACTGCCGGTCAGTGTGGTTCCATCAAAACGGCATTCGATATCATCCGATAGGCCCGTCGCGCAGCGTTCCTGCCAGGCCACGGCCAACACGACATCGCCAGCGATGGCGGCTTCCAGCATCGGATCCTGCGGGCACAGCCGCTGCATCAGCCCGATTGCCAGCCCGATTGTCGGCACCACCGGCTCAGGCGCGGTCACGCGGCCAATCTCTTCGGCCACGACACCAGCCGCCGTCAGCCCCATACCAAGCCCCCCGGCCTCTTCGGGGGCTGCGACCCCCAGTACACCGGCAGCAGCCAGTTCCTGCCAGATACCCGCGTCCCAGGGCGTATCGTCATCACGCACGCGGCGGGCGCGCCCAAGTCCGCCAGCCCGATCCAGCAGCGTACCAACGCTGTCGCGCAAAAGCCGTAGGTCTTCGTCTTGTACCATAGTCATTTCAGGTCTTCCTTTCGGCGCTGGATCATCACTGGGGTCTCAACGCTCATAACCAACTCACCGGCGGGGTTTCGCGCTTCGAGCGTGTAAATCAAAACACCCCGGTCAGGCTTGCTGCGCGATGAGACCAAAGACTGAACTTCGATCCGGATATTCAGTGGTTCTTCTGGGCGCACTGGTCGCAGCCAGCGCAGCTGGTCAAACCCGATACCACCAATGTTGGCGACGTCGACCATCAAGTCCTGCATGATAGGTTTGAACACGGTCAGAAGTGTCTGGAAACCAGAGGCGATCAGCCCGCCGTGGATACCTTCAGCATAGGCTTCATCCGTATGCAGACGCTGAGGGTCCCATTCCTGAGCAAACTCCATGATCTGCTGTTTGGTCAACGGCGCAGAGCGAAATTCGAAAACCTGACCAACACTGAAATCTTCCAAATACTTCATTTTGCAGGTGAGCCTTCGGGACTAGCAAAACCCGCATCAAAGAACTCACCGGAAATCCTGCGCCGGTTGAATTCCTTCAGCTTCGGATATGTCTCACCAAATGCGGTCAGGAACTCCTGCATCGGCGCATCCACAAACAAGCCCCGATCATTGACGTATTCCATATGGCGGCGGTTCGTGTCGTCAAATTCGTGAAACAGCGCGTCGTGCTCTCCGTCAAATTCCAGCGGCTTGACGCCAAAACGCTGGCACAATTCCATATTGAAGGCCGGGGTCACCTTGAAAGATGATTCACCCAGCCAAAGCTGAACATAGCCGTGGTAGATGAACAGGTCGGTGCCCATCAGCTCGGCCAGTTTGGGCGTATTCAAGTGGTTGCGAACATCGGCAAAGCCAAGTGCTGCCGGAATGCCAACAGCCCGCAGGCATGCAGCCAGGAGGATCGCCTTGGGCACGCAAAACGCCGAGTCCATGTCCGCGATAACACTTGCCCGATAATCCTCGGCGTTCAGGGAAAACGTATAGGGATCATACCGCAAATCGTCGCGCACAGCCTGAAACAGGCGCAACGCCATGTCCTTTTTGGATGCATCCGGTGCCATGTTGCGCAGCGCCCGCATCACAAAGGCCTGCACCTCCCTGCTATCGCTATCGACATAGTGCGCAGGAGAGACAAATCGTTCCGCTTCACCGGAAAGTTTCGACATCGGCTCAGACATTGTGACCCTCCCAAAGGAATTCAAGCAGTTTCTAACATTTGTTAGATTATTGCAAACAGCGTCAGCCGTCAACCTATTCTGACGCCTCAGCGACCACTATTTACAACCCAAACTCGGCATTTTGCTCACCCAGATCGGGCGCGGCGCGGCTGTCGGCGACTGCCCCGCGAAATTCTGGTGCAATCGGCAAAGGCAGTGCCGGAACTTGCTCGCCCCCAACCGAAACCACCCGCCCGAACGTGTCGCGCGCCGTGAAATGCGGATCGGCTGCGGCCTCGGCCGGTGTCTTCACAATGGTACAGCAGCAATCCGCCGCTTCCAGCAATGGTGCCCAGTGAGCAGATGGTTTGACCACAATCCGGCGCGCGACCTCGGCCTTTGTCGCCGCTGGATCGGCAAGGTCATCGCGCAGGTCCCGCGGCAGGTCGATGACATTGCAAAATGCGTCCCAGAATTTCTGCTCCAGCGCCCCGACCGCAACCTGTCGGCCGTCTGATGCCGAATAGAGCCTGTAACGTGCCCTGCCCCCAGTCAGCCTGTCACCGCCATTTTCAATAGGCTCGCCCGCGATGACCCCCTTGGCGTGCGCCCAATAGGCGAAGGCAAACGCGCCCTCGGACATGGCGATATCCAGATGGACGCCTTGCCCGGTCTTGTCGCGCTGGCGCAGCGCAAGCAGGATATTCATGATTGCCGGATAGGTTCCCCCGCCGATATCGGCGATCAGACCAAACGGTGCGGTCGGACAGTCAACCGAACCTGAACTAAGCGACAGGACACCCGCATCCCCAACATAGTTCATGTCATGCCCGGCAACGTCTCGTTTCGGGCCGCTCTGGCCGTACCCTGTTATTGAACAATAGATGATTTTGGAGTTAAGCGTCCTGACCGCATCATACCCCAGTCCCAACCGTTCCATGACGCCAGGACGGAATTGCTCGACGATAACATCGGCCTTTTCGATTAGCGACCGCAAACTGGCCACAGCCCCTTCCGCCTTGAGGTCCAGCGCGATGCTTTTCTTGCCCCGGTTCAGGATAGCATAGCCCAGACTGCGGCCCTCGATCATTGGCTCTGTCAGGCGCATGTCTTCGCCGGAGCCCGGACGCTCCAGTTTGATGACCTCCGCCCCGGCTTCGGCGAGCATCAGCGTGGCCATGGGGCCGGGCAAAAGTGTGCTAAAATCCAGCACCAGAATATCGTCAAGCGGTTGTGTCAAATGTCTCTCTCCTCAGGCAAGCCTTGCAGCGCCATTGTTCAGCACCACCACGTTACGTTCGGGCACCACTGCTCGAAACCGAACCTCTGTGCCGTCCTGCCAGATTTCGAAGCGCACAGTTTCACCGGGGTAAACCGGCGCGGAAAAACGCACATCCAAACCGGTCAGGCGGCTTGCATCATAGTCGCAGATCGTCTTCAAGATCGCTCGGCAGCCCAGACCATAGGTTGCCAGACCATGAAGGATCGGACGGTCAAACCCCACCGATCTCGCAACCGCCGGGTCGGCATGAAGTGGGTTGTAATCACCGCTCAGTCGGTAAATCAGCGCTTGGCGCGGCAGTGTGGTCAGATCGCAAATATGGTCCGGTGCCCGATCCGGCAACGTAGCCGGAATAGGCCCAGCAATCTTCTCACCACCGAAGCCGCCATCACCACGCGCAAAGGTCGACATCGAAACCCGCGCCAGCGTCTCATTGCTGGCCGCGTCAATGATATCGCGGCTGATATGAAGCACCGCGCCCTTGCCTTCGCCCTTGTCAGAAATATGATCAATCCGGGTGCGCCCGATCACCTTACCCTCGACAGGCAGGGGCTTGAACACATCCAACCATTGTTCACCGTGCAGGACCTTTTTCCATTCGACCCCTGTGCGCGGGTCGCTCAGCCAGAAACCGGGATATCCCAGAATGACGGCCATGCTTGGCGCGGCTAGCAGACCGTTTTCATAGACATAGGCCAGTTCTTTTTCATCGTTCGGGTCCTCTCCGAACCCCAGACCAAGGGCATAAAGCATCGTGTCCCGCTTGGTATAGCTGTGCTCCAGGTCTTTGAATTCCCAAGCGTTCAGCACATCAATATCCAAAGGCATTTCTGGTTTCTCCTTGCTTAAATCAAACGGTGCTGGCCGCGCCCAGAATGGCCGTAACTTGGCTAGACAATACCCCACCATTGCCATGCGCCAGCGCCAGCTCCACGTTATCCTGTTGCAACCCCGGCGCATCACCTCTGATCTGGCGTGCGGCCTCGATCACCGTGAAGATGCCGTACATTCCGGGGTGCACACATGACAGCCCACCGCCATTGGTGTTGACTGGCAACGCCCCGCCCGGCGCGATCCGGCCATCGGCAACAAATCCGCCGCCTTCGCCCTTGGCGCAGAACCCGAGATCTTCGAGAAACAGGATGGTGTTGATGGTAAACGCATCATACAGCTCAACGACGTCGATATCGCCCGGCGTCACCCCGGCCATCGCAAAGGCACGTTTGCCGGAGTCGCGCGCCGCCGTAACCGTGAAATCCTGCATTTGCGAGATTTGCCGATGGCTGCTGGCCGCCGCAGACCCCAGGACATAGACTGGTGCCTTGGGGAAATCCCGCGCCCGATCGGCCCGCACCATCACGATGGCACCACCGCCATCGGTTACCAGGCAACAATCGCGCGTGGTCAGCGGATCGCCCACCATACGCGCACCCAGTACATCTTCGCAGGTCAACGCGCCGCGCTCAAAGGCTTCGGGATTGTGCCGGGCCCAGGCGCGTGCCGCAACGGCTACGTCGGCCAGTTGTTCGCGTGTCGTGCCATATTCATACATATGCCGCGCCGCAGCCATCGCATATGCCGAGATCGGATAGCGCGGGTTATACAGCCCTTCATAGGGCGGCAGCTTTGATGCGGTCACAAGCCGCCCTGACGCCGTACGCTGATTGGATCCGTAACAGATCAGCGCCACATCACAAAGCCCAGCCTGCAACGCCAGTGTCGCCGAGGTCAGATAGTTCACAAACGACGAACCGCCCGTCATCGTGCCATCGATATAGCGCGGCTGAATCCCCAGATATTCTGCCGCCATGAGGACCGGCATGGCATCTTCCATCATGGTGCAGAACAGACCATCGACATCGCTCAGCTTCAGTCCGGCATCGTCCAGCGCCGCGAGTGCTGATTGCGCCATAATGTCATAGGCCGAAAACCCCGGTGCCTCGCCGAAACCTGCATGCCCCACGCCGACGATCGCGGATTTTCCGCGCAATTGATCAACCATGATTCAACCCTCCACCGGCTTGCACAGCACAGCAGGAACACCGTCAATTTCACCGACAAAGGCCGTGACCGGCAACCCGATCGTCACCTCGGCAGGAGAGATTTCATCGACCCGGCTCATCATCCGCACCCCCTCAGCCAGTTCAACCATGCAAACGTTATAGTCACCCCCACGCTCAGGCTTTCGCCGCACGGTGGTCGTGGTGTGAACGATACCGCCGCAGGATGCCGGGTGCCATGTCAAGGATCGCCCTTTGCAATGTGGGCACAAAACGCGCGGGAAAAAAATGAACTTTTGGCAATCATTACATTGCTGCAAGTTGATCTGGCCCTTTGCCAATCCGTCCCGGAAGGTTTTATCCGGCCCCTGGCTTTTCGGCATTTCGACTGCTCCTTCGATAGATCGAATCTAAGTTGCATTAATTCTAACATCTGTTAGAATTAATGCAACTCTCCACCTCAACAAAAGCGGGTTCTAACCATGAGCATCAGTAAAGACGGCATGCTTGCAGGCGTCAGGGTCATCGACATGACGTCGGTTGTATTCGGCCCCCTTGCCACGCAAATGCTTGGTGATCTCGGTGCCGATGTCATCAAGGTCGAAAGCCCCGAAGGAGATATGCTGCGTCAGGTGCAACCTGCCCGGACGCCTAGTATGGGTGCAGCATTTCTGGGCACAAATCGCAACAAGCGCAGCATTACCCTTGATCTGAAAACCCAAAAGGACCGCGCCGCTTTGCTTGACCTGCTGGATGATGCGGATGTATTTGTATCCAGCGTCCGCCCCGCTGCGCTGGCGCGGTTGTCCCTTTCCCCCAAGACCCTGCGCAAACGCAATCCCAAGCTGATTACCGTGGCCGCAGTCGGGTTCGGCTCGGACGGGCCGTATCGCAACAAGCCCGCCTATGACGACAGCGTCCAGTCTGTCTCCGGCATGGCCGGACTGGCCACGATGTGTAACCCCGACAACCCACCTGCCTATGCTCCCACGATTATCGCCGACAAGCTTGGCGGGGTCACTGCGGCCTATGCGATCATGGCCGCACTGTATCACCGCGAACGGACAGGGCAGGCCCAACATGTCGAGGTTCCGATGTTCGAAACACTGGCCTCCTTCCTACTAGTCGAACATATGGCCGAGGCAACATTTGAATCCGAACCGCAAAGCTTCGGATACCAACGGATGCTAGTCCCGCATCGACGCCCAGTAAAAACCGCAGATGGCTATATCACCATCCTGCCCTACTCGAATGCGCAATGGGCGCGGTTTTTCAAAGCCGTGGGGCGCGACGACATGCTCGATCATTCCTGGGTCACGAACATGGACGAACGCAGCCGGAATATCGGAGGGATCTATGACATGGTGGCGCAAATAGCGACGACACGCACCACCGCCCAGTGGATTGAACTGACCGAACAAGCCGACATTCCGGCCATGCCCGTGCGTATGCTGTCAGATCTGCCGCAAGACCCGCATATGGCCGCGACGGGATTTTTTCAAACGATCAACCATCCGACCGAGGGGCTAGTTTGGACCACCAAACCGTCTGTCAAATTCTCTGCGACTCCTGCGCGCCACGACATCACTCCGCCGCCTGCACTGGGTGAGCACAACCCGGACATCCTGAAACGGCCCAAGCCTAAGTGATCAGCCGCCCCAAACCGGGAAGAGGCCCACCTAACCGGCGGGCCTCTAGGGCAGCGAAAGGTCGGAATTTTGGCGACCGTCTATCAGAGCTTTCCGATCAACTCGGGCACGGCCTCGAACAGATCCGCAACCAGCCCGTAATCGGCAACCTGAAAGATCGGCGCTTCTTCATCTTTGTTGATCGCGACGATGATCTTGCTGTCTTTCATCCCGGCCAGGTGCTGGATCGCGCCGGATATACCGACTGCTACATAGAGGCTAGGGGCCACAACCTTACCTGTTTGGCCAACCTGCCAATCGTTCGGGGCATAGCCCGAATCGACCGCAGCGCGGGATGCGCCAACAGCCGCGCCCAGCTTGTCCGCCAGCTTTTCGATCAGCGCAAAGTCGTCTTCCGACCCGACACCGCGACCACCGGAAACGACGACACCGGCCGATGTGAGCTCGGGGCGGTCGCTTGCCGCCACGTGGTCTTCGACCCAGGACGACAGACCGGGATCTTCAACCGCCGAGATCGTCTCGACCGAGGCAGACCCGCCGTCGCCAGCAGCATCAAATGTCGACGTGCGGAAAGTGATGACTATCTTCCCGTCAGAAGATTTAACCGTTTGAACCGCGTTGCCCGCATAGATCGGCCGCTCAAACGTATCGGCATCAATCACGCCGGAGGCGTCAGAGATGATCATCACATCCAGCAGTGCCGCAACCCGTGGCATCACGTTCTTTGCGTCTGTCGTGGCAGGGGCAACGATGTGATCGTAATCACCCGCCATCGACACGATAAGCGCTGCCGTGGATTCCGCGAGGCGGTGACCCAGCGTGGCATCCTCGGCGACAAGCACCTTGGAAACCCCGTCGATTTTTGACGCCGCTTCACCTGCCGCAGCAGCTGAGCCGCCACAGGCCAGTATGGTGATATCGCCCAATGCTTTGGCGGCAGTCACGGCCTTGGCCGTGGCATCCATCGCCAATTCGCCATCGGTTATTTCTGCAAGGAGTAGAACAGCCATTACACGGCCCCCGCTTCTTTAAGTTTCGCTACCAGTTCATCCACGGATGCAACCATAATACCGGCTGCGCGCTCTGCTGGTTCAACGGTTTTCACGATCTCCAGGCGGTTGGAAACATCAACGCCGTAATCTGCCGGTGTCTTTTCATCCATCGGCTTTTTCTTTGCCTTCATGATGTTGGGCAGGGACGCATACCGTGGCTCGTTCAAGCGCAAATCAACGGTGATGACCGTGGGCATCGAAACTTCGATGGTCTGCAAACCGCCGTCCACTTCGCGTGTGACTTTGGCTTTGTCGCCTGCAATCTTCACTTCGGATGCAAATGTCGCCTGCGACCACCCCATCAACGCTGCCAGCATCTGGCCGGTCGCGTTCATGTCATTGTCGATGGCCTGCTTGCCGCACATCACGAGACCGGGTTGCTCTTCATCCACAATCGCTTTGAGGATCTTGGCAACGGCCAGCGGTTCGATGTCGTTATGAACATCGTCAGTGGCGACAACCAGAATTGCCCGGTCTGCGCCCATGGCCAAAGCGGTGCGCAATGTTTCCTGAGCCTGCTTGACGCCGATGGAAACAACCACGACCTCTTCGACTTGACCGGCTTCTTTCAGACGGATCGCCTGTTCGACGGAAATTTCGTCAAACGGATTCATCGACATTTTTACATTAGCAAGATCAACACCCGATCCGTCCGCTTTAACGCGCACTTTCACGTTGTAGTCAATCACGCGCTTTACAGGTACAAGTACCTTCATGGGCGATAATCTCCTCTTGAGGTTAGTATATTTTGAATCTCTTTACTCAGCAGTCTCGGAATCTCGGCTTTCGTTTCTCTGTGAAAGCATTCATTGCTTCGGGAAAATCATGCGCGCCAAGCAGAATAGTCTGCGCGCGGCACTCAATGTCCAAAGCTTCCTCGAAAGAGCACTCCGCGGCCTCACGCATCACGCGTTTGCTGCAATGCATTCCAAACATCGGGTTTGCTGCCATCTCGGTCGCGATTGCGATCGCGGCAGCTTCGGTTTCGTCAGCGGGCACACATTCTTCTACTGCCCGCATCTGATGGGCCGTCTTGCCGGAAATCTCACGCCCGGTCAGCACCAGAAGGCGTGCCGCGCCTGACCCCATGCGCTGTTGCAACAGCCAGCTCGATCCCGTGTCGGGGCAGCCACCCACTTTTGAAAAAACTTGGCAGAACCGCGCATCTTCAGCCGCGACAATCACGTCGGCACACAGCGCCAAACTCATTCCTGCGCCATAGGCGACGCCATTCACGGCAGCAATCAGCGGCTTGTTGAATCCGTATGCCGCGCGCCCGCCACTATGCACCTTGTCAACCATCTCATAGGTTGCACGCGCGCCTTTTGCGATCTCGGACCGAAACCCGACAAGATCGCCACCACTTGAAAAATAATCGCCGCCAGTCATCACAACGGCACGCACCGCATCATCCCTTTGCGCCACATCAAGAGCCGCAATAAACTGGTCAACAAATGCCAGGCTATAAGGGTTCCGGCGCGCGGGCTGCGTGAATCGCAAGACCCCCACCCCGTTGTCGACGTCAAATCGCATAAGGTCAGACATATCAAGCTCCTGGTTACCTATCTACCTTGCCAAACCGGGGGGCGTTTTTCAGCAAAAGCCCGCGGGCCTTCGATGGCATCCTGGCTGGTGTAGACAACTTCATGCAACCGCTTGCCTTCTTCCAATCCAGCAGCACAGCCCAGATCCATCGTTGCGCGCACACTTGCTTTGGCGGCGATCACCGACAACGGCGCACCCGAAGCGATGCGGTCCGCCAGTTCGCGGGCACGGGTCCGCACAGCATCGGGTGTGTCTTCCAGGTAATTAGTAAAACCATAATCGTGCAGCCGTTCAATCGGCATTAGATCCCCGGTCAGGACAATCTCCATCAGGACCGGTTGCGGTAGCATCGACAGGCCCGGGGCCGCCCACGGCGATCCTCGGCCAATCTTGACCTCGGTTATACCAACCTTCGTACCTTTCAGTCCGACCCGCAGATCGCTCATCAGGGTCAGCATCATGCCACCGGCCATCAGCGATCCGGTCATCGCTGAAATAATCGGCTTGGAACAGGTCCGCATCCGGTCATGGAACGGATCGCGCATTTTGGACAGGATATCGATGCCTTCGTCGCGGGCAATCTCGGCAGCTTCCTTGAGATCAAGCCCGGCACTGAACACACCGCAATCGGCCGAGGTCAGGATGACGACGCGGATACTATCGTCAGCCTCGATCTGATCCCAGGCATCCGCCAACCCGTTCGCGGCCGCTACTGACAAGGCATTCTTTCGCTCCGGTCGGTTAATAAAAACTGTTGCCACACCGTTTTCAACGGTGAGTTCAATTGGGTTATCTGTCATGGAATGTCCTTGAGATACGGGTTTGAGCAAAGCTGGCTCGGGTTAGTTCAAACCCGGTGGAAGGCTGGGGGCGAACCCCCAGCCACGTTTTCTTACTCAACCGTGAACTTGCTTGAGCTTTCTTTGACCACGTCCCAGATTACGTCGGTATAGGCTGCGGTCCAGTCCTGCTGAGGGACCCAGGTTTTGCCATCCCACATCTCGATACGGGTCTTACCGCCGCCACCGTGATCATCCGCCGTCACCGTAATGGGGGCGAACAGACCGTTGGCATCAAAATCCACGATGCTTTCATAGCCTGCCTTCATGGAATCGGGTGTAACAGGGAAGCCATTCTGCTCCACGGCAAGACGCGCTGCCTCGAACGCCGCGGAATAGATCGCCAGACCGGTATTGTAATACACGTCGTTGATCTTTTCGACCGGCCCGGCACCTTTGCCCGCGCCGTAAACGTCGGCAAGGATTTCCTGGATGATCGGAAGATCCTGCCCGCCGGCAACATTGGTCCCACGCTTGAGCCCGATTGCGGCCTCGGCGCCGATGTTGGCGATGTCCACCTCATTCAGCCAGTTGACCGAGATATAATTGCTGATCGGAAAGCCGTTGCGTTTCATCTCCTTGGCAGCAACGACGTGCCCACCTGCGAGAAGCCAGGCAACCACATAGTCGGGCTTGTCGCGACGCACTTTGGTCCAGACGCTCGCCTGATCACTGCCGGGCAGCGGCACCGGATAAAGCAAAAGCTCAAAGCCTTCTTTTTCGGCCAGTGTTTTCAGGATTTCGATCGGTTCCTGACCAAAGGGATAGTCCAGATAGGCGAAACCGACCTTGACACCTTTCATGTCACCACCGCTTTGCTCTTTGATATAGGCAATATCGTTGGCGGCTTGTCCCCAATAGGTGGGACCAACCGGGAAGATCTGGCTGAACACCGATCCGTCAGCGGCGTCCCCCCGGCCGACAAGAGATTGGATCAGAATATTCTTGTCTTTCATAATCCGCGGCAGCACAGCGATGGAAACCGGCGTCGACAGCATGTCGAAAACAAACACGCCTTCACGCTTGAGCTTTTCGTAGCATTCAATACCACGCTGCGGTTCGTTGCCGTGATCTTGAACGATGATTTCAATTTCATGACCACCGATGCCGCCCTTCATATTGGTCAGGGTGGCCAGATCTTGCGCCGCCTGCGTGATTTGCGGCGTCACAAATGTGTAGGACTTGCTCAGATCATAACACATACCGAACTTGATCGTGTCCTCGGCTGCATTCGCGGCCGACAGGCTTGTCAGCCCCATCACGGCTGCCGTAGCCAATCTTTTTACATAAGTCTTGGTTTTCATTGGTTGGTTCCTCCTCTGTGAATATTCAAACGCAAACGCTAGCTCAGCCAGCGCTTCCGTCTGCTGTAGTGCTTGATGTCGTGAAAATTCTTGCCTTCACCTCCACCGAGATAAAACTCCTGAATGTCGGAGTTTGCCTTCAGCGCCTCTGCCGAATCGTGCATCACGACGCGGCCATTTTCGATCAGATAGCCGTGCGAAACGATCTCCAGCGCGGCCAGCGCGTTTTGCTCTACCAGTAAAACCGACAGGCCATCTTCCTTGTTGATGCGCTGGATAATTCCAAAAATTTCGGCCACCAGAAACGGAGCAAGCCCGAGGCTGGGTTCGTCCAACATCAACAGGCGCGGTTGGGTCATTAGCGCACGCCCGATGGCCAACATTTGTTGTTCGCCGCCTGACAGATACCCCGACTGTGATGCTTTGCGTTCCGCAAGGCGCGGAAAATACTCGTATATGCGGGCTTTTTCCGAATTCACCTTTTGGCGCGACATCGACATTGGCGCTGCCGCCTCAAGGTTTTCGTCCGGTGTCATATGCTCGAACACCCGGCGGCCTTCAATGACGTGGCAGATACCCATCGCAACGCGGTCTTGCGGCAGGATGTTGCCGATTAGTTTACCGTCAAAGCAAATTTCCCCCCGGCTGACCTTGCCCCGTTCGGCCTTTAGCAATCCACTGATTGCTTTCAGGGTGGTGCTTTTGCCTGCTCCGTTGGAACCCAAAAGTGCAACCATTCCTCCACGGGGAACCTCGATCGAGACCCCTTTAATCGCGAGCAGGACTGAATCGTACAAAACTTCAATGCTGTTCAGAGACAGTATCTGGTCGGTCGCTGTGGTTTTAGGCTGTGCCATGTCGCCCCCTATTTCTTAAGCTGGTCAAAGGGCCAAACCATCAGGTAATCCCTGACATTGGCGTAGAGTTTTCCAAGCCCCAAGGGCTCGACCATCAGGAAGATGACAATCAGTGCGCCGTAGGCCGCGTTCGGAATGTGCGCTAGCGTTTCGATGCCTAAATCCAACCCCAAAAGATTAGCTCCCAATGAGAACAACTGGTTCACGACCCCGGGCATGAGCAGGATGAGTGCGGCTCCCAGATAGCTTCCAAGAATGCTGCCGAGCCCGCCCACAATCACCATCGCCAGAACCTGAATGGATACGTTCACGGCAAACTGTTCTGGGGCCGCAAGAAAGTAGAACGTCGCCACCAGGATCGCGCCGCTGATACCTGCGATAAATGACGATGCGGCAAACGCGACAAGTTTATAGTAAAAACTGTTCACGCCCAGAATTGCGGCGGCAAAATCCTTTTCCCGCACGGCAACCAAGGCCCGGCCCAAGCCTGTGCGTCGCAGGTTAAGCATGAAGATCGTGACCAGTACGCACCACCCGAATGCTACATAATAAAGGCCCGCATCCGAGGTAATATCTTGCCCCAACAACGCAAAGGTGGGCGATTGCAATGACGCGTGCGATCCCCCTGCGATCGTTGGCGAATGGGTCAGTACCCAGTCCATCACGAACTGCATCGCAAGGGTTGTGAGGGCCAGGTAAAGCCCCTTGGTCCGCAGCGCCGCAAAAGCAAACAGACTTCCGATTACCGAAGAGGCTAGACCGCCTATAAGCAAGGCAAACTCCCATGGAATTCCGAATTTCGCCGCGTGAACAGCCGAATAGGCACCAACGGCCATTACGGCCGCATATCCCAGATGCAGTTGTCCGGCCCAACCCGTTACAAGGTTCAGTCCCAATACGGCCGCCGTCCAGATCAGCCAAGGCAGAATGTAACTGTTCAGATAAAGCGAACTGACCAGATAGGGTGCTGCGAGCCCGAGCAGCAAGAAGAACACAACGGCGTTGCGATCAGCCGGAACCGGGAAGAGCTTGCTATCAGAAACGTAACTATTGTGGCGAACACCTGAGAGACCGTAAAACATAATTTAGACCCTTTCGATGTCATGACGGCCAAACAGGCCATGCGGGCGGATCATCACCGTCAGGATCAACACGGCAGCGACAATCAGATCCCGGCTGCCACCTCCGACAATTTCATCTAGATAAAATGAACCGACACTTTCCAGAATGCCCAGAATGATACCGGCGACAATCGCGCCGATGATACTGTCCAGCCCGCCCAAAACGGCCACTGTCAGCCCCTTGAGCAGCAGGATCGACAACGACTGATCGACGCCCTGGATTTCGCCCCAAATCACACCGGTTGCCACCGCCACGATCGACGCCAGTCCCCAGGACAGGCCAACACCCCGTTCAACCGAAATACCCACAGACCAGGATGCCATATAATCGTCAGAAATGGCCCGCAAACGAATACCAAGCCGACTGCGGAAGAACAGAAAAAAGGCAACAAACAGGGCGAGCGCAACACTGGCACCGACAATGTGGATACGGCTAAGAAGCATGTCCCCCACAAAGAGCGGTTCATAGCTGACCCCCAAATCAACCGAACGCGAAGACCCGCCCCAAATCGCCAGGGTGGTGCCGCGCAGAAAGATGTCGATCCCCATTGTCATCATCAGGATCATAATGACCGGGCGCCCCGCCAATCGGCGCAGCGCAACTTTTTCGATGCCGATGCCCACAAAGAACATGATCACCACCGCCAAAGGAATGGCCACCCAAAGCGGCAACCCCATATTATGCGAGAATGCCAGCACCACATAGGCACCCAACATGGTTAGGGCCCCCTGAGCCAAGTTTGGCACCGACGACGATTTGTAAATCAGGACAAGCCCAATTGCAAAAAGCGAGTAAAGCAGGCCTGTCAGCGCGCCATTCACTGTCAGCTCTGCCAGAAAAACTAAATCCATCTTATATCTCCCTGATCAACAGGGTGCGTTCGACAGTCCCCGTTTCGCCTGTTTCGTACGTTACGACCGCTTTGACGTGAATATTGGCTGCACCGTTATAAAGCGCCTCGATCACCTGACCGTAACGTTCTTCTACAACCTTGCGCCGCAGTTTACGGGTTCGGGTAATCTCGCCGTCATCCGGATCAAATTCTTTGTGCAATGATACATAGCGATGCAATTGCAGGCCTTCGGTCACCGCCTTGTTTACCCGAACAAATGCCTCTTTCACCAATTCAGCCACCTCAGGTCTTTGGGAAAGATCAGCATAGGATACGTAGGGCACACCGTTAACTTCGGCCCAATGCCCGACCGCCTCGGCATCGATACAGATCATTGCCGTCAATTCGCCCCGTCCCGCGCCAATCACGGCGGCATCTTTGATGTAGGGGCTGAACTTGAGACGGTTTTCGATATAGTTGGGAACATATCGTTCGCCGCTTTTGGTAAAGACGACCTCGGATACGCGCCCAAGAACAACGAGATGGCCGTCGTCTTCCAGATAACCGGCGTCGCCGCTGTGCAACCATCCATCCTGCAATGCCTCGGCCGAGGCCGCCTCATTTTTGAAGTACCCTTTGAACACGCTGTCTGCCTTCATGAGGATTTCGCCATCGTCGGCAATCTTCACTTCGACGCCCGGCAAGGGCTTGCCGACGGTATGCAACTTCACCTCGCCAGGGGCCTGGATAGCGTTGAACGCGCTGTTTTCGGTCTGGCCGTAAAGCTGGCGCAATTTGATACCAAGGGCCCGGTAAAAAATGAAAGTATCTTCGCCGATAGCTTCACCACCGGTGAAGGCGCGTTTAAGGTGGATCAAGCCGAACTGGTCCTTGATCGGGCCAAAAATAATTCTCTCGCCGACCAGCCGACCCAGCCGCTCAAAGGGTCCGCCACTGAGACCGTTCAGCTTGCGCCGTTCGGCCTCGACAGCCCGATCCATGAAGAAATGATAGAGCCATTTCTTCAGAGGCGTTGAATTCTCCATTCCCACCTGAATGGCAGTCAACATGTGATCCCAACTGCGCGGTGCGGCGAGATACAGGCTGGGTGCAATCTCGCGCAGGTCACGCTGCACGGTTTCCTGACGCTCCGGCACGCTAACGGTAAAGCGGAACGCGATCGCCGACGCCACCGTCAGCGCAAAGTCACCAACCCACGCCATTGGCAGATAGGCCAAAATTTCTTCGCCAAAATTAAACGCACCTCCGGCGTGGGCATTGCGCGCACCCGACAACACATTTTTTTGGCTCAGCACGATCCCCTTAGGCTTACCCGTCGTACCCGAGGAATGCATGAACACCGCCGGATCTTCCGGTTTGGACTCCTCAATCAGGTGCCGACGCAAATCCGGATCGGCAGACAGCCTCTTGGCACCCGCTTCCACCAGGCTTTCCCACGACTGCAGGCCAGGCGCATCATAGAGATTCAACCCGCGCGCCTCATCGTAAACGATAGATGCCACCGACGTTCCAGCGTCGCGCAGCTCAAGGATCTTGTCGACCTGTTCTTGATCTTCGACCAAAGCGGCTACAACGTGGGCTTCCCCGAAGAAATGCCTCAACTCGTCAAGCGTCGCGCCGGGATAGGCCGGCATAGCATAGGCGCGCAGCATCGACATCGCGGTCATTCCAGCATAAAGCCTCACGCGGTTGTCACCTAGAATAATGACCGCGTCACCGGGCTTCACGCCCAGGGCCATGAAGCCGGCGGCGCAGCGCAGCACCTCCTCAGCATAGGCAGACCAGGTCACTTCCCGCCATATACCACGGTCTTTCTCGCGCATCGCAATATCATTGCCATACTCTGTTGCATTGCGCATCAGAAGGCGCGCAATCGTATCGTCCCCGGCGTTTGGCTCGGCCTTTAAAACGGTGGATGAAGGATTATTCGCCATGTGCGCCTCCGATATAGGCTTCGATAACGCGCGGATTTTTGATGACTTCTCTTGGGATGCCGCTGGCGATCATTTCGCCATAATTCAGCGCCAACATTCGGTCACAGATCCCGATGATAACGTCCATATGATGCTCGATCAGCAGGACACTGACGCCGCGCTCGGCGCGGGCATCCAGAATAAACCGCGCCATGTATTCTTTTTCTTCTTGGTTCATCCCGGCCATCGGTTCATCCAGTATCAGAAGATGTGGCTCGGCCACCAAAGCACGGGCCAGCTCCACACGTTTCTTCAACCCGATCGGGATTCCGTCGACCAACTCGTGCCGGATGCTTTCCAGTTGAAGAAAGTCGATTACCTCTTCCACGACTTCTCGGTTGGCAATTTCCTGGGGCCGCGCCAACCACCAGTATAACGCCGTGCGGATCACGCCAGGGTTCATATGGATGTGACGCCCCAATAAAATATTGTCGAGCACGCTCATTCCGTTGAACAGCGCAAGGTTCTGGAATGTCCGCGCAACTCCCATGCCCGCAACCTTGTGCGGCGCGGTTCCAGTAATATCCCTACCGCCCAACAGGATCTTCCCCTTTTGTGGCGGGTAAAAGCCGGTGATCGCGTTGGTCAGCGTCGTTTTTCCACTGCCGTTGGGACCGACAAGACCGAAGATTTCGCCTTTCTCAAGCCTCAGATCCACGCCCGATACTGCGATAAGCCCGCCAAACCGCCGCTCTACGCCGATGCATTCCAAAACCGGCACCTGGCCGCTGCCTGATGTTACAGGTCCATTCATCCGTGCGCGCCTCCCAGCAAATCAAAACTCACCATCCCGCCGTTCTCTCTCTCAGTCTATCTTGAAGTAATCAGGACGTCCCGTCGGCCAGGGATCACCCCACATCTGCTGACCGCCATCTATGTTTAGAACCTCTCCGGTTATAAATTTGCCCGACGGTGCCGCCATATAAACAACTCCTTCGGCAACATCCCATTCGTCGCCCGCCCGGCGCATGGGATTGGATTCCTTGAACGTCGCGGCACCCTCGGCTGGATAATTTCCAAACCCGGTACTTTCGCAGCAGCCAGGTGCGACACAGTTCACACGCACACCGTAAGGTGCCCATTCAACTGCGACAGATTTGGACAGGAATATCACCCCGGCGCGTGCCGCGGCGGTATGGGCGATGCCGGGCATTCCGCGCCAGACATCTGCGACGATGCTGACAATATTGCCTTGGGTTCCGGTCTCGACCCAATTTTTCGCTACCGCCTGCATCATCCACCAGGTACCATTCAGATTGGTGTCGATCACCGCGTTCCAACCTTTTATGGAAAAGTCCAAGGCCGGCTGCGGAAACTGTCCGCCTGCATTGTTGACCAGAACATTCAGCCCACCGAAACGTTCATGAACAGCGTCCACAAAGGCGGCAACCTGTTCAGGGTCGCGTATCGTCATTTCGCGCGCCATCACTTCGCCGCCAAACGAACGCAGGAATTCCGCCGCGCTTTCCAGTTTTTCAGGGTTGCGCCCACAGATCGCCAGCCGTGCGCCCAGGCGGGCGAACAATGCCGCGATAGCCAGGCCAAGCCCGCCACCCGCACCAGTCACGACAACAGTCTGGTCCTGGAAAAGACCCGGCGCATAGACGGTATTTCGGTCCCGTAGTTCGGTTCGTGTGAACCCAAAATTCGGCTCTTGCGAGTCAGTCATCTCCCCCCCCTGCTAGCAATTTCGCTAGCGTTTCAAAAAACCTAACACGCGTTAGATTTCTTGGCAAGATTTATGTGATCTCTCAAATTAGGTGTATTTTACTGAGTTGCGTTTAGCTGACGCAGCATGCGAAGCGGCTCGTAGACAATACATTCGCTGCCATCCGCCTTGAGCACCCGGTTTCGGCTGCGCACCAGACCACGGCCCGGCTTAGATGTTAGACGGGCCTCGATAATTTCGACTTCAACGTGGATTGTATCACCGACAAAAGTAGGCCCCTTCACAACGAAATCAGCATGAAGAAACGCCAGACCCGTACCCTCCATCGTGTGCGTCAACAGCCCCTCGGCCATTGCGTAAACCATCACCCCAGGCACCACCCGCCCATGCGCCGCAGCGCCGTCGCGGGCATGCTCAGTATTGGTGAACAATGATTCCGTCATCCACGTCAGGTTACAGAACCCAACAAGGTCAGCCTCGGTCACTGTCCGGCTGCGGGTTTCGAAGCGGGCACCAATCTCGACTTCATCGAAATAGAAGCCGGTGGTGCGCAATACATCTTTCATAATGGCCCCTTTCAGTAGGATTTTGGCAACCCAAGCGCCTTTTCGGCAATGAACGACATCAGCATATGCGGCGTCACCGGTACGATGTGGAACAACAACGCCTCGCGGACCAGCCGCTCAACATGATATTCCTTGGCGTATCCAAAACCGCCAAACGTCATCTGCGCCGTCTGCGTCGCCTCCACTGCGGCTTCCGCTGCCAGCAGCTTTGCAGCATTCGCCTCGACACCACATGGCTCGCCCGCATCATACAGAGCCGCGGCATGCATCACCATCAGATTGGCGGATTCGACCCTGGCCCAGGCTTTGGCAAGCGGATGCTGGATGCCCTGATTCTGCCCGATCGGACGGCCGAAGACATGTCGCTCCTTTGCATATTCCGACGCCCGTTTGATCGCGTTTCGCGCAATGCCGACGCATTCCGCCGCCACCAGTATGCGTTCGGGATTCAGACCGTGTAGGATCTGGCGGAACCCTTGGCCTTCTTCGCCGATCATATCCTCGGCTGGAACAGGCAGCCCGTCGATGAACACCTCATTGGAATCTACCGCTTTGCGGCCCATTTTTTCGATCTCGCGCACGTCCACAAAGGTCCGGTCCAGCGTCGTGTAAAACAGGGTCAACCCCTCGGTGGGCTTTGTCACCTCTTCCAGCGGCGTGGTGCGGGCCAACAACAGCATCTTGTGAGCCACCTGCGCGGTTGAAATCCAGACCTTCTGGCCATGCACCACATACCGGTCGCCCTGTCGGATTGCCCGTGTCTTGAGCTTTGTTGTATCCAGCCCCGTCGTCGGTTCGGTTACCGCAAAACAGGCCTTTTCGCGCCCCTCCAGAAGCGGCACCAGCATCCGCTGTTTTTGCTCCGGGGTGCCGAATTTTACCACTGGATTGAGCCCGAAAATGTTCATGTGGATGGCCGACGCACCGCTGGCACCACCGCCCGATTCCGCGATGGCCTGCATCATGATTGCCGCCTCGGTTATGCCCAGTCCGGCACCGCCGACCTCTTCCGGCAATGCGATACCCAGCCAGCCGCCATCCGCCAAAGCCTTGTGTAAGTCGTGGGGGAAGCCCCCATTGCGGTCTTTTTCAAGCCAGTATTCATCATCGAAATCGGCACAGATACGCAAAACGGTGTCGCGGATTTCCTGCTGCGCCTCAGTATACCGATAAGTCATGCTTTTTCCTCGGATTCTTGCGGCATGCCCACCACCCCTGACGAGGCCAGCGCCGCGATTTCTTGTTCGTTCAAACCCAGATCGCGCAACACTGCGTGGCTGTCGGCGGCCTCGGCACGGCCAAGCCAGCGTACGCTTCCCGGCGTGTCTGACAGGTGCGGCACCGCGCCGACCACCCGTGTCTGTTCTCCCGCTACATCCACGATGTCGCCGCGATGGGCGATCTGCGGATGGTTCACGATATCCTCGACGCTCAAAACCCTCGCAGCAACCGCGTCGTTTTTTGTAAACTCGGCCTGCACAGTGTCAAAATCACGCGCCCCAATGAACTTCTGAAGCGCGTCAAAAACCTCGGCCATATTGGCGCTGATCCCGGCCATTGTGGCAAAGCGCGGATTGTCGGCAAATGCATCCCCGGCCGCCGTGCGCAACAGACGCCGAGCGGTTTCTGCCCCGCCTGCGGATACCGTGACCCAGACACCGTCGCTGGTGCGGAACATACCGCCGGGGGCAAAGTCCATCGGTTGGCGAAGACCGTTGCGCAGCGGCGACACGGCCGCGCCTGTCAGCGCCGGTACGTGATAGTCGATCAGCCGCAACAGCCCCTCGAACACCGCGAGGTCGATGACCTGCCCTTTTGCGGTTCCATTGCCACGCGCGTGCAGCGCCAGCATGACACCCAGTGCGCCCATCAGCCCGGTGGTCGAATCCGCCGCCGGAAACCCTGGATGCATCGGCGGCCCGTTGGGGTATCCCGTCAGATGTGCCAATCCGCTCATGGCTTCGGCTGCGCGACCAAAGGCCGGCGTCTTTTTCATCGGGCCTTCCTGCCCATAGCCCGAAATACGCAGGATGATCAGATCCGGGTTCCATCTGTGCAACACGTCGGGTCCGATATCAGCGCGTTCCAGCACGCCGGGCCGGAAATTCTCAACTAAAACATCACTGGCTTCGACCATGCGGCGCAGAATTGCGCGTCCTTCAGGGGTCTTCCAGTTAAGCGCCAAAATGCGTTTGTTGCGCGCCAGTGTTTTCCACCACACACCCAGCCCGTCATCCTGCGCCTTGGGGCCGAGATCGCGCATCATGTCACCGCCGCGCGGGTTTTCGACCTTGATCACCTCGGCACCGAAATCGGCCAACAAAGTCGCCGCCAGCGGTCCGGCGATCACATGACCAAGTTCGATGATACTAATGTTTTTCAACGGTCCTTGTGACACGCACACACTCTCCTTGGTCATTCAACAGCGGCGGCTATTTAGATTACAAAACCCCCGCCGCAGATCACATATTGCCCGGAAATGAAGTTCGATTCCGGCGCACAAAACAGATAGACAGCCCCTGCGGCTTCCTCGGGTGTGCCGACACGGCCCAGTGGAATAGACGTTTCCATCTGGCTTAACAGATCGGGGCTGACACCGACGCGGATGTCCTTGCCTTCAACCTTGATCGTGCTGTCCCCCTTGGCGCTGCCTTCGGTCAGGCGCGTGCGGATCGGGCCAAAGGCCACGGCATTGACGTTGACCTTGTATCGGCCCCACTCTTTTGCCATCGTTCTGGTCAGTCCGATGATGCCGGCCTTGGCAGCAGAATAGTTGATCTGCCCCGCGTTGCCGCCGGTTCCGGCGATGGACGAAATATTCACAACCTTGCGAAACACTTCCTGCCCCGCTTCAGCTTCGGCGCGGGCCTTGTCGCGGAACACTGGCGCGGCGGCTCTAAGAATCTGAAAGGGTGCTGTCAGATGAACATCTATGATGGCATGCCATTGCTCATCCGTCATTTTCTGGACTACGCTGTCCCAAGTATAGCCCGCGTTGTTAACGATTATGTCCAGCCCGCCGAAGGCATTAACGCCGGTATCAACGAACCGTTGGGCAAAGCCATCTTCGGTCACCGACCCGGCGCAGATCGCGGCCTCACCGCCCATGTCACGGATCATTTCAGCGGTTTGCGCCGCCGGATCCGCATCCAGATCGTTGACCACGATCCGCGCACCTTCGGAGGCCAATTTCAAAGCGATCTCGCGGCCAATGCCGCGTCCAGATCCGGATACCAGCGCGACGCGCCCGTCAAGCCTAGCTGTCATGTCTGTCCTCCCCAACCACAGCGTCCGTGCAAATGCGCCGCCCTCATACCGCCTCGTACAGCGTCACGACACAAGCGCCCCCTAGGCCCAGATTATGTTGAAGCGCCAGCCGCGCCCCCGAAACCTGCCGGGCATCGGCCGTGCCGCGCAATTGCTGCACTAGCTCGGTGCATTGCGCGAGGCCCGTGGCCCCCAACGGGTGCCCTTTAGACAAAAGTCCGCCCGACGGATTGGTTACATATTTGCCGCCATAGGTATTGTCGCCATCATCAACGAACTTTCCGGCCTCGCCACGACCGCAAAGGCCAAGCGCCTCGTAGGTGATCAACTCATTATGGGCAAAACAGTCATGCAGCTCGACGACGTTGATGTCTTCGGGGCCGATGCCTGCGGCCTCATAGACCTGATTGGCGGCCTTTTTAGCCATGCTGGCGCCAACAACCTCGCGCATATCGTGGGCATTGAAGGTTTCCGGCCCGTCGGTGGTCATCGCCTGTGCCGCAATCCGGACAGAGGAATCCAGCCCGTGTTTGTCGGCAAACGCCTTTGAACAGATAATTGCCGCCGCCGCGCCGCAGGTCGGCGGGCAAGCCATCAACCGAGTCATGACACCGGGCCAAACCACTTTGGCGGCCAGAACCTCTTCGGCGGTTACCTCAGTGCGAAACAGGGCGACCGGGTTTTTTGAGGCGTGCCGACTAGACTTGGCGCGGATCTTGGCGAATGTTTCCAAGGTGGTGCCAAACTCGTCCATATGCGCCTTGCCGGCACCGCCGAAATACCGCAGCGCCAGCGGGATCTCAGGACTGCCAACCAGATCGTCGGTTTCGTCGTCAAACGATTGGAATGGGCTTACCCGATCCTCGAACACCGACCCGATCGCGCCAGGCTTCATCTGCTCAAATCCTAAGGCCAGAACGCACTCGACCGCCCCACTTTCAACGGCCTGACGCGCCAGAAAAAGCGCTGATGACCCTGTGGAGCAGTTGTTGTTGACGTTCAGAATCGGAATGCCGGTCATGCCCACTTGATACAAGGCCCGCTGACCGCAGGTGCTGTCACCATAAACATAGCCGACATAGGCCTGCTGGATCAGGTCGTAGGACAATCCGGCATCCTGCAGCGCGCTGCGGGTGGCCTTTGCCGCCATCACGTCATAGCTTTCCGACGCGCCGGGTTTCTGAAAGGGGACCATTCCGACCCCGGTTACATAAGCCTTGGTGGACATTGAAGCCTCCCATGATCAAAATCAGTTTATTGTACGTATAGGACGGAAACGGTATTGGAATTTATCTAACACATGTTAGAATAATTGCAATAGGTGGAGAAAAGCTATGTGCAAGGCCCCTCTGAACCAGTTGAGCAGCGGCACCGTAGCGTCCCTCGGACATGCACCTCAAAGCGCATCACGGACGGATGTTTACCAGCTTTTCCGCAATCGTGGGTCAGCTTTACCAGATGCCATCGCAATCGAGGACTCTGACGAACGGACGACTTATGCCGCTTTGCTTTGTCGTGTCGACCAGCTGGCCGGGCACTTCGCGGGACTCGGCCTGAACACCGGAGAGCGAATCGCAGTATTGTCACGCAACCGACGCGAATATGTCGAGGTCCAACTGGCCGCCGCCGCCACGGGCTTGATCGTCGCTTGCCTGAACTGGCGGCTTCTGGCCGCGGAATTGCGCCATTGCGTAACTCTGGTTTCCCCGCGCCTGATTATTACCGAACTCGATCTGCAGGAATTGCTCGACCAGACCCCGAATATCCCGACACTGACCTTGGGCCGCGAATACGAGGACGCCCTGACGCAGGCCCCCCATTTCACCCCGGTCCCACAAGACCCCGAAAACGGGCTGGTCATTCTGTATACCAGCGGCACCACTGGCCTGCCCAAGGGGGCAGTCCTAAGCCATCGAGCGATGATTGCCCGCGCGTCAGTCTTTGCCGCCGAACTAGGCCTTGCCCCAACGGACGCATTTGTCGCTTGGGCTCCAATGTTTCATATGGCCTCGACCGATCACGCTCTGTCCACGCTTTTGCGCGGTGGCACCGTAGTTATGA
This sequence comes from Roseovarius sp., assembly GCA_021775255.1. Classification (GTDB taxonomy): domain Bacteria; phylum Pseudomonadota; class Alphaproteobacteria; order Rhodobacterales; family Rhodobacteraceae; genus Roseovarius. The sequence goes on from JAJFIA010000012.1 coordinate 74,783, forward strand.
TCGACGGCTATGATCCGGAAGCTATATGCAGGTCCATTGAAACGCATCGCATTGGCTGGCTGGTTCTGATCCCCGGCATGATCGAATCATTCATCGCCCATTTTAAAGAAAAAGGAATTACACCCATAGGTATTCGAGTCTGCGGTGCCATGGCAGATCTAGTTCCGCCGCATCAGATCTCCGAGATTACCACGTTATTGAATGCGCCTTATCTGAACAGTTTTGGCTCTACCGAAACCGGGTTGCCACCCGCCACGCGCTCTACAATCCCGATTGGCGTAACGCCTCAAACCCTGTCCAAGCAAATTAGCGCATTTTGTGAAATACGTCTGGTTGACGAAACCGACCAGGACGTGCCTGTCGGCACCCCCGGAGAGCTGTTGATGCGCGGGCCGACGTTGTTTTCCGGCTATTGGAATGCCGACGCCACCAATACCGAGGCGTTTCGCGATGGTTGGTTCCACTTGGGCGACGTGTTCCGACGCAATGCAGACGGAACACTGGGTTTCGCTGACCGGGCGAAATATCTCATCAAGACCGGCGGCGAAAACGTCTACCCCGCCGAGATCGAACGCGTGCTGATGGCCGATCCCAACGTCACCGACGCAGCCGTAGTCCGGGTGCCTGACGATCGCTGGGGCGAAGCGCCGGTGGCTTTTGTCTCACGCTCTGGCGACACTGCAACCCAGGACACGCTAATGGCCGCCTGCCGCGCCTCGCTCGCGACCTACAAGTTACCCCGCGAAATTCACTTTATTGCCTTTGAGGATTTTCCAAGGTCAACCAGCGGTAAAATCCAGCGGCACGTTCTGGAATCGTCATTACGCGCCGATCCAGGGGCAATCGAATTGCAAGAGCTAACCCGACCGGAAACGTAGATCGTTCATGAAAGCTTCAACATTGGCAAAGATACTCTGCCGACGTTGCGGCTTGGCGTAACGTCGGCTCTTGATCTTTTTTCTAACATATGTTTGATTTTCCTTGATGGCCAGACAACGGGTCCATTCCGGAAGGACGAAAATGAACGCTCACACTGGACCGTCGATTGAAGATATCGCCGCGATCAAAGCCAATTACGCCCTGAACGACGAACAGCGCGCCATCATCGACCATGTCGATCGTGTGGCGCGTGAAATCCTGCATCCGTTACAGGAAAAGATGGATGCCGAGGAATGGTGGCCAGAAGATCTATTTTCAAAAATGGGAGAGCTGGGCCTGCTGGGGATTACGGCACCGGTTGAACTCGGCGGCAGCGGCCAGGATGAGTTCACTCAGGCCCTGGTGTCGGAAATCTTGTCGAAATGGAACCCGGCCGTGGGTCTGTCACACGGGGCGCATGACAATCTGTGTCTGAACAACCTTCTGCGCAACGGGTCGCAAGGCCAGATCGAACAATACGTTCCCGGCCTGTGCAACGGCACACTGGTCGGAGCGCTTGGACTGACAGAGCCGGGTGCCGGGTCGGACGCACTGGGGTCTATGGCGACGACTGCGGTGCGCGACGGCGACGACTATGTGCTGAACGGCACCAAAATCTATATCACCAATGGACCGATCGCAGATATCGTCCTCGTTTATGCCAAGACCGACAAATCCAAAGGTGCCAAGGGCATTTCCGCCTTTATTGTCGAAACGGCTACACCCGGCTTCACGGTGGCGCAGAAACTCGACAAAATGGGCTTTCGCGGCTCTCCCACTGGCGAGCTTGTTTTCCAGGATTGCCGCGTGCCCGCCGGTAATATGATCGGGGCGGAAAACACTGGCGTTTCAGTGGTAATGAGTGGGCTGGACCTAGAGCGCGCCATGGTTGCGTCAATGTGCGTGGGTATGGCCGAACGGGCATTGGAACTGGCACTGGAATACTCGCAGCTGCGTGAGCAGTTCGGCAAGCCAATTTCACAGTTCCAGATGATGCAGTCCAAACTGGCCGAAATTTATGTCGATGTCGAAAGCGCGCGCGCCATGAGCTATCGCGCGCTGGCCGCCTGTGTTGGCTTGCCAAGAGGCGCGGGCGGGCGCGGTGAAATTCACAAGCTAACTGCCGCTGCCTGCCTTTATGCCGCCGAAGCCTTCAACCGGTCTGTCACAGCAGCCTGCCACATCCATGGTGGGTCCGGCTATATGCAAGACACTGAGATCAACCGCCTGTACCGCGCCAACAAGCTGTTGGAGATCGGTGCCGGCACGAGCGAGGTGCGTAAGATCATCATCGCCGAAGAACTTTTGCGCGGATAGGAGCAAGAACATGACCACGCATCTGCGCAACAACGCACCCAGCCACTTTGTCACCACCGACCAACAGGCCCTTGCTGATCAGGCCTACCGATTTTTCCAGTCTGAATTCCACCACCTGAACGCAGAAATGGATGACACTGACGACCTGCCCGCATCGGTTTTCCCGAAGCTGGGGGAGATGGGGTATCTTGGCTTAAATGTTTCGCCCGAATACGGCGGTGCCGGGCTCGATTTTACATCGGCGTGTGTCATCACCGAAGAGCTGTCTCGTGCAAACGCCGCGATCGGCCTTAGCCAGGTCGCGCATGACAATCTGTGCGTCAACAACATTTATCGTAACGCCAATGATGAACTGCGGCGCAAATACTTGCCGGGGCTATGTGAAGGCAAACTGATCGGTGCATTGGGGCTGACCGAACCGGGTGCCGGGTCGGACGCCCTAGGCTCGATGCGCACCACCGCCCGCAAGGATGGCGGCGACTATGTTCTGAACGGCACCAAAATCTATATCACCAACGGTCCGATCGCAGACATCATTCTTGTTTACGCCAAAACCTCGCCCGAAAAAGGTGCCAAGGGGATTTCTGCGTTCATCGTTGAAGCGGGGACACCCGGCTTCAAAGTCGCTCAAAAGCTGAACAAAATGGGCTTTCGCGGCTCGCCTACCGGCGAGTTGGTTTTTGATGAGTGCCGTGTCCCCGTGGAAAATATGGTGGGCCTGCCCGATACAGGCGTTGCCATCACCATGAGCGGGCTTGATCTAGAGCGCGCAATTGTCTGTTTTAACGCAATGGGTATCGCCCGTCGCGCTCTGGAGATATCCATCGACTATGCCAAGACGCGGCAGCAATTTGGAAAGCCAATCGCCAGTTTCCAGATGGTTCAGGGGATGTTGGCCGACATGTACACAGAAATAGAGGTCGCCCGGACGCTGTCCTTTCGTACTGCGGCAATGTGTGAGGGTCTCGAAGAGGGCGCAGGTGGGCGCGGTGAGATTCACAAATTGACCGCTGCTGCGGTTTTTAAAGCCGCTGCGGCGACATCGTTTGTGCTGGACAGGGCGGTGCAAATTCACGGTGGCGCGGGCTATATGCGCGACACCGAGGTTAACCGGCTCTACCGCACTGGCCGGGTTCTCGAGGTCGGTGCAGGCACGCAGGAAGTGCGCAAGCTGATCATCGCTGGCGAACTTCTGAAAAACTGATGGGGTAGCAACATGATTTCACCGACACACCCACGTTATGCGCCCGACCTGATGGCCGGTCAGGTGGTGCTTGTCACCGGATCGGGCTCTGGCATGGGGCGGGCAACCGCGCTGGAAATGGCCGGTTGCGGGGCGCGACTGGCCCTGTTCGCACGCCGGTCGGAACCATTGGAAGAAACCGCCGAAATGATCCGCGCGCGTGGCGGCGACGCCTTTGTCGTGCCCGGCGACACCCGCGACGAGGACACCATCGAAGCCGCCATGCTGAAGATCAAGGACCACTACGGGCAGCTGGACGTGCTGGTCAACAATGCGGGCGGCCAATATATCGCCGCAGCACGTGACATTACCAACAAAGGGTTCGAAGCGGTGATCCGCAACAACCTGATAGGATCGTGGCAGATGACCCGTGCGGTGGCCGATCATTTCATGTTTGAACGCGGCGGGTCGATTGTGTTCGTCACAGCGATTTCCGCACGCACGGCACTAACCGGATTTACCCACACCGTTGCGGCGCGTGCCGGTGTCACCGGCATGATGAAAACGCTGGCAGCCGAATGGGGCGAATATGGCATCCGGCTGAACTGTGTCGCTCCCGGCACAATCAAGACCGACGCCCTTGGCCGCTATCCGATTACGTCCGAGCAGTGGCAAATGCTGAACCGCTCGGTCCTGAACAGGATGGGCACAGCCGAAGATATATCGGGCATGATCATCTATCTTGCCTCCAGGTTGGGTGGCTTCATCACTGGCGAGGATGTTTACGTCGATGGCGGTGAAACGCTTCACCTGGGCCACGACGCCCGCGATATGATCAACCCTGAACTGTTTGAACAAAGAAAACGCGGCGATGGCAAAGAGTAGCTGCCCCACCCCACACTGATAAGGAATGCAAATGACCGACCCGATCGTCCTACTAGACATTAAAGACCGTATAGCAACAGTCACCTTGAACGACCCCGACCGGCGCAACCCGATCACCGGTAATAACATGATCGAGGCTATGCTGGACGCCTTTAACCAAATTCAGCGCAACCCAGATGTCAGCGTGATGATCCTGACCGGGGCGGGATCCGCCTTTTGCGCCGGTGGCGATATTAAGGCCATGCACAACAAAACCGATCAATTTGGTCTACCGCCTCTTGACGTCGCCGAGAGCTATATCAATGGAATTCAGCGTATCCCGATCGCGCTTTATAATCTGGACGTTCCGACAATCGCTGCTGTGAACGGCGCGGCGGTCGGTGCCGGGTGTGACCTGACCATGATGTGCGACATGCGGATCGCCTCGGAGAAGGCAAAGTTCGGTGAAGTCTTCCTCAACCTGGGGATTATCCCCGGCGATGCGGGCAGTTGGTTTCTGATCCGTCGGCTGGGCTATCAGATGGCAGCCGAACTGACGTTTTCGGCGCGGATGATAGACGCGGCCGAAGCGCTGGACCTTGATATGGTGCTAGAGGTTGTGCCCCACAACGATCTGATGGCCAGGGCGCGCGCAAAAGCCGCCGTCATTGCCGCCAAGCCGCCGCGCACGGTGCGCACCGCCAAAAGGTTGTTGCGTAATGCCGAGCGCATGGATCTGCCTGATTTTCTGAACACCGCTGCCGCCTATCAGGCACTCATGCACCAAACGGGTGACCATCACGAAGCACTGTCGGCTTTCCTGGAAAAGCGTCAGCCGACATATTCGGGGAAATAGGGCATGCTGCAATGAGTGATACCAAAGATGCAGAACGGTTTGCGATGATCGCAAGCGTCTGGAATTCGAGGGCCAAGGGCCTGATCGCCGAGATGGACTTAAAGATCGAACGCGCCGACCGGCAAGGCGTTGAAATACGGATGCCATTCAACCCAGATTTCTGTTTGGATGAAGAAGGCACAATGTTGCACGGCGGTGTCCTGACAGCACTCCTGGACAGCGCCTTTGGGCTAGCCAACTTTCTGGCGATCGACGACGTCCAGACAATGGCAACCCTCGATCTGCGTGTCGACTATCTGCGCCCGGCAAGTTCGCGTGCCGACGTCATTGTGTTTGCCGATTGCTATCGGCAGACCCGACACATCGCATTCGGAACCGGAAAAATCTGGTTTGACACCGCTGATTGCGAAGAGGTCGCCCGAGGATCGGCAACCTTTGCCCTGACACGCGGAAAGGGCAGTTTGTTGGATAAAATGAATACAGGAGGCCCAGGCGGATGAAGCTCAGCGACATACAGGCGCGATGTGATCGCGTGCCGTTCTTCCGTCACTTGGGTTTTTCAGTAACTGAAGCTAACGACACGCATTTTGTGGCACGTATGCCATTCGAACAGCGACACATAGGCAACCCCGTACTTGATACATATCATGGCGGGATAATTGCAAGTTTTATGGAAGCAATTGCCTCGTTGACCGTGTTGGATGATCTAGAATCACCTCCATCGAAACCGATCAATCTGACCGTTGACTATCTTCGACCCGGGCTGCCGGGCACGTTGAACACACGCGCCACGGTCTCGCGTAAAGGTCGGCGAATGGCAAGCGTCGAAACCATTGCCTGGCTCGAAGATGAGGGAAAGCCAGTCGCAAAGGGCCTGTTCCACTTTCTGTTGGTCTGATTCCAATGGACCCTCAAAAGGGCACCTCCAAAAATTGCCCCGGCCTTGGCGCTCCGATATGATGGGACAGTGAACAGGCAGTGGGAGATGCATTGATGGCACAGACGGGACCTGCTGATCTTTCTGACTGTTATGCAAAGCGGCACGTGAATAAAGACCCGCTGGTCGAAATTGACGCGTTGGGGCCGTGGGAGGAGTTTCGCTCAACTCTAGACCGGGTCAGCCGCAAACCGGATGCGGATCACAAGTCACGCGCCGGGTGCCCGCCGATAGACGCAGTTCTGACGGTCGCAGGCTGTTCCCGCTGCCCCGTAGTCGCGAAAACAATCAAAACAGAGGAGCCAAAAATCTAGGCGCAATAAAACTACGAAAGGGTCCCGCCCAATACTCAAATAAGATCTTTCGCGCTCCACAGACAGAAGCATTTCAGGACCACCGAACCCTTTTACCCTACCATTTTCCTTCCGCCAGCACCGATGTGCGCACCAGCATTTATGTACTGGTGCCCAACAATTCATAACTCTTGCGATTTCAGGGCAGACTATAGGACTTCAATCCCCCAGTTTTTCTATTGCAATCGCGATCCCCTGACCGCCCCCAATACACATTGTGATCAGAGCCTTCGTTCCACCAAAACTGTCAAGGGCATTGAGGGCTTTCAGAGTCAGGATCGCTCCAGTGGCGCTAATCGGATGGCCAAGCGCGATTGCTCCACCGTTCGGATTTACCTTTTCCGGATTCAAACCAAGCACTTTATTCACAGCCAGAGCCTGCGCAGCGAACGCCTCGTTTGATTCTATCACGTCGAAATCAGCGATGTTCAGCCCGGTGCGTGCGCATAGCGCCTGTACGGCCGGAATTGGGCCGATCCCCATAACTTCGGGGTCCACTCCGGCAATCGAGTAACCCAAAATGCGCGCCCGCGGCTGCAGACCAGCTTTTTTTGCTGCGTCAGCCCGTGCTAGAACCATCGCGGCAGCACCATCGTTAATCCCGCTGGCATTTCCTGCTGTCACGCTGCCGCCCTTGCGGAACACGGGCTTCAGCCCGGCCAGCGCCTGAAGCTTCATCCCCAATAGATCGGACCAGAACCGTGGTGGCGCAGCGTCGGGAATGCGAACGCCACAGATGCTGCTTGCTGCGATCTGAGCCTGAACCATAGCATTGTGGATTGTCTCAATGCGTATCCGACCGCCATAATAGGAGTTTTCGGCTGCGGCACAGTCGCCGATTGCGTAGATTTCGGGATCCGAACTGCGCATGGCCTCATCGACTATGATTCCATTGTCGCAAAGCAACCCAGCGTGGACGGCCAAACCTTGGTTTGGCAAGGCTCCGATACCGACGACGACCAGATCTGCCGCCACTGCTTCACCGCTTTCCAGAATGCAGGTCCGCGCCTGCCCGTCAACGCCATCTATCCGGGCCAATCTGGCGTTCAGAGCAAACCGGATGCCAGCGGCCTTAAGCTGCCTTGTGATAACATTGGTGGCCGAAGGTGTGGCGACCCGCGCCATCACACGTCCAGCGGATTCGATTACCGTGACCTGCTTGTCTAGTGCAACCGCAGCGGAGGCAACTTCCAGCCCGATCACGCCGCCGCCAAGGATAACCACCGATTTTGCGCTACGTAGCGATTTGTGCAGGCGCGTGGCGTCAGACAAATTACGCAGATAGCAAACATTGCTCAGACCTGCACCGGGACAGCGCAGGCGCCGTGCGCTGGACCCGGTCGCAAGAATAAGTTCGTCATAGGGATAATGAACGCCCGCTTTTGTCAGGACGGCCTTGGCAGTCCGATCTATCGCTACCACTCTTTGACCCATTTCCAAGGTGATACCGTTCGTTGGAAAAAACGCCCCAGGCTTCAATAGCGTCGCTGCGGGCGGCTTATTTTTTGCAAGAAAAGCCTTCGACAGGGGCGGCCTTTGGTAGGGGGCAACGGATTCAGCCCCCAATATCACGACCTGCCCCTCAAAGTCCTGCTGACGCAGCGCTGATGCCGCATTCACACCAGCGGTTCCGGCCCCTACTATCACGATCTTATCCAAGTTATCCTGCATTTCAGTTCTTTCCGCGTTTGGTCATATCAGGTTACGCGCCTGTGCTTCGGTGACCGCCTGTACGCGACTGCGCACATTGAGATCGGCGAATATTTTTCTCATGTGCCATTTCACGGTGTCTTCACGCACTAAAAGCCGGTCGGCAATCTGCTTGTTGGACAGACCTTCGCGCACGTAGCGCAAAACTCTGATTTGTTTTGACGAAAGCGTCGTCCCCTCCCGCCTTGTGCTTTTTGGTAATAAGCTCCGAACTCCCACAAGCTGATCGCTTGTTTCAACTTTCTGTGCCGGAACAACAAATTCCAGATCGGTAAATGCAACATCGCTGGTGATCGTCAGCCCCGCCAACAGATCGCGGGTATCTCCAGCCGTCTGGAAACACCCCAACAGCAAAACCATCTCATACGCCTCGGTCGCAACCTTTCGAGCGATCGGCACTGACTCTGATGCCGCATGTGCACCTGCGGCGCACATCAATGCGCGCACTTCCAAGCGCCCGGCGTCAATTGCGCGCGCAGTACGAGCTGCTTCATTCGCATTCTTTACGGCCAGACTGTATTGACCATTTCGCAAGGCAGCTAAGGCCCGCAAAATCGACAATTGAGCACGCAATGGCCGGGCATGGAGTCCAGAGAACACCGGATCACTTTCTTTCGGCATCGCCTTATCGAATCCCTGTATTCCCTCGGCTATATACAGTTCGGCAATCTCCATCTGGATGAGTGTCTCCAAACGATACAGTTTTTTCTCCTGGGCAAGTGCACGGACCCTCTCAAGCAAGGCCAGCGCACCGCGCAGATCGTTCGTTCTCCGCCGCCAAGCCGCAGCCACGCGGCAAACGCGGTAAAGAATATCTGTGACTCCATACTTACCTGCAAATTCCAGATAGCTTTCTACTGTCCGTCGTCGTTCCTTTTTGACGAGGTTGGGAGCGGGTTCTCGAATAGCAGTCAATTTGCGACCCTTCCGTCCAAGATCTTCTCCGGGTGCATGCTTCGGTCCGTGATCAGCGCGATGGCTGCCAACATGATGCTGGTCCAGTGTGGTAGCCCGAAGTGCCCATCTCATAAGCGTGCTCGAACAGAAGTTCGGCGACAGTCCTGACCACGGCATCTTCGGAACCACGTCCCGGTGGGGACCTCGAAGGGCCGCAGTCAAGCAGCCTTCAGTGGTTCGCTTCCAAGCGTTCTAATACTGTCTAAATGCCTCCAACGATTGGTGGGGATGCGTGATTGAACTCGGTGCCGTCCCGCCACATGCGATGAAGAACAACACCAATGCATCTCGCCAGTGCAACCCTTGCCTTACGCGCCCCCAGAAGGGCGCGATTTAGCCACTCCGACAATGGTCTAGCTTCCAGCCAAATGACTGCAATCGTTCCGGGCAGTGCGTGGCGCAGGCCCCGTTACAGCATCTCATAACCAGAATATGACGGTTGGGGCGATGCAGATCGCGCTCATGAATGTATGCGCACAGCGGTCGTATCGGGTTGCGACCCTTCGCCAATCCTTGAGCCTGCCGAACATGCGTTCGACCAGATTGCGCTGCTTGTAGAGTTTTGTGTCGTAGGTGACCGGCACCTTACGGTTCTTGCGCCCAGGAATGCACGGTGTGATGTCGAGATCGGTCAGGGCCTCGCGGAACCAGTCACTATCATATCATATTCTCTGTCCGCGATCAGCACGTCGGTGTCTGGCGGGAGGTGGGGCAGCACAGCGTCCGCGCTTTCATAGTCGCTGATCTGGCCCTCAGTCAGAAACAATATCAATGGCTTGCCGTCGCCGTCACAAACCGAATGCAACTTGGAATTCAAGCCGCCCTTGGTGCGTCCGATACGTCTGGGAACAGCCCCTTTTTGATCAGGCTGGCGGCGGAGCGGTGGGCTTTGAGATGGGTGGCGTCGATCATGACGGGGCCTGTTGCGGTGCTCTCAACCGCCAGCGTCGCGAAGATACAGTCGAACATGCCGATCACGCCGCAGCGGATGAACCGGTTTTAGAGCGTCTTGTGCGGCCCGTATCGCTCAGGCGCATCACGCCACATCAGGCCGCGCCGGATTACATGAATGATACCGCTGATGACGCGCCGATCATCCACGCGAGGCACTCCTCTTGACTTGTTTGGCAAAAGTGAAAAGTGAAAACATTCACGGCTCTGTAACTTGACACCTTTACGCTCACAGAGTAACCGACCAACTGGTATATAAACCGACCATTTGGTCAGGAAGAAATGATGAAACGGTCCCGCAACGCATCTGCTGACATCCTTGCCGCTGCACGCGAAGTGACGGCGCGGCATGGGGCTGGGAAACTGACAATCGATTCCGTCGCACGCGAGATCGGCATGAGCAAGGGGGGCGTGCTTTACAACTTCCCTTCGAAGCAGGCTCTGCTATCGGCGCTTCTACAAGACTTGATAGAGGAACATCTCGTGAGCATGAGCGAGATCGATCAGGCCAAACCGAACGCAACCCTGCGGGGGCATCTGCATTCGCTCGCTGCGTCAAACAATCTGAAGGAAAACCTTTCCATGGCTATACTTGCGGCGGCTGCGGAAAACCCCGAACTTCTAGATCCGCTCCGCAACATGATTGAGAGTGACCACCAGAAGGCTACGTCTCAATCCACGGATCCGATCGGGGCACACGTCATACTCGCCGCACTGGACGGCCTGCGGTTTCAACAACTATTGCGTATGCCCCCCTATGATACCAAGACACGCGACGCGATAAAAGGCCGGCTCGAGAGTATGATCAATGACTTGCGGTAAGGCCTTAATACGTTTTGGCCGTTCTTTGGGCCTGCTTGCAGCGTTTTTGGGATGCGTCGGAACAGCGTCGATAGCGCAGGATCAGTCAACGACCAACACGGCCGTGTCCAAAACGATCACCGTTCCCCTGACGGTGGCGGTGTCTGCGACCAATGATGTGCAACGCGTATTCGTCGGGCGGTTGGAACCGCTGCGGGTGGTCGATCTGGCATTTCAAATCTCAGGGCAAATTCTGGAATTACCCGTTTCGGCTGGGGAGGGTCTGAAAAAGGGCGAGCTGATCGCCCGTCTTGACATAACCGACTTCGAATTGGCCTTAGCACGCGCTCAGGCATCTTTCGATCTGGCCACGAGCGAATTTAAGCGGTCTGCGGAACTCGCCAATCGCGGCGCAGGGTCAGAGGCACGGCTCGACACAGCGAAGGCACAGCTTGCCCAGTCTGAAGTGGCCTTGCGCGAGGCAGAGCGTCGACTGGCACAGACAAGGATCGAAGCACCGTTTGACGCTCTTGTCGGCCGAATCTTTTCGGAAGCCTACTCCAATACCACACCAGCGGCACCGATCGTTCGGCTACAGGATGTCAGCGAAATGCGCGTCTACATATCGCTGCCCGAGGAAATTGCCGCGTTGGCGCGGACCCGCGCGGAGGATTTCAGCATCACCGCGACATTCCCTGCGGCACCGGGATACGAGGCCGAGCTGATCCTGCGAGAGTTCGTGACTGAAGCGGATCCGGTCGCCCAAACCTATGTGGTGGAATTCGCAATTGCAGGTGAACTCGATTTCCGCCTGTTGCCGGGCATGACTGCAAACGTCGTCGCACGTCTCGAAGGGTCGGGAGGCACAGGCAGCGTGGTTATACCGGTTTCTGCCATTGATACGACGAGTGCACCCGAGCCAAGAGTCTGGATATTCGATGAATCAAATGGAACCGTCCGACCGCGCACTGTGCGTCTCGGACTTCCACGCGAGAACGCAATCGTTGTGCTGGAAGGGCTCGCCGCTGGCCAGCGCGTTGTCTCAGGTGGCTGGTGGAAACTGACCGACGGCATGAATATCCGTCCAGACGTGCATTAGGATCCCGACATGGCCATGACTCTCGCTGCAGGCTCAATCAGTCGCCCTGTCGCCATCTGGCTGGCCATCATATTTTGCGTCTTGGGCGGATTGTGGGGGCTTAGTACCGTTGGCCGCCTTGAAGACCCGAGCTTTACCCTGAAGACCGCACTGGTCGTCATCCCATATCCTGGTGCGACTGCGGAGGAGGTCGAGGAGCAGGTTTCCGAAGTTGTTGAGGGGGCGTTGCAGCAGATGAAGCAGCTTGACCGGATCGAGTCTAAATCGATGCTGGGCATGTCTCAGGTTACTGTTGAAATTGAAGATACCTTTGGACCTGACGAGATGCCGCAGGTCTGGGACGAGATGCGGCGCCGGTTGCGCGACATACGCGGCGAACTCCCCGAAGGTGCGCGCGAACCAGTCATCAACGATGATTTCGGTGACGTCTACGGAATGTTCTACGCGGTGACCACCAATGGCTATTCCCCGTCGGAGCAGCGCGAGATTGCACGTTTTCTGCAGCGCGGTTTGGTTTCTGTCGACGGGGTCGCAAAGGTCGAGATTCAAGGGTTGATTGAGGAGGAGATAACGGTCGCGATCCCATCCTCCCGCCTTTCCAGCCTCGGGCTACAACCAAACCAGATTCTGGCCGCCATTTCGGACGAGAACAGGGTATTCGCGAACGGGGAGATCACCGAAGGGCCCGCACGCTTAGGCGTTTCGGTACCGCAGGGCTACGCTACGGTCGCCGGCATCGAGGCGCTCCGGCTTGGGGCACCCGGCGAGGTCGGCCAGATCTCCGTTGCCGACATCGCCCGTGTCACACGAAGTGAGACCGAACAGCCAGGTCAAGTTATTCGTCACAACGGTGAACGCGCCTTTACGTTAGGTATCTCCGCCCTGACAGACCGTAACGTGGTGGAAGTTGGAAGCGGCGTCGAGGAACGGATGAGCGTCTTGATTGCTCAGCTTCCAAAGGGGGTAGAAGTTGCTCCGATTTATGAACAACACAAGGTCGTGGACGCGGCCGTTTCGAACTTTCTGGTTGGTCTTGGGCAGTCAGTCGCTATCGTTGTTGGCGCCCTGATGCTCACGATGGGCTGGCGCGCGGGGATCGTTGTGGGCGCGACTCTCACCCTGACAGTGCTTGCGACCATTTTTTTCATGTCGGTTTTCGGCATTCCGATGGAGCGCATCAGCCTTGGTGCCCTGATCATCGCGATGGGGATGCTGGTCGATAACGCAATCGTAATCACCGAAGGCATGGTGATCGGCATGGCTCGGGGCAAGTCCGCTGAAACAGCTGCGTCCGAAACGGAATCCGCAACCTCGATTCCGCTTCTGGGCGCAACGGTAATCGGAATTATGGCCTTTTCCGGTATCGGGCTATCGCCGGACGCAACCGGCGAGTTCCTTTTCTCGCTCTTCGCAGTAATCGGCATCTCCTTGCTGCTGAGTTGGATTTTCGCCGTAACAATTACACCCTATCTCGGTGCCCTTTTGTTGCGCGCGCCCAAGACTGTCGCGGAAGATCCTTACAAGGGTGCTTTTTATGCGGTTTATCGCGGCGTTCTCTGGGGCGCACTTCGGTCTCGCTGGCTCGTTGTCCTAGTGGTCGTTGGTATAACCGTGGCGTCGCTGATGGCGTTTGGACAGGTCAAGCAGGCTTTTTTCCCGGCCTCGACCACACCACTGTTCTATGTCCAGTATCAATTGCCGCAGGGGACCGACATCCGCACCACGGATGAGGACATGAAAAGACTGGAGTCGGTGCTGCGCGAAACCCAAGGTGTCAACGATGTTGCATCTCTTGTCGGTCGCGGTGCAAGCCGCTTTATGCTGACCTACACTCCCGAACAGGCAAATTCGGGATACGGCCAACTCATCGTCCGGGTTGGGGACGCGGCAGCGATCCCGGCTTTGGCCCAGAGCCTGAGACAATCTCTGCCGTCGCAGTTCCCGAACGCGCTGGTGCGGGTCGAGGAACTCGTCTTTGGTCCGCCATCGGGAGCGGCCGTCGCCGTGCGGTTCTCGGGGCCGAACCCGATCATTCTTCGTGCGCTGGCGGATGAGGCAATGTTGATTTTCCGGGAGGCGGGAACCATCACCGATCCGCGCACCGATTGGCGCCAGCGCGAACTTACGATCATTCCGGTCGTTGATGAGGCGCGAATGCGTCTCGCAGGTGCTAGTCGGCAAGCCATAGCTGATACCATTGAATATGGCACCTCGGGGCTGAGGGTGGGAACCTTGCGGGAAGGCGACACCGAAGTCCCGCTGATTTTGAGACTCCCCGAAAACGAGCGCGATGGGGTCGAAAGGCTTCGCGATCTTGAAGTCTGGTCGCAGGGCGGCGGAAAATATGTGCCGATGTCCGGCCTCGTCGAACGATTCGAAACACGGCTTTCCGAAGCCCTGATCCTTCGCCGTGACCGAGAGCGGACGATATCCGCCCTCGGCGGTGCGCGGGGTGACTTGACCGCAGATGAAGCATTCCGAAGCGTCCGCGACATGATCGAAGCCATCTCGCTCCCGCCCGGTTACGTTATGGAATGGGGCGGCGAGTTTGAAAGCGCGTCCGATGCGCAAGCGTCACTCGGTAAACAGTTGCCACTGGGGTTCCTCGTGATGCTGACAATTTCAATCCTGATGTTTAACAAATTACGCCAGCCACTGATCCTATGGCTTGTCGTTCCGATGTCGGTCACCGGCATGGTCCTGGGGCTTCTGTTCACCGGGCTTCCCTTTACGTTCACAGCGCTGCTTGGCTTTCTGTCTTTGTCGGGCATGTTGATGAAAAACGCGATTGTTCTGGTCGAAGAGATTGACGCTCAGCGCGCCAACGGTGTGGAGAACTACAAGGCTGTAATGGATGGCTCGGTCAGCAGGCTGCGGCCAGTGGTTTTGGCTGCGGGAACCACAATCTTCGGCATGTTGCCGCTCTTACCTGACGCCTTTTTCGCTTCGATGGCCGTCACAATCATGGGCGGATTAGCATTTGCCTCGATCCTGACCCTCGTCCTGGTGCCGGTGCTCTATGCGCTCCTTTTCCGAATTCGCCCGCCCCGGCACGCAAAAGAGATGTATGGCGAAGCATCAACCGCTTAAAATTTGTCATGCACAAGATTTGTGCGCAGCTTGCCGTGGAGCGGTTGGCAACTTAAGCTGAAATCACCGGGATCGTTCTAAGGAGAGACGTGTTGCGCGAAGAAAAGCTCAGCGATGTCATCCGTGGAGCGCGCTCGGTTTTTTTCGAACATGGATTAGCGGGCGCACGCGTGGATCAGATCGCTGATGCGGCAGGCGTCTCGAAAGCAACGATGTATGCGCATTTTCCCTCCAAGACAGCCCTATTCACCGAAGTCGTATCGAGGGAATGCGACATGCTCGCCGAAGAGCTTGAGACATTGTTGCGGGCACAGGGCCCGACGGAGGAAACGTTGCAGTCGTTTAGTGACGCTCTGATCAGTCTTGTTTTCTCGAATGCCTATATTCGGCTTTACCGAATTTGCGTTGCCGAGGCTGGCAGGTTTCCTGAGATCGGGGAACTCTTCTTCAAAGCCGGACCAGAGCGGGTAAGGCTCATCCTTGCGGGTTACCTGATGGAACGGTGCCAGAGCGGAGATTTGATGATCCCGAATCCCGATTTCGCTGCAGATCAGTTTATTCAACTATCCTTTACCAGTATCTTAAATGACCGGTTATTTGGTGTTCAAAAACGCATTGCTAAATCTGTAAACGGCGGAGCAATACTAAGCCACAGTAGCGACG
>JAJFIA010000013.1 GCA_021775255.1 Roseovarius sp.
TTGACGGGGCGGATGGCGCGGCATAGAACCCGGGCTTACGTCTGAGGGATCAGGCGGGCAGCGGGCGGTTGTAGCTCAGTTGGTTAGAGTGCCGGCCTGTCACGCCGGAGGTCGCGGGTTCGAGCCCCGTCAACCGCGCCACCGCTGCCCCCATGGATCAGGATAAGGACGTCTGCGCGGTTGTAGCTCAGCTGGTTAGAGTGCCGGCCTGTCACGCCGGAGGTCGCGGGTTCGAGCCCCGTCAACCGCGCCATTTTCTGCCGTGATCATTTTGATAATGGGGCCTAATCCTAGCAAAACAAGGCGATACGGTTTCTAATTATCAGGTAGCTTTCTGATGATACTGAACGGTCAGATAATTGCATATCTGATTAAGATTTCCGAACCAGTGATCATCATGCACGTACTCCAGCCCCAGCGCTTCGACACAATAGGGGCTAATCGCACCAGTTCCCCGGGGAAGCACAGATCTACCCGCCTGCACTTTGGTCATGGTACCCAGATCACATTTTTCAAAGCCTGCTAATGCGGCAATCTGATTGTAAACATGTACCAGAACATGAGGCGTCGGATGGTTTATTGCGTAACATGGAAGACGTTCCTGATAAGTCTGACGAATATATTCAGCAATCTCAATGTCCGCGCCCAGATTTTCCCGCCGCTGCATTTCGGCGAGCGAGGCATCCAAGCGAATCTGGTTTTGTGCATCAATCTCACCACTCAGATATTTACTGCGTGCTTGCACGTCGCCATATTTTTTCAATGCATCGATAAAGCAACCGCCACCATCAACACGTGCAGAGCCTTTGCTGGCCAGTTTTTCCATCCGGCGAAAACCGGTCAGATATATATAGGGTGTGAAGATTGTATCTTTGTTTGGTCGCAAGGCAAGAATGTTATCTTTGTTAAATGTTACATCGGAAGTGACCAGTTGGGAAATCACCAGATCCGAACTTTCTATGGCCCGTAATGTCGTCTCTTCATCAAACTTGCCAAAATAGGGCGTAATGGAGTCAAATCTCGACTTGGCCGTTCCGGTTTCATTGTAGAACATCCGGTATTTGCTCATCTGGCAGTTCCCAAGGAAAAGAATATCGACGCTCATATATTTCTCCTTAAGTAGCTTTGTTAAGGCAGGGCAATATTATCAAAAGCGTTGCTTTTTGGGAATCTTTGCCGGACCATCGTCAGAGTGGATTTTGCCTCGTCCATCCGCTGGGCCGTGGCCAGAAAATCAATATACATCGCATAGCCTTTAGGCGTGGCAAATTCTGTGTCGCAGACAATGCGCATCGCCTCAAAAGCGGCCTTGGGTTGATTGTCATCGACAAATGCCTGCGCCTGTTTTTGCCGCATATAGCCGGATAAGGGCGCAAGTTTTGCAATTTTATTATAGGTTTCAACCAGTTTTTTGGTGTTTCCCATACGCTGCCACAGGTTTCCTTCGATCTCAAGCACTGAGGCGTAGCCGTCGAGCCGGGGCACGGCCTGTGTCAGCAGGGCTTCGGCTTCGTCCAGCCGTTTGTGGCGTGTCAGTGTATTGCCAAGCCATACCTTGTAAATCGGTGCCTCACAAAGCGCGACTGCTTTTTCAGCCCAGCCCAGCATTTCAGGGATATTACGGCGCTGCCAGTTGGCATAGCTGAGGCGGTAGGCGTTAAGCGCGGTGGCAGATTGATCAAATACCGCATTTAACAGTCGGACGGCCTCATCGGGATCACCGAAATGAATTTCCAGCAGACCTTCATAGCCACGCATCCAGGGTGCATCGCCGGACTTTCCGCGGAGCTTTTCAATCTTGTCAAGCAGTTGTTTGGCTTCGGGTTTTTTGGGCTTGGGTTGATTGCCCAGAAAAAATATCCAGTTCCAGACCAGCGGCCGCAGGTTTGGCAGGGTTGTGCCGTTATCTTCGGGAAGGTCTTTGATCATTTCCGGATAGGTTGTTTGCAAAATCCGGTAGGGCGCACCCCGCTGACTTTGCTTCAACAAATCGGCCTCGATCGGGAATGCGTTTGTATCATTGAAAATTCCCGATTGATAGAAGGCGGCAACCATTGCCTCGTTATGGGGATGCATGGGGTCAGTCCAAAAGGCATTTTGGGCGTGGCGCAGGGCGTTTTCATGCTGTTCTTGCAACTGGTGCGCATAGCTGCGGCACTGATCCAGTATCACCTTGTCTTTTGGAAACAGAACATAGCCTTTGTCCGCGGCCTCTGCCATGCGCAGAATGGATTCATAATCACCCAATTGGCTTTGCAGAATACAGGCCGAAGAATAGATATGAGAAATATTCAACCCGCGTAAAATCCAGCTTTCCATCAACCGTCCGGCACGGGCCGGTTGTTTGTTCTTGAGCAGGTAATCGGTGGCATGTACCAGACATTGCCCGA
The DNA here is from genome assembly GCA_021775255.1 of Roseovarius sp. Lineage (GTDB taxonomy): Bacteria > Pseudomonadota > Alphaproteobacteria > Rhodobacterales > Rhodobacteraceae > Roseovarius. The sequence goes on from JAJFIA010000013.1 coordinate 2,391, forward strand.
TTTCGCCATTATTGAAATCATCTCTGGGTGCGGCTTCCAATTGTGTAATGAATTCTTCAAAAACCTTTGCGTAGTCGGGTTCATTGAAATCATCCATCAAGGGCACAATTGGGATGTTCCCCAGTTCAGCCGCAGCGGCAGAGAATGCACTTTGCGCCGGGGCGATGATCTTACTGCAATGGGACATCGCATAGAGTTCGAGGAAATCGTATCCGGCCTCTGTCAATGGCATATCCCCAATCAGATCCCGCAAAGAGCTAGCGGTTGGGAATTCATCTTTGTAAAGCTGTAGGGTTGCCTTTTCATCGGAAAATAAAATAACTGCGGTTTCGGCTTCGAGATTCTTGCGCATATGATATTTGTAGAACTGTGTCGGGATGAATTTTTTCGGCCAGGATCGGTTTTTAGCCCTGAGCACATCAACCAGATCTCCGCGCCGGATGTGATAGGCTGTGGCCCCTTTCAGTTTGTTTTCCAGATCGGTAAAAATACCTGCCAACTGGGGGGATTTGGCAATATCATGAAAGGCCTTTACAAAATCCTTGCGCACCTCATCAGGGTCTTCATCGGGGAACGAAAAAATACCAAAAGCCATGTCAATCAGCACGTCTTTGCCTCTGGCAATGTGGTTAAGAAACTGCTTGCTGGTCTTGTCTGAAAAATCGCCGATGCGGGTGGATTTACTCCGGCGCTTTCGCCATTCGTCATCTGTCATGAAGTGACGGTCGACAAATTCGCTTGCAAAGAGCTCGGTTGCGTCGTTGAAGATTGCGCCTATATCCGTTGCCTGCACCCAATAAACCAAAAACGGAATGTCATAGGCGTCAGAAACCCGCTTTGTGTTGACCAGCGATATCAGGCGGGCTCCGAACCGGTCAGCCCTGTATGAGAGCAACATTCCTTTTTTATTCGGCATTAATACATATTCCGTTTGCGGGTTTTGTGTGAATTCCAGAATTCAGGTACTACATCGTTTCCTTAAGTAAAAGCTTGGGTTTGGGCCAGCAAATGTAATGGGCTGTTTGAGTGAATTGTTCCGGATGCCAGTATTGTATAGCCTTGTATGATAAAGATTTCACCAGTTTAACCCCAGTTATTGCATCATGTTTTGTATCTGATGTGCAATCCGGGCGATTATGTGCTCACTCTTGTGCAAAACTGTGTTTTTGGCTGTAAAAGTATAACAAGTCTTTGCTTGCATGCCGGGCGTGGTGGACCTAGAAAGGCCCGGATTTTATGGGCTGCGGGGACGTGGCCATTGAGCAATGGATGAGGATGAACATGCAGGTCACTGAGACGCTGAACGAGGGCCTGAAACGGGCCTACAAGATGATCCTTTCGGCGGCAGAGCTGGATGAGAAGGTCAATGAAAAGCTGAAGGAAGCGCAGCCCAATATTGAGCTTAAGGGCTTTCGCAAGGGCAAGGTGCCGCTGGCATTGCTGAAGAAGAACTATGGCCAGAAGGTTCTGGGCGAGGCGATGCAGGAAGCTGTGGACGGCGCCATGGGCAAGCATTTTGAGGAAAATGGCGTGCGCCCGGCCGGGGAGCCGGATGTGAAGATGGCCAATCAGGAATGGAAAGAGGGCGACGATGTTGAGATCGAGATGTCCTATGAGGCTTTGCCGGAAATTCCCGAGGTAACGCTGAAGAAGGTCAAGCTGCAGCGTCTGGTGGCCAAATCCGATGATGCGGGTATTGATGAGGCGCTGAACAATCTGGCGGAAAGCGCGCAGGAATTTGAGGATCGCAAGAAGGGGTCCAAGGCCAAGGATGGCGATCAGGTTGTGATTGATTTTCTTGGCAAGGTGGACGGCGAGGCGTTTGAGGGGGGGGCATCGGAGGATTATCCTTTGGTGCTTGGCTCAAACAGCTTCATCCCCGGCTTTGAAGAGCAGCTTGTTGGCCTCAAGGCTGGTGATGAGAAGGATGTTGAGCTGAAATTCCCTGAGGAATATCAGGCCGAGCATCTGGCGGGTAAGGCTGCGGTGTTTAGCTGTAAGATCAAGGCGGTGAAGGCACCGGCGAAGGCCGAGATCAATGATGAGCTGGCGAAGAAGTTTGGCGCCGATGATCTGGCGGCGCTGAAAACTCAGATCGGCGAGAGCCTGGACGGTGAATATGCCGCAGCGGCGCGGGCGATTATGAAGCGCAACCTGTTGGACGCGCTGGATAAGATGGTGAGCTTTGAGCTGCCGCCAACGATGGTTGAGATGGAAACCAAGCAAATCGCGCATCAGCTCTGGCATGAGGAGCATCCCGATGTGCAGGGCCATAATCATCCGGAGATTGAACCGACGGATGAGCACAAGGAACTGGCCGAGCGCCGGGTGCGTCTGGGGCTGTTGCTGGCCGAGCTGGGGCGCAAGGCCGAGATTGAGGTGACAGATGCCGAGATGAGCCAGGCGGTGATGAATCAGGCGCGGCAATATCCCGGGCAGGAGCGCGAATTCTTTGAATATGTGCAGAAAAACCCGCAGATGCAGCAACAGATGCGCGCGCCGATCTTTGAAGATAAGGTTGTGGATTACGCGATTGAACTGGCTGAGGTGACTGACAAGGAAATCAGCCGCGATGATCTGAAAAAAGCGATTGAGGAAATGGAGGCTGAATAAGCCTTTTATCCTGATGTGAAAATATGATCGGGGCCGCCCTGCCATTGGCGGCCCCGAATTGCATTCAGGCGTCTATGGCGCGCGCCGATTGGAAACGGTGGGCCAGGGCCTGTTGCAAAGCCAGCGCTGCAGCTTTTTCTGTTTCATTTTCTGCGGATGCAATCTGTTCATTGCAGTATGAGTGCAGGTCGATCCTTGGTTTTTCCGGTGCATTTGCGGGTTGGAAATGTGCCGCGGCGGTGATCTCGTCTTCGGAGATGAATACATCGTGGTGAATGCCTGCAAAATTGCGCAAGCGGTTGATGCGTTCATCAGTGCAATCCAGCAGAGCGGCCAGGGCGGGCACTTTGCCCATGTCCGTCTGCTTGCCGACATAACCGTAAGGCGCATTATCCGAACGCTTGAGGATGCGGTCCATCAGCGGATCAATCACCGTGACAATATCCGTGATGCCGGCATTTTTGGCCGCCTCAAGTGAGGCGATCATAAGTTCGCAGGTGGCAAAAGAAACTGTCATACCATCTTTTCCACGCAGACGTTTTGTATCAACACAAAAGCGAGTTGATTCCCAGAGTGTGGGGCTGCGCAAGGGCGGCTCTCCATTCAGGATGGTGGAAAACACATCTGCCAGCATATGCGGGCCTGTTGTTTGCAGGGCACGCACACAGGAGACAACCTGCCCCTGATCGTCCAACCCGACGGCATAGGCGGGGTTGAGATCATCAAATTTATCGCGCTCCATGCCGTCCTGGATTGTGACATCCCAGCCCATCCGTTCGCCGAAAACGCGGGCGCGCAGGCGGAACATATCGTTCATGTAGCTGGTAAATTTATGCTTGTTTGATGCATCAATGACTAAGATCATTTTGGAACCTCGTGAGTTAGGGTTGCTATGGGAACGAGGTTAAATTTTTTTAGGAATGATGCTATTAGGGGAATCCCGTAGATCGGACTCAACGGGAACTCATACAAAGGCGGTCGTGCTTTTGATACGGACCTATTCCGGGTAGACCAGACCAAGCGAGATTGCCCGGCCGATGGCTTGCGGTGTGGTCAGGGCGGCGAGCTTGGTGCGGGCGGAACGAAGATGCACTTCAACTGTGCGATGCGAGATCGAGAGGATATCGCCGATATCCTGTTGGCTTTTTCCCGCTGCGATCCATTGCAAAATTTCAGTTTCGCGGGCTGAAAGGTTGGGTTGATTGAGAATCCGCGAAAGGGGATCAGAGCGAATGATCAGATCATGGAAGTAAACCGCCATGGATTGCAGATCGCTGATGGTTTCCTGCCGGAGCTTATGGAAGTCGGCGGCGGGGAGATTGCTTGTCAGGCTGAGTCCGCCGATATCACCATAAGGTCCATGAACAGGGATGGTGAGGCCGGTATTGCTGATGTTGAAATCATGCGCATCACGAAACACGGTTTTGAAATTCCGGGTGTGTTCCAGCCGCCCCCAATCCACCGGAGCGATTGAACGGCGGGCCTCGGTGAGGGTGGGATCTATCCGGTAATATTCCTTTTTGACATAATGGTCTGCCCAGGCATCATCATAGGTCATATGGCCATGGGTTGTGCCTTTGATCGGGTTCACACCGGCATAGGCAACGTGATCAAAGCCAAATTTTTCACGCATCTGAAAAAGTATGTCGGTAAAACCGCCGTCACGCCCGGAAATGGCGTTCAAATCAAAATGATCTATCAGGTCGGCCTGTTTCATTCCCGGTTTTCCTTCAAGCGTTTGTTTCCTGATCTTCCACACAATCAAGGGAGCGCAGGATGGCCCCCATGGCCTTTTTCTGTGAGGCGGGAAGGCGTTCATAAATCGCGGTGAATTCTATGGTATCGGAGCTGACGGGTTCGAATTTCATTGGGGCTGCATGGCCGGTTTGCTGGGTTTCGGGCAATTCCAGATCTTCAAAGAAATATGAGATATGGACATGCAGCGCATCGGCCATTTGCCACAGACGCGAGGCGGCGACGCGGTTACTGCCGGATTCGTATTTCTGTATCTGCTGAAATTTCACACCGACGCGATTGGCCAAGTCGGTTTGTGAAAGTTTCAGACCTTTGCGGCGGGATTTGATCCTGTTTCCAACAGCCTTGTCTATGTTATTCATTTACTTGCCATCCCAAAACGGCACCCAAGTTGCTGGCGGTGGCTTGGGCGAAAATATTTATGATGATACCGCTATGGTAGAAGCCTAGCATGAAAAATTGCGCCTTGTCGAGCCTGCTGGAAAGGTGGCAGGCACAGGGCAATGACACGGACATAAAAAAACCGCGCGACCGGGGGGGCGCGCGGCGATAATTTTCAGTTCAGACCGGTTTAGATGTCGTCGCTTTTTTCGGCATCCGCATCGGCAGAATCTTCCGCATCCGGGAGAATGTCTTCAACGGCTTCGGCCAGATCCTCATCATCAGAGGCCGCAGCGCCGATGTCATCGAACAATTCCGCAATCTCGAAATCAGCGGCTTCCTCGGCCTCGGCGGCGGCATCCTGAATGGATTTGCCGGTGGCTTGCAATTCGGCCTCTTCGGGGGAGCGGGCGACATTGAGCTGAATAACCGCTTCGACCTCGGGGTGCAGCGAGACGATAACCTCGTGCAAGCCCAGTTCCTTGATCGGGCGGGCAAGCGACACCTGTTTGCGATTCAGCGAAAAGCCGTTTTCCGTGGCGGCGTCGGCTGCGTCACGGGTGCTGACCGAGCCATAAAGCGCGCCGGCGTCAGAAGCCTGACGAATCACGATGAATTGCTGATCATTCAGCTTTTCAGCCATTTTCTCGGCTTCATTGCGGGTTTCCAGATTGTCGGCTTCAAGCTGGGCCTTGCGGCCCTCAAAATCAGAGATGTTTTGCGCCGAGGCCGACAGGGCCTTGCCCTGGGGCAGAAGGTAATTGCGGGCAAAGCCGGGTTTTACATCGACAACTTCGCCCATCTGGCCAAGTTTGGCGACGCGTTCAAGAAGGATAACTTGCATGGTTTTCTCCTTACTTCACGGCATAGGGAAGCAGGGCGAGAAAGCGGGCGCGTTTGATGGCGCGCGCAAGTTCGCGTTGCTTCTTGGCCGAAACGGCGGTGATGCGCGATGGCACGATTTTGCCACGCTCAGAGATATAGCGCTGCAACAGGCGGGTGTCTTTGTAGTCAATCGCTGGCGCGTTATCGCCCGAGAAGGGGCAGACTTTACGGCGGCGGAAAAATGGTTTGGTACCCATGGTTTATGTCCTTATCTGTCTGGGGATCAACTGCGCGGGCGGCGCTCGCCGCGCTCTTCGCGTTTTTGCATCATCACCGAGGGGCCCTCGGCGTGCTCATCAACCTTGATGGTCAAGACCCGCATCACATCATCATGCAGGCGCATCAGGCGCTCCATTTCCTGAATGGCCGGCGCGGGCGCGTCGGTTTTCAGGAAGGCATAGTGGCCCTTGCGGTTTTTGTTGATCTTGTAGGCCATGGTTTTGACGCCCCAATACTCGTGTTCCACGATCTTGCCACCATTGTCGGACAGCACGGCACCAAAATGTTCGATAAGGCCTTCGGCCTGCGCGCCGGACAGGTCCTGACGCGCAATCATTACATGCTCATAAAGGGGCATGTTCACTCCACTTCTATCAAGGCGCATTTCAAAGGCGGGCGTAAAATCCTGTCGCTGCCCGGCCACGAGAGACTGCGCGGTTCAGATGATTTGCGACAGGAAGGGCGCGTATACGACGGAACTGCCTGTAATACAAGGCCGGGATGGCTGGACTGAATTTAACCTATATACCGCCTAATTCTCGTCATGATTGCGGGTCATTGTGTATCATAACGTAGATGCGAGGATATGGAAATGTCTGCTCAATCAAATGTAGTCCCAAACGGGCCCTGGAAATTCCTGAAAGCCTATAAGGGTAATAAATGGAATTTGTTAAAGAATAGTGTCGTTACACTGATTGGTGCCGTTTTTCTGGCTGCATCGGTCTGGGTATGGGTAGAGCCTGTCGCCGCCGGTGATGTGGCCATGCTATTGATAAAAATGGCATTATCCTTTGGTTTGCTGAGCCTTGGTTTTGTTGTGATCAATATGCTGGACAGCCATGAAAACATACCGGTTATTCAGCTTGATCCAATGCGCCGCCGCCTGAGTGTGACGGAAGTGAGCAAGCGCGGCGAGCCGGTGCACACAACGCATTATCTGCTGGATGAGCTTTCGGAAATTACCATGCGTGATAACCTTTTAACCGCACGCGATATGACAGGCCGTCATATTGCCGTGGTGCCGGTGTATGATGCGGTTGCCGAAAAAGCGATTCGCGAGGCTTTGTCGGTCTGAACCCGACTGAGGGTTTTGATGACCGGATTATCTGAGCTGTTCATATAACCACATGACATGTTGAATTCTGTGGAATTGCCCTTTGCCCATGCAAAGGGCATTTTCGTTGTCAAAGCCGCAATAGTGCGGCGTAATATTGGAGTGAGACATGAAGACTGTTCTATTTGCCGCTGTTTTGGCGCTGAATGCAAACCCGGCCCTGGCAGCCCCTGAGACATATGTCCTGGACCCGAGCCATAGTCAGATCGTTTTTTCCTATCAGCATCTGGGATTTTCAACGACCCACGGAATGTTTTCCGGATTTGGTGGCGAGATCAGTTTTGATGCTGAAAACCCGGCCGCCTCATCGGTGTCGGTTTCCATGCCTGTGCGATCCATGATGACCGGCTGGGAAGCCCGGTTTGAGCATTTCATGAGCGATGATTTCTTTGGCGCGGGGGAGGGCGACATGATCAGTTTCACCTCTACCGGGATTGAGGTGACAGGTGAGAACACCGCCAATATTACCGGAGACCTGACAATGCATGGCACGACCAAATCCGTTGTGCTGGATGCCGTGTTGAACAAGGCCGGTGCGCATCCGATGAATGACGGGCAGGAATGGGCAGGGTTCAGCGCCACGACCACGCTGCTCAGGTCGGATTATGGCCTGGATAAGTTTGCGCCATTTGTCAGCGATGAGGTTGAGGTGAAGATCTCGATCGAGGCTGGCAAGTCGGAATAAGACCCCAATCCACTCACGGGGGAAAGAGCTGCTTACCGCAAGGTGAGTGGCCCTTTTTTTGTGCTGGCCTTGTTTGGTGTGCCCTTAACAGAACGTAAACAATACGGTCTTTCAGGTGGGCCGGGAGCGGCGAAAAACCTTGACTTTACGGGTGGTTACACGTATAGGTTGCGCCATGCTGATTGATGTGTGAAAGCGCCCTCGGGGGGTATTATCCCCGCAGGCTTTTTACATGTCAAAACTATGCGGAGGGGCAATTACTGCAATCGCATGAGGCATTGAGCACGCATGACATTGATTACCCCCGATGACGGCCCCACGGGCCTGAGCGCTTCGGTTTTATCGCTGCAAAATCAACTGAGTGATATGAAGGCCGATCTTGAAGCGCTGCAGGAGAAGGTCAGGGCCGGAGACTTTGAAGAACTGAAAAATTCAACACGGGCGATTTCCGATATCCGGCAATGGCTGAAAATCGCAATAGAAGCAGAGGTGACCCTCAATGAACGTAACAAACGCAAAAAAGGCATTGTCCGCGACTATGCCCTCGACTTCGACACAGCACGGGCTCAGATCGGGTGCCGCCTGGATCGCCTCAGAAGGGCTAGATGCCCAAATGGATTTCCTCGATAGCCTTGATGAGGGCGAATTGCTGGCGCTGCCCTATCTGTTTGAATTCTGGGCGATGGAGCATCAACTGCCGCCGGAGGGTGACTGGCGGGCCTGGGTGATCATGGGCGGGCGCGGTGCGGGGAAAACGCGCGCAGGTGCGGAATGGGTGCGCGCACAGGTCGAAGGCTCGCGCCCTTTGGATGAGGGGCGCTGCCGGCGGCTGGCGCTGGTGGGGGAGACGATTGATCAGGTGCGCGAGGTGATGATATTTGGCGAAAGCGGAATTTTGGCCTGTTCGCCTGATGACCGCAGGCCGGAATGGCAGGCCTCGCGCAAGCGGTTGATCTGGCCCAACGGGGCCACGGCGCAGGCGTTTTCGGCGCATGACCCTGAGGGCCTGCGGGGGCCGCAGTTTGACGGCGCCTGGGTGGATGAGATGGCCAAGTGGAAGAAGGCGCGCGATACCTGGGATATGTTGCAGTTTGCCTTGCGGCTGGGGGATCATCCGCAGGTCTGTGTGACCACGACGCCGCGCAATGTGGGGGTTTTGAAGGAGCTGGTTCAGTTGGATACGACGGTGGTGACATCCGCCGCGACGGAAGCAAACAGCGCGTTTCTGGCGGAAAGCTTTCTGGAAGAAGTGCGGGCGCGCTATGCCGGTACGCGGCTGGGGCGGCAGGAACTGGATGGTATTTTGCTGGACGAGGCTGAGGGGGCGCTGTGGAATTCGGCGGGGCTTGAGGCGTGCCGGGTGGATCAAGCGCCCGAGATGGACCGGATCGTGGTGGCGGTTGATCCGCCGGTCACGGGTAAGGATAGCTCGGATGAATGCGGGATTGTCGTGGTGGGGGCCATCACAAAAGGCCCGGTGCAGGATTGGAAGGCTTATGTTTTACATGATGCCACAATCGGGGCGGCCTCGCCCAATCGCTGGGCCAATGCGGCGATCAGGGCGATGGAGGCCTGGGGCGCGGAGCGGCTGGTGGTTGAAGTCAATCAGGGGGGTGATCTGGTATCATCGGTGATCCGGCAGGTGGACCCGCTGGTGCCGATCAAGGCGGTACATGCGAGCCGGGGCAAGGTAGCACGCGCCGAGCCTGCGGCGGCACTCTATGAGCAGGGGCGGATATACCATCTGAAGGGGCTGGGCGAGTTGGAGGATCAGATGTGCGCGATGACGGCACAGGGGTTTGAGGGCAAAGGCAGCCCTGACCGGGTGGACGCGCTGGTCTGGGCGCTGACCGAGCTGATGATTGAACCGGCAGCGAAATGGCGGCGGCCTCAGGTGCGGGCGGTGTGAGGGGGGTTGGTTGTAATGCGAATAGAACTGTAGGTGAATGCCGGGCAGCGCCTGCCCGTGGGATGGTGCCGCAACATTTGTGATCTGTCACATAATCTCCGCCAAACACATCCCGCCCTCTGAACTAGGCGCTACCCTCATCCAAGCACCAGCCCGCCGGGACGGGCAGGCGCTGCCCGGCGGCGCAATGCGCCTTGATACCGGGCGGGAAAATGGGTCTTGGGGTTTGTAATGGGTTTGAAGCGAGTGACCCCATGCCGTACAATCTATGGGTTTCGCGATGCTAGACGGCAAAAACAATTGATGCCAGAATGCGATGATGCATGATTCAGATAAAATACTGGATAAAGACACTTTGGCTGAAATTCAGACTTTAGAGGAAAGTCTGTGGAGAGCCGAAACACGATATAATTACAAATTTATGGACAGAATGTTTTCTCCAGACTTTTTTGAGTTTGGTCGTTCGGGAAAAACCTATTCTCGAACGGAAATGATTTTAAACGAAGGGAAAACTGGTGAAATTGCGGCAACTATTCCATTGCCAAAATTTCATGCTCGTTATCTGACGGATGATGTCGTGCAAACCATATATGTCAGCGAAGTCAAATATGATGGGAAATTATTGCGTGCGAATAGGTCATCAATTTGGAGTCGCTTAGATGGTTTGTGGCAATTGAGATTTCACCAAGGTACGCCGATAGAAAATTAGCCTTATAAAACCCATCGGCTTTGTGACAGGCGATGGTGGTTTGTGGGGCAAAACGGGCATCCCACCTTTTGAACAGGCTGCCAATGAGATTCGAGCGCAAAAAATCAACTTCATAGGTTTTCATCATCAGTGATAACGACTGCTTTTGGCATTTGGGCTGGTCCTGTTCAACCGTCCGGGCAGCCCCAACAGATGCAACGCGCGGTGTGATTTAGCTTTGTTAAACTTTTGGACGTCTGATGCGCATCAAGCGGGAAACCCCGGATTATTTGGCATCAGCAAGGAGCATCACAGGATGATTTTGGACTTCTTTCGGCAAAATGGAGCGGCGAAGGTGCCTGGGGAATCTCAGCCTGAGCAAAAGGCCAGTGCGACGGGTGGGATCATGGCGTGGCATGGCTCGGGGCGGGTGGCGTGGAGCCCGCGCGATACGGTGACGTTGACGCGCACCGGATTCAATGGCAATCCGGTTGGGTTTCGCTGTGTCAAGATGATAGCCGAGGCCGCCGCCGCGCTGCCACTGGTGTTGCAGGATGAAATGCAAAGGTTTGCGGTGCATCCGCTGCTGGAGCTGATCAACAGCCCCAATCCGGCGCAGGGCCGCGCGGAGCTGTTTGAGGCTTTGTATGGCCAGATGTTGCTGACCGGGAATGCCTATCTGGAGGCCGTGGGGGCCGAGGAGGGTGTGCCGCTGGAGCTGCATGTGCTGCGCTCGGACCGGATGAGCGTTGTGCCGGGGCCGGATGGCTGGCCGGTGGCGTATGAATATGCGGTGGGCGGGCGTAAGCATCGGTTTGATGTGAGCCAGGGCGCGCCCATGGTGCTGCACCTGAAAAGCTTTCATCCGCAGGATGATCATTACGGGTTTTCGCCGATGCAGGCGGCGGCGCAGGCGGTGGATGTGCATAATAGCGCGAGCCGCTGGTCGAAGGCTTTGCTGGATAATGCGGCGCGGCCAAGCGGGGCGATTGTCTATCGCGGGGCCGAGGGGCAATCGGCGCTGAGCACGGATCAGTATGACCGGCTGGTGAGTGAGATGGAGAGCCATCATCAGGGCGCACGCAATGCGGGCCGTCCGATGCTGCTGGAAGGTGGGCTGGATTGGAAACCGATGGGGTTTTCACCCTCGGATATGGAATTTCAGAAAACCAAGGAAAGTGCGGCGCGTGAGATTGCGCTGGCATTCGGGGTGCCGCCGATGTTGCTGGGCATTCCGGGGGATGCGACTTTTGCCAATTATCAGGAGGCCAACCGCGCGTTTTACCGCCTTACGGTGTTGCCGCTAGCGGCGCGGGTGGCGGCGGGTGTGGCGGATTGGCTGGCGGGCTTTACCGGTGATGATCTGGATCTGAAGCCGGATTTGGATCAGGTGTCGGCGCTGTCAAGTGAACGCGATGCGCAATGGAAGCGGGTCGCGGGGGCGGATTTCCTGACACAAGCGGAAAAGCGCAGTTTGCTGGGCTTGCCGGCCTTGACGGATGAGGCTGCTGATGGATGAGCCGCGGGAGCCCGCGAGATACGGGTTTGAGGCGTTTGATTGTGCGCCGGCGCTGAGGCTGGAGGCCAATGAGCGGGTAACGCATTTGCAGTTCAAGGCGCAAAATGAGCGGCTGCAGCGGATTGAGGCGATGATGGAACGGCTGGAGAAACGCCTGTGGCTGGCGGTTTACGGTGTGGTGGCCGCGATATTGGCGCAGACGTTTCAGCCATTATTGGCGGCGTTGCCGTGAGAATTTTGAAGGGGTGTGGGTTTCACCCACCCTACGGGAACATGAGAAGGATGAGGCCTATGGAAAGCGGTTTGGAACAGAAATTTTGCAGGTTTGACGAGGAGCTGACCGTTACCGACGGGATGAGCATTGAGGGCTATGCCAGCTTTTTCAACGACCCAGACAAGGGCGGTGATATTGTGGCCAAGGGGGCCTATGCCGCGTCATTGAAGCGGTTGGATGCTGAGGGCCGTCAGGTGAAAATGCTGTGGCAGCATGATCCGACGGAACCCATCGGCATCTGGAATGAAGTGCGCGAGGATGCGCGCGGGCTTTTCGTCAAGGGCCGCCTGCTGGATAGTGTGGGGCGGGGCCGCGAGGCCGCTGCCTTGATTGCCGCGGGGGCGATTGACGGGCTTTCCATCGGTTATCGCACGGTGCGGGCCACTAAGGATGACAAGGGCCGCAGGCTCTTGCAGGAACTGGAGCTTTGGGAGGTGTCGCTTGTGACATTTCCGATGCTTCCCAGTGCGCGGGTCGGGGCCAAGGGGGACACTTTGGCCGATGACATGATGCGCGAGTTGGCGGCGGCCTTTGAGGGCGCGCGCCGGGAGATGGCGCAGATGAGATAGGCGCGCCGCAGACCTTAACAAACAGGATCAAGAGATGAGCAAAACCGAGGAGAATTCTCGGACCGGGGGAGATCTGTCTGCAGATCATTCTCCTGTCGCCGAGGTGAAGACCGCTGTTGCGGGTTTCATGAATGACTTCAAGGGCTTTCAGTCCGAGATGAGTAACCGACTTCAACAACAAGAAGAGAAAATGACCATGTATGAACGCAAAAACATAACCCCGGCCCGCCATATCCTGGCGACAAGTGCCGAGATCGAAGCACCGCACAAAAAGGCGTTCAATGCCTATCTGCGCAGCGGTGATGATGATGGCCTGCGCGGGCTTGAACTGGAAGGCAAAGCGCTGAGCACGGCTGTGGCCGGCGATGGCGGCTATCTGGTGGATCCGCAGACGGCGGAGACCATCAAATCGACATTGAGCTCGACCGCGTCGATCCGGGCGATTGCCAATGTTGTTGGTGTTGAGGCCGTTAGCTTTGACGTGCTGATTGATCACACCGATGTGGGCCATGGCTGGGCCACGGAAACCGCTAGTGTGTCTGAGACCTCGACACCGGTGATCGACCGCATCAGCATTCCGCTGCACGAGCTGAGCGCATTGCCGAAAGCCTCGCAGCGCCTTCTGGATGACAGTGCGTTTGACGTGGAAACCTGGCTTGCGGGCCGGATTGCCGACAAGTTTGCCCGCGCCGAAGCGGCGGCGTTTGTTGGCGGTGACGGCATTGATAAACCCACCGGTTTCCTGACCCATACCACGGTTGATGATGCAAGCTGGGCTTGGGGCAGCCTTGGTTATATCCCGACCGGTGTGGCTGGTGATTTTGCGGGCCCCGATGAGATTATTGATCTGGTTTATGCGCTGGGCGCTGAATACCGCGCCAATGGCACCTTTGTGATGAATTCCAAAACCGCCGGCACCGTGCGCAAGATGAAAGACGTGGATGGCCGCTTCTTGTGGTCGGATGGTCTTGCGGCGGGTGAGCCTGCGCGCCTTCTGGGGTATCGGGTGCTGATTGCCGAGGATATGCCGGACATTGCGACAGACGCGATGGCGATTGCCTTTGGGGATTTCAACGCGGGCTATACCGTGGCGGAACGCCCGGACCTGCGGGTGCTGCGTGATCCCTTCAGCGCCAAGCCGCATGTTTTGTTCTATGCCACAAAGCGTGTGGGTGGTGATGTGAGCGATTTTGCCGCGATCAAGCTGCTGAAATTCGGCATCTCGTAAGGGATGTGCGGATGGGGCCGGGCCAGTGTCCGTGCCCCGGCGCGCGCTGTCGTGACTTCAAGCGTTGTCCAGCTGCTCCCCTCCGTCCGAGCAACGTGAGACGGCGCGCGCCACACCCCTTTGGAGGGGCCCCGGGATTTCTTGGAGAGTTTCCATGGTGTTAACCGAACAAACTGCGGCCCCCCTGACCGCGCTGCCACTGGCAGAATTCAAAGCGCATCTGCGTTTGGGAACCGGATTTTCTGATGATGACATTCAGGATCCCGTGTTGGAAAGTTTTTTGCGGGCGGCGATGTCGGCGATTGAAGCGCGTACGGGCAAGATTTTGATCGAACGCACGTTTTCGTGGATCATCAATGCCTGGCGCGACAGTGCGGGGCAGGCGTTTCCTGTGGCGCCTGTGACTGATATTCTGTCATTCTTTTTGAACGATGCCAATGGCGACCCGATTGTCATTGATTTCAGCCTTTACCGGCTGGAGCAGGACATGCAGCGGCCGGTTTTACGGCCCACGGGCACTGCGCTGCCGACGATTCCGACAGGGGGCACCGCGCAGTTGTTTTTTGCCGCAGGCTTTGCCGATAGCTGGGGCGGTTTGCCCGCTGATCTGGCGCAGGCGATGCTTTTGCTGGCGGCGCATTATTATGAATACCGCCATGAAACCGCGCTGGGTGAGGGCTGTATGCCTTACGGCGTGAGCAGCCTGATCGAGCGCTACCGCACGGTGCGCCTGTTTGGCGGAGGGCGGGACTGATGGCGCATGTCAATCTGAATCGCAAGCTGGTGCTGGAGGCACCACAACGCGCGCCTGATGGTGCGGGCGGGTTTAGCGAGACATGGATTCAACTGGGCACGCTTTGGGCCGAGGTCAAGGCGCGCACTGGCCGTGAAACCCTGGGCGAGGCGGTGAGCCTGTCCAATACCGGGTATCGCATCACCGTGCGCGCCGCCGAGTTTGGCGCGCCTTCAAGGCCCGCGCCGGAACACCGGTTTCGTGATGGATCGCGGATTTTTCGCATCCTCGCAGTTGCCGAACAGGATTGTAACGGCCGGTTTCTGACCTGCTTTGCCGATGAGGAGGTAGCGGTATGACCTATGCGGTATCCGCAGCGCTGCAGGCGGCTGTGTTCCAAAAGCTGAGCAATGATGTGGCGCTGAACGCGCTGGTGGGCACGGCGATTTATGATGCCTTGCCTGCGGGCACATTGCCCTCTCTCTATGTCACGCTTGGGCCGGAGGATGCGCGTCAGCAATCGGACAAGACAGCCGAGGGTGCGTGGCATAATTTCATCATTTCCGTGATCACCGACAGCGCCGGATTTTTCGCCGCCAAGCAGGTGGCTGCGGCGATCAGCGATGCGTTGATTGATGCGGATCTCACGCTCACCCGCGGACGGCTGGCGGGGCTTTATTTTTTCCGGGCGCGGGCCCGCAGGGAAAGCACCGGGCAACAGCGCCGGATTGACCTGACGTTCCGCGCCCGCGTGGACGACACAACAACCCCCTAACTTTTTGGAGATAAGACTATGGCAGTGCAAAATGGTAAAGATCTGCTGATCAAGATTGATCTGAGTGATGACGGCAGTTTTCAGACGGTGGCGGGCCTCAGGGCGACACGCATCAGTTTCAATTCTGAAAGCGTGGACGTGACAAGCCTGGAAAGCCCTGCGGGCTGGCGTGAATTGCTGGCGGGTGCCGGGGTGAAATCGGCGGCGATCAGTGGCTCGGGCGTGTTTCGTGATGAGGCCAGTGATGCCCGTGTGCGGCAGATATTCTTTGATGCCATCACCCCGGATTTTCAGGTGATCATCCCCGAGTTCGGCACCATTGAAGGGCCGTTTCAGGTGACGTCGATTGAATATGCCGGCAGCCATGACGGCGAGGCCACCTATGAGCTTTCGCTGGCCTCGGCCGGCTTGCTGACCTTCCTGGCGATTTAAGCCATGGCCAACCCCTGGGCAGGTGAAGTGGCGCTGGTGATCGACGGCAAGCGGCATGTGCTCAAGCTGACGCTTGGGGCGCTGGCCGAGCTGGAGGCCGGGCTTGAGGCCGATACGTTGGTGGCATTGGTGGAGCGGTTTGAGACAAGCGCGTTTTCCACCCGTGATGTGCTGGCGCTGATTGTGGCGGGCCTGCGCGGGGGCGGCTGGGATGGCAGCGCGGCGGATCTGCTGGCGGCCGAGATAGAAGGCGGGCCATTGGCGGGCGCGCGCGCGGCGGCAGAGCTGCTGGCGCGGGCCTTTGCCATGCCCGGGGCGGCATGAGCGGGTTTGACTGGGCTGAATTGCTGGAGGCCGGGCTGCGCGGTCTGGGCCTGCGGCCGGATGAATTTTGGGCGCTGACGCCTGCCGAATTGCGCCTGATGCTGGGGAGCGGCGGCAGTGCGGTCATGGCGCGGGCGCGTCTGGATGAGCTGTTGCAGGCTTATCCTGATCAGATTGGAGCGAAAGACGATGGTTGATATTGTAGAATTGGATGAGCTGGACGCACAGATCGAGGCGCTGGATCAGTCGCTGGGCGGGGCCACGCAGATGGCCGCGAGCTTCAACACCGAGATGGAGCGGGTGCGCGGCGCTTTTTCCAGCACCGGTCAGGATGTGGCGGCACTGGACCGGGGGATCAGCCGGGGGCTGAACTCGGCCATCCGGGGGGCAGTGGTGAATGGCGACAGCCTGTCGGATTCGCTGCGCAGATTGGCCACCTCGCTGATTGATTCGTCATTCAACAGCGCGGTGCGGCCGGTGACCAATCAACTGGGCGGGATCGTATCGCAGGGGATTGGCGGGCTGATTGGCAATCTATTGCCGTTTGCGAAGGGCGCGGGCTTTGCCCAGGGCCGGGTGATGCCGTTTGCCAATGGCGGGGTTGTGTCCGGCCCGGTGAGTTTTCCCATGCGCGGCGGTGCCGGGCTGATGGGAGAGGCGGGCCCCGAGGCGATCATGCCGCTGGCGCGCGGCACCGATGGCCGGTTGGGCGTGCGCGGGCAGGGCGGCGGCAATGTCAATGTGGTGATGAATATCACAACGCCGGATTCTGAGGGCTTTCGCCGAAGTCAGGGGCAGATTGCGGCGCAGCTTGGCCGGGCGATTGGCCGTGGTCAGCGCAACCGTTAACTCAAGCGTTTCAGGGCGGTCATCGATCACATGAATAACCTGAAACGCCCACAACATTTTTAGGTTCCGCGCGTTTCGCATGATTGTTTGAAAAAACAATAAGTCGAAACGCTCAATCGGGAGAAGTGAGATGAATTTTCATGAGGTACGTTTTCCCGCCAATCTGAGCTTTGGCTCGATCGGCGGGCCGGAACGGCATACGGATATTGTCACCCTTGCCAACGGCTATGAGGAGCGCAACACGCCCTGGCAGCATTCGCGCCGCCGGTTTGATGCGGGGGCTGCGATGCGGGGGCTGGATGATATTGAGACGCTGCTGGCGTTTTTCGAGGCCCGGCGCGGGCAGATTTACGGGTTTCGCTGGAAAGACTGGTCGGATTACAAATCCTCGGCCTCGGAGTTTGGGGTGGATTACCAAGATGAGATCATTGCCATTGGCGATGACGTGACGGCGGTGTTTCAGCTTAACAAGACTTACCGGTCGGGGGCGTACACCTATTTGCGACCGATTACCAAGCCGGTGCTTGGCTCGGTCAAGATGGGGCTTTCGGGCGATGAGCAGCAGGAGGGCGTGCATTACGAGGTGGATACCACCACCGGCATTGTCACCTTCGAGCATCCGCCCAATGACGGGCTGGAGATTACCGCGGGCTTTGAATTTGACGTGCCGGTGCGGTTTGATACCGATCGGATACAAATCTCGATGGCCAGTTTTCAGGCCGGTGAAGTGCCAAGCGCGCCGGTGGTCGAGGTGCGGGTATGAGCGGGCTGAACGCCGGATTGCAGGCGCATCTTGAGACCGGGCTGACAACGACCTGCCGCTGCTGGGCGTTGACGCGGGTGGATGGTGTTTTGTTCGGATTTACCGATCATGATGGTGATCTTTCGTTTGAAGGCATTGATTTCAAAGCTGAAAGCGGGCTTAGCGCCCTGGCGTTGCAGCAATCGACCGGCCTGTCGGTGGATAATACCGAGGCGCTGGGCGCCTTGAGTGCCGATGTGATCCGTGAGGATGATATCGAGGCCGGGCGCTATGACGGGGCCGAGATACGCGCCTGGCTGGTGAACTGGCAAAACGTGGCCGAGCGGCAGTTGCAGTTTCGCGGCACAATCGGCGATCTCAAGCGCACCGATGGCGCGTTTGAGGCGGAATTGCGCGGCCTGACTGAAGCATTGAACCGGCCTTTGGGGCGGGTCTATCAAAAGCCGTGCAGCGCGGTTCTGGGCGACAGAAACTGCAAATTTGACCTGACGCAGCCGGGATTCACCAACGAGCGCGATGTCGAGATCGTCGAGGAGCGGCGGGTGTTCAGATTTGACGCCTTGCCGGGATTTGAAGAGGGCTGGTTTCAGTTCGGGCGGCTGGTGATGCTGTCAGGCGCCGCTGTTGATCTGAGCGGATCAATCAAGCACGACCGGATTGAAGATGATGAGCGGGTGATCGAGCTATGGCAGCCGCTGAGGGCGGAAATTGTGGCCGGGGATCGGCTGAGGCTGGATGCGGGCTGTGACAAGCGCTTTGAGACTTGCCTGTTCAAGTTTGATAACCTGCTGAATTATCAAGGCTTTCCGGATATTCCCGGCGATGACTGGACAATAACCGACCCCACCAAGGCCGGAGATCTGAGCGGCGGGAGCCGCCGGTCATGAGCGAACAGGCACAAAAGATTGTGGCGGCGGCGCGTGGCTGGATCGGCACGCCCTACCGGCATCAGGCCTCGTGCAGGGGGGCGGGCAGCGATTGTCTGGGCCTGTTGCGCGGGGTCTGGCGCGAGGTTCTGGGCGAGGAGCCGCAGAAAATCCCGGCCTATTCAATGGATTGGTCCGAGCCTTCGCGGGTTGAGGCGCTATGGCAAGGGGCCGAGCGGCATCTTGTGGCAAAGAAAACAGAGGATGAGGCCATCGGCGATGTGCTGCTGTTTCGCATGCGCGAGGGGGCGGTGGCGAAACATCTGGGGCTGGCGGGGCAGATCGGCCCAAAGGCCACATTCATTCATGCTTATTCCGGTCACGCAGTGATGGAAAGCCCGCTGAGCGCGCCGTGGAAAAGGCGCATTGTGGCGCGGTTCAGATTTCCCGAAGGGAGCTAAATTATGGCGACTATTGTTCTTTCAAGTGTGGGGGCGGCTGTGGGCGGCTCGATCGGCGGCTCGGTTCTGGGTATTTCCTCGGCTGCGATCGGGCGCTTTGCCGGGGCCGTGATCGGCCGCTCTATTGATCAGCGCCTTTTGGGGCAGGGATCGGACGTGGTGGAGACCGGCCGGGTGAACCGGCTGCGCCTGACCGGCGCGGGCGAAGGCGAAGCGGTGGCGCAGGTTTATGGGCGGATGCGGGTCTCAGGCCAAGTGATTTGGGCCACGGAATTTCAAGAGAATGTGACCACGACCGGCGGCAGGCGCGGCGGCAAGGGCGCGCCGAAACCGCCCACCCCGACGCAGCGCAATTTCAGCTATTCCATCAGCCTGGCGATTGCCCTGAGCGAGGGCGAGATCAGCCATGTGGGCCGGGTCTGGGCGGATGGATCGGAGATTGCGCCCGACAGCCTGAATATGCGGGTCTATCGCGGCACCATGGATCAACTGCCGGATTCCAAGATGGAAGCGGTTGAGGGTGCAGGTTTGGTGCCGGCCTATCGCGGCACGGCCTATGTGGTGATCGAGGATCTGGATCTGGCGACATTCGGCAACCGGGTGCCGCAGTTGACATTTGAGGTTACCCGCCCGTCGCAGCCTTTTCAGGAGGGCTATGAGCTGGACCCCGCGCATGGGATAAAGGCGGTGGCGATGTTGCCCGGCAGCGGTGAATACGCCCTGGCAACCACGCCGGTGAACATCAATTTCGGTTTTGGCACTGGCGGGCTGGCGAATGTCAATTCGGCCTCGGCCAAGGCGGATTTTGCCACCTCATTGGAAAACCTGACCGGTGAGATACCGGGCTGCCGGGGGGCATCCCTGGTGGTGAGCTGGATTGGCGATGATCTGCGCAGCAATCTGGCCACGATCCGGCCCAAGCTGGAGCAGAAGGATTTTGATTCCTCGAACATGCCCTGGCAGGTTTCCGGGCTGACACGACAAACCGCGCAGCTTGTGGCCCGCGATGGGGATGACCGGCCGGTCTATGGCGGCACGCCCGCCGATGCCTCGGTGATCGAGGCCATTCTGGCGTTGCAGCAATCGGGCAAGGACGTGATGTATTACCCGTTTATCCTGATGGAGCAGACGGCAAATAACGGCCTGCCGGACCCCTATAGCGACGCACCCGATCAGGCGATATTGCCGTGGCGCGGGCGCATCACCCTGTCAAAAGCGCCGGGGCAGCCCGGCAGCCCGGATGGCACGGCGGCGGCGGATGCGGAAGTGGCGGCGTTTTTCGGCACCGCGCAGGCCAGTGATTTCATTATTGGCCCGGTCAATCCGGCTCCGGATCCGAATGCGCCCCAAAATGGCGCGATTGAGCTGTTGAGCTTTGGCGGGGCCGTCAAGCAAAGCCCGATCACGTATAATGGCCCCGATGAATGGGGATACCGGCGGTTTATCCTGCATCAGGCGGCCCTCTGTGCGGCTGTGGGCGGGGTTGAAAGCTTCTGCATCGGCTCGGAAATGCGCGGGCTGACGCAGATCAGGGGCGCGAATAACAGCTTTCCGGCGGTCACGGCGCTGATTGATCTGGCAACCGAGGTGCGTGCCCTGCTGGGGCCGGATGTGAAGATCAGCTATGCCGCCGACTGGTCGGAATATTTTGGCTTTCATCCGCAGGATGGCAGCGGCGATATATTCTTTCACCTTGATCCGCTTTGGGCCGATAACAACATTGATTTCATTGGCATCGACAATTACGTGCCGCTGTCGGACTGGCGCGAGGGGCAGGACCATCTGGATGCGAATTTTGGCGCGATTTACAAGCTGGACTATCTGCAATCCAATATCGAGGGCGGAGAGGGGTTTGACTGGTTCTATCATTCCCCCGAGGCGCGCGAGGCGCAAATTCGCACGCCGGTCTTTGATAGCGCTTACGAGGAACACTGGATTTTCCGGTTCAAGGATTTTCATGGGTTTTGGCTGAATTCCCATCACGAGCGGGTGGGCGGTGTGCGCGCCGGATTGCCAACCGATTGGGTGCCGCAATCGAAACCATTCCGCTTTACCGAATTTGGCTGTGCGGCGGTCGACAAGGGCAGCAATCAGCCGAATAAATTTGTCGATGCGAAATCATCGGAATCAAGCCTGCCGAATTTCTCGGACGGGCGCCGGGATGATCTGATCCAGCATCAGTATCTGCGGGCGATGACCGGCTATTGGAATGATCCGGCGCATAACCCCATATCCATCGAATATGATGCGCCGATGATTGATATGGAACATGCCCATGTCTGGGCCTGGGATGCGCGGCCCTATCCGTTTTTCCCCAATAATCGCGGACTGTGGAGCGATGGCGAGAATTATTCGCGTGGGCATTGGATCACCGGGCGGGCGTCATCGCGGTCGCTGGCTTCGGTGGTGGATGAGATCAATATTGTGGCCGGTCTGGAGCACTATGATTTATCGCATCTGTTTGGTTTTGTGCATGGGTTCCTGGCGGATCGGGTGGGCGAGGCGCGGGCCTCGTTACAACCCTTGCAACTGCGCTATGGCTTTGATGCGGTTGAGCGCGACGGGATCTTGAAATTTGAGCTGCGCGACGGGCTGCTGGACATGCTACTTGATCCACAGTTTCTGGTGCGTGATCCTGAACTGAACGCGGTGCTGGAGGAAACAAGGGGCGCGGCGGCAGAGGCCGCCGGGCGGGTGCGGCTGCGGTTTATCGAGGCCGATGGCAATTTTGAGGTGATCGCGGAAGAGGCGATTTTGCCCAATGAGGCCACACATGCGGTTTCCACCTCGGAAATGCCATTGGTGATGACGCGGGCGCAGGGGCGGCAGACGGTTGAACGCTGGCTGTCGGAAACGCAGGTGTCTACCGATACGCTGCGGCTTTCACTGCCGCCCTCAAAGCTGCAACTGGGGGCTGGCGATATTTTCGGCCTGCCCGAGGATGGCGGCACCGGATTGTTCCGGATTGACCGGGTTGAAATCCTGGGCAATGCCCAGCGGATTGAGGCGGTGCGGGTTGAACCCGAAAGCTATCGCCCGATTGATATTGATGAAATTCCCGCCCGGGTGCGGACATTCACGCCGCCTTCGCCGGTGACACCCTTGTTCATGGACCTGCCGCTGATGCTGGGCGATGAGGTGCCGCATGCGCCGCATCTGGCGGTGACGGCCAGGCCATGGCCGGGCACGGCAGCGCTGTATTCATCGGATGTGGATGCCAATTATCAGCTTAACCTGATCGTGCCCGCGCCCACCCCGGTTGGGATGACGGAAAACCAGATGCCGCATGCCCGTGAAGGGGTGATTGACCGTGGCGATGGCCTGATCGTTAAAATGCTATCAGGACAGTTGGAAAGCGTGGGCGATGAGGAATTTCTGGCGGGGGCGAACCTATGTGCGATAGGCGATGGCACGCCGGATGGCTGGGAATTGTTCCAGTTTCGCGATGCCGAAATGATTGCCGAGGACACCTATTTCCTCAGCCACCGTTTGCGCGGTCAGGCGGGGACAAATTCGGCCCAGACCGGTGCCTGGCCGGTGGGGTCGATTGTTGTGCGGATGGATGGCACGCCGTTGCAGATTGCCCTGGCCGAGGCCAAGCGCGGGCTGGCGCGGCATTACCGCGTCGGGCCGGGGGCACGGCCGGTGGATGACCCTTCATTTCAGCATGCGGTGTTGGCGTTTGACGGCATCGGCCTGAGGCCCTACAGCCCGGCGCATTTGCGGGCAAGCGCGCAGGCATCTGGCGATATTGATTATAGCTGGATCCGGCGCACTCGCATTGGCGGTGATCGCTGGGATACGCCCGAGGTGCCGCTTGGCGAAGAAACTGAGCAATATCTGTTGCGGGTGATGCAGGGCACAAATGTGCTGCGCGAGGTGATAGTGAACACGCCTGATTGGACCTATAGCGCGGCGGATCAGGCCAGCGATGCCCTAAGCGGCGCGTTTGAGCTCAATGTGGCGCAAATATCGGCCAGCTTCGGCCCCGGTGTGTTTGCCATACTGGCACAATCCGCCTGACCGCCCGCGTCCCGGCCCCCGCGCCGGGACCTCTCCTCAGACCGGGAGGTCCCGGATCAAGTCCGGGACGCGCGGGGTGCATTACCCGCTGGCGCATTGGATGCATCTTGTGGCCGCCGGATCAAACTCAAGCCGTTTCAATGCAATTTCCTCGCCGCAATCCTCGCAATAGCCGTATTCGCCGTCTGCCATGCGCCGCAACGCCGCCTTCAGGCGGCTTTTTTGCGTTTGCCTGCGCGCGTGATTTGCCTTGGCCATAGCCTGATTTTGCAACGCATCCATCCGGCTGAGCCGCCCAACGGCCTGCTGGTCAAGCTCGACCGTGGCCTGCCCGGCGGCCCCTGTTGCATCTTCCTCGTTCAGCTCATTCAGGCGTATGCGGATGATTTCACGGTATTTTTCAAACTCTGATTCATTCATTTCAGTTATCTTTGCCATCACAGGTTTTGCATTTTGCCATTCGTGCCTATCTGTTATAGTCGGAGACGCGAAAGGAACATGCAAATGGCAAAAACACAATCAAAACTGGCCGAGATTGATCCGGTCTGGGCGCGGCTGACATCTGAAGCTGCTGCTGCCATTGAGGCTGAGCCGCTGATGGGCGGCATGGTGCATTCCAGCATTCTGCATCATGCAACGCTCGAATCGGCCCTGGCTTACCGGATTTCGCTCAAGCTCGCGTCAAATGAAATGCCCGAGCAGATTTTACGTGAGATATGTGATCAGGCTTTTGGCTCTGACCCTGAAATCGCTCTGGAATCGCGGGCCGATATTGTTGCGGTGTATGAGCGTGATCCGGCCTGCGACCGGTTTTTGCTGCCGATGTTGTTTTTCAAAGGCTTTCAGGCGGTGCAGGCCTACCGCGTGTCGCATTGGCTGTGGAAGAAAAATCGCAAGGATATGGCGCGGTTTTTTCAGATGCGCGCCTCGGAAGTTCTGGGGGTGGATATTCACCCGGCGGCAAAAATTGGCAAGGGCATCATGATTGACCATGCCCATTCTATCGTTATCGGTGAAACCGCCGTGGTCGGCGATAATGTGTCGATGCTGCATTCCGTCACCCTTGGTGGCACCGGCAAGGAAGAAGAGGACCGCCACCCGAAAATTGGCTGCGGCGTGTTGATCGGGGCGGGCGCGAAGGTGCTGGGCAATATCAAGGTTGGGAATTGCAGCCGCATTGCCGCAGGTTCTGTGGTGCTTGAAGAAGTGCCGCCGTGCAAGACCGTGGCGGGCGTTCCGGCCAAGATCGTTGGCGAGGCGGGATGTGATCAGCCTTCTGTAGCGATGGATCAGCTTTTGGGCGTTCGTTAATACGCGCGCGCCCCGCGGCCCGGCTCGGGTGGCGGGGCGGGATGTGTTTGACAGCTTCTAAGCTAGCATCACCATCGGGTTTTCGAGGTTGTCGACGATGGCCTGCAACAGCTCTGCCCCAAGCGCGCCGTCGATGACGCGGTGATCGACACTCAAGGTGCAGGACATCATCGTGGCCACGGCCAATTCGCCATCCTCGCCCACGATGGGGCGTTGCTTGCCCGCCCCTACGGCCAGAATGGCGCCATGGGGCGGATTGATCACGGCATCGAAATTATCAATCCCCATCATGCCGAGATTGGAGATGGCAAAGCTGCCGCCCTGATATTCATGCGGCGCCAGCTTGCGGTCGCGGGCGCGGGTGGCGAGATCTTTCATCTCGGTCGAGAGCGCGGAAAGCGATTTCATTTCAGCATCCTGCAAGACCGGCGTGAAAAGGCCGCCTTCGATGGCCACGGCCACGGCCACGTCAGAATGCCGGAATTGCAGCACCTTATCGCCGGCCCATACCGCATTGGCGGCGGGCACAGATTGCAGCGCCAAAGCACAGGCCTTGATGATGAAATCATTGACGCTGAGCTTGACGCCCCGCGCCTCAAGCTGCTTGTTGAGCTGGCTGCGGAATTTCAACAGCGCATCCAGCTTTATCTCGCGGCGCAGGTAGAAATGCGGCACGGTCTGCTTGGCCTCGGTAAGGCGCGCGGCGATGATCTTGCGCATGCCGTCAAGGGCAATCTCGCGGTAATCACGGCCCTCATACATGGCGGCGATTGCGCCTGTGGATGGCCCCGTGGGGGCAGGGGCGGCGGCTTGCGGCCCCGGTATGGTGGCAGTTGTACCAGGAGTGGCATTTTCCACATCGGCCTTGACGATGCGGCCATGCGGGCCTGAGCCGGTGATCTGCGTGAGGTCAAGGCCCTTGTCGGCCCCAATCCGGCGTGCCAGAGGCGAGGCGAAGATGCGGCTGCCGCTGGCGCTTTTTGGCGCTGCCGTGGCAGGCGGTGCAGCCGCAGCCGCAGGTGCAGCGGGGGCTTGGGGTTGAGGCCCCGGCTCGGTGGCCGGGGCGCGGGTGGTGCTGCCGATGTCATCGGCGCTTTCGCCGTCTTCCAGAAGCACCGCGATGGGCGTGTTCACCTTGACGCCCTCAGAGCCGTCCGCCACCAGGATTTTGCCGATGGTGCCTTCGTCCACCGCCTCGAATTCCATCGTTGCCTTATCGGTTTCGATCTCGGCCAGAAGGTCGCCGGAGCTGACCGTATCGCCTTCTTTCACCAGCCATTTGGCCAATGTGCCCTCTTCCATCGTCGGCGACAGGGCGGGCATGAGAATTTCTATTGGCATCGCGTGTCTCCTTCAGCGGTAGGTCACTTGTTTGACGGCATTGATCACCTCATCGGTGGTCACCAAAGCCAGTTTTTCAAGATTGGCGGCATAGGGCATCGGCACGTCCTTGCCGGTGCAGTTGATCACTGGCGCATCAAGATAATCAAATGCGCGCTCCATGATGGTGGCGCTCAGGTGATTGCTGATCGAGGCCACGGGCCAGCCCTCTTCGACGGTGACACAGCGGTTGGTTTTCATCACGCTTGCCAGCACCGTATCGTAATCGAGCGGGCGCAGGGTGCGCAGATCAATCACCTCGGCGGAGATGCCTTCATCAGCCAACCTGTCAGCCGCCTCAAGCGCATATGTCATGCCGATGCCAAAGCTCACGATTGTCACATCCGAGCCCTCGCGCCAGACGCGCGCCTTGCCGAACGGCACGGTGAAATCATCCAGCTTGGGCACCTCAAAGCTTTTGCCATAAAGGATTTCGTTTTCCAGAAAGATCACCGGGTTGGGATCACGAATGGCGGATTTCAACAGGCCTTTGGCGTCAGAGGCCGAATAGGGCATCACCACTTTCAGCCCCGGCACCTGCGCATACCAGGCAGCGTAATCCTGAGAATGCTGCGCGCCGACGCGGGCGGCAGCACCGTTGGGGCCGCGAAACACGATCGGGCAGCCCATCTGACCGCCGGACATATAAAGCGTCTTGGCGGCGGAATTGATGATCTGATCAATCGCCTGCATGGCAAAATTCCAGGTCATGAATTCAACAATCGGGCGCAGGCCGCCAAGGGCAGCCCCAACGCCGATGCCGGCAAAGCCGTGCTCGGTTATCGGTGTGTCGATCACCCGTTTGGCGCTGAATTCTTCCAGCAGGTTTTGGGTGATTTTATAAGCGCCCTGATATTCGGCCACTTCCTCGCCCATGATGAACACATCTTCCGAGCGGCGCATTTCCTCGGCCATGGCCGCGTTCAGCGCCTCGCGTACGGTCTGCATTTCCATCTCGGTGCCCTCGGGCCAGTCAGGTTCCACCGCAGGCGGAACCTGTCCCGCACTTGATGCGGGACCTGTTGCGGTTTTCGCCTCCGCCGGGGCTTTTATCGGCTGAGGCCCCGGCTCGGGGGCCGGGGCGGGCGCCTCGCTCGCAATATCGTCCGCGCTCTCGCCCTCTTCCAGCAACACCGCGATGGGGGTGTTTACCTTGACGCCCTCGGTGCCATCCGGCACCAGGATTTTGCCGATTGTGCCTTCATCGACAGCTTCAAATTCCATCGTGGCCTTGTCCGTTTCAATCTCGGCCATGATGTCACCGCTGGCAACGCTATCGCCCTCTTTTACCAGCCATTTGGCCAATGTGCCTTCTTCCATCGTTGGTGACAGGGCAGGCATCAGAATTTCTGTTGGCATGTTGTTTTCTCCTGAAATATCTGACGCTTATGCGTCTGCGTAGATGTCAGTCCAAAGCTCGGCAGGGGCGGGCTCGGGGCTGTCCTTGGCAAATTCTGCCGCGGTGTTGACGATGCTCTTGATGTCTTTGTCAATCGTTTTGAGATCGGCTTCAGACGCGTGTTTGCCCTTGAGCAGCAATTCGCGCACATGCTCGATCGCGTCTTTTTCGTCGCGCATTTTCTGCACCTCTTCACGGGTGCGGTATTTTGCCGGGTCCGACATGGAATGGCCGCGGTAGCGGTAGGTCTTGACCTCAAGAATGTAAGGGCCCTTGCCCGCGCGACAATGCGCCGTGGCCTTTTCCCCGGCGGCTTTTACCTCTTCAACCCGCATGCCATCCACCGCTTCGCCGGGTATGCCAAATGCCTCGCCGCGGGTGTATATATCCGGGCTGGAAGTTGAGCGTTTTTGCGCCGTACCCATGGCATAATGGTTGTTCTCGATCACGAAGATCACCGGCAATTGCCACAGGGCGGCCATGTTGAAGGTCTCATAAACCTGCCCCTGATTGGCCGCGCCGTCACCGAAATAGGTGAAGGTCACGTTGTCATTGCCGCGATATTTATCGGAAAATGCCAGCCCCGCGCCAAGCGGGACATTGGCACCGACAATGCCGTGGCCACCGTAAAAATGCTTGTCCTTCGAGAACATATGCATCGAGCCGCCCTTGCCGCGTGAATAGCCGCCTTCACGGCCAGCAAGCTCGGCCATGACACCGTTGGGATCCATGCCACAGGCCAGCATATGGCCGTGATCGCGGTAGGTGGTGATGCGTTTGTCACCGTCTTTGGCGGCGGCCTCAAGCCCGACAACAACCGCCTCCTGTCCGATGTATAAATGGCAGAACCCGCCAATAAGGCCCATGCCGTAGAGCTGCCCGGCCTTTTCCTCGAATCGGCGGATCAGAAGCATGTCATAATAGAATTGTTTCAGTTCATCGGCGGAAGCGTTTGATTTCTTTGCGCTTTTCCTGGTGGCCATTTTGTTGGACTCCCCTTTGAGAAAAGTAGTTTAGCATTTAACTACTTCATACACTATTCAATGCGCTCTGACGAGATGATTTTTTATAGCGGTGTTATCAGGGGCGGGGGCGGGGGCTCATCCGCCCTTACAGGCGGCCTCGCATTGGGGCACATAGCTGGCTGTGATTTACCTGATCACAATCTCATCGCTGCGCAGCAGGCCAAGCACATCGCGCGCCTGCTGATCCAGCAAATCCAGATCAAGATAATCGTCTGACAGGCGGTGGGTGAGGTTTTCCATCCGCGCGACCTGAGCTTGCAGATCATCAAGCCGGGCCTGCAAGGCATGGCTTTCGGCCTCGATCTCGGCGCGGCGAAACAGGCCGTAATCACCCTGCACCGCGGCAAATGTGAAATAGAGCCCAAGGCTGAAGGCCAGAGCGAAATAGATCAATGCGCCAAAGGCCGGCTTTTTGCGGGATGTCATCACTTGCGCCTCAATTTCCGCCTCTGTCGGTCGGGCGGTGACCTGCACCGTGGCACAGTTTTGCAGCTTTGTGAATCCCCTTTCACTGAAATATCAATGCAGGCTAGGCTTTATTCAAAGGAGAGTCGCTTATGTCACAGTCGGATCCATATGGCCTGCCGCCTGCTCGGGAGGTGATCAATCAACCGGCAATACGCCAGGATGCGGATTTGTGGCGCGATGATCCGGCGTTGCAGGCCCATGCGGTGGCCGCGGGGGCGGATGCGGGGCATCTTGCGGCATATGGCGCCCAAATGGGCCTCTCTGAGATGCGCGAGGCCGGTTGGCTGGCCAATCGTAACAAGCCTGAGCCCGAGCTTTTCGATACCGGCGGGCGGCGGCTGGATCAGGTGCGGTTTCATCCGGCGTATCATCAACTGATGCGGGCGGGGATTGAAGCCGGATATGCGGCGCTTGCCTGGGAGGGCCATGAGGGCGGCCATGCGACCCATGCGGCGATGGTTTATCTGACATCACAGGTTGAGCCGGGCGTGTGCTGCCCGATGACGATGACCTATGCCGCCGTGCCCGCCCTGCGCGCCGATCAGGCGATATTCGATCACTGGGGGCCGAAGCTGACGGCGCGGATATATGACCCGGAGGCGAAACCTCTGGATCGCAAATCCGGGGCGACCATGGGCATGGCGATGACGGAAAAGCAGGGCGGCTCGGATTTGCGATCCAACAGTACCACGGCCACGCCGGAGGGGGATTTTTACCGGCTGGAAGGGCATAAATGGTTTTGCTCGGCGCCGATGTCGGACGGGTTTCTCACATTGGCGCAGGCGCCGGACGGGCTGACCTGTTTTGTGGTGCCGCGCTGGCTGGAAGGGGGGCGCAACGGCATTCATATCCAGCGCCTCAAGGACAAGCTGGGCAATCACGCCAATGCCTCGGCCGAGATCGAATATCACGGCGCGCTGGCGCAGCGGCTGGGCGATGAAGGGGCCGGGATCAGCACCATTATCGAAATGGTGCATCACACAAGGCTGGATACGGCCATGGCCCCCGCCGGGCTGATGCGGGCCGCACTTGATCAGGCGCAGTACTGGGCGCGGCACCGCTCGGCCTTTCAAAAAACCCTGATTGATCAGCCGCTTATGCGGGCGGTGCTGGCCGATCTGGTGCTGGATTGGGAGGGGGCGCTGGCGCTGGGCCTTTATGTGGCGAAGGCGTTCGATGGCATGTCTGAGCGCACGCGCGCCTTTGCCCGGCTGGGGGTGGCTCTGGCCAAGTTTCTAAGCAACAAGCTTTGCCCCAACCTGGTTTATGAGGCGATGGAGGTGCTGGGCGGCATGGGTTATGTCGAGGACACCGGCCTGCCGCTTCTTTATCGCGAGGCACCGCTGAATTCGATCTGGGAAGGCTCGGGCAATGTGATCTGTCTGGATATTTTGCGCACATTGCGGCGCGCACCATTGGCGGCTGAGGTGCTAAGCGATGAGTTGGAAAAGGCCAGCGGAGTAAATCACCGCTATGATGCGGCAATGAAGGCGCACAGGCAGCGCTTTCCCGAATTGCCGGATGATGCCCTGGCGCGGTGGTTTGCCGAAAGCCTGGCCACGTTGCTCACGGCCTCGGTTCTGATCCGCCATGCGCCGACCCCTGTATCGGATGCCTATGTGGCGACCCGGCTCATGGGCGAACGCGGCCGGGTTGCCGGGGCCATATCGGGGGTGGATTTCAGCGCAATACTGGCGCGTCTGGGAGAGACGTAGCATTCTACTCCGGCGCGTCCCGGACTTGATCCGGGACCTCTACGTTGGCCGGGAGGTCCCGGATCAAGTCCGGGACGTACGCCCTGTGCGCCCACCCCTGCGTCGCCCCCGCAGCAATGGCGCGCGCTCGGGCAGGGCGCGCATGAGGCGCAGGCGTTCCTCGGGGCTCATCTTTGACCAAAGGCGTATCTCATCGGTGGTACGGTGACAGCCCATGCAAATCCGTGCCTCGGGATGCAGAACGCAGACGCGCACGCAGGGGCTGTCAATCTCATCGCGTGTCCAGACGGGGATATCTTCACTCATGGTGCGGCTTTCATATGGCTCAGGCGATCCAGAACACCTTGCAGGATATAGGACGCGGCGATATTGTCGATCACCCCGGCGCGGCGTTTTCGTGACACATCCGCCTCCAAAAGCGCTTTTTCGGCGGCAACGGTGGATAATCGCTCGTCCCAAAAGCCGATTGGCAGATCGGTGAGGCGCGCAAGATTGCGGGCAAAGGCGCGGGTGGACTGGCAGCGCGGCCCTTCCGAGCCGTCCATATTCAGCGGCAGGCCAAGGATGATGCCGCCAAGCTGGCGTTCAGCAATAATTTCCAGCAAACGCGCGGCATCAAGGCCGAATTTCCTGCGCCGGATGGTCTCATGCGGGCTGGCCACCGACAAAAGCCTGTCAGAGATGGCCACGCCAATGGTTTTGCTGCCTAGGTCAAGCCCGATCAATCCGCTCATCGGGGGCAGGGCGGCGTTGAACTTCTCGATCTGCTGATAGATCATTCGGCCACTCCGGCCACTCCGGCCTGTTCGGCATTGGCCCTGATCTGCGCCAGATCTTCCGGGCGCTCCGAGAATACCTGCTGCGCCTCCTGCCAGACGGCACGCGCCTTTTCGGTCTCGCCCAGAACGCCGTAAGCCCCGATCAGGCGCGCCCATTCCGCCGCGCTGCCGCCTTCACTTGCCAGCCGGTCGGACAGGCGCGCGACCATGCCGCGGATCATTTCATCCCGGTCCTCCTGTGACATGTCCTGCGCCGCCTCAAGCTGATCGGCACTGGGACCTGTCAGATCATCCACCGGGGGCAGTGTATATCTCACCCCGGCCCGCCAGGCGAGCTCTTCGATCTGGCCGCGAATGAGCTGTGTCCAGGGCGCGTCTGCCGGGCCTTCGCGCAGCAGCTTGTCCCAGATACGAAAGGCGGCATCGGGGCGGTCAATCTGCATGAGGTAAAGCCCCAGATAATAGCGTGCTGTGGGTTGGCCGGAATTGCGCGCAAGCGCCGCGCGTAGCGCCGTTTCCGCATCGGTTGAAACATAGCCACTGGCCGCCGAGACCATCAGATCGGTCAAAAATGCGTAATCATCCGCCGTGGCCTGCACCCCTTTGACGCGGATCAGTTGCTGCTGCGCCTCATATGCCGCAGTGATGTTGCCCAAAGCGGCCTCATTGCGGGCCAAAAGCGTCAGCCCCTGCAAATCATTTGGCCGGGCTTTGACGGTTTTGCGCAGGCGCTCCATCAGGGTAAGGAAATCTTCGCTCACCTCGGGGGCCTGAATTTGAGCGGGGGCCAAAGCCTCGGCCTCGGTCTGCGAAAGCCGTTTGGCGCGGGCCATCTCCGAGGCGGCAATGCGTCTGGCTTGCGGGTGATCCCCAAAGCCGGGCTGGCCAGTATAGGCATAAAGCGCCACCGATCCGCCCCCAACCAGCAGTGCAAGAATGAAGGCCATGGCCCGCCCGGCACCACGCGGTTGCCCGCCGGTTTCCCCCCCGGATTTCAACTGTGCATCCGCTGCCAGCACCCGACGCGAGACCTCGGCCCGGATACGTTCAGCATTACCTTCGTCGATCACGCCCCGGCCAAGATCGCGCTCAACCTCGCGCAACTGATCGCGGTAGACCTGCAAATCATAGGCCGCAGGCGGTGCATCCCCCACACGACCCCGTATCAGGGTCAGGCCAAGCAGCGCGGCAACGCCAAGCGCAAGGGCCGATATGATGATCCAGAACAGCATGGTTTCTCCCGTGTTTTCAGCCCCTCATGTAACCTTGTGACATCCGGGAAAAAAGGACCAATAGCAGATATAGCTGATTGCCCCCTGCGCGATGTTGCCGCAATGTCGCGAATGTGATGTTTTTTGCCGCCGGGGGTGTTCTTTTTGTGACCAACTTGTCGCATTACCCATGTCAGGCAGTCCGGCTGCCAATCCAACCCCTGTATTGGAACCGCCCTTATGAAACGATATTCCGCCTTTGCCATCGCCCGTGAAGCCTTTCGCAACCATATGGGATGGGGCCGGGCCTGGGCCTCGCCCGAGCCAAGGAAAAAATATGATGTGATCATCATCGGGGCCGGCGGGCATGGGCTGGCGACGGCGTATTATCTGGGCAGGAATTTCGGCATCACCAATGTGGCGGTG
Organism: Roseovarius sp.; assembly: GCA_021775255.1. Classification (GTDB taxonomy): domain Bacteria; phylum Pseudomonadota; class Alphaproteobacteria; order Rhodobacterales; family Rhodobacteraceae; genus Roseovarius. The sequence goes on from JAJFIA010000013.1 coordinate 35,170, forward strand.
CTTGAGAAGGGCTGGCTTGGCGGCGGCAATACCGGTCGAAATACCACGATTATCCGCTCGAATTACCTGCAGGATCCATCGGCAGCGATTTACGAGAAAGCGCGCGGGCTTTATGAAACCCTGAGCCAGGATCTCAATTACAACGTGATGTTCAGCCCAAGGGGCGTGATGATGCTGGCGCAGACCCAGCACGAGGTGCGCGGTTATGAGCGCACGGCCCATGCCAATGCTTTGCAGGGGGTGAAAACCGAATTCATCGGCCCGGACAAGGTCAAACAACTGGTGCCGATCATCAATATTGACGGGCCGCGCTACCCGGTTCTGGGGGCCTTGTGGCAGGCCCGTGGCGGCACCGCGCGCCATGATGCAGTGGCCTGGGGATATGCGCGGGCCTGCTCGAACATGGGCATGCATATCATCCAGAAATGCGAAGTGACCGGCGTGCGTCAGGAGGCCGGCAAGGTTGTCGGCGTTGACACCACCCGCGGCGCGATTGACTGCGATAAGCTGGGCATGGTTGTGGCCGGTCACGCCGGCCATGTGGCGGGCATGGCGGGCTTTCGTCTGCCGGTTGAATCGGTGGCGTTGCAGGCGCTCGTCAGCGAGCCGATCAAGCCTTGCATGGATGTGGTGGTGATGGCCAACACGGTGCATGGCTATATGTCACAATCCGACAAGGGCGAGATGGTGATCGGCGGCGGCACCGACGGCTATAACAATTACACCCAACGTGGCGGCTTTCATCATATCGAGGAAACCGTTCGCGCATTGGTGGAAACCTTCCCGATGATCGCGCGCCTGAAAATGCTGCGGCAATGGGGCGGGATCGTGGATGTGACCGGTGATCGCTCGCCCATCATCGGCCCCACGCCCCTGGAGAACTGCTTCATCAACTGCGGCTGGGGCACCGGCGGCTTCAAATCCATCCCCGGCTCAGGCTGGGGCTTTGCCGAGCTGATGGCCAAAGGTCATTCGCCCCTGACCGAGGCCTTTGGCCTGAACCGGTTTTATGAGGGCCGTTTCATTGACGAGTCTGTTGCAGCGGGGGTGGCACATTGATATTCACCTACGCCCAAAATCTTTCAAAAAGATTTTGCCAAAAGTTTTTGAAAAACTTTTGTGCGCTTGAAAGCAACTCTTTCGCTGAAAGGAAGCAATCATGCTGATCCTAACCTGCCCCGTCTGCGGCGTTACCGGTGAAGAAACCGAATTTCACGGCGGCGGTGAAGCCCATCTCAAGCGCTTTGGCCCCGGCTCGGGTGACACAGAATTCCACGGCTACCTGTTCACCAGGGAAAACCCCAAAGGTGTGCATTTTGAACGCTGGCGGCACAATAACGGCTGTGGCAAATGGTTCCACGCGGCGCGCTGCACCATGACGCTGGAAATATTCGGCACCTACCTCGCGCAAACCTATGAGCCGCCCCAGCATATCAAAGACGCCATCACCGCCAAACGCCCCGGCTGGAAATGGAGAGAATTCTCATGATCTTTCATTTTTCCCTAAATACTCAAATCACCACATCCGCCAAAGGCAGGGGGATCACAATATGAGCACACGCCTTGCCACCGGCGGCCGCCTACTCAACAAGACCTGCGCGCTGAATTTCACCTTCAACGGCAAACGCATGTCGGGCCATGCGGGCGATACCCTTGCCTCGGCTTTGCTGGCCAATGATCAGATGCTGATCGGGCGTTCGTTCAAATACCATCGCCCGCGCGGCGTGGTGGCAAGTGGTGCGGAAGAGCCAAACGGCCTTGTCGGCATGGGTGAGGGGGCCAAGTTTGAGCCCAATCAGCGCGTCACCACAACCGAATTGTTCGAAGGCCTTACCGCCAAAAGCCAAAACCACTGGCCCAGCCTTGTATTTGATCTGGGTGCCGTCAACACCAAACTGGCACGCTTCCTGCCCGGCGGGTTTTACTATAAAACCTTCATTCAGCCGCGCGCCTTCTGGAAACATGTCTACGAGCCGATCATCCGCAAATCCGCAGGGTTAGGCAAGGCGCCCAAAGACCGCGACACCGATAAATATGAGCATTTCTATGCCTTTGTGGATGTCCTGATCATCGGCGGTGGCATTGCCGGGTTGCAGGCCGCGCGTGCGGCGGGGCAGGCCGGGGCCAAAGTTCTGCTGCTTGAGCAAACCGCCCATTGGGGCGGGCGCGCGCCGGTGGATGGTGGCACGGTTGATGGCCATCCGGTTGAAGCATTCATCGAAAATACAGTTTCCGAATTGCAAGCAATGAAAAACGTCACCCTGCGCAATCGCACCATGGGGTCAGGTGTTTATGACCATGGCTATGTGCTGGGCTATGAGCGCGTGGGCGATCATCAGCCGGGTGCGGCCGGTCCGCGCCATCGGCTCTGGCGTATCCGTGCGGGGCAAGTGATCGCCGCCACCGGCGCCATTGAGCGGCCGCTAAGCTTTGCCGGTAATGACATCCCCGGCGTGCTTTTGGCCTCGGCCATTCGCGATTACGTGGTGAATTACGGTGTCTCGGTAGGGGATCGCACGGTCGTTGTGACCAATAATGACGATGCTTACCGCACGGCGATTACCCTGAAAAAACAGGGGTTGATCGTGCCGGTCATTCTGGATGCCCGGGCTGAGGGCGGTGGGGAGCTTGCCCTTCAGGCCCGCGAATTGGGCATCCGGGTTGAAAACGGCAAGGCGATTGCCAAGGTCAAGGGCCACAAGCGCGTGACCGGTGTGGAAATCTGCGCTCAAGCCGGAGAAGGGGCCGTGCTGGAAGAGATTGATTGCGATGCGGTGGCGATGTCGGGCGGCTGGTCGCCGGTGGTGCATCTGTGGTCGCATTGCGGTGGCAAACTGAACTGGGACGAGGCAAACGCCATGTTCCGCCCCGATGCCACGCGCCCGCCCACCGGTGCGGATGGGGAAGGGTTTGTCAGCGCTGCCGGGGCCGCCAATGGCGCGCTTGAGATACAGGAACTGCTGAAAGATGCCGACGCCGCAGGCAAGGCCGCCGCCAAGGCCACCGGCCACAGCCCCAAACGCAAAGCCGCCCCCAAGGGTGAGGCCGAGATCGAGACACCGATGCAACCTGTCTGGCTGATGCCGCAGGGGGCGCATGTAAAACTGCGGATGAAATCATGGCTGGATTATCAGAATGATGTGAAGGTATCCGATATTCAACTGGCGGCACGCGAGGGTTATGAAAGCGTTGAACATGCCAAGCGTTACACCACCATCGGGATGGCCACGGATCAGGGTAAACTGAGCAATATCAACGGTCTGGCAATCCTGTCGGACGCCTTAAATCAACCTATCCCGCAAACCGGCACCACCACGTTCCGCCCGCCCTACACGCCTATTTCCATGGCCTCGATCGCAGGCGAGGCGCGTGACGAATGCTTTCAGCCGCTGCGCAAAACCCCGATACATGCCTGGCACGAGGAAAACGGAGTTTACTGGGAGCCGGTGGGTGCCTGGCGACGGCCCTATTGCTATCAAAAACCCGGTGAAAGCATTGATGAGGCGGTCAACCGCGAGGTTATAAATACCCGCAAAAGCCTTGGCCTGCTGGATGCGTCAACCCTGGGCAAGATCATTGTCAAAGGCCCGGATGCGGGCAGATTTCTCGACATGCTTTACACCAACATGATGAGCACGCTGAATCCGGGCCGCTGCCGCTATGGCCTGATGTGCAATGAAAACGGGTTTTTGATGGATGATGGGGTTGTCGCAAAGCTGGATGACGAGACATATCTCTGCCACACCACCACCGGCGGGGCCGAGGTGATCCATGGCCATATGGAAGAATGGCTGCAAACCGAATGGTGGGACTGGAAGGTATTTACCGCCAATCTAACCGAACAATATGCGCAGATTGCCGTGGTCGGCCCGATGGCGCGCAAAACCCTTGAAAAGCTCACCGATGAAGATCTGAGCGCTGAGGGGCTGAGCTTCATGGGCTGGAAGGATTATACGCTTGATGGCATCCATGCCCGGATTTACCGGATCTCGTTTTCCGGCGAATTAAGCTATGAGATTGCCGTGCGCGCCTCTGAGGGCCGCGCTCTTTGGGATAAGCTGATGCAGGCGGGGGCCGAATTTGACGTGACGCCTTACGGCACCGAAACCCTGCATATTCTGCGCGCCGAAAAGGGCTTTATCATGATCGGCGATGAGACCGACGGGACGATCATTCCGCAGGATCTGGGGCTGCACTGGGCCATTTCCAAAAAGAAAGACGATTTTCTGGGTAAACGCGCACAGCAACGTGCGCATATGACCGATCCGAACCGCTGGCAGCTTGTTGGGCTGGAAACTCTGGATGGCTCGGTACTGCCAGAGGGGGCCTTGGCCACGGCAGAGGGCGTGAACGCCAATGGCCAGCGCAATCTGCAGGGGCGGGTGACCTCGACCTATCATTCGGCCACTTTGGGGCGCGGCATCGCCATGGGTCTGGTTTTTGGCGGGCCTGAGCGGATGGGCGAGGTTCTGAGCTTTGCCAAACTGGATGGCACAGATGTGCAGGCGATGATCGTTGATCCGATCTTCTTTGACAAAGACGGGGAGAAGCAAAATGTCAGATAATGTCAGCGCCTTGGATAAGGCGAGCTATGAGGGCTTTGTGAAGGTTGAAGAAGCAGGCCTGCGCGGGATGATCACGCTCCGGGGCGATCTGGGCTCGGTGAAAATCAAGAATGCAGCTACCGGGGTTGCTGGCGTCGACATGCCTGAACAGGGCCATGCCAACAGTGTTGAGCAAAGCGGGCTGGCCTGGATGTCACCGGATGAGCTTTTGGTGATGCTGCCTTATGGCGATGTGAATGCCGCCCTGGCGCAGATCACCAAACACCTGAAAGGCCAGCATTATCTGGCTGTGGATGTGTCTGATGCCCGTGCGGTATTCCGGATATCCGGTGCAGGCGCGCGCGAAGTGATCGCCAAGCTTTGCCCGGTGGATATGTCACAGGACGCCTTCAAACCCGGCCAGTTCCGCCGCACCCGCATGGCGCAGGTTCCGGCGGCGTTCTGGATGGGTGAGGATGAAGCCGTGCATATTATCAGCTTCCGGTCGGTGGCGGAATATGTCTTCAACCTTTTGAAAAATGCCGCCGCGCCGGGCAGTGAAGTGGGCTATTTGAACCCGTAGGGTGGGTGAAACCCACCCTTGTGCGGGTATTTTTCAAGGGGGGTGGGTTTCACCCACCCTACGGGGCGCCTAAACAGCTTGACCTTGCCCCATCATTTCCGCCATCTATCCCCAATATCACACGCATGAACAACAAAGGGGGCCAAAAATGGCTTTTCAACTTCCTGATCTTCCCTATGCCCATGACGCGCTGGCCGCAAATGGCATGTCAGCCGAGACCATGGAATACCACCATGATATGCACCACAACGCCTATGTCACCAATGGCAACAAGCTGATTGAGGGCACTGAATGGGCCGGTAAATCCCTTGAAGAGATCATCACCGGTACCTATGACGCGGGCGCCGTGGCACAGAACGGTATTTTCAACAATATCAGCCAGTTATGGAACCACAATCAATTCTGGGAAATGATGGGCCCGGGGGCATCATCCATGCCCGGAGAGCTGGAAAAGGCCATCATTGAAAGCTTTGGCTCGGTGGATGAATTCAAATCGCAGTTCTCAGCCGCAGGCGCGGGGCAGTTCGGCTCGGGCTGGTGCTGGCTGGTGAAAAACAAGGATGGATCACTGGCGGTGACAAAAACGGAAAACGGCGTGAACCCGCTCTGCTTTGGGCAGACGGCGCTTTTGGGCTGCGACGTGTGGGAGCATTCCTATTACATTGATTTTCGCAACAAACGCCCGGCGTACCTCTCGAATTTCCTTGATAATCTGGTGAATTGGGAAAACGTCGCCGCGCGGATGTAAAATCTCTGACCAGCAAAAACAATCAGGCCCCTGCAAAATAATGCGGGGGCTTTTTATTGGATACATTGAATGACCGAGGCCACCAAAGGCGTGCTTGCCCTGATCCTGACCTGTACCATCTGGGGGCTGTCGGGGCTTTATTACAAACTGCTTGAGCATATCCCCCCGATCGAGATTCTGGCGCATCGCACGCTCTGGTCGTTCATATTTTTCGCCCTTGTGCTGATGTATCAGGGGCGGCTCAGGGTGCTGGGTCAGACTGTTGGATCATGGCGGGCCGCGATGGTGGTGGGGGTGGCCGCCTTCATGATCTCGATCAACTGGTTTGTGTTCATCACCTCAATCCAGATTGGCCGCGCGGTTGAGGCTTCACTGGGCTATTACATCTTCCCGCTGGTTGCCGTTTTGCTGGGCGCGGTTGTGCTGCGCGAAAATCTGGGGCGGGCGCAGATGCTAGCGGTGGGGCTGGCCACAATCGCGGTGATCACGCTGACGGCGGGCCTTGGGGTGACGCCGTGGATTGCGCTGATACTGGCCACGTCATTCGGGCTTTACGGGCTGATCAAAAAGCGGATTGGGGCGGGGCCGGTTGTATCGGTCACGGCAGAAGTGATGCTGCTTGCGCCGATTGCCCTGATCGTGCTGGCCGAGGTGCATCTGCGCGGTGCAGGCGCGTTTGGCAGCACCATATCCGATAGCCTGCTTCTGGCATTCTCAGGACTGCTGACAGCTACCCCGTTGATCATGTTCAGTTATGCCGCAAAGCGGGTACGTTTATCCACCGTGGGCCTTGTGCAATACATCAACCCGACATTTCAGTTTCTGGTGGCCACCTTTGTTTTTCGTGAGCTATTCAGCTTCTGGCACGCGCTCGCCTTTGCCATGATCTGGCTGGCATTGGCGATTTATACCTTTGCCGCCTTGCGTCAGGACAAAGCCTTGCGCAATGCCGCCGATAATTCCTGAACATTGCCCACGACCTGCACAAAATCCAGTATTGAGGCATCGGCAAAGCCATTGGCAATCACATGCCCTATCATTGTCAACAAAGGCTGCCAGTATTCTTCGGTATTGAGCAGGAATATGGGCTTTGCGTGCAGGCCAAGCTGCCGCCATGTGAGCACTTCAAAAAACTCATCCAGAGATCCGGCCCCGCCGGGCAGAACCACAATCGCATCCGAGCTTTTGAACATCATCTCCTTGCGTTCATGCATGGTCTGGGTGACGTGAAGTTCGGTCAGATCGGATTTGCCGGCTTCACGGTCCATCAGATGCTGCGGGATCACACCAAAGGTATCGGCACCGGCCTTTTGCGCCGCCCGCGCCGTGGCCCCCATCAGCCCGACATCGCCCGCGCCATATACCAGCCGCCAGCCATGGCTGGCCAGCATCAGGCCCACATCGGTGGCCTCCTCCATGAATATCGCCTGATTGCCCGGTCGTGAGCCGCAAAAGACACATACTGATTTAACTGTCATGAAAATTCCCGCTACTGACAAAGGGTTGTTTTGACCCTTGTTAGCCCTGTTGTTATTGTCGGGCAACCGTGCAACGTGTTGCAGGGTGTGCTGGGGAAGGATGCAAATGAGCAATCAGGCAGGATGGGCGAAAGCAGGCAATTACGGCATTGCCGTCATTGCATTGGTGATTATCGTAGGCATTGGATTGTTTCTTGCCGGTGTTTTTAAGCCGGTTGAATTATCCAGATCACCCGATGATGCGATACAATCAACGCCCCGGCCCGCAACAGGCAACACTGCGGCGGATGAAACCCAAGATCAGACGGCGGCAAGCAATGCTGAAGCCGGCGATTTGACGGCTGCAAATCCTGAAGGCTCTGCCGCTGATGTGGAAGAACCGGCAGAAATTGCCACGGATGCACCTGAAGAACCGGCTGTCACTGCTGAAGGGGAAGATGCTGAGCGCGCCGAGGCCGCCCTTCCCCCGCCCCCGGTGATTGATGTGTTCCGGCTGGAAACCGATGGCGGAATGCTTGTTGCCGGGCAGGCCGAGCCGGGATGGGATGTCGCGATTCTGGTGGATGGTGCCGAGATTTTGACGGTGATACCGGATGCCGCCGGGCAGTTTGTAGAATTCCTGGATTTGGAATACAGCGATCAGCCGCGTGTTTTATCCTTGCTGATGCGCGCCCCTGACGGGCAGTCTGAGCTTGCCTCAACCGGAGAAATAATACTGGCCCCCACTCAAAAGCCCACCCCGATTACAACAGCGGAAGCAGTGCAATCGGAGCCGGATGAGCCGGGGGCATCTGCGCAGGCGGGCCCGTCTGAGGATGGAGCGGCTGGCAAGACAGAGGCCAATGTTGATGTGCAGCAGGAGATCGGTTCACAGGCGGTATTACTGGCAGACGAAACCGGAGTGCAGGTTTTGCAGCCGCCTCAATCCGGTGACGCCTCTCCCGAGGTCATGTCAAGCGTTGCGATAGATGCGATCACCTATTCCGACGAAGGCCAGGTGCAGCTTTCCGGGCGGGGAAGTGGCAAAGGCTCTGTTCGGGTCTATCTGAACAATGCGCCGGTGATGACCACCGATATTTCCGAGGATGGCAACTGGCGGTCTGATCTGCCGCAGGTCGATACCGGGGTTTATACGCTGCGGATTGATGAGCTGGATGATGCAGGCCGCGTGACATCGCGGGTTGAAACCCCGTTCAAGCGCGAGGATGAGGATGTGCTGGCACAGGCCGCTGCGGATCAGGCGTCATCGAAAATAAGGGCGGTAACGGTACAGCCGGGATCAACCTTATGGGCGATCTCGCGTGAGGCTTATGGCGAGGGCATCTTGTATGTGCGGGTTTTTGAGGCCAATAGCGACCGCATCCGCGACCCTGATCTGATCTATCCCGGTCAGGTATTTGCCATACCTGAGTAACCGAGGCTGGCAATTCCGCGCTTGCGGGCCTATCTCTGGCGCTGTGAAATTTGAAAGCACCTGATGCGCCGCTCCAGCCTGACAACAACCGAAATGCCCAAAAACGGCGGCCGTACCATTCGCCGGGTGCTGCCGTATTTATGGCCCAGTGATCAGCCCTGGGTAAAACGCCGGGTTGTCCTGGCGATGCTGGCGCTGGTTGCGGCCAAGCTCATCGCCGTGGGCACGCCGTTTTTCTATAAAGCTGCGGTGGATGCCCTGGCGGGTGATGGCGGCAATCCGGCGTGGATGCTGGCCATTGGCGCGGTTGGCCTGACGGTGGCTTACGGCATGGCACGGCTGATGAATGTGGGGTTTCAGCAGTTGCGCGATGTGATTTTCGCGCGTGTGGGGCAGCGGGCGTTGCGGGCGCTGGCCTTGCAGACATTCAGCCATATTCACAGCCTGTCAATGCGCTATCACATCACCCGAAAAACCGGCGGCCTGAGCCGGATCATTGAGCGTGGGGTCAAGGGCGTTGATTTCTTGCTGCGGTTTTTGCTGTTTTCCATCGGGCCGCTTGTTCTTGAACTGATCCTGATCGGCATTGTTTTGTGGGTTTTGTTTGATTTTTGGTATCTGGCGGTGGTGATGGTGGTGATTGCTTCCTATGTGGTTTTCACCTTCCGGGTCACGGAATGGCGGGTGAAGCTGCGCAAGGCGATGAATGACTTTGACACCGACGCCAACCAAAAAGCCATCGACAGCCTGCTGAATTTTGAAACCGTGAAATATTTCGGCGCTGAAGCGCGCGAGGCCGCGCGGTATGATGTGGCGATGCGGGGGTATGAAGCGGCGGCCTTGCAGACCTCATATTCGCTGGCCATGCTGAATTTTGGCCAGTCATTTCTGATCACGTCCGGCCTTGTGATCGTGATGGTCATGGCTGCCTTTGGGGTGCAGAGCGGTGCGCTGAGCGTGGGTGATTTTGTCATGGTCAACGCCTATATGATCCAGATTACCATGCCGCTCAATTTCCTTGGTACGGTCTACCGCGAAATCCGCCAATCGCTGGTGGATATGGGCGAGATGTTCGATTTGCTTGAGCAGCCCCCGGATGTGACGGACAGGCCCGGTGCCGAAGCATTGCAGGTTGCGGGCGGGATCATTGATTTTGAAGCTGTGAGATTTGGCTATGAACCTGAACGCCCGATTTTGCAGGGCATCAGCCTGCGTGTGCCAGCGGGGAAGACGGTGGCAATAGTGGGATCTTCGGGATCGGGTAAATCCACCATCGGGCGGCTGCTGTTCCGGTTTTACGATGTGCAGGGCGGGGCAGTGAAAATCGACGGGCAGGATCTGCGGGATGTAACGCAATCCAGCCTGCATGATGCCATCGGCGTGGTGCCGCAAGACACGGTTTTGTTCAATGATAGCGTTGGCTATAACATCGCCTATGGCCGCGACGGGGCGACGCAGGCTGACATAGAAGAGGCGGCAAAAGCAGCCCAGATACATGATTTCATTGCCGGGTTGCCGGATGGCTATCAGACTATGGTGGGCGAGCGTGGGCTGAAACTGTCGGGAGGTGAAAAACAGCGGGTGGGGATTGCCAGAACGCTGCTTAAAAATCCGCCCATATTATTGCTGGACGAGGCCACCAGCGCGCTTGATTCCCAGACCGAGCAGGGCATTCAGGGGGCATTGGCGCGGGCCGGGCAGGGGCGTACGGTGATCACCATTGCCCACCGGCTTTCTACCATCGCTGATGCGGATCGGATTGTGGTGCTGGAAGAGGGCCGGATCGTTGAGGAGGGCACACATGCCGGGTTACTGGCACAACAAGGGCGCTATGCCGACCTGTGGCAACGGCAGGCCAGCGAAAAAGTCATATTGGCTTCATGATGCCAAATCTTTTGATAAAAGATTTGCAAAAAGTTTTTTTGAAAACTTTTTCTGGCTAACACAAAATATTCACCGGCTGGTTATTACAGAAAATAATGACCTGCCCTGCATTTTCCACCGCGTGATACCCGCGCCTGGTGATTTCACGCAGGAAACGTGTACGCCCGACGATCCGGTCAACATCATGCAGGCTGCGGCGGACGGAGGTGCCATCGCGCGCTGCCTTGGCATTGAATATTTGCCGCATCCAGATATCCGCAGGCAACATGATTTGCATCTGTGACATACCGGCAATCTGACGCATTATAGTTAATGACGGCTTAAAATTATTCCGCGGCACGCAATGGCTTGTTGCCGTTTTCAGGGTCATCAGCAGATATTTCACTGGTTTCATCTGCATCCGGTAAGCGGCTGCTATTTTTCAGATTTTGCTCATCCCAGATAATCTCGGGCGCTCTGACCCGTTTGGCGGCAATATTGAGCGCCCAGTCATTGGCCGCCCGGCTGCCTCTTCCCATCGAGAACATCGCAAAAACCCGCGCCAGCCATTGCAGATAAGTTGCTGACCAGATCCGCAACGCCAGCATTGAAGGCGTGAAGATCAACGTCAGAACCGTGGCGATGCCAAGGCCGAAAACAACCGCTGTGGCCAGTTGTTTCCACCAAAGGGCAGTAGGGCTGTCGAAGCTATAGCCGCCGTTGATGAAATCAAGGCTGAGGCCAAACATCATCGGGGCCAACCCCGCCATGGTGGTGATCGTGGTCAGCAAGACCGGGCGGATACGGGCCTCGGCGGTGCGGGTGATGGCCTCGATCCGGGGCATGTAGCGGCTGAAATCCTGATAGGTGTCGATCAGCACGATATTGTTGTTCACCACAATCCCCGCCAGCGCCACGATGCCGGTGCCGGTCATGATGATTGAAAATGGCTGGTTCATCACCAACATGCCGATCAGCACACCGGTGGTGGACAAGACCACCGCCAACAGCACCAGAACCGCGTTATAGACGCTGTTGAACTGCGCCAGTAGGATGATGAACATCAGCCCAAGGGCCCCAAGAAATGCCTGTTGCAGGAAGGCACCGGATTCGGCCTGTTCGTCGGCGTCGCCGGTCCATTCATATTCCAGCCCGGCGGGCAAAACACCGCTTTCCAGCCATTCGGTGATATGGGCAATGCGCTCATTTGCCGTCAGGGGCACTTCGGTTTTATTGCCGCGCGCGTCCGTCTTGGTGACAGTCATTCCCTTGATGAAATCTGCTTTGACATCAAAAAACCGGGTCTGATCCACCCTGTCAATCTGCGCCAGCCCCGGCACCGGTTTGCGCGAGATGAAATTCGACAGCGGCACCAGCCCGTCTTCGGTGCGCACTTTCAATGTATCAAGCGTGCTCAGAACCCGGTATTCATCGGGCAGGCGGATACGGATATCCACCTCGTCGTCGCTGCTGTCTACGCGCATGGTATCCAGCAAAATCCCGCGGGTGACCAGTTGCACCATCGCACCCACGATCACCACATCCGCGCCAAAGCGCCCGGCCTTGGCCACGTCCACATCAATTTGCCAGTCAATCCGGGGCAGGGGCAGGGTATCTTCAATCAGGGTCAGGCCGGTTGTTTCATCAAATTTGGCCCGTGCCAGTTTGGTGAAATCCCTGAGCACCTGACGGTCATTGCTTTTCAATCGCAGATGCACCGGTTTGGGCGAGGCCGGGCCGCGCTCAAGCGCCAGTATCTCGATTTTGATGCCGGGAATTTTGCTCAGGCTTGCGGTGAGTTCGTCAATGGTGACATCGCCGTCATTGGCCGGGTTGGTGATCTGACGCTGCACATCATACCCGATAATTGGCACGGTGAACCATGTCTCATAGGCTGTGGGGCGGTCCTCCCACGGGATGATCTCAAGCTGCACCTGCCCGATTGTATCCAGCGGCGGTTTTGCCCCGCCGGTGTTGTTGTTGAGCCCGCCATCGCCGGCAAAGGCAAAGGCGCTTTTGATGTTGGGATGGGCCAGGACTACCTGCTCAACCTGATCCACCAGAGCATCCTTTTGCTCGATCGAAAGGTTGCCGCGGGCGCGCACATAAACCAGCGCATTCTCGGGCTCGGATTCGACAAAAAACTCAACCCCGCGATTATGGCCGATGAAGAAGATCAGAACCGTGCCCACCAGCACGAATATGGCGCCAAACGCCAGCAACGGGGCCACCGGATTACCCGCAATCATATGGATGAAACGGCCAAAAGCGGTGCGGTGATAACCGGATTTCACTTTCTCATCGCGGTTCGGGAAAACCCTGCGCCGCGCCCCACGCATCAAATTGCCAAAGCGGCGGGGAAGGGCAAGGACGGCCAGAAACACGGTTACCACACCGGTCATGCCCACCGCCGCGAAGATCAGCGCCAGCATGAGCAGGGCAAAAGAAAGCACCAATGAAGGCACGACCGAGCCGATGATGGCCGTCATATCCATTGTGGAAAATTGCAGGCTGACCTGCTCAAGCAGATAGGGCATTGTGGTTTTGGCCAGCATCACGGCACCAATCGCCACCGGGAACAACGATAGATGCCAGATGTAATGCGCTTTGGCGATCCGGTTGATATGGTCATTGAACCAACGCTCCATCCGCCCGGTGACGCCGCCCATCACCGGCAGATAGACCAGTGCCACCAGCAAGGATGCCGACAGCACGAATATCAACGTGACCGGCAACATGCGCATGAACTGCCCCGGCACACCGGGCCAGAACAGCATCGGCAGAAACGCGCATAAGGTTGTTGCGGTTGAGCTGACCACCGGCCAGAACATCCGCTTGGCGCTTTCCACATAAGCATGCATCGGGCCCACGCCCTCATCAATCCGCCGGTCGGCATATTCCACCACCACGATCGCCCCGTCCACCAGCATCCCGACAGCAAGGATCAGGCCAAACATGACAATGTTGGAGATGGCCACACCCATGATGGCCAGCATGGCAAAACACAGCAAAAACGAGGTTGGAATGGCAAAACCGACCAGCAAGGAAGGCCGGATGCCAAGGGTTGCCAGGATCACGATCATCACCAGCGCAATCGCTGTCATCACAGCGCCTTCCAACTGACTGACCATCGAGGCAATGGTGCGCGACTGATCCGTTGATGTGCCCACGGTTATCGCCGCGCGCATTTCATCGGGCCAGGCAGCCTCGGCCTCGGCCACGGTTTTGCGCACCAGATCGGCGGTATCAATGATGTTATAGCCTTTGCGCTTGACCACTTGTAACGCCACGGTGTTTTCGCCATTGAAACGCGCGGTGCCAAGGCGGTCTTCAAATGTCAGATTGATCTGCGCCAGATCCCCAAGGGTCACCACCCGATCACCATTGGTTTTGACCGGCAGGTCATAAATATCGCTTGTCGAGTTGAATGAGGAAGGGATTTTGACGGAAAACGCCCCCTGCGCGCTATCAACTTCACCCGCGGCAATCAGTTGGTTGTTGTTTTGCACAACCGAGATCAGCTCGCCTGCGGTGACGTTATAGGCCTCAAGCCGCAATGGATCGATCAGCACCTCGACCATTTCATCACGGTTGCCGGCAATACCTGCTTCCAGCACCGGCTCAAGCCCCTCGATCTTATCCTGCAAATCCTTGGCCAGACGCGCCAGGGTGCGCTCGGGCAGGGTGCCGGTGAGATTGACGATGATGATCGGGAATTCGCTGAAATTCACCTCATTGATCTGGTATTTTTCAGCGTCATCGGGAAAATCTGCCTCGGCCTTGTCCATGGCATCGCGCACATCGGCCAGAATTTTGGTTTTGTCCCAGCCAAATTCAAATTCCAGCGCCACACCGGCGTAATTCTCCGCCGCGGTGCCGGTCATTTCCTTCAACCCGTCAAGATCGCTCAGCTCGGATTCCATGACCTTGACCAGAAGCTTCTCGCTGTCCTCGGCAGAAATGCCGGGGAAGGGGACCGAGACGAACAGCGCCGGGATCTCGATATCGGGCTCACCCTCCTTGGGCAGGCCAAGATAGGCCAGCGTGCCCGCCAGAATCGACAGGATAATAAAAGCAATGACCATGCGTGCCCGGGCCGCAGCCCAGTCAACCAGCCCTGTCATTCGCTGATCCCTTTATAAGAGGCGGCAACGCGTACGCCGTCGGTGACATATTCCTGGCCAATGATGATCACATCCGCCCTATCCGGCAACCCATCCAGCCAGACACCATTAGTTGTATCATTGATCATCGTAACAGGCATGAACAAAGCCTTGTTCTCGGCGGTAACAACGCGCACACCTAATGTGCCTTCATCATTCAGGGTCAGGGCCGATTGCGGCAGAAGATGCGCCTTGATGCCTTCGGCTTCGATCAATATCTCGGCAGTCTGACCATCACGAATGGCAAGATCGGGATTGGGCACTTCGATCTCAACCCGGAATGTGCGGGTGGTGGGATCGGCCGAGCGCGACAGGAATATTACCTTGCCCTCAACCTCATCGCCCGAGGCAAGGCGCGCCCCGGCATGGGCCCCAAGGCGCACGCGGCTCACTTCGGTTTCGGGAACAAAGCCAACCAGAATCACCGGATCAAGCTGAATCACCGTGGCACAAAGGCTGCCCGGTTGCAGCAGGCTGCCCAGTTCGGCAGTGTCTGATTCCAGCACGCCATTGAAGGTTGCGGTAATCGTCAGGCGTTTGATTTCCTGTTCGGCGGCAACCACCGCAGCGGCGGCGGTCTGAATGCCCGCCTGCGTGGTTTCCAGCCCTGAACGTGCCGCCTGAACCGCCGCTTCGGCCGAGCTGACAGCGGCGCGCGTTGCCGCCACACGGGTTTCTGACGCAAATCCCTCAACCGAAAGCTTTTCAGCGGCATTCACATTGATCTCGGCCTCGGTCAGCAGGGCCTGAGCCTCAAGCAGGCGCGCCTTTGATTCGGGGATATGTGCGCGCGCTTCCACAAGCCGGGCCTGTGCCTCGGCCAGGCTGGCCTCGCGGGCGGCGGGATCAAGCCGGCATAATAGCTGGCCCTCCTCAACGAATGCCCCCTTGCGCAGCGGATCGGATATCACCTGACCCGAGGTTTCAGAGCGCAGTTCAACCTCGCGGTCGGCTTCGGTCTGGCCGCGCAGAATAAGGGCATTATTAACCGGTTGCGCGGCTGAATGCACGGCGATGACACCAATCAGATCAGGCGCATCAACCGGCTGCGCGGTGCCGGCATCCTCTGCCGGTGCTGTATTTTCCTCAGGGGCCGGGGCAAACATCGCCACAAAGGCCTCGCGCTGAAACACGAACCCGTAAATCAACACCGACACCACAATGGCGGCAAATACTGGAAACAATCGCATCATGTGCCCTTTTGAATGTTGCTGCCCGCCTGTCAGGATATTTGGGGGGTGCGCGCGCTTATCAACCGTAAATTCACTAAACTGACCAGTTCAGAATATACTTTTCGCCGCAAAGCTTCAAGATGGGCCATTCCTGCAACACCAAGGCCCCTTGGCAGGGCCGGGGCTTCGCGGTAAGAGGGGGCAAAATATCAATGGGAAGAGATGCGTGAGCGATACCGACAGTTTTATTGATGAGGTGACCGAAGAGGTCCGGCGTGATCGTTTGTTTGCGTTGATGAAGCGTTATGGCTGGATCGCGGTTCTGCTGGTGTTTGTTCTGGTGGGCGGGGCTGCGTGGAATGAATGGCGCAAGGCCCAGACCCGCGCGGCGGCGCAGGAATTCGGTGATGGCATTCTTGCCGCCCTTGAACTGGATGAAAATGCCGGGCGTGCCGCGGCCCTGGGTCAGCTCAGCTCGGAGGATACTTCGGCGCAGGCGGTGCTTGATCTGCTGGCATCTGGCGAGCTTGAAAGTGATGACCCAAAGGCGGCGGTAACGCGGCTTCTGGCCCTGGCTGACCGCAGCGGAACGCCGCTGGTTTATCGCCAGATTGCCATCCTCAAGGCGGTGGCCATCCCCGGATCGGGGCTGAGCGCAGATCAGCGCCGGGCGCGGCTGGACAGTATTGCGCTGGCGGCCGGCATGACCGGGCTTTTGGCCGAAGAGCAACTGGCCTATCTGGATATTGAAACCGGCGAAAACGATGCGGCGATTGAACGCCTGCAGGGCATTGCGGAAAATGCCGGGGCCTCTGCGGGCTTGCGTCAGCGGGCGACACAAGTGATTGTGGCGCTGGGGGGTGCCTTGCCCGAGGGTTGATGGCATAGGATTATGACAAACCGCCGCCATGATCAGACGGGCATGGGGCATGATGGGTAAAACGGGGGCTTGAGCTTTGAGATCAACTGGTATTTGTCTGGGGCTGGCTTTTGTTCTTGTCCTTGCAGGCTGTCAAAAAGACGATCCGATCCTGCCCGGAATTCGCGAGAATATCCGCGATGAACAGGCCAATCCGGCCTATATCCCGAATGAAGAGGCCAGCACTGTCAATGATCTGCCGCTGGTGCTGCCGCAGGCGGTGGTGAATGCCGAATGGACGCAAAGCATCGGCTCGGAGCTGACGCGCATCGCCCACCCCGCCCTGAGCAAGGCACCGCAGCTTGTCTGGTCGGCCCCGATTGGCGCGGGTGACGGCCGCAAAACCCGCATAACCGCTGATCCGGTTGTGGCGCAGGGCCGGGTCTATGTGATGGATGCACAATCAAAGGTGACCGCGCTCACCACCGCGGGCGCGCCCGTCTGGAGCACCGATCTTGTGCCCGAAAACGAATCCGGCACCGAAGCCTCGGGCGGCGGTCTGGCTTATGGGGACGGCAAGATTTTTGTCACCTCGGGCTTTGGCCTGCTGACAGCACTTGACGCAAATACCGGCGCGGTGATCTGGCAGCAGAACATGCGCGCCACCGGCACCGGCAGCCCGGCCTATATGGAGGGGATTGTCTATGCGGTTTCGGGCGATGATGTGGCCTGGGCGGTTGACGCGGCGACCGGCCGGATCAGATGGCAGCTTTCTGCCACGCCTGATTTGAACAATGTACTGGGCGGCCCCACCCCGGCGATTTCGCAAAAATATGTGGTCTTTGCCTATGGTTCCGGTGAATTTCAGGGGGCTTTCCGTAGGGGGGGCTTGCGCCTGTGGGATGCGCAGATTGCCGGGCAAAGGCCCGGATTCGCCAATGCAAGGATCGGCGATATTACCGGCGGGCCGGTGATTGTTGGCGACCGCATCTTCACCGGCAGCAATTCCGGCCGCACCGTGGCGCTTAACCTTGCCAATGGCGAGCGTGTGTGGACAGCAAAGGACGGCCCGCTCAACCGGGTCTGGCCTGCGGGCAATTCGATCTTCATGGTGACCGACCGCAATGAGCTGGTGCGGATCAATTCTGATAATGGCCGCCGCATCTGGGGCAAGACCCTGGCCTTTTTCAAAAGCGAAAAGCCCAAGCGTCAGGCACGGATCATTGCCCATCATGGCCCGGTGATTGCCGGCGGGCAGTTGATCGTGGCTTCGGATGACGGGTTTGTGCATTTCTATGATCCGATGACCGGTGCCGAGGCCAGAACCGTGGCCCTGCCCGGCGGCGCAAGTTCAAACCCGGTTGTGGCCGGGGGCACGCTTTATGTTGTTTCGTCCAAGGGGCAATTGCACGCTTTCCGTTAGGCCGCGGATACTGTAACAGGGCGGCCTGACCGGCCCGGAGCCTGATTGAAATGAGTTTTACCCTAGCCATAGTGGGGCGTCCGAATGTGGGCAAATCCACGCTGTTTAATCGCCTTGTAGGCAAACGTCTGGCGCTGGTGGATAATCAGCCCGGCGTGACGCGCGATCTGCGCGAGGGGGCCGCACGGCTGGCCGATCTGCGCTTTACGGTGATTGATACCGCCGGGCTTGAGCAGGCCACCGACGAATCCCTGCAAGGCCGGATGCGCAAGCTCACGGAACGCGCGGTGGATATGGCCGATATCTGTCTTTTCATGATTGATGCGCGCACCGGCATAACCGCAGATGATGAGGTGTTCGCCGAGATCCTGCGCAAACGCTCGGCGCATGTGATTCTGGCGGCCAACAAGGCCGAAGGGGCGGCGGCGGATGCCGGCGTGAATGAAGCCTGGGCGCTTGGGTTGGGCGAACCAATTCGCCTCTCGGCGGAACATGGCGAGGGGCTGAATGATTTATATTCGCAGCTCATGCCATTGGCCGATGAATTTGCCGAGCGCGCCAAGGCGGATGCGCCGGACACGGACGTTGAAATTGAAGAAGATGCGCCCGGTGAGATGCGCATCCCCACCCGCGCCAAGCCGCTTCAGGTGGCCGTTGTGGGCCGGCCAAATGCCGGAAAATCGACCCTTATCAACATGATCCTTGGCGAGGAACGCCTTCTGACCGGCCCCGAGGCCGGGATCACCCGCGATGCCATTTCCCTGCAGATGGATTGGGACGGCCTGCCGGTGCGGATCTTTGACACCGCCGGGATGCGCAAGAAAGCACGGGTGCAGGACAAGCTGGAAAAGCTTTCCGTGGGGGATGGCCTCCGGGCGGTGAAATTTGCTGAAGTGGTGGTGGTATTGCTCGATGCTGCGATTCCGTTTGAGCAGCAGGATTTGCGCATCGCCGATCTGGCCGAGCGCGAAGGCCGCGCTGTGGTTGTGGCGGTGAACAAATGGGATATTGAGCCGAATAAACAGCAAAAACTGCGCGATCTGCGCGAA
Organism: Roseovarius sp.; assembly: GCA_021775255.1. Lineage (GTDB taxonomy): Bacteria > Pseudomonadota > Alphaproteobacteria > Rhodobacterales > Rhodobacteraceae > Roseovarius. The sequence goes on from JAJFIA010000013.1 coordinate 54,466, forward strand.
AGTTTTGAGCGCCTTTTGCCACAGTTGCGCGGCGCGCCGCTGATCACCGTATCGGCCAAGACCGGCAAGGGCATCGACCGGCTGCGCGCGGCGATTGAAAAGGCCAATGAGGTGTGGAACCGCCGGATCACCACGGCGCAGCTCAACCGTTGGCTTACCGGTATGCTTGAGGCGCATCCGCCCCCGGCACCGGGGGGCAAACGCATCAAACTGCGCTATATGACACAGGCCAAAACCCGGCCACCGGGGTTTGTGGTGATGTGCTCATTGCCTGATAAACTGCCAACAAGCTATACGCGCTATCTGATCAACGGGTTGCGGCAGGATTTTGACATGCCGGGCACGCCCATCCGGCTGCATATGCGCTCTCAATCGGATAAAAACCCCTATAAGGCCAAGAAGAAATCAGCCCCCTCGCGCCTGCGCAAACATCTGGGCGGCAGATCAGGCAACTGACCTGCGCGCATAACCGGCAAAAGCCTGCCGCGATTTTTCCATTGGGCTTTGCAAATCTGTGCAAAGGTCTTATTATTACAGGGGAAAGTTTTAGCTGATTTTGCCGACCTGTTGGTTAATATAGAGGCGCCGAGGCAATGCAAACAATCACCATCCGCGATTTCACCCGAAAATATGCGCATAAAAGCAATGCCATGGGGGCGCTGAGTTTTGGCGCAACTTTCGTGGTTTATTTTCTGGCACTTGGCCTGGCAGGGAAATATGCCGGACAGCTTTATATATCCGTGCCTCTGGTCGTGATCCTCGCCTTCGCCATGGTCCGGCTTTATGTGTTGCAGCATGATTGCGGGCATAATTCGCTGTTTGCCACCAAATGGCTGAATACGGCCGCGGGCTATATCCTGTCGGTGTTTTCGCTGACGCCTTACCGGGTGATGCAGTATAACCATAATCAGCATCACGCCTATCTGGGCAATCTTGAGCATCGCGAAACCACCGAGATTTTCACCATGACATTGCGCGAATGGAACGCGGCCCCATTCGGCAAACGCCTGTCATACCGGCTTTATCGCAACCCGTTCATCATGCTGTCGCTGGGCGGTATCCTGACCTATTTCATCGTTTACCGCTGGCCGCGCAATACGCGGCATACCGGGGCGTTGGGCGTGGTGGTGCATAATCTCATGCTCGTGGGTTTTGTCGGCCTGCTTTATCTGGCAATGGGATGGGCCGGGATTGCCATCTGGTTTGCAAGTGGGGTGCTGGCCGGGGTGATCGGGGTGTTTCTGGTCTATCTACAGCATAATTTCGAGGAAACCTATTGGGACAAAAAGCCCGATCTTGATTTCCGCAAGGCCACGCTGGTGGGCTCATCCTCGCTTGATCTGGGGCATTGGTGGGATATTGGCACCGGCAATATCGCCTATCACGATCTGCACCATTACAATCCGGGCATCCCGTCTTATAACCTGCGCCGCTGTCAGCGTGATTTGCCGGATGAGCTGAAGATGCATGAGGTTATCCGCTGGCCGCAGGCCCTGGCCAGTTTCCGGCTCAGGCTCTGGGATGAAGAGCATGAAAAACTTGTGCCCTTCCCTAAAGAACGAAAAGGCCGGGTGTTGCATCCGGTCTGAGCTTTTGGGTCTTGCCTGCGCAAAAGGCGGTAAGGCAGGAGGAACCGTGAAACGCATTTTGATTTTCTGTGATGGCACCTGGAATTCGCCAACCATTCCGCAGCCGACCAATGTAGATGCGCTGTGCCGCGCGGCGATTGAGAGTGCGGATCAGATGTGTCTCTATTTCCCCGGTGTCGGCACCGGCGGGCGGTTCAAAACCTTCATTGGCAAATGGATCAACAAATTCGGCGGTGGCGCGTTTGGCTGGGGGCTGAACCGGAATATCAAGATCGCCTATGCGGCGCTGGCCCAGACCTACGACCGGGGCGATCAGATCATGATCTTTGGTTTTTCGCGCGGGGCTTATACGGCGCGCTCGCTGGCTGGTATGATCCGCAAATGCGGCTTGATGGATAAAAATACGGTGACCCGTCGCAGGGTGAACAAGGCCTTTCGGCTCTACCGCAAACGCGGGCCCGAGAACCGGCCGGATGCCCCGCATATCTGGCGCAGGCGGCAGGCGTTATCGCCCTCTTTTGCAACCTCGCAGAAGGATCAGGACATGCGTGCCGATGGCTCACATCTGCTTGGGATCGACTATCTTGGCATCTGGGATACGGTCGGCGCTCTGGGCATTCCCGAAACCCTTCTGGGGCCATTGGCCAGGCTGATCAACAGTCGGCATCAGTTTCATGACACCGATCTTTCCAGCATGGTCAAACATGCCCGCCACGCGCTGGCGCTGGATGAGCGGCGCAAATTCTATAAACCGGCAAAATGGAGCAATCTTGATGATCAGGGCGGCAAACCGGGCCTCAATCACGGCAAAACCGGTGCAAACCGCCCGTATCAGCAGGTCTGGTTCATTGGCAGCCATCCGATCATGGGTGGCAGCAGCCCGGTACGCCCGTTGGTGGCTTACGGGCTGGAGTGGATCACCAAAGGCGCGGTACAGCACGGCCTGATATTGAAGCCCGGCGCGGCGATCCCGGATGCAATACCCGATGCCACAACCCAGGCCGGTGAGATACGTGATCCCGGTGGCATATTTGAAATCGCACCCGATCTGCTGGGGTGGCGTGACGGCCCCACCAAAAAGTCAGACCGGCACCCATCGGTTGATGTCCGGCTTGATCATGATCCTGCCTATCGGCCCCGCACAATGCGCGCGCTACGGCCTGATCTGTGGCCCTAAACCAGCACGCCCTCGGCAGTGAGCCGGGTCTTGCCGCCCAAAAGTCGATGCAAAACCTCCGGCAGATCAACCGAACCATCGGCCTGCTGGCCATTTTCCAGCACCGCGATCAAACAGCGCCCCACCGCCAGGCCTGAGCCATTCAGCGTATGCACAAACTGCGGCTTGCCGCCCTCTGCGGGCCGGAATCGCGCTGTCATCCGCCGCGCCTGAAAATCCCCACAGACCGAGACCGAGCTGATCTCGCGGTACATATCCTGCCCCGGCAGCCAGACCTCGATATCATGGGTGCGGCGCGCGCCAAAGCCCATGTCACCGGTGCACAGCACCACGGTGCGGTAAGGCAGGCCCAGCTTTTCCAGAATACCCTGGGCGCAGGTGGTCATCCGGTCCAGCTCATCGCGGGAATTATCGGGATGGGTGATGCTGACCATCTCGACCTTTTCAAACTGGTGCTGGCGCAGCATGCCCGCCGTATCGCGCCCCGCGGATCCCGCCTCGGAGCGAAAGCACTGCGCATGTGCCACATAGCGCTGCGGCAGGCTGGCCTCGTCTACCACCTCGCCGCTCACGATATTGGTCAGCGGCACCTCGGAAGTGGGGATCAGCCACCAGCCATTGGTGGTCTGATAGCTGTCCTCGCCAAATTTCGGCAACTGCCCGGTGCCGAGCATCATCTCCTCGCGCACCAGAACCGGCGTCCATGTTTCCGTCAGGCCATTTTCATCCACATGGGTATCCAGCATGAACTGTGCCAGCGCCCGGTGAATGCGTGCCACGGCCCCCCTGAGCACCACAAATCGCGCGCCGGAAAGCTTGGCCGCCAGCTCAAAATCCATCCCCGGTTGCACGCCCGCCAGTTGATAATGCTCTTGCGGCTTGAAATCAAACTCCGGCGGTGTGCCCCAGCGGTGAATTTCCACATTATCGGCCTCATCCGCACCATCCGGCACATCGTCATAGGGCAGGTTGGGCAGCCCCATCAACATGTCCTCAAGGGCAGCATCATCCAGACTTGCGGCATGTTTCAATTCCGCCACCTCGGCCTTTTTGGCCCCCACAAGTGCGCGCAAGCGTTCAAATTCCGCGGCGTCACCGCCGGCCTTGGCGGCACCCACCAGCTTTGAGGCTTTGTTCTGTTCGGCTTGTGCGGTCTCGGCCGCCATGATTTTCGCGCGCCGGGTTTCATCCAGCTTCAGGATCGAGTTTGACACCGCCGCCCCCCCGCGCCGCGCCATGGCGGCATCAAAGGCGGCGGGATTGTCGCGGATGGCGCGGATGTCATGCATCAAACTGGTCCTTTAACTGAGTCGTTTTCGTAAATCGGATTCCGGGGCCTTATGCACCAGATTTCCGGCGGGGTGTAGGGTGGGTGAAACCCACGCGCGCTTTTTAACAGCCAGAGCCCATGCTTATCTGCATCTTCTTACCTTGCAAATACCGCCTCGCGGCCATAGGTTCCGTCAAAATTCAATGGGGGCCGTCCCCGCAAGACATGAAGGACACGACCCATGGATCAACTCGCTCAATTCATCCCGCTTATCCTGATCTTCGCGATCATGTATTTCCTGCTGATCCGCCCGCAGCAGAACAAGCTCAAGCAACATAAAGCCATGGTTGAAGCTGTGCGGCGCGGCGATCAGGTGATTACCCAGGGCGGCATTATCGGCAAGGTGACCAAGGTCAAGGATGGCCAGGAAGTTGAGGTCGAGATAGCCAAGGATGTCAAAGTTCGGCTGATCAAGGCAACCATCGCCGATGTCATCTCAAAAACCGAGCCGGCCAATAACAACTAAGCCGCCAAGCATCCGACCCTTCTGAAAAGGCATAGTTAATGCTGCAAATTGATCTGTGGAAACGCATTGTAATCTGGGGCCTTGTCGCCCTAGGGTTGTTTCTTGCCCTGCCGAACGGTTTTTATTCCCGGGTGGAAACCCACAATGATGCCGTGGCTGCGTTGGAGGCAGGGCAGACAAGCGCCGAATTGACCGAGCAGGCGGGGGATTGGCCCGGCTGGCTGCCCTCGGGGCTGGTCAATCTGGGGCTTGATCTGCGCGGCGGGGCGCATCTTCTGGCCGAGGTTCAGGTGGAGGATGTCTATCAGGCGCGGGTTGAGGGCATGTGGCCCGAGGTCCGCGATCTGTTGCGGCAGGAAAGGGCCACCCTTGGCCCCATTCGCCTGCAACCCTCCAAATTGCCCGAACTTCGGGTGCGTCTGGTTGAAAAACCAGATCAGGTGGAAGAAGCCGCCGCATTGGTGCGCGGCCTTGCCCGCCCGGTGGCCACGCTCACCGGCGTCGGGGCCTCGGATATCGAGGTCAAAACCGACGGGGATCAGATTGTTGTGACGTTAAGCGAGGCCGAAAAACTGGCCACCGATGAGCGCACGGTCAAGCAGGCGCTTGAGATCATCCGCCGCCGGATTGATGAGGTTGGCACCCGCGAGCCAACGATTCAGCGTCAGGGCTCTGACCGCATCTTGATACAGGTGCCCGGCATCGGCAGTGCCGCCGAGCTTAAGGAGATTATCGGCACCACCGCACAGTTGAAATTCCAGCCGGTGGTTGGCCGCACCGGCAGCGCCAGTGATGTTGCCGGTGCGGGCAATGAAATCCTGCCCTCGCTAGACGAGGAAGGCGTGTTTTATATCCTGGAAAAAGCCCCGGTCGTGACCGGAGAAGAGCTGGTCGATGCGCAGCCGGCCTTTGATCAGAACGGCCGCCCCTCCGTGTCTTTCCGGTTCAATCCCACCGGGGCGCGCAAATTTGGCGACTATACCCAGGAAAATATCGGCAATCCCTTTGCCATCGTTCTTGATGGCGAGGTGATCAGCGCGCCGGTGATCCAAAGCCATATCCCCAGTGGTGTGGGCATCATCACCGGGCAGTTTACGGTTGATGACACTGCCAATATGTCAATTCTGCTGCGCGCCGGGGCCTTGCCTGCGGGGCTGACATTTCTGGAAGAACGCACTGTTGGCCCCGAACTGGGCGCCGACAGCATCAAGGCCGGGCAAATCGCTTGTATTGTGGCCTTTGCGCTGGTGCTGCTTTTCATGTTCCTCAGCTATGGCACCTTCGGGATTTTTGCCAATATCGCCCTCATCATCAATGTCGGGCTGATCTTTGGCTTGCTTAGTTTAATCGGCGCAACGCTGACCTTGCCGGGCATTGCCGGTATCGTTCTGACGATCGGGATGGCGGTGGATGCCAATGTGCTGGTGTTCGAGCGCATCCGTGAAGAGATGAAAACCGCGCGCGGCCCGGCGCGGGCGATTGAACTGGGTTATGAAAAAGCCCTGAGTGCCATTACCGATGCCAATATCACCACCTTCATCACCGCGCTGATCCTGTTCATGGTGGGCAGCGGCCCGGTGCGCGGCTTTGCCATTACCCTTGGCCTTGGTATTATCACCTCGGTATTCACGGCGATTTTCGTCACCCGTCTTATGGCGGTGATCTGGTATGATCGCCGTCGCCCGAAAACCGTTTTGCAGGGCCGGGCGCTCAGGCTGGTGCCGAAAGAAACCCGTTGGGATTTCTTCAGCCGCTGGAAAATTACCATTGGGGCATCTTTGTTGCTGGCGCTTGTATCCTTAGCCTCATTTGGCGCCCAGGGCCTGAATTTCGGCATTGATTTCAGGGGGGGTACAACGATCCGCACCCAAAGCGCCGAGCCTGTGGATGTCGGTGCTTATCGTGCCGCCATCGCGCCGCTCAATCTGGGGGATGCAAAAATCACCGAAGTATTTGATCCGACATTTGCCGCCGATCATAATGTGGCGATGATCCGGATACAGGCGCAGGACGGACAGGAAAGTGTCTCGACAGACATCACCACATTGGTTGAACAATCCCTGCAAAAGGTAGTGCCGGACCTGATTTTCACATCCGTGGAAAGCGTTGGGCCCAAAGTATCGGGCGAGCTGATCTGGACAGCGGCCCTGGCTGTGGTTCTGGCGATAGCGGCGGTGCTTGTCTATATCTGGCTCAGGTTCGAATGGCAGTTTGCCGCCGGGGCCGTGGCGGCATTGGTGCATGATGTATTGCTGACCATCGGCGTCTTTTCCGTGCTGCAGATACAGTTTGATCTGGCCACGATTGCGGCGCTTCTCACGATTGTGGGCTATTCTCTCAATGATACGGTGGTGGTATTTGACCGGGTGCGTGAAAACCTGCGCAAATACAAGAAAATGGCGCTGGTGGAAGTGCTGAACCTCTCGATCAATGAAACCCTCAGCCGCACGATGATGACATCTGTCACCACATTGCTGGCACTGCTTGCGCTTTTCGTGCTGGGGGGGGATGTGATCCGGGGTTTCGTTTTTGCCATGATCTGGGGTGTGTTTGTCGGTACATATTCATCCGTCTTTGTTGCAAGCTTCATATTGCTGCGGCTCGGGATCAAGCGCGACTGGTCCAAGCCGGATGCCAATGCCGGCAATCAATATGCCAACATAGATGCCTGATGCATTATTGCAGCTCTGGCAGGTGCCGGGGCTTGTTTGGTTATTGTTGGCAATGGCGGTTGCCGGTCTGGTGCGGGGCTTTACCGGCTTTGGCACGGCCTTGGTCTTTGTCCCCGTGGCCGGAATTTTCCTGCCGCCTCAGACGATCATCACGGTCATGGCTCTGACCGGGATCATCAGCACTTTTGTCTTGCTTCCAAGGGCCTGGGCGCAAGGCACGCGCGCCGAAGTGGGCATTCTGGCGCTGGCAGGACTTTGCACCGTGCCCATCGGGATCTGGCTTCTGAGTCAGCTTGATGCCATGATGATCCGCTGGATGGTTGCCATCATTGCCGGCTCAACCCTGTCTGCCTTGCTGGCGGGCTGGCGGTTTTCCGGACATGTCAGCAAGCCGGGGCTTTTGCTTATCGGAGGTACGGCGGGCATTATCGGCGGCATGACCGGGCTGACCGGGCCGGCTGTCATCCTGTTTTATCTGGCCGGGCAATCGGCGGCGCAAACGGTGCGGGCCAACACGATCTTATTCCTTGCGGCGCTGGATATTGTCATTGCCGGTAATCTGGTATTCCGGGGGTTTGTGGGGCTCAAGGATGTGATGCTTGCCGGGGCGCTGGCCCTGCCTTACTTTACCACCACAATGATCGGCCAATCGCTGTTTTCGCCGCATTACCAACGGCTGTATCGCTGGGCGGCCTATGGCGTCATTGGCCTTGCGGTTGTAACAGGGCTGCCCCTATGGAAGTGAGCTATGATATTGAATGAAATGGTTTTTTCCTCAGCCACGCCGATAGATGGCTATGGCCCCGGGTTTTTCCGGATCGGAGGCAAGGCCCTGAAGGGCGCGCTTGTGGTCACCTCAACCGGGGCGAAAAGCTGGGGCGGGTTCGGCGATGCCCAAACCCTGCTGGATCTGGCCGGAAAGATTGACGTTTTGTTCATTGGTACCGGGGCGGAAATAGCCCATATCCCGGTGAAAATGCGACAACAGCTTGAGGCCGCAGGGATTGGGGCCGAGATGATGAATTCCCCCGCCGCGTGCCGCAGTTTTAATGTGCTTTTATCGGAAGGGCGGCGGGTTGCGGCGGCGTTGCTGCCGGTGTGACATAGATGCGCCTGTAACAGCCATGCCGATTGCGCTATGAGCGGGGGAATGATGATCAACGTGACAAATCTGACCATCGCGCGGGGCGGGATCAAGCTGCTTGAGGGTGTCTCGTTCACGCTTGCAGCGGGGAAGGCTCTGGTTTTACGCGGGCCAAATGGCATTGGCAAAACCACGCTTTTACGCACCATTGCCGGGTTGCAAAATCCGGTGTCAGGGCAGATTGAGGCAGACCGGGAAAGTATGGTTTATGCCGGTCATGCGGATGGTATAAAGCCAACTCTGAGCGTCATTGAGAACCTGAAGTTCTGGGCGCAGGTATTTGGAAATAAAGACATATCCAAAGCATTGGATGCCTTTGAGATTGCGCCGCTCGTGCATCAGCCAGCCGGGGAATTATCCGCCGGGCAAAAGCGCCGCCTGGGGCTTGCGCGGCTGCTGGTAACGGGGCGGCCCCTGTGGATCTTGGATGAGCCGACCGTATCGCTTGATGCCGCGGCCGTTGGGATGTTTGCCGATGCCGTGCGGGCACATCTGGAACAAGGGGGGGCGGCTTTGATTGCCACGCATATTGACCTGGGCCTTGATGGCGTGGATCAGCTTGATGTGGCACCGTACCGCGCCAAAGCGCCAGAACCGGGCGATTTTGACGAGGCTTTCATATGATCGCCCTGCTTCAGCGCGACATGAGGCTGGCCATGCGGGCCGGGGGCGGATTTGGGCTTGGCCTGTCTTTTTTCCTTATTGTTGTGGTACTTGTGCCGTTTGGCGTGGGGCCGCAAAGCGCCTTGCTGGGGAAAATTGCGCCGGGTATCTTGTGGCTTGGCGCGCTCTTGGCTTGCCTTCTGTCGCTCGACCGGATTTTTGCCCTTGATTGGGAGGACGGATCGCTTGACCTTTTGGCCACTGCGCCCCTGCCGATGGAAGCGATTGTGAGCGTCAAGGCCTTGGCGCATTGGTTAACCACGGGCCTGCCATTGATATTGGCCGCGCCTTTGTTCGGACTGCTGCTGAACCTGCCGGAGGCGGGTTATAAGCCATTGATTTTATCCCTTATTCTGGGAACACCGGCGCTGAGCGTGATCGGCACATTCGGCGCGGCACTGACCGTTAGCCTGAAACGCGGCGGGCTTTTGTTAAGCCTTTTGGTGCTGCCGCTCTATGTGCCGACCCTGATCTTCGGGGCCGAAATGGCGCGGCGGGGAATTGCCGGGCAGGTGGCCACCACGCCGATGTTGATGCTGGCCGGGATCACCTGCGGCGTTATTGCACTTATGCCATTTGCCTCGGCTGCGGTATTGAGGGTAAACCTGAGATGACAAGAATGGAGCCTGATCTTACATGTCATTGAATTCATTGTGGGAATATGCAAATCCCAGAAAATTCATCCAGACAACCGACATGGTTTTGCCATGGGTGACGGTGCTGGCTGTCGGGGTTTTGGTAACCGGGCTGATCTGGGGGTTTTTCTTTACGCCTGCGGATTACCGGCAGGGCGCAACCGTAAAAATCATTTATATTCATGTGCCTGGCGCGTTGATGGCAATCAATATCTGGCTGATGATGCTGGTGACATCGCTGGTCTGGATCGTCCGGCGGCATCATGTCAGTGCGATGGCGGCGCGGGCGGCGGCGCCGGTGGGGATGGTGATGACGCTGATTGCCCTGATCACCGGCGCGATCTGGGGGCAGCCGATGTGGGGCACATGGTGGGCGTGGGATCCGCGTTTGACCAGTTTCCTTATATTATTTCTATTTTATATCGGGTACATGGCGCTTTGGTCGGCGATTGAGAATGATGACACGGCCGCCGATCTGACCAGTATTTTATGCCTTGTGGGATCGGTGTTCGCATTGCTCAGCCGCTATGCGGTGAATTTCTGGAACCAGGGTTTGCATCAGGGGGCGTCGATGAGTCTGGACAAAGAAGAGCATGTGGCCGATGTTTTTTATTATCCGCTGCTGGTGTGTATCGCAGGATTCGTACTACTTTTCATAAGCCTGGTGCTGCTCAGAACCCGCACGGAAATCCGCGCGCGCCGGATGCGGGTGCTGCTGGCGCGGGCAAGGATGGGATGATGCCGGAATTGGGAAAATATGCCGTGACGGTTTTATCGGCCTATGGGGCTTCGATAATACTGATCGTGGGGCTGGTCTGCACCAGTATCTATCGCTCAAACAAGATTAAGAAGCGCTTGCAGGATATTGAAAATAAGGTAAAAAATAATGGCTAGAATATCACCCTTGATGATTGCCCCGCCTGCGATTTTCGCCGGGCTTGCCCTGCTTTTCTATGTGGGTATGCAGCGGGAAAACCCGGATTCCCTGCCATCAGCCCTTAAGGGAAAACCCGCGCCTGCGGTTGTTCTGGAGCAGTTGGGGCAGCAAAAACTGTTTGATGACAGTGATTTGCGGGCTGATGGCGTGAAGCTGGTGAATTACTGGGCAAGCTGGTGCGCGCCTTGCCGGGTGGAACATCCGAATTTAGCAGCCATGGCGGAAGAAGGCATTTTGATATACGGTGTGAATTACAAGGATACCGATGCTAAGGCCTTGGGATTCCTCAAGGAAATGGGCGATCCATTTGCCATGGGCGGCAGTGACGCCAAAGGTAAAATGGCCATCAACTGGGGCGTTTATGGCGTGCCGGAAACCTTTGTGATTGATTCAAAAGGCAATATCGTACTGCGCTTTGCCGGGCCGATCACAAAAAGGGTGCTGGAAGAACAGATCCGCCCGGCGATTGCGGCGGCGCAGTAAGCCGGAATTCTCGACCAAACCCCGGATCAAGCCCCGGATGGAAGCAAAAAAGCCGCCCTGATCAGAGCGGCTTTTAGCAATTTTCAGGCCGATTTGGCGAGGTTGCGCAGCACATAGTGCAGCACGCCGCCATGCTCGATATATTCGATCTCGATCGCAGTATCGATGCGGCATTTCAGGGTGATGGTTTTTTCCGTCCCATCGGCCATGGTGAGGGTGCAGGGCACATCCTGCAGCGGTTGAATCGTATCGAGGCCGGAGATGGAAACCGTCTCGGACCCGGTGAGGCCAAGCGATTTGCGATTGTCCCCGCCGGTGAACTCAAACGGAATGACCCCCATGCCGACCAGATTGGAGCGGTGGATGCGCTCGAAGCTTTCGGCGATCACGGCTTTGACGCCGAGAAGGGCAGTGCCCTTGGCGGCCCAGTCGCGCGAGGAGCCGGCGCCATATTGCGCACCGCCGAACACCACCAGCGGTGTGCCCTCGGCCTGATAGGCCATGGCGGCGTCAAAGATCGAGGTCTGCGCGCCGTCGGGGCCTTTGGTATAGCCGCCCTCAACCCCGTCGAGCATTTCATTGCGGATGCGGATATTGGCGAAAGTGCCGCGCATCATCACCTGATGATTGCCCCGACGCGAGCCGTAGGAGTTGAATTCGCGCACCGGCACCTGACGCTCGGTCAGGTATTGCCCGGCGGGGGAATCGGCTGCGAACGATCCGGCGGGCGAGATGTGATCGGTGGTGACCATATCCCCCAGAAGCGCCAGAACCTTGGCCTTTGCAATATTGCTGATGGTGCCCGGCTCTTTCGACATGCCCTGAAAATAGGGCGGATTCTGGATATAGGTCGATTGTGGCGGCCAGTCATATGTCTCATTCGAAGAAGTCTCGACCGCCTGCCATTTTTCATCGCCTTTGAACACATCGGCGTATTTATCCAGAAATTCATCGCGGGTAACGGTCTGATCCACCAGTTCGGAAATCTCGCGCGATGAGGGCCAGATGTCTTTGAGATAGACATCCTTGCCATCGGGCGTTTGGGTGATCGGATCACTGGCAAGGTTGATATCCATCGTGCCCGCCAAAGCATAGGCCACAACCAGCGGCGGCGAGGCGAGGTAGTTGGCGCGCACGTCGGGGCTGATCCGGCCTTCAAAATTGCGGTTGCCGGAAAGGACGGAGGTGGCGACAAGATCGCCCTCGGCAATGGCGGCGCTCAGCTCGGGCTGGAGAGGGCCGGAATTACCGATGCAGGTGGTGCAGCCATAGCCCACGAGGTTGAAGCCCAGCTTGTCGAGATCATCCTGAAGCCCGGCGGCCTCAAGATAGGCGCTGACCACCTGTGACCCCGGCGCAAGCGAGGTTTTCACCCAGGGTTTGCGGGTAAGGCCCAAAGCAGCGGCCTTGCGCGCAACCAGCCCCGCGCCGATCATCACGTAAGGGTTGGAGGTATTGGTGCAGGAGGTGATCGAGGCAATGACGATATCACCGGATGAAAGCGTATAATCTTCGCCTGCAACGGCCACTTCCTTGTGCATCGGGCGTTTGAATGTGTCTTTCATCTCACGGGTGAAGGCGGATTTGGCATCGGTCAGGGCCACATAATCCTGTGGCCGTTTCGGGCCGGAAATCGCCGGGACGATGCTGCCCATGTCAAGGCTGAGCGTATCGGTATAGATCGGCGCATAGTCCGCCCCGCGCCAGAAGCCGTTCTCGCGGGCATAGGCCTCGACCAGGGCGATGCGGGCCTCATCGCGGCCGGTATTGCGCAGATAGCGCAGGGTTTCATTGTCGATGGGGAAAAAGCCGCAGGTGGCACCGTATTCGGGGGCCATGTTGGCGATGGTGGCGCGGTCGGCCAAAGGCAGGTGATCAAGGCCCGCGCCGTAGAATTCGACAAATTTGCCAACCACGCCCTTGGCGCGCAGCATTTCCACAACCTTCAGCACCAGATCGGTGCCGGTGGTGCCCTCAACCATGGCGCCGGTAAGCTCAAAGCCCACGACCTCGGGGATCAGCATGGAAATCGGCTGGCCGAGCATCGCCGCTTCGGCCTCGATCCCGCCAACGCCCCAGCCCAGAACAGCCACGCCGTTGACCATGGTGGTGTGGCTGTCGGTGCCGACGAGGGTATCGGGATAGGCCACGGTTTCGCCGTTCTGATCCACATCGGACCAGACGGTTTGCGCCAGATATTCAAGATTGACCTGATGGCAGATGCCGGTGCCCGGCGGCACCACGCGGAAATTGTTGAAGGCGCCTTGCCCCCATTTGAGAAACTGGTAGCGCTCCATGTTACGCTCATATTCGCGGTCGACATTCATCCGGAAGGCGCGCGGCGTGCCAAATTCGTCGATCATAACTGAGTGGTCAATCACCAGATCGACCGGATTGAGAGGGTTGATCTGTTGCGCATCACCGCCAAGCGCCACAATGCCGTCACGCATCGCCGCCAGATCGACCACCGCAGGCACGCCGGTGAAATCCTGCATCAACACGCGGGCCGGGCGATAGGCGATCTCACGCGGGTTTTTGCCGCCCTGCGTGGCCCAGTCGGAAAAGGCGCGGATATCATCGGTGGTGACGGTTTTGCCGTCTTCAAAGCGCAGCATGTTTTCCAGCACCACGCGCAAAGCGGCGGGCAGGCGGGAAAAATTGCCAAGGCCTGCGTCCTCGGCGGCCTTGATCGAGTAATAGGCGATGCTTGTGCCATCCACTTCAAGGGTTTTGCGGGTGTTGGCGGTATCGTGTCCGACGGTGATTGGCATGGGGCTATCCTTCGATTCGGGGCATGAATTTGCCCGTTTCTGGCGCAAAATTCAGGGGCGTTCAAGAGGCGAGTGGGCATATTGTATACTATTGCACACAAAAAACAATGTTTCAGAAATCACATCAGACTCGCGAAACCTTGATTGGATTTTCAGGATCGGATTGCATATTGGTTATATAAACAGGGTTCTGCCGGGCCTGTTGATCCCGGTTCAGGAGGGATTTTTGCGCGTGATGCAAAGAGTGCTGAAAATCATAGCAGTTGGTCTTATGCTGGCCGGGTCGGCGCAGGCGGAAGATAATCCTGTTGTGGTGGAGCTCTTTACCTCGCAAGGCTGTTCTTCGTGTCCGGGTGCGGATAACCTTCTGCACGAGTTGGCGGCGCGCGATGATGTTCTGGCGCTGGCGCTGCATGTGGATTACTGGGATTATATCGGCTGGAAAGATACCTTTGCCAGCCCGCAATATACCGCCCGGCAAAAGGCCTATGCCAAATCCGCTGGTGCGCGGATGATTTACACGCCGCAGATGATCATCAACGGCAAGGATCGTGTGGTTGGCACCCATGCGGTTGATGTGGTGGATGTGATTGACCGGCACAAGGCCATGGATCCCTATGTATCGCTTGAGGTAAGCCGCGATGGCAGCCGACTTAATATCCGGGCCAGGGCCATTGGTGCGCCGCTGGAAGACCGGCTGACGGTGCAACTGATCCGCTATCGCCCGCAGGCGCGGGTGGATATAGAGCGCGGTGAAAATGCCGGGCGCAGCATCAATTATGTGAATATCGTCACCGACCTTGAGACGCTCAAGCAATGGGACACCCATGAGCCGCTGGTGATAGATACGGATGTAAGCGGCAATCAGCCGGTGGTGATTTTGTTGCAGCATGAGGGCTATGGCCCGGTGGCGGCGGTGGCGCGGCTGCGCTAGCCCGGCCAATTTCCGGTTTGATCAGATCTTCATGGCATTGCCCCTTTTCATGACGGGCAATCAGGTTATATAAAGCATTCTGATAGATATTAATTCCTGTAAAGTGGCGCGGCGCGCTGGCGATTATTATGAGCAAACCGATCTTTATGATGGCGGATCAGAACGATGACGGCAATGAGACCGCGGTTGTGGTTGAAACCCGCCCCAAAACCAAACGGCCCCCCCTGTTCAAGGTGCTGCTCTTGAATGACGATTTCACGCCGATGGAGTTTGTCGTCTTGGTGCTGGAGCGGTTTTTCCGGATGGATCATGTGCAGGCTTCCGAGATCATGCTGACGGTGCATCTCAAGGGTGTGGCGGTGGTGGGTGTCTTCAGCCATGAAATTGCCGAGAGCAAGGTCAGTCAGGTGATGGATTTTGCCCGCAGGCATCAGCATCCGCTGCAATGCACCATGGAAAAAGAGTGAAACAGCGCTCCTCGCGCCTGTCGGTGGCCATGGCCGAGGCCGGGCTGGAGCTGCCCGAAGCCGGGAATATTGCTGTATTTGCACCGGACCCGGACTCTGATCTGACGCTCATGTCGCAGGCGCGATGCCATATCATCAGCGATTTCAAGCCCGATCATGATCATTTTACGGCCCTTGGATATCATTGTTTTACCGAACCGCAGGGGCGATATGGGGCTGCGGTGATTCATGTGCCGCGCGCCAAGGTGCTGGCGCGGGCGCTGGTAGCCAAGGCAGCACAGATCACGGACGGGCCGGTGATTATCGACGGGGCCAAAACCGACGGGGTGGAATCATTGCTCAGGGACTGCCGCAAACGGGTGGCGATTTCGGGGCCAATATCCAAGGCCCATGGTAAGGTTTTCTGGTTTGATGGCGGTGCCGGGTTTGAGGATTGGGCCGCGGGCCCGGCGCATGAAATCGAGGCCGGGTTTGTCACCGCGCCGGGGGTTTTTTCGGCAGATGCGATTGATCCGGCGTCACGGTTTCTGGCGGATCATCTGCCTGCGAAGCTGGGCGCGCGGGTGGCGGATCTTGGCGGCGGCTGGGGCTATCTGAGCGCGCGGGCGCTGGAGCGGGGGGATATCGAGACGCTTGATCTGGTGGAGGCATCTTGTGTTGCGTTGGATTGTGCGCGGTGCAATATCGCGGATGCGCGGGCAAAACTGCATTGGGCGGATGCCCGCAACTGGCAGCCGGAGGCTTTGCTGGATACGGTGATCTGCAATCCGCCGTTTCACACCACCCGCGCCGCCGATCCGGATCTGGGGCGGGCATTTATCAAGGCGGCGGCAGGGATGCTGAAACCTGCGGGGAAGCTTTGGCTGGTGGCCAACCGGCATCTGCCATATGAGGCAACACTGGCGGATTATTTCAAAGAGTTGCATGAAATTGCCGGCGATAACCGGTTCAAACTGCTGCAGGGCGCGCGCCCGTCTCGCACGCGGCGCTGAATTGCAATAAGCTGTGCTTTGACAAGAATCATCTGAGGGGCCGCATATGTCATTTTCGATCTCTGGTAAAACCGCGATTGTAACCGGCGGGGCCAATGGTATTGGCCTGGCGATTGGTCGGCATTTTGCCGATAAGGGGGCGAATGTGATGTTTGCCGATCGCGATGAGAAGCAGCTCAAGATCGAGCTGGGTAAAAACGATGAGGCTGGAAACATCCGCTATTTCGCTGGGGATTTGCGGCAGAAGCTGACACAGGCCAATCTGCTTTCGGCAACGATTGATGCGTTTGAGCAGGTGGATATTCTGGTCAATGCGGCGCGGCAGGTGAAGGTGGCGGATGCGCTCGATCCCGAAGACGACACGATCGAGGTATTGCTAGAACAAAACCTGATGACAGCGCTGCGGATGAGCCAGCATGTGGCGCGCCGGATGATCCGGCAGGCGGAGGGCAGTGAGGGCGGCCCGGCGGGGACAATCATCAATCTGTCGTCGATTGCGGCGCGGCGGACGCATCCGGATTTGCTGGCGTTTTCCGTCTCGTCGGCAGCACTTGATCAGATGACGCGCAGCCTTGCGGTGGCGCTGGCGCCGCACAATATCCGGGTTAATGCGGTGGCGTTTGGATCGGTGATGAGCTCCTCATTGCTGGATGCGTTGCGCGATGATCTGGATCTGCGTGAAGAAATTGAAACCCATACGCCTTTGGGGCGGATTGCGGAATCGGCGGAGCTGGCCGAGGCGGTGCAATATCTGGCAAGTGACAGCTCAAGCTTCATGACCGGGCAGACTATGACGCTGGATGGCGGGCGCACGCTGGTTGATCCGGTGTCGGCACCGGCGCATTAGATGACGGATTTGGTCACGGAAAAGAAGCGGGCGGCAGCATGGTTTCGCGGATTGCGTGATGAGATCGTGGCGGCATTCGAGGGGCTGGAAGACAGCCATCAGGCCGGGCCATTATCGGATGCACAGGCGGGGCGGTTTGAGATTCGCAAAACCAGCCGCGCGTCAGAGGATGGCAAGGATGCCGGTGGCGGGCTGATGAGCGTGATGCGCGGCGGCCGGGTGTTTGAGAAGGTGGGCGTGAATTTCTCGGAAGTTTACGGCGTTTTGGGTGAGGCGGCGCAGGGCGCAATGGCGGCACGCGGCGTGCCGGGGATCAAGGATGATCCGCGATTCTGGGCCAGTGGCATCAGCCTTGTGGCGCATATGCAAAACCCGCATGTGCCGGCGGTGCATATGAATACGCGGATGTTCTGGACGCCGGATGCCTGGTGGTTTGGCGGCGGATCGGATTTGAACCCGTGTATTGAATATGCCGAGGATACGGCGCATTTTCACGCCGTGCAGAAGGCGCATCTTGATCCGCATGGGCCCGCGCATTATCCCAAGCTGAAGGCCTGGGCGGATGATTATTTCTACATCCCGCACCGGGGCCGGGCGCGCGGTGTGGGCGGGATTTTCATGGATGATCACAACAGCGGCGACTGGGCAGCGGATTTTGCCCTGACACAGGATATTGGCCGGGCATTTTTACCCGCCTTCGTGCCGCTGGTGGAAAAGCGGCGGGGGCAGGAATGGGACGCGGCGGATAAGGATACGCAGCTTGTTCATCGCGGGCTTTATGCTGAATATAACCTTGTTTATGACCGCGGCACCAAATTTGGCCTGGCCACCGGCCATGATGCCGATGCGGTATTGATGAGCCTGCCGCCGATGGCGAAATGGGTTTGACGGGCCTGTGATAACCGTATCCGGGCAGCAAACGGCATTTTTTTGGTTTATGCATTTTAGGCGAGATGAAACACCTGGCCGGTGAAATTATCCGGGTTTCTCACACCATTGTGTTTGAATTTCATCAAAGTTTTGGCTGTGCGGTTGCCATGGGGCGCTCAAATACAGGTGTCGGGCATTGATTTAATATCCCGGCCCGGCCAGTATGATGGTTAGAATAATGGGTTAAAGCGTTTCGCCTCATTGTTGGATCACAATAATTAGGCGAACCGCGCGGAACCTGTTGATGTTGTGGGCGTTTCAAGATCAAGTCGTGATTTGGGCTTAATTTTGAGACGCTTTAGCCATTACCGGCCATAAACGGCCAAAGGGTTTGCTGGGGGCGGACCTTTCACACATGATCAGGGTTTGACAGATGATTTCGATGTTGATCCGGCGTTTGCTGCTTGGGGTTGTGACCGTCTGGATTGTGTCGGTGATCATTTTCGCGGGCGTCGAGATGTTGCCCGGTGATGCCTGTACCGCGTTTCTGGAGCGCGATGCCAAGGGTGAGATGCTGGCGCATTGCCGCGAGGCGCAGGGGCTGAACCAGCCGCCGGTGGAGCGCTATCTGAGCTGGGCCGCGGGCGCGATACAGGGCGATTTTGGCACCTCGATGAGCGGCGATCAAAGCATTTCGGAGATGGTGGGGCTGCGGGTGAAGCTGTCGCTGATGCTGGCGATGGGGGCCTTGATAGGCGGCGTGCCGCTGGCGATTTTTCTCGGCGTTGTCACCGGGATCTGGCGCGACAGGCCGCTGGATGTGTTTCTATCAACGGGTGCTATTTTCGCCATGACGATACCCGAGTTCATCTCGGCCACCATTCTGATCCTGATATTCTCGATCTGGCTGGGATGGGTGCCGGGTATCGTGATCACGCCCGCCGATGCGCCGGTGCTGGATTTTTTCCCCGAGTTCATCCTGCCGATCGTGGTGCTTGGCATGGTGATGACGGCGCATATCATGCGCATGGTGCGCACCTCGGTGATCGAGGTGATGGCAAGCGATTATGTGCAGATGGCCACCCTTAAAGGCGTGCCGTTCCGGCAGATCGTGTTCCGGCATGTGCTGCCCAATGCGCTGTTGCCCGCGATCAATGTGGTGGCGCTGACGGTGGCGTGGCTTTTGGGCGGGGTTGTGGTGGTTGAGATGGTGTTCAACTATCCCGGTCTGGGGCGGATGATGGTGGATGCCATATCCGACCGTGATCTGCCGGTGGTGCAGGCCATCGCGATGATCGTGGCCACGACCTATGTCTGCGTGAACCTGACGGCGGATGTGATGACGATGATCCTGAACCCGCGCTTGCGCACGTTATATATGAGGGCAAAATGAGCGATATGGCCGCCCCCGGAATACCCCGCACCGGCAGGCTGCGCCGGATGGGCACGGTGCTCAGGGATATGGCGGCCAGCCCGTCGGGGGCTATTGGCCTTACGCTGGTGGTGGCGCATCTGGTGATGGCGCTGATCAGCCCGTGGATTGTGCCCTATGATTACAAGGTGATGGATTCCGGGATGGTGCTGAGCGGGCCAACGGGCGCGCATTGGCTGGGCACCGATGAGTTTGGCCGCGATATTTTCAGCCGGGTGCTGATGGGCGGGCGCGAGGCGCTGCTGGTAACCGGAATTGCCACGCCGCTGGCGATGCTGTGGGGCGGGATGATGGGCATCTTGCTGGGGCTTGCGGGCGGGCGTCTGGATGAGGTGATGATGCGGGTGGTGGATGCTTTCCTGTCGCTGCCGTGGATTTTGAAGCTCCTGGTGCTGGTGATGACCTTTGGCAATGGCATGATGGTGATCATCCCGACGCTGGGCTTTTTCTATGGCATTCCGGTGATCCGGGTGGCAAGGGCGGCGACCCATGATGTGGTGGCGCGGGATTTTGTATCTGCCGCCCGGGCGCGCGGGCATGGCCGGTTTGGCATTATCAAGCGTGAATTGCTGCCCAATGTGCTGGATACGATGATGGTGGAGGGCGCGATGCGCTGGTCGTGGATGCTGCTGGCGTTCTCGTCGCTGTCGTTTCTGGGGTTTGGGGTGTCGCCGCCCACGCCCGATTGGGGGCTGATGATTTCGGAATCAAGGGTCTATATGCCGCTGTCGCCCTGGGGCGTTTTGGGGCCGATGGTGGCGTTATCTTCGCTGATCATCGGCATCAACCTGAGCGCCGATGCGTTGGCCAAGGCGATGGGAATTGACCGCGCCCGCAAGGCGGTGGTGTAGATGGGGGCGCCGCCGCTGATTTCCGTGCGTGATCTTTCGGTTGGCTTTACCGGCCGCACCGGCGCCACCGTGCCGGTGCTGCGCGGTGTGGATATGGCGGTGTGCCGGGGGCAAAGCCTTGGGATCGTTGGCGAAAGTGGCTCGGGCAAAAGCACGGTGGCGCTGGCGGCGATGGGCTATCTCAAGCGCGGGCTCAGGCGGTTATCGGGCGAGGTGTGCTTTGATGGCGCGGATATGTTTGCCCGCACGCGGCTTGAGCTGGAGGCCATTCGCGGCGGGCAGTTGGGGCTTATCCCGCAAAATTCGGGGCAGTCGTTAACGCCGACCTTGCGGATTGGTCGGCAGATCACCGAGGCGCTCAGGCTGCATTGTAAAATGCCCGAGGCGGAACATGAGGCGCGGGTGCTGGATTTGCTGGCACAGGTGCGGCTGCCTGACCCGGAGGTGATCATGCGGCGCTTTCCGCATGAATTATCCGGCGGGCAACAGCAGAGGGTGGCGATTGCCATGGCACTGGCGGGCGAGCCCGATGCGCTGTTGCTGGATGAGCCCACCACCGGCCTGGATGTGACCACGCAGGCGCATATCCTGGAGCTTTTGCGCGATCTGGCGGCCGAGCGGAACATGGCGATGGTCTATGTCAGCCATGATCTGGGGGTGATTGCGCGGGTCTGTGAAGAGGTGATGGTGATGTATGCCGGCGAAGTGGTGTTGCAGGGGCCGGTGCGGCAGGTGTTGCAAGATCCGGTGCATCCTTATGCGCGCGGGCTTCTGGCATCAATCCCGCGCCTGGGCGAGCGGCATTTGCCGGTGGCGCTTGAGGGCCGCCCGCCTGCGCCGGGGGAGGCGGGGCAGGGCTGTGCCTTTGCGCCGCGTTGCGGGCTTGCGATAGATCAGTGCCGGGAATTGGCACCGCCTATGGCACCGGACGGCGCGGGCAATCTGGTGCGCTGTTACCGGCATCAGGATGTGGGCGGGCTGGATGCAGCGCGGCAAGGATCGCTGCCACGGCGCTGTGACAAGCGCAGCGGCGCGGCGCTTGATCTGGGGGCGGTGGCGATTTGTTATACCGCGCAGGGCTGGCTTGAGCGGATGCTGGGCCACGCGGCACCGGTGCTGACAGTTGAGGGGATTTCCATCGCGATCAGGCAGGGCGAAACCGTTGGGCTGGTGGGCGAAAGCGGCTCGGGAAAATCCACCATATTGAAGACGGTGGCGGGGCTTTTACCGCCGGTTGCGGGCAAGATCAGCCTGTGTGATAAGCCCCTGCCTGTGAGGGTGGAGCAGCGCGCCCCGGATCAGTTGCGCCGGGTGCAGCTTGTTTTTCAAAACCCCGATGAAAGCCTTAATCCGCGCCATTCGGTGGCGGATATTCTGGCGCAGCCATTGCGCCTTTATTACGGGCTGAAGGGGGCGGAATTATATCAGCGCTCGGTTGAAATTCTGGAAACCGTGCGGCTGGGCGCGCATTACATGGACAGGTTGCCGGGGCAGTTATCCGGCGGGGAAAAGCAGCGGGTGGCGATTGCGCGGGCATTCGCGGCCGAGCCTGAGGTGGTGCTGTGTGATGAGATCACCTCGGCGCTGGATGTGTCGGTGCAGGCGGCAATGCTGGAACTGCTGAATGAATTCAAGCGCCTGAAGGGCACAACTTATGTGTTTGTCAGCCATGATCTGGCGGTGGTGCGGGCGTTATCCGACCGGGTTGCGGTTTTGTATCAGGGGCGTCTGTGCGAGATCGGGCCGGTTGAGGCGGTCTATGGGCCGCGCTCGCATCCTTATACCGAGGTGCTGCTGAATGCGGTGCTGGAGCCGGACCCGGATGTGGCGCCAAAGCTGATGGCGGCGGATGTGGTGGAATTGTCACCGCCCGCCATGGGCTGCCCGTTTCAGCGGCGTTGCCCGCGTAAACTGGCTGATATTTGCGATCAGAAAACACCACCATGGCGAGAATTTGAAGGCGGGCACGGCATTCGATGTCATCTCCCGCCTGAGGATTTATAGCGGTTGGCATGTTGCTACGGCTGATTGAGCCGTTGGCGATGTTCCCCGGCGGTTCATGATTGCCCTGACTTGTATGGAATTGATCACTTTTGGGCCGCAATGGGCGCCTGAAACCATATTTCAGGAATGAAATGTGATGGTATTTTATGCGTGGCTGGGCCAGATCAGCCCGAAATATGGCGCAAATGAAGCATATTTGGTATGAGATTATCCACTGGCCACATCCATTTGTATTTAGTCTTTCCACAATGGTTAAAATCCGCACTGACTGTGCACGTTTTGTCAAGAAAGCGCCATAATTCAGACAAATAATAGCCATGGGTGTTGGCTCATAAACGGTTGATCAATGAGGTGCCGGGATTGACAGTCATCGTTAGGACGGCACTATTGTTGACGAAAACAGATAAATTGGAGGACCAAGGGTGAGGTTAAAATTGGGGCATTTATGGACCGCTGCCAGCGCGTTTGTGCTTGGTGCCGGGCTGAGCACATCAGCCATGGCCGATCAGGTGATTCTGACCGGTAATGATGGTGTAAACAAGATTGCCGGGGATCTGATTGAGTTTGATGGCGGGACCTATACCATCGACACAATCATGGGGCGACTGAATGTTGCCGCAGCGGGGGTGAGCTGTGAAGGCCCCGGTTGCCCGGTGATCGAGGAAGCGGGCATTTTCATGGTCGGATCTGAAACCATCGGCACCGGTGTTATGCCGCTGTTGCTGGCGGGATTTGCCGATACCAAACAGGCGGCTGTGGAAGTAGACCGCGCGCGCGAGGATGTGTTTGCCGCCAACTTGATCGGCAATGGCGGATTTGGCGATTCGGTGGCCGAGTTTGTCATCAGTTCCACCTCTTCAACAGATGCCTTCACGGGATTGCTGGACCAGGCCGTGCAGATCGGCATGTCGTCGCGCCGGGTTGAACCGGCAGAAGCCCGGCAGATCGCCCGCGCGGGCGGCGGCAATATGATTGATCTGTCGCAGGAACATGTGATTGCGGTGGATGCGGTGGTTGCCATCGTCAATCCGAAAAACCCGATATCGGAATTGTCGATGGATGATCTTGACCGGATTTACAGCGGTCAGATTACCAACTGGTCATTGCTGGGGGGCAATGATGCGCCGATCAATGCCTATGCCTGGGCTGAAGGCTCGGGCACCGGCAAGGTTTTCGAGGATACGGTTTTTGCTGCAAGTGGCCGCAGGATGGCCGCCGGGGTGACCCGGGTGTCAAGCAATGCGGATATGTCATCGGCGGTGAATTCCGATGAGAATGCCATCGGGTTTGTCGGCTATGCGTTTCAGCGCGGGGCCAAGGCGCTGCGATTGGCAAGCGCTTGCGGAATTACGGTTGATCCCGATCCCTTTACGGTCAAGGCCGAGGAATATCCGCTGCAACGGCGGCTGTATTTCTATAACCGCAACGATAATCTGACAGATGCCACGCAGGAATTTCTGGAATTCGCCACATCGGCCAGTGCTGATGACGTGATCTCGAAATCGGGCTTCATCAGCCTGGCGGTGGAACACGACCCAAGAAAATTCCAGGGTGAGCGGACGTTTGACCTGATCCGCAACACCGTGGCACAGGAAGAAATTGGCCTGATGCGCGAAATGGTTGTCGAGGTTTTGCAATATGACCGGCTGTCGACCACGTTCCGCTTTGCCTCGGGCTCTTCAACGCTTGAAACCAAGGCGCTGGCCGATCTTGACCGCCTGATTGATTTTATCAATCAACTGCCTGGCGAAGTGGAGGTCTCCTTTGTTGGCTT
Organism: Roseovarius sp.; assembly: GCA_021775255.1. GTDB lineage: Bacteria > Pseudomonadota > Alphaproteobacteria > Rhodobacterales > Rhodobacteraceae > Roseovarius. The sequence continues at coordinate 78,504 of JAJFIA010000013.1, forward strand.
CTCTGACAGTGATGGCAGCTTTGAGGCCAATCAGGCATTGTCTGTTGGCCGGGCGCAAAGGGTTGCTGAAACGGTATCGGCATATGCCGCTGACCGGGTTGGTGATCGTGTGACATTCACGGCGAAAGGCTTTGGCGAATTATCGCCGGCGGCGTGCAATACGTCGCTTGAAGGCAAGCAGACCAACCGCCGTGTTGAGGTGTGGATCCGAAGACAATAGCTTTTGATCGCGGGCGAGTGTAGTCAGGAATGACAACGCTCTCCTGAAACACCAAAGGCGTTGCTTGAAGCGCCGGGAAAAAGTTTCGAGAGGAGATACCATGACGATGTTGCTGCCGCCTGTGACCGGGCCGGAAAGCCGGGTATCACCCACCTCGAATGAAGGAGATAAGTGATGGTATTCACACGAATAATTGGCTTGACGGTTGCTTTGTTGTCCGTTGCCACAATGACCGGGGCGCAGGATGTGGGCGTTTCGGACGACAGGGTTGATTTTGTGCAGATTGCGGCCCTGGACGGCCCGGCGGCGCGGCTGGGTCTGGGGATGCAAAAGGGCATTCTGGCGGCCTTCAAGGAGGTCAATGATGCAGGCGGCGTTGGCGGACGGCAACTGACGCTGGAGAGCCGCGATGATGGTTATGAGCCGGATCGGTCAATCCAGCAGATCAACAAGATGATTGCAGAGCGGAAGTTTTTTGCGCTGATCGGTACGGTGGGCACCCCCACCAACAAGGTGTTGCAGCCGATCGCCACCGAGGCGGATTTCCCGCTGATCGGCCCGTTCACCGGGGCAGGGTTTCTGCGCAATCCGGATCTGAAAAACCTGTATAACCTGCGCGGCTCGTATGATGCGGAAACCGAAGGCTGGATCGCGCATCTGGTGGATGATGAAGGGCTGCAAAATATTGCCATCCTGTATCAGGATGACAGTTTTGGCCGGGCCGGTCTGAGCGGTGTCAACAAGGCGCTGGAGCGGCGGGGCATGGCTCTGGTGGCGGAAGGCACCTACACCCGCAACACCACCGATGTGAAAGATGCGATGGTGGCGATCCGCGCTGTCAATCCCGATGCGGTGGTGATGGTCGGGGCCTATAAGCCGATTGCCGAGTTCATCAAGCTGTCGCGCTCGTTTGATTTTACGCCGGAATTTGTGACCATATCCTTTGTCGGATCGGTTGCGCTGGCCGATGAGCTGTGGCCGGAAGGGGCCGGGGTGGTGATCAGCCAAGTGGTGCCGTTTCCCTGGGATGACAGCCTGCCGATTGTGCAGGAGTATCAGGCGGCACTGAAGGGGTTTGATCCATTTGCGGATTATGGTTTTGTAACCCTTGAGGGCTATCTGGTGGGGCGTCTGGTGATCGAGGCGTTGAAAGATGCCGGTGAGGACTTGACACGTGAGACGTTTCTGGCAGCGATTGAGGCCATGTCATCGCTTGATTTCGGAGGGCTGAAGTTGAGTTATGGACCGCAGGATAATCAGGGGATTGATCAGATATTCATGACCCGGCTGCTGCCTGACGGGTTTTTTGAGCCGATGGAATAGCGGGGGGCGGGCTGAAGCCCGCCTTACCATCTCTATCGGGGCTCGGTTTATGTTGCGAGGCAGCCTGTGATGGCTGATGCGCAGGCCAGATGCACGTTTCGGTATCAAGCTTGCAGGTTTTATCATGGGTAGGCCGGGCTTAAGCCCGGCCTACGGGGAATGTCCTTCTGGAGAGCCGGGTGTAGGGACGGCGGTGTCACAACCCGAGTTTTTGGCTGACGATCTGATTGACCGCCTTGGGATTGGCCTTGCCGCCGGTTGCCTTCATCACCTGCCCTACAAACCAGCCGGCGAGTTTGGGGTTGGCCTTCGCCTTTTCAACCTGCGCCGGATTGTCGGCGATGATCTGATCCACCGCTGTTTCAATCGCGCCGGTATCTGTTACCTGCTTCATGCCGCGCGCCTCGACGATCTGAGCCGGGTCGCCGCCTGTCGTATAGACGATCTCGAACAGATCCTTGGCGATTTTACCTGAGATCGCATCGGTACTGATCAGGTCAATGATGCCGCCAAGCTGCGTGGGCGAAACCGGCGATTGGGTGATGTCGTGCTCTTCTTTCTTCAACCGGCCAAACAGTTCGTTGATCACCCAGTTGGCGGTGAGCTTGCCATCACGCCCTGTCGCGGCCTCTTCGAAATAGGCGGCGCTGGTGACATCGGCCGTAAGCACCGAGGCGTCATAATCCGAGAGATTATAGGCGCTGATGAAGCGGGCCTTTTTCGCGTCGGGCAGCTCGGGCAGGGAGGCGGCAATATCATCCACCCAAGCCTGTTCGATCTCCAGAGGCAAGAGATCGGGATCGGGGAAATAGCGGTAATCATGCGCCTCTTCCTTGGAGCGCATCGAGCGGGTTTCATTCTTGTCGGGATCATAAAGCCGGGTTTCCTGATCCACCGTGCCGCCGCCCTCGACAATCTTGATCTGGCGTGCGGCCTCGACCATGATGGCGGCCTGAATGAAGCGCAGGGAATTCATGTTCTTGATCTCGCAGCGGGTGCCGAGATGGGAAAAATCCTGGGTTTCCATATAGCGCTCGTAAGCCCCGGGGCGGCAGATCGAGACATTGACATCGGCCCGCAGATTGCCGTTTTGCATGTTGCCGTCACAGGTGCCCAAGTAGCGCAGGATCTGGCGCAGTTTGGCGACATAGGCCGCCGCCTCTTCAGGGCCGCGCACATCTGGGCGGCTGACGATTTCCATCAGGGCCACGCCGGTGCGGTTGAGATCGACGAAAGACATGTTGGGATCCATGTCATGGATGGATTTGCCGGCGTCCTGCTCCATGTGGATGCGCTCAATCCGGACCAGGCGGGCGGTGCCATCGCCCATTTCCACCAGCACTTCACCCTCGCCGACGATGGGGTGATAGAGCTGGGATATCTGATAGCCCTGCGGCAGATCGGGGTAGAAATAATTCTTGCGGTCAAAAGCCGAGGTGAGGTTGATTTCGGCCTTGAGGCCCAGCCCGGTGCGCACCGCCTGCTCAACACAGAATTCATTGATCACCGGCAACATGCCGGGCATGGCGGCATCTATGAAAGAGACATTTGAATTGGGCTCGGCGCCGAATTTTGTCGAGGCACCGGAAAACAGCTTGGCCTTGGAGGCGATTTGCGCGTGTACTTCAAGGCCGATGACCAGCTCCCAATCGTGCTTTGCCCCGGCGATGACTTTGGGATTTGGGCTTTTGTAAGTCAGATCAAGCATATTTACGCCTCAATTTTATCGGATGATACGGGTTTAGGTCAGCGGAACACCGCAGGCAAGGGGGTGATCCGGCTGAATTGTTGTTCGGTTGAAAACCTTGCGCTACCATGAATTGAATCGGGACCATTCATGATAAGATCAGGAGACAAGTAATGGCAAATCCATTTGGGACAAGCTGGGGTAATACCTTTTCAACATTGGGCGATGCGGGCGGGGTTGTGACCTGGAGCATTGTCGGCGCCGGCTTTGATGTCAGCGCTTTTGACAGCCCTGATCTGAACGGGACAACCTCGGTTGATCCAAACGGCATTTTTACCATTGATTATGCTGCCATCCTGCAACAGGCCTTTGCCGATTGGTCGGCCGCCGGCAATATCGAATTTCTGCAGCTCGCCGATCCGGGCGGAAATCCGGGGAGTGTCGGAACGCCTCAAATCCGGGTGTTCTTCGGGGCAATTCCCGGAGGTACAATAGGCTGGGGGTTTTTCCCCGGAGGGGGCATAGGCGGTGATATTCTGCTGGATAGTACCTGGACGGGAATCAATTCGGTTAACAATCTGGCAGCATTGATGCTGCATGAGCTTGGCCATGCGCTGGGGCTGGGACATGAGGATACCAACCCCTCAATCATGGCCCCGATCATAAGCAGCACTCACACCCTTCAGGCGGATGACATCAACGGCATTCAGCAGGTTTACGGCGTGCAGGATAACGGGCCAGCGATCTATGACATGGCGGCGGGGGATATTAATCTGCAAGCCATTTCCAGTACGCCGAATATGGTGATCAATGGCAACGGTTTGGGTAATCTGATTTCATTTGCCGGCAATGATGGTCAGACGCTGAACGGGGCGGGCGGCAATGACACGGTGTTTGCCGGGGCGGGCAATGATACGGTTGAGGGCGGCGCGGGCGATGATTTGCTGGGCGGCGGCGGCGATGATGATCTGCTGATGGGCGGCGCGGGTGCCGATGACATTTTTGGCG
>JAJFIA010000014.1 GCA_021775255.1 Roseovarius sp.
GCGCAGGTGGTGGCGCAGTTCGGCAGCATCAACCTGGCGGGCAATGCCGAGCTTGATTTCGGCGGCGGCGACGTGGTTGAGCTGATCGGCCTGACCACGCTGACCGGGCTGGAAAGCGCGATTGATATCGTCTGACGCGGGGGGCCGGGGCGGGTAACAGGCCCCTGCTCTGGTTTCATATTCCGGGCGGGGGCCTTTTGTTTTTTGGGATGGTGTTTTTTCACTGACACTACTAAAAGTAGAGGCGAAGGGTTTGGTGAGAAGTGGTGTGATGCGATACGTGAGTGCGGTTGTGATGGCGGTTTTCAGCTTTCTTCCCGGCGTATTTGAGGCGCATGCCGGAACGTTTGGGGAGGCTCCTGCCATGATCGAGATTACCGGAGAAGTTGTCGGGCGGGGGGCTGTCTGCATGCAATTTCGCATCGACGGCGGCGAGACCATCAGCCTTGAGAATGCCCCAAAGCAGATATTCGAGACCGGCGCGCGCTTTGAGCTAAAGGGCGATTGGCTGCGGGTGTCGCGCTGCATGCAGGGCCGGGCTTTTGCCGTCACCGAATATGTCAAATTATGAAAGCCGCCGGAACTAATTTGTGGCAGGCCTGTCAGATGAAACATGATTATTTAGAAAGATGATTGAAAATGGTAACTCCCACTGATCCGCTATTCCCCACCCAATGGCATTTTCCACTGATCGGAGACATTCAGACCATCTGGGATGAATTTACCGGCGCGGGTGTCAATATCGGCATCTATGACGGCGCGGTTGAAACCACGCATCCGGATCTGGCGGGCAATTACAACCCGGGCCTGGAAGTAACCGATTTTGGCGGCAATACGGTTGTGCAGGGCGCGCCGGATTTTCACGGGACGGCAGTGGCCGGCCTGATCGGGGCCCCAAATAACGGCATTGGTGTTGTGGGCGTCGCTTATGGGTCGTCACTCACCGGGGTTGATATTTTCGGGACGGGCGTGTTTGGCAATGTCAATGGCAGCCTGAGCGAATTTCTGCATATTGTCGGCCAGCAAAGCAATTTTGATATCATCAACAACAGTTGGGGCTCGACCCCGGCATTCCTGAATGATCAGAGCCTGAATTCCGGCGGGTTTGCCGATCTGGTGGCAGATGCCTATGCGACGGCCTCTGCCCTCGGGCGCGGCGGTCTGGGCACGATCGAAGTTCAGGCGGCGGGCAATGAGACGCTGGATGCAAACGGATCTGGGCTGAATTCTTCGCGCCATACCATCACCGTGTCGGCCACCGATCAGCAGGGCGATTCCGCCAGCTTTTCCAATTTTGGCACCAGCATTCTGGTCGCGGGTCCGGCGGCCGCGGTATCAACGGATGTGACCGGGGCGGGGGGCGATGTGCCGGGGGATTACACCGATGTCTTTGGCGGTACATCGGCCGCCACGCCGGTTGTGTCCGGGGTGATCGCGCTGATGCTTGAGGCCAATCCGGGGCTGGGCTGGCGCGATGTGCAGAATATTCTGGCCAATTCCGCAAGCCTGACCGGATCGGATCTGGGCGGCGCTGCGGGGGCCAATGAGCACGGCACCTGGCAGGTAACCGGCGGCACCGGCCTGAATGGCGGCGGGATGCATGTGCATACGGATTATGGCTATGGCATGGTCAATGTCTTTAATGCCGTGCGCATGGCTGAGGTCTGGCATCTGTTTGATAGCGCCCAGACCAGCGCCAATGAAGTGACCAGCACGGGGACGCGGGTGATTAACCAGACCCTGCCTGATAATAATGCCACCGGCAGCAGCTTTACTGTTACTCTGAACAACAATATCGAGATCGAGCATATCGCCCTTACGATCGCGATGAATGTCGATTTCATCGGCGATTTGTCGATTATCCTGACCTCGCCGGAGGGCACCGAGATCGAGGTGCTGGCAGAGAATCTCAATGTTGGGACCAGTGTTAACGGCACCTGGACCTTTGGCATTGATCACCTGCGGGGGGAACTGTCACAAGGAACATGGACTGTAAGACTGGCCGATAATTTTGCCGCTGACACCAGTATCATAAATTCAATAGATATCACCGCATTTGGCTCTGCGGTGAACACAAATGATACCTATCACTTCACCGATGAATTTCTGACAATGGCGGCGCAGGAGAACAGCCGCACTCAGATCACCGATAGCAATGGTGGTACTGACTGGTTCGATCTGGCGGCAGTGACCGGCAATGTGAGCCTGTCAGGCGGTGCTGTGCTGGTGAATGGCGTGTCCTGGTTCACCTATGATCCGACAGCGATCGAAAATATCGTGACCGGGGATGGCAATGATCTTCTGAATGGCAGCGCGGCCGCCAATCATCTGCTTGGCATGCGCGGCAATGACACGGTGTTTGCCGGGGCGGGCAATGATACGGTTGAGGGCGGCGCGGGCGATGATTTGCTGGGCGGCGGCGGCGATGATGATCTGCTGATGGGCGGCGCGGGTGCCGATGACATTTTTGGCGCGGCGGGCAATGACACGCTTCTGGGCGGTGACGGCAATGACCTTCTGGGCACCGCGGGGGGCAATGATTCCGCCGAGGGCGGCGCGGGCAATGACGAGGCCTGGGGTGCGGCCGGCAATGACACGCTGCGCGGTGATGCCGGCATGGATACGCTGGGCGGCGGTGACGGGTTTGACCTTCTGGATGGCGGCGCGGATGCCGATGAGCTTTGGGGGGCCACCGGCAATGACACGCTTCTGGGGGGCGGCGGCAATGACACGCTGGGCGGGTCTGTTGGCGACGATTCTCTGGATGGCGGCCTGGGCAATGACGAGCTTTGGGGCGGCGCGGATAATGATACTTTGCTGGGCGGCGACGGGGCCGATCAACTGGGCGGATTTACCGGCAATGACCTGCTGGATGGCGGCGCGGGCGCGGATACGCTGTCGGGGGCGGCCGGTGATGACACGCTTCTGGGCGGGGCCGGCAATGATCAGCTATTCGGCAGCGGCGGCAATGACCGGGTGGATGGCGGCGCGGGCAATGACACGGTGTTTGGCGGCGCGGGCGCGGATGTGTTCGTGTTCGGCGCGGCGGGCGGCACGGATGATTTCTTTGGCTTCAATGCGGGCAGCGGTGATCGGCTCGAGTTTGATGACGCGCTGTGGTTTGGCACGTTCGGGGCCCTGACGGCGGCGCAGGTGGTGGCGCAGTTCGGCAGCATCAACCTGGCGGGCAATGCCGAGCTTGATTTCGGCGGCGGCGACGTGGTTGAGCTGATCGGCCTGACCACGCTGACCGGGCTGGAAAGCGCGATCGATATCGTCTGACGCGGGGGGCCGGGGCGGAAGCGCTTTTGTTTGTTTTTGAATGTTTTGCAAATGTTCAAATATGAATGCGCGGCGTGATTTAGCCTTTTTGATCACCTCAGGGGCGGGTAAATTGCCGGTATGAAGCTATTGCTCGATACCTGTGTGATCTATCCAACGGTCATGCGTCAGATGCTGCTTGGGGTGGCCGGGAAGGGGGTGTTTACACCGCTCTGGTCGGCGCGAATCATCGGCGAATGGCAACGCGCGGCGCAAAAGCTGGGGCCTGAGGGGGTGGCGCAGGCCGGGGCCGAGGCGGCGCTTTTGGCGGCGAACTGGCCCGAGGCGGAGGTGCGATATGCGCCATCGCTGGAGGCGCGATTATGGCTGCCGGACCCGGCGGACAGGCATGTTTTGGCGGCGGCCATAGCGGGATCGGCGGAGTTGATCGTGACACTGAATGCCAAGGATTTTCCGAGAAATACACTGGCAGAAGAAGGGCTTACGCGGGTGGACCCGGATGGCTATCTGCACGGGGTCTGGCGGGCGCAGCCGGAATTGGTTGTGCAGGTGGCGCATGATGTTTTGGATGAGGCAAACCGTTTATCGGGCCGGGCATGGGAGATGCGGGCGCTGATGAAAAAAGCGCGCCTGTCCCGGCTGGGCAAGGCGTTGGGATAGCGCTGTCAGGATTTTTGCCAGCGGCTTTCCAGCTTTTCCAGCGCGGCGATGCGCTCGGATGTCTTGGGGTGGCTCAGCAGCCAGGCGGGGGCGGTGCCATGGCTGGATTGGGTGAGTTTTTCAAGCTTGGTAAACAGGGATTTTTGCGGGGCCGTACCGATGCCTGCTTTGGTCAGCAGGGCGGCGGCATAGGCATCGGCCTCGTATTCATCGGCGCGCGACAGGCGCGCGGCCAGCAGGGTTGTGAGGCTATGGGCAATCCATGGGCCGATGCCAGGCAAAAACCGGCCGAGAATCATCGCCAGCGCGGTGCGCAGGGCGTTCTGGCCGGAAAAATCAATCATCCGGCGGCGTGAATGGCCCAAAGCCACATGGCCAAGCTCATGGGCGATGACGGATGCCATCTCATCGGCGGTGACATCGCCTTGCTGGAACTTGCGGTAAAAGCCGCGGGTGATGAAGATGCGCCCATCCGGCGCGGCCAGGCCGTTGACCGGCTCAATCTCGTAGATATGCACGCGGATGCGGTTGATATCGAGGGCTTTGGCCATGCGGTCGGTGATGATCTTGAGCATGGGATCGGCAAGCTCGGTGGATTGCGCGTCAAGCTGACGCGCAGTGCGCCATGCGGAAACCCGGTACATGGCAAAGGCGTAAAGTACCGCCAGAAGGATGGGGAGGGCGCGGATCATGGCTTATATATGGGCAATGACAGGCGCGAGGGCAAGCGTCGGGTCAGCAGACCAGCATCTCAAGCGGATGCCGCGACAGGCGTTCCGTGCCATTGGCGGTGACCAATACGGAATGGCCAACACACATCGCCAGCCCTGCATCGCTGTCCATCAGGATCATATGCAGGAAAAACACCTGATTTTCGAGCATGATCAGAGGGTTGCCCTGATAGAACATCGGAAAATCCACCCAGATCGGATTATAGACCGCACCCATGCCATAGCCACAGGCCTGCAATTTGGCATGGGAAAGCCCGCGCGCATCAAACACTTTGGCATGGGCGTCATAGACATTACCCATCGGATCACCGGGGCGGATGGCGGCTTCGCAGGCTTCAATCGCCTCGACCGCTGCGGCGTGCATGTGGCGTTGGCTATCATTGGGCGTGCCAATCACCACGGTGCGCATCATCGCGGCGTGATAACGGGCGTAGGCCCCGGACCATTCCCATGTCATCTGATCCTGTGCATCGAGATGCCGACGCCCGGAATAATAGCGGCATAGTAAAGCGCCGGGGCCGGAGCCGAGGATAAATTCATTGCCCGCGTAATCACCGCCGCCTTTGAACACCGCCCCTTGCATGGCGGCGAGGATATCGCCTTCGAACGCGCCTGCGCGGGTTTCGGCGAGGCCCGCATCCATGGCGTCATCGGAAAGCGCGGCGGCGCGGCGGTGCATGGCGATCTCGGCGGGGGATTTGACACGGCGCAGGGCGCGGATCAGGTTTGAGTGATCTTTGAGATCGGGCAGAGCGGCGCGCAGCATCTGGCCGTTGAAATCGGTGAGGCCTGCGGTTTGCGATTCAAAGCCTATATTGCCAGTGGCAACTTTTAGTTTCTCAAGTAGTTTCAACAGGTTTTGCGCCGGGTTTGATCCTTCTTTCTCAGACCAGATATGAATGTGATCCTCGGGCAGGGTTGAGGTGAGCCGGGCCTGCCGCAGATCGGGCAGACGGGTGAGCAGATGCAGATCGCCATTGGCGGTGAGCACCATCGCCTGAAACATGGCAAAGCCGAAGGTATCATAGCCGCAGATCCAGAAATGGCTTTCGGGGGCGAACATGATCAGGGCGTCGAGGCCGGAATTGTTTATGGCCTGTGTGGCGCGGGCCTGACGGGCGGCATATTCAGCGGCGTTGAAATGAAGCGTCATGGGATCCCCCAAAGAGTAATTATGCCTCCGGCGGGGATATTTTGGGCCAGAAGAAGCCGCCGGAATAAGCTACTGGACATATTATGGCCGACGGGGGCCTGGGGATAGCTTGTTTGCGAAAGGAATTGTCGTTTTCAGGCCGAGCAGCTTGCGCCGCCAAGGACGCAGAACTTGGCGCAATGCGGGTGGTTGAGTGCGACATCGCACTCGGCCTCGGCCAGGGTTTTGCCAAGCTCGAATTCGGGCGTGTAGGGCAGGAGGGTGCAGGCCAGAACCGTGGGCGTGGCAGCGCCCCGGCGTTTGACCACCATGCGCGACGACGAGCACATGACGGTATTGGGGGATTTGCCTAAGATGTCCCAGCATTTGGTGGTGATTTCAGGCACGTCGGCCTGCTCATTCATCTCGGGAAAAAGCACGGTCTGGCCCGGATCGGCGGCGTCGATGGCAAAGCCGTGGCGGGCATAGAAGACGGCATAGCCCGCGCGCGCCGTGGCATCGGATTCGTGCCACATGCTGCGCCCGGCCACGGCCATGCGGATGCCAGCATCGCGCAGCCATTTCATGCCCTCAAGGGTGTGGGCAAAGGCGCCTGGCCCGCGTTCTTCGTCATGCCGTTTTTCCGACCAGTGATCGACCGAGATGCGCAGGGTGAGCTTGTTGCCGAACTCTTCCACAAGGGCACGCAGACCGGCACGCACGGATTTGCGCATCATCGGGCGCATGGCGTTGGTGAGGATCAGCACATCAAAGCCGCGTTCAAGGGCAGCGCGGGCCATTGCGTTCATTTCCGGGTTCATGAAGGGCTCGCCGCCGGTAAAGGCAATTTCATGCACCGGCCATTTGCGTAACTCGATCTGATTGAGATACTCGCGAACCTCATCACAGGTGATATAAACCAGCCGGTCATTGCTGGGCGAGCTTTCGATATAGCAGTTGGCGCAGGTGATGTTGCAAAGCGTGCCGGTATTGAACCAGAGCGTTTCAGGATGGCTGAGGGCCACGGTGGCGCGGGGCTCGCCCGTGGCGGTGCGCGCGGGGTCTTGGAATTTGCCGCTGTTGGCCTGCTCTGTTATATTGTCTTTCATTCACTTCACCCGGTTTTTATCTTTCTTTTTTGCCTATATTGTCCGGGGGAGCAAGGGCAAGGGGCGCGGAAGGCCCTGACACCATTGTGATCAGGGCGCAGTGCACTGGACTTGTTGGGAAAAAGGCGTCAGGCATATGCTGAAAAAGAGGAAGATCGGGAAAGTGTTGAAAATGGTATCGCGTGTCATTCCGGTTGCGCCGTTTGACCTGGTGATTTTTGGCGGCACCGGTGATCTGGCGCGGCGCAAGATATTGCCGGGGCTGTTCCGGCGCTATTGTGCCGGGCAGATCGGTAATCAGACCCATATCATCGGGGCGGCGCGCAATGGCATGGACAGTGCCGAATATCAGGAGTTTGTCCGCAAGGCGATTGCCGAGTTTGACGATGATGAGGGCTGTGACATGGGCAAGCTCGATGATTTTCTGGGGCTGATGAGCTATGTCACCTTGGATGCGCGCGGTGATACCGGTTGGAATACGCTGGCCGGGATGCTCACATCCGACAGGATCAGGGCGTTTTATTTCTCGGTCGGGCCGGGGCTCTTTGGCGATCTGGCAACCCGGCTGCATAAACATGACATGGCCCGAAGTGACAGCCGGATCGTGGTGGAAAAGCCGTTTGGCCGCGATCTGCAATCGGCGCGGGCGCTGAACAAGGTGCTGGCCGAGCATTTTGACGAGACGCAGATTTACCGGATTGATCATTATCTCGGCAAGGAAACCGTGCAGAATCTGATGGCGGTGCGGTTTGGCAATATGCTGTTTGAGCCTTTGTGGAACAGTCAGTACGTGGATCATATTCAGATCACGGTGGCCGAATCCGTGGGTGTGGGCACGCGCGGCGGCTATTACGATAAATCCGGTGCGATGCGCGATATGGTGCAGAACCATCTGATGCAGCTTTTATGCCTGATTGCGATGGAGCCACCGGCGAAATTTGACCCGGATGCGGTGCGCGATGAAAAGCTCAAGGTGATCCGGGCACTTGATCCGGTAGAGATGGATGAGATCGTGCGCGGGCAATATCAGGGCGATGCGACGCATCCTTCCTATCGTGATCAGGTGGAAGATCATGAAAGCACAACCGAAACCTTTGTGGCGCTCAGGGCGCATATCAGCAACTGGCGCTGGTCGGGCACGCCGTTTTACCTGCGCACCGGCAAGCGGTTGCGGACACGCGCGAGCGAGATTGCAGTGGTGTTCAAGGACGCGCCGCATTCGATATTCGAGGAAGACGACCGGCATCACAGCAATATCCTGACGATCAGATTGCAACCCAATGAGGGGATCGAGCTGGGCGTGACCATCAAGGAGCCCGGCCCCGGCGGGATGCGCCTGATTGATGTGCCGCTGGACATGACATTTGCCGAGGCTTTGGGGCCGGACAAGGCGGATTTCCCTGATGCCTATGAGCGGCTGATCATGGATGTGATCCGGGGCAATCAGACGCTTTTCATGCGCGGTGATGAGGTCGAGGCGGCCTGGGCCTGGACCGATCCGATCATTGCGCAATGGCAGGAAAGCGAGGCGGCACCGCTGGGCTATGCCTCGGGCAGTTCGGGGCCGGATGATGCACTGATGCTGATGCATCGTGATGGCCGCAGATGGCGGGAGATAAAACCATGAAATTCATTGAATATCCGGATCGTGAGATGCTGGCGATTGATCTGGCCAACAAGATAGCCGGAGATCTGGTGATGGCGCTGGAACATCAGGAGCGGGTGCTTCTGGTGGTGCCGGGGGGCGAGACGCCGGGCCCGGTATTTGACAGTCTTTGCGCCGCTGATCTGGACTGGGCGCGGGTGGATGTGATGCTGAGCGATGAGCGTTGGGTACCGGAAGTGCATGTGCGCTCGAACACAAGGATGCTGCGTGAGCGGTTGCTGGTGGACCGGGCGGCCAAGGCGCGGTATCTGCCGCTTTATGCCCGCGCTGAGACGCCTGAAAAGGTGTTGCCCGAGCTGGAGGCCAACATCACACCGCGCCTGCCGATTTCGGTTTTGCTGCTGGGAATGGGGGCGGATATGCATATTGCGTCGCTTTTTCCCGGTGCGGACCGCCTTAAGGAAGCGCTGGACGATCATGCGCCGGTGCTGATGCCGATGCGTGGCGGTGGCGCGCCCGAGCCAAGAGTGACGCTGAGCGCGCGGGTGCTGGATGCGGCGCTGGCCAAGCATCTGATCATTACCGGACAGCAAAAGCGCGCAGCATTTGAGCGCGCGCAGACAATGAGGCGGATGGAAGCGCCGGTTGTTGCGGTTCTGGATGAAATGCAGGTGCATTGGGCAAAGTAGGAGTTTTTCATGTGGAATGATCTGAGGGCGATGGCCGCCGAGGCGGCGAAGGGCGATATTATTGATCTGTTTAATGTGGCAAACCGCCCGGCGGATTTTTCGGTGTCGTTCGATGGCATGTTGTTCGATTATTCCAAGACGCGGCTGACTGAGGCCTCGCGTAAGGCTTTGATTGCATTGGCTGAAAGGCGTAATGTGGCGGCGCGGCGCACCGCGATGTTTGACGGTGAAGAAATCAATAAAACCGAAGATCGCGCGGTGCTGCATACCGCCCTGCGCAATCTGAATGGCGGGCCGGTAAGGGTGGACGGGCAGGATGTGATGCCGGGTGTGCGTGCGACGCTGGCGCGGATGGCGGATTTTGCCGATGCGGTGCGCGGCGGGCGGATTTCCGGCGCGGGGGGGCGGATTACCGATGTGGTGAATATCGGCATTGGCGGCTCGCATCTGGGGCCGGAAATGGCCACTCTGGCGCTGGCCCCCTATCATGACGGGCCGCGCTGTCATTTCGTCTCGAACGTCGATGGGGCGGATATATCCGATAAGCTGCGCGGGCTGAATGCGGCGACGACTTTGGTGATTGTCGCCTCAAAGACATTCACGACGATCGAGACCATGACCAATGCGCAGACTGCGCGCGCATGGATGGCGAAAAGCGTTGAAGATCCGGGCGCGCAGTTTGTCGCGGTGTCGACATCTGAGGAGCGCACCGCCGCTTTTGGCATCGCGCCCGGACGGGTGTTTGGCTTTGAGGACTGGGTTGGCGGGCGCTATTCCCTGTGGGGGCCGATCGGGTTGTCGGTGATGCTGGCCATCGGGGCGGAAAATTTCCGCGCGTTTCTGGCCGGGGCCGAGGCGATGGATGGGCATTTCCGCGAAGCCCCGTTTGAGCAGAACATGCCGGTGATGCTGGCGCTGGTGGGGATGTGGCACAATCAGGTGTGCGGCTATGCCACCCGCGCGGTGCTGCCATATGATCAAAGGCTTTCCCGGCTGGCGGCGTATTTTCAGCAGTTGGAGATGGAATCAAACGGCAAGCGGGTAACGATGGAGGGGGCTTTGATTGCGTCTCAGACCGGGCCGGTTGTCTGGGGTGAGCCGGGCACCAATGGCCAACATGCGTTTTACCAGATGATCCATCAGGGCACGCAAGTGGTGCCTTGTGAGTTTATGCTGGCGGCCTCGGGGCATGAGCCGGAACTGGCGCATCATCACCGGCTTTTGGTGGCGAATTGTCTGGCACAATCCGAGGCGCTGATGCGCGGGCAGTCTTTGGATGTGGCGCGGGATCTGATGGCCGAAAAGGGCCTGTCCGGCACAGAGCTGGAGCGGCAGGCCCGGCACAGGGTGTTTCCCGGCAACCGGCCTTCGACAACGCTTTTATATGATCGTCTGACGCCGCGACGGCTGGGGCAGATCGTGGCACTTTATGAGCATCGGGTGTTTGTTGAAGGGGTTATTCTGGGGCTGAATTCCTTTGATCAATGGGGGGTTGAACTGGGTAAGAAACTGGCGGTGGAGATGGAGCCGATTTTGACCGGTGAGGCGGATGGCGCAGGCAAGGATGGCTCGACGCGGGCACTGGTGAATTTCGTGCGTGGGTATTGGAAAGCTGAAGGGGGGCCGGGCTGAAGCCCGGCTTACGAACAGGATTGAGATATATCCGTAGGGCGGGCTTCAGCCCGCCCGCCCCCGCGCGTTAGCGCAATATGCTGCGCCCGGCATATTCGGCGGTTTCGCCCAGCACCTCTTCGATGCGGATGAGCTGGTTGTATTTAGCCAGCCGGTCCGAGCGCGAGAGGCTGCCGGTTTTGATCTGGCCGCAGTTGGTGGCCACGGCGAGATCGGCGATGGTGGCATCTTCGGTTTCGCCCGAACGGTGCGACATCACGTTGGTCATGCCCGCGCGGTGGGCCATGTCAACCGCTTTAAGAGTTTCCGTCAAGCTGCCGATCTGATTGACTTTTACCAGCATGGAATTGGCAGAATTGCGGCGAATACCCTCCGCCAGGCGGGTGGGGTTGGTAACAAACAGATCATCGCCCACCAGTTGGATCCGGTCGCCCAGGGCGGCGGTCAGGGCGGTCCAGCCGTCCCAGTCATCCTCTGACATGCCGTCCTCGATCGAGATGATCGGATAGTCGTTTACAAGCGCCGAAAGATAGGCCACGTTTTCATCTGATGTCAGGGTTTTCCCTTCACCTGCCATAACATAGCGGCCGTCCTTGAAGTATTCCGTGGCGGCGCAATCAAGCGCCAGATAGATGTCTTCACCAGCTTTATACCCGGCTTTCTCAACTGACTTTAGGATCAGATCCAGCGCCTCGCGGGTGGAGGCGATATTGGGGGCAAAACCGCCTTCATCACCGATACTGGTGGAAAGGCCTGCGGCAGTCAGCTCGCCGTTGAGGGTATGAAACACTTCCGCGCCCATGCGCACGGCATCGCGGATGTTGCCCGCCGAGACCGGCATGATCATGAACTCCTGAATATCTATTGGATTATCAGCATGTTCGCCACCATTGATGATGTTCATCATCGGCACCGGCAGAACCCGCGCCGAGGTGCCGCCGACATAGCGAAAGAGCGGCTGCGCCGAATAATCCGCCGCCGCTTTGGCACAGGCAAGGCTCACGCCCAGAATGGCGTTGGCCCCAAGGCGGGATTTGTTGGGGGTGCCGTCCAGCTCACACATGGCCATGTCGATGGCCACCTGTTCAGTGGCGTCAATGCCCAGCAATTCCTCGGCAATTTCGCCGTTTACGGCGGCGCAGGCTTCAAGCACGCCTTTGCCTTTGTAGCGGGATTTATCGCCGTCGCGGCGCTCAACCGCCTCATGGGCACCGGTGGAAGCGCCCGAAGGCACCGCCGCGCGGCCCATGGTGCCGTCTTCCAGGATCACGTCAACCTCGACCGTGGGGTTGCCCCGGCTATCAAGGATTTCGCGGGCGTGGATGTCGATGATCGTGCTCATGGCTGGCTCCTGCTCGGGCATGGGATTTCTGGGCTGTCATAAGCCGGTGCTTGAGAAATGTAAATGTAATGCGGTGATATTTTGATAGCGCTAACAACCAGATATTTTCAGCACCAGTTGGCGCTCGCGCAGGACGGTATAGAGGCCGCTGGCAATGATCAGGAGCGCACCCATATAGGTCAGCAGATCGGGGCGCTCACCAAAGATCATGATGCCGATGATCATGGCAAATATCAGCCGGGTGTAGCGAAACGGTGTGATCACCGAGACATCGCCAAGCCGCATCGCGGCAACAATGGCCACATAGGCCGACATGCCAAAGACCTGTGCGGCAATAAGCGTACCCCAGTTTTGCGCGGAGGGCATGACGGGAACGCCGCTGAAGCTCGACACAATCAGCCCGGCGGGAATGAGCGAGGCAAAGGCATAGCCCGATAGCTGAAGCGACGACACGGTGATGGGGGCCACACGGGTGGCAAGATCACGGATCGCCAGGCCAACCACGGCGAGCACGGCAAAAAGCGATGCGGGCTGAAACCCGTCGAGACCGGGGCGGATGATCAGCAAAACGCCAAGAAAACCGATACAGATCGCGCTCCAGCGGCGCAGGCCCACCTGCTCACCCATAAACAGCGCCGCGCCCATGGTGACGGTCAGGGAGGTGGCCTGAATGATCGCCGAGGCCGACGAGAGCGGCGTGAGGGCGATGGCGGTGACATAGCCCATGGCGGCGACCATCTCGCCGAAATTGCGCAGGGCGACCATGGGTTTGAGGATGTCGCGCGATAGAAAGGCATCACCGCGCAGATGGCTGATCAGGGCAAAGATGACCGCCCCGAGAAAGCCCATGAGGCAGAGGATTTCGCCAATGGGCAGATCGCGCGCAAGGATTTTGATGAAACCGTCCTCGACCGCAAAACCGGCCATTGCCAGCACCATCAGAACGCTGCCGCGCATATTTTCCATATCTAGCCTCGTTTCGGGTGGGTGGGAGTGACGTAAATTTAACCTATTAACGCAATTCCATCAGATATAAAGCTGTCATTCCCGATGGGAGTGGCTGATCGCGCCTGATCTGCCGGATATGCGTCTGTTTGGGTGTAAATTTCATAATGGTTTCAAATGTTAAGGGGGTTATGACCACTGCGCCCATTTGGCATTTTTGCAAAAACTCTGCTGGTCCACGCCTCAGCTTTTTTTGATCGGCACGCCGTAAAGTTCAAGCCGGTGGCCTTTAATGGTATAGCCCAGCTTTTGCGCGATTTTCTCTTGCAGGGCTTCGATCTCGGGGTCGACAAATTCGATCACCGCGCCGGAATTCATATCAATCAGGTGATCGTGATGCTCGCGCTCGGCGTCTTCATAGCGGGCGCGGCCATCGCCGAATTCGTGTTTTTCCAGGATGTCCGCCTCTTCAAACAGCTTCACCGTGCGGTAGACCGTGGCGATGGAGATATTGGCATCGAGCGCCGAGGCACGGTTGTAAAGCTCCTCCACATCCGGGTGATCGTCGCAATCTTCCAGCACGCTGGCGATGGTGCGGCGCTGGCCGGTCATGCGCAGGCCCTTGGCCTCGCAGCGGTTGGTGATGGTGTCGGTCATGGCATGTCTCTGGCGCGTTTCTGAGCATTGGATAGCCGGTTATGCCACAGGTTTCCAGCGATTTTGAACCAAACGGTTGACTTGCAGGGATAAAGCGCCCATATGGCGCATAACCGATATTTCCTGCCGCGTGAGCAGTGCCGCCACCATAAGAAGTGGCCGCCATGAAACAGAAAATAACAACAGAAATATCGAGGTTGATCCCAAAATCACGCGTGGGGCCAGGCGTCTGATCGGCCATTCGGCGATGTTGCCGGTGGTCAGGATGCAGGCGTAACCACGAATTGACGGGCCGCAGGATGCGCGCCCGGTTTGGTGTGCGCGGCAAAAATGCGCGCATGCCTGAAAGGAATGAAATTGAATTTATTTGAAGAAATGGGCCTGCCGGGCCGGTTGGTAAAAAAACTGTCGGCGGTGGGCATAGATGAGCCGACCCCGATTCAGACCCACGCCATCCCGTATGCGCTGGATGGTCATGATGTGCTGGGGCTGGCGCAGACCGGCACCGGCAAAACCGCCGCCTTTGGCCTGCCGCTGATTGCGCAACTGATGGAATACCGGCAAAAGCCCGATGCCAAAACCGTGCGCAGCCTGATTTTGGCACCAACACGCGAATTGGCCGGGCAAATCCGCGATTCGCTTTTGCCGCTGGTCAAGGATTCGCCGATGAAAATTGGCGTGGTTGTGGGCGGCCAATCGATCAATGTCCAGATCAAGAAGCTTGAGCGCGGCATGGATATTCTGGTGGCGACACCGGGGCGGTTGCTGGACCTGTTGGACCGGCGCGCGCTCAGGCTGGATGAGGCCCGGTTTCTGGTGCTGGATGAGGCCGATCAGATGCTTGATCTGGGGTTCATCCATGATTTGCGCAAAATCAGCGGCATGCTGCCGAAAGAGCGCCAGACCATGCTGTTTTCGGCCACCATGCCCAAGCAGATGGAAGAGATTGCCGGCGCGTATCTGACAAACCCGCGGCGGGTGCAGGTGGCGCCTCCGGGCAAGGCCGCCGATAAGGTCAGCCAGGAAATCCATTTTATTGCCAAGGCGGCAAAGCCTGATCTGCTGATCGAATTGCTGGATCAGCACCGCGAAGAACTGGCGCTGGTTTTTGGCCGGACCAAACATGGCTCGGACAAACTGGCGCGCAAGCTCGAGGCGGCGGGCTATGCCGTGGCAGCGATTCACGGCAACAAAAGCCAGGGTCAGCGGGACCGTGCGTTGAAGTCGTTTCGTGACGGGCATGTCAAGGTTCTGGTGGCCACGGATGTGGCGGCACGGGGGCTGGATATTCCGGATGTGAAGCATGTTTATAACTATGATCTGCCAAATGTGCCGGAAAATTACATTCACCGCATCGGCCGCACCGCGCGGGCCGGGCGCGATGGCTGTGCCATTGCGTTTTGCGCCCCCGATGAGATGGGTGAATTGCGCGATATTCAAAAGAAAATGGGGATTTCAATTCCCGTGGCCTCGGGCCGCGTATGGGAGCGGACGGAAGAGCCCGACAAACCCAAAGGCGGCGGCGGTCGTGGCCGTGGCACCGGGCGGCGGGGCGGCGGCAAGCCGGGCGGTGGTGGCGGCGGCCAGCCGGGGCAGCCGGGGCGCAAGCGGCGCAGAAGCCGGCCGCGCCGGGCGGCCTGAATTACAGGGGATACCGGCATTTCAAATGAATGCTGCCACGTCCCGGCCCACGTCCCGGCCCCCGAGCCGGGACCTCTCCTCAAACCAGATCAGGCGCGCGCCCGACGCGGTTGGCAAGGCGGGCGATGGTAAGCCCCTGAACGATGATTGAAAACACCACGATGATATAGGTGGCCGTCAGGATCAGGGGCTTGAATTCGCCCGCGGGCAGGCTGAGCGCCAGTGCCACGGATATGCCGCCCTTGAGGCCGCCCCATGTCATGATCGGCACCACGCCGCGCGAGAAGGAGCGGAACGGTTTGAGCATGAGCACCGGGATATAGACGGCGATGAACCGGCCAAACAAGGCCAGGGCGATGGATAACGCCCCGGCAACGAGAAACTCGGCTTTGAAAGCCACAGCGAAAACCTCAAACCCGATCATCAAAAACAGAACCGCGTTGAGGATCTCATCTATCAGTTTCCAGAACGCCTCGACATATTTGCGGGTTTCTTCCGACATACCGTATTTACTGCCGACATCGCCAATCAGAAGCCCGGCACAAACCGCCATGATCGGGGCCGAGACATGCAGGTAAACCGCCAGCTCATAGCCACCGAAGGCAAGGCCCAAGGTAAGCAGAACCTCAAGCGAATAATCATCAATCCGGCGCATCACCCGGAAGGTGAGCCAGCCAAGCACCACGCCAAGCAGCGCGCCGCCGCCGGCCTCTCGGATGAAAAGCGTCGCAGCATCGGTGAGGCCGCCGCCGTGGCTCTCGCCCGAGGGAAAGGCCAGCCCGACAAGGATGAGAAATACCACATAGCCAACCCCGTCATTGAACAGGCTTTCTCCGGCAATCTTTGTTTCCAGGGATTTGCGCAGATTGGCCTCGCGCAGCACCCCCAGAACCGCCACCGGATCAGTGGGCGAGATCAGCGCGCCAAACACCAGCGCAACCAGCAAAGGCATGCCGGTGAGCCAACTGAAGCCAACGCCGATAACCAACGTGGAAAGGCCCACGCCAATGGTGGCCATCAAGAACACCGCTTTCCACTCGGCCCGCAGATCCTTGATTTTCACATGCAGGGCCCCGGCAAAAAGCAGCAGGCCCAGCATGCCTTCCAGCAAAGACTGGGAAAAATCAATCTCGATCAGCAGGGCGTTGATTTTGTCGGCCATGCCCAGTGCCGGCATCAACCGGTCAAAGATCAGCATGCCAAAGGACGCCATGAGCGCCACCACGAGAATGCCGATGGCGGGCGGCAGTTTCAAAAACAGATAGTTGATCGCACCAAAGGCCCCGGCAAGAACGATAAGAAGCGAGGCGATTTGCAGAAATGTCATGGCGGTTTATCCATTATGAAATTGCCCGCCGGGCCTAACATGCCGGGCATTCGGGGGCCAGTATCATGTGATGCGCGCGATATCGGCCCAGACCGGCAGATGATCCGAGGCCACGCGGGCCGGACGAGAGACATATGCACTGGTTGCAATGACCTTCAAATCGGGGCTGAGGGCAAAACGATCAAGCCGCGCCACAGGCCGGGGCGCGGGGAAGCTGGGCGGGGTTTGAATGAATTCAAATCCCTGCGCCGTGGCTTCCAGCGCTTCGATGCTGCGGCTCCAGTCGTTGAAATCGCCGGTCAGGATGGTGGCGCAGGCGGGCAGATCGCGTAGATGATGCAGGATAGTTTTGATCTGCATCAGCCGGTAACGCTTGACCAGTCCCAGATGCAGGCCGATGATCCTGAGATCGCCAATCGGGGTACAAAGATCGGCCCGGATTGCGCCGCGTGGCTCAAGCCCCGGCAGATCAATATGGGCGGTTTCGATGATCCGGGTATCGCCGCGTATCAAGATGGCATTGCCATGCCAGCCAAGCGAGTTATCCGGCCCTTGAAAAGGCGCGATACGCCAGCCTGCAACCTCAAGCATGCCATGCGGCAATGCGGCGGGGCGCGGCGGCAGGCGTTTATCGGCCTCCTGCAATACGATGATTTCCGCCTTCAGTGCGTTGATCACCTGCAGGTTGCGATCAGGGCGGCGGCGCAGATCAAGCCCCACGCATTTTTGCAGGTTATAGGTTGCAATTCTGATCGGGCTGGCGCTCATATCAAAGGGTGTAACAGCAGATTTGAGGGGGGTCACCACATGTTTTCGGAACAGACATGGCTGGCGCGCATGATCTGGATCCTGCTGGGGGCGATATTTGTTTGGGCAACGGTTCAACTGAACTGGGAGCTTGCCTTTGTGGCCCTTGCCACCTTGCTGCTCTCACTGGCTCCGGTTCTTATCGGGCGCTGGACCGATATTGACGTGCCGCGCTGGTTTGTGGCTGCGGTTGTCATTTTCGTTGGCGGAACCTTGTTTTTGGGGGAAGTATTTGATTTTTATGAGCGTTTATGGTGGTGGGATATCATGATGCATGGCGTGTCGGCGATCGGGTTTGGCCTGATCGGATTCATTCTGGTGTTCATGATGTTTCAGGGCGACCGCTTTGCCGCCCCGCATTTTGCCATCGCTTTTTACGCCTTTTGTTTTGCCGTGGCGATTGGTGTGCTTTGGGAAGTGTTTGAATATATCATGGATCAGAGTTTTGGCCTGAACATGCAAAAATCGGGCCTTGAGGATACCATGGGCGATCTGATCGTCAATCTGTTCGGGGCCACGATCGGCGCCGCGGCGGGATATGCCTATCTCAAGGGGGTGAAATATGGCGGGCTCACGGGGATCATTGATGAGTTCGTGCGCCGCAATCCGCGATTTTTCCGGCGGCGCAAATAGCATCATGTTCCGCAAAACGTGCTTTCAACCACTTCGCCGGGTTGCGGCGGCCGGGATAAATCCTGCGCTTCGGGCTGGCTCTCATACGGGCGGGAAAGCACGGTTAGGAGCCGCTCAAACGGTTTGAAATCCCCCGCAAGGGCCGCGTCAATCATTTGCTCGATCCGGTGATTACGCGGAATGAAGGCCGGATTGGCGGCTTGCAGGCGGGCGGATACCCCGGTTTCAGATTTCAGCCGCGCCTGCCAGCTTGTGGTCCAGCCTGAGTAGGCTGGTTCTTCTAACGGCAAGTTGCGGAAACTATTGGTAAAATCAGCCTTTTCATCGGTCATGATATCCAGCAGCCTGGTGATCAGGGCTTTATCTTCAGGGCGGGCATCCTCAAGGCCGATCTTGCGCCCGAAAAGCCGAAGCCAATGGCCCTCGATCAGGCCGGGCATGGCGTGGACGGCTTCGGTAAAATCCCTGATGGCCTGATCCTGATCCGGCATCAGCAACAAAAGCGCAGAGGCCAGTTGCGCCATGTTCCAGACAATCACATGGGCCTGATTGTCATAGGCATAGCGCCCGCGTGCGTCGATCGAGCTGAACACGGTTTGCGGGTGGTAGACATCCATGAAGGCGCAGGGGCCGTAATCAATGGTTTCGCCGGAAATTGTGGTGTTATCGGTGTTCATCACCCCGTGGATGAAGCCGACCGACAGCCATTTGCCGACCAGTTCGGCCTGCGCACGGATCACCGCCGTGAGAAATTCCAGCGGCGTTTCGCAACCGGGATAATGCCGGGAAATGGCATGATCCAGCAGGGTTTGCAGCGCATCCTTGTCGCCCCGCGCGGCAAAATATTCAAATGTGCCGACGCGGATATGGCTGGCGGCAACGCGGGTGAGGACGGCACCGGGCAGGGCGCCGTTTTCGCGGAAAACCCTGTCGCCGGTGGTGACGGCGGCAAGCGCGCGGGAGGTGGGGATGCCAAGGGCGTGCATGCTTTCCGAGACCACATATTCGCGCAGCACCGGGCCAAGCCAGGCGCGGCCATCGCCGCCGCGTGACCAGGGCGTGGGCCCGGAGCCTTTGAGTTGGATATCAAAGCGTTTGCCCTTGGTATCAACGACTTCACCCAAAAGATGCGCGCGGCCATCGCCAAGCTGTGGGGAAAAACCACCAAACTGATGCCCGGCATAGGCCAGGGCGATGGGCGCGGCCCCTTCGGGCAGAATGTTGCCTGAGAAGGCGGCGGCCAGCTCGGGCTTTGTGCCGGGGGTGATGTTGAGCTCGGTTGCAAGCTCTGTGTTGAAACGGATCAGGGCGGGGGAGGCGACCGGGGTCGGGTTCTGACGGGAGAAAAACCGCTGTGGCAGGCGGGTGTAGGTATTATCGAAGGGGATTTTGAGGGTCATGATAGAACCAATATGTTTGACGGCGGGCGCGTGGGTTGCACCCACCCTACAGTTTTTCTTCAGCTTTGGCGCAGTCCCATAGCATATCCATTTCCTCAAGGTTGGATTCATTTGGGGCTTTGCCACGTTCAGCCAGAAGGGACTCGATCCGCTCAAACCGGCGGGTGAATTTGGCGTTGGCGGATCGTAGCGCCACTTCGGGATCAACCTTCATATGGCGCGCAAGGTTGGCCATGACAAACAGGAGATCGCCAAATTCTTCTTCAACTTGCGCTTGGCTGAGGCGTTGCGCGGCCTCGGTCAGCTCGGCGGCTTCTTCGGTAAGTTTATCCAGAACCTGATCAACCCTGGGCCAGTCAAACCCCACCCGCGCCGCGCGTTTTTGCAATTTCACCGCGCGCATCAGTGCGGGCAGGCCTTTGGCCAGGCCGTCTAGCGTGCCGGTTTGGGTTTGGCTGGCGCGCTCTGCGGCTTTGATGGTTTCCCAGTCGCGGGTTTGCTGAGCCGGGGTTTTATCGCGCGATTGCGATCCAAACACATGTGGATGCCGGGCAATCATCTTATCGGAAATATCATTGGCCACATCATTGAAATCAAACAGATTTTCATCATCGGCGATTTGCGCGTGAAATACCACCTGCAACAGAAGATCGCCCAATTCACCGCGCAAACCCTCATAATTGGCCTGTTCAATCGCATCGGCAACCTCGTAAGCCTCCTCAATCGTGTAGGGGGCGATGCTGGCAAAATCCTGCTCAATATCCCATGGGCAACCGGTTTCGGGATCGCGCAGCCGGGCCATGATGGCAAGCAGGCGCGGCATGGGCCGGTTGGGATCGTGAATCAGGGCATCATCGGGCATTGTGATTTGGTCCTTATTGCGATTGAGTAGACCCTGACGGGCAAATGCAGGGGAGTCCAGACCATGGCGGTGATCAACAGAATTGCAGGCTTTGCCGATGAGATGGCCGAATGGCGGCAGCATATCCATGCCCATCCCGAGCTGGGATTTGACTGCCATGAGACGGCGGCGTTTGTGGTGGAAAAGCTGCGGCAGTTTGGCATTACCGAGATCGCGACCGGGATTGCCACATCGGGCGTGGTGGCGATGATCGAGGGGCAGGGCGATGGCCCGGTGATTGGGCTGCGCGCGGATATGGATGCGCTGCCGATTGCCGAGCAGACCGGGGTTGATTATGCCTCGAAAAACCCCGGCGTGATGCATGCCTGCGGCCATGACGGGCATACCGCGATGCTTTTGGGGGCGGCGAAATATCTGGCGGAGACACGCAATTTCAAAGGCCGGGTGGCGCTGATTTTTCAGCCCGCCGAGGAAGGGCCGGGGGGCGGCCGGGTGATGGTTGAGGAAGGGATCATCGAGAGGTTTGGCATTGAAAAGGTCTATGCATTGCACACATTGCCGGGGCATGAAGCGGGCAGTTTTTCAACCACGCCGGGGCCGATCATGGCGGCGGTGGATACATTTCATATTGATATCAAGGGCGTAGGCGGGCACGGCGCCTATCCGCATGAATGCCGCGATCCGGTGGTGGCCACTGTGGGCATGGTGCAGGCGATCCAGACGATCGTGAGCCGCAACCATTATGCGCTGGATGATCTGGTGCTGTCAGTGACGCAAATTCATACCGGAACGGCGGAAAATATTGTGCCGGAGGCCGCCTATATCAACGGCACGATCCGGACGTTTGACCCGGCTGTGCAGGGGATGGTGCATCGCCGGTTACAGGAGATCGTGGATGGCCAGGCGGCGAGCTTTGACGTGGCGGCAAGCTTGCGGATTGACCGGGGCTATCCGGCGACGGTGAATGAGGCGAATTGCACCGAATTTGCCGCTGGCGTGGCGCGGGAGGTAGCGGGCGAGGCGCAGGTTGAAACCGACCGCCCGCGTGAAATGGGGGCCGAGGATTTCTCATATCTGCTGGAAAAGCGCCCCGGGGCCTATTTGTTTTTGGGTCAGGGTGAGGCGGCGGGGCTGCATCATCCGGGATTCAATTTCAACGATGAGGTGGCCCCGGTGGGGGCATCGTTTTTTGCCCGCCTGGTTGAGCGGGCGCAACCGGTGGGATGAGGCGATTTCAGAGATCAACCCGATATTATGGAAGGCAACAGAGATATGGCATTGGAAGACGCGAAAAATCAGGTAGATCATGCGTTTACACGCGAAAGTTTACGTGGTGTGAGCCATGAAAATACCTTTGGCGGGGCGACATCTTTTTTGCGCCGGCGCTATAGCAAGGATCTGAGCGGCGTGGATATTGCCGTGACCGGCATTCCGTTTGATCAGGCGGTGACCAACCGCACCGGCACAAGGCTGGGGCCGAGGGCGATCCGGGAGGCGAGCGCGCTGCAGGCGCCCGATGCGCCCTATGGCTGGGGCTATGATCCGATGAGCGAATTTGACATCATTGATTACGGTGATCTGGCGTTTGATTACGCCATGGTGGCGGAATTCCCGGATGCCTTGACGGCGCATATCAAGGGCATTCTGGACGCGGGCGCCGCGAGCATCTGTCTGGGCGGGGATCATTATATTTCATTCCCGATATTGAAGGCCTATGCCGAGAAATACGGGCCCCTTTCGTTGCTGCAATTTGATGCCCATTCCGATACCTGGGCCGATGATAATATGGCAAGGATTGATCACGGGACGATGTTTTATAAGGCGATCAAGCTGGGGCTGATTGAGCCCAAACGCTCGGTTCAGGTGGGGATACGCACGGAAAATTCCGATACCATGGGGATGAATATCATTGATGCGCGCGAGGTGCATGAGACCGGGCCGGTGGCTGTGGCGCAGAAGATCAGGGAAATATTAGGCGATCACCAGACTTATGTGACATTTGATATTGACGGGCTTGATCCGGCATATGCGCCGGGGACGGGCACGCCGGTCTGGGGCGGGCTGACAACCGGTCAGGCGGCGATAATCCTGCGCGATCTGGCCGGGATCAATATGGTGGGGGGCGATGTTGTTGAGGTCTCGCCGCCGTTTGATCCGACCGGGGCAACGGCTGTGGCCGGGGCGCATGTGGCGACAGAACTGATATGTCTGTGGGGGTGGACACGGCGGGACAGTTGAGTATTTTATAGAAAAATGAAAGGGTTGTGGTGTGAAGCTCATTCTTTTGCTGTTCTGTGTGGCCGGGGTTGCCGGGGCGATGGCCTATGTGCGGTTTGCACCGGGGGATGTGGCGCGGTGGCACCAGATGCCGGGGGCGGTGACCAACCGGGATTTTAGTGCCGGGGCGATGCGGGTTGTGGGGGCGGATGGGCTTGAGCGGCTTAATGAGATCATTCTGGCGACGCCGCGCACAAAGGCTTTGGCGGGCTCGGTTGCGGAGGGGATGATCACCTATGTGACGCGGTCAAGGGTTTTCTGGTTTCCCGATTATACCACCATACGGCTGGTCGGGCCGCAGATTGAGATCTATGGCAGGCTGCGTTTCGGGCTCTCAGATTTTGGTGTCAATGCCGCCCGTATCGACCGGTGGCTTGGGGCTTTGACGCAGGGAGGATGACAGGCAGCCTTCGGATATTTCACGCCACATTGGCACATTTAAAGACATCTGGCATTGCGCCATGAACATGCGGCCATCGACCTGAAGGCAGATTGATTCGCCAAGCTCCACCCGGCTACCGGACCTGTCGGTGCAGTAGCAATCTATTACCTTGCCGCCCATTGTCTGGTCGGAAAGCGCCGGGCTGGCGGCGATCAGGAATATCAGAATCCATCTCATGGGCGTATTATAGCATGTTTTGCGCCCTTGACCAACAGGCCCGGATAGGGGAGATGCTAGGCCAATGCGTTTCGCGTTTTCGTGGGGTATGACGGGCGCGAAACGCCCGCAACAATGTTGGGTTTCGAGCGTTTTGCCTTGTCTTCTGGCGTTAAAACAAGGCAAATCGCTTTATGGTTCCGGCAGATAAATTACAGCAGATTACCGCAAGGTTTGAATATCTTGAGGCGCAGATGGCGCAGGGCGGCAGTGATATTGCGCGCCTGGGCAAGGAATATGCCGATATGCGCCCGGTGGTTGAGCAAATTGAAAAGTATCGCAGGCTGATGGCGGATATCGAGGCCGCAAAGGCAATGCTGGAAGATCCGGAGATGAAGCAGCTTGCGGCGGAGGAATTGGAGGAGTTGCAGGCGCAGGTGCCGGAGCTGGAAGCGGCGTTGCAACTGTCACTTTTGCCTAAAGACGAGGCGGACAAGCGCCCGGCGATTCTTGAGATCAGGCCCGGCACCGGCGGCGATGAGGCCGCGCTTTTTGCCGGGGATCTGCTGAGGATGTACCAGCGCTATGCCGAGGCGCGCGGCTGGACATTTAACATTCTGGAGCAATCGCTGAGCGAGCTGGGCGGCATCAAGGAACTGGTGGCGCATGTGAAGGGGGAAAACGTGTTTGCCCGGCTCAAGTTTGAAAGCGGGGTGCACCGGGTGCAGCGGGTGCCGGAGACGGAAAGCGGCGGGCGCATCCATACCTCGGCGGCGACGGTGGCGGTGCTGCCGGAGGCCGAGGATGTGGATATCGAGGTGGATGCGGGGGATATCCGGATTGATACGATGCGGGCCTCGGGATCGGGCGGGCAGCATGTCAATACCACCGATTCGGCTGTCAGGATCACGCATTTGCCAACCGGGATCATTGTGACAAGCTCGGAGAAATCGCAGCACAGGAACCGCGAGATTGCCATGCAGGTGTTGAAATCGCGGCTTTATGATCTGGAGCGGCAGCGGGTGGCGGATGAGCGCAGCGCGCACCGGGCGTCACAGGTGGGATCGGGCGACCGCAGCGAGCGGATACGGACCTATAATTTTCCGCAGGGGCGGATGACCGACCACCGGATCAACCTCACGCTTTATAAGCTGGATCAGGTGATGGCGGGGGATCTGGATGAGGTAATAGATGCACTGACGGCAGATGCGCAGGCGACATTGCTGGCAGAGATGTCGTGAGGTTGCAGGAAGCATTATTGGCTGCGACAGAGGCCCTGAAGGCGGCAGGTATTGAAGGGGCGGGGCGTGATGCCAGGGTTTTGCTGGCGCATGCCGCGGATGTGGCGCGTGACCGGCTGACGCTGCATTTGCCCGAGGAGATGCGCCCGGAAGCGGGCGCGCGGCTGCAAGGCTATATCGCCCGGCGGGTGGCGAGGGAGCCGGTTGCAAAAATTATCGGGTACCGGGGTTTTTGGGGGCGGGATTTCAGGATTACCGCCGATGTTCTGGATCCAAGGCCCGAGACCGAAATGCTTGTTTCCATGGCTCTGGAAGGCCCTGAGCCCAAGCGCTTTCTGGATTTGGGCACCGGTTGTGGGATTTTGGCCATAAGCCTGCTGTGTCAGTGGCCGGGGGCATCTGCCGTGGCCACGGATATATCAAAGCCCGCGCTGGATGTGGCGGGTGAAAATGCGCGGATGCACGGCGTGCGGGAGCGGATGGAATTAATGCAATCGGACTGGTTTGAAAGGGTCGAAGGGCAGTTTGATCTGATCCTGTCAAACCCGCCTTATATTGCAGCGGATGAGATGGCGGGGCTGAGCGAAGAAGTGCGCGGCTATGATCCGCATCTGGCGTTGACGGATCAGGCCGACGGGTTGCAGGCCTACCGCGCGATTTTGGCTGGGGCGCGCGGGCATCTGGCGGATGGCGGCGTGTTGATGGTTGAAATTGGCTGGCAACAGGGCAGGGACGTGATGAATTTGTTCAAAAGCGCCGGGTTGCAGGATATTCGCACAATCCCCGATCTTGAGGGCCGGGATCGGGTGGTTATGGGAAAACACCCCCGATGACGGCCGTAATATGCGAAATTCCGGCATAAATCCGCAGTTTTAATATAGAATTCGCGCTTTCCTCTTGTACCATACAGGCGGGCATGGTTATAAATTACCTATCAAGTCGGCGGATGCCTTTGGGCGGTCCCGTTTGATACCAAGCCAATACATGTCGGATTTCGGTATTATTTATCGGCGCAAGAGGTGCCAGCCGGATCAGAATGACAGTTTAAGCACGAAGGCTGGACAGCAAAAAAATGAGACCAACAAAGTCACGTTCGAGGAACAAATCGAACCGCAACCGCTCATCCGCGGGTTCTGGTGGTAATGTAATGAACCGGGTTTTTGACAGCTCGGGGCCTGAGGGCAAGGTGCGCGGAACGCCGCAGCAGATCATTGAGAAATACAATCAGTTGGCACGCGATTCGCAACTTTCGGGCGACCGGGTTGCGACGGAAAACTTTCAGCAGCACGCCGAGCATTATCTGCGCCTTTTGGGGGCCGCTCAGAAAGAGATGGACGCCAAGCGCGAAGTGCAGGAGCGCGAAAACCGCGAGCGTCAGGCCGAGCGTGACAAGGATCGGGAGCGTTCGCAAGAGCGCGCCCGGCGTCAGGAACGCGAATCCAATGGTGCCAGCGGTGGGGCAGACCTTTCTGACGCACCGCAGCCTGATTTTATCGAGCCCGGGGGTGCCGATAACGGGCTGGTGGAAACACCGGAAAGCCAGATTGCCACGCCGCAACCATCCGGGCCGCAAAATCCCACCCCAAGGCCACGGCGCAGCCGCAAACCGCGCGATGAGCCACCGGTACAATCTGAGGCCAATGCCGCGCCGGATGAAAAACCGGCCGATGGCAAGCCGGATGCGCCTGAGGCGGCGGAATAGGGCATTCGTGACCCGGCCCGCGCGCCGGGGACTTTGGCTTGGGCGTTAAACCTAAATCTTTTCGATTATCCGGGCGAGGGCGCAGAATTGCTCAAGCGCAACGGTTTCGGCGCGTTGCGTGGGCTTGATGCCCGCAGCGATCAGGTGGTCTTCGATATCGGGGGCAAGCCCTTTGAGGGCCGAGCGCAGCATCTTGCGGCGTTGGTTGAAGGCTTTGGCCACCACCTGTTCAAGCACTCTGGCATCCGCCGGAAAGCGCGGCGCGGGCAGGGCGGTGAAATGCACCACCGCACTTGAAACCTTAGGCGGCGGGCTGAAGGCTTCGGGCGGCAGGCCAAGCACGATGCGCGCATCCGTGCGCCAGCCTGCCAGCAGTGCCAGACGCCCGTAGGCTTTTGAGCCGGGGCGGGCTGTGATGCGTTCGGCCACTTCGCGCTGAAACATCAAGGTGAGGCTTTTCCAGTAAGGCGGCCATGTGGCGGGCGTAAGCCAGCGCACCAGCAATTCGGTGCCGATATTATAGGGCAGGTTGGCCACAACGCGGATGGGCGGGGTCAGGTGCCTGAGTGGATCAAGTGCAAGCGCGTCGGCATTGATCACCTCAAGCCGCCCCGGACAGGCCGCCGCGATCTGTGCCAAAGCGGGCAGGCAGCGGGCATCTTTTTCAACCGCCAGCACCCGGCGCGCACCCTGCGCCAGAAGCCCGCGGGTCAGCCCGCCGGGGCCGGGGCCAACTTCAAGCACATCGCATTGCGCAAGATCGCCGGCAAGCCGGGCGATTTTGCCAGTCAAATTGAGATCAAGCAGAAAGTTCTGCCCCAGGGATTTGCGCGCCTTGAGATCATGGCTGGCAATCACCTCACGCAGGGGGGGCAGATCGTTCAGGCTCATGCGGTGCGGGTGGCGGCCATCCGGGCGGCCATTTGCAACGCCTCGATGGTGGAGGTGGGGTTGGCCCGGCCAAGCCCCGCGATATCGAGTGCGGTGCCATGATCGGGCGAGGTGCGGATGAAGGGCAGGCCAAGGGTGATGTTGACGCCGCGATCAAAATCAAGCGTCTTGATCGGAATCAGCGCCTGATCGTGATACATCGCAATCGCCACATCATATTGCGCCCGCGCCTTTTCATGAAACATTGTATCGGCGGATAATGGCCCGCGAATGTCAAAACCCTCGGCGCGCAGTTTGTTGAGCACAGGGGTGATGATTTTGATTTCTTCTTTGCCCATGGCCCCGCCTTCGCCCGCGTGCGGATTCAGCCCGGCCACGGCGATGCGCGGTGCGGGCAGGGCAAAATCGCGGTTCAGGGCGGCGCGGGTGATGCGCAGGGTTTGCTCCAGCACATCGGGCGTGAGGCCCAAAGGCACCTGCGCCAGCGGCATGTGGATGGTAACGGGCACCACCCGGAGCTGAGGCGAGGCCAGCATCATCACCACACGATCAACCCCGGCCAGAGCCGCGAGATATTCGGTATGGCCGGGCCAGTCAAAGCCTGCGCCCTCATAAAGCGCCTGTTTGTGGATCGGCCCGGTACAAAGCGCCGAGGCCGCCCCAGATTGCACCAGATCCACCCCGCGGGCGATGACATCAAGCACGCTTTGGGCGTGATCTGGATTGGGCTTGCCCGGGGTCACTGCGCCGGTAAATTCATGGCGCAGAACCGGCAGGCCATGGGCACAGGCCGCGCGGGTCTCGGACGGGTCGGTGATTTCGATCACCGGGGTATCATTTGGCAGGTGCCGCAGATCACCAATCAGGAAAAACGGCAATTCGTGGCCAAGGGCGGCCCAGGCTTTATAGGCCAGTTCGGGGCCGATGCCCGAAGGTTCGCCGCAGCTCAGGGCGATGGGAGATGGGTTACTGTTTCTCAAAGATCCGGGCCTCGGAGCGAAGCTGTTCAAGATAGCCTTTGGCGAAGGAATCCAGCCGCTGGTTCTGGATGAAACCGGTAAGCTGATCACTTGACGGCCCTTCGCCTTCAAGCTTGGGCGCACGGCCACAAAGCATCAGCAACTTCAATGTTTGCCCATCAGCAGTGGTGAGGGTTGTGGAAATTTCACCCGGATCAAGTTTGGCCAGTTCAATTGCGATACCCGGGGGAATTTCTTCTGGTGCCTTGCTGGAGCGTTCAAGGTTCTGTTCCGGCTCGCCTTTGGCGATACCGTAAAGATCATCACAGGTATCCACATTGGCAGCAACCTGCCGGGCGCGGCTCAAAGCCTGTTCGGAATGACCGCCGGCGATGTAATAGGTGGCATATTCGATGGCCGAATATTCCGGGGCCGGGGCCTCAAGTTCCTGGATGTCACGCAATTGGAACAGGGCAATCGCGCCTTCGATCGGCAATGGTTCAGAAACCTCACCTGGGGCCAGGCCAATCAGGATCGGGCCAAGCCCCGGTGGCAGATCGGAAAGCGCTGTCCACGGCATCTGCCCGCCGCGCACATTGGAAGGCGAGGCGGAATATTTGCGCGCCTGGGCGGAAAATTCCGACAGGGATGTGATCTGAGATATGCGCTGGGCGCGGGCCTGCACCTCAAGCAATTCCTCGGGGGGGGCGGGCATGATGATCTCGGAAACCAGAACCCGCACGCCTGAGCTGCCGGATATTGCCGCCTGGGCGCGCTCGATATCACCTTCGCTGACGGAGACGCGCGAGGCAAAGCGCGCGCGGGTCAATTCGCGCCATGTAACCCCGGCGCGGACAAATTCGCGGTAGCTGGTTTCTGATACACCGGCCTCGGCAAGGGATTTGAGAAACTCCTCGGTTGTCAGGTTGACGCGCCCGGCGAATTCTTCCATCGCAGTGGTGACGGCGTCTTCTTCGAGGATCAGCCCATTGGCCTTGGCGGCGTCAAGCTTGAGCCGGTCTTCGATCAGTTGTTCGCGGGCCAGGGTGGTGGGATCACCGGGGGCACGGAACATCGTCATCATCTTGGCGCGTTGCTCAATCTCATAGCGGGTGATCGAGCTGTCATTCACGGTGATGAGGGTTTCAAACAGGTTTTGCGCCTGTACCGGGACAGCGGCAAATTGCCCCAAACCCGCCAGTATGACGGCCTGGGCAATGAGGGTGAAATATTTACGCATGGTGCTTATTCGCATGGGTTATTTCCTGCATGATCGGACAAAACTTTTGTCCTGTGTTCTGGACGAGAAGCCCCGGATCCCGACGGTTACGCTGAAACTGGTGGATTTCCTCAAAATAGTCGAAGATGTGAACCGGCGCGAGGCCGAAAACGATATATCGACACATTCATTGGTGTATTTCATCCCCAGCCCGGCGCGCACGCTTTTGTTTGTTGCCAGATCATAACGCCAATCGGCACTGGCCGTCCAGTGTTGTGCCACCCGGTAGCTGCCATCAATCGCCCATTCCGAAACGGAAACCGGGCGGCCTTCGAAATTATCCTTTTGCAGCCAGATATAAGTGGCACCAATATCGGCCAGCTTGTTATTCCAACTGGCGCGCGTTTCGGCCTTGGTTGCGCTGAGGCCCTCATCAAACAGGCCCCGCCCGGTGATGGTGATACCATTGGTTGTCTTGATCTGGCCCGCCAACAGATAATCCGAGCTTTTGCTTTGCAGGCCCGAGCTGCTGGTGAAGCTGGTGAAACCTGATCCATTTGGCTCAAACAGGGTTTGATCGCGGATCACCTGACCAAATACCAGCGAGGTTTGCCAGCCTTTGGGATCAAACCGTGTCCAGCTTGCGCCGTAGGCCGCGATGACGCCGCGCTCGCGCCGGTCGGGTGAGGGGAAATGCGACAGGGATAACAGATTGCCCTCGTCAAATTCCACCTGGGTGCTTTCGTCATTGGGCACATTGGGATTGCTGCCGCCAACCCAGGCGAGCTGTGCCATCGGCTCGATCACATGGCTGGCACCAGAGCCGGCAATCTTGAGCAAAGGCCAGCGCAGGCGGATGGCGCCGGAGGGGGTTACCCGGGTAACATTTGAGCGGCTGGTGATCCCGGCCTGGCTGATCTGGAAACTGTCCAGATCGACGCCGGTAAGCACCTGCGCGCGCAGGCCCCCGGCCAGGGTAAAGCTGCGTTGCCAGTTTGCCGAGGTGATGAAACGGGTTACATCGCGGCCATCGGCATAAAGATCGAAATCAGCGCCATCGGTGTTGAGGTCTGAGGTGCGGTAATGGCTGTGCAGTGCTGCGGCAAAGCGCAGCTCGCCGCCAAACGCGCCCCCGGGATGCAGCCTGCGTTCATATTCGGCATTGCCCACAAGCGTCGGCAGGGTTGAGTTGGGTTCATTCACCCGCAGGGAATGGAAATTGCTGACTGCAAAGCGCATGAATTCATCCCGCCTTGTGCGGTCAATGGCAATGTCGCTTTCCAGCCGGTCCTTATCCGAAAAATCGTAATCAAGCAGATAGGTATCGTCATTGGTGGCTTCGATATTGAAGCTCAGCTTGAAATCAGCCGGAAGATCAAATTTACCGCCGCCAAAGACAAAGAATTTGGTATGATCCCGGCCAAAATCATCATCCGACACCGCGCCATTGAATTCGATATCGCCATTGCGAAACGCCTGTCGGTAGCGCAGTTCTAGGGTGCGGGATTTGGTGGTGAGGAAGGGGGTTAATGTCAGATCCTTGTGATCGCCGATCACTATGAAAAAGGGCAGTTTGATGCCGCTGCCCAACCTGCTGGAATTGTGCACCGATGGCACAAGAAAACCCGTGGCGCGTTTCAGGGTGGGATCCGGCAGGCGCAGCCGGGGCATGTAGAAAACCGGTGTATCGTATATCAGAAACTGCGCATCGGTGAAATAAAGTTGCTGCTTTTCCTGATCATGCACCACTTTGCGCGCCCGGATTTGCCAGAGCGGCGGTTTGTTGGAATTGCACACCCGGCAGGAGGTGACCGCCACCTTGTAAAGCTGAGTATAACGCCCGCCCACAAGCGCCGCGTGGTTGGCGGCCAACTGTACCTGATCATCCAGCACCATGCGCGCACCGCGCAGGATGCCGTTTTCCAGATCGCGGTCAATCTCGGCCGCAGAGGCAAGCAGCAGAACCCCCTGATCATCCTGCAAAGAGATCGGCCCGGTAAGGGTCAGGCTATCGCTTTTGCGGTGATAGGTGATCGACTGCGCATGCAGCCGCTTGCCCTGATACATCGCTTCGACATTGCCGCTGGCCACCAGCGTATCGCGATCCAGCAGGCGCACATCATCGGCCACCAGAATGGCGGGTGTCTCAGGCCTGTTCTGGGCGGTAACCTGCAAGGTACAAAAGAAGGTGGCCAGAAATATTAAAGCGGTGCGTAAATAAAGACTCATCCCTCCTCCATATGCAGTAATAAGCCAAAGGCAAGCAACAAAGCCGCCAGTTGCGGTGCCCAGGCCGCAAGCAGGATGGGAATTTGGCCGTTACTGCCCAGAATCTGCGCAAGATTGCGGATGTAATGCAGGCCAAAGCCAAGCAACACCGCGCTGAGCACCGCAAGGCCGGTATTAGAAAGCCGCGCCGGGCGCATTGTGAAGGCGGCGGAGATCAGCACCATTGCCATCAAAAACAGCGGCTGGGCCAATTCACTCTGAAACCAGACCGCATAGCGCCGGGCCGAAAAGCCGGCCTGCTCCAACTGGTTGATAAAGCGCGGTAAATCCCAGATCGGGATGAATGCCGGCTTGCCGAAACTGTCGATGATCCGGTCTTTGGTCAGCTCGGTGGGCAGCAAAAGCTCATCGCGCAGGATGGCTGTGGCTTCGGGGTTGCCACCTGGGGCGAGGCTCCAGACTTTGGCGCTTTGAAGGTGCCATTCTCCGGTGCCAAGCCTGGCCGATCGGGCCGCGATGCGTTGCAGCGGCACACCCTCGGGCGAGAATTTGATGAAACTGGCGTCATAGAGCGTGCTCACATCCGAGCTGGCCTTGGCGGCATGGATAACGGTTTGCCCGGTGGTGCTTCCTTGCCGCAGCCAAAGCCCCTCGGAGGCAATCGCCAGAGCGCTGGACCCCTCGTTGCGATAAACACTTAAGATATCGTTGCGCTGTTTTGCGGTGGCGGCGACAATCGGGTTGAGCATGGTGACGGTGACAATGCCGATCATCGCCGCCACAAAAACCGGTGCCAAGAGGCCGCGCAGGGCCGAACGCCCCGAGGCGCGCATCACCACCAGTTCCGAGCTGCGGGCAAGGCTGACAAAAAAGGAAACCGTGCTGAGGATGATAATCAGCGGCAGGATTTGGTAAACCGCATGGGGGATTTTCAGCAGGACAATTTCAACCACCCCGGCAAAGCTCATATCGGGGAAATCATGCAGGTCATCCACCAGATTGATCAGCCCCAGCAAGACGATGAACACGATGAACAGGCCAAGGAATGTCAGCAGGAATTTGCGGGCAAAATAATAGTGCAGGATCATGGCGCCGCCCCGTGTCTGCGCAAGGGGATCAGGCGGCGCGTTATTCCGGGATGGGCGGCGATATACAGCAAAAGCACGACAGCGATGCCGCCCACAATGGCAGGCAGATACACCAGCGGCCATAACCGGCCATCACCGGGAACCAGCGGCGTGATCGCCCCTTCGATCAGTTTGACCATGACCAGCAGCAAAAACGCACAGACGATCTGCCACCAGACGCCAAAGCGGCTATAGCTGCCCAAAAGCAGGGTGGCAAAGCCGATCAGTGCCGCGACAATGCACAACAGCGCCTGGCTGAAGCGGTTATGCACCTCATAGATCACAGCGCCGGTTGTGCTGTTGGTGCGTTCTGCCACGGCCTCGGGCTGCCTGAGCATTTCAACGGTGCCGGCAAAAAGAACATTGTCAAGATTGGTATCATTGCGTGAGATCAGGCTACTGACATCATAGGAAAAATCATCGAAATGGGTGGTGAAGAGGCGGTTATCTTCACGTTTCAGATTTTGCGCCATCCCCGACAGCATGACCAGTTTGGTGCCGCCGCCCTGTTGCACCAGATAGGCATTGGTCGAGCTGTAGATGACAGGCGAATCCGGTGTGCGCTGATCCGACAGGAACACATTGCGCAACTCGCCCTCGGGGCTAATCTCGCGGATATAGAAGGTGATGCCCGGCGCGGGATGCAGAAATTCGCCTTCGCTAAGCAGTTTGGCGGTGATGTTCTGGCTTACCTCGGCCTTTCGCGCACGCAGTTGTTCAAGGCTTGCGGGCACCAGGATATGGCTGAGCAAGGACATCAGAAGCGCCACGATCACGCCGTAAACCAGCACCGGCCGCATCAGCCGCCACGGCGAATAGCCTGTGGCCTGCATCACCGTCAGCTCGCTTTCGGTGCTCAGGCGGTTGGCCACGTAAACCGCCCCGGCAAACCCCGCAATCGGCAGAACCGCGCCGATCACCCCCGGCAGGGTGAGGGCGGTAAATTCAAGGAAAACCCAGGCGGGCTGGCCGTCTCCGATCAGCCGGTCGAACATGCGCACCGCCTTGTTGATCCAAAAGACCGACACCAGTACAAGCGCAAAGAAACCGAACATAACCATGAGTTGCGACAGCATGTATCTGTCGAATCTGGTCACCTATCCCCCCCTGAATGCAACAGTAACAAAGGCAGGCTAGCGGAATTGGGCGCGGGGGAAAACGGCTAATGTGCCGCTTGGGATAAATCGGCGCTAAAATGGGTGTTGGCGGTTGCGTCAGGTGCTGGTCAACCGGCACGGCGCGCGGTAGGACTGTTGAAAAGCCAATCAAGGAGTGCGCCCCATGACCGATCCGGTTTCCCTTAATGTGACAGATATAGATATTGACGCGATTGCCGGTGCCGGGGGCCGCGTTGCGGTGATTGTCACGCCCGATGGCCGGATGGATCAGGGCGCGCGCCGGGCCAACCGCCTGACCAGGGGCGCATTGGCGCGGATGATCGAGGGGGGCGTGATCGCCAAGATGAAGCCCGGCGAGGTGACATCGCTGGCCTGGCCTGCGGGGATGAAAGCCGAGGCGCTGGATGTGCTGTGCCTTGCGCGCAATGCCAAAGCCGATGATCTGCGCCGTGCCGGGGTGACGCTGGGCAAGATCAAGGGCGAGGCCGGGTTGCTGGTGCTTGCGGGGTCAGTAAGGCAGCCCGCTGATTTGATGCTGGGCCTCCTGCTCAGGGCCTATGAATTCAACACCCATAAAACCGAAGAAGCAAAACCAAATGGCGCGGTGACATGCATGGTGTCCAAGCCCGAAGCGATTGATGTGCAGGCGGTGCAGGCGATTGCCGAGGGCGTGTTTTTCACCCGTGATCTGGTGAGTGAGCCGGCCAATCATCTGACCACCTCGGAGTTTGCCGCCCGGATTGAAGCGATGAAGAAGCTTGGGCTGAAGGTAACAGTGCTGGAAGAGCCGGAGCTGAAAAAGCTGGGCATGGGCGCGCTTTTATCGGTGGGCCATGGCAGTGCCAGCCCTTCAAAGGTGGCGATCATGCAGTGGCAGGGCGGTGACAAGGGCACGGCCCCGCTGGCGCTGGTGGGCAAGGGGGTGGTGTTTGATACCGGCGGGATCAGCCTCAAACCCGCGGCAGGCATGGAAGAGATGACCATGGATATGGGCGGTGCGGGCGTGGTCGCGGGCGTCATGCGCACGCTGGCCTTGCGTAAGGCGCGCGCCAATGTGGTGGGCATTGTCGGGCTGGTGGAAAACATGCCGTCGGATCGCGCCACAAGGCCCGGCGATGTTGTCACGTCAATGAAGGGCGATACCATCGAGGTGATCAATACCGATGCCGAGGGGCGCTTGGTGCTGGCCGATATCCTGTGGTACGCGCAGGAGAAATTCGCGCCCTCTGCGATGATTGATCTGGCCACGCTGACCGGTGCCGTGATCATCGGGCTGGGCCATGAAAACGCCGGGGTGTTTTCCAATGACGATGCGCTTTGCAACAAGTTCCTGAAAGCCGCTGGGGCCGAAGGCGAGGGGGCCTGGCGGCTGCCCTTGGGCGAGGCTTATGACAAGAAGCTCAAAAGCCGGATTGCCGATATGCAAAATGTCGGCGGCAGGCCTGCGGGGTCTATCACGGCGGCACAGTTTTTGCAGCGGTTTGTCAAGGAAGGCACGCCCTGGATTCACCTGGATATCGCGGGCGTCGCGCTGATCAAGGAAGACAGCCCCTATGCCCCCAAAGGGGCGACCGGCTGGGGCGTGATGGCGCTTAACCGTTTGATAACGGATCAGTTTGAAGGCTGATCATGGGCGCGGTTTACTTCTATCACCTGACACGCGCGCCGCTTGAGGCGACGCTGCCGATGCTGCTGGCAAAGGCGCAGGAGGCAGGCTGGCGCGTGATGGTGCGCGGGCGTGATCCGGCGCGCATGGCGTGGCTGGATGAAAAGCTGTGGCAGGGGGCGGACGATCAGTTTTTGCCCCATGGTCTGGCGGACATGCCCCATGCGGCGGATCAGCCGGTGCTCTTGGGCACGGGGGGTGACATGGTCAATGGGGCGCAGTGCCTGATGTCTGTGGACGGCGCGGATGTTATGGCGGATGAGGTTACATCTTTGCAGCGGGTTTGTGTGCTGTTTGATGGCAATGATCCGGCGGCGCTTGATCTGGCGCGCGGGCAGTGGAAGGCGCTGACGGACGCGGGCTCGGCGGCGCAATACTGGTCCCAAGAAAGCGGCCGGTGGGAGAAGAAGGCCGAGAAATAGCGACTGTGCGATTCGGCATGTAGGGTGGGTAGAACCCACCATCCTTACGGTATTCAACCTTATTCAGAGCAAATCTTTCGGCGTATCTCCGCGAAAGAAGGCATCAAGATTGTCCAGAGCGCGAAAGCCCATGGCATCGCGGGTTTGCTTGGTGGCGCTGCCGATATGGGGCAGCATGAAGATGTTTTCATGGGCGGCAAAATCCGGGTTGCCGCCGGGCTCGGTTACAAAGCAATCCAGGCCAGCGGCGGATAGCTTGCCGCTTTGCAGGGCCTCAAGCAATGCCGCCTCATCAATCAGCGCGCCGCGCGCGGTGTTGACGATAACGGCCCCCTCCGGCAGCAGGGCAAAGCGCGCGGCATTCATCAACCCGGTGGTTTCAGGCGTGGCAGGGCAGTGCAATGACAGGAAATCGGCGATCCCCAGAAGGCTTTCAACGCTGTCGTGATAGGTGGCCCCCTGTTCCTGATCGGCTTCAAGGCGGCTGCGGTTAAAATAATGAATTTCCATACCAAAGCCGCGTGCCTTGGTGGCGAGGGCGCGGCCCACGCGGCCCATGCCGATGATCCCCAGCCGCGCTCCGGTGACCTGTTTGCCAACCATGAAACCGGGCGACCAGACATCCCATGCCCCGGTCCGCACCAGCCGGTCGCCCTCAACCGCGCGCCGCGCCGCCCCCAGCATCAGCAGCATGGCAATTTCGGCGGTGGCATCGGAAAGCACATCGGGCGTGTTGGTCACGGCAATGCGGCGGGCGGCCAACGCGGGCAGATCGCAATGATCCACCCCAACCGAATGATTGGCGATAATGCGCAGGCGCGAATCAAGTCGGGCGGCGACATCGGCCGAGAAAACCTCGGAATGGCAGGGCACCATGGCATCCACCTGCGCGCTCATCGCCACGATCTCATCAGCGGTGCTTAACCCGTCTTCCCAGTTGATGATGCAATCATAATCGGCCTGCGCACGTTCCAGCGTGG
Organism: Roseovarius sp.; assembly: GCA_021775255.1. Lineage (GTDB taxonomy): Bacteria > Pseudomonadota > Alphaproteobacteria > Rhodobacterales > Rhodobacteraceae > Roseovarius. Next base: position 36,885 of record JAJFIA010000014.1, read on the forward strand.
CATCCGACAGGCGGCGGGGAAACCAGACGATCGGCCGCGCCATCTATTTGTCTTTCCGGACCGCTTCATCCCAGAAATCATAAAGCGCCAGGCAGATGACGAAAATCGCAATGATCATGAAGGGCAGGCCGCCTTTGAAGCCGGCAAAACCGGTTGAGATCGAATAGGACAGGCCAATGATAAAACTCATCATCAGGCCGGTGCCGATGGTGGCAACGATGAATGTTACAAGGCGGGACATGGGCGTTCCTTTCCTAAAGCGTTTCGGCCAGCGTTCGCTGCATCCAGGCGGCGGTACGGCAGAGCCGGTCGTCTTCTTCAATGCCGCCGATTAGCTGCACACCAACCGGCAGGTTATTTTCGCCCACCAAAAGCGGCAGCGTCAGGGCGGGCAGCCCGGCAAGGCTGGCGATACGGCAAAACACCGGATCGCCGGTGCCGCCCGCAAGCAAGGGCGCTTCACCAGTGGCGCTTGGGGCGATGATAGCATCAAAATCGTTGAAATGTTTGGTGAAAAATTCCTCGGCCGAGGCTTTGACCGCCAATGCATCCTCATATTGGTCGCGGGTGATGGTGCGGCCACGGGTGATGATCGGTTGCAGGCTGGTGCTGAGCTGATCCCAATGGCTGTCGATCATTTGCGCAAGGTGCTGGCAAAACTCAAATTCGTGGATGGTGATATGCACCTCAATCAGACCGGCGAGCGTGCCTGACACTGGCAGGCGTTCAACCCGGGGGCCGAGGGCCTCGAGCACCGCCTCCAGCCCTTCGCGGGCATCGGGGCTGAGCCGGTCATGGAAGGGAAAATCGAAAAAGGCAAAATCGGGCTCAACCGGGGCCGGGGCGCGGGTGCCTGCCTGCATGTCGGGGCGCGGGCGGGCAAAGCTGGCGGGATCGCGCGGATCATAGCTGCTGATGACATCGGCGAGCAGGGCGGCATCCTCAAGGCTGCGGCCAAAGCTGCCCATCTGATCGAACGATTGCGAGGTTTGCAAAACGCCGTAGCGCGAGATCATGCCGCGGGTGGGTTTCAGACCGTAAATGCCGCAATAGGCCGCCGGACGGATCACCGAGCCGCCGGTTTGCGAGCCGATGGCAAGCGGCACATGATGCGCGGCCACGGCGGCCGCTGAACCGCTGGACGAGCCGCCGGGGCTGCGCACGGGATCATGCGGGTTGGTGGTGTCGGTGGGGTGAACAAAGGCCAGTTCGGTGGTTTTGGTCTTGCCCATGATCACCGCCCCGGCCTCGCGCAGGCGATTGACGATGGTGGCGTCGGCATCCGGTATGCGCGAAGCGTAAACAGGCGTGCCGCGCTCGGTTGGCATGAACCGGGTGTCGATGATGTCTTTCAGCCCCACGGGAACGCCGTGCAACGCGCCGGTGGCCTTGCCCGATTTGCGGATACGGTCCATCTCGCGCGCCTGTACCATGGCAAGTTCCGGATCAAGATGTGCCCAGGCTTTGATCACCGCGTCGGTGGCGGCAATCCGGTCAAGGCAGGCCTCTACCAGCGCCTCCGACGACAGGCGGCCCGCGCGGATCGCGTCTGCGGCGTCAACCGCAGAAAGCCTGTGAAGATCGCCTTGCATCAGGGAATATACTCGCCAAAGAGGTAATCAGGAAACCACAGGGCTATGGCGGGGAACTGATACATCAGCACCATCGTCAGGATCACGATCCCAAGATAGGGCATGATGCCGCGGAAAATCTCGACCAGCTCGATCTGCTTTTTCAGCACGCCCTTGAGGTAATAGGCCGACATCGCCATCGGCGGCGTCAGGAACGAGGTTTGCAGATTGAGCGCCACCAGCATGGCAAAGAAATAGGGGTTCACGCCAAATGTATCGAGCATCGGCAGGAAGATCGGCACAAAGATGATCAGAATCTCGGACCATTCCAGCGGCCAGCCCAGAAGGAAGATGATGATCTGCGCCAGTACCAGAAACTGCCAGGGCTCAAGGTTCATCGCAATGAACCAGTTCTCGATCACCGTATGGCCGCCCAGAACGCTGAAAACGCTGGCAAAAGTCCATGAGCCGACAAACAGCCAGCAGACCATCGCCGTGGCCTTGGCGGTCAGAAATACGCTTTCCTTGACTTTTCCCCATGTCAGCGACCGGTAGAGCGCCGCCAGCACAAGCCCGCCCAATGCCCCCATGGCCGCCGCTTCCGCCGGGGTGGCAAGACCGCCCAGAATCGAGCCGAGCACCAGAAAGATCAGCACCGTCAGCGGCACAAAACTGACCAGCAGGTCAAGATAGATCTTGGAAGGAGGCGGTACATCCTTCTGGCTGGGTTTTGGCGCGATTGAGGGGTTAATCATCACCCGGATGATCACGTAGACAATATAAAGCCCCGCCAGAAGCAGCCCGGGAAATACCGCCGCCGCATAAAGCCGCAGGGGCGATAATTCGGCAATCGCCGCATAGACGATCAGCATGATCGAGGGTGGGATGAGAATGCCCAATGTGCCCCCGGCGCAGATCACGCCTGAGGCGAATGATCTGTTGTAATTGGCGTTGGCCATCGCCGGATAGGCCAGCAGGCCCATCAGCGTGACCACCGCGCCCACAATGCCCGAGGCGGTTGAAAATACCGCACAGGTCAGAAGCGCGGCAATGGCTAGCGAGCCGGGCAGGTTACGCGCCGCCATGTAGAGCGAGAAAAACAGCCGATCCACAATATTGGCGCGCTCAACCACATATCCCATGAATAGAAATAACGGGATCGCCACCAGCGTGTCGTTTTCCATCACCGAATAGGTGTTCTGGTTCAGGAGATAGAAAATGTTATTGTCGAACAATGCCGAAAAATTATGCGGCATGTCTGTATAATAGGCGTAATAGCCAAACCCAACGCCCATGGCGAGCAGGGTAAAGGCAATGGGAAATCCAAGCAGTACCAGCCCGATAAAGAGGCTCAGCATAAGGATTGCAACTTGGGGATCAGTCATCGGCAGGGCCTCTTATTGGTCAGTGTTTCGGGCTGTTGTGCCGGGTTATGTGTCATTTTTGGATGACAGGCCGGGGATCGCGTTTGCCTCCATATGCATCAGCATATCTTCGGTTTCGCGCACATCATCCAGCCGGTCGAGCCATTCGCCCGAGCGCATGGCCATCCAGCAGCGCATCATCTCGGCCAGGCCCTGCAGCATCAGAAGAAACCCGGCCACCGGGATCAGGGTTTTGAAAAAGTAGATCTGAATGCGCGCGGGGCTGTTCCAGCTTACCTCCTGATAGCGCCAGCTATCGGCGGCAATTTCCCAGCCGTACCAGAAAAGCGCCATCATGCCGGGGAAGAAAAACAGGATATAAAGCACAAAATCCAGCCGCGCCTGCCAGCGCACGGAAAACAGACGGTAAAGCACATCGGCACGCACATGGCCGTCTTGCGCCAACGCATAAGGCCCGGCCATCAAGAACAGCGCGCCATACATCTGCACCATCATGTCAAACGCCCAGACGGTAGGGGCATTCAGCACGTAGCGCACGAAAACCTCGTAACTGACCGAGAATGTCAGGATCAGGATGCACCAGCCAAAGGCACGTCCGACCCATTGGCTCAACCCTTCGATTGAGTGAATGATTTTTACCACGTCTGCCCCCCGTCAAAGTAACCGGGGTCCGCGTTATGCGATCCCCGGTCAGGTGTTATTGCCTCAGAACCTGTCAGCCAAAGTAGTGCTTATAGGCCAGTTTGTAATCAGGCTGGTTGAGGTTGAGATAATTCATCACGTTCTTGGCATAGGCCTTCTGGCTTTCGATCACCTTGGCAAAGAATGCGTCTTCGCCGGAAATCCGGTCAACCACGATGTCCCATGCCTTGAGCTGTTCGGCCATCACGCTGTCGGGCGTGCGGTAGACATTGACGCCCTGCTCGTCGCGCAGCGTTACCAGATCATCGGCATAGCGCTTGGTGTTGTTCCAGTAGAAATTCGAGTTTTCGGCCTCAGAGGCATATTTCAGGATCGCCTGAAGCTCTGCGGGAAGTGACTCGAATTTCTCCTTGTTGAACGTACACTCAAAGAATTCCTGGCTCTGGTGGAATGAGGCCAGGTGATAATGCTTGGACACGTCCTGCATGCCAAAGTCACGGTCCGATGTCGGGTTGTTGAACTCGGCCGCGTCAATCAGGCCGGATTTCATCGCCGGCTGAATTTCGCCGCCCGGAAGCTGTACCACCGACATGCCCATTTCCAGCAGAACATCGGCCGCCAGACCAACGGTGCGGTACTTGAGGCCTTTCATCTGGCTGGCGTCCTTGATCTCTTCCTTGAACCAGCCGAGCGGTTGGGCGGGCATTGGTGAATTGAAGAACGACACAACATTCAGTTGCAGCGAGGCCATCAGCTCGTCAAACAGCTCCTGACCACCGCCATAATAGACCCAGCCGAGAACTTCCTGACTGGACCAGCCAAAGCAGGGGCCGGTGCCAAACAGTGATGCAGTTTTAGATTTCGAGTACCAGTAGGCGGGCACATAATGCGCCGCATCCAGAACGCCGCGATGAACCGCGTCCTGCATCTGACTGGTTTTCACCACCGAGTTCACCGGCAAGAGATCAATCTTCAGATCGCCGCCCGACATCTCATTGACGCGGTTGACATAGGATTGGGCATTTTCAAGAAAGATGCCGCCGCCCCAGGCCGCCTGCATCTTGAGTGTCACGCCTTCGCCAGCGGCAAGTGCCGGTGTGGCCAGCGCACCGGCCCCTGCCAGAGCAGTGCCGCGCAGGAATTTTCTGCGGTTAAGTGATTTTGTCATATTACCTCCCATTTGCTTGTCAGCGATTTCATCGGTCCGGGTGCTGCACCCTCAAAGCCACAGCACCTGCACCATTTATGGGGGCGGGACCCCCATATGCAAGTTGCAAAAATCGTTGTTTCTCAGGTGCAGGCACCTCCCTGTTCGTGTTTGTAGGTTGCAAAAATCCGCATGTACAGAGAAAATTGGCCAAATAATATAACCAATTTCGAAAATCCGGCCAGATTTCAGGCCGATTGACACCCTGAGCGGGTACGATGCTATTGCTCAGACAGCAACTGATTGAAAATTTTTCGATCCCGCTCATAGCTTCGGGTATCGAAAGCAGGCCTGTCGCGGTTGTGATACGTCAGAAATTCGGCCTGCAAGCGTCGGTATGTTGTCATTGCAGGGCCTGATTGATCGGTGTCGTCCTGCGCTGCCGTTACGCTATCGCGGTACTGCCACACCGCGGGCGGTATGCGCGTATCATTCAGGCTTGCGACCATGAGAGCACGCAATGTTGCGGGTTCATGCGCATTCCCACTATAGGGCGCGGCAAAAGCAAGCGGGCCTAATTTGTCGACATAGACAGTTTTGCCAACCGGCTTGCGGCCGGCAACAGCGCTGGTTGAAACCGCGTCGGTGGACACCAAAACCCGAAAGCCCGCAGGCCTGTTCCTGTCGCCAAGCCGGGCCGGTATGCTGTCTTCATTCGGGGCCAGGGCCTTGTAGTCATAGCGCCGCAGATCACGGGCGTGAAATTCTGATGCCAGCCCGATTGTGGTGAGCGTCTTCGCCCATTCAGCATCGCCCGCTCTGGGGGCGCTGAATGTTATGAGCTTGATTTGCTGCCAGGGCCAGGGCCGCATCTGCCGGGGCATCGCAGGGCCTTTGCCGTTCGGGCCATATTGATTGCCCATCAGGACAGCGCTGACAAATATCTGGGCCAGCCCGCCACCAAGGCTGTGGCCCGTCACGAAGATGTTCTCGGGCCGGGTGCCGGGCTTGAGCGATGCGGCTTTGCCAAGACAGGCGAAGATGCCGGGAAGGGTGAGCTCAATGGATTTCGCAAACCCGCGATGCACCGCGCCAGTGGTGGATATAAGGCTTGCGCTTTTGCCGGGGCCGATCAGATCATAGCCAAGGTCCGTGATCCAGTCGGGGCTGCCTTTGGCGCGGGTGTCCCAATTGGCCTGAACCACGGATCTGAGCAGGGATCCGCTGCGGCTGCCGCGAAAGACGATGTGTATATCGTAAGCATTGCCCTGTCCGCGATGCCGCAACAAAACGAAACCCATAAGGCTTTGGGATGCCGGATGCCCTGCCTCTCCCTTGTCGCCGGTGGCCCCTTCGAAAGCGAATAAAACGTCCCGTGCGCCAGATGCGCGCGCGGCTGGATTTGATGCAACACGGGCAACTGAAACCGCCTTTGCGGCGCGCCCGGATTTGCGGCTGCACATATAGACATCGCGGATGTGATCGGTAATCGGTCTGGGCGGCAGATATTCAACCCATTGTTTGCCACTTCTGGTCAAAGTGCCATTCCATGGCGAAAGCCCGTCATAGCGATAGATTGTCGGATCATGCAGCGGATTGTCATCAAAACCGGCCAATCGCCCCGGGCCGCGATAGGCGTGCACGCTGCCACCTGATTTTTGCTGTATCTGACCGATCTTGCCGGCCCATTGCCGGACATTCCGGATGAATTTTGCCCGTCCTGACGCGCCGCCCGGCACGGAATCATAATACGGATCAAACGGCCAGATGAGAGTTTGGGCGTGCAAATGATAGGCAAGCGTCGCGAGGTCGAGATTGTAGACAAGCGGATGATAGGGGAAGCCCGAGATATTTTTCCGATCCGCAAAATCGGCTTCCGGGGGCTGATGTTGCTGAATTGCACAACTGGAAATCAGCGCAGAAGTGGCAAAAAATATCAGAAATATCAAGCGCTTAACGCCAGTCTGGATTTGCGAGCTATTTTTTCTCCAGCCGATAGCAAAGCCCCCCCGGCCAAATTGCCTTACAACCCAAATGCAACTGGCGTGATATGTCAACTTCTGTCTGGTATAATACTGTAAGTGCCATGCTGAGGGTGTGGGCGCAGGTTGCGTTTGTTCCAAATTGCCATGGGCTGGCCATGGCGTGGCATGGCATAGCCGGGGTATGCCTATATTTCTAGAAATATAGAAACTTGACAAGGCTCTGGGCTGGCAATATCACCTCATGATGTTTCGGCAAATTTCGAATTGCCATTCGAAACGCCACCCTACCGGCATATTTCCCAACCAAGGATGATGAAAATCCGACGCGATCCGGCCCTTTTATATCTCGCGATTGGCCAGACACTCATCTGGGCCTCGATCTACTATGTGTTTCCGGTTCTGTTGCTCAGGTGGGAAGATGATCTTGGCTGGTCGAAATCCGATCTGACGCTGGCCATCACGATGGCGCTGCTTGTGGCGGCGGTTGCATCGCCCGTTACCGGGCGGATCATCGACCGCGGGCAGGGGGCGGCGCTGATGGGATTGTCGGCGGCGCTGGGGGGGTTGGGGCTGATCCTGCTTTCAGGGGTCTGGGCGCTTTGGCAATTCTATCTGATCTGGATCATCCTCGGGTTTGCCATGGCCGGATGCCTGTATGAGCCATGTTTTGCCATCCTGACGCGGGCACGGGGGGAGCAGGCGAAACGGGCGATCATCATCATCACGCTGGCCGCCGGGTTTGCCAGCACCCTGAGTTATCCGGTGATATATCTGCTGGCCGAATCCCTGGGGTGGCGCGGCGCGGTCCGGGCCGTTGCGGCGCTTGTCATCTTCGTGGTGGCCCCGCTTTTGTGGTTTGGGGCCGGAAAACTGGATACGGGGCGGGTCAAGCCGTTGGAAACCGCACGAAAAGCCCCGGCCTCACGGGCGTTTCTGAAGGCCCCTGCCTTTTGGTTTCTGGCCTCGGGTTTTACCTGTCTTGCGGTATCCCAGGGCAGCATCATACATCATCTCTTCCCGATACTGGATGAGCGCGGCCTATCCGATGAAATGGCGGTTGTGATCGCGTCATTGATCGGGCCGATGCAGGTTGCCGGGCGGTTGGCGATGATGGCATCGGGGCGGTATCTTTCAACCCACGGCGTTGCGCTGGCGGCGTTTGCAGCGATGGCGCTTGCTGTTATCGTGCTGCTGCTCAGTGGCTCTTCACTGGCTTATCTGGCGGGTTTCGCAGTTATATTCGGAAGCGCCTATGGCACGGTCAGCATTCTGCGCCCCCTGCTGGCGCGCGAAATTCTGGGTGAGGTGGATTTTGGGGTGAAATCCGGGGCGCTGGCGCTGCCATATCTTGCCGGTACGGCACTGGCACCGTTCGTGGGGTCCGTGATCTGGGGCCTGGGCGGGTATGATCTGTTGCTGATGCTGCTGGTGGGGATCCTCACATTGGGCGGGGTTATGTATCATAACGCCAATCGGCTGGCCGCGCGCGAGGCGTGCCTGCAAGGGCGCGAAGAGCGGCTACCGCGTTAACACCAGATACCCGCCGGAAAATTCGACGCTTGAAAAGCGTTGCAGATAGCTCATGCCCAGAAGCGATTGATCCATGACCCCCTGATTGACAACTGCGCGCAGGCCGGTGTCAACAATCGGGCCGATGCTGAGGCTGTCAAGCCGGATGGGCGCGGTTCGGACCTCGCCATTGGCGGTTGAGGCGGTGCCCAGATAGTTGAGCGTATCGGGATCAAGCCCCGCCGCGCGCGCGTCGGATTGCGTGAGGACAATATCAGAGGCCCCGGTATCAACCATGAAGCGCAGGGTTGTGCCATTGACCTTTGTGTTGACGTAATAATGCCCGTCAGCGGCGCGGCGCAGTTTGATCTGATTATCCGCAATCACGCTGGCATAGGAGGGCTGAGCCGATTGGCGGATGTCGTCCCAAAGGCCAACGCCGGCGATCACCCCAAGGAAGATCAGCCCCCAGATCATCGCCTGTTGCAGGGTTTTGCCAAGGTTTTTGCGATTACTGACCAGATATGATCCGGCAATCGCGACGACCAGAATGATCAGATAGGTCAGGCGGGCATTATCGACATTTTCCATGGGCGGCCTTTCAGGTTTCATCCTGAAATATAGGGGCAGTGGCGCGGTTTGAAAAGATCAGCCCGCAAGGCCAAAGCCGCGTAGCCCATCGAGCACGAACTGCACCGCAAGTGCTGCCAGCAGCATCCCCAGCAAACGGGTGATCACGTTGATGCCGGTCTTGCCAAGGGCGCGCTCAAACAGGCTGGCGGTGAGGAACATCAAGAACACCAGCAGGATCACCGCCATCAACACCGCCACAACCCAGGCCCAGCCAGCCCAGCCCGGTTGCTGCCCGGTCAGAAGAATGACCGAGGCAATCGCGCCAGGCCCGGCAATCAGCGGAATGGCAAGCGGAAAGACCGAAGGATCGGGGTGTTCCTCTTCTTCATTGCGATGCGCGCGGCGTTTGCTGCGGCGCTCAAACAGCATATCAAGGGCGGTGAGAAACAAAAGAATGCCGCCGGCGATGCGAAAGGCATGCATTGAGATGCCGACAAAGCCCAGAACGGATTCGCCAAAAGCGGCAAACACCATCAAAACGCCTGTACCGGTGAGGCAGGCGCGCAGGGCAATGGCGCGGCGCTGCGCCGGGCTCATCCCCTGGGTCAGGGCCACGAACATCGGGGTAAGGCCAAACGGATCAATGATCACCAATAGGGTGACAAAGGTGGTTATCAGAAAGGCGCTATCCATTCATCCCTCGGCCCGTTCCAGTTTGTCCTGTGCCTTGAGCCATAACGCCTCGGCCCTCTCAAGGCCATCCATGACCTCGCTGTATTTCTTTTGCCAGCCTGTGGCCTCCTGTACGCGGTCCTCGTCGTAAATCCGGGGATCGGCCAGTTTTTTGGCAATACGGTCGCTCATATCATTAAGCTTTTCAAGGCGTTGTTCGCATCTCTTAACCTCCTGACGCAGGGCCAGAATGGCATCGCGCGAGGGGCGTTTTCTGGGCGCTTTGGCTTTGGCCGGCTTTTGCGCCTTGTCCCCATTCAAGAGCATCTGCCGGTAGCTTTCCAGATCCCCCTCGTAAGGATTGACCGAGCCGTCTTTCACCAGCCAGAGGCGATCGGCCACCAGATTCAGAAGATGCATGTCGTGGCTGACCAGAATGACAGCGCCGGAATAGGCGGTAAGCGCCTCAACCAGCGCTTCGCGGCTCTCGATATCAAGGTGGTTGGTGGGCTCATCGAGGATCAGGATATGCGGCGCATCGAGCGTGGCCAGCATCAGGCTGAGCCGCGCCTTTTGCCCGCCTGAAAGCTTGCCCACCAGGGTTTCCGCCTGATCTGCGCCAATGCCAAAGCCGCCCAGCCGCGCCCGCAGGCGCGGTGGGGTCTCATTGGGGCGCATCCGGCGGATGTGATCTATGGGGGTTTCATCAATATGCAGCTCATCCACCTGATGCTGCGCGAAATAGCCGACCCGCAGCTTGGACGCCTTGATCATGCGCCCTTGTATAAGATCAAGTTTGTCCGCCAAGAGCTTGGAAAGAGTGGATTTTCCCTGTCCGTTACGGCCCAGCAAAGCGATCCGGTCATCCTGATCAATCCGCAGATCAAGGCGTGACAGAATAGCCTTGCCATCATAACCGACGACCCCGTCTTCGATGCGGATGATCGGCGGTGACAGCTCCTCGGGTTCGGGGAAGGTAAAGCGCTTGAGCGCGGCTTCCTTGGGTGAGGTGATCGGCTTGAGCTTGGCGATCATTTTCAGCCGCGATTGCGCCTGCACCGCTTTGCTGGCCTTGGCGCGGAAGCGATCCACGAAACTTTGCAGATGGGCGCGCCGGGCGTCTTGTTTCTTGGCCTCGGATTCGGCCGCTGCCAGACGCGCGGCGCGGGTTTCGGCGAAGGTATCGTAATTGCCCTGATAGAGCGTCAGTTTGCGGTCTTCCAGATGCAGGATTGAGCCGACAGCGCGGTTAAGCAACCCGCGATCATGGCTGATGATCAGCACCGTATGCGGGTAGCGCGCGAGATAGCTTTCCAGCCACAGCGCGCCTTCAAGATCAAGATAGTTGGTCGGCTCATCAAGCAATAAAAGATCAGGTTGCGAAAACAGCACCGCCGCCAGCGCCACCCGCATCCGCCAGCCGCCCGAGAAGGCGGAACAGGGCATTTTCTGCTCATCCGCCGTAAAACCAAGGCCGCGCAACACCGATGAGGCGCGCGCCTCGGCCGACCAGGCATCAATATCGGCCAGACGGGTCTGAATATCGGCAATCCGGGCGCTGTCATGGGCGGTTTCCGATTCGGCCAGCAATTTGGCACGCTCAATATCGGCGGCCAGAACCGTATCAATCAGCGAGACCTCATTGCCCGGCACCTCCTGCGCCACGCCGCCGATGCGGGCGCGGTTGGGCAGGGATATTTTGCCGCCCTCCAACGCCAGTTCGCCGCGGATCAGGCGGAAAAGCGTGGTTTTGCCGGTGCCATTGCGGCCAACGATGCCCACCTTGTGGCCATCTGGGATATTGGCCGAGGCGTTCACAATCAGCGGCCGGCCCGCGACGGAATAGGATATATCATTTATGCGCAACATGGCCCCCCGCATGACGCAATGGCGCGGCGGCGTCAATCATTGGCTTTTCAAGCATTGAACCCCGTGTTATCGGGGCCGCAATTCTTTTAGGGGCAGGGCGTTGTGCCACGCCCGGAATTCAACTGGAAAAGAGGCTGACATGGCGATTGAACGCACCCTGAGCATCATCAAACCCGATGCAACCAAACGCAATCTGACCGGCAAGATCAATGCCAAATTCGAAGACGCAGGCCTGCGTATCGTGGCGCAAAAGCGTATTCACCTGACACCGGCACAGGCCGGGCAGTTTTATGCGGTACATGCCGAACGGCCGTTTTACGGCGAATTGTGCGAATTCATGGCATCCGAGCCGGTTGTTGTGCAGGTTCTGGAAGGCGAAGGCGCGATTGCCAAGAACCGCGAAGTGATGGGGGCCACCAATCCGGCAGACGCGGCGCCGGGCACCATCCGGGCGGAATTTGCTGAATCCGTTGGCGAAAACTCGGTGCATGGCTCGGACGCGCCGAAAACAGCAGCCGAAGAGATTGCCTATTTCTTCTCGGGTCTGGAATTGGTTGGCTAAGCCTGCCAGCAGACCAAAAGATTAAAGGCCGTGTCCCCAAAAGGGCGCGGCCTTATTTTTGTCAGATACTGGCGTAATCGGTAAAAACCGGCTTTGGCTGAGGCTTTTGTTCAGGCGGCTGTTGGCTGGGTTGCGCCTGTGATTGTGCCTGAGCGGATGGGTTTGCGGCACCCTTTTCGGGCGTCGGGGAAGTTGAAACTGCCATTTTAATGCTCCTTTTTATGGGGCATCGGCCAGATAGTACCTGTCCGGCACCCTAGGATTGTCCTTTGAGCTAAACAGGGGATGTTGGCTGTGGAAAGGCTGAATTACGGCAATTAAATGAATATGTTAGAAGATGATAATTTTGTCACGCCTGATCCGTGCTTGATAATTTGGCCACAAGGGGGCTGAACCACCTCCAGTTGCGGGCAGCGCTATCATTGACGATCAGGGTTTTCTTGCGGCTGTAAACCGGAGCATCGGCGAGCACATGAAGCTGCCCGGATTGAACATAGGGCTGCGCCAGGGTTTGCGGCAGATAGGCCGAGCCGCCGCGCGCCAACAGGTGGTTGAGCGCCCATTCCGAGGCGTCAAAGCTGATCCTTGCAATGCCTGCATCATGATAGCTTTCGCCGTGCTGGTGGCGGTATTCCTCGCCGTGATCGACAAAGATATAGCCCGGATCAGCCTTGATCGGGGTATCGGGCCGGTTGGAATAGAGCACCAGTTCTTCAGGCGGTAAGGCATGCGCCGTCTGATCGCCGCGGGTTATGGTATCAAAGGTCAGGATCACATCAACCATGCCCGAGGTCAGCCAGCCCCCCAGTTCATCACCACTGCCCCGATGCACCGAAACAGCCATTTCCGGATGGCCCGAGATGACCCCTTCAAAAAACGCCTTTCCCGGCCCCGGCCAGAGATCCGGCGCGCAGCCGAAGGTGCAGACCGATTGCAGCCCGGCGGGCAGGCCCGTCTCATAGCGCGCTTGCCGCCACAGACCTGTCATGATGCGGGCATAACGCAACATTTTGGTGCCTGCGGGGGTAAGGGTGACGCCGGATTTTTTACGGATCAGCAGGGTTTGGCCAAGTTCATCTTCGAGGGTTTTGAGCCGCGCGGTGATGGTGGATTGCGTCACGTTCAGCTTTTGCGAGGCGCGCACGAGGCTGCCACAATCGACGATGGCAAGAAAGGTTTGCAAAGAGGTGAGGTTCATGGCGGCCTGATAATTCGGTATATCTGCATATTTGCAGCAAAATAATTCAATTTCAAGAAGTGTTGTTTTGTGGCAGATTGCCGGGCACCGGCAATGCGCAACAGGACGGGAAAAAAGATGGCCAAATCTTACTCGATGCTGATTGACGGGGCTTGGGTCGCGGCTTCGGATGGCGGCACGTTCCCCACGATCAACCCCGTGACCGAAAAGATTTGGGCCAACGCGCCCGAGGCCACGCAAGCGGATGTGGACCGCGCGGTGAATGCCGCACACAAGGCGGGCACAAGCGGGCCGTGGGCCAGGATGACGCCCACCGAGCGCGGCCATTGCCTGCGGCGGCTGGGGGATTTGCTGGCGGACAGGTCGGAAGTGCTGGGCGAGGTGGAGACGCGCGACACTGGCAAGATGTTCAAGGAAACCCGCTGGCAGGCGAAGTATATATCAGAGTTTTTCCATTTCTATGCCGGGGCGGCGGATAAAATTCATGGCGAGACTTTGCCGGTGGACAAGCCGGATTTGTTTGTTTTCACGCATCGTGAACCCTTGGGGGTGATTGCCGCCGTGGTGCCGTGGAATTCGCAGTTGTTTCTGGCCGCCGTGAAGCTTGGCCCGGCACTGGCGGCGGGCAATACCGTGGTGCTGAAGGCGTCGGAACATGCGCCTGCGGCGATGCTGGAATTTGGCGCGCTGTTTGCCAAGGCCGGGTTTCCGCCGGGCGTTGTCAATATCATCACCGGCCACGGCGAGCCTTGTGGCAGGGCGCTGACAAGTCATCCGCTGGTGGCGCGGATTTCCTTTACCGGCGGGCCGGGGGCGGCGAAACATGTGCTGCAAAATTCGTGCAATAACTTTGCTCAGGTCAGCCTGGAACTGGGCGGCAAATCGCCTTTCATCGTGTTTGACGATGCCGATCTTGAAAGTGCGGTCAATGGCTCGGTTGCGGGGATTTTTGGCGCGTCCGGGCAAAGTTGCGTGGCAGGGTCACGGCTGATTGTGCATGAGGATGTGGCCGATGAATTTCTGGCGCGTCTGGGGAAGATTGCAGGCGGTATCCGCATTGGTGATCCGATGGCAGAGACCACCGAAATGGGGCCGCTTTGCACCCGTGGACAGCTTGAAAACATCGAGCGCGAGGTGGCGCTGGCGATTGAGCAAGGGGGCAGGGTGCTTTGTGGCGGCAAGCGGGCCGAGGCGGGTGAGATGTTTTATGAACCCACGATCATTGACTGCCCCTCGCCCGATTTGCAGATTGTCGATACCGAGCTTTTTGGCCCGGTTTTATGCGTGCTGCGCTTCAAGACCGAGCCGCAGGCGCTGGCGCTGGCCAATGATACAAAACATGGGCTGGCGGCGGGGATATTCACCCGCGACAGTGCCCGCGCCCTGCGGATGTCAAAGGCGGTGCGCGCCGGGATTGTCTGGGTCAATACCTACCGGGTGATCTCGCCGGTGGCGGAGTTTGGCGGCATCAAGGCCTCGGGCTATGGCCGCGAAAGCGGGTTTCAGGCGGTCTATGATTACACAAGGCCCAAGACGGTATGGATGAACAGCTCGGATGCGCCTTTGGCCAATCCGTTTCAGATGCGGTGAGAAAAGGAAAAGCAGATGAAATTTCAACTGGCGATCAATCTTGAGAGGATGCATCCGGGAACGGATATCAAAGCGGTGCGCGATCACACGCTGGAGATGGTCAAAATGGCCGATGCGGCGGGGTTTGAGATTGCCTGGGCGGCCGAGCATCACGCGATGGAGATGACGATAGCGCCCAACCCGTTTCAGATCCTCACATGGTGGGGCGATCATGCCAGGAAAATCCGGCTTGGCGTCGGCGTGGTCAATGCCGCCTACTGGCATCCGATCGACCTGGCCGGAGAGGCCGCATTTCTGGATCTGATCAGCGACGGGCGGCTGGAATTCGGCATTGGATCAGGTGCCTATCAGCGCGAATTTGACCGCATGAAGCCGGGGCTGGATCAGCGTGACAGCTATCGCTACATGCAGGAGATGCTGCCGGTGGTGCAAAAGCTGTGGCAGGGCGATTATGCGCATAATGGCGAATTCTGGCAGTTTCCAAGCGCCACATCCTGCCCCAAGCCGGTGCAGAAAGAGGTGCCCGTCTGGGTCGCCGCTCGCGCGCCGATCACATTTGATTATGCGGTGGAGCATGGCTGCAATATCATGAGCTGGCCGCTGACGATGCCGTTTTCCGAGGTGGAAACCTATCGCGCGCGGCTGGATGATTCGATTGCCAAGAACGGCGGCAAATTTGATGGCCGCTGGGCGATGATGCGGCACACGGCGGTCTATGACACTGAGGCCGACCGCAAATCGGCAATGGATGCGATCCGGGTCGTGCTGGGGCAGTTTGGCAATCTGATGATGAAATCGGGCGATGTGGTGAATGGCTTCCCCGACCGGGTGCCGCTGGAAAGCCTTGAGGGCAATGCGCGGGTGGACCCGGAAATGCTTGAGGAAAACCTGATGTTTGGCAGCCCCGATCAGGTGATTGAAAAGCTGAAGATGTATGAAAAGATCGGCGTTGACGGGTTTATTTACTATGCCTCGATGGGCCTGGGACTGGATCAGCAGAAACGCTCACTTGAATTGTTCATCTCGCAGGTGATGCCGGAATTTGCCTTTGGGGGCAGTTAAAATGCCGGTGAGCACGGCGGGCACGGCTTATGATCTGGCGGGGCCAAAGGGCGCGCCGGTGGTGGTGTTGATCCACGGGCTGGGCCTGACGCGGCAAAGCACATGGGCAGAGATTGCGCCGGTTCTTGCGAAAAGCTTTCGGGTGTTGAGCTATGATCTCTATGGCCACGGCGAAACGGCTTTGCCTGAGGCGCGGCCAAGCCTGAGCGCGCTGTCAGAACAGTTGATTTCCCTGATGGATGAACTGGCCATAGCGCAGGCGGCATTGGTGGGGTTTTCGCTGGGCGGCATGATCAACCGGCGGGTGGCGATGGATCATCCGGCGCGGGTGACTGGGTTGGGAATTTTCAATTCGCCGCATGAGCGCGGGGCAAAGGCACAGGCGCGGGTTGAGCAGCAGGCGCGTGACGCGGGCACTGGCGGGCCGGGGGCCACGCTGGAGGCCGCACTTGAACGCTGGCTGACGCCGGAATTCCGGGCGCAGGAAGCGGGCCGCGTGGTGCAGATACGCGGCGTTATCATGGCCAATGCGCCGCAAAATTACGCGGCCCATCGCCGGGTTTTGGCCGAAGGCGTGGTGGAACTGATCCGGCCTGAACCGATGATTGCTAAGCCTGCGCTGATCATCACCTGCGAGAATGACAGCGGCAGCACCCCGGCGATGAGCCGGGCCATGGGCGAAGAAATTCATGGGGCTGAGGTGATCATCGTGCCGGGGCTGCGGCATATGGGGTTGATCGAGAAACCAGAGGCTTTTACCAAGCCATTGATGGGCTTTCTGGCGCGAAATGCGATTTGATGTATCAGCCTCAGGTTTTACTTTTATCAAACGAGCCTGTATCGTGGTTAATATAACAAGAGATCCTAATGCTGAAAGGGGAATGCATGCCAAATGCAAAGCTCAGTCAGGATCCGCATAAAACCGGGGAACGCCGCGAAAAGAACCTTGAGGTGGCGATTGGCCGCGAACTGCGCGATTATCGTCGCCGCCGGGGGATGACCGTGGCTGATCTGGCCGCGTTGACCGGGCTTTCGGTGGGAATGCTTTCCAAGATTGAAAATGGCGTGACATCGCCATCTCTGACCACGTTGCAGGCGCTATCAAGCGCTCTGAGCGTGCCGGTGACGTCGTTTTTCCGCCGGTTCGAGGAAAATCGCGAAGCGGTGCATGTGGTGGCGGGCGAAGGGGTTGAGATTGAACGTGCGGGCACGCGCGCGGGTCATCAGTATAATTTGCTGGGGCACCTGCGCAGCAATTCCAGTGGCGTGATGGTTGAGCCATATCTGATCACCCTCACGGAAAAATCGGATATTTTCCCTACATTTCAACACGATGGCACGGAGCTGCTGTATATTCTCGAAGGCGAGGTCGGCTATCGCCACGGCGATAAAAGCTTTCACCTCAAACCCGGTGACAGCCTGTTTTTTGATGCCGATGCGCCGCATGGGCCGGATCAGTTGATCAAGCTGCCGGTGCGGTATTTGTCGGTAATCTCTTATCGGCAATCGGGGATGTAAATTATTCCCCTTATGAATATAACATTCTTATGGTTGAAATTGGGAATGAGTCCGGCTAGATTGATCCGGATGAAGGATGGAGGCGCGCATGTGCGGCATTGTCGGGTTGTTTTTGAAGGATAAGGCGTTGCAGCCGGAATTGGGCCGGATGCTGACGGATATGCTGATCACCATGTCGGATCGCGGCCCCGATAGCGCCGGGATTGCGATCTATGGCGCGGCAGAGGCGGGGCGGGCGAAACTGACCATTCAGGCGCATGATCCTGACATGATTTTTACCGGACTTGCCAACGAGTTACGCGATGAACTTGATGTAGATATAAGCCTGCGTGTCAAAGATACCCATGCGGTGATTGACCTGCCGGAAAGCAAATTGCAGGCAGCACGGGCGGCGCTGAAAAAACTGCGCCCGGCTGCGCGGGTGATGAGCGCGGGCGAGGTGATGGAGATATACAAGGAAGTGGGCTTGCCCGGCGATGTGGCCGCGCGGTTTGATATTCCCAAGCTCGAGGGCAGCCACGGCATTGGCCACACCCGCATGGCCACTGAATCGGCGGTGACAACGCTGGGGGCACATCCGTTTTCAACCGGGGCGGATCAGTGTCTGGTGCATAATGGGTCTTTGAGCAATCACAACTCGCTCAGGCGCAAATTGGCGCGTGAAGGGGTGGGTGTGGAGTCGGAAAATGATAGCGAAGTGGCCGCTGCCTATCTCAGCTGGAAGATGCAGGAAGGCAGCACGCTGGCAGAGGCTTTGGAATCAGGGCTTGATGATCTCGATGGGTTCTACACTTTTGTAGTGGGCACCAAAGATGGCTTTGGCGTGGTGCGGGATCCGATTGCCTGCAAGCCTGCGGTGATGGCCGAAACCGATCAATATGTGGCGTTTGGCAGTGAATATCGCGCACTTGTTAATCTGCCGGGCATTGAAGACGCCCGCGTGTGGGAGCCAGAACCCGCAACCGTTTATTTCTGGAAACATTAAGATGCAGATATTTGACTTGGAAGCCAAAGGGTTACGCGCACTGAATTCAACTTTGCAAGGGCAGGGGCCGGACACAAACGAAACCGCATGGGAAATTGTCAACGCCAAGGGCAGCCATGCGATTGCCGTGGGGCTGACGGCCCCGATTGACGTCACTGTGCGCGGCTCAACCGGTTATTACTGCGCCGGCATGAACGCCGAGGCAACCGTGCGCGTCGATGGCAGCGCCGGGCCGGGGGTGGCCGAAAACATGATGTCGGGTGCGGTGATTGTTGAGGGCGACGCCAGCCAATATGCCGGGGCCACGGGGCATGGCGGATTGCTGGTGATCAAGGGCAACGCCGCGAGCCGCTGTGGCATCTCAATGAAGGGCATAGATATCGTGGTGCAGGGCAATGTCGGGCATATGTCGGCGTTCATGGCGCAATCGGGCAATCTGGTGGTCTGTGGCGATGCCGGTGAGGCTTTGGGTGATAGCATTTATGAGGCGCATCTGTTTGTGCGCGGCACTGTGAAAAGCCTTGGCGCGGATTGCGTTGAAAAAGAAATGCGCCCCGAGCATCTGGAAATTCTAAAGGATCTGATCACGCGGTCGGGCGTTGAGGCGCGGCCCGAGGAATTCACCCGCTATGGCTCGGCCCGCAAGCTGTATAATTTTGACATTGATAACGCCTATTGAGGGGGCCGCCATGGCTGAGGATGAAAAACACAGCATTCCACGCACGGTGCCGATTCAATCGGCCACGTTCACGCCTGCGGTCAATGCCGAGATCCGGCGCGCGGCTGCGACCGGGATTTACGACATTCGCGGCGGCGGGGCCAAGCGCAAAGTGCCGCATTTTGACGATCTGCTTTTCCTTGGTGCCTCGGTGTCGCGCTACCCGCTTGAGGGCTACCGCGAGCGCTGTGACACCAATGTGGTTCTGGGCACGCGCTATGCCAAAAAGCCGATCGAGCTGGACATTCCAATCACCATTGCAGGGATGAGTTTTGGCTCACTCTCCGGCCCGGCCAAGGAGGCATTGGGGCGCGGGGCGAGCGCCGCGGGCACCTCGACCACCACCGGCGATGGCGGCATGACAGAGGAAGAACGCGGCCATTCCACCAAGCTTGTCTATCAGTATCTGCCGTCGCGCTATGGCATGAACCCGGTTGATCTACGCCGCGCCGATGCGATTGAGGTTGTGGTGGGCCAAGGCGCCAAACCCGGCGGTGGGGGGATGCTGTTGGGGCAGAAGATTTCTGATCGGGTGGCGGAAATGCGCAACCTGCCCAAGGGGATTGATCAGCGCTCGGCCTGCCGGCACCCGGATTGGACCGGGCCGGACGACCTTGAGATCAAGATTCTGGAGCTGCGCGAGATCACCGCCTGGGAAAAGCCGATCTACGTGAAGATTGGTGGTTCAAGGCCTTATTTTGACACGACTTTAGCCGTGAAGGCGGGGGCGGATGTGGTTGTGCTTGACGGGATGCAGGGCGGCACGGCGGCGACGCAGGATGTGTTCATCGAGCATGTGGGCCAGCCTATTCTTGCCTGTATCCGCGAGGCGGTGCGGGCACTGGAAGACCTCAATATGCACCGCGAGGTGCAGTTGATTGTTTCGGGTGGCATCCGCTCGGGCGCGGATACGGCCAAGGCGCTGGCTTTGGGCGCGGATGCGGTCAGCATTGGTACGGCGGCGCTGATTGCCATTGGTGATAATGACCCGAAATGGGAGGCCGAGTATCAGAAGCTGGGCACCACGGCGGGGGCCTATGATGACTGGCACGAGGGCGCCGATCCGGCGGGGATTTCAACGCAATATCCCGAATTGGCGGCCCGGCTCGATCCGGTTGAGGCCGGGCGGCATCTGCGCAATTACCTCAAGGTGATGACGCTGGAGGCGCAAACGCTGGCGCGGGCCTGCGGCAAGAACCATGTGCACAATCTGGAGCCCGAGGATCTGGTGGCTTTGACGCTGGAGGCTGCCGCGATGGCCAAGGTGCCGCTTTCAGGTACCGACTGGTATCCGGGCAAACCGGGAACAGGATTCTAAAAACGACAGGGAGAAATATCCATGACAAAAGATCTGGCCGCTTATGCCGCGGAAAATGGCGTCAAATACTTCATGATTTCCTTCACCGATCTGTTTGGCGGGCAACGCGCCAAGCTGGTGCCGGCGCAGGCGATTGCCGATATGCAGGAGGAGGGCGCGGGCTTTGCCGGCTTTGCCACCTATCTGGATATGACGCCCGCGCACCCGGATATGCTGGCGGTGCCGGATCCCTCATCGGTCATTCAACTGCCGTGGAAGCCCGAGGTCGCCTGGGTGGCGGCCAACCCGGTGATGGAAGGCCGTGACGTGGATCAGGCCCCCAGAAATGTGCTGCGCAGGCTGATTGATCTGGCGGCAGGCGAGGGCATGCATGTCAAGACCGGTATCGAGGCGGAATATTTTCTGCTAACGGCGGATGGCAGCGCCTTGAGCGACGAATATGATACCGCTGCCAAGCCCTGCTATGATCAGCAGGCGGTGATGCGGCGCTATGATGTGGTGCGCGAAATATGCGATTATATGCTTGATCTGGGCTGGGGGCCGTATCAGAACGACCATGAGGATGCCAATGGCCAGTTTGAAATGAACTGGGAGTTTGATGACGCGCTGCGCACGGCCGACAAGCACAGTTTTTTCAAGTTCATGACCAAGTCCGTGGCCGAAAAACACGGCTTTCGCGCCACCTTCATGCCCAAGCCGGTTGAGGGGCTCACCGGCAATGGCTGTCACGCGCATATCTCGGTCTGGGATGCGCCCGGCGATGCGGCAAAGGTCAATGTGTTTGCCACCGACAAGGGCAAGGGCCAGACCGGCGAGCTGGGCCTGTCGCAAAAGGGCGCGCATTTTCTCGGCGGCATCATGAAACACGCAAGTGCGCTGGCGGCGATCACCAATCCGACGGTCAATTCCTATAAGCGCATCAACGCGCCGCGCACCATGTCGGGGGCCACATGGGCACCCAATACGGTAACATGGACCGGCAACAATCGCACCCATATGGTGCGTGTCCCCGGCCCCGGCCGATTTGAATTGCGCCTGCCCGATGGCGCGGTCAACCCCTATCTGTTGCAGGCGATCATCATCGCCGCGGGGCTCAGCGGGGTACGCTCAAAGGCCGATCCCGGCCCGCGCTATGATATTGATATGTATGCCGAGGGTCATACGGTCAAAGATGCACCGAAGCTGCCGCTGAATATGCTGGATGCGATGCGGTTTTATGACGAGGATACCGAGCTGAAGGGAATGCTGGGGGAAGAATTTTCCGCCGCCTATCTCAAGCTCAAGCGGCAGGAATGGGATTCATTCGCCAATCATTTCTCGGCCTGGGAAAAACAGCACACGCTGGACATTTAAGCGCTCAGGCGCACCCAGATGGGCACATGATCCGAAGGCTTTTCACGGTCGCGGATGTCGCTGTCGATCTGGCAATCGGTCAATAAATCAGCGGCCTGCGGCGTGAGCAGGAAGTGATCAATCCGAATGCCGTGATTGCGGTTGCGTGCCCCCGCCTGATAATCCCAGAAGGTATACTGCCCCGGCGCTTGGGTGCGGGCGCGAAAGGCGTCCGTGTAGCCAAGATTGACAATCCGGCGATAGGCCGCGCGTGAGGCGGGCAGGGCGAGGGCATCCTCATGCCATGCTTCGGGGTTTTTGGCGTCTTCATCCTGCGGGATGATGTTGTAATCCCCGGCCATGAGCGCAGGTTCCTCGGCAGTCAGCAATTCCGCCGCGCGGGCGTGCATCCGCTGCATCCAATCGAGTTTATAGTCGTATTTCGGCCCCGGAACCGGGTTGCCATTGGGCAGGTAAAGCCCGCACACCCGGATGGCCTTGTCGCCCATCACCGTGGCCTCGATCCAGCGGGCCTGCTCATCATCCGCGTCCCCGGGCAGGCCGCGGGTGACATCCTCGATGGGCAGTTTCGACAGGATCGCCACGCCGTTAAAGCTTTTCTGGCCGTGGGTTTCAACAGCGTAACCCATGTCCTCGAAAGGCTCGCGGGGGAAATTTTCATCAACCGATTTAATCTCCTGCAACAGGGCCACATCCGGCGCGGCCTCGCTCAGCCAGTCGGTTAAAGCAGGCAGGCGGGCTTTGATGCCGTTGATGTTGAAGCTGGCGATTTTCATGGGCTATCTATCGCCCGAAGTCCCCCGGCTTTCAAGGGGCAAACCCCGAATGCGAGACGGCCACGCAAGGGGGCGGCGAGCGGGCTGCTTAGATGGAAAACGAGGTGCCACAGCCGCAGGAACTGCTGGCGTTGGGGTTTTCAATCACAAAGCGTGCGCCGATCAGCTCATCCGAGAAATCTATCACCGCCCCGGTCAGGAAGGGCAGCGATACCGCATCCACCACAACCTTTTGCCCCATGCCTTCAAGCACCAGATCATCCTCGGCGGGGGCATCAAGCCGGATGTCATACTGAAACCCGGAACAGCCGCCGCCCTCAACCGCCACGCGCAGGGCCTGGCCCTGAGTGTCTGCACCAATATCGGCAAGGCGGGCAAAGGCGCGCTCGGTCACTTTTGGGGGCAGGTTCATGATGATTTCCCGATGGTTATAAGGCTGCTCTCGTGCAATATATGCAAGGACGGGACAGGCGACAAGGATGCAAGCGATGAAAATGCCCTATGGGTCGGACCCGGAGCAGACACGCGGCAGGCTGGTGCCGGAGGAGGAAAGCGCCTTCCGCTCGTGTTTTCAGCGTGATCGTGACCGGATCATCCATTCCAGCGCCTTTCGCCGCCTCAAGCACAAGACGCAGGTATTTGTCGAGCATGAGGGCGATTATTTTCGCACCCGGCTCACCCATTCCATCGAAGTGGCGCAGGTGGCGCGCACCATCGCGGGCGCTTTGGGCCTCAATGGCGAGCTGACCGAGGCGGTGGCGCTGGCGCATGATCTGGGGCATCCGCCCTTTGGCCATACCGGCGAGGACGCGCTGAATGCGCTGATGGCCCCGTATGGCGGGTTTGATCACAACGCGCAGGCGGTCAGGATCGTGACAGCGCTGGAGCGGCATTACGCCGAATTCGACGGGCTGAACCTGACATGGGAAACCCTTGAGGGGCTGGCCAAACACAATGGCCCGGTATTGGGCGATCTGCCTTATGCGCTGGCGGAGTATAACGCGCGTCATGATCTTGAGCTGCACAGCCATGCCAGCGCCGAGGCGCAGGTGGCGGCGGTCTCGGATGACATTGCCTATAACAATCACGATCTGCAGGACGGGCTGCGCGCCGGCTTGTTCACCGATGCGGATATTGCCGCGCTGCCCATCGTGGGCGCCTGTTATGCTGAGGTCGATGCGGCCTATCCGGGGCTTGATGCCTATCGGCGGCAGCATGAGGCGCTCAGGCGGGTGTTTGGGGTGATGGTTGAGGATGTGATCAAGACATCGCGCGGGATTTTAGACGCGGCGCACCCGCAAACCGCGGCTGACATTCGCGGGTTGGGCTATCCGGTGATCCGGTTCTCGGACGGGCTTTGGGCGGATTTGCAGGAGATTCGGGGTTTTTTGTTTGCCCGGATGTACCGCGCGCCTGCGGTGATGCAGATGCGCGAGCAGGTAACGAAAGTGGTGGAAGAGCTGTTTCCGTTTTACCTTGCAAAGCCTGAAAATCTGCCGGAAGAGTGGCGCGGCGATGTGGCGCGGGCTGCGGACGAAACCGCGCTGGCGCGTCTGGTGAGTGATTATATTTCCGGTATGACCGACCGGTTTGCCCTTCAGGCGCACGCGCGGCTGCCTGAGGGCTGATGAAGCCGGTAACACATTGAATGGAGAGCAAAAAATGATCACCCTTGAAACTGACTGGTCGGTTGAGGCAACGGCAGAACGCCGGGAAAAATATTATGCGGCGTCGCAGCAAAAGTTTGTGCCGTTTCGCGAGCCGATGGTTTTCACCAAAGGCGAGATGCAATATTTATGGGATGCGGACGGGCGCAGATATATTGATCTTCTGGCGATGAATGTCTGTATCTCGGTGGGGCATGCCCATCCCAAAGTGGTGGCGGCGGCCTGTGCGCAAGCCGCCGAGCTGACCCATTGCACCACGATGTTTTACCATCCGGTGCCGGCGCATTTTGCCGAGGAGCTGGCGGCGGTGATGCCGAAGGGCCACGATTGGGTGGTGCATTTCACCAATTCGGGTGCCGAGGCGATTGATCTGGCGATGACCATGGCACGCGGGTTTACCGGCAATCTGGATTTGCTTTCATTGCGCACCGCCTATCACGGGCCAACGGCGGCGGCGCAATCGGTAACGGGTATCGCCGGATGGCGGCACCCCGGAATGCCCGGTAATGTGGCGTTTGTGGCCGAGCCGAACCAATATCGCGGGGTGTTTGGCGCGGGTGCGCAGCCTTATCTGGATGAGATTGACCGCACCATTGCCACCGCCACCACCGGGCAGATTGCGGGCATGCTGATCGAGCCGGTGCAAGGCTATGGCGGGGTGATTGCGATGCCGCCGGGCTATATCAGCGGTGCCGCGGAACGGGTGCGCGCGGCGGGTGGACTTTTGATCATTGATGAGGTGCAAACCGGCTTTGGCCGCACCGGTGATCATATGTGGGGGTTTGAGGCCGATGGCGTGATCCCTGATATCGTGGTGATGGCCAAGGGCATCGGCAATGGCTTTCCTTTGGGTGCTGTGGTGGTGCGCAAGCAGATTGCCGAACCGATGCGCGATAAATTCATGTTCCACACATATGGGGCCAATCCAACGACCTGTGCCGCCGGGCGGGCGGTGTTGCAGGTGATCCATGAGGAAAAACTGCAGGAAAATTCGCGCATTGTGGGCGCGGCTTTGCTGCAGAGGTTGCAGGATTTGCAGACCCGGCATGCCTCTATTGGCGACGTGCGCGGGCGCGGGCTTATGCTGGCGATTGAGATGGTGAAAGACCGCAAAACCAAAGAGCCTGACCCGGCGATTACCGCTCAGGTTTTTGAAAATTGCCGCGAGGCGGGGCTGATCCTGTCAAAATCGGGGCCAAATCAATCTATTTTGCGCATGGTGCCGCCAATGTGCCTGAACTTGCGCGATGTTGATCTGGTAGCCGAGGGGCTGGACCGGGCCTTTGCGGCTTTATCGTGAAGCCCGGGCCCTGTTGACGCCGCCCTTGGGCGTGCTAAACCCGCGCGGATAATGAGGATGTGAAACATGAACCTGTTCAGCGATATTCGGGCGTTGGTCTTGAAGGCACTTGGCGAATTGCAGGCGGAGGGCGCGCTGCCCCCGGATCTTGGGTTTGACAATGTCGCCGTCGAGCCGCCGCGCGATGCGGCGCATGGCGATATGGCCACAAATGCAGCGATGGTGCTGGCCAAACCGGCAGGCCTGAAGCCAAGGGATGTGGCCGAGGCGCTGGCGGCAAAGCTGGAAGGGGATGCGCGCATCACCGGTGCCGAGGTTGCCGGGCCGGGATTTCTGAACCTTCGGCTGGCGCATGATGTATGGCACGAAATTTTGCGCGATGTGCTGCAAAGCGGTACTGATTTTGGCCGTTCGGATATGGGGCAGGGTGCCCGCGTCAACGTGGAATTTGTCAGCGCCAATCCAACCGGGCCTTTGCATGTGGGCCACACGAGGGGCGCGGTGTTTGGCGATGCTTTGGCAAGTTTGCTGGATTTCACCGGTCATGATGTGACCCGCGAATATTACATCAATGACGGCGGCGCGCAGGTCGATGTCTTGGCGCGGTCGGTTTACCTGCGCTATCTTGAGGCCCATGGGCAGGCTGTGGCCTTTGAAGACGGCACCTATCCCGGCGATTACCTGATTGCTGTGGGTGAGGCGCTGAAGGATGAGGTGGGCGCGGCTTATGTCGATCAGCCCGAGGCGGTGTGGCTGGCGGAACTGCGGGCCTATGCCACCGATGCGATGATGGATCTGATCCGCAGTGATCTCAAGGCGCTTGGTGTTGAGATGGATGTGTTCTACTCGGAAAAATCGCTGTATGGCACCGGGCGGATCGAGCAGGCGCTGGCTGTACTGGACGAAAAAGGCCTGATTTATGAGGGCGTTCTGGAACCCCCCAAGGGTAAAAAGCCCGAAGGCTGGGAGCCGCGTGAGCAAACCTTGTTCCGCTCATCCGAGCACGGCGATGATGTGGACCGTCCGGTGAAAAAATCCGATGGCGGCTGGACCTATTTTGCCCCCGATATTGCCTATCATTACGACAAGATCACAAGAGGCTTTGATGCGCTTATTGATGTGTTGGGCGCGGATCATGGCGGCTATGTCAAACGCATGAAGGCGGCGGTGTCGGCGCTGTCGGATGGCAAGGTGCCGCTGGATATCAAGCTTTGTCAACTGGTGCGTTTGTATAAAAACGGGCAACCCTTCAAGATGTCGAAACGCGCCGGCACATTTGTCATGCTCCGGGATGTGGTTGATCTGGTGGGGCCGGATGTCACGCGGTTTGTCATGCTCACCCGCAAAAACGACGCGCCGCTGGACTTTGATTTTGACAAGGTGACCGAGCAATCCAAGGACAATCCGGTATTTTACGTACAATATGCCAATGCGCGGGTGCAGTCGGTTTTGCGCAAGGCGGATGAGGCGGGGATTGATGTGTCGGACGCGGGTTTGCAGGCGGCGGATCACAGCATCCTGACCCATGAGGCCGAGCTTAACGTCTTGAAAAAGCTGGCGGAATGGCCGCGCCTTGTGGAAATTGCCGGGCGCACCCATGAGCCGCACCGGGTGGCGTTTTATCTGTTTGAGCTGGCAAGTGCGCTGCATTCCCTGTGGAACCGGGGCCATGACGAGGCCGATTTGCGCTTCTTGCAGGAGGGTAATGCGGCCACGTCACAGGCAAAAATTGCCCTGGCTCGTGCCGTAAGCGTTGTACTTTCCGCAGGTCTTGGTATTCTTGGGGTAACTCCGGCCGAAGAGATGCGGTGATAATCGCACGAATAGATCAGCCGGGGATGAGGCGGAACATATAAACCCTGGCGGCCAAGTATTGCCGGTGGAGCAAGAGGCGAGACATGGCACAGTTGCTTGATATTGAAAGCACGCATCGGCGCGGGGCTGCGCCGGGGCGGGCACAATCCTTTAAAAAACTTACAAATTTTCTCGGGGCAGGCCTTTCGGTTGCCCTGATCATCGGAATTGGACTGTGGGGCTATAAACTGGTGGTCCGCGATGTCAGCGGTATCCCGGTGGTGCGCGCCGCGACGGGGCCGACGCGGGTGGTGCCCGAGGATCCCGGCGGCACTCAGGCGGCGCATCAGGGCCTTGCGGTGAATGAGGTGACAGCAGCGGGCACGGCGGCGGATCCGGCGGATCGTCTGATCCTGGCCCCCGCCCCGGTGCGGCTGAGCCTTGAGGATGAACCGGGCGACAGGGCGGCCCCTGAGGCGGTGATCGAACCGGTTTCAGGCGTGGGCCTTGATAACGCGGCCGAGGCCGATATGCCGCCGGTTGAATCGGTTGAGGCGCTGGCCGAACGTATCGCGGCCGGTGTGGCCCCGCTTTCGGAAGCTGCGCCGGAATCCCCTGAACCCGGGGTTGAGGGTGGTCTGGGCATCTCCTTGCGGCCACAACTGCGCCCGGCATCCTTGAACATAACGCCTGTTTCGCAATCCCCTGAAGATGAGGAAATCGCGGCGGCAGACATCCCTGCAGGCACCGTAATGGCACAGCTTGGCGCGTTTGAAAGCGCCGGAATTGCGCGCGGTGAATGGGACCGGATTTCGGGCCGGTTTGATGACTACCTGAGTGGCAAAACCCGTGTCATTCAAAAGGCCAACAGCGGTGGCCGGGTATTTTACCGCCTGCGCGCCACGGGGTTTGAGGGTATCAACGATGCGCGGCGGTTTTGCTCGGCCTTGATCGCTGAGGGCGCCGAATGCATTTCCGTGGTTGCGCGGTGAGTCAATCGGTGACCAAACCGGTGACGCGATTTGGCGCAACTATTCTGGATGCGGAGGGGCTTGCGCTGACAACGGCGGAAAAGGCGTTTTTCCGCCGGGCCGACCCGTTCGGATTTATTCTTTTTGGCCGCAATATCGACACCCCCGATCAGGTGCGGGCGCTTTGCACTGATATGCGCGATGCGGTGGGGCGGGATGCGCCGATCCTGATTGATCAGGAAGGCGGCCGGGTACAGCGGCTTGGCCCGCCTTTATGGCGGCAATGGCTGCCGCCGCTGGAGCAGGTGGCGCAGGCGGGCAAAAATGCCGCGCGGGTGATGCATCTGCGTTACCGCTTGATCGCGTCCGAGCTTCACGCCCTTGGGATTGATGCGAATTGCGCGCCATTGGTGGATGTAGCGGGGCCGGGCACCCATGGGTTTCTTGAGAACCGGTGCTATGGCTATGATGCTGAAACTGTTGCAGAAATTGGCCGATCTGTGGCCGATGGCCTATTGCAGGGCGGGGTTTTGCCGGTGGTGAAACATATCCCCGGCCATGGCCGGGCGGTAGCGGACAGCCATAAGGGGCTGCCGGTGGTGGATGCTGCATTCTCTGATCTTGAGGCGGTGGATTTTGCGCCATTTAAGGCGTTGAATGACCTGCCCATGGGCATGACGGCGCATCTGACCTATGCGCAGATTGATCCGGCTCCGGCCACCGTATCGGCAAAAATGATGCGACTTATTCGCGAATGTATCGGCTTTGACGGGCTGATCATGACCGACGATATTTCAATGAAGGCGCTGAACGGAACACTGGCTGAGATCACGCAAAATTCGCTGGCGGCGGGCTGTGATGTGATCCTGCATTGCAATGGCACCCTGGCCGAGCGCGAGGCGGTGGCCGAGGCCGCCGGGCGGATGGGAGAGGTGGCGCAAACCCGCGCGGAACGGGCGCTGGCGGCGCGCAAACCCCCCGATGAGGTTGACATTCGTGCGCTTCAGGCCTTGTTGGATGCAATGATGCAGGGAAATGCGGATGTCTGAAGGTGATTTTGAGGAAGACGAAACCAGCGTGTCCGAGCGGCTGGCCGCTGAGGCGCTGATCGTTGATGTGGACGGGTTTGAAGGCCCGCTTGACCTTTTGTTGATGCTGAGCCGGACGCAGAAGGTGGATTTGCGCAAAATATCGGTGCTGGAACTGGCCAGGCAATATTTGGCATTTGTCGAGAAGGCCCGCGTGCTCAGGATCGAGCTGGCGGCGGATTATCTGGTGATGGCGGCGTGGCTGGCGTTTTTGAAATCACGGCTGCTGCTGCCGCCGGACCCATCGGAAGATGGCCCCTCGGGCGAGGAACTGGCGGCACATCTGGCGTTTCAGCTTGAGCGTTTGCAGGCGATGCGCGAGGCTGCGGCGCGGTTGATGGCACGCGATCAACTGGGCCGGGATTTCTTTGCCCGCGGCATTCCCGAGGATGTGGCGCGGGTGCGCAAGATCCGCTATTCTGCTACATTGCTGGATCTGATGCAGGGCTATGCGCGGATCAGGACACGCGACGATTTCCGGCCCTTCGTGATGGATCGCGACGCGGTGCTCACACTGGAACAGGCGCTGGAGCGGATGCGCGGGCTGATCGGTTTTGCCGGTAGCTGGACCGATATTTCAAGCTATCTGCCCGAAGAGTTTACCCATGATCCGGCGCGCTGGCGCTCGGCCACGGCTTCAACTTTTGCGGCTTCGCTGGAACTGGTGAAAGAGGGCAAGGTGGACATCCGTCAAGGCGAGGCATTCGCGCCGATTGAATTGCGGCGCAGGGATTAATTTGATGACAGAAGATGTTGATAAAATAGAAGAAAGCCTGTTTGAAGCACCGCCCATGGGGGAACAGGAGCGCATGGTTGAGGCAATTCTGTTTGCCAGTGTCGAGCCGGTGACAGTGGCCGAGCTTGAGGCGCGGATGCCGCATGGCTCGGACGCGGCGGAGGCGTTGCAGCATCTGCGCAAACGCTATGAGGGGCGCGGGGTGCATGTGGTCAGGGTGGGGGTGGCCTGGGCGTTGCGCACCGCGCCTGATCTGGGGTTCTTGATGCGGCGCGAAACCGTGGAAACCCGCAAGCTGAGCCGGGCGGCGATCGAGACATTGGCGATCATTGCCTATCATCAGCCCGCCACCCGCGCCGAGATCGAGGAAATTCGCGGTGTCTCGGTCAGCCGGGGCACGGTGGATCAGTTGCTTGAGATGGACTGGATCAGGTTTGGCCGCCGCAGGATGACGCCAGGGCGGCCGGTGACTTTCGTGGTGACACAGAATTTTCTGGATCATTTCGGGCTTGAGAATGCCCGCGATCTGCCGGGGCTGAAGGAATTGCGCTCGGCCGGGTTGCTGGAGAACCGGCCTTTGCCGGGATCGGAGCCTTTACCGGAGGAAGAAGGGGATGAGGCCACGGGACAGGATGAATTATTCGAGGATTGAGCTTTTGGCCAATGTCTGGATGCCTCCGGCGGGGATATTTTTGGCCAGAAGAAATTCAGGTTTTTCTGGCTAATACACAGGCCTGGCGTTGTTTGCGCCCCGGGCGGAAATAATCATGCATGCCGTCGCGATCTTCGCCAAGGATGAGGCCGGATTGCAGCCATGTCACTTCATAATCAAGGGTTTCGGCCATCAGTTCGGTGGCGCGGTGGCTTGGGACGCCGACGGCGATGCGCGGCTGGTATGCGTGGTCGGCAACCGCGTTCAGCGGCGTATCGGTTTTTTCGGTCAGGATCTGGATGATGCCGTTATCAACCATGATGAATTCGCTGTCGATCAGGATGATCTTTGGCCTCAGGCGGCGGATCAGGTTCAACAGCCGGTAGTGATCCATGATATGGTAGAAAATGCCATAAACCGCGACCACGTTGAAGATTTCACCGCGCGCGGCCAGATCCTCAAGGGCTGTGAAAATGTCAGCGCAGCGCAGGGTGACGCGCGATTTCATATCCCGGTCGGGGAATTCATCGAATTTGTCGATCAATTCCTGCCGGGCTTCGATCCCCAGCACCTCATCCGCGCCCGCCGCTGCCAGCGCATAGGACCAGCGCCCGTCATGGCAGGCCAGATCCAGAACCCGGGCGCCACGTATTTGCGGCACGAAGGGTTCAATCAGCAGCCGGTGACGGCTATTGAGCCGCTTCAGAGCCGTTACATCCCCGGCATAGGGCGAAATGTTGCTGAGGAAGTCAAACGGGGCTGGCATTATCCGCTGGCCCCTTGGGCCAGGGCGTCAAGGATGCGGGCCCAGCTACGGATGCCTTTGTGAAAGCTTTCCACATTGTATTTTTCATTCGGGCTGTGGATGGCGTCATCGTCATTGGCAAAACCGATCAGCATCGAATCAAGCCCGAGGATTTCCTTGAAAAACCCCGCAATGGGGATGGAGCCGCCCATGCCGACAAATACCGCCTCGCGGTTCCATTCATCTGAGAGGGCCTGCCGGGCCTGTGCAAAGGCCGGGTGGCTGGTGTTCATCACTGCCGCAGGAGAGCCTTCAAGGTTTTGATCCCATGTGACCGAGGAATCGGGGTGAAGCTGTGCCTCGACATGGGCGCGCAGCCTGTCGCGCAGCCTGTCGGGGTCCATGTCGCCCACCAGGCGGCAGGTGATCTTGCAATGCGCCTCGGAGGGGATCACGGTTTTGGAGCCGACGCCCTGATAGCCGCCCCATAGCCCGTTAATCTCAAGCGTGGGCCTGGCCCATTGCTGCACCAAGGTGGAATAGCCCTGTTCGCCGTGGGGCCGGGTGTAGCCGACGGAATTGAGGTAGGTTTGCTCATCAAAGCCGCAGTTTTCCCATTGTTTCAAAAGATCGGCGGGCACCGGGTGCACCCCTTCATAAAAGCCGTCAATCGCCACCCGGCCCTGATCATCGTGGAAGGAGGCGATGATGCGGGCAATTTCGCGCAAGGGGTTGAGGCCGGGGCCGCCGTAATGGCCGGAATGCAGATCAATCTTGGGGCCATGCAGGGTGAATTCATCCTTGAGCATGCCGCGCAGTTGCGAGGCAATTGAGGGCACGCCGGGCGAGACCATCGAGGTATCGCAAATCAGCGCGAGATCGGCCTTCAGCTCATCCGCGTGTTCGCGCAGGAAGGGAATCAGCGAGGGCGAGCCTGATTCTTCCTCGCCCTCAAAGAAAAACGTAATGCGGCAGGGCAGGGTGCCGGTGACGGATTTCCAGGTGCGGCAGGCCTCGACAAATGTCATCAACTGGCCCTTGTCATCCGAGGCACCGCGGCCGCGGATCACTTTGCCGGTGTCGGTTTCCTCAAGTTGCGGATCAAACGGATCAGAGCGCCACAGCGCAACCGGGTCGACCGGTTGCACATCATAATGGCCGTAGAACAATACATGCGGCAGGCTGTCATCGCCCGCGTCATCCATATGGCCCACCACCATCGGATGGCCGGGAGTGGCGCGCTTTTCTGCCTTAATTCCAATGCTTTGCAGATCAGCCACCAGCCAATCCGCCGCGTCCTGGCAAGGCCCGGCATAAGCCGGATCGGTAGAGATGGAGGGGATGCGCAACAGCTCCATCAGGCGGTCAATGGCGGCGGGAATTTCGGCGTCGATACGGGTCAATACGGCGTTCAGGGGCATTCTTGGGGCCTTTTGTTGGGTTGCATGAGGCAAATCTAGCAGGCCAAGCGGCACTGTCCAGCGGCTTGATCAAGATCAATGACTGCGGCGCGACGATTTGTATGCTGGAGCCAAATGTGACGTTTATATATATCTGGCAAAAATCAAAGGGCCGCGATATTACGGCTATGGTTTTGATCCCGGTGCCGGGGTTGCCTGATCGGAAAAATAAAGGGGATGCGCGTTGAACTATACCGCAAAACTTGACGAAGCAATCGCACGGCTGCATGACGAGGGCCGCTACCGGACCTTTATAGATATTGAGCGCACAAATGGCAGGTTTCCCCATGCCATGTGGCGCCGCCCCGATGGCACCGAGCGGCCGATCACTGTTTGGTGTGGCAATGATTATCTGGGCATGGGGCAGCATCCCGTGGTCTTGCAGGCGATGCATGAGGCGATTGACGCCGCCGGGGCCGGATCAGGCGGCACCCGCAACATCAGCGGCACCACGGTCTATCACAAGCGGCTTGAGGCCGAGCTGGCGGATTTGCATGGCAAGGAACAGGCCTTGCTGTTTACCAGCGCCTATATCGCCAATGACGCCACATTGAGCACCTTGCCAAAGCTGTTTCCGGGGCTGATCATTTATTCCGATGCCCTGAACCACGCCAGCATGATCGAGGGTGTGCGCCGCAATGGCGGGGCCAAACGGATTTTCCGGCATAATGACGTGGCACATCTGCGCGAATTGCTGGAGGCCGATGACAGCGCCGCGCCCAAGCTGATTGCCTTTGAATCGCTTTATTCCATGGATGGCGATTTTGGCCCGATTGAGGAAATTTGCGATCTGGCGGATGAGTTTGGTGCCCTGACCTATATTGACGAGGTGCATGCGGTGGGCATGTATGGCCCGCGCGGCGCGGGCGTGGCCGAGCGTGACCGCCTGATGCACCGGCTGGATATCATCAACGGCACGCTGGCCAAGGCATATGGCGTGCAGGGCGGCTATATCGCGGCTACTGCAAAAATGTGCGATGCGATCCGTTCCTATGCGCCGGGGTTTATTTTCACCACATCCCTGCCACCTGCCGTGGCGGCGGGGGCGGCGGCAAGTGTGGCGCATCTCAAGCGCGACTCTGATCTGCGCGCCGCGCATCAGACACAGGCGCGCATCCTCAAGGCGCGTCTCAAAGGGCTTGGCCTGCCGATCATTGATCATGGCAGCCATATCGTGCCGGTGATGGTTGGCGACCCGGTCCATACCAAAATCCTGAGTGACAGGCTGCTGGAAAATCACGGCATATATGTTCAACCGATCAACTACCCCACAGTGCCGCGCGGCACCGAGCGGCTGCGCTTTACGCCCTCGCCGGTGCATGGCCCGGATGAGATGGACAGGCTGGTTGCCGCGATGGATAAACTCTGGAGCCATTGTGCGCTTAATCGCGCCGAATTAACCGCGTAGATCACGGAAATGTGCAATTTCGCTTGTGATGTGCTAACTTACCTTTAAGAAAAGAAAAAAGCACGAATCAGTATAATCGTGCGGGGCAGAGCAGTCTTAAGGGACTAAAGCATGATAAGGCGTAGGGTAACGCGCAAAGGCGAAGTGGAAGTGGTCAAACCTCGCGGGTTTGACGATTATGACCTGCGCCTTGGCGATCTGATGCGCGGCGAGCGTGCAACCCTTGGTAAATCCCTTCTGGATGTGGAGCGTGAGCTCAGGATCAGGGCGGCCTATATCGCCGCGATCGAAAATGCTGATCCCGATGTGTTTGACACGCCCGGCTTTATTCCCGGCTATGTGCGCTCTTATGCGCGCTACCTGAATATGAACCCGGATGAGGCGTTTCGGGTGTTTTGCGCCGAAAGCGGTTTTTCGATTGCCCATGGCATGTCGGCCGAGGCCTCATCGGTGCGCAAACAGGCGGGGCCTGTGGCGCGAAAGGGGGCGGGCTCGGCCGATCCGCTGTTCAATACCAATACGCCATATGTGCCAGCATCAGAAAGCATCATGTCGCGGATTGAGCCGGGTGCCTTTGGTTCGGCTTTTGTGCTGCTCGCCCTGATCGGGGCCATCGGATTTGGCGGCTGGAAGGTTCTCAATGAGGTGCAGCGGGTGCAGTTTGCGCCGGTGGAAAACACGCCCGATGTATTATCGGATCTTGATCCACTGGCCGGGGCCCTGGGCGGAACCGGCGAAGGGGCCGGAGCGCAGGATGTTGCCGCTGCTGATCAGCGGCTTGACCGGCTTTATCGCCCCGAGGCATTGGATGTGCCGGTGTTGATTGCGCGCGATGGGCCGATCTCAACTCTGAGTCCGGCTGAAATAGGCACGCTGACCGAATTTGTGCCGCTCAGGGGCGATGATGGCATTGCTGGCGATGTGGCGGTACTGGCTCCGGAAAACACGGCACCTCAGGTTGTCGAGGCGGCGACTGCCGGGGTTCAGATGATTGCGGTGCGCGCGTCCTGGGTGCGGGTGCGGGCGGCCGATGGCAGCGTTATATTCGAGGGCATCATGAATGCAGGTGACAGCTATGATGTGCCCCTGACGGAAGAGCCGCCAACCCTGCATGCCGGGGCCAGCGGCTCGATATATTTCGTCATGAACGGCAAGCATTACGGGCCTGCCGGTGAGCGGGGGAGTGTTATCAAAGGGCTGTCGCTCGATGGGGAAATGCTTCAGGATGCGTTTCAACTGGCCGATATTGAGCAGGATCAGGATTTGCAGAGCTTTGTGGCCGAGCTGCAAAATACCCCGACCGTATCGGAATAAACCTGCCTTAGGATTGCAGGCCAGCGAATTTCGCATTACCTCGTAACTGAACAGCAAACCATTGGGACATTTGCGATGTCGCTCAATCCAATTCGCCCGTGGCGCAATATCTACCGGCGTGAAAGCCGCCAGATTCATGTGGGTTCTGTGCCGGTGGGCGGGGGTGCGCCCATTACCGTACAGACCATGACCAACACATTAACCACCGATGTGGCCGCCACAGTGGCGCAGGTGCAGGCGGCGGCCGAGGCGGGCGCCGATATCGTGCGGGTATCAGTACCCGATGAGGCCAGCGCAAAGGCGCTGAAAGAGATCGTGGCCGAAGCGCCCGTGCCGATCGTGGCTGACATTCATTTTCATTACAAACGCGGCATTGAAGCAGCCGAGGCGGGGGCCGCCTGTCTGCGGATCAATCCCGGCAATATCGGCAACGAGGCGCGGGTGCGCGATGTGATTGCAGCGGCCCGCGATCATGGCTGCTCGATGCGCATCGGGGTGAATGCCGGGTCTTTGGAAAAACATCTGTTGGACAAATACGGCGAGCCCTGCCCGGATGCGATGGTCGAATCGGGTCTGGCGCATATGCGGCTGTTGCAGGACAATGATTTTCATGAGTTCAAGATCAGCGTCAAGGCCAGTGATGTTTTCATGGCGGCGGCGGCTTATCAACAACTGGCCGAGGCCACTGACGCACCGATCCATCTGGGCATTACCGAGGCCGGTGGATTGATGTCGGGCACGATCAAATCGGCCATCGGCATGGGCAACCTGTTGTGGATGGGTATTGGCGATACCATCCGCGTGAGCCTCAGCGCCGATCCGGTGGAAGAGGTGAAAGTGGGCTATGAGATGCTCAAATCCCTTGGCCTGCGCCATCGCGGCGTCAATATCATCAGTTGCCCCAGTTGTGCGCGACAGGGGTTTGACGTGATCCGCGTGGTTGAGGCGCTTGAAAAACGCCTTGAGCATATCAAGACGCCGATGAGCCTGAGCATCATCGGCTGTGTGGTGAATGGCCCCGGTGAGGCGCTGATGACCGATGTGGGCTTTACCGGCGGCGGCGCGGGCAGCGGCATGATTTATCTGGCGGGCAAGCAAAGCCATAAACTGAATAATGACCAGATGATCGACCATATTGTTGAACAGGTCGAGGCGCGTGCGGCATTGATTGAAGCCGGGGCGGAGACACAGGCGGCAGAATAAAAATGAGCCGGTAGGGTGGGCTTCAGCCCACCACCCCTTCGGAAAACCGGCAGATGTGTGGGTTTCACCCACCCTAGAGGTGACCCACACTTTCTGCTCTCATGCTGGCCACGCATTAAAATCCAAAACCCGGGGATCAGAACGTGAGCCGGAGCCCAAAACGGTATCTTTGCGGGCTGAGAACAAATGTATTTCCGTTTTGATATAGATCTGCAACCCTCTGCCCACGCTGGAATTCAGCTTGCTCGGGCAGTTTTTCGGCGCGTCTGGACCCTATTGCGCGAAACCTGATTGAGCCAGACAGCGTATATGACATATTATTATGAAAGGCCTGAACCAGCACCGTTGCATTATTTACCGCCGGAACTCTGCTTGGTGCGACATAGATACCGCTTCTGAAACCGCCTTGAATCCCGTCTATGTAATAGGCGTGGATTTGCCCGGTCCGTCTGGCCCCTCTCAGGGTCGTTGTGGCTGTTGGTCTTCCATTGGCATCCGCATCGTCATAGAGATCGAATTTGGCCAGATTGGCGGTATAGTATTTACCGCCATAACCAATATAAAAATTGGTGATTTTTTCGTCTTCCTTTTCCTCCTCATCATAATAAGCCAGCCACATTTTTTTTGCGACAATATCAACGCCGCCGCCGCCGTCGCCTCTGGCCATGCTTGATGTCAGAATGAATGGTGCCGAAATTCCAAGTTTCAATAAATCCCTTCGTTCCATTTTTTTCCTCCCCAGATGGATAAAACGGTAAATTATGAGCTGGCACCATAGCAGGATTTATGGGTTTTGTCAGTACTTACCCATTCGCGTGCAGTTTCAGTGCCGGTTCGGGGCTTTATTGTGTACGGATTTCTTCGGCGATCTGGCGCATGCCGTTCAAGGGCACATATCCGCGCAGCATCTGGTTTTGCATCACAAAGGTTGGCGTGCCGCTGATGCCCATTTGCTGGCCCAATGCCCGGTTGGCAATGAGGATCTGGCTGACATCATCACTGTCCATATGGGCGAGAATTTTATCAGCCTCAAGGCCCAGAGGCTCGGCCAGACGGGCCAGCGCGGCCTCATTAATCTCGCCATTATAGGTCATCAAAGCGGTATGGATGGCCGCATAAGCGTCATCGCCAGCCAGCAGTTTGGTGGCCACGGCAAAGCGGGCCGAAAGGGTGGATTCAGGGCCAAGGATGGGAAATTCCTTGACGATGAAGCGGATATTGCCATCGCTGCTGATCAGCTCTTCCACTTCATCAAATGCCTTGCGGCAATAACCGCACTGGTAATCCATGAATTCGACCAGAGTGATATCGCCATCGGGGTTGCCGCCAACCCAGGAATGGCCATCCTCAAACAGGGCCTCCATATTGACCTGAACCAGAAGCCGGTCATTTTCGGCTTCCTGTGCTGCCTGACGTTGTTCGAGCACCGCCACGGCCTCCATGATCACCTCGGGATTTTCCAGCAGATAGGCACGGATTTCGGCGCGAAAAGCCGCGCGTTCATCCGCGCTCATCTGGTCAGGATCAAAGGCCCGAACAGGCGATGAAAAGAACAGCAGGGCTGTAAGGGTTGTGAATATGGCGCGTTTCATCGGGGGCTCCCTGTTATCGTCGTTTTCTGGTTTTCGCGGCGGCCTTGGCTGTTACAATCACATCCTGCGCCCTTTGCCAAGCACTTGAGCCACGCGGCAGCAAATCAGAGGCGCGTTCGGCATGAAGGCCTGCATCCTTGAAATGCCCGGTCATGGCATAGCGTTCGGCGGTGAGCAGCGAGGCCATGCCGCGATTTCCCTGCTTGGCATAAGCCTGTGCCAGATCACGCAGCACGCGGATATCGCGGCCATCGCGGGCGCGGGATTTTTCCAGCACCTGCTGCGCGGTTTTGATCTGGCCCTGGGTCAGCAATGCATGCCCGTATGAGCCAAGAATCAGCGGGTTGTCGGGGGCCAGTTTGACAGCGCCTGCATAGGCGCTGGTGGCGGCCTTGAACTGGCGGCTTTCCATCAGGATCTGGCCCTTAAGCTCAAGCAGGTAGGGATCATTGGGGCGCAAGGCGATGGCCTGGTTGATCGCCTTGACGGCATTTTCCGTTTTCTGCTGCCGGTGCCAGGCAACCGCCTGACGCATCAGTTTGACATCGGCGTAGCCGCTTTCACCGGCGCGGGTCAATGTCCATTTCGGGGAGCGCTGGAAGGCGGATAACTTGCCTTTGGCGCGGGCAAACCAATAATCGGCCTCGGAGTGCGGGCGGGCCTTGCCTTGATACCCCGTGGCCAGCCGCTGCAATACCCGGTAGCGATCGGTTGACAGCGGATGGGTGCGGGCGAAGGCATCCTGACGGCTGAGCGGCAGGGCCTCTTGCCCGCGAAAAATATCCATCACCTCCACCGCCGCCTGCGGATCAATCCCGGCATGGGCCATGAACCGCATGCCGCTGTTGTCGGCGGCATTTTCCTCGGCCCGTGTATGGACAAAGAAAAGCCTTGTGGCAGTGGATTGCGCGCCAAGGGCGGCCCCCGCTGCCGCATCGCCACCACCGCCTGCCGCCACTGCCGCCGCCCCGGCGAGGATTGCCCCAAGCCCCGCAGCGGTGCGGGCGTTGCGCGCCGCAATCGGCCGCCGCAGCAGATGGCCGTTTGAGATATGCCCCGCCTCATGCGCCAGAACCGATTGCAGCATTGCCGCTGATTGCATCCTGAGCAGCAGGCCGGAATGCACAAAAATATGATTCTGATCCGCCACAAAGGCGTTGAGGCTCGGGTCATCAATGATCAGGATATTGATCCGCGAGGGGCTGAGCCCGGCGGCTTTGAGCACCGGTTCGGCCAGTTGTTTGAGGGCATATTCGATATCGGGATCACGCAGCAGCGACAGCGCCCGCGCCGGGGTGGTCAAAGTGAATGCAATGAGCGAAAAACAAACTGCAAAGAGGCGGAGATGCTGCATTGACGGCCTGCCTGTCTCTGGGTGAAAAGGATCACAGCTCTTATTTAGGAACAATCCCATGCGAAATTCAACCCGGTCACAGGTTGACCCTTTCATCGTGATGGATGTGATGGAGGCCGCCCGCAGCGCCGAGGCCACTGGCCGCCACATTATTCACATGGAAGTGGGCCAGCCCGGCACGCCTGCGCCACTGGGCGCGCGGGATGCGGTAACGGCGGCGATGGCCGAGGATGCCATGGGATATACGGTGGCGCTTGGGCTGCCGGCGCTGCGGGCGCGGATCGCGAAATTATACGGGGAGTGGTATGATGTTGATCTTGCGCCAAACCGGGTGATTGTCACGCCGGGCTCATCGGGCGCGTTCATTCTGGCTTTCACGGCGCTGTTTGATACCGGCGCGCGGGTGGGCATCGGCGCACCGGGGTACCCAAGTTACCGGCAGATACTCAAATCGCTTGATCTGGTACCGGTGGATATTGAAACCACAGCGGATAACCGCCTGCAACCGGTGCCGGATGATCTGCCGGGGCGTGATCTCGATGGATTGCTCGTGGCCTCTCCGGCCAATCCGTCAGGCACGATGCTTACCCGTGCGGCGATGCGTGGGTTGATCGGGGCCGCCTCAGAGCAGGGGGCCGCGTTTATCAGTGACGAGATTTACCACGGCATTGAATATGAGGCGAAAGCGGTGAGCGCGCTGGAGATCACGGATGATTGTTATGTGATCAATTCCTTTTCGAAATATTTCTCCATGACCGGCTGGCGGGTGGGCTGGATGGTGGTGCCCGAGGATCATATAAGGGTGATCGAGCGGCTGGCGCAGAACCTGTTTATCTGCCCGCCGCATGTGAGCCAGATTGCGGCTTTGGCGGCGATGGAATGTGCGGGTGAGTTGCAGGGGAATATGGATGTCTACCGGGCCAACCGGGCGCTGATGCTGGAAGGCCTGCCAGAAGCCGGGTTTGACCGGATCGCGCCGCCCGATGGAGCGTTTTATGTTTATGCGGATGTGCGGCATCTGACCAATGACAGCCGGGCCTTTGCATCGGAGATTTTGCAAGGGGCCGGGGTGGCGGTGACTCCGGGGCTGGATTTTGATCCCGCGCGCGGGGCGGGGACGCTGCGGTTTTCCTATGCCCGCTCAACCGCGGATATCCGGGAAGGACTGGTGCGGCTGAAGCGCTTCATGTCAGAGCGCGGCGCGGGGTGACGGGCGTTGGTTTTTGAGTATTTTTGGAAAAATGAAAGGGCAGGAGGGTGCATTTTGGCGGGCGGTGGTGTAGCTTGCGCCGAAATCAAGACCGGGCAGAGCGGCACATGAGCAGGAAGATCGGGATATTTTGGGCGCTGGTGGCGTGCATGATGGGCTGGGGCGTGATGGCGCAGGAGTTCAGCGGGCTGGCACGGGTACAGGATGCCGGAAGCCGTATCAGCAGGGATGCGGATGGGTTTGATCTGCGCTTGCAGCTTAGTCAGGGGGTGCCGTTTCGGGCGTTTACCCTGGCCGAGCCGCCGCGGCTGGTGCTGGATTTTCGCGAGGTGGACTGGGGCGGATTTGAGCCGGGCAGCCTGGGGAGCTTGCGCGTTCGGGTGGGTGGAATCAGGCCCGGCTGGTCGCGGATGGTGGTTGATCTGGGCGG
Source organism: Roseovarius sp. (assembly GCA_021775255.1). Lineage (GTDB taxonomy): Bacteria > Pseudomonadota > Alphaproteobacteria > Rhodobacterales > Rhodobacteraceae > Roseovarius. Next base: position 78,242 of record JAJFIA010000014.1, read on the forward strand.
GCCGTATCTGATGCAATCGGCCAATATGGATATTGATGATGTGACGGGCCGGGCTGATCTGGAGGTTGCGCTGCGCCTGGGAGCGGAGGCCGAATTCAAAGCCGCATCCGGCGCGCCGGATGTGCCGGGGTGGGAGGCGCTGCGGAACCCGGCGCGCGCCGTGCCGCGCAAATCCGGCGAGGGGCCATTGGTGATATTGCTTGATCCGGGCCATGGCGGGATTGATCCCGGTGCCGAGGTGGAGGGTGTTGTCGAAAAGGACCTGATGCTGACTTTCGCGCGTGAGTTGAAAGAGGCGCTGATCCGGGCGGATGATTTTGAGGTGATCCTTACCCGCGAGGATGACAGTTTTGTTTCATTGGAACGCCGAGTGGCGATTGCGCATCAGGCAGAGGCGGATGTGATGCTGTCATTGCATGCGGACATCCTGAGCGAGGGGCGCGCGCGGGGGGCCACGGCTTATGTGTTGTCGGATAGTGCCTCGGACGCGGCAAGTGCTGCACTGGCCGAGCGCCATAACCGGGCGGATATGCTGGCGGGGGTTGATCTGCGTGGCACCGATGATGTGGTGGCGGGTATCTTGATTGATCTGGCGCGGCTTGAAACCATGCCGCGTGCCCAAAGCCTGTCTGAGGCGTTGATCAAGGGCATTGGGGCTTATGAACTGCCGCTGAATTCGCGGCCCTTGAGGGCGGCGGGGTTTTCGGTGTTGAAATCGCCGGATATCCCATCGGTTTTGCTGGAGCTTGGGTATTTGTCATATCCAAGGGACCGCAAAAACCTGAACGATCCGGCGTGGCGGCAAAAACTGGCGGCGGCGATTGCGCAAGCGCTGGTGAACTGGCGCATATCGGATGCGGCGGCGGCTGATCTGGTGCGGCAATGAGGCGGGGCGCGGAAAATGGCGCAAGCAAAGGGATATGTTTTTTGACTGGGACGATCATCGCGCCTATATGGAGGGATAAATGCAAATGAGGCAACCGTGATCAGATCAACTCTAACCTTCGTCGGCACGATTTTCAGTACCCTGACCCTGATGATCATGGTCATTGCCCTGAGCATTGGTGCGGTTTTTTATATCTACGGCAAAGACCTGCCAAGCCATCAATCCCTGGCCACATATACCCCGCCGACGATCAGCCGGATTTATTCGGTCGAGGGGCGGATCATAGATGAATTTGCCAAGGAGCGCCGGTTGTTTACCCCGGCTGAGGAAATTCCTGATCTGGTGAAACAGGCGTTCATTTCCGCCGAGGACAAGAATTTTTATCATCATGGCGGGTTTGATGCGCGCGGCATTGCGGCGGCAATCTATGATGCGGTGCGCACGCGCGGGCGTGATGTGCGCGGGGCCTCAACCATTACCCAGCAGGTGATGAAAAACTTTTTGCTGGATGGGGATCGCAAGATTGCCCGCAAGATCAAGGAAATCATCCTGGCCACGCGGATTGAGCAGACCCTGGACAAGGAGCAAATTCTTGAACTTTATCTCAACGAGATTTTCCTGGGCCAGAACAGCTATGGCGTGACTGCCGCGGCGCAGACCTATTTCAACAAGACCCTGACCGATCTGGCCCCGCATGAGGCGGCGTTTCTGGCCAGTATGCCGAAAGCCCCCAGTGATTATCATCCGGTCCGGCAGAAAAAGCGCCTGAAAGCGCGGCGCGATTTCGTGCTCAGGGAGATGCGGCAAAACGGCTATATTGATAAGGCCACCTATGAGGCCGAAGTGGCGATGCCGGTGGAATCGGTGCAAAATGGCGATTTTGAACCCTTCAGTGCCAGCCTGCCACCGCGGGATTATTTCACCGATGAGATCCGCCGGCAACTGAGCCTGGATTTTGGTGAGGGTGAGTTTTTCACCGGCGGCCTGAGCGTGCGCGCCACGATTGACCCCGAAATGCAGGTTGAAGCAGCGGATGCCTTGCGCCGCCGGCTTGAGAAATTCGACCGTGGCAGGCGCAAGTGGACTGGCACAGGTAAAACCATTGAAGCCGGGGCGCTGGCATCGGAAGACGCCTGGCGCGCGGCGCTCAGCACGGCGGAAGTTGCCCGTGATATTGATCTTGACGGCAAATGGTATCCTGCCGTGGTGCTGGAAATTTCTGACAAGCAGATGCGTATAGGGATTGAAGGGGTTGAGGATAGCGAGGCCGAGCCGCAGGTGATTCCGCGCAAGGATATTGAATGGATCTCGGGCGATTTTGCCAAGAATTTCAAACCCGGCGATGTGGTGCATGTGCGCAGATTGATGGGCGAGGATGGCGAAACATTCATCCGCTGGTCGCTCAGGCAGGTGCCCGAGGTGCAGGGCGGTTTTGTAGCGATGGACGTCAATACCGGCCGGGTGCTGGCGATGCAGGGCGGGTTTTCCTATCAGGATTCGGTGTTCAACCGGGCCACACAGGCGCGGCGGCAACCGGGATCGAGCTTCAAGCCCTTCGTTTATGCCGCCGCACTTGATAGCGGCTACAGCCCGGCCACGATTGTTGTGGATGCTCCGATTGAAATTGATACGCCGCAGGGCCTGTGGCGGCCGCGCAATTCCTCGAACAAGTTTTATGGGCCGACGCCGTTGCGCACCGGCATCGTGCATTCGCGCAACCTGATGACAATCCGGCTGGCGCAGGAAGTGGGCATGGATGTGGTGGCCGATTATGCCGAACGCTTTGGGGTTTATGATAATATGGGTCAGTTTCTGGCCAATGCGCTTGGCTCGGAGGAATCCACGCTTTACCGGATGGTCGCCGCCTATGCGATGTTTGCCAATGGTGGCGAGCGGGTGGAGCCGACGCTGGTGGACCGGGTGCAGGATCGTTATGGCAAGACCGTCTATCGCCACGATACCCGCACCTGTGTGGATTGCAATGACCTGGCCATAGCGCAAGATCGTGGGCCGCAGATCGTATCCAATCGCGAGCGGGTGATGAATGCGATAACCGCCTATCAGTTGACCTCGATGATGCGCGGCGTGGTGGAGCGCGGTACGGCATCAAGATATGTCAATATGGATGTGCCTGTGGCGGGCAAGACCGGCACCACCAATGACGCGCGCGATGTGTGGTTCATCGGCTTTACCAGCAATATCGTGGCCGGCTGCTATATGGGTTATGATCAGCCACGGGGCCTTGGCCGGGGGGCATATGGCGCCTCGATGTGCGGACCGGTGTTTCAGCAGTTCATGGAAAAAGCGGTTGCGAAATACGGCGCCGGTAAATTCAAAGTGCCGCCGGGGGGGCATTTCATCAAGATTGACCGCTATAGCGGGGCGCGGCTTCCGGATGATGCCAGCGGGGATTATGTTGTATCTGAATATTTCCGCGACGGCGAAGACCCGATTTTTGGCATCATGTTTGATGGTGGTTTTGCCATGGGCAGCGATCTTGATTTTTATAGTGCCGGTGAGGACGAGCAGATTATCGAGATCGAAACCACAACCGGCGGTGTTGGCCAGATTGGCGAGAAGGCCAGCGATGAGGGGCTGCAATCGGGCTCGGTTCTCTATTAAAGGGTTTCGGGATCAGGTTGTGATCCGGCCATGAGGCGGAACGCTTGTGGTTACCGGCGGTGGGTGGGTTTCACCCACCCTACGGGGAAACGGCCCTGTTGGCATTCCTGATCTTGCCGGGCGTGGCAGGCTAAGTTATCACCTCGGCTTGAAGCCATATCGGGAAAATTCCAAAAATGCGTGCCGAGACCCAAACACTTGTCGACGAGATCGGGAAATCCCTGGAGCTGTTGCGTCAGCGCATGGGCTGGGAGGATGTGCAGCACCGGCTTGAGGAATTCAATGCAAGGGTGGAAGACCCGAAGCTGTGGGATGATCCGGCCAAGGCGCAAAAGCTGATGCGTGAGCGGCAGGCTCTGGTTGATGCGCTCGATACTCATAACGCCATCGAGCAGGAGATGAAGGATTCTGTTGAGCTGATTGAAATGGGCGAGATCGAGGGAGATGCCGAGATAGTGGCCGAGGCCGAAGCCACGCTTGCGAAACTGGCCAAGCGGGCGGCGGCAAAAGAGCTTGAGGCGCTGCTCAATGGCGAGGCCGATGCCAATGACACGTTTCTGGAGATCAATGCCGGGGCCGGGGGCACGGAAAGCTGTGACTGGGCGTCGATGCTGGCGCGGATGTATGTGCGTTGGGCGGAAAAGCGCGGCTATACGGTGGAATTGCAATCGGAAACTGCGGGCGACGAGGCCGGGATAAAATCGGCGGCCTACAAGATCAGCGGCCATAACGCCTATGGCTGGCTGAAATCCGAATCGGGCGTGCACCGGCTGGTGCGGATATCGCCATTTGATTCCGCGGCCAAGCGGCACACCTCATTTTGCTCGGTCTGGGTTTATCCGGTGGTGGATGACAATATCGAGATCGAGGTCAACCCGTCGGATATCCGGGTGGATACCTACCGCTCATCGGGGGCCGGCGGGCAGCATGTGAACAAGACGGATTCGGCGGTGCGCATTACCCACCATCCCACCGGGATTGTTGTTACCAGCTCGGTCAAATCGCAGCATCAGAACCGCGATATTGCCATGAAGGCGCTGAAATCGCGGCTTTATCAGATTGAATTGGACAGGCGCTCGGAGGCGATCAACGAGGCGCATGAGGCCAAGGGCGATGCGGGCTGGGGCAATCAGATCCGCTCCTATGTGTTGCAGCCCTACCAGATGGTAAAGGATTTGCGCACCGAGGTGGAAACATCGGACACCAAGGGGGTGCTGGATGGCGATCTTGATCCGTTCATGGCGGCCACGCTGGCAATGGATGTGGCCGGGAAATCACGCGCCGAGGCGCGCGAATCGTAAGGCCTGACATGGATGCAGTTCTTCAAAAGGATGCAGGCGCGCAGGCGGCGCTGATTGCCGCCGGGGAGCTGGGCGTGGAAGAGCTGATGCTGGCCACATTGGCGCGGATTGAGGCGGTGAATGGCCCGGTGAATGCGATCATATCCCTGCGGGGTGCCGATGAATTGCTGGCCGAGGCGCGGGCGATGGATGCGGCTCCGGTGAGTGGCCCGCTTCATGGGTTGCCGGTGGCGGTGAAGGATCTGGCGGATGTGGTGGGTTTGCCAACATCGCAGGGCTCGCCTTTATATGCCGGGCAGGTTGCCGGGGAAGACAGCCTGCATGTAGCGCGGATGCGGGCCGCCGGGGTGATTTTCATAGGCAAGACCAACACGCCGGAATTCGGCCTTGGCAGCCATACCTTCAATCCGGTGCATGGGGCGACGGTGAATGCCTATGACAACACGGTTTCGGCGGGGGGCTCCTCGGGCGGGGCGGCGGTGGCGCTGGCGCTTGGGATGCTGGCGATTGCCGATGGATCAGACATGATGGGCAGCCTGCGCAATCCGGCGGGGTGGAATAATGTTTACGGGTTTCGGCCAAGCTGGGGGCGGGTGCCTGCCCGTTCCGAGGGGGATGTTTACCTGCACCAGCTTTCCACCAACGGACCGATGGCGCGAAGCCCGTCTGATCTGGCGTTGCTTTTGAATGTCATGGCCGGGCCGGACCCGCGCCAGCCGCATGGCATGGCTGAAGAGCGGTTTACCCGGCCCGGTGGTGATGTGGCTGGCAAGCGCATTGGCTGGCTTGGCGATTGGGGCGGGGCCTATGCCATGGAGAAGGGGATTTTGGGCCTGAGTGGCGCGGCTTTGGGTGTGTTTGAAGAGCTTGGCTGTGAGGTTGAGCCGGTGAAGCCGCCGTTTTCGCGGGAGGCTTTGTGGGAAAGCTGGACCAGTTTGCGAAGCTGGGCCGTGGCATGCAGTCTGGCACCAATCATGGCAGACAAAAAAACGCGCGGGCAGTTGAAGGAAGATGCCATCTGGGAGATCGAGCGCGGCATGGCCCTATCGGCTATGCAGGTGCAGGCGGCCAGTGTGATCCGCTCGGACTGGTATCGGGCGGCGGCGGATTTGTTTGAGCAATATGATGCGCTGGTGTTGCCAACGGCGCAGGTCTGGCCGTTTCCGGTTGACTGGACCGCGCCCAGAGCGATCAATGGTCAGGCGATGGATAGCTATCACCGCTGGATGGAAGTGGTGATACCCGCCAGCCTGATTGGCCTGCCGGCACTGGCCATTCCGGCCGGGTTTGGTGAGCATGGCCTGCCCATGGGGGTTCAGTTGATCGGGCGGCGCGGAGGGGATGCGGATCTGTTGCAACTGGCGGAAGCCTATCATCAGGCCACCCGATGGCCCGAGATGCGCAGGCCTTGAAGCTATTTTCAAATTATATCTTTGTGCCCGGGCCTTCAGCCGTTAGGCTGGGTGGAAAATGGGGGGGGGCATGAGCCAGCCAGAGAAGTTGCAGGGCGTGCCCGGGATGGGGGCAGTGACATATCCGATGTTGAAAGAGGCATTGGCGCGGGGCTGGAAAGACATGCGCCGCGCGCCGGTGTTTGGCCTGATCGTGGCCGGGATATGCGTGACATTCGGGTTGGGCATGCTATGGCTGACATATGTGACGGGGCAGACTTATTGGATGTTGATCACGGCGGTCGGGTTTCCGCTTTTCGGTCCGTTCGCGGCGGTGGCGATTTACGAGGTCAGCCACCGGATTGAACATGGGATGGACCTGAATTTCAGTGATATATTTGGTGTGGTTTTGCATCAAAGGCGCAGGCAGTTGCCATCAATTTGCGTGATCATTATCATGGTTTTTCTGTTCTGGTTCTTTCTGGGGCATATGATTTTTGCCCTGTTCATGGGGCTTTCGGTGATGACGAATGTCTCCTCGTCACTGGATATTTATCTGACCTCTCAGGGCCTTGCCATGCTGGCGGTTGGCAGCATTGTGGGCGGGCTGTTTGCGCTGCTGCTTTATATGATCACGGTGATTTCGCTGCCTTTGTTGCTGGATCGGGAGGTGGATTTTGTGACGGCGATGATCACCAGTTTTCAGGTTGTGCAGCATAATTTTATACCCATGATCTTGTGGGGGGCGATTATTGCCGGGCTGACATTTCTGGCGATGGTCCCGGCGTTTCTGGGCCTGTTCATCGTGTTGCCGCTTTTGGGCCACGCCACATGGCATCTTTACCGGCTGATCTGTGAGGCTGCGGACTGACCTGATGGAGTGCGCGGGCGCGCACGCAGGGTGTCTCGTCATTAAAGCGTTTCGAGATTAACTTGGCTCACAACTTGATCTTGAAACGCCTACAACATCAATAGGTTACGTGCGTTTCGACTTATTGTAGCGATTCAACAATAAGTCGAAACGCTTTAGCCTGCGGCTTCTTCCTCGGAGCACTTGGCCTAGGCGACGTGAATAATTGTGGGATGTCTGTTTGGCAGGTTCCTGTGCCGCCTTCGGCGAGAGTATTTTAAGGAAAAATGAAAGCGGGGCTATTCCTCGCGGCCATGGGAGATGAGCCGGGCATGCAGGGCCGCGGATTGTGCTGCGCCGGTCTCAAGTGCGAAGATATAGGCATGGGTCAGGTAGAAACATTCGGCATCGAGATCATTGGCCAGATTGGCCGCCTCAGTATAGAGCGCGACCAATTCAGATTTGTCACCGGCCTCATGCGCCGCGATCATGCGGGCATCGAGAGTGTTCATTCTGCGGCTTTTGCCTGCCCCCGGTGGGCGATGATGCGGCCTGCGACCCAATCGTGAAAGCAATGGGTGGGGCTGTCCATCACCGGTGAGAATCGGCCGCCGTCAAACTGATCTACATGGCGGCCCTTTTGCATGCCTTCGACCACAAAGATATCTTCCTCGAACACCGATTGCCATTGCGCGGTGTTGAGCCGGCGTAAATTTACATCGGTATCGGGCGTGGCATAATAGAGGTGGATATGTTCGGTTGTGTGTTCGGGGCCGTTGGGCTCGAGTATGATGGTAAAGGCATGATCACGCTGCGCGCCCAGCAGGACGTTGGGGTAAATGGCGATATATTCGGCCTGTTCGTGCCATTTTTCACCCACACCTTCGAAATCGGGGAATGTGGTGCCGGCATCATCTTTCAACTGCCGGTAAACCATGGTGCCCTGACCGGAAAAGCGCCCGGGGTTTTCAATGTGATAGTGATCTTCCAGCTTTGAATAGCTGTTGAGGCCGGGGTGTATCCATGGCAGGTGGTAGCTTTCGCAATAATTTTCCACCGCCAGTTTCCAGTTGGTTTTCACGTCAAGCTGGAATTTGCTGTCGGCACCGCCGTGGTAAAGCGGCCTGTCGAAATCCTGCCAGCGCTCAATCACATCGGCCATGGCATCCTCAAATTCCGCCGCATCGCCCGAGATGTTGATCCAGACCACATCGCGCCAGATATGGCTGCGCAGTTCCAGCAGGCCAAGATCCTCGCGTTTGATCGCTTCATGGGTGTTGTGCCCCGGGCCGCCCACATGCGGGGTGCTGACCAGCTTGCCCTTGGTGGAATAGCACCAGGAATGATAGGGGCAGCGAATGGCGCCTTCGATTTTGCGCGGCGCTTCAACCAGGATCATGCCGCGATGGCGGCAGATGTTATGAAACACCCGCACCCCGCCGTCTTTGTCGCGCAAGAGCAGCAACGGCATGCCCATAAACTCCAATGGAACGGCGTCACCAGGCTCGGGCACATCTGCAGCAACCGCCAGGCCGGCCCATTGTGCAAACAATAGGGCGTTTTTCTCTTCATTGTATATAGCGGGGTCGATGTAATGCGCATTCGGCAGGCCATTGGCATCTTTGACATCCCGGCGGACATTTGACAGATCGGTAAGATTATGGGGCATGGCCCTGTCCTTCTTGGCTGCAATGATGTGATAACAACAGCTTGATGCTAAACTAAACCGCCGATTTGCGACGACATTTTTCTCAAGGCGACAAAATTTATCTTACCGTTGCCGCGGGTAATCCGATAATGTTTTCAGGATTTATGGCTCTGGTACCGCATGGATTTAAGAAAATACGATTAAAAATTAACCCTTTAGTACATGAATGCTGGACATGCAGTCAATTTATGCCAATTATATCACGGGCTGTGTCTGTTATTTGCCCTAATACACAGAATGCTTGATTGGGTTACTGGTGGTTTTACAGTTGGACAAATTCAATCCAAGTCAGTCGGGGGACATGGGGTTTTGGGGGTCGAATGCACGGGGTAATAATCTGGAGCGACAAAACGCGGGGGCGGGCCGTGATCTGGTGCGAAGATCACGGTGATCTGGCGTTCTATGGCGGTGAAACGGAAGGCGGATCAATCGTGAACCGGTTTGAGCCGGGTGATCTGGTGCATTTCAACCTTCGTGAAGATGATAAACTCAGGCTGGCGCTCAAACCCCGGCTGGTGGCGGCGGATGAGTATCCGACATTGATGCAGGATCTCAAGGATACCGGGCGGGACATTGCCTCTGCATCACGATTGAGGCCGAATTTACGCAGCATCAGCCTATAAGGCGGGCGGTATTTCCGGCGGGTATGATCAGCTTCCGCGAGACAGGGCGGCCACGCCGGTGCGGGCAATCTCGATCAGGCCCAGAGGGCGCATGAGATCCGAGAAGGCATCAATTTTTTCCGGGGTGCCGGTGATTTCAAACACAAAGCAATCAAGCGTACTATCCACCACGCTGGCGCGGAATATATCCGCAAGGCGCAGGGCCTCGACACGCTTGTCGCCGGTGCCGGCAACTTTGATCAAGGCCAGTTCGCGCTCGACCGAGGGGCCTTCCACCGTCAGATCATGCACCTCATGCACCGGCACGATGCGGCCAAGCTGGGCCTTGATCTGTTCGATAACCTGCGGGGTGCCGTTGGTAACGATGGTGATGCGCGAGCGGTGACCGGCGTGATCGGTTTCGGCCACGGTCAGGCTGTCGATATTATAGCCACGCCCGGAAAACAGGCCGATGACGCGGGCCAGAACCCCGGCCTCGTTGGTGACAATGACGGCAAGGGTGTGGGTTTCGGTTTTGTCCGAAAAATTCGGGCGCAGGTTATAGGCTGAATGCTTGGTCGAGCCTTTTTTGATTTTCAGAGCAGACATGATGCCCCCTTTCATTAATCTAAGTATGCGTGGGTTTCACCCACCCTACGTTTCACCTCGTAGGGTGGGTGAAACCCACGCGCTGTTCAGACCAGCACCGCGCCGGCGGTGCCGATGGCGTCTTTGGCCGAATCCTCGCCCATCAACATCTGATTATGCGGTGCCCCCGAGGGGATCATCGGATAGCAGTTTTCGTGCTTTTCAACCCGACAATCAAAAATTACCGGGCCGTCATGATTGATCATCTCGATGATCGCATCATCCAGATCTGCCGGGTCCGTGCACAGGATGCCCTTGGCCCCAAAAGCCTCGGCCAGTTTGACAAAATCGGGCAGGGCTTCGGACCAGGAATGTGAATAACGCTCGCCATGCAGCAATTCCTGCCATTGGCGGACCATGCCCAGGCGCTCGTTGTTCAAAATGAACTGCTTGACCGGCAGGCGAAATTGCACCGCTGTGCCCATCTCCTGCATGTTCATCAGCCATGAGGCCTCACCGGCCACATTGATCACCAATGCATCGCGGTGCGCCATCTGCACACCGATAGAGGCGGGAAAGCCGTAGCCCATGGTGCCAAGGCCGCCGGAGGTCATGAAGCGGTTCGGATCTTCAAAACCCAGATATTGCGCCGCCCACATCTGATGCTGGCCCACTTCGGTGGTGATATAACGATCATACCCCTTGGTCAGGGCCTCAAGCCGGGCCAGCGCGTGCTGGGGTTTGATGGTTTTGCCGGTTTGCGTGTAGGACAGGCAATCAACCGTTTTCCAATCCGCGATCTGCGCCCACCAGTTTTTCAGCCCCTCGCGGTTGACCTTGCGGCCGCGTGATTTCCAAACCTTCAGCAAATCTTCCAGCACATGCGCAATATCGCCGACAATCGGAATGTCGGCGCGCACGATCTTGTTGATCGAGCTGGGATCAATATCAATATGGGCCTTGATGGATTTCGGGCTGAAGTGATCCAATGTGCCGGTGATGCGGTCATCAAACCGCGCGCCGATATTCACCAGCAGATCACAGCCATGCATCGCCATGTTGGCCTCGTAAAGCCCGTGCATCCCCAGCATCCCCAGCCAGTTCTTGCCAGAGGCCGGATAGGCGCCAAGGCCCATCAGGGTTGAGGTGATGGGAATGCCCGTGGCCTCGACCAGTTCGCGCAGGAGCTGGCTGGCGGCGGGGCCGGAATTGATCACGCCACCGCCGGTATAGAACACCGGGCGTTTGGCTTTTTCCAGGGCGGCGACCAGCTCGGTTATTTCTTCCATATCGCCTTTGACCTGCGGCTGGTAATGGCTGGTATCCACCTTTTGTGGCGGGGTATAATGGCCATTGGCAAACTGCACGTCTTTGGGAATATCAATCAAAACCGGGCCGGGGCGGCCGGAAGTAGCCACATGAAACGCCTCGTGGATCACGGCGGCAAGCGCATCGGTTTCCTTGACCAGCCAGTTATGCTTGGTGCAGGGGCGGGTAATGCCCACGGTATCGGCCTCCTGAAAGGCGTCATTGCCGATCATGAAGGTGGGCACCTGACCGGTGAGCACAACAATCGGGATACTGTCCAGAAGTGCATCCGTCATGCCCGTGACCGCATTGGTGGCCCCGGGGCCGGAAGTAACCAGAACAACGCCGGGTTTGCCGGTGGAACGGGCATAGCCCTCGGCGGCATGTACGGCGCCCTGCTCATGACGCACAAGGATGTGGCGGATATCGTTTTGCTGAAATACCTCGTCATAAATCGGTAGCACCGCCCCGCCGGGATAGCCAAAGACAACATCCACCCCCTGATCCTTGAGGGCCTGGACTACCATTTTCGCTCCGGTCATCTGACGTGTCATCTTGTTGCTCCGTTCATGACATCAACTTATTCTTATACGCATAAAAAAGCCCCCGGAAATTTCGGGGGCGCATGGGGGACCATTATGGTGTCCGTTACCGGCCCATGCGCTTACTTTCCACAATGACGACTAGCAGTCCCGTCAAGGCGACTCTCCCATGCTGCGTGTGCGAGACATTATGGGCGGCATACGGGGGCGTCAAGCGAGTTTTGCAAGAAATATGTCGCAACGGGGCGATATTCTTTTCATTTGTTGCGCCATACTTGGCGTAATGACACATGTTGAGGAATTTTAGCCATGGGCAAGAAACTGAGCGATGCTGAAATAGCCTCCTATCACCGCGATGGGTTTCTGGCACCGGTTGACATCATGTCAGAGGATGAGGCCCTGCGCCTGCGCCGGGAACTGGAAGCGGCCGAGGCAAAATGGCCCGAAGCCTTCGAGGGGGCGGCGCGCAACAATGCGCATCTTAATCTGATCTGCCTTGATGAGATCGTGCATCATCCGGTGCTTGGGGATGCGATGGAAGATCTGCTGGGGCCGGACATTCTGAATTATGGCACGGTTTTGTTCATCAAAGAGCCGCATGATCCGGGCTTCGTCAGTTGGCATCAGGATGCGCGCTATATGGGGCTTGAGCCGCATGTGGGCATCACCGCCTGGGTGGCGCTGTCACCTGCGAGCAAAGAGAGCGGATGCATGAAGATGATCCCCGGCAGCCATGCCGAGATCAGGCCGCATGATGACACTTACGGCGAACAGAATATCCTGACACGCGGGCAGGAGGTCAGGGATGTGGATGAAAGCAAGGCTGTTGCCACCGAATTGCGCCCCGGTCAGGCGTCATTTCATTCGGCGCGGGTGATCCATGCCTCTGAGCCCAACCGCTCGGATGACCGGCGTATCGGGTTTGTGATCCAGCCCTATATGCCGCCGGATGTGAAGCAGGTGATCCGGCCCACCGGCGCGCAACTGGTTCGGGGCGATGACCGGATCGGTAATTTCTATCGTCTTGACCGGCCAAAACGCGATATGGACCCGGATGATGTGGCAAAGCGCGACAAGGTCAATCAGGAATGGGCGGATATCCTCTATCACGGGGCAAAGATGCGCCGGGATTATTAAAGCGAAACGCGCGGAACTTATTGATGTTGCGGGCGTTTCAAGATCAAGTTGCGTTTCAACTTAATCTCGAAACGCTTTAGGGCAGGGCACATGCCGGATCAAAGCTGCACGCCGGTGCCCTGCAAAACACCATGTTCCATGGCATAGCGGGTGAGGCCCGCAGTTGACGAAATGCCAAGCTTGCGCTTGATGTTCTTGCGGTGGGTTTCAACCGTGCGCACGGAAATATCCAGATTCTGGGCCACATCCTTGTTGGATTTGCCCTGCGCCAGTTGCAACAGGATGGTTTGCTCGCGGTTGGTAAGCTGCCCCCGGTCGGAGGCGTCATAAGGCTCGAGCGATTCCAAAGCACCGGTACAGAGGTAGCGCTGACCGGTCATCACCACATCAATCGCGCGTTTGATCTTGTTGGTGGGTACATCCTTGAGCACATAGCCAAGGGCGCCGTGGCTGAGGGCTGAAGAGATATATTCGGGGCTGTCATGCATGCTGAGGATCAGGATGCGGGTTTTGGGGCGGCGTTCAAGGATGATCTCGGTTGTGGTCAGGCCGCCGATGCCGGGCATGTTGAGATCAAGCAGAATCACATCAGGATCAAGCACCTCGACCTGATCAATGATGTCGCGCCCATCAAACAGCGTGGCAATCACATTGATATCCTCATACCCTTCAAGGATTGATTGAATGCCTTCGGCTACCATCGGATGATCATCGACAATCACAATGCGGGTGGGGCATTTCATGCGCGGGCCTTTGATTTGTGATCGCTGTTGTCTTGCGGATTAAGCAGGTGTGAAAGCGGCACTGTGGCTTCAATTATAGTGCCGGATTTCGAGGATAGTACCCGTAAATTTCCGTCAAGCTGATCAATCCGCTCTTGCATGTTGCGCAGGCCCAGCCCGCCATTTGGGGTGTCATTGGTCTGGCGCGTGTCCAGACCACAGCCATTATCGGCAATAAGCAAGGTCGCCCCTTTGGCATGGCCCCGCAGATCAATCGTCAGGCGGGTCGCCCCGGAATGGCGCTCGATATTGGTCAGCGCTTCCTGTGCGATGCGGTAAAGCGCAATCTTGGCGTTCTCATCCAGACGATTGCGAAACACCACGGTGGTGAAATCAGATTTTATACCAGTGCGTTTGCTGAAATCATCCGCGAGGGCCTTGATTGCCGGGCCGAGGCCAAGATCATCAAGCACGGCAGGGCGCAGATCGCGGCTGATGCGGCGGACCTCCTGAATTGCGCCGGAAAGATGGGTGATGCCAGCCTCAAGGTTTTCGTTGCCACGCGCATTGCCCGCCCCCAGCCTGCGTTTGGCGGTATCAAGGGCATAGCGCACCCCCACAAGGATCTGACTGATGCCGTCATGCAATTCACGCGCCACGCGCGAGCGTTCTTCTTCCTGGGCGTCAAACACCCGTTGGGTGAGCTTTTTAAGCTTGGCATCGGCCAGGCGGCGTTCGCGGATATTGATGAACAGCCCGGAGGAGAAGATCAGCACCAAAGCCGCCAGGGTGATCCCCCCGATATGAAGGAATGTGCGGCGAATACCGGCCTCGACCCCCGCGCGCGAGGCCGCAACCTTGGCCACCACATCATCTATGAAAACACCGGTGCCCAAGGCCCAGCGCCAATCCTGCAACCCGATCACATAGGTCACCATCCGGGCGGTCTCGCCGGTGCTTGGCTTTTGCGATATGTATGTATGATAGCCGCCGCCGCTGCGCGCCAGTTCAATGAGCGTATCGGTAATAGGGGTGCCATTCGGATCAGTCATGCCGGTCCAGTTGCTGCCAATCAAAGCGGTCTGGCGCGGGCTGACAAGGTTGTTGCCGTCATAATCATAAACAAAGAAAAACCCGTCCTGCCCATAGAGCATGGCCGACAGTAACTGCGTAACCTCAAGCATTGCTTCCTTATCATCGGGTGCGGCCCGGCCATAAATATTGACAAACGCAGTGCGCGCCAGCGACAGATAGTTCTTCAGCTCGGCCCGTTTGGCGATGATCAGTTGCTGCTCAAGGTTTCTGATTTCGCGTTCGGCCAACTGGCGCGATTGCAATGTCACCAGCACCGAAATCACCACAGCCGCCAGAATAAGCGGCATGGTAGCTGTAAGATACAGCTTTTGGCCATAATTCAGCGGCAGAAATTCACGCAGAGGTCGCATGGCGAATCGATACGTCGAAATGTGGCAAATTCCCAGCCCGGAATGATGAAAGCGGCCCTGAACCCCCGATATTTGGCCCTGACGACACGGTTTTTGCCACTTCTACGCAGTACCCGGTATTTCCAAATGCCAAATCGCAGGCTAGTGTTCGCGCACTTACATCGATCCGCGTGCATCCTTTCAAGGTTGTACGCTGCAAAACTCTGGGAGGAAATAACATATGGATCGTCGTTCTTTTCTGAAAAACACCGCACTGGGCGGGACTGCTGCAGCCGCCACATCGCTGGCCGCTCCGGCCTATGCCCAGGGCAAACGCACCCTGACAATGGTTACATCATGGGGCCGGGGCCTTGCCGGTGTTTTTGATGCGGCGCAACATGCTGCCGATACGATCAACGCCATATCTGACGGATCCCTGACGGTTGAGATCAAAGCCGCAGGTGAGCTGGTTGGCGCGTTTGAGGTGTTTGATGCGGTGACATCCGGTCAGGCCGATATGTATCATGCGGCGGATTATTATTTCATCAGCCAGCATCCCGGCTATGCCTTCTTTACCGGCGTGCCTTTCGGGATGACGGCAACCGAACAAAACAATTGGTATTATCACGGCACGGGCCGTCAGTATCACGATACTTTGGGTGAAACTTTTGGTCTGAAATCATTCCTGTGCGGCAATACCGGCTCGCAGGCCGGTGGCTGGTTCCGCAAGGAGATTAACGGCCCTGAGGATTTCAACGGTCTCAAGTTCCGCATGCCGGGCCTTGGTGGCAAGGTGCTTGGCTATCTTGGCGCGTCGGTGCAGAACCTGCCAGGATCGGAAGTGTATCAGGCGCTGGCGTCGGGTGCTTTGGACGGGACCGAATGGATCGGCCCCTGGGCAGATGAAAAAGCCGGGTTCCAGGAGATCACCAAGTTCTTCTATACCGCCGGTTTTCACGAGCCTTCCGCAGGCCTGTCACTGGCCACCAACCTTGATGTATTCAATGATCTGAGCCCAACGCATCAGAGCATCATCGAGGCCGCTTCCGGCTATACCAACATCTGGTCGCTGAGCCAGTATCTCAACAACAACGGTGCAGCGCTTGAGCGTCTCAAGGCCGGTGGCGTGAAGGTTCTGGAATTCCCTGACAGTGTTTGGGATGCCTTTGGTGAAGGCTCCGAGAAGGTTTACGCCGAATTCATGGGCGATGATCTGTTCAAGGAAATCTATGAATCCTATATCAAATCAATGCGTGAAAGCTCGGGCTGGCTGTCCGTGTCAGCGAGTACCTACCGTTCCCAGCGTGACCGTGTGATGGGCTAAGCTCCGCCAAACTGTCCGGGCCTGACAAAACCCATGTCAGGCCCGGGCAATCGCCAACAATCATCATAACACCGGATAACCGGTGAGGGGGGTTGCAATGCTTGACGGCATTGTCTGGTTTTTCCAGCAGCTTGGACTGGCATTCTATAATCTGGGCTTTGCGGTCACACATCCGCAGCTCTGGCTCGACTGGTCGGATAAACAATCGCTCATGCGGTTTGTGTATTATGGCGGCTCGGTTGATTTTTTCTTTGTGGTCTTCACCACATTTCTGGTGATCACTGCCATAGGTTTATGGAAAAACGGCTTCATGTGGGGCTGTGTGCGGGCGCTTGAGGGCTTTGCCAATACGGTGGGGCGGTTTGTCGCCTGGGCCGGGCTTTTGATGGTGCTGCAACAGATCATCATCGTCTTCATGCAGCGCATATTCGTGGCCGCGTCAATTTCCTTTGGTTTTGGTCTGCCGCTTACATTTGATGTGTCATGGTGGGCGGAAGAGCTGAAGTTTTACAACGCTATGGTGGTCTCATTATGTGCGACCTACACCTTTGTTCAAGGCGGTCATGTTCGGGTGGATCTGATCTATGCCAAGGTGCGCTATCGCACCAAGCGGGCGATCGACATGTTTGGCTCGCTTTTCTTCATGATGCCGGTGGCTTGTCTGGTGTGGATGTATGGCTGGTTTTTCCTGTGGCGGCACCTGATTGTTCCTAACCCGTCGGCCAGCGATTCATTGGAAAAACTTTTGATGAAATCGCGCGCGCTGCGCTGGAATGTGGAAACCATCGGCTTCAGCCCAAACGGGTTCAACGGATATTTTCTGTTCAAAATCCTGCTGATTTCATACGCGGCGATGGTTTTCCTGCACGCAGTCTCGTTTTTCTTCCGCTCCTATCTGGAATGGAAAGAGGGGCCGGAAAGCGATGGCAAATTTCTCGACAGGGACAGCCTTGGCGATGGCGAAGAAGCCTATGAGGGCACACACTAAAGGGATTGTGGTACATGCTATTTGGACTTGACGGCGTCGAGATCGGGCTGATTATCGTATTCATGTGCCTGTTTGGCGGCATTTTATCGGGCTTTCCCGTGGCCTTTGCCATTGGCGGGGCCGGGATCATATCCTTCACCATCATCGCGGCACTTGATAGCCATGGCCTGTTGATCCATCAGGCGATTGATTCCAGCAGTGACGGATTTCAGGCGCTGGTGAATTCCGGTGTCAATCCCGATACCATATCCTTCTTCCGATACCCGGATTTGCCGCGTATCGGCGGGCCGGTGTTTGAACGTGGCTGGGAAGTGGCGATGGATCGCAACATCGCCTTCATCGTCAACCGGATGAATGAGCGCGTGCTGGCGGGGGCGTCGATTGAAACCTTGCTGGCGGTGCTGATGTTCGTGCTGATGGGGATCACGCTTGAGCGTTCAAAGATTGCCAATGATCTGCTGACCACCATGGCGCGGGTCTTTGGCCCGTTGCCCGGGGGGCTTGCGGTCTCGGTTGTGGTTGTGGGGGCGTTTCTGGCGGCTTCAACCGGTATCGTGGGGGCCACGGTGGTGACCATGGGGCTTTTGAGCCTGCCGACCATGCTCAAGAACAATTACTCCCCCGAGATTGCCACCGGGGTGATTGCCGCCTCGGGCACATTGGGGCAGATCATTCCGCCGTCGATCGTGATTGTCCTTTTGGGCACGCTGGCGGGCGATCTTTATTCCGTGGCACAGGAAAACCGCGCGATGGTAGCGGGATGTTCGGATGCGCTGACCTTTCTTGGCACACCGGCAGTTGTCTCCGTGGGGACATTGTTTCAGGCGGCGTTGCTGCCCGGTATCCTGCTGGCGCTGCTCTATGCGCTTTATGCCTTTGGCTATGCGCTGCTTAATCCAACAAAAGCCCCCGCTGTAACCTCCATGTCGCGCCATGGCAATTCGGTTACGCGCGCGGAAAAGCTGACCTGGTTTCTGGCGGTTCCCGGGGCGTTGATCGGCGGGTTCATGATGCTGTCATCGGCGGGCATCATCGGCGCGCAGGATCTGGTTATCGACAGCTATTCCAACCGTGGCAATACCGCCGCTTTGCGCACCAATGTCAGCCCCGCCTGCAAGGCCTCGATGATCGAGCTGCACGGGCAAAAGGCCTGGGATGCGGCCCTGGCCGAAGAGGCCGCGATTCAGGCCGCTGGCGGGGTGCAGGAAAGTGTCAAGCTGACCGACGAGGAAATTGCCGCCGCGCTGGTGGAAAAAGAGGCGAATGCGGCCCCCATCGGCACCGGAGTTGGGATTATCTTCCTGCTTCTCAGCCTGATTTTGGTGGTGGCACGCGGGATCATGCCTTCGGCCTCGGCCACGCCATTACTGATTGGCGGGCTTGGGGTCGTGCTCGGTCTGCTGGTGGATATTCTGCTGATTGCCCCCTCAAGCAGTTCCGGCCTGAGCTGGATATTGCTGTTTATCCCGATGGTCATGACGCTTTATGGCTGCAAGGAAGCGGCGGTGAGGCTTGCCCGAAATGAGATGATCCGGGTGGTGTTTCCACCGTTAATTCTGATCGTGGCGGTGCTTGGGTCAATCCTTGGTGGCATCACCAACCCCACGCCTGCCGCCGCCCTTGGCGCCGGTGGCGCGATCATGCTGGCGGCGTATCGCAAGCTCAAGGATCAGGGCGGCACCGGCATGGTGATCATCTGGGCCACCTTTGCCATTATCCTGTGCATCCTGATCGGTATCAATTTTGATCTTCGGATCAACAACGATGTGGTGCCGTTTGAATCCTGGATTGCCTTTCTGGCCGCCTATGGCGCGTTTCTTTATGCCTCGTTCGGCCTGCTTTTTGGCTGTTATGTGCTTTATACCGGTGGGGTTCTCACGCCGATCGTGCGCGAAACCGCCAAGGTTACCTCGATGGTGTTTACCATCCTCATTGGCTCGCAAATGCTGAATCTGGTGGTGATCAGCTTTGGTGGCGAGCATTATATCCAGCAATTCCTGAAAAGCTTTGATTCCGAATTCAGGGTGTTTTTGATGGTGATGGTGGTGCTGTTTGTGCTTGGGTTCGTGCTCGATTTTCTTGAGATCATCTATATCGTGATCCCCATCGTCGGGCCGGTGATCTATGGCGGCTCATTTGATCCCAAATGGGTGACGATCATGATCGCGGTCAATCTGCAAACCTCGTTCCTGACACCGCCGTTTGGCTTTGCGCTGTTCTACCTGCGCGGGGTGGCGCCCAAAGAGGTCACCACCGGGCATATCTATCGCGGGGTGTTTCCTTTCGTGCTGATACAGGTGCTGGGGCTGGCGATTTTGTGGTTCTTCCCGGCGATTGTCACGATTGTACCGGCCTTGATGCCCAATTGATGTCGCTGGCCTGTGGCTGGAGTATTTCGGACCGGGTTATTTCGGGCCGGGGCGCAGGGGTTGTCCATCGGGCAGGGATATATCGGCCACCTGCTCGGCGATGGGATCGTTGTTGAGCGGATGCAGCCTTGCGTCGTAATCTGACGCCTTGCGCATCCTCTCCCATTCACCACCGGCATAGACCTCAAGCCCGGAAAATCCCGCCTTATAGCCCATCTTGGCGCTGCCCGGCACCCAATAGCCAAGATAAACATGGGGCAGGCCGGCCTCACGCGCGATCTCGATATGATCAAGGATGATATAGGTGCCGATGCTGTCACGGGCATGCTCGGGGTCATAAAATGAATACACCATGCTGAGCCCGTCATCAAAAAGATCCGTGAGGCACACCGCCACAAGGTTGCCGCTTTCCATATCGGTATATTCAATCACCCGGGTGCGGATCGGGGTTTCCTCGATCATCGCGGCGAATTCATACATATCCATATCGGCCATGCCGCCGGTGGCGTGGCGCGAATTGAGGTAATCGCGAAACAGCGCGTATTGCTCTTCGGTGGTCCAGGGTGATGTGGCGCGGCGCTCAAGCCTTCTGTTGCGCTTCAATATGCGCTTTTGGCTTTTGGACAGGGTGAAATCCGCCACATTTATCCGCGCCGACATGCAGGCCGAGCAATCGGCACAGGACGGCCGGTAAAGCACATTTTGCGAGCGCCGGAAGCCCTGCTTTGACAGCCCGTCATTAAGGCGTTGTGCGCCGTCACCCTGAAGCGCGGTGAACAGCTTCCGCTCCATCCTGTTTTCAAGGTAGGGGCAGGGCTGCGGGGCCGTCACATAAAACTGGGGCGCAATGGGAAGTGAATGGCGCATGATTGCCTTGATTTATGACATTTTCATTAAAACGATAACAATCCTTCCTGCAAACGCCAAGAGGGTAGTGGAAAAATCCGGGTATTTGGCAGATTTAGGCGGGTTTTACCATGTATCAGGGGCGCTGAATGAATGATTCAGCGCCCCCTACCTTGAAGGTCAGGCCTCAGGGCTTTGCGCATTGTCCGAGGCTTTTTCACGATCTTCCATGAACTGATCAAATTCCGATTTGTCACGGGCATCGCGCAGGCGTTGCAGGAAGGCTTCGAAATTGTCCTGTTCTTCACGCAGGCGTTGCAGGGTTTCGGCCTTGTAGGCGTCAAAGGCCGTGTTGCCGCTAGTGGGTGCCGTATGGTTCCGGCAGCCGAAACTGCGGCGTGAACTTGTGCAGGACATTTTGTTACTCCAGATCATATAGGCAAGAAGGGCAAGGCCAAGCGGCCAGACAAAGATAAAGGCCAGCACCATGGCGGCTATCCACGCCCCCCTGCCTTTGTTGTCAAGCCAGGCCTCGGCGCGATAGAGCCATCCCCAAAAGCCGGTGGAGGGGGCAGATTGGTTGAGGGTCGTCATGGTGGTTTGTCCTTTTTGTTTGTTCATGTTAATGTGTTTTACATGTGTTATATTGCTCTGGTAGGAATTGTTTGCAAGGGCTAATGTGAAGCATTATTACATTATTTTATTATGGTGATTAAAATCAATTAGTTGCGGGGAATAAAATTTAACCGTATATGGCAAATCTGGATGAATTAACCGGTATGTATCTCAGTGAATAAATGGAATGATCAGGCTATGACACATGAAATAACCACTGAATTCCCCGGCTTGCTGGAGCATGAAATTGAGGTCTGGCAGGCCCTGTCGGAGGGCGATGCGGGCGCGGATGAAAACCTACTGTTGCCTGAATTTACCGGCGTTTATCCCTCGGGCATATGCGGGCGCGCAGGGCATGTGGCGCAACTGGCGGGGGGCCCGAGCATCAAGGAATATCGGTTAACGGAATATCACGCCTTCGCCGTGGGCGCGGATCACGCAATGCTGTGTTATCGCGCAGAATACCGGCGGGCAGAAGGGGCGGAGGATGAGGCGATGTATGTCAGCTCGTTATGGCAACGCACAGGCGGGGGCTGGCGCAATCTTTTCAGTCAGGACACGCCGGCAGACAGGCCGGCAATAGGTTAAGTGAAGTCATTGACGCGCCCCCCGCAGAAGCGCATTTTCAGCCTATGAATTTCATCTCCCGCATAACCCGATGCCCGCGCGCCCATGAGCCGGAACCAAGCGATGAACTGGCCCAAGAATTCGCCCATCTGCCCGCTGAACTGACCGGGCTGATTGCGGCGGCAGGCGGGTGCAGCCCCTATCTCAAATCGCTTGCCGAGATAGAAAAAGCCTGGCTGGAAGAGGCATTTGATGATCCCGAGGCCATGTTGAAGGCCGAATTTGCCCGGCTTGCCAAGGCTGCAGATGATCAGCTTGGGCAGGCTTTGCGGCAGGGCAAACGAAGGGTGGCCTTGCTTACCGGGCTGGCTGATCTGGCCGGGGTCTGGCCGCTGGAGCAGGTTACCGGCAGATTGACGGAATTTGCCGATCTGGCGGTTGATCTGGCGTTGAAGGCCATGATCCGGGCCGAGATCAGGCGGAAAAAACTGCCGGGGATGGGCGAGGATGACGTGGCCACAGCCGCCGGGATGGTGGCGCTGGCGATGGGCAAGATGGGGGCGGGTGAGCTGAATTACAGCTCGGATATTGATCTGATCTGCCTGTTTGATGAAACCCGGTTCAGCAAGGACGACTACCCTGAGGCCCGCGCCGCTTTTGTGCGCGCCACAAGGCGGATGGCGGCGCTGCTGAATGACCGCACCGCCGAGGGCTATGTTTTTCGCACCGATCTGCGGCTGCGCCCTGATCCTGCTGTGACGCCGGTGTGCATGGCTATGGCCGGGGCCGAGCATTACTATGAGAGCCTTGGCCGCACCTGGGAGCGCGCCGCCTATATCAAGGCGCGGCCCGCCGCCGGTGATCTGGCCGCCGGGCAGAAGTTTCTCGATGTGTTGCGCCCGTTTGTCTGGCGCAGGCATCTGGATTTTGCAGCGATTGAGGATGCCCATAACATGCGGCTGCGCATTCGCGCGCATAAAGGGCTGGGCGGGGGGCTGAGCCTGCCGGGGCATGACATGAAACTGGGGCGCGGCGGCATCCGCGAGATCGAGTTTTTCACCCAGACCCGGCAGATCATAGCCGGTGGGCGCGATGCGGATTTGCGCCTGCGGGGCACGGTTCCGGCGCTGGCTAAACTGGCCGAAAAGGGTTGGGTGCCGGAGGGGGCGGCAGAGCGGCTGACCGGCCATTACCGGTTTCACCGCGAGGTTGAGCACCGCTTGCAGATGCTGCGCGATGCCCAGACCCATCGCTTGCCCACAACGCAAGGTGAATTTGATAGGCTGGCCTGTTTCATGGGCCTTGATTTGGCGGACCTGAAGGCAGAGCTGCAAGGCCGCCTTGAAGAGGTGCATGAGATTATCGAGGGTTTCTTCAGCCCGTCAGGTGCTGATCCTGTGCCTGATCCTGTGCCTGAGGCGGATACCGGGCTGGATGAAGCTGTCATTGCCCGCTGGCACAGCTATCCGGCGTTAAGATCAGACCGGGCACATGCAATTTTCAAACGTCTCAAGCCCGGGATCATGGCGCAGCTTTCCGGCACCGCCCATCCCAATGAGGCGCTGCTGGCATTTGATGGCTTTCTGGCCGGGCTGCCGGCGGGTGTTCAGGTGTTTTCCCTGTTTGAGACCAACCCGCACCTGATTGAACTGATGGTTGATATTGCCGGCACCGCCCCTTTGCTGGCGGGCTATCTGGCACAGCATTCATCGGTATTTGACGCGGTGATAGCCGGGGATTTCTTTGCTCCCTGGCCGGGGCGCGCGGCGCTTGAGCAGGGGCTTGGCGCGCGGCTGAAGGCCGAGAATGATTATGAGGCCCGGCTTGATGCCGCCCGGCGCTGGCACAAGGACTGGCATTTCAGGATCGGGGTGCATCACCTGCGCGGGCTGATCAGCGCGGATCAGGCGGGCACACAATATGCCGATCTTGCGGCGGCGGTGATTGCAGTGCTCTGGCCCGAGGTGGCCGCGCAGTTTGCCACCAAACACGGGAGGGCACCGGGGCGCGGTGCGGTGGTGGTTGGCATGGGATCCCTGGGCGCGGGGCGGCTCAATGCCCGCTCGGATCTGGATCTGATCGTGATTTATGATGCGCAAGGGGTTGAGGCTTCGGACGGGCGCAGGCCGCTGGCGTCACGCGCCTATTATGCCCGCCTGACGCAGGCGATGATCACGGCGCTGACCGCACAGATGGCGCAGGGGCGGCTTTATGAGGTGGATATGCGGCTGCGGCCTTCGGGCAACAAAGGCCCCGTGGCCACAAGCTGGGAGGCATTTTGCAGCTACCAGCAAAACGAGGCCTGGGTATGGGAACATCTGGCGCTGACCCGGGCGCGGGTGATCTGCGGCGATGCAGGATTAGCGGCCGAGGTTGAAGCCTTTCGCTGTGAGCTGTTGGCTGGCAAGGGCGCGCCGCAAAAGGTGTTGCCTGCCGTGGCCGAGATGCGCAGCCGGATTGCCGGTGCCAAGCCCCCCGATGGCCCCTGGGATACCAAACTGGGGCGGGGGCGGCTGTTTGACGTGGAATTGCTGGCGCAGGCGGCGGCATTGATGGCGGGCAGGGGCGCGCGCGATGTGGAAGCCGGGATTGAGGCCGGTGTCGTTATTGGCTGGTATGGTGCCGCTGAGAGCGCGGCTTTGATCGCGGCTTATGGGCTTTGCTGGCAGGTATTGCAGGCGGCCAGATTGCTGATGGACAAACCGCTGAAAACCGAAATGATCGGCGATGGAGGCCAGAGCTTTGTTTTACGCGAAAGCGGGTTCAAGACCCTCAAGGCGCTGCAACAGGCGCTGGAGGCGGCAACATCAAAGGCCGGGGATATCATCGACAAGGCACTGGAGAACCGGCCCGAAGGGATATGAAATGAAAGGCGATTCACTGGATCACAAGGGGCTGATATATGAGGCCTACCGGATTGAAGGGATCACCCTTGGCGAGTGCCGCTCGATCTTTCTGGATTGGGCATTGTCACTTCCGGATGCAATGGATACCAGAGAAACCATTCAAAAACTGCTCGGGCGATACCGCCCGGCCCATCCGGATCATCCGATGACCGAAGTGCTGATCGAAGGCGATACCAAGATCACCGCCCCCCGCCGCCGTGGCGGCTGGCGTTCGCGGCCAAGGAACTGATCCTGCTTTGCGCCGGGGATCATCCTGGGATTAGTCCGAAAACACCCTTGAGTTGACACAGCCGCTTTCAAAATCGTTAATGTAGATGCATAGATAATAATTGAACACAGCAAACGGGGCTGAATACGATTTAGATCCGGCATTATTCATTATTATCATTATCCGGCAACTCGTTTGGAAAATGTCAGTGAGGATAACAATATGACACAGCAAATTATTTCGGGATTTGTAGTTACAAGAGACATTAACGACAATCCAACCAGCGTGACACCAACAACCCTGCGGGCCGTTTTTCCCGGCATCCCGGCAGTTTTCAACTACACGATCATTGCACCCGATCCGGGCGATCTTCCTGAAATTGAGATGACACTGGCAACAGCCCCTCTGTTTGCGGATCTTGACGGGGTGCCGATTGATATCAATTTTGTAATTGAGCTTGGTTTTGTTGACACGCCTTCGGGCACACATATCATTTTTGTTGTCCACGACCCGGCAACACAGACCGATTATATTTTCCCGATTGGGGGTGCCCCGGTTATTTTCCCCACAAATGTGGCCGAGATGATCGCACTTGACAACTCGATTACGGATATCGGGGCGATAAGCTCGGGCCCGTTCCGTCCTGGCGTCGATATACCCCTGTCCACTCTGCTCAACACGGTCGAAACCGAAGATGACATCATTCAGGGCACTATTGCCCCTGAATTGATCTCCAGCGGTATCGGCAATGATAGTTTGGACGGGGCGGGCGGCAATGACACGGTGTTTGCCGGGGCGGGCAATGATACGGTTGAGGGCGGCGCGGGCGATGATTTGCTGGGCGGCGGCGGCGATGATGATCTGCTGATGGGCGGCGCGGGTGCCGATGACATTTTTGGCG
>JAJFIA010000015.1 GCA_021775255.1 Roseovarius sp.
CGCAGTTCGGCAGCATCAACCTGGCGGGCAATGCCGAGCTTGATTTCGGCGGCGGCGACGTGGTTGAGCTGATCGGCCTGACCACGCTGACCGGGCTGGAAAGCGCGATCGATATCGTCTGACGCGGGGGGCCGGGGTGCAACCGTGATTTCAATTGGTTGCCCCTAACGCAGCAGATTCTTCATGCCCTCATCAAGCCCAGCAAGGGTCATCGGGATCATCTGCTTTGCAAAAATATTGCGGATCATGCCGATGGATTGGGTATAGCCCCAGTGATCTTTGGGGATGGGATTGATCCACAGGTT
Source organism: Roseovarius sp. (assembly GCA_021775255.1). Classification (GTDB taxonomy): domain Bacteria; phylum Pseudomonadota; class Alphaproteobacteria; order Rhodobacterales; family Rhodobacteraceae; genus Roseovarius. The sequence goes on from JAJFIA010000015.1 coordinate 306, forward strand.
TGACGGCCACTGATCGCGCGCGCGGGTTAGCCAGACCTCGCCTGCCTCGGCGTTCATATGCTCATTGGCCCCGCCGGGATAGGCAATCTCATAGGGCGACATGCTGGCATCGCCGACAAAGATGCATTTGTAATCGGACCCGTAGGTGTGCAGCACCTCTTCGGTGGGAATTTGCGCATCCCAGCGGCGGCGGTTATCGCGCCAAACGCCCTCATACAGGCAGTTGTGAAAATAGAAATATTCCAGATGCTTGAATTCGGCGCGGGCGGCGGAAAACAGCTCTTCCACCACTTTGATATGAGCATCCATCGAGCCGCCAACATCGAGAAACAGCAATACCTTGACTGCATTGCGCCGCTCGGGGCGGGTTTGCACATCGAGATAGCCATGCTCGGCCGTGGCGCGAATGGTGCTGTTGAGATCAAGCTCTTCCGCCGCGCCATCGCGGGCCCAGCGGCGCAAACGCCGGAGCGCCACCTTGATGTTACGGGTGCCCAGCTCAACGGAATCGTCGAGATTGCGAAATTCGCGCTTGTCCCAGACCTTGACCGCGCGCTGGTGGCGCGATTCCGACTGGCCGATGCGGATACCTTCAGGATTATAGCCATAGGCGCCAAAGGGCGAGGTGCCCGCCGTACCGATCCATTTATTGCCGCCCTGATGCCGGGCTTTTTGCTCATTGAGCCGCTCAATGAGGGTCTGCATCAGCTTGTCAAAGCCGCCCAAAGCCTTGATCTCGGCTTTCTCAGACTCTGAAAGGTGCTTTTCGGCCATTTTCTCAAGCCAGTCTGCGGGCAGGTCAATCGCGCCCATGACCTCAGCGGGGGTGATTTTATCAAGGCCTGCAAAGCTGGCGGCAAAGGCGCGGTCAAAGCGATCAATATTGCGCTCATCCTTGACCATGCTCATGCGGGCAAGATAATAAAACCCTTCGGAATCATAGGTGACAAGCCCCGCGCGCAAAGCTTCAAGGAAGCTCAGAAATTCGCGCAGCGAGACCGGGATGCCGGAATTCCGCAGGGTTTCAAAGAACGGCAGGAACATCGGGCGCGCTAGAGGCTGCGGTTGATATAGATCGAAACAAACAGGCCGATTAGGGCAAATAACATCGCATAAACAAAGGCATATTGCAAAATATCCGCCAGCTTGCCTTTGCGGCGGCGGGCCGTATAGGCACCGAATATCACCCCCAGAATGGCCCCCAATAATATGATCATGGCTTATCCGTTTGTCGTGTTGATCGGTGTGATCGTGGTCAGTTTTGAGCGCAAGACCCAATCGGTGCCAAAGCCGTAGCGCGCCCAGCCCAGACTGTCCAGCCGCAGCGCCTGTGCCCGGTCTTTTTCGCCCAAAAGCTCATAGGCTTCGGCGCGCAGCAGCATCAGATTGGCCAAAAGTGCAGCATCCTCAAACCGCATGGCATTGGCAATATGCGGGGTTACAATACTGAGTGCGATATCCGGCTGGCCCGCATGTATGGCCCAGGCGGCCAGTTGGGTGGCGGTATTGGCCTGATGTATGGCGGTGCCCGGTGTCTGCTGATAGGCTTTCATCGCGGCGCGAAAATGCTTGAGGGACAGGGCCGGATTGGAATTTTTTGCCAGGCGGCCCAGGGTGTAATGGGTAAAGCCAAGACGCTGATCAAACCAGCCCTCAGAGGTGGCAATGGCCAGGGCCCTGTTGGCGGCGCGCAGGCGTTTTGCCTGTGGCGCGCCCGGCCCAAGCGCTGTTTCAATCGCCTTGATCCAGGCGCGCGGCGTCGCTTTGGTATTGCGCGGTGACAGGTGATCGCCACGCGGATTGAGCCGGGAAAGGATTGCCGGTAGCTGGCTTGCCACCTGTTGCCGGGTCATGCCGGAATGCAGCTCGGGCTGATAGGTGGCGCGCAGGATCAGCATGTCAAACCCGGTAAGGACGGTTTGCATGTTGTCATCATTGAAAACGCTGTCGGGCAGGCGATAGAGATCATTGAGCGGGCCAAGCGCCTGTGCCAGTTCCTCGTGCAGGCAATCGCGGGCCTCTTGCGGGCTGACATCATTGGGCAGGAAAATAGCCAGCCTGGTACGTTTTCGCAGATTGCCCCAGTTGGTGGCATGGCCGCGCCGGGCTGTGCTGAACTCGTTCAGGCTTGAGACATTGGGCACCACGAAACAGGCGGCACTGGGCTGATATTTGTGAATGTCGCGGCGTGATACAGCCTCGATCGTGATATTGGCCGCATTGCCGCTGACCCGTGAGATGTTGATCCCCGCCTCAGAGCGCAGGCGGTGGAGCAGATTGTCAAGATCAGGCAGCAATGTTGCCGGAGCTGCGCCGGTGACCCGCACCGAGACCGGGGTTTCAAAACGGGTGAAAGTTGACAGGTTGCTGCCGGATTCCAGTTGAAAGGTCAGATCAAGGAAATCCCGCGCGATATCGCTGTTGGCACGCGCAGGTGGCAGGGGATCAGGATCCGAGAATGTCTTGATCGGCGGTAGCCGGTCTTGTGCTGCTGTGGATGCCCGCGTGGTGGTATTTGCATCCGGCACCGGGGCGCAGGCCCCAAGCATCAGGCAAAGCGGCACCATAAGTGGGTTAAACCGTACCGGCCTTGTTACAAGTCCGCTAATCATCTTCACATGCATAAGGGCCCCTTGGCGGTTGGCTCGGGTGAATTTATCCGGTCAGAAACGCTCAAGATAAATATTTTGCCAAGAAAAACAAGTTAATACTCCCGCGATGGACTGCGGTGTTGTCAACGCTGTTGCCGCCGTGCCATGAAGGCCAGACGCTCAAACAGATGCACGTCCTGCTCATTTTTCAACAATGCGCCATGCAGTTTTGGCAGGGCATCCGCGCCGCTGCGTTGCAAATCCTCAGGCGTCAGATCTTCGGCCAGCAGCAGTTTGAGCCAGTCAAGCACCTCGGAAGTTGACGGCTTTTTCTTCAGGCCGGATTGCTCGCGGATCTGGTAAAATTGCGTCAGGGCTGTGGTCAGCAGGGCCTGTTTGATGCCGGGAAAATGCACCTCGACAATCTGGCGCATAGTTTCAGTATCGGGGAAACGGATGTAATGGAAAAAACACCGGCGCAGGAAGGCATCGGGCAGCTCTTTTTCATTGTTCGAGGTGATGATCACAACCGGGCGATGCCTGGCGCGGATGGTCTCGCCCGTCTCGTAGACATGAAACTCCATCTTGTCGAGCTCCTGCAACAGATCGTTGGGGAATTCGATATCGGCCTTGTCAATCTCGTCAATCAGCAGCACCAGCCGCTCATCCGCAGTAAACGCCTGCCAAAGCTTGCCGGGGCGGATGTAATTGGCCACGTCATGCACCCGCGCGTCGCCAAGCTGGCTATCACGCAGGCGCGAGACAGCATCATATTCATAAAGCCCCTGCTGTGCCTTGGTTGTGGATTTGATATTCCATTCCAGCAGGCTGAGGCCCAAAGCATTGGCCACCTGCCGCGCCAGCTCGGTTTTGCCGGTGCCCGGCTCGCCTTTGACCAGCAAGGGGCGCTCGAGCGTGATGGCGGCATTGACGGCAATGCGCAGATCGTCGGTGGCGATATAGCTGTCTGAGCCCTGGAATTTCATCGGGTATCCATCCTGTTCAACCTGCATTGCTTGCCCCGTTGCGTTTGAAAAGTAAAGCCGAAGAAAAATCAGATCAATGTCTCGTGATTGGCTAGTGACAAAGCGAAGGTACGGGTGTAATGCATCGCCATGCAGCGCCACTTGTCCGAGGAGAAGATCATGCCCGACGCTGGCCTTGAAAAGGGGACCCGAATGAAAGCGGAACAATTTCTGCCCGAGGATTATCGCCCGGCTGAAGATGAACCATTCATGAATGACCGGCAACTTAAATATTTTCGTCGTAAGCTGATAGATTGGCGCGATGACTTGCTTTCCGGAACCCGCACCACCCTTGAGGGGCTACAGGACGGCACCCGCGCCATTCCCGATGTGGCCGACCGCGCCAGCGAAGAAACCGATCGCGCGCTTGAATTGCGTACCCGCGATCGTCAGCGCAAGCTGGTGGGCAAGATCGAACAGGCCCTGCGCCGAATCGATGAAGGCGAATACGGTTATTGCGAAGTGACCGGCGAGCCGATCAGCCTCAAACGCCTTGATGCGCGCCCGATTGCCACCATGAGCCTTGAGGCTCAGGAAAGCCATGAGCGACGGGAAAAAGTGCATCGCGACGATTGATCGCGGACATTTTTTACCAAGGATTTCAACGCCGGGGCTTTCGCTCTGGCGTTTTTTGTATCATGGGTAGAGCATGAAGCTGGATGGTTTGAAAACGCTTGTTATCGGGGCCGGGATTGGCGGGTTGGCTGTAGCGCGGGCTTTGGCGCTGCGCGGTGCGGATGTGACGGTACTTGAGCAGGCCGCAGAGATATCCGAAGTTGGCGCCGGCCTGCAGATCAGCCCCAATGGCTTTGCCGTGTTGGCGGCACTTGGGCTTGGCGAGGGCCTGCGCGCGGAGGCGGTGCAGGGCAGGGCGGTTTCATTGCGCGATTACCGGCGCGGTGAGGTGCTCAGGCTTGATCTCGATCTCCTGCAGAATCAGAATTACTATTTTGCGCACCGCGCGGATCTGATTGACCTTCTGGCAAATGGTGCGCGCGATGCGGGCGTGAAAATCCGGCTGCTGCAAAAGGTCGAACAGATCACTCCGGGGGACAGGCCGCAGGTTGTTCTCTCCAACGGGGCAACAATCAAGGCTGATCTGGTAGTGGGGGCGGATGGGCTGCACTCAAAATTGCGGCCGGTTCTGAACGGGGATAATCCGCCCTTTTTCACCGGTCAGGTGGCCTGGCGTGCGATTGTGCCCAATGACACGGCGCGCGGGCCCGAGGCCCATGTGCATATGGGGCCTCACCGGCATGTGATCAGCTATCCGCTGCGCGGCGGGCGGGATTTGAATATCGTGGCGGTACAGGAGCGCGCCAACTGGGCCAGCGAGAGCTGGAGCCAGCGCGATGATCCGGATAATCTGCGGGCTGTATTTGCCGATTTTGGACCAGAGGTGCAGCAGATGCTTGCCAGGGTCGAAAAGGTGCATTTATGGGGCCTGTTTCGCCATATGGTGGCCCCGGTCTGGCAGGGCGGCAACACGGCGTTGCTGGGGGACGCCGCCCACCCTACCTTGCCGTTCATGGCGCAAGGCGCGGTGATGGCGCTGGAAGATGCCTGGGTTCTGGCGGATGCTCTCGCGCGGCAGGGCACGGTTGCCCGGGGGCTGGCCAGCTATCAACAGCGGCGCGAGGCGCGGGTGCGCCGGGTGGTGCAGGCGGCCAATGGCAATGCCCGCAAATATCACCTGTCTTTCGGACCTCTGAGATGGGCCGCGCATTCAGCCCTGAGACTGGGGGGAGCGGTGACACCTCGGCGGATGATGACGCAGTTCAACTGGCTTTACGACCATGACGTGACTGGCGATCTGTAGGGTGGGTGAAACCCACCCTACATTCAGCCGCCTGAGCCGCTTCCGGCTTTGAGCAAAAATTCCGAAAGCCGTGTCAGCCCCGATTGCAGAATTTCCGGGTTATTGGCGTATCCGATGCGCAGATACCCTTCCATATCCAACGCCGAGCCGGGGGTAAGCATGACGCCGGTCTCAGTGAGCAACTTCACGCAAAATTCCCTTGAGGGCATCTCAAAATCATATTTCAGCAGCGCGGTGGTGCCGGATTTTGGCCGCACCCATGTGATCCGCGGCTCCTGCGCCACCCAATCGGCCAGAATGCCAAGATTTGTGCGGGTGATGGCCTGACTGCGCGCGAGCAGGGACGGGGTGCTTTCCAAAGCCATGGCTGCCAGATGATCACTGATCATGCTCACCGATATGGTATTGTAATCGCGGTGAATCGCGACCTGCTCGATCACCTCACGCGGGGCGGCAATCCAGCCAAGGCGCAGCCCTGCCAGTGAAAACGCCTTTGACATGCTGGCGGTGCTGATGCCCTTTTCGTAGATATCCGCCATCGAGACGGCCATGCCATCGCCCTGTTGATTGGTGCCGCGATAGACCTCGTCCGACAGCACATAAGCGCCCGCATCCCGCGCGATGACGGCAATCTCTTGCAGCATTTCCCTGCCCATCAGGCTGCCGGTCGGGTTGTTGGGGTTGTTGATGGCAATCAGCCGGGTGCCGGGGCTGGCCATGGTGCGCAACTCATCCAGATCAGGCAGAAAGCCGTTTTCCTCGCGCAGACGCAGCAAATGCACATCCGCGCCGATGCTTTCGGGGATGGAATAATGCTGCTGATAGGTGGGAACGACGGAAATCACCCGGTCGCCGTGCGACACAAGCGCCTGATGCACCAGAGAATTTGCCCCAATGGTGCCGTTGGTGACAAGGATATTTTCGCGGCCTTGCGCGTCATAAAGCGTGGCAATGGCATCGCGCAGCCGGTCAGAGCCTTCGATTGCGCCATAAGACATCCTCAGTGGTAAAATATCACTGAGCGTCGCATCATTGCGCCCGCATATTTCAAGCAGCTCGGCAATGGTGAGGCTGTCAACACAGGTTTCGGCCAGGTTGAGCTCGCATTTCGTTTCAAATTCATTCATCCAAAGTTCAACGCCGAAAGGCTTGATATACATGATCCGCTCCAGCTCACCCCGGGAATATTCAGGGGTATGCGTTAGCCCCTTGCGCCAGAAACATCAACTCGCGCCTGATTTTTTGCCGCATGGCGCGGGCGAAATCATCCTTGCGGGTGATCGAGATAACAAAAGCCTCATTGCCGCCGATCACGCGGTTTTGGTAATATTGCGCCAGATTGGCATCGCCATCGGCAATGGTCAGGCCGTTGATGGTGATGCCAAGCGCCACCGCCGCATCGCGGGCAAATTCCGGCGCACCGCCGGAATTGCTGCGGGCGTCGCCCGAGATGTCAATCTTCAGGGCCTGCCCGGTGAATGTGTTACGGGTTATTAATAATGTGCAATAACGAATAGCACTGCCAATGGATGTCCCGCGCCCGGCATGCTCACGCGGCGCTGTTTCCACCTGATGAGCAAAGATCAGCGCCGAGGCAATGCTATCAAGATGCTGCCAATCCACGGCCTGCGAGTTCAGGCTGCCAAGGCTCCAATGCACTACCGTCACCGCCACACCGCCCGGTTGGCTGGTGATCAGATCAAGGATATCAGGATGACGAAAAGCGTCGGCAATCCCCTGCATCTGAAGCTGATATTCGGCGTGGCTTACGCTGATTGAGGTGTCAACCGCCAGCACCAGCTCAACGCTAACAGGTTGTAATTCTTGCGCATTACCGGAGGCAATTGCTCGTGAGATACATATGAGGAAAAGTAAAACTGCCCCCAAAACATAAACGCGCATGATCGTCCTTCTGCCACCAACCAGACTCTGGTAAGGCGCGCATTGTGCGGCATTGGTTTGGGTGTGGCAATAGGCAGCCAAGCTGGGCAGGGACGCTTTGCACACCACCCCATAGGAGATTTTTCAAAGGTTTTGTTTGTTCAAAGCGCCCCAAACAGCATATCCCACACGCCCCGGCCTTTGCGCCGGGGCCTCTTGGCCAACTTAGAGGTCCCGGCGCGGGGGCCGGGACGTGAGGGGGAAAGTTGTCAGGCGATCATTTTTTGCACAACCTCGCCAAAAGACGAAGGCGTGGGCACGATTGTCACCCCGGCCTGACCCAGGATTTCAACCTTCTCCTGCGCCGATTCACCGAAGGCCGAAACAATCGCCCCGGCATGGCCCATGGTGCGGCCTTTGGGGGCGGAAAGCCCGGCAATATAGGCCGCCACCGGCTTGGTCATGTGATCGCGGATATAGCGCGCCGCTTCGGCCTCTTGCGGGCCGCCAATCTCACCCACCAGAACCACCGCATCGGTATCGGGATCGTTCTCAAAAAGCTCCAGAATGTCGCGAAAGCTTGAGCCGTTGATCGGATCACCGCCAATGCCAATCGAGGACGAAACGCCGATGCCCACCTCTTTCATCTGGGATGCCGCCTCATAGCCCAGCGTGCCCGAGCGCCCGATGATGCCCACCCGGCCCGGCATGTAGATATGCGGCGGCATGAGGCCGGCAAAAGCCTGACCGGGGGTGATGATACCGGCGCAGTTGGGGCCGATGAGGCGCATGCGGTTTTCGGATTTATAGCGCCGCATATAGCGCTTGACCCGGATCATGTCCGAGGCCGGGATGCCATCGGCAATGCAAACGCAAGTTTTGATGCCCGCATCCGCCGCTTCCATGATCGCATCCGCCGCAAAGGGCGGCGGCACGAAACAGATGGCCAGCGTGGCGCCGGTCTCAGACACGGCACCCTTGATGGTATTGAACACCGGCAGGCCATGATGGGTGCTGCCGCCTTTGCCCGGGGTTACACCGCCCACCACATTGGTGCCGTGGTTGATCATGTCTTGCGCGTGAAAGCTGCCGATGCGGCCCGTGAGGCCCAGCACCAATACGCGGGTATCCCTGTCAATCAGAATGGCCATTATGCTGCTCCTTCTTTGCGGGTCTCATGCCACAGGCCAACCACCTTTTCAGCGGCATTGGCAAGAGTGGGGGCGGTGATGATATTGAGGCCGCTATTGTGCAGGATTTCCTGGCCTTCGGCCTCATTCGTGCCGGACAATCGCACCACCAATGGCATTTTCAGATCAAGCTCGGTCACCGCCCGCACCACGCCTTCGGCGATCCAGTCGCAGCGGTTGATACCGGCGAATATATTGACCAGAATCGCCTCGACTTTCGGGTCATTCAGTACCGAGCGGAATGACATCAGCACCCGCTCGGCCGAGGCCCCACCGCCCACATCCAGAAAATTGGCCGGCTCGCCCCCGGCCAGTTTGATCATGTCCAAAGTGGCCATGGCCAGCCCCGCACCATTGACGATACAGCCGATATTGCCCTCAAGGCCGATGTAGCTCAGGCCGCGATCCTGAGCATAGGTTTCGCGCTTGTCTTCCTGGCTTTTGTCGCGCATCTCGGAAATTTCCGGGCGGCGGAAGAGGGCATTGTCATCAAAGCTGATCTTGGCGTCCAAAGCCACGATCTCACCCCCGGAAGTGACCACAAGCGGGTTGATCTCAACCATGCTGGCATCCAGATCACTCATCAAACGGTAACAGCCGGTGATGGTTTTTACCGCCTGTGCAATCAGCCTGGCATCAAGGCCCAGTTGAAAGGCAATTTCGCGCGCCTGAAACGCCTGCATGCCCACCGCGGGATCGACCACTGTACGGATGATCGAATCGGGCTCGTCCGCCGAAATATCCTCGATCTCCATCCCGCCATGGGCTGAGGCGACAACCACGACGCGCTCTTCGGTGCGGTCCATCACGAAGCCAAGGTAAATCTCCTGGGCAATATCGGTGGCCTCTTCGACATAAAGCCGCCCCACCAGCTTGCCCTGCGGGCCGGTCTGATGGGTGACCAGTTTGCGCCCCAGCATCCATGCGGCGGCCTCGGATATTTCCTCATCCGAGCCACAGATCCGCACGCCGCCCGCCTTGCCGCGCGCGCCGGAATGGATTTGCGCCTTGACCACGCAACGCCCGCCCGAAAGCTCATGACTGCGATAAACCGCCTGTTCCGGGCTGTAGGCAATACCGCCACGCGGCACCGAGACGCCGAATTGTTTCAGCAGGTCTTTGGCCTGATATTCGTGAATATCCATTTTTGCCTCCGGTTCAGCTTTGTGCAGCGATGGCATCGGCCACCGTCAGCACATTGTTGGCCATGCGCTCGGAGGCCGCATCAATCATCTTGCCGTCCAATGCAGCGGCCCCTTTGCCCTCGACCGCGGCCTTTTTCAGTTCTTCGATGATGCGACGGGCGCGGATAATCTCGGCCTCGGGCGGCGAGAACACCTGATTGGCCAGATCAATCTGACTTGGGTGAATCGCCCATTTGCCTTCAATCCCCAAAGCGGCGGCCCGTTTGGCCGACAGGATATAACTGTCAGGATCAGAAAAATTGCCAAACGGGCCATCAATGGCGCGCAGCCCGTAAGCACGGCAGGCCACGGTCATACGGCTGAGCGCGAAATGCCACTGATCGCCGGGGTAATCCTCATTCAGCCCGCCAATCACCTGGGTGCGCGCCCGGTTGGACGCGGCATAATCGGCAACCCCGAAATGCAGCGCCTCAAGCCGGCCCGGTGCGGCGGCGATGGCCTCCACATTGGACATGCCAAGGGCGGTCTCGATCAGCGCCTCAAGGCCGATCTTATGGTCAAGCCCCATGGCTTCTTCGATCTGACTGACCATGGTCTCAACCGTATAAAGATCGCCCGGCACCCCCACCTTGGGCACCAGAATGGTATCGACAAACTGCCCCGCCTGTTCGATGATATCCACCACGTCGCGGTACATGTAATGGGTGTCCAGCCCGTTTATCCGGATCGACATGGTTTTGCCTTTGGCCTTCCAGTCGATGTCATTCAGAGCCTCGATGATGTTCTTGCGCGCCTGCACCTTGTCGGGCGGGGCAACCGCATCTTCGAGATCAAGGAAAATGTAATCAACAGTGCTGTTGGCGGCCTTGTCAAACATCGAAGGGTTTGAACCGGGCACCGCCAGTTCCGAGCGTTGCAGGCGTTGTTTTTTCAATGGGTGCAGGGTGTAGCTCATGGCGATGTTCCTTTTGGGTGCTGTGATGCAGTCTGTGATGCTCTTGCAGTATTCCAGCGGTTTGGCGCGCTGCGATACTTTCGCCTGAGTAGTAAAATACGCGCGATGTTAAGTCCGGCACCAATCGGGTAGGGTTTTCCTACCCCTTCCGGGCAGATAATGCCGCAGCATGCGTTGGCAAAGGAAAAATACCGTATGCTTTCACCGGTTTCTGAGGTCTTTTTGTCGTTAATCGAACGGTCATAAGCCAAAGTAGATGATTTAAGAGGATATGCAGTATCGTGATCCAGCAGAGCCGGAAGTGATTATTGCGGACCGGCAATCGATTGTCTGTCAGGGTATTGGCTCATTGGTTGCCAATATTGAGGGCGTATATCTGGGTGCGTTTGCCACGGATCGCGCAGGCCTCAGGGCGGCACTCAAGGCGGTTCGGGGGCCGGTGATCGTGGTGCTGGGGGTGCGGCTGGTTGATGCGGATCTTACTCAGGTACTGAAGCTGCTGAGCGAGGAATTTCCCCAGGCCATGGTGGTCGTGGTGGCTGAGCAGACCGAATTTGCCTTTATCCGCACGGCGATCAAATCTGGCGCCAATTCGGTCTGTATGATGGAGCAGATATTGCAGAGCCTGCCGAAAATTCTGGGCAATCTGCAGGAAGGGCACGCGATCGTGCCCACGGATATATTGAAGCGCCTGACCAATGAGACAAGCGATACGCTGACGCGGCGCGAGCATGAGATTTTGCAGCATTTAGTGGATGGGCTGACCAATTTTCAAATCTCTGCCCGCTTGGGGCTTTCGGAAAATACCGTGAAATATTACCTCAAGGCGATTTATCAAAAGCTTGGTGTCAACACGCGCGGGGCGGCAATAGCGAAATATGTGGCGGGGAATTATTGACGCCCAAATCTTTTAAAAAAAGATTTGCAAAAGTTTTTCTGAAAACTTTTGGGGTGTAGCATTATTCATCTACGGTCAGTAAATACCATCGCACCGCATCATTGCTGACCGGATCAAGATTTCTGACCCGAGAAGACAGGCCGACCAGTTGGGTCACATGGTAGGGAATCAGAGTGCCGGATTTTTCAAACAAATATTCCTGTGCGTGGATGTAATAATTCCGCCGCTCATTGAAATCCAGCTCAAGGCGGGCGCGCTCCAGCATGCGGTCAAACCCAGGATCCTTAAAATAGGTTTCATTCCATTTCGCGGTTGAGTGAAATGCCTCATTGAGGGCCTGATCCGCCGGACGCTCACCCCAGCGGGTGGCAACAACAGGCTTTTTCATCCAGACCTCAGACCAATAACCATCCGATGATACCTTTTCCACATGCACCCGGATCCCAGCCGCTGCAACCTGTTCCTGAAAGGCCACAGCCATTGCCGGCCAGGACTCGTCATAAGTTGAGATATACAAACTTATATCAATGCCATCCGCAAAGCCCGCCTCGGCCAATAATGCCCTTGCACCGGGGATGTCCTGTGGGCAGCTCATATTGGCACGGTACTGATCATTGGGGGCTACGGGCGTGTCACATGAGATGATGCCACCGCCGCCAAGTGTCAGTTTGAGCAAATCCTCACGATCAACCGCCATGCGGATGGCGCGGCGCACCCGCACATCATCATAGGGGGGGATGTCGGTACGAAAGGCGATGCCAATCCAGTTGCCGGTGGGAATATCCTGCACGATATAGCGGTCATTGCGGCGCAGGACATCGCGCAAGAGCGGCTTGATGCCGCGCTCCATATCAAGCTGCCCGCCAAGGAAAGCCTGTAGCCGGGCCTGACTGTCGGAAATTCCGATGATCTCAATTCGTGCCACGCCGGGCGGGCCGGCATAATAATCCTTGTTGGCGGTGAGAATAGTGATGCCATCGGCGTCAAATTTCTCAACCATGAAAGGGCCGGTGCCAATGCCGGTTTGGGCAATGGTATCGCCCGAGCCTTCGGGGATCATGCGCAGGCGTTTATCCATCAGTTGCAATGGCAGATCGGCAAATGTGGATTGCAATATCAGCCGCACGCTCAACGGGCCAGTAGCCTCGACCTTCTTGATCATCTTGACCACCGAGCGCGCCGGGCTGCCGTTATCCGGGTCAAGCACCCGGTTGAGGGAATAGATCACATCTTCTGAGCCAAAGCTGCTGCCATCATGAAACACCACATCGGGCCGCAGGTTCAGTGTCCAGATGGTGCCGTTTTCATTCGCCTGCCATGATATGGCCAAATCAGATTGTGGGCGGCCATCCAGCCCCGGGCGAATGAGGCGGCTCATGATTTTTTCGGTGATTTCCGGCACCTGTCCCTTGTTGGCGGGGTCCAGGCTTGACAGCGCGCCCGAGCCGATGCCATGGGCGTGGCGAAACGTGCCGGTGGGCTCGGCCATGGCAAAGCCTGCCCAGAGCAGGGCGGCAAGGCAAAGACAGATGTGTTGGCGCATTTCTTCCCCTTTGGTGCCAGCATCCCGATTGAGCCGGTGTAAACCGGGTTTCGTCAAGGGAATAACCGGGGAATAACGGAAAATTTCGGGTCACAATCCGGGGAGGTTGCCATTTACCCCCGAAATCAGCCGCCTTTGAGCCGCTGCAACAGGTAAACTTCACTGTCGGGCCGGACCGGCTCGGTCAGACTGTTGGCGATGACGCGGCCATCGACGGCGACGGAAACCCCGGCGTCAATCGCGGGCTGCAATCCGGGATATGCGGCAACAAGCCCCTTGAGGACTTCGCCGACATTCTTTGCCTCGACCTCGACGGTTTCATGCCCCCCGGCGAAGGCGCGCAGGCCCGACCAGAGAGTGACCTCAACCATCGGCCTGTGCGTCAAGTGCTGCCAGAATGCGCGGTGGCGACATCGGCAATTCGCGCAGGCGCACGCCTGCCGCCGCCGACACCGCATTGGCAATCGCCGCCAGAGGCGGGCAGATCGAGGTTTCGCCCACACCGCGCACGCCAAAGGGGTGGCCCGGGTTGGGCACCTCAACGATCACCGTGTCGATCATCGGCAGATCGGAGGCCACCGGGATGCGGTAATCAAGGAAGCCGGAATTCTGCAACCGGCCATCCGCGCCATAGATATATTCCTCGTTCAACGCCCAGCCGATGCCCTGCGCCGCGCCGCCCTGATATTGGCCTTCCACATAAGCCGGGTGAATGGCCTTGCCCGCATCCTGCACCACCGTATAGCGGCTGACCGAGGTTTTGCCGGTTTCCGCGTCCACCTCGGCATCGACGATATGGGTGGCAAAGCTCACGCCGGCGCCTTCCGGCGTGGCCTCATAATGGCCCGAAATTGGCCCGCCGGTGGCGCCCATCTCGGCGGTGATCTCATGGATTGGCATGGGCGGGAATTTCCCGGCATTGGGGCCTGCGGGCAGGGCACAGCCATCTTCCCATTTCACCGCATCCTCGGGGATGCCCCATTTGGCCGCCGCCCGCGCGCATAGCTTTCTTTTGGCATCGCGCGCGGCCTGAATGGTGGCCAGACCCGAGGCATAGGTCACCCGGCTGCCATGGCTGACCTCGTTATAGCCCAGGCTTGCCGTATCGGCGATGGTGCAGCGAATGTTCTCATAAGGAATGCCCAGCTCTTCCGCCGCCATCAGGGCCATCGAGGCGCGGCTGCCGCCAATATCGGGGGTGCCAACGGCGATCTGCACAGTGCCATCCTCAGAAAGTGCAAGCGTTACAGAGGTTTCGCCGCCGAAGTTAAACCAAAACCCGCAGGAGATGCCACGGCCCTGACCGGGCTTGAGCGGCGCGCTGTAATGCGGATGCGCCTTTGCTGCCTCAAGGGTTTCCACCAGGCCGATGCGCGGGTAGCGCGGGCCATAGCTGGCTTTGGTGCCCTCACAGGCCGCATTTTTCAGGCGGGTATCAATTGGGTCAAGGCCCAGTTGATTGCACAACTCGTCAATCACCGATTCCACCGCAAAGGCGGCCATCGGTGAGCCGGGCGCGCGGTAGGCGGCCTGTTTCGGGCGGTTGGCCAGCACATCATAGCCGATCTGCTGCACATGTTTGAGGTCATAACAGGCAAAGGCGCACATCGCGGTAAATTCCATCGGTGCGCCGGGGAAAGCCCCGCCCTGCAGGCGAAATGTGCCCTGGGCGGCGGTAATTGTCCCGTCTTTTTTCATGCCGATCCTGATGTCCATCGAGGCCGATGAGGTTGGCCCGGTGGCGCGAAACACCTCGGAGCGGCTCATTACCAGTTTGACCGGTCGGCTGGTTTTGCGGCTGAGCGCCAGCGCCACAGGTTCAATGAACACAGTGGTTTTGCCGCCAAATCCGCCGCCAATCTCCGACGCGGTAACGCGCAACTGACTGGTTTCCAGCCCCAGAAGGGCGGCGCAGATTTTCTGCACATTCCAATGGCCCTGGGTGCAGCACCACAGTTCGCCCTTGCCATCGCCGCCAAGCTGGGCAAGGCAGGCATGCGGCTCGATATAGCCCTGATGGGTGGCCTCGGTCTTGAAATGGTCTTCAACGATCAGGTCAGCCTCCTTGAAGCCGGCCTCAACATCGCCGTGGCCGCTTTCGTGATAGCGCACCACATTGGGGTGCATCCCTTCGGGCACCGAGGCATCGGCAGTGCCCGCGCGGATAATGGGCGCACCGGGGGCCATGGCTTCATCCACATCAGTCACATGCGGCAGAACCTCATAGTCCACCTCAATCAGCTTGACCGCATCGCGGGCAATCAGCGCTGATGTGGCCGCCACGGCGGCAACCGCATGACCATCATAAAGCGCGGTATCCCCGGCCATCACATTCTCAAGAATGTTCCAGTTTTCACCTTCCAGCCCCTCGGCAAAATCGGCGCGGGTGACAATCGCCTTCACACCCTTCAGTGCTTCGGCTTTTGAGCTGTCGATGCCAAGAATACGCGCATGGGCATGCGGGCTGCGCACGATCGCGGCATAAAGCATTCCCGGCGCCTGTGCATCCGCGCCAAACCGGGCACGGCCTGTGACCTTATCAACCCCGTCCGGGCGATCAGGGGATGTGCCTACGAATTTGAAATTGCTGGTTTTCACATCATCCAATGACATTATGAAGCCTCCCGCATATCTGCGGCCGTGTCGATCACGGCGCGTATGATTTTGTCGTAGCCGGTGCAGCGGCACAGATTGCCCGCCAGCCAATAGCGCACTTCAGTTTCCGTCGGATCCGGGTTTTTCTCAAGCAAAGCCTTGGTCGCCACCAGAATACCGGGGGTGCAGATGCCACATTGCAGGGCGGCATATTCGATGAATTTCTGTTGCAGCGGATGCAGATCCTCGCCATTGGCGATGCCCTCAACCGTTCCGATCTCCTTGCCCTCGGCCTCGGCCGCGAGCACCAGGCACGAACAAACCAGACGCCCGTCCATCGTGACCGAACAGGCCCCGCAATCGCCGGTGCCACAGCCTTCCTTGACACCGGTCAGATTAAGCCGCTCGCGCAGCACATCCAGCAGGGTTTCGCGCGTGTCGCAAAGAAATTCGGCGTCGTCGCCATTCACTTTGGTGTTTACATGGATCATGGGATTAACCTTTCGCCCGTGTGTAAGCCAGCCGGGCCACACGTTTGGCCAGCACGCCCGCTACATGGGTGCGGAATTTGATGGTGCCGCGTTTATCGTCGATGGGCTTGCAGGCGGCAGAAGCGGCATTGGCCAGCGCCTCAAGCGCGGCCTCGTCCAGTGTGGTGCCGATAATCGCATTCGCAGCCTCGGGCACCAGAAGCGCGGTGGGGGCCACAGCCCCCAGCGCCACGCGCGCCTGTGATATTTCATCGCCGTCCAGTTGCAGGTTTACCGCCACGCCAACCACGGCGATATCCATCTCGGTGCGCGGTATGAAACGCAGGTAAGCATCGCCGCCGTGGCGCCCGCGCGCCGGGATGGTGAGGCTCGTGATCATCTCGCCCTTGGCAAGGCAGGTTTTGCCCGGTCCGGTGGGGATATTCTCAATCGCCAGCTCCCGGCTGCCATCGGGGCCTGTGATCGTTGCGGTCATACCGGCCGCTATCATTGCCGGCACCGAATCCGCGGCGGGCGAGCCATTGCACAGATTGCCGGTAAGCGTGGCGCGGCCCTGGATTTGCGTGGAACCCACCAGATCCATCGCCTCAACCACACCGGGCCATGCTTCTGACAGGCTGGGGTGCTCGCTCATTTCCGCACCGGTGACGGCAATGCCGATCCTCCAACTGCCGTCACGGTTTTGGGTAATGTCATGCACCCCGTTGATATGTTTGACATCAATCAGCGTGTCAGGGGTGAATATATCGGCTCTGAGCTGCACCAGTACATCGGTACCACCGGCCAGGAATCTTGTACTGCCAGGGGCATTGGCGGCCAGATTGATCGCCTCATTTATGGTGGATGGTGTATGGTAGTCCATGAGCACTCCTGAATTATGAACCAAAGCCCGCATGGGCCGAATTACGCGGCAAAAGTAATGAAAACCTTCCCCTTGAACAAGCACGACATTTCAGTCGGATTTGCAAGCGGGAACGTAAAGAAAGTGCAGGATGCGTGAAACCCGCCCGGATTGATGCACATATCCATGACATGCGCGGGCCTGTCCAGCCCGGAATAAACTTAGGGTCAGGACCCATTAATCCTGCACCATTGGTTTGACAGATTATTTCTCTGAACAGGCACAGGCCCGCAGGAATAGTTGTTCTATTTCAAGAGCCTGTAACGCAGTCAGAGGGAAAATCCGTCAAACCCTTCGGGCGCTGTTTTCCCTTCATCTCAGTGTCTTGGCGCGCTTGCAGATAGAGCAACTATCACCGGCGCGCACCAAACCCCTGATATTTTGGGAAAATAGCGCCAGTGGCGTAGGATTAATGGGTCCTGACCCTAAATCTGGTTGGGCTGAGATATTTTACTCAGGCACTGGCAAACCCCGGCTTTCCTGCCGCAGCTTGCTGATCGAGATCAGGTGAAATGCCAGGAAAAGCGGTACAAAAAACCCCGGAAACATCGCCAGTGGATGCAGGTTTATGATATTGGGGCTGTCAAACGCCCAGATCTGCGCAAAGCCTTGCGAGCTGAGGATGCCGGTGGCCATTGCAACGGCAAAATCAGCGATGCCAATCACATTGGCGCGGATGATTTTGGCGCGCGCATCCGGTGCCTTGCGGCGGCAGGCCGACCACGCCTGATAGCCGGCAATCCCGGCCCAGATATCGCCAAGCCCCGCCGGCAGGGCAAATTGCCACGGGATGACGCCCGCAGCCCAGCCCAGCAAAAACAATCCCCCCATGGCGCGGGGGATCTGGAAGGCGGCAATCAGACCGGGATCAATCTGATCGGTGATCGCCTGGCCCATGGCCGTCTGCCGCGCCATGGCCCAAAGCATGAATGCCCCGCCAAAGAAAAACATCAGCACTATGGGCGGCTCGCCAAGGGTTGCCGGAACCCTGAATGTGCCATTGGCCGACAGCATCATCGCAATCGCAACCCAAAGCGACAGCACCACCGCAGGCACAATCAAAGCCCGGCGTGGATCAATCCAGCTCAGATCGGCGCGGGCGGCGCCAATGGTGATGATGATCATGGCCAGCACCGGCAGCAGGACGGCAAAGAAATATACGTAGCCAAGGAAAAGCAGGTCCAGCATTTTAATCTCCAGCAATAAGGTACAAATTATGTAGTGACTATATTATAAATAGTCAATTCACATTTTGAACTTACGTGCTATATATTATGTGCATGTCAGAACCAGATCGAACAAACTGCCCGGTTTTGCGGGCCACCAATGCGATGGGCGATCAATGGTCGATCCTGATCCTGCGCGAGTTTTTCCTTGAGGGGCCGCGCCGGTTTCAGGATTTGCAGGATGTGCTGTCACTTTCGCCCAATACCCTGTCAGCGCGGCTCAAAAAGCTGGAAACGGCGGGAATTTTGGCGCGGCATCAATATTCCGCCAATCCGCCGCGCTCGGAATATCGCCTGACCCTAGCCGGGCAGGCCTTGTCACCGGTCGTAAATGCGCTGCGCATATGGGGGGAGGCGCATACGCCGGATTTGGAGGCGTAACAGCCGGCCCCGGCACCCGCCCAAATAAGAAGCCATGAAAATTCAGCTTTCGGCCATAGCCCTTGCGGCGGTATTATCCGCCTCCGTCAGCCCCATGGCAAGGCGTGCCTCTTCGATCACCGCATGTTCTTCGTCATGGCCGATCCCGTCAGCCAGCAGAACTTCCCACATTGCCTCAAGCGCGTCGATCCGCGCCTGATGGCTGACGCTGGCACGGATCACCTCGGCAAAGCGCCGGGTGCCGGGGGCGTTTGCCTCAAGCTTTTCGCAGGTGGCGCGCATCTTGGCGGCCTCGATCGGCTTCAGCCCGAAATGCCGCGCTAAAAGGCGGTCAATCCGGCTGATCTCTTCAAGCTGATAGGTATGATCGGATTTGGCCACCCGCACCATCAGCGCCCCCAGGGCCAGCTTTTCATCCGGCTCGGGCAGCGGCGGCGGGGTAGGGGAGGTGGTTGAAAAGGTTTTGAGAAGTCGTGTCAGCATAAGTTTGAATTAACCATAAATAATGCGCTGCGGCAAAAAAATTATCCGTGATACCCCTCGATAATCACCAGATCCCCGGTTGAAACCGGATCCCGCAGTGCCTTGGCGGCCTGATAGCCCTCTGAATTGTAACATGCAAGGGCGGCGGCATAGCTGGGAAATTCTATCACGACAGTGCGCGCCCGCGCAGTGCCTTCGGGCATCTCACGCCTGCCGCCCCGGATCAGAAACCTGGCGCCATATTCTTTGAAAGGGGCGGCATTGGCGGCTTTGTAGGCCTCGTAAATCTCGGGATCATCCACATCCACATGTGCCACCCAATACCCTTTAGTCATTGTTTCTACTCCATTATTTAACGCATGTTGCTATTATCTTTAAATGTTCATGCTTTGTTTACTGTGATTGTTTAAAAAATTACACATAGCGATATTCATGGCAACAGGTTTGCGGAGGATCAGGAATGATAAAGGCAGATAAATTTAATTGGTCGGTTGGCACTGCATATGAACAGATTGAACTGGCCCGCGCCTCAGGCGAGGATCAGCTACGCGAAATTGCCTGCGCCTGTGACTGGGGCGTCGAATCCGAAACGGTGCTGGGTTGGATCATGGCGCAAAGATGCATTGATCTTTGTACGGCGTTGCGGGTTTTCATGAATGCCGGGCCAGAGGATCTTAACTATATTTCAAAACGCAATGTGGGCAATGCCGATCTGGGCCGGGCCCGGCTTTTGGACAATATCTGTTTGCGGATAAATTGCGGCTTTTACCTGCCCTTGCCCGGCACCTCAACCGGCTGCCGTCAGCGGGTGGCGGAATGGGTTTCTTATCAGACGGCAGGACGGCATGAAGGCCGTGAGGGGCGTTGGCTTCTGGATGAAAAGATATTGCAAAGCCTGCTGGTGGATGGCGTGGCATCGGCGATAGCTGAAAACCCCATGCCAAAGCCGCGTCAGGGCATTTTGCGCAGCATGTTCATGGTCCCCGCGCGCTGACAGCGCGGGCCGTTTTCAAAGCGATGCGCGTGCGATCTGAAACCTGTCTGTCGCGCTCGCACCGCCAATCCATAAATGCAAGGGCCTGTCACTATCCGGTTGACGTGTTAACGCCACCGGTCTAAATCATACCTCGTGGCGATTTGTTACCGGATTGCGGGCCACGTTAAATATCCCGCTAAAGAGGTCAGAGGAAGGACCCCCTTTCGCATGACCGCGACGGGGGTTTTTTTATGGGCTGATGCAGCCCCGGAAGGTGAAGGCGATGAGCGACAACTGGAACACACGCACCCGGCTGGTGCATAGCGGCACAACCCGAAGCCAGTATAACGAGGTGAGCGAGGCGATCTACCTCACGCAGGGGTTTGTTTACGAGAGCGCCGAACAGGCCGAGGCCCGGTTCATAGAATCCGGCCCGGATGAATTTATCTATGCCCGTTATGGCAACCCGACCGTGGCGATGTTCGAGCGCCGCATCGCGGCCCTTGAAGGCGCAGAAGATGCCTTTGCTACAGCCTCGGGCATGGCGGCGGTGTCGGGCGCGTTGATGGCCATGCTGCGGGCCGGCGATCATGTGGTCGCGGCGCGGGCGCTCTTTGGGTCATGCCTTTATGTGCTTGAGGAGATCCTCACCCGTTACGGTGTAGAGGTTACATTTGTGGATGGCACCGATCTGGCCGCCTGGCAGGCCGCGATCCGGCCCGGTACCAAAGCCGTATTCTTTGAAACCGTCGCCAATCCGACGCTGGAAGTGATCGATATCGAGGCGGTCTCGAAGATTGCCCATGCGGTTGGCGCAACTGTTGTGGTGGATAACGTCTTTGCCACGCCGGTATTCTCGAACGCCATCGCCCAGGGGGCCGATGTGGTGATTTATTCCGCCACCAAACATATTGATGGCCAGGGCCGCGCATTGGGCGGTGTGATCATTGCAACCAAAGATTTCATCCGTGGCACGGTTGAGCCTTACATGAAACATACCGGCGGCTCGATGTCACCGTTTACCGCGTGGATCATGCTCAAAGGGCTTGAGACGATTGATCTGCGGGTGCGGGCACAGGCGGCCTCGGCTCTGGCCATATCCGAGGCGCTGCAAGGCCATGCCAAACTGAACCGCGCGATTTATCCCGGTCATCCCTCGCATGCGCAATATGATCTGGTGAAGCGCCAGATGGGTAAGGGCGGGACGGTTCTGTCGCTTGATATAACCGGCGGGCAGGCGGCGGCATTCCGCTTTCTCAACGCCTTGAAAATCGTGCTGATCTCGAACAATCTCGGAGATGCCAAATCCATCATCACCCATCCGGCCACCACGACCCATCAGCGCCTGAGCGATACGCAGCGCGCCGCTTTGGGCATCACGCCGGGCCTTGTACGCCTCAGTGTGGGGATCGAGGATGGCGAAGATCTGATCAATGATGTGATGCAGGCGCTGGATGCGGTGTGAGGGCCTTAAGCGGTGGGCAGGGCTGAGAAAAGATTTTAGCAATTCCGGCCACAAAGCCCTATGTTGGGGGCGGATCGTTTTGCTTCGGGATAGAAACCATGAATATCCAACCCTCTGATCTGGATAAGATATCCGAGCGTGATGCGGCGCGCGCCGCTCTGGCCGCCCTGCGACACTGGGCCAAATCCGTGAGCCCCGAAGAGGTGGCCGATCTTGATCCGGCCATTGCCCGGCTTTTGCCCGGCGGCGAAGTGCCGAATTACCCGGACCTGTCACGGGAATACCCGGCGGATTTCAGGGCCGATGCGGCCTATCTCGCCAGCCTGCCCGATCTGCAAAACGGCCCGGCATCGCTGATCAAGGGCGCGCGTCGGTTGCTGCAACATGTGGGCATCTCGAATTTCCGCCTGCCGGTGCGGTATCATACCCGCGATGCCTCGGATCTGACGCTGGAAACCTCGGTCACCGGCAGTGTCAGCCTTGAGGCGGGCAAAAAGGGCATCAACATGTCGCGGATCATGCGCTCGTTCTACAAACACGCCGAGAAAACCTTCAGTTTCGAGGTGATTGAGGCGGCACTTGCGGATTATATCACCGATCTCGACAGCCTTGATGCGCGTATTCAGATGCGATTTTCCTATCCGATGAAAATCCAATCCCTGCGCTCGGGGCTGGAAGGCTATCAATATTACGATATCGCCATGGAGAAGGTGCAGCAGGGCGAGGAACGCCGCAAATTCATGCATCTGGATTATGTCTATTCCTCGACCTGCCCCTGTTCGCTTGAGCTTGCTGAGCACGCAAGGCAGGCGCGCGGGCAACTGGCCACGCCGCATTCGCAACGCTCGGTTGCGCGCCTGTCGGTTGAGGTGCTCGAGGGTGACAGCTTGTGGTTTGAAGACCTGATCGAGATGGCGCGTCGGGCGGTGCCTACTGAGACGCAAGTGATGGTCAAACGCGAGGATGAACAAGCCTTTGCCGAGCTCAACGCCGCCAATCCGATTTTTGTTGAAGATGCCGCACGGCTGTTTTGCCAGCAATTACAATCGGATGCGCGGATAGGTGATTTCCGTGTCATTGCCAGCCATCAAGAAAGCCTGCACAGCCATGACGCGGTGAGCATCCTGATCCAGGGCCCGACATTTGCCTGCCAGAGCCTTGATCCAAAGCTGTTTGATACGCTGTTTCATACCGGCTGAATTTGCAGCCACGCTGTCCCGGTCTCCGAACCGGGACCTCCCGGCTGACGTAGAGGTCCCGGCTCGGAGGCCGGGACGGGTTCGCCGCGCCACAGGGTTATGCCCCGCTACATTGCCCGGCCATAAAACCCGATGCGCTCGGGCTCTGAAAACATCACGCCGGGCCGGTCATAATAGGAAAACACCGCGATGATCCGCGGATTTGCCCCCTCAACCGGTGTCACCCTGTGGGCGGTGTTGCGGCCCTTGAAAACATTCAGCGTGCCGGGTGTGAGGCGCAAGTGCTGCACCTCGGGGTCTTTGCCCAAAAGCATTCTTGCCACGCCTTCGTAATTTGGATCATCGGCGCTGCGCAGATTGCTTCGGTATTCGAAATCGCCGCCCGCATCGGGGGCCTGCAACAACAGCGTGGTGGTGAATTCGGATCGGTCAAAATGCCAGTTCAGCGCCTGGCCCCGGTGGTAGGACATCACATTCAATCGCGCCAGCGGGTCGGCCATTACATGCAATTCCGGCAGGCCCATGGTTGCCGCCAGAAACCGGGCAAATTCCGGCCATTCATAAAGCCGGCACAGCGCGCTGTTTTCCAGTTGATCGGCGCACAAGGTCTGGTTTGAGGTCTGAAACCGCGTCAGCGCCGGGTGATCCTCGGCCAGCCCGTCGATGGATTTGAGGAAATAGATATTATGCGCGCGCTCATGGCAAAAACTTTCGCGTTCAAATTTCGGCAACAGCCCGGCCACTTCCCGCGCCGCCAGATCCGCAGGCATCAACCCCTCAAGATTGAACATGCCATTTGCCGCCAGATCGGCCCGGCATTGATCGACCAGCCTGAGCCAATCAGCACTGCCCGGCCTGTCCAGCGGGTATGATTTCAGGTTCAGAATTTCGTGCATGGTGGCCGCCGGATGATGAGCCATGAGAAGAAACAGGATTTGCCCGCTTGTCTAGCCTATTCCCGACAGATGTGATCCGGCCTGAAACAGCCCTGAACAGGATCACAACCCGCCTCTGCACTGTTCCGATCTGGCTTGACAGCGCTGGCGCGCAAGTCCAACCCTGCGCCTTATGATTGATATGCGCCCTGTTGGATATGTGATCGGCCTGCTGGTCATGGCGCTTGGCATTGCCATGCTTTTGCCTTTGGCGGTGGATATCGCCGAGGCGCGCGGGCAATGGCCGGTGTTTGCCGAAAGCACGATCATTACCATTATGATCGGAGGCCTTGTGGCGCTGGCCTGCCGCAATGGCGTGGGCCAGGGATTGACCATTCAACAGACCTTCCTGCTGACCACCGGTGTTTGGGTGATCCTGCCGTTATTCGGGGCCATGCCATTTGTGCTTGGAGCCACCGAATCGCGCATCGTGGACGCGGTATTCGAGGCCATGTCGGGCCTGACAACAACCGGTTCAACCGTGCTGTCCGGCCTTGATAATCTGCCCAAGGGCCTGCTGTTGTGGCGCGGGTTGATGCAATGGCTGGGAGGGATTGGGATCATCGTCGTGGCGATGGTTTTCCTGCCCGAACTGCGGGTTGGAGGCATGCAGATATTCCGCACCGAGGCCTTTGATACCATGGGTAAAATACTGCCTCGTGCCACTCAAATTTCTTCCAGTATATCTTCTGTTTACATCCTGATCACCTTTGCCTGCATTCTGTCTTACCTGATGACCGGAATGAACACCTTTGACGCCACGGTTCATGCGTTTACAACCGTATCCACCGGCGGGTTTTCAAACTATGATGCATCCTTCGGGGCGTTTTCAGGCTCGGCGGAATGGGTGGCCACGGTGTTCATGGTGCTCGCGGCGTTGCCTTTCGTGCGATTTGTTCAGCTTGCCAGTGGAAATCACGCCTTGTTTCGCGACAGTCAGGTGCAGGTATTTTTGCTGACCATTGGTTTTTTGACTGTTTTGACAGCCGGCGTGCTTTTGGCAATATTTCCTCACGACCCCGAACAGGCGTTTCGCGAGGCCGTGTTCAATATCACCTCGATCATGAGCGGCACCGGTTATGCCAGCGTGGATTACATGAACTGGGGCCCGTTTCTGATCTCGATTTTCTTCTTCATCGGATTGATCGGCGGCTGCGCCGGCTCCACCGCCTGCTCGATTAAAATCTTCCGCTATCAGTTGCTGTTTTCCTCGATCAAAACCCAACTGAAGCGCATTTACACACCCCACGGTGTATTTACCCCGCTGTATCAGGGCCGACCGGTGACCGATGATGTACTCAACTCGGTGATGACATTCTTCGTGTTTTTCATTGTCACCCTGGGGGTTGTCGCGGTCATGCTCAGCCTCACCGGCCTTGATTTCATCACCTCAATTTCCGGCGCTGCAACGGCGGTGGCCAATGTCGGGCCGGGGCTTGGCGATATCATCGGCCCCTCGGGCAATTTTGCACCGCTCAATGATACCGCGAAATGGGTGCTGATCGTGGCTATGCTTATCGGCCGGCTTGAAGTGCTGACTGTCTACGCAATCTTTACATTCGCATTCTGGAGAGCCTGATCATGGCAGATAATCCCCCAACCCGCCCGCTTGGTGCCCAGATCAGCCACATGCTGAAAGCGCGCGGCGTTGATACCATTTTCGGCATCCCCGGCGTGCATAATCAGGAAATGTATCGCGGTATCGAAGAGGCCGGGATCACCCATGTTCTGGCCCGTCACGAACAGGGGGCTGGTTTTATGGCTGATGGCTATGCCCGCGCTTCGGGCAGGCCCGGCGTGGCCTATGTGATCACCGGTCCGGGGCTGTGCAATATCATGACGCCGATGGGGCAGGCCTATTCCGATTCCGTGCCCGTGCTGGTGATTTCATCCTGTCTGGATGAGGTGGCCGCGCGTAAAGGCCAGTTGCACCAGATGAAGGGTCAGGAGGCAGCGGCAGCCTGTGTCTGTGACTGGAGCCATGAAGCCAAAACCGCCGAGGCGGCCTATCAGCTTATTGACCGGGCCCTGGCCGAATTCAGTAGCCAGCGCCCGCGCCCCAAACATATTCAAGTGCCGATCAAAGCCCTTGAAGCGGCAGCCCCCGCCGCCCCGGCATCGCAGGATTTACCGCTGTCTTTGCTCGATTGCCCGCCGATGCGGTCTGTCGTGGCCGATGCGATCAACAAAGCAAAACGTCCGCTTTTCATATTTGGCGGCGGCGCAATATCTTTGGCAATGGATAAAGAAGCGATTGAAGTTGTTGGAAAAACCTCTGCTGCCTGCTTTACCAGCTATGCCGGGCGCGGGGTGATTCCTGATGCATATGCGCTACATTTCGGGGCCACGCTGGCGCGGCCTGATAGCGCCGATATCATTGCCAGCGCGGATCTGGTGATTGCGGTGGGCACCGAACTGGCCGAGGTGGATCTGTGGCGCGATCACCTGGGGCAGGCGGCGAAAATGATCCGGATTGATCTGGATGCAGCACAACTGGCCGATGCTCAGCGCGCCGATATCAGGGTGCTGGCCAATGCCGAGGCGTTTTTATTCTCGCTTCTGCCCGAGATCAAGGACCGGCAGGGCTATTCCGGCTGGAACGAGGCCGAGGTGGCCCGTGCCCGCGCCCGATGGCGCGCCGAAACCGATGCCGAGCGCCCGGGTATCGTGCCGATATGTGATGCCCTTCACGCGGGCCTGCCCGAGGATGTGATGGTGTATTCCGACATGACCCAGTTTGCCTATGTGGCAAAAGAGGTCTGGCCGATGCGCCGCCCCGGCCACTGGCATCACCCCTACGGCTTTGGCACGCTTGGCTATGCCCTGCCGGCGGCGATTGGCGGGGCTGTGGCGCGGCGCGGCAAGCCCACGCTTTGCATTGCCGGGGATTACGGCTTTCAATATACCTTGCCTGAACTGGGCACGGCTGTTGAGCTGGGCCTGCCGCTGCCCATTCTGCTTTGGGACAACAGCAAACTGAAAGAGATCGAAGACAGCATGATCCGCGCCCAGATCGCCCCCCGGGCCGTGATCGCCCAAAACCCCGATTTCGCGGCTTTGGCGCAGGCGTACGGGGCCTTTTCACAGCGCCCCGAAACGCTAGCGGAGCTGGTCAAGGCGGTGAATGATGGCTTTCAGGCGGATCGCCCCACGCTTATCCATATCACGCCGGAAATAACCCAGACAAAGGCCTGATCTGTAATGTAGGGTGGGTAAAACCCACCCTACGAAAATCCTATTCCCAACAGCTAACCAAAACTGTCATATCCGAGGCCTGCCGGGTGAGGGTTTCGGGCGGAATATGATTTTGGTCCGATGTCTCATTCACTGTAATTCCTGCCCGTTGCAAAATTTGCGTCAACGCCTCGGTTCCTGCGGCAAAGCTCACGCCGTCAGGCAGTTGCCGCCCGTTCTGGCGGGCGGGCAAGAGCATCCCCAAAACCGCACCTCCTGCATCAATCACCGGTCCGCCGGTATCGCCATCAAGGGCGGCAAGCGCCAGGCGTTTCATTCCCGGCTCGCCGTTCAGGCCGCGCAAATCGGCCAATTGGCCAAAGGTCATGGTTGGCGCGCCCAAAATCCCGCCATAA
The DNA here is from genome assembly GCA_021775255.1 of Roseovarius sp. GTDB lineage: Bacteria > Pseudomonadota > Alphaproteobacteria > Rhodobacterales > Rhodobacteraceae > Roseovarius. The sequence continues at coordinate 27,595 of JAJFIA010000015.1, forward strand.
GAATATCCCGCCACCGCGATATCCGAATGCAGGCGCGGCACAGAGCGTTGGAATGCGGCAACAAAAAGGGGTGCAAGCGGCTCTTTCGGGCGCAAAATGGCAATGCCAAGCACGGCATCATCGGCCAGCACTTCGGCCTCATGATCCCCATCAATGGTGATCCGGGTGCAGCTTTGCACAACCTCATCCGTGGTCACAACCGTGCCGGTTTTGTCCACATAAAATCCCGACCGTGACAGCCTGGGCTGGCGGATCTGAAGCCCGGCCAGAAGATCAATCCGCTGATCCTCATTCGATCCCGCAGCCGGATCAAGCACACCGTCGATGGGCTCAAAACTGGCCAGCATCCGGTCCAGAACCCGCTGCCTGCGGGCCTCATCGCCCGAAGGCCAGACCAGCGTGAACCCCTTGATCATCCCGCCTTCAAGCCAGGCCTGGGTATGGGATATGATCTGCGCGTTCTCTCCCACCAGCGAAAAGGCCTTGCCACTGATTTCGCGCGGGCCATTGGGCGGCACGATCTCAAGCGTCTGCATGATGTCATAAAGCCCGGCTAGGGTGGCCTCATCGCCCTGCTGGCTGATCATCAAAGCCCGCACCTGGCCGTTACCAACCGGATTATAATGCACAAAGGGCGGCTCGTATTTATCAAATTTCACCAGTTCCATAGGCAGGATCATTGCGATGCCTGCGCCCTTATTGCGCACCACCTCAAGCCCAAGCCCCTCGAACGCGGAATTATACTGCCGCATCAGCTCATTGCGCTGAAAGGTGGTCAGCACGCCGGTTTCTTCAAAATTATTACGCTCCTGCCAGCGCGACATCGAGCCGCGCGTACCCCGGCCATAGGCCCCGTCAATCGCGCCATCATAAAACCCGGCCCATTTCAGCGCGACCTGCAATTGCTTGCGCTGCTCGCGGCTCAGAAGGCTTTCGCCTGCAAGCGCCTCAGGTTTTGTTTCCCGGGTGTAATCAGGCTGGGCATGCGTGCTTGCCTCGACAATCTCAGGCTCGGAACTGGCCTCGGCCTCCTGCCCGGAAGGCTGGTGCAATGTATTTACCCCATCGGGCCAGAATTGTTGCTGGTAGGCGGTACTTCTGGCGATATAACTGTCTTGCGGGATCAGCCGATCGGCCTTGTAAACCGCAAGAACCTGCCGGGCATCACCTGGGGAATATGGCCCCAAGACAACCGCAAACCACCCGTTCGAGATGGCAAACCCGTTCACATCCTGCAAATTGGCCGCATAACGGCGAATGGTTTGCTCTGCACTTGCAAGGCTTGGCAGTGCCTCTACCTGAATCCAGGCCTGATCCTCAGCCCTGGACAGAGTTGCCGGAAAAACCAGATACACCGCGAGAAATACCGCCCAGACATACCGCATAATAAATTACCCTACCTTTTAGGCCGTCAAAATTTCGGCCCTTGTTTCCTGTCTTTTAACAAATCTTTGCGCGAACGCACTCAAAAACGCACAAAACAGGATAAATTTTAAATGTGCACAGTAACCGGTTTTGCAGCCAGATGGCTTTAACTAGCACAGCCCGCATGCCATAAGGCCCGCGCATGACATGAAATTGCATAAGGCCCCAAATGTGCTGAATTCCTTTGTTCTTTTGGTCACGATACTGACGGCGGGCCTTCTTGTTTATCCCAAACTGTCCAATGCGCGCCTGTGGCGGGCCTCAATCACCCCTCTGGCGTCGATCATCGGCAGCGGTTTTCTGGTGCTTGGGCCGATCCTCAATGTCTCATACGGGCGTTATGCGCTGGCGATCATGCTGGTGCTATGCGCTGTGGCTTATCTGTTCGGGGCCAGCATCCGCTATAATATCGCCATTCTTGATCAGGAGGAAAAACCGCGCTCGGGGCTGGAGCACTGGCTTGAGATCCTGTCAGCCTGGGCGCTGGCTTTTGCCTATGTCATATCCGTCACCTATTATCTTAACCTGTTTGGTGCCTTTGGCGTGCGCCTGACCCCGGTGGATGACATATTCCATGCCCGTATCCTGACAAGCGCCGTGCTGATCCTGATCCTGCTGGTGGGCTGGGGCCGCGGCTTTTCGGCGCTGGAGCGGATGGAGCAGGTCTCGGTCGGGATCAAACTGGCGATCATCTCGGGGCTGTTATTTGGCCTTGGGGTCTATTTTGTGCAACAGGCGCAGCACGGCGCGCTGGTGCTCACCCCCCCGGCTCTGGGCATATGGAATGGGCTGACCCTGGCTTTTGGTCTGATTGTCACGGTGCAGGGTTTCGAAACCTCGCGCTACCTCGGGGGGAGCTATTCGGCCCGTACCCGTATCCGCTCGATGCGGTTGGCACAGCTACTTTCAACCGCTATCTATCTGATATATATTGGTTTCCTGTCGTTTTCCTTTCCGGCAGGCACGCTCACACTGGACGAGACAACCATTATTGACCTGATGCAGATTGTCGCCCCCATCCTGCCGATCCTGCTGGTTGCCGCGGCACTCAGCGCGCAATTCAGCGCCGCCGTGGCCGATACCAGCGGCTCGGGCGGGCTGATCGTTGAGCTGACCAAAGGCCGGATTTCCGCGCGTCAGGGCTATGCCATTCTGGTGGGGATCGGCCTGGTCATGACCTGGACATATGATGTGTTCCAGATCATCAGCCACGCCTCGCGCGCCTTTGCGCTTTACTATGCCCTGCAGGCGGCCATTGCCACAGTGACGGCCGTGCGGCAAAAGCACACCGGCAAGGCCCTGTTATTCATGGCGGCGACCCTGCTCGCGGTGCTGATCGTGATCTTTGGCCGGGCGGTTGAATAAGGGCTTTGCCGGTCAGGGGCCATCATGCGGAAATACCATGACGGAATCATGCGCCGCCGCTGCTGGTTAGTTTCCTGGAATGCGGTTTGAAAAGTGCAGGCTTCTGTTGCCAGGTGCCTGCGAACCCCGCCTGACCTTGCTAGAGGCCAGGGCTTAGTTTTTCGGTTTTTCCGACTGCTTACGCAGCAAGAGCTACCGGAGCACGATTGTCATTTGCAATTGTACTATGTGAACCGATAACGGTGGCATCCCGCCGAAACAAAGCAAACCCCTTTAGACGTTCGTCGATCCTGTTTCGACCCCATGATCCCCAAATGAAGGATAATTGGTGGAGTCGCCGGGTACCGCCCCCGGGTCCGATCCGCTTATTACGAGCGCGTTTATGTTCATAGTCCCCGAAAGGACAGCTTATATATAAGCCATCCGCATGGGATTGCCAAGGGAAGGGTCGGGTAAACCGGGATATTTTGCGCAATCAATGTCGATCATTGTCGGTGCAAGCGGGCGGTTTATCTCTGGCTGCGCTGCCTTGCCTCGCGGATTACGGCTTCGGCAAGCACAATAAAACAGTAAAATGTCAGCAAAAGACCGGCGGGCAGGGGGCCGATCAGGCCTTTGTGCAACAGGATCCACACAACGATGATTCCCCCAAGAATGGCCAGGGTCAGCCGAAGATCGGCCACGAACATCTTGAAGAGTTCCTTGAATACGTCGCCAATGATATTCATGATATGCTCCTTGCAAATTTTTCACCGATCAGACGAACCAGCCCAATGCCCAGCAGTAAAAACGCGGCGGCAAGGGCAATAAGAACAAGATCGGCACCGGGCCATTCAACGCCAAGCCCTTCCCCCGTCCAGAACACACCAAATGCCGACAGCATCACTCCGACACCAAATTTAAGGGTGTTTTCAGGTACTTGAGCCAATGGCTTGTGGACAAAAGCCCCAATACCCAGGACCAGAAGGCAGGCAGCCAGGGCACCCAGGGAGGCCTCCCACAACAGCCCTTTGCCGGTCCCCACCGCGATGACGATAAACACCACTTCCAGACCTTCAAGAAGCACGGCCTTGAAAGCGGCGATACCGGCAATCCATTGCAGCGTATCCTGCGTGCCGGTCTGGGATTGCAACGCGGCGGATTCCTCGGCGAAGGCTTCAATTTCATCATGAAGCGGCAATATCCCGGCCGCGCGAAGAATTGCTTTGCGCAGCCATCCCATGCCAAAAAGCAAAAGCAATATGCCGACAAACAGTTGCAGAATATGGATGGGAATGAATTGAAGCGCCGGGCCAAGGATGAGGATGATCAGGGCCAATACCCCGAGCGCCGCAAGCGTGCCCAGAATGGCCGGGCGCCAGCCGCGCGTTGTGCCCACCGCCAGCACAATGGTGAATGCTTCGACAACCTCGACGATTGACGCGAGGAAGGTTGCTGTGATGGCCGGAAACATTATTGTCCAGAAATCTGGTGGCATTGTCTTCTCCAGTAGGATTTGTTGTAAAAACTACACTTGTGTTGTTAGCATAACATTATTGTATGTCGTAATTGCAACGTCTATATTGTGATCATGGATGAAATGTCATTTACACAACGGCTTGCAGCGGCCCCTGCCGGGCTGACACCGGGCGAACGGCGGGTGATTGACTATCTTGCCAACAATCGTGAAATGGCGCTTTTGGCCTCGGCCGCTGACATGGCAAAACAGATTGGCACCAGCGATGCAACGGTGATCCGAACGGCCCGTAAAATCGGGTTTTCCGGGCTGGAAGAGCTACGGCGCGGTCTGGCCGGTGATCTGCGGCGTGATCTTACACTGTCTGAGCGCATCGCGAATGATCTGCGTAATACCGATGGTGGTGTATCGGGGATCGTTGCGCAAACCATCAAAACCCTGCAAGCCACCTTGGATGCCCTGATGACAAATGCCTCAGAAGATATGGAAAGCGCCATGGATGTGCTGACACAGGCAAAACGCCTTCAGATCTTCGGAATCGGGCCGTCCGGGCATCTTGCCGGTTACTTTTCGGCACAGATGCGGCGGTTGGGGGCGGATGCACGGCCCTTGCGGCAGACCGGATTACAGATGGCGGATGATCTGATCGGTTTGCAGGCGGGGGATGCAATACTGGCCCTGGCCTATGATCGCCCATATCCCGAGATTACCGCGCTGATTGATCGGGCCATCGCCCTGAAACTGCCGGTAATTCTGATTACATCGCCAGGGCCGGTTTTGCCTGATTACCGGGCTGATATCGTGTTGCGTGTGGCCCGCGGACGGGCCGATGGTTTTGGGTTGCACGCCGGAACGCTTGCCTTGCTGGAGGCAATCCTGGCGGGTTTTGCCGCGTCGCTGCCCGAGAAGGCACGCAAAGCGCTGGATTCCCTGAATGCCGCCCGCAAAGCTATCTCAGGCGATGGGATGGGGCTATGATGCGCCGATGCGACAAGCCGGAATTGCAGTGTTTGGAAACTGGTTAACCAGAAAAAGCAGCGCCGTTTGGGGCGCTGCTTTCCAGATTTTTCGATTACTCGGCGGGCTGCGCCTCTCCGACGCCTGATTTTTCACGCTTGCCGTCATTGTAAAGCGCTTTGGTCAGGGCCACTACCATCAGCCCCATCACCATGGTGAAGGGCAGGGCGCCGATGATCATCGCGTTCTTGAGCGCATCCATCGGGTTGTTTTCACCCGCCGCCACGATCAGCGTGCCAATCACCGCCGTCAGGATCAGGCCCCAGATGATCCGGTGTTTGATGCCGGTCTCCTGTGCGCCGCCTGACATGATGGTGTTCATCACCAGAATGCCCGAATCCGCCGAGGTGACCAGAAAGGTCATGATCAGCACCACGCTCATGATCGAGATACCGGTCAGCAGGCTGCCATCAATCATCTGGCCCAGGGTGACAAACAACTTGGCGGTGTTCGACGCCGCCGAAATGACACCACCGGCATCGCCGTTCAGTTCAAGATCCACCGCTGTGCCGCCAAGGATGGTCATCCAGGCAAAACACACCAGCGCCGGCGCGATGACACAGCCCAGAATGAACTCACGCACGGTCCGGCCCTTGGAGATACGCGCCAGAAACAGCCCGACAAATGGTGAAAACGCGATCCACCAGGCCCAGTAGAACGTGGTCCAGCCCGATTGCCAGCTAAACAGGCGCTGTTCAGTGCCCGCCGCGTAGGCGGCTGTGAGCGTGGCCTCATCAAGATTGGCCGCAGCACCTTCCAGGCCGGATTTGAACCCGTCAAAACTGCCCCAGGCATTCGTCGCCCCGCCAATCAGATCAGCGGCCAGCGGTTTGGCCGCCTCGGGCAGGGCGGCCGCAAAGGCATCGGCCGATTGCGGCCCGTAAGCGCCAAAGCTAAGCTGCAGGAAGTGCAGGATATAATCCACAATCGCCGTGGCATAGGTGGTCATGGCAAAGAAGAACGAGCCAAAGATCACGAAGGTCAGCAGCAGGATAAGCGACAGCACCAGATTGAGGTTCGAGAGGTACTTAACCCCACGCCCCACGCCCGATACCGCCGACAGGATCGACATGCCCATGATGACAATCAACCCGGCAATCAGGCCAACCTTGCTTGGGGCCGGTGTGTCGCCGCTCATATCCATGACCCATTCGACCCCGGATATGGAATAAAGCCCGTCGATCAGTTGCGATACGCCAAACCCGATGGTGACAGACACGCCCAGAATGGTGGCAACCACGCCCAGCACATCTACCACATGGCCCAGAAAACCGTTCATCAGCTTGCCAAAAAGTGGCGTTAATGCCGAACGGATGGTCAGCGGCATATCGCGCGTATAGGCGTAATAAGCCAGGCTGAGACCGGTCACCACATAGATTGCCCAGGCATGAAAGCCGTAATGCAGGAAGGTATAGCGAAAGCCCGATTGCATCGATGCGGCTGTTTTGGGGGCAACTTCACCCTGTAAAATAACCGGGTTTGAACCCCAAAGGCCCAAAGGCTCGGCGGTGGCAAAGACCATCAGGCCCACACCAAGGCCTGCACCAAACATCATCGAAAACCATGAAAAATTGGAAAATTCCGGCGCTTCACCGGCGGTGCCCATCACCTTTTTGCCTGATTGCGGCAGCGCGGCCACGACAAAGAGGAAGATGGCAAAAATGCCGACGATAATGATGTAAAAGGTGTTGAATTTTTCCAGCAGCAAACCATTGAAGCTGCCCAGCGTGCCGTTTGCATTGGCTGGAAAAACCAGCGCCCATAGCACGAGGCCCACCATGATACCCTTGCTGATCAACGCGATGGGCAGGCTGTTATTGTGGTAAAAACCGCCCTCCTGCGTCTTGATCTGAAGGTCCGTAAACGGAGCTTTGATTGACATGACATTTCCCTGTTATCTGTTTCAAATAAAGGAAAACGGGCAGGTTGTTTATTTTCTTGAAACTATCATTTGTTGTCTTTTGCGCGATTTCCTATGGATACTATCTCATAATTGGGTGTTTCTTAATATGATAAATTACGACACTCTCAAAACCAGTTGCGACGTAAAATCGGTAAATTGAAACCTGAAATGCAGACATGAGCCCGGCAATTTCTGAGGATTTACAATCAAAATACTGTGTTATGGCTTGAGCTTTCCACCGTATATTGTGTGCGTCGCGGTGCTTGTATTTACGTTTGCATTCCTGTTTTGTGACCAGATAAATCGCAGGAGTCAGGAGCCAAGACATGCGTGACACATTGGATATTGAATATGTCCGGGCAAGTTTCCCGGCTTTTTCCGAGCCCGGTTTGCAAGGTCAGGCGTTCTTTGAAAATGCCGGCGGATCTTATACCTGCGCACAGGTGATCAGCCGGCTTGAACGCTATTATCGCCAGCGTAAAGTACAGCCCTACGGCCCTTATGAGGCGAGCCAACTGGCGGGTGCGGAAATGGACGAGGCCCGCAGCCGCCTGGCGGAAATGCTTGGGGTGGAAACGGATGAGCTGAGCTTTGGCCCCTCGACCACGCAAAACACCTATGTTCTGGCACAGGCGTTCCGGCAATGGCTGAGCCCCGGCGATGCCATCATCGTGACCAATCAGGATCACGAGGCCAATTCCGGCCCGTGGCGGCGGCTGGCAGACGCGGGCATTGAGATACGCGAATGGAAGATCGACCCGGATACCGGGCATTTGCCGCGTGAGGCGCTGGAAAATCTGCTGGATGAGCGGGTGAGGCTGGTGTGTTTCCCGCATTGCTCGAATGTGGTGGGAGAGATCAACCCGGTGACGGAAATCACCGCCCGCGCCCATGCGGCGGGGGCGTTTGTCTGTGTTGATGGGGTGTCATACGCGCCGCATGGCTTTGCCGATGTGGGCGCCATGGGGCCGGATATCTATTTGTTTTCAGCCTATAAAACATACGGGCCGCATCAGGGGATCATGGTCATGCGCCGCGCCCTGGGCGAATTGCTACCCAATCAGGGGCATTATTTCAATGCCGGGTGTCTTTACAAACGCTTCACCCCCGCAGGCCCTGATCATGCACAGATTGCCGCCTCGGCCGGGATGGCGGATTATATGGATGATCTGGCGGATCATCACGCGATCAAAGGCGATGCCCGCGCGCGCTGCGCTGACGTGCATGATCTGATGCGGGCCCATGAAACAGAAATGCTGCAGCCGCTGCTGGATATGCTGAGCGCGCGCAATTCGGTGCGCCTCTTGGGGCCGGATCAGGCCGCAAAGCGCGCCCCGACTGTGGCGCTGGCCTTGCAGGGATCGGGGTTTGAGGCGGCCGCAAAGCTGGCAGAACGCGGGATCATGGCGGGGGGCGGGGATTTTTATGCGATACGCGCGCTTGAGGCCATGCGGGTTAACCCCGATCACGGCGCATTACGTCTGAGTTTTGTGCATTATACCTCGCCTGCCGAGCGGGATAAGCTGCTTGAGGCGCTGGATGATATTTTATAGGGCAAAATAATCGGCGGTCACACTGTCAAGGATAATATGCGCTGCCTCTTGTGCAGATGGGGCCGGGCGCGGTAATCATGTATAACGCAAATTTATTGGTCAAGCCCCGGAGAATATCATGGCTGGTACAAAACATATGCCCACGGCGGCGAAACTGGTTTGCGCATTTGGTCTGGGCATCGTTGGCTGGGTTGCATCGGAACAGGTTGTGCCCCTGATGCCGCCGGAAACGAATTTCGGCTATTTCAATATCGTCAATCTTGTGCTCGGAATGGTCTGCGGTTGGGTTGTATTGGGCACACGGGTCGGGGGTGGATATTACGAATCCGTCATGGCGGGGCTGACCGGGGTGTCGGCACTGGTCTTCTGGGCGATGTTTTTCCAAAGCCTGAACGAGATGCTCAGACAGGCATTTGAGCGCCATTATGACGGGCCTGTAGAAGCGATTATCGCGATATTTTCGATCGCAATAGATTTTGGCTGGATGTTGATAGATTTCAACCTGATCAGTGTGCTGGTGATTGGTGGGATGATCGTTGGGATTTTTGGTGAATGGGCCTCACGCCGGTGGACATAGGCCCGGATGCGCCGTTGATCTTATCTTTGATCTGGCAGGCACGCGCAGGTGAACAGCGGCGTATGTGTGCTTGAGTTCCGGCGCATCCGGGCCTACATCTGGGGTGATTTACAGGTTTGAGGATCCCTTCCATGCATATCGCCACTGATCTAGCCCATGCCGTTGGCAACACGCCGCTGATCCGCCTGAAAAAGGCCAGCGAAGAAACCGGTTGTGAAATTCTGGGAAAATGCGAGTTCCTCAATCCCGGTCAATCGGTCAAGGACCGCGCGGCACTTTCCATTATCCGCGATGCCGAAGCGCGCGGAGATTTGCAGCCGGGTGGTACAATCGTGGAAGGAACGGCGGGCAATACCGGTATCGGGCTGGCGCTTGTCGGGGCTTCACTGGGCTACAAGACGGTGATCGTCATCCCCGAAACCCAAAGTCAGGAAAAGAAAGATATGCTGGAACTGGCGGGGGCCGATCTGGTTCAGGTGCCTGCCGCGCCCTATTCAAATCCCAACAATTTCGTGCGATATTCCGAAAGATTGGCCAATAAACTTGGCCAAACAGAACAAAATGGTGTGATCTGGGCCAATCAGTTTGATAACGTGGCCAACCGTCAGGCGCATGTCGAAACAACCGGTCCCGAGATATGGCAACAAACCGACGGCAAAGTCGATGGCTTTATCTGTGCCGTCGGATCGGGGGGCACATTGGCCGGGGTGGCGCAGGCGTTGCAGCCCAAGGGTGTGAAGATCGGTCTGGTTGATCCAATGGGGGCCAAGCTTTATTCCTATTACACCCACGGCACGCTGGAAAGTGAAGGCGGCTCGATCGCGGAAGGCATCGGGCAGGTGCGCATTACCGCCAATCTTGAGGGCTTCACCCCGGATTTTGCCTGTCAGGTGGCCGATGAAGAAGCCCTGCCGATCGTGTTTGACCTGCTTGAGCATGAGGGGCTGTGTCTTGGGGCTTCCTCGGGGATCAATGTGGCGGGGGCGATCCGTCTGGCGCGGGAAATGGGGCCGGGGCACCGGATTGTCACGGTTCTGGCGGATTACGGCACGCGCTATCAGTCAAAACTGTTCAATCCTGAGTTTTTGCGCGAAAAGGGCCTGCCCACGCCGCGCTGGCTTGACCGGGCACCGCGCACAATACCCGGAGTATTTGAAGCGTGAGAGGTCTTATCCGCAGTCTTTTCGTCGCGCTCACACTTGCATTCGCCGTTGTGTCCGTGATGTCGCCGGTCAGCCCGGCACAGGCCCAACAACCGCTTCAAGGCCCGGATTATGATGCCTGGGAAAAGGTCGCGGCGCGGGCTGAAAACGCCGTAGAGGCAGACCGGGCCTCAAAAACGGCGCTTGTGCAGCTACGCACCGAACTTACCAGTTGGCGTGATCAGTTTACCAAGGCAAAAAGCATCAATGCCAACACGATTTCTACCGTGCAGGCGCAGTTGGATGCGCTTGGCCCGGCGCCTGTAGATGCGACAGAAAGTGGCGAAATCAGCGCCCAGCGCAAAGAGCTGAATCGACGGCTTGTGCGGTTGCAGGCCCCGGTCAAAACCGCCGAACTGGCCTATAGCCGGGCGGACGGGCTGATCAAAGGGATTGATAAGATCATCAGCGAACGCAAAACCCAGGCGCTGCTTGAGCTTGGCCCCTCGCCGTTAAATCCGATCTACTGGAGCAAGGGGATCACCGCGCTTTATGACAGTGCCGCAACGATAAAAAGCGAATTTGTGACGGCCTGGAACAACAGTTTTCAGTATGAAAAGTTCCTCAAGGAATTGCCCATCATCCTTTTCCTGTTAATTCTGGGTTTGGTGCTGGCATTGCGGGGCCGCTACTGGAGCAAAATTCTGGCCAGACGTATCCGCGTCGGCAAACCGAATGCGGCCACATGGATCATCCTGTTTGTGATCTCACTGGGGGAATTGTTGTTACCTTTTGCAGGGATGGCGGCACTGGTCGGTGCAGCCTATTCAACCGGTCTTGTGGGATTGCGCGGTGATTTGTTACTGCCAGAATTGCTGCCGGCAGTTTTTATATTCTTGCTGGCGCGCTGGCTGTCGACGCGGATTTTCCCGCGTGAAAAACTACGGGCATTACCGCTTCAGCTTGAACCCGAGCAAAGGCGGGCAGGGCGGTTATGCGGCGGCAGTCTGGGGCTGGTAATCGGTGTCTTTTATTTCCTGTCACAACTGGCAAAACTGGATGACTGGCCCGATGCCGCCCGTAATGTGGTGCTGTTTCCGGTTCTGCTTGTGGCAGGGTATCTGCTCATTCGTATGTCGCGGCTTTTGCTGATCCACAGCCGCGCGGGCGATACTGAACATGGTGACGAGACATTCCGTAACAAGGTTGCAAAGCTGCTGTCACGGGCGATGGTTGTGCTGGCTGTTGTGGCCTCGGCATTGGCCGCAATCGGCTATTTCAAGGCCGCGCAATCGCTGATGTTACCCTCACTTATATCCTTGCTTTTGATAGGGGCACTGCTGGTTTTGCAGCGGTTTGTATCCGAGGTCTATGCCTTGATCAGCGGGAATGTGGAAGCGGCAGAGAATTCATTGATCCCGGTGCTTTTGGGCATGTTGATCATGATGCTTTCGGTGCCGGTATTTGCCCTTATCTGGGGCGTGGGCTTCGAAACCCTGACCGAGCTGTGGGTCACCTTCAATCAGGGGATTTTGATCGGCGGCTCCAAGATTTCACCGCAGGTTTTCCTGAGATTTGCGATTGTGTTCATGCTGGGCTACATGGCCACCCGCCTTATTCAGGGCCTGCTGAAAAATACGGTTCTGCCCAAAACCAGAATGGATATAGGTGGTCGTAATGCGATTGTTTCGGGGGTGGGATATCTGGGGATTATCCTTGCCGCCCTGATTGCCTTCACAAGTGCCGGGATTGATCTCAGCTCGCTTGCCATCGTTGCCGGCGCACTTTCCCTGGGGATTGGGTTTGGCCTGCAAAATATCGTTTCCAACTTTGTCAGCGGCATCATCCTGCTGATTGAAAGGCCGATATCCGAAGGCGACTGGATAGACGTGGGCGGGCAGCAGGGTGTTGTGCGTGACATATCTGTGCGCTCGACCAGAATCGAAACCTTCGACCGCACGGATGTGATTGTACCCAATTCCGATCTTGTGAGCGGCACAGTAACCAATTACACCCGTGGCAATACCATAGGACGGGTCAGGGTTCCGGTTGGTGTCGCGTACGGCACTGATACAAGGCTGGTCGAGAAAATCCTGCTTGAGATCGCGCAGGCACATCCGATGGTGCTGGCCAATCCGGCGCCGGCGGTCATTTTCAAGGATTTCGGGGCTTCCTCTATGGATTTTGAGATACGGGCGATTTTACGTGATGTGAACTGGGTGCTGAGCGTGCATTCGGACATGAACCACGAGATCACCCGCCGCTTTGCCGAGGAAGGCATCGAGATACCGTTTGAGCAGCGTGATATCTGGATACGCAACCCCGAGGCGGCGAAAGACACAACTGCGTTGGGGATGGCAGAGCCCCTTGATGTGCCGCCCGGGCAAAAAGACAGCGAAGATGGCGATTCGGATAGCTGATGAACTTGTTGAATATTGCCCGGCGCGCTACATCTTAAATGGTTGGGGTTGAGGAGGTGTGCAATGAAATGGATTTTCCGTCTGTTTTGGGTTTTGATCCTTGTGGTGATTGTCACCGGGGGGGCGCTGTTCTTTTTGCCGGGTGAGAAAATCGCCGCCATCGCCGCCGACCGGATCAGCGCCATGACCGGCCGCAAGGTTGAGCTTTCCGGCAAGACCAAGATCAGCTTTTACCCGATTTTGGGCATCAGCACCGGTGCCGTTACCATTGCCAATGCCGATTGGTCGGACGGGGGGCCGATGCTGACCGCCAAAAGCCTGAAAGTGGGGGTTGATCCCACGGTCCTGTTTGGCGGCGAGATCAGGATCACCGGTCTGGAAGTGATTGATCCAAAGGTGTTGCTGGAGCTGAGCAAAACCGGTGAGGTCAACTGGGAGCTGGGGGTTGAAGGGGTTTCAACTTCCGCAACGGCGAACCAAGCCGCGCCAGCCAGATCAAAAGCCCTGGCGCTGACGCTTGACCGGGCGCTGATAAAGGGCGCCACCATACGCTATGTCGATCATGGCAGTGGTAATGAGATTGTGCTGAAGGATTCTGATTTTGATCTGCGCTGGCCTGCCTATCAGGGCAATGCCACGTTCAATGCGGTGCTGCGCCCGACGGGGAGCGAGATCAAAATCAGCGGTCAGTTGGATAATGTCGGCAATTTCATCGCCGGTGGCGTATCGGATATGCAGGGCAAAATCAATGCGCCGGGCGGCAGCATGAGCTTTATCGGCCGGGGCGGGGTGCAGCCGCAACTGGCCGGGCATATCAGCGCTGATCTGAGCAATACGGGCACGTTCATGGCCGCTTTGGGCCTGAGTGCGGCAGAAATACCCAAAGGGCTGGGGCAGGCCGTGAGGATGCAGGCCAATCTGACGCTCACGCCGGATTTGCGGGTGTCCTTGCGCGATATCAGCTTGCAGCTTGATCAGAACAAAGTCACCGGGGCGGCCGATATTATCCTTGGCGGTGATCGGCCCAGGGTGAACGCACAGCTTCGGGGCGGGGCGCTGGATCTCTCGGCTGTGGCCAGCGGCAATGCCACGGGCGGAACCGGCAGTGCCGCCAGCACCGGCTGGTCAAAAACACCGATTGATGTCAGCGCCTTATCGCTGGCCGATGGCGAGGTGGCGCTGGTGGCCGACAGCCTTGATCTGGGCACGTTCAACTTTGGCAAAACCCGTATTCTGGCCAGCAATGACCGATCCCGCGCGGTGTTTGATCTGCGTGAATTGTCCGGCTATGGCGGCGTAACCACCGGGCAGTTTGTGGCCAATAACCGCAGCGGCCTGTCGGTGGGCGGCGATATCAAGGTCAGCGGCATTGATATGCAAGCGTTTTTGACCGATGCCGCCGGGATCAACAGGTTTTCGGCCACCGGCAATGCCGCGTTCAATTTTCTCGGTGTGGGGCAATCGGTGGATGCGATCATGAAAAGCCTCTCGGGCAATCTATCGGTTAATACCGGGCGTGGCCATATCTCGGGGTTTGATCTGGATAAGCTGATGCGCTCGGGCAATGGCACCGGTGGCACCACGGTTTTTGATCAGATGAGCGCCACGTTCAACATCAAAGACGGCAATATGTATAATAACGATCTGCTGATGCTTTTGCCTTTGGCCAAGGCCACAGGCGAGGGGCGGATCGGCCTTGGGGCGCAGGATATTGATTATATGTTTACGCCGGTTCTGCTGGAGGGCAGCAACTTTCGCGGGTTGGCGATTCCGGTGCGGATCACCGGGCCATGGGCCAATACCCGCATCCGGCCGGATATGGCAAAAGCGATTGACATGAACCTCAAGGAAGAAAAACGCAAGCTCAAGGCCAAGGCCAAAGATGAGATCACCGATTTAATTCAAAAAGAGCTGGGGCTTGCACCACCAGACGGGCAGGCCGGTGATGGCACATCGGGGAGGCAATCCGGTGGCTCACTTGAAGACGCCCTGACAGATGGCCTTCTTAAATTGCTGGATTAAGCGCCAACCACCTCTAGATATGAAGGAATGGAAAATGGATCAGGCGGCACGGATCAGGGCCTTCAGGGCATTGCACATCAAATCCGACCCTGTGATCCTGTATAACATCTGGGATCCGGGCAGCGCGGCCATTGTCGCCGGGGCAGGGGCCAGGGCACTGGCAACCGGAAGCTGGCCTGTGGCGGTGGCGCATGGCTTTGCCGATGGGCAGAACATCCCGCTGGATATGATGCTGGATAACCTTCGGCGAATTGTCGCGGCGGTCGATCTGCCCGTCAGTGCCGATATCGAGGGCGGTTACGGCATATCGCCTGCGCAGGTGGCGCAGACCGCCACGAAAACCATTGCAGCCGGTGCGGTTGGCTTTAACTTTGAAGATCAGGTTGTGGGCGGCGCGGGGCTGCATGACATTACGGCGCAATCCGCGCGCATCACAGCGGCGCGCGCGGCGGCAGATGCAATGTGCCCCGGCAGCTATATCAACGCCCGCACGGACATCTTTCTGAAAGCCCCGGCTGAGACGCATAACGCGGCCATGCTGGAGGAGGCCCTTGCCCGCGCTCAGGCCTATGCCACGGCGGGGGCCAGCGGATTTTTTGCGCCCGGACTGGCCGATGAGGCAATGATTTCAAGGCTTTGTGCGGAATGCCCATTGCCGGTTAATATCATCGCCCTGCCACATGTGCCCGCGCCTGCGCGCCTGGCCGAACTCGGGGTGGCCCGGATCAGTTACGGACCGGTCCCTTATAAAAAAATGACCGCCTGGCTTGAAAGCGAAGCCCAGGCAGCCATCGGTTATCATAAGATGGGAAAATGACGGATTGCGCATCTCTGCCAATTTTATAAAGGAAGGGATGTGCCTACCACTATTACTTAAAATTGATACGAAAGGCGCAGGTTTACAACATGTAGGTTGACATCAATGCTTCGCCCATCTCCCGGCGCGCAAGGGCCACAAGCGGGATTGAAACTGTGGTTTTGATTGCCAAAATCATAATACTTGTATTCAAGCCCAATCGAAGCATTATCCGCAATCTTATACTCACCCCCCACACCAAGTGAAAAGCCGATATGCCGGTCGTCTGACCTATCAATTGGTGGCGTTGCAACTGATTCAACTTTGGCTCCTGCGATGCCCGCAGATACAAAAAGTAGGTATTTATTTTGCGCATAGCCAATGCGGCCGCTGACATCCCAGTAATTCTCGATATCAACCGTCCAGGTATCAATACCCGGAAACGCGGGGCTGGCCTTACTTTCATTTAAATCAGGAAAGTTTAATGCAGCCTCGATGCCCCAATAGATATTATTCTGGGATTGCCATGCATAGCCGGCATGAACCCCTGCCACCATGCCTTTCGGAGAAAATGAGGTTTGATTGTTTGCCGTGTTGGCAACGCCCCACCAGCCATTCCCATTCAAGGCCCAATCCACATCGCCCGAGGCATATCCGAATTGCAAACCGGCATAAGGCCCGGCCCATGAATTATTGGAGCTTTGGGCAAAAGCCGATGATCCGGCTATTGAAAATGTTGAAATAAGTATGGCTATTAAATTGCGTTTTATAAAATGAACAAACATTAGCAACCCTTCCTAGGTTAGTGGTCAATTTTTTAACTAATTATTAACCACTATAATAATGATGAGAGTTTGGCAAGAATCCGCCGATGACACGGTGCTGTAAGCCACACAGTGTTGTAAAAATTGCGTATACTATCGGAGGGTGCACAACTTTAAAGTTGCGGTTGCAATAGCATGTTTGTTGTTCTGAAACACTTTTGGTTTAATAACGGCTGCTTAAAGACGTTATACAAAGCCTGTATTGCAACTGTAGTTGAATAGAATGAGAGGGCGGAACCATGCCATATAATCCGCCCTCAAATGTTATTTTGGTCTATCTCACCACATAAACCGAACAGGTTGAATGCCGCACTACGCTTGAGGCGTTGGGGCCAAGCAGGAAATCCTTGAAATCCGGCTTATGCGCCCCAATCACGATCAGGCTGGCCCCATCGGCTTTTGCCGCCTTGAGAATTTGCTCATAGGCCGCCCCCGTCGCCACAAGATGCCGTACCTTGGCATTGGCCTCGGCCCCTATAACCTCTTGCACCAGCGCATTCAGCTCGGCAATGGTTTTTTCATGGGCTTTGGATTGGTAATCCTTGTCAAAATATCCGCCGACAATGCTCATGCCGTAATCGGGCATCACCGTAATGACATCAAGCTGCGCATCCTCCAGCGCCGCCAGTTGTGCGGCCTTTTGGATGACATTGAGATCACGCCCCTTATTGCTGACATCGACGGCGCAGAGGATTGTATTGCTCATGCCGGTTCTCCTTTCTTGTTGATCCGGCCCCGTTGCAGCATGACGATCAGTCCAAGCAGAATAAGGGCAGGAATAAAGATGAATTCCTTGGCCATTTGCGATGATGGCGCCTGTATCGAGGCCAGTACAACGGGATCATCCGCATAAAAATCAAATGTGCCAAGCTTGTCGGCAAATGCTGTGCCAAAGACCGGTTCTTCCAGTTTGGCAACATCGCCTTCGATCATCAGCACAAGGCCGGTATCCGCCAGGCGGGTTGCCCCATCGCCATTGCCTGTCACTTTGACAACCAAAGTTGTTTCTTTGATCTCGGAAGTGTCAAAATCAGGGCCCGAAACAACCAGACGCAAGGTATCGCCGTCTGCGGCATCAGCCAAAGCCTGTTCCAGTGCAACAGGTGCAACTGTTTCATAAGGCGGCTCGATCTTGTTCATGAAATATCCCGGCTGGAACAGCATGAAGGCCACCACACACAAGCCGACGCTTTCGTAAATCCGGTTTTTTGTCAGGAACCAGCCCATGGTGCCCGCGGTGAACACCAATATGGCAATCGAGGCGGTGACAAACACCAGAATGCCCTGCGCCCAGCCCACATTGATCAGCAAAAGATCAGTGTTGAAGATGAACATGAACGGCAAGGCCACGGTGCGTAAGCTATAGAAGAAGGCCACAAACCCGGTGCGGATTGCGTCCCCTCCCGACACAGCCGCAGCCGCGAAACTGGCAAGCCCCACCGGCGGCGTCACATCCGCCATGATGCCAAAGTAGAACACGAAAAGATGCACCGCGATCAAGGGCACAATCAAACCGCTTTGCGCGCCAAGGCTGACCACAACCCCGGCCATCAGGGATGAAACCACGATATAGTTCGCGGTGGTCGGCAGACCCATGCCAAGGATGAGCGAAAGAACACCCACAAGCACCAGCATGGCAATCAGATTGCCGCCCGAGAGAAACTCAACCAGATCGGCCATCACCTGCCCGACACCGGTCAGCGTCACCGTGCCCACGATCACCCCGGCGGTCGCCGTGGCAAGGCCGATGCCGATCATGTTGCGCGACCCGTCGATCATGCCTTGAATGAGATCACCAACGCCGTCTTTGAAATTATTGGCCATATCCGATTCACCGCGGAAAATCGCTTTGATCGGGCGCTGCGTGAGCAGGATCACAAACAACAGCGCCGTGGCCCAGAAAGCCGACAGGCCGGGGGATTTCTGTTCAATCATCAGAAAGTAAACCAGCACGATGATCGGCAGGATATAATAAAGACCGGCTTTGTAGATCTCGCCAATGACCGGCAGCTCAACTTCTTCCGCATTGGGATCATCCGGCTCAAGATCATCCACCGAAGCCGCGAGTTTGAGCAAGGCAAGATAGGCGGCAAAAACCAGCAGGGCCAGCACCCATGAAGCGGCACCCGGTATCATCGAGGTGATCAGGGCGATGGGATATTTCACCCCATAGCACAACAATGCAAAACCGGCAAAAAACACCGCCATGCCGCCAATGGTCCGGCCCATGGAAACAACCCGGTTTCCCAAAACCGGCATGTTGTTTTTCACCGCTTCCAGATGCACGATATAGACCAGCGCAATATAGGAGATTGTCGCCGGCAGGAAGGCGTGGGTGATGACCTCGACATAGGAAATGCCGACATATTCAACCATCAAAAATGCAGCCGCGCCCATCACCGGTGGCATGATCTGTCCGTTCACGGAACTGGCAACCTCAACAGCGCCGGCTTTTTCCGAGCTGAAACCAACCCGCTTCATCAGCGGAATGGTGAAGGTGCCGGTGGTCACCACATTGGCGATTGAGCTGCCGGAAATAAGCCCGGTCGCGGCCGAGCCAACCACAGCCGCCTTGGCAGGCCCGCCTTTGAGGTGGCCAAGCGCGCCAAACGCCATCTTGATGAAATAATTACCCGCACCCGCCTTATCCAGCAGCGCGCCGAAGAGCACAAACAGGAACACGAATTTGGTTGAAACACCAAGGGCAATGCCAAATACTCCTTCGGAGGTGATCCACATATGGCTCATGGCTTTCTTCAGGGATGCGCCTTTCCAGCGGATCACATCAGGCACCAGATCAGACGAGCCAAAGAACACATAAAGCAGGAATATCGTGGCAATGATCGCCATCGCCGGGCCAAGCGCGCGGCGCGCGGCCTCAAACAGCAGGATCAGGCCGACAAGGGCAACCCATTTGTCCATATCATCGGCCAAACCGCCGGCATTGACGATCTTGTCATAGAAGATAAAGCCATAGAGCGCGATGAATGCCCCCACTGCCGCCATGACCCAATCGAGAACCGGAATGTAATTGCGCGGTGAGGATCTGAATGCCGGATAGGCCATGAATGCCAGGAATACCGCAAAGGCAAGATGAATCTGGCGGGAGTTGTTAATCAGATCACCGGGAATAAGATAAGGCGCCCAGGGGGAGGCCAGTATCACCTGAAATGTGGCCCAGACAACGGCTATTACCGCCATCATCATGCCAACATTGCCTCCCGGATCGCGCGCTCCTGAATCGGAAGAGGCCACCAGATCCTGGAGTTCCTCTTCGCTTAACGGGCTACCGCCCGGCTTTTGATCGGCCATATTCACGTCTCCCTATGGTATCCGATTTCTTACGGATTTAATTTTTATAAAATCTGGTGCGGCCGGGGGCACAAACATGCGCCCCAGGCCTGGTGTTTACAGATCGTATTTTTTACTCGATCCAGCCTTTTTCTTTGTAATATTTCGCAGCACCGGGATGCAGCGGAGCCGACAGGCCGGCTGTTGCCATTTCTTCAGGCTTCAGATGGGCAAATGCCGGGTGCAGCTTTTTGAAGTCTTCGAAATTGTCAAACACGGATGAAACAACCGCATAAACAGCTTCATCGGAAACATCCGCCGAAGTTACAAATGTGGCGCCCACACCAAAGGTGGCCACATCCGCATCTGATCCGCGATACATGCCGCCGGGGATGGTGGCCGAGCGGTAGTAATCATTTTCACTGATCAGCTTTTCAACAACCGGGCCATCCACAGTCACCAACACGCTGTCACAGCTTGTTGTCGCTTCCTGAATCGAACCCGACGGGTGGCCAACAGTGTAAACCATCGCATCAATCTGGTTGTCACATAATGCTGCGGATTGCTCGGCGGCTTTCAACTCGGTCGCCAGGGCAAAATCATCAGTGGTCCAGCCAAGGCCTTCCAGCAGCACTTCCATCGTGCCACGCTGGCCCGAGCCGGGGTTGCCGATATTGACGCGCTTGCCTTTGAGATCGGAAAAATTGCTAACGCCCGAATCCGCGCGGGCCACAACTGTAAATGGCTCAGGGTGAACCGAAAATACGGCACGCAGACCTTCAAACGGGCCGGCTTCTTCGAATTTCGAGGTGCCGTGATAGGCGTGGTACTGCCAGTCGGACTGCGCCACACCAAATTCCAGCTCGCCCTCGCGGATGGTGTTGATGTTGTAGACCGAGCCACCGGTAGATTCGACCGAGCAGCGAATGCCATGCTCTTTGCGGCCTTTGTTGACCAGACGACAGATCGCGCCGCCGGTAGGGTAATAAACCCCGGTCACGCCGCCGGTGCCGATGGTGATGAACTCTTCGGCATAGGCTGCCGGAGCCATCACAGCGGCCAGCGCGGCCCCTGCAACTGTCAGTTTCAGTTTGTTAAACATCATAATCTCCCTTTGGTTGATGTCTCTTGGTTAATTCAGGTTGGTGCCGCTGCTGGTTTCCTGCAAACGGCGGTTATGGTGTTCGATCATCGCGATACGCTCGCCCGCGCTTTCTTCTGCACAGGCTGCCAGTTTTCCGATGATGGTTTCAACCAGAAAAACGGTTGAGGTATAAGATGAATAGAAATGCGGCGTGTTGGTGGGAATGATGAAGGACGAGGCCGCATAGCGCAAAGCGTCACAGGCGTATGAATCGCTGATCACCACCACATAAACACCGCGTTCACTGGCTAGTTTGGCCGCGTTCAGAACCCTTTGGGCAAAGGGCGGCTTGGTGATCACGATCAGCGCATCGCGTTCGTCCATGGCCCCGATGATACTGCCGAGCGAGGCCCCGCCACGGCCCGCAAGCGCCCAGTTATCTGTCAGGAAACTGGCCATATAGGTCATGTATTCGGCAATCCCGGATGAGCCAAGCGAGCCCAGAAGCATCACCTTGCGCGCCTTGCTTAGCCGATCCACCGTCTGATCAAGCTGTGCCCGGTCAATCTCACTGCCCAGCTTTCGGATATTCTCAAGACAGGCCTCCATATGGGCGGTTGTGAAATCACTGCCCGCGCTGCCATGCTGGGAATGCAGCCGGTCAACCCGGGTGGAAAAACTGTCAACCTTGCGGTTAATAGACGCCCGGATGACATCGCGCAGCGCTTCAAAACTGTCATATTTCAACGCCTGCGCCAAACGGGTGAATGTGGCCGGGGCCACGCCGCTTTCGCGCGCCACCGAGCGTAACGAGCGGGTCGCGGTATCCACCGGATTTTCCACCACGAAATCCGCCGCCTGCCGCAGCTTTGCGCTTAATGTGCTGTAGGCCGAAGCCAATCTGACATCAAATGATTCACCCAAACGATGAATCCCCCCGTTTTTTGTTTTTTGTTTCATTTGTTTCAATACTTGTCAACTGGTGTTTTATATGTTTCAGATGAGGCACCGCATTCATCTATGGATCCGCCCCATGTCGCATATTTTTCCCCGTCATACCAAAACCCACCCACCCGTAGCCGTGCGCGGGCAGGGGGTTTATCTCTATGATGCGGCCGGCAAACAATATTTCGATGGCTCGGGCGGGGCGGCTGTTTCCTGCCTTGGTCATGGTGATGCGGATGTGATTCAGGCGATCAAGGATCAGGCCGACGCACTGGCCTATGCCCATACCAGTTTTTTTACATCTGAGCCGGCCGAAACCCTGGCGGATACGCTTGCAACCCTTGCGCCGGGTGATCTTGAGCGCGCCTACCTGGTTTCGGGCGGTTCCGAGGCGGTGGAGGCGGCGCTGAAACTTGCCCGGCAATATTTCATTGAAATCGGGCAGCCCGAGCGGCATCGTTTCATTGCCCGGCGGCAAAGCTATCATGGCAACACCCTTGGCGCTTTGGCGGTGGGCGGCAATGCCTGGCGTAAAAAACCCTTCGCGCCCCTGATGATCGACAGCAGCCATATCGCGCCCTGCTATGAATATCGCGGCCGCGATACCGGCGAAAGCCTTGAGGAATACGGCCTGCGCGTGGCCAATGAGCTTGAGGCGGAGCTGCTGCGCCTCGGCCCCGAAACCGTGGCGGCCTTCATCGCCGAGCCGGTTGTGGGGGCCACCATGGGGGCGGTGCCCTCGGTGCCGGGCTATTTCAGGCGTCTGCGTGAGATTTGTGATCAATACGGTATTTTGCTGATCCTAGATGAGGTGATGTGTGGCATGGGCCGCACCGGCAGCCTGTTTGCCTATGAGCAGGAGGGGATCACCCCCGATATTGTCTGCATCGCCAAGGGTCTTGGGGCGGGTTACCAACCCATCGGCGCGATGATGTGCACCGCCCGGATATATGCGGCGATCGAGTCCGGATCGGGCTTTTTCCAGCATGGCCACACCTATATTGGCCATCCCATCGCCTGTGCAGCCGCCAATGTGGTGCTTGAAAAGCTCACCCATGGCGGATTAACCGCACGTTCGGGTAAAATGGGCGCGCTGCTGCTTGATGAATTGCGCGCAACCTTTGGCCAACATCCCAATATCGGCGATATTCGGGGCAGGGGCCTTTTCATCGGGCTTGAACTTGTTGCCGACCGTGAAAGCAAAGCCCCGTTTGATCCCGGTCTTGCGGTCAACAAAGCCCTGAAAAAGGCCACGTTCGAGGCCGGTCTTGCCTGTTATCCCATGGGCGGCACGATAGATGGGCAGCAGGGCGATCACATATTGCTGGCGCCGCCCTTTATCCTGACCGAGGATCATATCGGTGAAATTATCGAAAAGCTGAAACGTGCATTCGACGCGGTGCTGTAAGTAAATTCCCCGGGCTTTTCGCGATGGCACATGGCACCAGCATTATAGTGAACGACAAGATGCAGGTGGGCTATCACTATCAGCTATCCGCACCGGCCGGTAAGGAATTTGCCCCAGGGTTCAACCCGTTTTATACCCCCGCTGAAATGCTGGAAATGGGCGTGTTTGAAGGCAAATACTGCACCGATTGCACCAATGAATTTCCTTCTTCTTGGTTTGAAAACGCAAAGCTCAGTCAGATTCCGGATGTTGCGCTTAACTATTTTGGCGTCAAAAGCCGGCAACCGCTGCGTATCTGGCAACAGAAGGGATGGATATATGGGCCTGACCCAAGAGGCTGGTTTCAGTGGTATTGCCGGTATTATCTCGGGCGTCGTTTGCCCGATGTGGATTCCATACAATTCAGGCGCTGGCGCGGATTTGCGCGCCATGCCGGGCAAATCCGAGCCAACTGTTATCCCGGTGACATCCTTTGCCGACCGCGCCAGAGGCAGGCGCTCTTGCAATGGTCATATGATCCGTTGATTTGAGGGTGGGCGATATTTATGGTTTTGGCCGCATCAATAAAGCGCATAATAGGTATTATGTAATGTTTAATTATCCAGTCATTTGCGATATTCCGCATTATAACAGCAGCTTGCTGAGCAAAATTAATCTGTGTATTAAAGACATAGTTTGAATATTATCAACAATCACAGGCCACCTTCCCTCGACAGTGTTGATGATACCTGTTTAGGAATGGCTTTGAAGGAAAATTGTATTCATGACATCACTCTTGATCCTCAACGGGCCAAATCTCAATCTGCTCGGTCAACGCCAGCCCGAGGTTTATGGCGCAACCACATTGGCGGATATTGAACGCCTGTGCGAGGCCAAAGCCAAGGCGCTTGGCCTTGCAATCGAGTTTGCCCAAAGCAATGATGAAGCCGTGATGATTGATCTGATCCACAAGGCCCGTGGCCGCCATGATGGCATCATTCTCAACGCCGGTGCCTATACCCACACCTCCATCGCCTTGATGGATGCGATCAGCTCGGTCGCGCTGCCGGTGATTGAGCTGCACCTGTCAAATATCCATGCCCGCGAGGATTTCCGCCACACATCCTATATCGCCAAAGTGGCGCTTGGGGTGATCTGCGGTTTTGGCGCCTCGGGGTATCCCATGGCAATCGAAGCCCTCAACGAGGCGCTGAAATGATCAGGACCGATACAATGCTTGATCTGCTCAATGCGCCCGGCATTGAAGACCTGTGGGAGATGCACACCAGGCTGATGGCCGGTTATGGTTTTGACCGGCTGATCTATGGCTATACCCGCTACCGCACGGCCACTTCATTGGGCGATCCCGATGATTTTGTTCTGCTGACCAATCACAAGCCCGATTACACCGATGTATTCATCGGCGAAGGCCTGTTTTTCCATGCGCCGATGGTACGCTGGGCTTTGGAGAATGACGGCGCCTGTTCGTGGTCGGTGATGCATGAAATGGCCAGGACCGGAACGATGACCGGGCCGGAACGCAAAGTGCTGGAGTTCAACATCGCCAAAGGGGTGACGGCGGGCTATTCCATCAGCTTCAAATCCATCTCGCCGCGCACCAAAGGGGCGATTGCCCTTACAGGCCGTCCGGGGCTTTCTCAGGCCGAAATTGATGCCATCTGGGCCCGGCACGGAGATGATATCACCGTGCTGAATACCATTACCCATCTGCGTATCCTGTCCCTGCCCTATACCGCTCCGGGCCAGTCTTTGACAAAGCGTCAGCGCGAGGTTCTGGGCTGGGTCGGGGACGGTAAAACCATTCAGGATATCGCCATTTTGCTTGATCTGACATCAGCGACCGTTGAAAAGCATTTGCGCCTCGCGCGTGATTCGCTCAACGTGGAAACCACGGCGCAAGCGGTGCTGAAAGCCGCCTTTCAAAATCAAATGTTCATTCTGGATACATAATTAGTGCAGTTTGGACTTAGATAGCGGCTGTTTCGAACAAAAAGTCCACCCAACCCTGAAAATTTACCAAAGAGTAAGGTTTTCCCTACTTTCATTTTGTTACCGTATATCGCAATATAGTGATGTTCCGTGAGTGGTGGCTTTGATAGCCCGGGAACATCAGATCTGAAACCTCTGTGATATCAGAGCTCTCGGATTTGCCGGTTCTTCCGGATGTCGGCCGCTGGTTTTATTGATCAGATCAGCGGTCGGCGCTTCCAGGCTGTTGTTTCATCCCCAATTTTACCACAGCCTTATTTTACGGCACCGCCCTGCAAAGAGCGGTGCCGTATTTAAAGCGTTTCGCGATAAACCTGAATAACGGGTTTGTCGCGAAACGCGCGAAACACTGATATGTTACATGGCGTTTCGCCTTAACCCTGTCTCAGGTTTAAGGCGAAACGCTTTAGTTGTCGGTAGCACTGCATTTTTTCATATCAGCGCGCCGCAGTTATACAGACCGTCCCCTGAACAGGATAAAGCCGCACCGATCCTTTTTCGGTGATTGCCACATCGCGCATGCCAAAAACCTGATAGCGCGCATCAAGCTGCCCCCACCGGAAGGTATTTGACGGGCCACAGCTTGTCGGCACCGGGGCAGGAATGGGCGGCAGGCTCATTTCCACCGAATAGTGCCCCTTGTTGCCCCGTTTGCAGCTATTATCCTTCAGGCAATCGCTTTCATGGGCAAAAAGCGTGATTGAAAACCTGCCCCCCGGTGGCAGATTGATCCAGTAATCCGGAATGCTGCCACCCGTGCGATGCGGCTGAACCCGCACGATATCGCCTTTGCGGATTTTCAGGTAAATATGCCCGTTATTGCCTTTCCCGCGAGTTTCATTGAACATGAATGTGGCATCAAACGCCTGTTCGTGGCGTTCAACCACGCCGCGTTCGCGGCTGCTGAGCGACAGGATCAATTCATCCAACTCGCCCTTTTTATTCCTGCGCTCCCCCTTTTTCGCGACCGTAAATCTGGTCATCCCGCCAAGGGTTACGCGCAATGTATCCGCCTCCACCGGCTGACCATGGACGGTGCTAACGATACCGCCGCGCGGCACACCAAAAATATCCGGCAAAGCCGGGCTTGCGGCCAAAAGGCCAAGCCAGAAAATTGCAATCAGGATTATGGGAAAATGCATTTTCAACCGGTGTTCATACATTATTACACCTCATATATCTGATAAATTGAATTGAATACGGGTCCGTGATAGCAAAATCCGGCCAATTTTTCAAATCCCGGACGGGGGTTGGCAGCATTGGTTTTGTTCGGCCTGAAACCACCTATATTCAAAACCTTGGGCTTGATGATGCTGGCCGTAAGCGCTACGTATTTTCATATCACGATTGAAAATTCGCATTTGGTGTTCTTTTGTTTTGGGATTTAGCCGGATGCAATGCGCCGAATTCTGGGGAATGCCATGTCTCGCACCATCGACTATGGAAATCTGATGCACAAGGCCATGCGCAGCCTGATACAAGAGGTGCTGACAGATGTGCGCGACAACGGCCTGCCCGGCGCGCATCACTTTTTCATAACCTTTGACACAACCCATCCGGACGCCCGCCTCGCCGATTGGCTGAAAGAACGCTATCCTGATGAGATGACCGTGGTGATGCAAAACTGGTATGATGAGCTTGAAGTCAGCAACACCGGCTTTTCAGTGACGCTGAATTTCGGCGATGCCCCGGAAAACCTCTATGTGCCATATGATTCAATCCAGACATTTGTTGACCCGTCGGTCGAGTTTGGCCTGCGCTTTGAAGCCCCCGAGGAAAGCGACGACGAGGGTCAGAACACCCCGGGCCATGAGGCCCCGATTACCGAGGATGCCTCACCCGATACGGATAAAAAGCCCGACGCCGAGATCGTAAGCCTCGATAGTTTTCGCAAGTAAACGCTGCCTTGTCAGCCGGTTCGCAGGCGAAAAATTGTCAATATCACCACTCATCAGGAACACATATATGACCACCACGCGCACAGAAACCGATAGTTTTGGCCCCCTTGAAGTACCGGGCGACAAATACTGGGGGGCACAGACGCAGCGCTCGCTGATCAATTTTCCCATCGGCTGGGAGAAACAACCCATCGCCATCGTGCGCGCGCTTGGAGTGATCAAGAAGGCCTGTGCGCAGGCCAATATTACCCTTGGCAAGCTTGACGATCAGCGCGGGCAGGCGATCATTCAGGCCGCCGGCGAGGTGATTGACGGCAAGTTTGATGATAATTTCCCGCTGGTAGTGTGGCAGACCGGTTCAGGCACCCAATCCAACATGAATGCCAATGAGGTGATTGCCAACCGCGCGATTGAAATCCTTGGCGGCGTGATCGGATCAAAAGACCCGGTTCATCCAAATGATCATTGCAATATGGGGCAATCCTCGAATGATACCTTCCCCACCGCGATGCATATCGCCACCGCGATGACCGCGCGTGATGTGCTGCTGCCGGGGCTTGAGAAGCTGCATGCCGGGCTCATGCAGAAGGTGAAACAATTTGACGGCATCATCAAGATTGGCCGCACCCACACACAAGACGCGACACCGCTCACCCTGTCGCAGGAATTTTCCGGCTATACCCATCAGGTGGCCATGGGTATAGAGCGTGTCAAAGATGCATTGGGCCGGATTTACGAGCTGGCTCAGGGTGGCACGGCTGTGGGCACTGGCCTGAACACGACGGTAGGCTGGGATAAGATGGTGGCGGCGAACATGGCCGAAATCACCGCCCTGCCCTTTGTCACGGCCCCCAATAAATTCGAGGCTCTGGCAGCGCATGATGCGCTTGTGGAAATCTCGGGCGCGTTGAAAACCGTGGCTGCAAGCCTGTTCAAGATTGCCAATGACATCCGGTTTCTCGGCTCCGGGCCCCGCTGTGGGCTGGGTGAGCTGATCTTGCCGGAAAACGAGCCTGGCAGCTCGATCATGCCCGGCAAGGTCAATCCCACCCAATGCGAGGCGCTGACACAGGTTTGTGCGCAGGTCATGGGCAATGATGCCGCCGTGGGTTTTGCCGGCTCGCAAGGGCATTTCGAATTGAATGTCTATAAACCGATGATGGCCTATAACGTGTTGCAATCCATGCAACTTCTGGGCGATGCCAGCGCCACATTCACGCAAAACCTGATTGACGGGCTGCAGGCCGATGAGGCCCGGATTGACAAGCTGATGCGCGAAAGCCTGATGCTTGTCACGGCCCTTGCCCCCGAGATCGGCTATGACAATGCCACCAAGGTTGCCAAAACCGCCCATAAGAACGGCACCACCCTGAAGCAAGAGGCCATTGGGCTTGGTTTTGTCGATGAAGAAACATTTGATCGCGTTGTGCGGCCGGAAAATATGGTGGGGCCAAAATAATGGCCAATCCGGTTAACCTCAACCGGGCCCGAAAGGCGAAAGCGCGGGCAGATGCGGCGGCAAAGGCCGATGAAAATGTGGTCAGGCACGGGCGCACGAAAGCGCAAAAAACGCTTGATAAGGCCCGTGCGCAGAAGCAACGCCAGATGCTTGATCAGCATAAATCCGAGCCATGAACAAACGCCCTGTCAAACATTCCCTCACCTTGCGCGGCCACCGCACCAGTGTCTCGTTAGAGAATGAATTCTGGCAGGCTTTTTGTGAAATATCAGTGGAATTAGGCAAACCGATCAATGCCTTGGCGGCTGAAATTGATGAAGATCGCGGGCTTGAATCGGGCCTTGCTACGGCCATCCGGTTATACGTCCTCAAACATTATCAAAAGCTCTGATGCAAAAGTTTTCTAAAAACTTTTGCAAATCTTTTATTTAAAAGATTTGGGCATCTGCCCGCGAACTCACATGTAACCAAATACCGTTTTTACCCCGCACCGTCAGATGTGCCACAGGCTTGGGCTCACACCCCGGCACTATTTCAAACCGAAATGCCTGCACCATCAACGAGAGTAAAAGCGGCCCCTCGATCATGGCAAACCCTGCCCCGGTACAGACCCGCTGCCCGGCTGAAAACGGGATATAGGCATTGCGCATGCATTCCTTGCCATTTTTAGTGGCAAAACGCGCAGGATCAAATTCATCGGGCCTGTCCCACAGACGGGTATGGCGGTGCAAATGCCACGGGCTCAGCACCACTTGCGCGCCTTTGGGCACTGCACGATCCCTGAATTTTTCCGGGCACGCGGCCTCACGCACCATCATCGGCACCGGGGGATAAAGCCGCAGTGTTTCCCGAAACACATCACGCGAAATTCTGAGCTTGCTCACCTGAGAAAAATCAATCTGCCCTCGGCCCAACACTTCCTGGGCCTCAGCCGCCAGCCGATCCTGCCACTGAGGATAGAGCGCCAGCAGATAAAGCGCCCAGGCCAGCGCAGAGGCACTTGTTTCATGACCGGCAAGAAAAAAAATCGCCACCTGATCAACCATCTCATCTGTGCCAAACCGCTGCCCGGTCTGCGGATCCTCGGTGGTCATGATTTTGGTGGCCAGATCATCAGGGGCAGTTCCCGATTTGATCTCATGCGCACGGGTCGATGTGAGCGCAGTGATCAGCGCCCGGATATCGCGCGCGGTTTCACGGGTTTTGCGGCCGTGAAAGCGCGGAAACCATTTGGGCAGAGGAAGCAATGCGCCCAGATTGACAACTGGCTGGCTGCGCTGATGCGCGCGAAATTTTGCAAAAACCCGGGCGGCCATATCATGCTCGATCGGGATTGAAAACAATGTGCGAAAGATCACATCCGCCGCCACATGGCTGGTTTGTTCTTCGATCTCGACCGCTGTGCCATCGGCCAGACCCTTCAGCCGCGCCACCGCCCCCTGCCCGGCGGTAAGCATCGCCGGAAAGGTATCACGCAGCCGCCCGCCCTCAAACGCCGGGTCAATGATCCGCCGTTGGCGTTTCCATGTCTCGCCATTGGTGACAAAGACCGAATTGCCCAGAAGCGGCGAAAGCCCCTCACGAATGCGCCTGGATTTAGGGAAGTCATCGGGGCGCTGCCTGAGCACAAGATCGACAAGATCAGGCTGATTGCACAGGTAAGAGCGGAAAAAAGGCGTGCGAAATTCGGCCATCCAGGCGCGGTACAGCCGCTCGGGCTGCGCCGATAGAAGATCCTGGCGAAACAGCCTCAGATAGCGCCAGAGCGAGACTTTCCCTTTGCGCGGCTCGGGTTTTGGGGGCAAAATCATGGGGCCATATCCCGATAGCCTGATCCTGGGGTTTCAATCCGGCTGTTTGATGGCGCGCGGCCAAAGTAGCGCGCCGCTAATGTCATCGGCCCGGCTGTGATCTGGAAATAATCGTAATCGGCGGGCCGGTCAAAGGCGCACATATATTGGAAATGCAACCGAAAAAACCGCCAGCGCAGGGATTTCCAGCGTTCGGGGCTCAGGGTTTGGGTGAAAGCCGCCGAAAGCACCAGCGGCCAGCGCTTTTTCTCAGGTGCCACACCGGATACCGCCACCGGATCACAAAGTGCAAATGACGCGCCATCGCCGGGAGCTGAAACATCCACCCATGTCAGCGCATCACAGGTGCTCAGATAGGCCAGATCACGGCGCAAGATATCCGCACCCTCAAGGAATGAAACCATCGGAACAACCTGACCGAGGGATAAAAACCCCAGTTGCGGGCCATCAACGCGCACATTCCCCCCCCGGATCAAATCCGCCAGAACCGACACCGCCAGATGCGCCCCCGAGGAATGCCCCACCACCAGAACCTCATCGGCATCTCCCTGTAATGCAAGTGAAATTTCTTGAGTAAACTCGGCCATCCGGGCCACAAGCGCGGGCGGATTGGCCCCGTTGAAGCGCGCGGAAAAGGCATAATCATGCATCAGGTAATAAGCAAAAAACCGGTTGTCACACTTGCGAAACCATTCCAGTACAAAAGGGACAATCACCAACCCGAACCATCCCAGCCAGGGATGAATCATCTGCAATATGCGCCCCACCCCCCAGGCCAGCAGAAGCGCCAGAACAAGCTGCACCAGCAAAAACAAAACCGGATAAAGCGCGGTCAGAACCGGCCCCTTGCGCAGCCGCATCAGCCGGAATAACGCCCCCGATGAAATATAGGTCCAGGCTGTGCGAAAAAGCAGCAAGTACGTGCCCAATATCCCCTTCTCCATGCTGTCGCGCACAATATCGGACCATAAAAGCACATCGAAATCGGCCTGTGTGATCTGCCCGTTGATATGGGCCTCAACATGCCAGCCAAAACGCCCCCCCGCCTGCTTTGGGGTCTGGCTGATTTCATAGCCGGAAATCCCCGCCTGTGCGGTGCTTTCGCTGCGGTAAAGCTCGCGGTAGCGGCGCGGATGGATCGGGTCATAGCCCGGAATATAAAAAACATGCCTGCGACGCACGGGATGTAAATCTGAACTGCTCATTTCCCGATAAATCTAGCGCAGGATTGGGGCAAGAGTAAGCCCTAACCAAGAACAGCCAGCGCCGGGAATACCTCAAGCAGCCAGAATGAAAAAGCCGAGAAGCCGCCGGTTAGCATCAATAGCCCGATGGTCCAGAGCAGCAGCCCCATGATCCGCTCGATCTGCTGCATATGCCGCTTCATCCAGCCCATGAAACCGGTGAGCCTTGGCAGGAAGGCCGCGACCAGCAAAAACGGCACACCAAGGCCAATGGCATAGATGCCCAACAGGAATGTGCCGCGTGTGACCGAACCCTCGGAAGCGGCCAGCGACAGGATTGCACCAAGTTGCGGGCCAATGCAGGGCGTCCAGCCAAAGGCGAAAGCAAGGCCCAGAATATAGGCACCAAAAGCTGATCCGCCCCGGTCGCCCACATCCACCCGGGCCTCACGATCTAGGAAGGGAATGCGGAAAACCCCGATGAAATGCGCCCCGAAAATCATCACAAGTATGCCCGCCAAAGCATTGAAATAGCTTTGATATTGCAAAAATGCAGCGCCAATGGCCGAGGCGGTGAAGCCAAGGAACAAAAACACCGTGGAGAGGCCGAGCACAAAGAACAAAGCGGGCAGTACTGCGCGGGCGCGGGCGCTTGATTTATCCGACAGATCGGCCAATGTGACACCGCTCATATAGGCCAGGTACGGCGGCACAATCGGCAGCACGCAGGGGCTGAGAAATGAGATGATCCCGGCCATCAGCGCCACGATCATCGCCGGAAGCAGACCGGCATCAATGATTTCGATTCCAAACATAATTCCGACATAAACAATTCAAAGCGCCGCGTCACCCGGCATTTGATCACAACCCTGTGGACAGCCCGCCGCAAGCCTCGTATCTCTGGCGCATGGAAATTTCCGAGACCATAGATGCCCGTGGATTGCTCTGCCCGTTGCCGGTTCTGAAACTGCGCAAACGGCTGAAATCCCTGGCGGTGGGGCAATGCGCCCTGCTGTTGGCCGATGATCCGGCGGCGATGGTTGATGTGCCGCATTTTTGTGCCGAATCCGGCCATGAATTGCTGGATATCCGCCCCCATGAAGCGGCGCAGGCCTTTTGGGTGAAAAAATCCGCCGCCACGCTCTGATTGAAAAACGCCGCGCTTGAAAACGCGGCGTTATCAGTATCATAGAGATCAAAGTTAACGTCCGACCGACCACCAACCCCGGCGCTTTACCTTTGGTTTCGGGCTGTCTGCGGGCAGAGCTTTGACCGGGGCCTTGGCCAGGGCCGGTGCCGCTTCGGACACCTCAGGAACCGGGGCAACCGGTTCCGAAACTGTCATGGCCACAGGTTCATTTACAGCTTCGGCCACCGCTTCGGCCTCGGGGGTTTTTTTCCGGCTGCGGCGCGGTTTCTTCGGCTTTTCAGCCGCATTATCCGCCTTGACCTCTGCCGCCTCGTGGGCTGCTTCCGCATCTGCCTCGGCCTTTTTGCGCGGCCTGCGGGTGCGTTTGGGCTTGTCTTCTGAAGCCTTTTCAGCATCCCCCGCTGCAGCCTCATCCACAGATCTTTGCGGCGCATTCGTACCTGCCTCAGCAGGTGCCTGGGCCTCGGGATTCTCTTCCGTTATGCTGTCATCAGATGCCGACAAATCCCCGTCATTTTCCGAAGTACCGGATTTTGAACGGCGGCGGCGGCGGCGGCGGCGCTTCTTGGGTTTGGCCTCATCTGTATCCGGGGCTGCCGGGGCTTCGGCCTCTTCCTCTGCGGCCGCAGTGCTCTCATCAATCTCATCCATCAGCGAGCTGTCAACCGACACAACCGGTGCTGTGGCTTCGGGCAGTTTGCGGGTTGCGGTCTTGAATTTTTCAAGGCTGAAATCAGGGCTGATCAGCATCGGATCGCCCTCAATCCGCACCGAAAGCCCGTAGCGCGCCTCGATCTGTGCCACATGCTCGCGCTTTTGGTTCATCAGGAAATTGGCAATCCCGACCGGGCATTTCACCAGCACTTCGCGCGAACGACGCCGGGTGCCCTCTTCTTCGATCTGGCGCAGAATGCTCAGCGCCAGATTATCGTCCGAGCGGATAAGGCCGGTGCCGTGGCAGGCGCCACAGGGCTGGGTCGTGGCCTCGATCATGCCGGGGCGCAGGCGCTGTCGGCTCATCTCCATCAGGCCAAAACCACTGATCCGGCCCACCTGAATGCGCGCCCGATCGGTTTTCAGCTTGTCCTTCATGCGTTTTTCAACGGCGGTATTGTTGCGCCGCTCGTCCATGTCGATGAAATCAATCACGATCAGGCCCGCAAGATCGCGCAGGCGCAACTGCCGCGCCACCTCATCCGCCGCCTCAAGGTTGGTTTTGGTTGCGGTTTCCTCGATCGAGCCTTCCTTGGTGGCGCGGCCCGAGTTCACATCAATCGCCACCAGAGCCTCGGTCACACCGATCACGATATAGCCGCCGGATTTGAGCTGCACCGTCGGGTTGAACATGCCGCTGAGATAGCTTTCCACCTGATGACGGGCAAAAAGCGGCATCGATTCCTGATAATGCTTCACGTTCTTGGCGTGGCTTGGCATGATCATTTTCATGAAATCCTTGGCGATGCGGTAGCCGCGCTCGCCCTCGACAAGAACCTCGTCAATCTCGCGGTTATAAAGATCACGGATCGAGCGTTTGATCAGATCGCCCTCTTCATAGATTTTCGCCGGGGCGATGGATTTCAGCGTCAGTTCGCGGATTTGCTCCCACATGCGTTGCAGATATTCATAATCGCGCTTGATCTCGGATTTGGTGCGTTTGGCCCCTGCGGTGCGCACGATCAGGCCCGCGCCCCTGGGCACATCAATCTCATTTGCGATTTCTTTGAGCTTCTTGCGATCCACCGCGTTGGTGATCTTGCGGCTGATACCGCCGCCGCGCGCGGTGTTGGGCATCAGCACGCAATAGCGGCCTGCGAGGCTGAGATAGGTGGTCAGGGCAGCGCCCTTGTTGCCGCGCTCTTCCTTGACGACCTGCACCAGAAGGATCTGGCGCATCTTGATGACTTCCTGAATTTTATAGCGGCGCGGGCGCGGCTTGCGCGGCGGGCGGATGTCTTCGCTGTCATCCTCATCGGCGACCGATTCAATGGTTTCATCCTTGGCGGCAGCATCCGCTGCTTTGGCAAAATCATCATCCTCATCGGGTAGCTCGGGATGGGCGTCTTTGATGGTTTCTTCCGCAGGGGTTTCCAAAGCTGCATCAACTGGCGTGTCAACCGGTTCTTCCACCGGCGTTTCCGCAACGGTTTCCATTGGCGAGGAGCCTTCCGGCGTGGCCTCATTGGCGGGCGTGTCGCCCATAGGATCAATGGTTTCCATGCCGGAAATTTCGCCGTTATCCACCTCGGTGCTGACAATGGCATCCTCCGATGTGGTTTTGGCCGCCCGGGATTTTGAGCGCGTGCGCGGCCGGCGCTTGGGCTTTTTCTCGTCTTCCTCGTCGCGGGTTGTCATTGCCTCGGCATAGGCACGCTCTTCTTCCATCAGCGCTTCACGGTCGGCCACGGGAATCTGGTAGTAATCCGGGTGAATTTCCGAGAACGCCAGAAAACCATGCCGGTTGCCGCCGTATTCCACGAACGCGGCCTGCAATGAGGGTTCTACCCGGGTGATTTTCGCCAGATATATGTTGCCAGCTAGCTGGCGTTTGTTTTCTGATTCAAAGTCGAATTCCTCAACCTTGTTTCCATCCACCACCACAACGCGGGTCTCTTCCGCGTGGGTGGCGTCGATAAGCATTTTCTTAGCCATGTTGTCCAATTGCACCGCGGCAATAGTGCCTGCCCCGGTGGGGCGGAAGATCGCAGGCGGTGTCTGATAAGGGCGATTGCGGGCAAAAGTATACCGGGGCCGCGCACGACCTTTGCGATATTACCTATATGTTGCACGCGCTTCATCGCGGTTTTTCTTCTCCGGTGCCTGACACGCATACCGCGCAGGTCACCCATTCAAAGCCCAGTCTGTCCATCAGGAAGGCCGGGCAGTCTCACTGGCCCCTGTATCAGGGGCCTAATCGGTCTGAGCGGGATGTGCATTGCTGCTGTCCCATTCAGCGAAACTCAATCGGCGGGCGCAGATCAGCGCCATGTGCCGTTTCTCTACATAAAGCTATGACAGAGCAAATTACAACAACCAAAAGAACTATCTTTATGGTTGTGAAATTTATTGTGTATACACCTAAAGGTAATCTGAACGCTGAAGCCCATACTTCGCCATCTTCTCATTCAGCGTCCGGCGCGGCAGACATAGCTCATCCATCACCGCAGCAATACTGCCTTTGTGGCGGCGCATGGTGTTGTCGATCAGCATCCGTTCAAACGCCTCGACATATTCCTTCAAGGGCTTGCCTTCGGTGGTCATCACCGGCTGCATTTCCTGATGATCCGACATCAGAAGCGAGGCAATGGTGCCACTGCCCCGGCGCGCCTGCAAGACCGCGCGTTCCGCCACATTGAAAAGCTGCCGCACATTGCCCGGCCACGGGGCCTGCAATAATTGCGCCGCTTCCTGTGCCGTCACCTGCGGCGGCTCACAGCCGTAATCATCGGCAAACTGTTCGCCAAAGCGGGTGAACAGCGTCAGAATATCTTCACCGCGCAGGCGCAGGGGCGGCACCGTGATACGCATCGAGGCCAGCCGGTAAAACAGATCGGGGCGCAGGGCATCCTCGATGGTGCGGTCCTGTTCTTGCATGTTGCAGATCGCCACGATTCGGGTTTCCGGCGGGGTGCCCTCATCATTGATGAAGGTCAAAAGCCGCGCCTGTGCCGCGTCACTCAGCGCCTCGATATCCTCCAGAACAAGCGTGCCGCCGCGGGCCTCTTCCACTGCGGGCAGCAGGCTGTCATCCGGGTTCATCGGGCCAAACAGGCGTTTTACCAGCGCTTCTTCCTCAAAGGCCGAGCACGAGACCAGCACAAATTTCTTGCCCGCCCGCGCGCCCACCGCGTGCAGCGCATGGGCCGCAAGGGTTTTGCCAGTGCCGGTTTCGCCTTCTATCAGCACATGGCCATCGGCCTGCCCCAGATCGAGAATATCCTCTTTGAGGCGCGCCATCACCGGGCTGGCCCCGATCAGCTTTTTCATCAACTGGCCGCCATCGCTCAGCTCACGCCGCAATGCCCGGTTATCCAGCGTGAGGCGCCGGGCAAAGGTGGCCTTTTTGGCCAGTTCATTCATCCGGTCCGGGTTGAACGGCTTTTCCAGAAAATCATAGGCGCCGATGCGCATCGCCTCGACCGCCATCGGCACATCGCCATGGCCGGTAATCATGATCACCGGCAGGGTCGAATCCGTGCCCATCAGCTTCTTGAGGAATTTCATGCCGCCCATGCCGGGCATCTTGATATCCGTCACCACAATGCCGGGATAATCCGATCCAATCGCCTTCAGCGCGTCTTCGGCACTGGCAAAGGCCTCGGTATCATATCCCGAAAGCGCCAGCCATTGGCTGATGGATTGACGCATATCTTTTTCATCATCAACAATCGCGATTTTCATGGCACTTGGCATTGGCTTACTCCGCCGCTCGGGTTTCTTCGGTTAATATAGGTAACTGCATCTCAAATACAGCGCCGCCGCCTGAGCTGTTTCTTGCGGTCAGGCGTCCGCCAAATTCGTTGACGATCCCTGATGAGATTGCAAGCCCCAGGCCGACACCGTCACCGGGCTGTTTGGTGGTATAAAACGGCTCGAACAGGCTGTCCTGATCGCTGATGCCGTGGCCGTTATCGCGCACCGTCAGGGTGGCGGTCTCACCGGCGGAGAGAAGGATCTCGATGCGCGCCTCCTCAACGGCTTCGGTGGCGTCAATGGCATTGCGCAACAGGTTGACCATCACCTGCTCGATCCGCACCCGGTCGCCCATCACCAACACCGGTTCATCGGGTATGATCCGGTCGATGATGATCTCGCGCTGGCGCAGTTGCGGCTCCATCATCGCCAGCGCCGAGGCCAGTGCATCGCCCATGTTTACAGAGGTAAAACTGTCGCCACTATGGCGGGCATAGGATTTAAGCTGTTTGGTAATCGCCCCCATGCGCTCGATCAGATCGTCAATCCGCTGAAACGAGGACATGGTCTCATCCGGGCGGTTACGGCTTAGCAAAAGCCGCGCGCCGGCAAGATAGGTTTTCATCGCCGCCAGCGGCTGATTAAGCTCATGACTGACCGCCGCCGACATCTCGCCCAACACGGCAAGCTTCGAGCTTTGCGCCAGGGTCTGCTCGGCCACGGCAAGGTTTTCCTGCGCCCGTTTTCGCTCGGCGATTTCCCGCTGCAGGCGGGCATTCAATGCGCGAAGCTCTGCCGATTCGCGTTGGAACAGTGCCATGCGTACCGCGGTTTTGCGGTTGAGAAAATAAAACGCCAACGCCAGGAGAATCGCAAACACCATGATCTCAAGCGCCAATGCGCTGTTTACCTGCTCACGAATGCTGGCATATCTGGTGAAACTGGCAATCCGCCAGCCCCGGAAACCCACCTTGCCCTCAACCCGCATGACCGCCTCCCCCCTGAGATAGGCATCCGCCGGTAAAAGCGTCCAGTCGGTCGTGGCCTGCAACACCCGCCGGATCGCACTATCAACCGGCGTGCCCGCCAGCGCATCAACCTCGCTCAGGCCGCGCCAGCGCGGATCGGTTGCCAGGATGATGCGCCCTTCACTGTTGGTGACCAGAACCGCATCTGTTATTCCTGCCCAGGCGCGCTCGTATTTGGCAAGGTCAACCTCAACCATAATCACACCGATCAGCTTTTTCTGGCTTTCAATCCGGCGCGAATAATAAAACGAATTCAGGCCGGATTCCCCTACCTGAGTTTGAAAAATGGTATCGGACGATCGAACCGCCTCAACAAAATAGGGCTGTTGCCGGTGAGTCTTGCCAATCGCGTTTCTGTCTGACGAGGCCACCGTCCGGCCATCCTTGTCCAAAAGCGTCAGCGACGCGGCACCGATCTCATCAATGAATGAAATCAGCCGTTGGGTGGATTGGGTGTAATCGCCGGAATTCAACGCATTGATCAATGCCGGATCACGCGCCAGAAGCTGTGGCACAATCGCATTCTGGCGCAGCTCGCTCAGCAGGTTGCCGCTATAAAGCGCCAGCCGCAATTCGGCCCGGTTGCGGGTGGTCTCGGTAAACCGGTCGGTCAGCATGCGGTTGGTAAAGATGATGATCGTGATCGCCACCGCCACCAGCAGCAGCAAGGCAAGGCGCACCCGCCACCCCGAGGTGAATTTCCATCTGATCCGATTGCTGCCGGTTGGCTTGTTCATGGCCCAGAGTACCGCAGCCATGGCCCCATGCTCAAGGGCTGTTGCTTCAGGCGTGTGTGAGCGCCCCGATCAGCCCCGAAAACAGCCCTGCCCCATCGGTGCCGCCATGGGCCGGCTCGGCCATCCGCTCAGGGTGCGGCATCATCCCCAGAACCCGGCGATTTTGCGACAGCACCCCGGCAATATCACCGATCGAGCCGTTGGGATTATCCACATAGGTAAAGGCCACGCGGCGCTCATCGCGCAATCTGGTATGGGTATCCTCATCAACAAAATAATTGCCATCATGATGTGCAATCGGGATGTTGATTATATCGCCCGTATCGTAACCGCTGGTATAGGCGCTGTCATTGGTCTCAACCCGCAATTCAACGGTTTTGCAGATATATTTCAGCCCGGCATTGCGCAGCAGGGCCCCCGGCAGCAGGCCGGTTTCCGTCAGCACCTGAAAGCCGTTGCAAACCCCCAGAACATAGCCGCCCTTCCCGGCATGGGCGACAACCGATTTGCAAATCGGCGAATTGGCCGCAATCGCGCCGCAGCGCAGGTAATCGCCAAAGGAAAACCCACCGGGAATGGCAATCAGATCAATACCTTCCGGCAGCGCCGTGTCCTTGTGCCAGACTTTTGAAACTCTGGCACCGGCGCGTTCCAGCGCCACAACCAGATCACGATCACAGTTCGAGCCGGGAAAGACGATGACGGCGGCATGCATCAGATCAGCTCCACCCGGTAACTTTCGATCACCGTATTCGCCAGCAGTTTCTCGCACATATCCGTCACGGTTTTTTCCGCCTTGGCCGCATCGGTTTCAGCCAGATCCAGCTCGATCACCTTGCCCTGGCGCACGCCGTTCACGCCCTTGAAATCCAACGAGCCAAGCGCATGGCGCACCGCCTCGCCCTGCGGATCAAGAACACCGTTTTTCAACATGATATGAACCCGAGCTTTCATAAGGTCATTTCCCATCTTGTCAATTTATCAATGTTGGCCGCGCCATCGGGGTCGCCCCTTTGGGCATCACCCCAAGCCGTCTGGCCACTTCGGTATAGGCATCCGTCAGACTGCCCAGATCGCGGCGGAATACATCCTTGTCCAGCTTTTGGCCGGTTTCAACATCCCACAAACGGCAGCTATCGGGGCTGATCTCATCGGCCACGATCAGGCGCTGAAAATCGCCCTCAAACACCCGCCCGACCTCGATCTTGAAATCCACCAGCCTGATGCCAACGCCGTAAAGCACACCGGCCATGAAATCATTCACCCGCAAAGCGAGGCTCAGAATATCATCCATATCCTGCGCACTGGCCCAGCCAAAGGCGGCGATATGCTCTTCTGAAACCAGCGGATCGCCCAGTTTGTCATCCTTCAGGCAATATTCCACGATCGGGCGCGGCAGTTGCGTGCCCTCTTCCAGCCCCAGACGTTTTGCCAGCGATCCGGCGGCATAATTGCGCACGATAATCTCCAAAGGCACAATTTCAACCGCGCGCACCAGTTGTTCACGCATGTTCAGGCGCTTGATGAAATGCGTCGGCACACCAATCATGTTCAGCCCGACCATGAAATATTCGCTGAGCATGTTGTTGAGCACGCCCTTGCCCTCGATCACATCCCTCTTTTCCGCGTTGAACGCGGTGGCATCATCCTTGAAATACTGCACGATCGTCCCCGGTTCGGGGCCTTCAAACAGCGTTTTCGCCTTGCCTTCGTATATTTTTTTGCGCCGTGACATGATAACTCCGTCGCTGGATTGGGGCGCAGGTGGCCCCGGATGTGTTTGCGTCCTCTTAATCCATGGGTGTGTTTGCCGCAAGGCAGGGATCAGCCCTTGCATGAGCTGGCGCAAATGCTCATATTCAACCCAACGTAAAACTTAAGCACCAAGGACGCCCCATGACCACATTTGATGATCGCGAAAACGCCTTTGAAAACCGCTATGCCCATGATGAGGAAATGAAATTCAAGGCTCAGGCCCGCTGCAACAAGATGCTGGGCCTGTGGGCGGCAGAGCTTTTGGGCAAATCCGGCGATGCGGCCGATTCCTATGCAAGGGATGTTATTATTGCAGATTTTGAAGAGGCCGGGCACGAGGACGTGGTGCGCAAAGTTGCCGCCGATCTTGGCGATCTTGCCGATGCCGATACGATTCGCGCAAAAATGGCCGCGCTTCTGATCGTTGCCAAAGGCCAGATAATAAACGAAGCCTGATCCCGTCTGTTGGCCCCATCGCGCGCGGTTATTTTTAGCAACAAATTTATTCGTTAACACCGGCTCAATATCAGCCGCCTACCCTCGCCCCCGGTGGTCGTGGGAAAGGCGTGAGTGGTGGATAAGAATTCAACTATTGTCAAAAGCCGGGTCTGGCCGGTTTCAAAGGCCATGTTGCCGCTGTTTATCGGTGCCGCCTGCCTGTGGCTGCTCGGTGACCGGCTGAATGCCCAGACTATGGCCAGCATCATACCAACCCTGAAAACCTTGCCCGCAGGGCATTGGTTTGTCGGTCTCGTCGCCACTGGCCTCAGCTTTTGGGCGGTTGGGCGCTATGATGTGATCCTTCACCGGCATTTCAATA
This sequence comes from Roseovarius sp., assembly GCA_021775255.1. Classification (GTDB taxonomy): domain Bacteria; phylum Pseudomonadota; class Alphaproteobacteria; order Rhodobacterales; family Rhodobacteraceae; genus Roseovarius. The sequence goes on from JAJFIA010000015.1 coordinate 69,064, forward strand.
CCGGCTGCCCGGCGCATCGGGCCAGTATTGTGGGCGCCGCCGCGATTGCCGTGGGGCAGCTTGTTGGCATGGGCGTGCTGACCGGCGCCTTGGTGCGCTGGCGGATGCTGCCCGAAATCTCGGTTGTTCAGGCGGGCAAAATTGCCTTCACTGTCACCCTATCCTTCTTCATGGGGCTTGGGGTCAGCATCGCGATGATCAGCCTGATTTTTTCCGTGCCTTATGTGCCGGAATACCTTGCGTATATTTATATTTTATTGTTTTTAATCTTATGTTTAGGATCGCATCTTCACCTAACAAAGATGCCCGTTCTGCCCCGGATCAGCCTGCCCTCCCTGCCGGCAATCACAGGCCTTCTTGGCCTGACGCTGCTGGATACCACAGCCGCCGCTCTTGCGCTTTACGCGCTGATGCCAGAAACCGCCGGGATCGGGTTCCCGGTGCTGCTTGCGGCTTATCTGATGGCGCTAGGTGCGGCTTTGATCAGCGGCACACCGGGCGGTGTTGGCCCGTTCGAGCTGACATTGCTGGCGCTTTTGCCAAATGCCCCCGAGGCCGATGTCATGGCCGGAATTATTGCTTTCCGGCTGATTTATTACGCGCTTCCGGCGTTTATTGCCGCGATTATCCTGTGCCGCCCGTTTGAGGAAAAATTACCGGCAGCCCCGGCCCCCAGCTTATCAGCCCCTTCCGCAACCGTTGATGACTTCAGCAAAGGCAGCCGCTCGGAAATCGGGGTATGCCGACAAAATCAGGCCCGCCTTTTGCACACAGGCGCGGCCCGGCTGGCGGTGACAAGCACGCCCCAAACCCTGACAGCACTGTTTGATCCGATCACCGGCAGGCCCGGGTTTGATCCCACCAACCTGTTAACCCTGGCCAGAAACCGCAACAAAATCGCCTGCTTTTACAAGCTCTCGGCCCGCTACGCCGCCGGGCTGCGCCGCCGGGGGTTCAAAACCCTGCATATCGCCGATGAAGCGGTGCTTGATCCAGGCCGCTTCAGCCATGAGGGCCCTGCTTTCCGGCAATTACGCCGTAAGCTGAGCAAGGCGGAAAAAGCCGGCGTAGCCATCTCAATTTCTGATGATCACCCCCTGCCCGAAATGGCGCGAATTGATCAGCAATGGCAACAGAAAAGCGGCAAGGCACGCGGGTTTTCCATGGGCCGGTTCTGCCCGCAATACATCCGTTTTCAGCGCATTTATATCGCCACGCAGGATACTGAATTGATTGGATATATCAGCCTTCATACCAACAATAACGAGATCTGCCTTGACCTGATGCGCAGCCGAGAATGCGCCCCCGATGGCACCATGCACATGCTGATTATGGCCGCCATCAGGGATGCAGCCCTTGAGGGCCGCAATCGCCTGTCTCTGGCCGCCCTTCCCCCCGGCATTGCAGCAAAATCCAGGGTCAAAAACCTGTACATCAAAGTACTTACATCGCTTTCAGGCGGGGCCGGGCTGCGCCAGTTCAAAACCTGTTTCAAACCGCGCCTTGAGCCGCTTTATGCCTGCGCAAATTCCTGGCCCGCCCTGGCATTTGCCTTGCTTGACCTCAGCATGGCCATTCGCCATCCCGATAGCCATCCCGATACAAGATGCCCTCAAAAAGATCATGAGAATATTGCATTTGCACGCGCGCGGGAAACGTGAAACACAGGCCTTAATTTCAAAACGGAACCGTGAAATGAACACTGCATTTGCCAGCATGCTTAGCAAACGTGACTGGATCCTTGCCGATGGTGCCACCGGAACCAACCTGTTTAACATGGGGCTTGAATCCGGTGAGCCGCCTGAAATGTGGAATGACCGGCACCCTGATCGCATTCGCAAACTGTACAAAATGGCGGTGGATGCCGGGTCTGATCTGTTCCTGACCAATTCTTTTGGCGGCAATGCAGCGCGGCTGAAGCTGCATGGTGCGCAAAAGCGCGCCGGTGAGCTGTCACGCATCTCCGCCGAAATTGGCCGTGAGGTGGCCGATAAAACCGACCGCGAGGTGATTGTTGCAGGCTCGGTTGGCCCGACGGGTGAGATCATGGCGCCGATGGGCGCGCTCACCCATGAGCTGGCCGTGGAAATTTTCCATGAGCAGGCCGAGGGCCTGAAAGCGGGCGGTGCCGATGTGCTGTGGCTGGAAACCATCTCGGCCCCGGAAGAATATATCGCCGCCGCCGAGGCCTTCAGGCTGGCCGATATGCCCTGGACCGGCACCATGAGTTTTGACACTGCCGGGCGCACGATGATGGGCCATACCTCGTCTGATATGGTGGCCATGGTTGACAGGCTCGAATATCCGCCGCTGGCCTTTGGGGCAAATTGCGGGGTGGGTGCATCCGATCTGATGCGCACGGTTCTGGGCTTTGCCGCTCAGGGGCCGGAGCGGCCAATCATTGCCAAGGGCAACGCCGGTATTCCCAAATATGTTGATGGCCATATCCATTACGATGGCACACCTGATCTGATGGCCGAATATGCCTGTCTGGCGCGCGATGCCGGCGCAAAAATCATTGGCGGCTGCTGTGGCACCATGGCCGAACATCTTGGGAAAATGTATGAGGCCCTCAGCACCCGCCCCCGTGGCCCGCGCCCGACGCTGGATCAAATCACCGGTAAATTGGGCCCGCTTTCCTCGGCCACCGATGGCACCGGCAAGGATGATGCCCCCGCACGCCGCACCCGCCGCCGCAAACGCGCTTAAACCATCTCAAAAAGCGACAGTTGATCACCGGCTGACTTGGGCGCTTTGAATAGGTCCGTGCGCAAAGCGGGCTGTGGCTGATCCAGCCCCAGCCGCCGGGCCGCAGTGCTGAAGCGCAGGGCAATCATCCGGGCATAAGGCCCGCTGCCGCGCATCCTGTGGCCCCATTGCGATGAGTAATCCTGGCCATTATGCATCTCGCGCACCAGCGTCATCACCTTGGCCGCGCGATCCGGGTATTGCTGCCTCAACCATTCCTGAAACAGCTTTGACACCTCAAGCGGCAATCGCAGCATGATCCAGCTTGCGGCTTGCGCCCCGGCCCTCTGCCCCGCCTGCAACAACGCCTCGATCTCATGGTCCGTAAGCCCCGGAATGATCGGCGAGGTCATGATCCGCACCGGCACGCCTGCCTTGGTCAATGCCCGGATAATCGCCAGCCGCCGCTTGGGGGCCGGCGCGCGCGGCTCAAGCCTGCGCGACAGATCCGGATCAAGCGTCGTGATGGAAATGCCAACCCGCACCAACCCGCGTTTGGCCATGCCCGACAGGATATCCAGATCACGCTCGATCAGTGCACCCTTGGTGACAATGGCCACCGGATGATTGTATTTATCAAGCACTTTCAGGCAATTACGGGTAATCTCATGGGTTTTTTCAATCGGCTGATAGGGATCTGTATTGGTGCCGATGGCAATCGGCTGCGGCGTGTAGGCCCGGTGCCGCAATTCCTTTTCCAGCACCTCATGCGCGTCCCTTCGGGCAATCAGCCGGGTTTCAAAATCAAGCCCCGCCGACATCCCCAGCCAGGCATGTGTTGGCCGGGCAAAACAATAGATGCAGCCATGCTCACAGCCCCGGTAAGGATTGATCGAGCGATCGAAGGGCAGGTCAGGCGAGCGGTTATAGCTGATCATCCGCCGGGGCCTTTCCATGCTGGTTCGGGTGCGCAAAACCTGGTCATCTTCAGGGGCTTGCCAGCCATCCCCCTCATAATGCCGGTGATGCCGCTCAAACCGGCCCGCCGCATTGCTTTGGGCCCCCCGGCCAAGGGGTGTAATGCTTGGATTTATGTCCTGGTGCAGGGTCATTCACAACATATAGAACATAACAAGAACATTTACAACTGCCCATAATGATAATGACTAAAATTCAGGCGCATCTGGCGCAAAATCACGTTATAAGTCGGAAGCGGTGCTCTTGGTGTCGCAAATTGCAATGTTGCCCTGCGACAAATTGGCGAAAGCTGCGATGATAACAATAACGCGCAACTGCGCAAATGCCTGAAGGAAATCACCAATGGCTGACGAAGAAGACGACATCATCCTATCGGAACTGGACGACGAAGAGCTTGTCCAGCAGATGTTCGATGATCTCTATGACGGCCTGAGAGAAGAAATCGAAGAAGGCGTGAACATCCTGCTTGAGCGCAAATGGGAGCCCTACAACATCCTGACCGAGGCGCTTGTGGGCGGCATGACCATCGTCGGCAAGGATTTCCGCGATGGCATCCTGTTTGTGCCCGAGGTGCTGCTGGCCGCCAATGCGATGAAGGGCGGCATGGCCATTCTCAAGCCGTTGCTGGCCGAAACCGGCGCGCCGCGCGTGGGCAAGATGGTGATCGGCACGGTCAAGGGCGATATCCACGACATCGGCAAGAACCTTGTCAGCATGATGATGGAAGGCGCCGGTTTTGAGGTGGTTGATCTGGGCATCAACAACCCGGTTGAGAATTACCTTGAGGCGCTGGAATCCGAGGCCCCGGATATCCTGGGCATGTCGGCGCTGCTGACCACGACCATGCCATATATGAAGGTTGTGATTGACACGCTCATTGAACAGGGCAAGCGCGAGGATTATGTGGTGCTTGTGGGGGGCGCGCCCCTGAACGAAGAGTTTGGCAAGGCGATTGGGGCCGATGCCTATTGCCGGGATGCCGCCGTGGCCGTGGAAACCGCCAAGGATTTCATGTCACGAAAGCATAATCAAGGTGTTGCAGGCTGAGTTTTCTCACTGATCCGAGAGTAATGCGGCCTGCCCTTTCGCGGGCCGTTTTTATTGGAGAGTACCCATGGCAGAATTGCCAAGTGACGAAAAACTAACCGAAAAAGGCCTGGAGGCTGGCCCTGAATCGGGTTCGATTCTGCTGATTGCCTGCGGTGCGCTGGCGCATGAAATACTTGCATTGAAACGGGCAAATGGCTGGGATCACATGACGCTGAGCTGCCTGCCGGCAAAATACCATCTCTACCCCGATAAAATCACCCAAGCCGTGTCGGATGCGGTGCAAAAACATCGCGCGGATTACGATGAAATTTTTGTGGTCTATGCCGATTGCGGGACCGGCGGGTTGTTACAGGCAAAATGCGATGAACTGGGTGTAAAAATGGTCGAAGGCCCGCATTGTTATTCGTTTTTTGAGGGCAATGAGGCTTTTGCAACCCGCGCGGATGCCGGAGAAATCACCGCCTTCTACCTTACGGATTTTCTGGTCAAGCAGTTTGATGCCTTTGTCTGGAAGCCGATGGGCCTTGATAAACATCCTGAATTACGCGACATGATTTTTGGCAATTACACGACGCTGATTTACCAGGCACAGACAGATAACCCAGAGCTGCATGAAAAGGCAGCATCATGCGCCGCCCGTCTGGGTCTGGAATTTGAATACCGCTATACCGGCTACGGCGATCTTGAAACTGCTCTGAAAGGTGCAGCCCAAAAATCTTAAGCAAGATTTTTGCCAAAACTTTTTCAAAAAGTTTTGCTACCCTGCCGCTTCTGATGCAACGCGCCTGATACGTTCAATCATCGCGCGTAACCCGTTCGAGCGCTGTGCCGACAAATGATCATGAAGCCCAAGCCGCGCCAGTTCGGCCTGCGCATCAACCCCCGATACATCGGCCACAGGCAAACCATTGTAAAGCGATCGCAAAACCGCGATCAGACCGCGCACAATCATGGCATCACTATCGCCCTCAAAGGAAAATATCCCCGCCTCGATATTGGGATGCAACCATACCTGACTGGCGCAGCCCTCAACCTTGGTGGTCGGCACCTTCAATGCATCATCGAGCACAGGCATCATTTTGCCCTGCTCGATCACATAGCGATAACGATCTTCCCAATCTTCGAGGAATTCAAAATCATCAACTATATCTTCAAACGCCGTATTTGCCATTTAAACCCCATGCATCAGCCATATTATTTTCCTAAGCCCGGCAAGGCTGAAGGTCCAGCCTCACCTTGCACCTTTTCAAGGCCCACAGGATAGGTTAACTCCGAAGAGAGATGATAAAGGCTTGGGTTTAATGCGCAAAATTTTGGCAGTTCTGGTTATTTCTTCGGTGGCACTTTCCGGATGCGGCCGGATGCGGGATTCGAAGGCCAATCCGGCAAACTGGTTTGGCAAGAAAAATCGCCATCCCGTGGCCACGGCCCCCGGTGAACCTGTCGAGGTTAACCCCCTTATCCCTCAGAAAACCTCGATTTTCAGAAAGGATAAACGTGAAAACTATATTGGCACTCCGGTTGCCAATATAGTTTCCATGTCGATTGAAAAACTTCCCGCCGGAGCGATCATACATGTGATCGGTGTCAGCCAGCAGCAAGGGGCTTATGATGTGCGCCTGATTTCCGATAGCAAGGGGGATCCGGTGGACGGCGTGTTGACATTCAAACTCAAGGCGATTCAGCCGCTGGATCAACCGCAAGGCCCACAGCAGGCCCGCACTATCCATGCGGCGCTGTTTGTCTCAAACAATGATCTTGAAAACGCCTCGGTGATTCAGATCATTGGCGAACGCAATGTTATCAGCCGCAAAAACTGAAGTGGTTAAAGGTCAACAATCCTGATTGAATTGCCTCTGACCGATAACGCCACCTTGCCATCACATAACCGCAAGGCCTCTTTGCCAAATACCTCATGTCGCCAGCCGCTCAATGTTGCCGCATCGCGCAAACCTGCGGCGATCCCATCAAGATCAGCGGCTGTGGCGATCAGTTTTGAGGCAACACCATATTCTTCTGTCTTGGCTTTCAAAAGCACTCTCAGAAGATCGGCAAGCGCCGGGTTTACCTGCAGTTTATCACGGCTGTTACTGGTTTTTGGCTGGTGTTCCGGCGGGCAAGCAAGGCCCGTCTTCACCGCCGCCAGAATACCCTCGGCGATATCGCCCCGGCGGGCCTCACGCAGCAATAGCCGCGCCCGGCCCAGATCATCCTGCGTGGCCGGTTTGCTGGCCGCCAGTTCAACCATTGCCTCATCCTTGAACACCCGGTTGCGAGGAATATCACGCGCTTGCGCATGGGTTTCCCTGAACCGCGCCAATTCGCGCACAATCGCCAGAAACTTGCCTGATGAATTGCGCGTCTTCACCCGTTTCCAGGCGTCTTCCGGCCGGGTGATATAGGTCTCGGGATCGGTCAGAACCCGCATTTCCTCGGCCACCCATTGCTGACGTTTGTTTTTTTCCAGCTCGGCCGCCAGAAATTCATAAATCCCGCGCAGGTGCGTTACATCCCCCAGGGCATATTTCTTTTGCGCGTCCGAGAGGGGCCGCCGCGACCAGTCGGTAAAACGCGAGGATTTATCCAACTGCTGTTTCACAATCCGTTTCACCAGCGTCTCATAGCCCACCTGCTCGCCAAAACCGCAGACCATCGCCGCCACCTGACTATCAAACAGCGGATCAGGGATCACGCCCGCATCGACATGGAAAATCTCAAGATCCTGGCGCGCGGCATGAAACACCTTGACGACGGATGTATCACGAAAGAGGTCATAAAGCGGCTCAAGCGAAATGCCATGGGCCAGCGGATCCAGCAGAACCGCGCCCTCATCGCCCTCGCCGGGCATGGCGAGCTGCACCAGGCAGAGCTTGGAATAATAGGTGCGTTCGCGCAAAAACTCGGTATCGACAGTTACATACTCATGTTGGGCTGCCTGTGTGCAAAAAGCGGCCAGTTCATCGGTTGTTGTCAAAGTTTTCATCAATGGCGCTCAATTCCTCTGTTATCAATGGCGCATGTACCGGCTTCAGCCTGAATATACCAGCTATGAAACACGGGTTTCACCGCAGGTAAATCGGGGTTTTGTCTCCGGCGGCAAACCGGCGCAAGACCATTGGATATAGGATATGCTCCTGCACCAGAACCCGCGCCGCCAGATCGGCGGGGGTATCGCCGGCCTCAACCGGCACCCGCGCCTGCCCCAGCAATGGCCCTTCGTCCAGCTCGGCCGTAACCTCATGCACGGTGCATCCGGCCTCGCAATCGCCTGCCGCAAGGGCACGGGTGTGGGTATTCAGGCCACGGTATTTTGGTAAAAGTGACGGGTGGATATTGATCATCCGGCCCTGCCAGCCGCTGACAAAACCTTTGGTCAGCACCCGCATGAATCCTGCAAGGCAAATGATATCAAGGGCATGTGGGGCAAGCACCGCGTTGATCGCCGCCTCGAACGCGGGCCTGTCATTGCCAAATGGCCGGTGATCCACCACCGCCGTTGCAATCCCCTGCCCTTTGGCCCATGCGATACCGCCTGCATCTGCGTTGTTCGAGAACACCAGCGCCGGGCGCGCCGGGTGATCGCCGGTCATATCCGCCACCAGCGCGCGCATGTTCGAGCCGCCGCCAGAGAGGAAAATGCCCACGTTTTTGCTCACAGCAGCGCCCCATTATAGCGCACTTCTGAGGGCCCTTGCGCAATCCGGCCCAGCTCAATCACGGTCTCCCCGGCATTGTGCAGCGCGCCGGACACAGCCTCTTTGTTCTCAGCACGCACCACCACAACCATGCCAATACCCGCATTAAAGGTTTTCAACAGCTCGGCCTCACTCATGCCGCCCGTTGCCGCCAGCCATCTGAATACCGGCGGCAATTCCCAGGCCCCAAGATCAACTTCGGCGCTGAGGCCTTCAGGCAACACACGCGGCAGGTTTTCCGTCAATCCCCCGCCGGTGATATGCGCAAGACCGTGAATGCCCCCGGCTTGCAACGCCGCCAGAACCGGGCGCACATAAAGCCGCGTCGGCGTCAGCAGCGCCGCCCCCAACGTGCCCTTGGCCCATGGGCAGGCATCCTCCCAGCCCAGCCCCGACATATCCACAATCGCGCGCACCAGGGAATAGCCGTTGGAATGCACGCCGTCACTGGCAAGCCCCAGCAAAACATCGCCCTCGGCAATGCCTTTTGGCAGTTCGGCCCCGCGCTCCATCGCGCCCACGGCAAACCCCGCCAGATCAAAATCACCCTTGGGATACATCCCCGGCATCTCGGCGGTCTCACCACCGATAAGCGCGCAGTTTGAACGCGCGCAGCCCAGGGCTATGCCTTCGATAATTCGCGCTGCCTGATCCAGCTCCAGCTTGCCAGTGGCGAAATAATCCAGAAAAAACAATGGCTCAGCGCCCTGACAGATCAGATCATTGACACACATCGCCACCAGATCAATGCCCACGCCATCGACATTGCCGGTATCAATCGCAATCCTGAGTTTGGTGCCCACGCCGTCAGTGGCCGCCACCAGCACCGGATCATCAAACCCCGCCGCCTTGAGATCAAACAGCCCGCCAAAGCCGCCCAGCCCGGCCATCACCCCGGCCCGGTTGGTGCGCTTGGCCGCAGGCTTGATCCGCTCGACCAGCGCATTGCCCGCGTCGATATCCACACCTGCATCGGAATAGGTGATTCCGTTTGTTGGGTCGCTCATCCCGGCACTCCTCAGGGTTCATGCCGCCGCAATTAGCCGATCCCCCGCCGCTTCGCAATCTCAAAGCCCTGACACCCTCTTGACGCCCCTGCCCGGCCTCGCGTATTGCGGGCTCAGGCGGGCCTGTAGCTCAGTTGGTTAGAGCAGAGCGCTCATAACGCTTTGGTCGTAGGTTCGAGTCCTACCGGGCCTACCAATCACCCGGATAAATTTCCCCTCACCGGGCGATCACGATATCCGCCTGCAAGCCGCCAAGCCTGTCACTTTCGCCCAGCCGAAGCACCCCGCCATGGGCGCGGGCGATGTCATTGACGATCGACAGGCCAAGGCCCACACCGCCGCCCTTGTTCTGATTGCGGGCAGGCTCCAGCCGGGTAAACGGCCCGATGGCCACTTCGCGCTGTGCCGCCGGAATGCCGGGGCCGTCATCCTCAACCCTGATGCGCAGGGATTTATCCGACAGGCGTACCGAAATTTCAGCGCGCGAGCCGTACCGCACAGCATTGTTGATCAGGTTCTCCACCGCCCGCCGGATGCTGCCCTCGCGCAGCATGACCTCGCCCTCGCCAACGGCCTCGACCAGTGTTGCCTTGATATCCGCCCGCTGACAATCCTCCACGATCTGCTGCACCAGTTGCACCGGATCAACCGCCACCGGCTCGCCCTCCTGCGCGCCACGGGCAAAATCAAGAAAGCCATCCAGCAGGTGCTCCATATCCTCGACATCCTGATGCATCAAAGCGGCCTCGTCATCGTCAAGCATCGAAAGCCCCAGTTTCAGCCGGGTGAGCGGCGTGCGCAGATCATGGCTGACCCCCGAAAGCATCATCGTGCGCTGCTCAATCTGGCGCTCGATCCGGGCGCGCATGTCAAGAAAGGCATTGCCCGCCGCGCGCACCTCGATGGCCCCGGTGGGGCGATAATCCACATGCCGCCCCCGGCCAAATGCCTCGGCCGCATCGGCCAGCCGGGTGATCGGCCGCAGTTGTTTGCGCATGTAGAAAAACGCAATCATCGTCATCAGCGCGCCAAACCCCACCATATTCACCAGCAACTGATGCGGCTTTGCGGCCGACACCCGGCGCCGGTCAAACCTCAGTTCAAGCTGGCCATCGTCACGCTGAAAATACAACCGGACAAACCGGTTATCGCGCAAATCCATCGCCGCAACATCAGGGAATAACAACTGAATTTCCCGGATCACCACATAGCCGGTAAAATCGTACCAAAGCCGTTTGAACCCTGTGCTGGCCTGATCCGGCGGCACTGTCCTTGCCCTGATCTCAAGCGTTCTGGCCAGCGATGAGCGGTCAAGCTCGGGCACGCTCATATCCGTCTGGTCCAGCATCAGTTGTATTTCACGGCTGACCGAGCGGGTCATCTGCCGCGATACCCCTTCAAAATGACGCTGCACAAACACGATCGAGACCACCAAAAGCACCGTCATCACCGGCAACAGCAGGATCAGCGTGGCCCGGCCATAAAGGCTGCGCGGCAGGTATGTGTTGAGCCATCTCATTTTCATGGGCCAAACCTAATGCGTTTAACCCCTGATTTGAAACATCAAATTTATGCGGCCTTTTTCATCGGTTAAAACTGGGCTACATTACATTCTGTTGCAGAAAGCCTCCAAATGTCACCCACAGATGATTTCAACCCCGATCCCGGCAGGCCCGAACCCATGGGCGGCACTATAAGGCGCATCCTTGCCCCCAACCCCTCGCCGATGACATATCGCGGCACCAATACCTATCTGATTGGCACCTCTGATCTGGCGGTGATTGATCCCGGCCCCGATGATGAGCGCCACCTTGAGGCGATCATTGCGGCGCTGAAGCCCGGCCAGCGCATCAGCCATATCCTTGTCACCCATGCGCATCTTGATCATTCCCCCCTTGCCCCGCGTCTGGCGGCGATCACCGGCGCGCCGGTCTATGCCTACGGCGATGCCACAGCGGGCCGCAGCGCTGTGATGCATCAGCTGCATCTTTCCGGCGAGGTTCAGGGCGGTGAAGGGGTCGATGCCGGCTTCACTCCTGATATTGCCCTTGCCGATGGCAGCTCCCTTTCCGGTCCGGACTGGACACTCACCGCGCACTGGACTCCGGGCCATTTTGGCAATCACCTGTGTTTTGCCCTGCAGGATGTGGTTTTCACCGGGGATCTGGTGATGGGCTGGGCCAGCTCTCTGGTCTCGCCCCCCGATGGCGATCTGAGCGATTTCATGATGTCCTGCCATAGATTGCAACAGCTTGACGCAGTGGTTTTTCATCCCGGCCACGGCGCGCCGGTGGCAGACCCGGCCAAGCGCCTCAACTGGCTGATCCGTCACCGCAATTCCCGCGAGGCGGCGATCCTTGAGCATCTTGGCCAAGGCCCGGCCACAGCCCAGATCCTTGCCACCGCGATCTATACCGATACACCCGCCGCCCTTCTGCCCGCCGCCAGCCGCAATGTTCTGGCGCATCTAATTGATCTGCATGGGAAAAACAAAGTTTCCACCAATCAGGACATTACCGCCCACGCGCAGTTCACGCTCAACAGGGCGTTGGATTGATTGATTGCAAAAAATTGTTAAAACCCCACTGGACGGGGCTGGATGCGGTTGCTATACGAGCCCTCGGTATTCCGGCGTAGCTCAGCGGTAGAGCAGTTGACTGTTAATCAATTGGTCGTAGGTTCGATCCCTACCGCCGGAGCCAAAAAACCCAGATAGTACAAGGGTTTAAATAGAGTCCATGGGCGATCCTTCTTGATTTTTTGTTCAGGGGTAACGTTTGGGGTAACGAATGACAAATTCTCAAGAAAAGCTTGACCAAAGATGGGACATGCACACAGATCGGCAGATTGCTGCATCAAAGGGCGCAGCAACTGCGGTTACGGTTCTGAATAGCGGCTCGTGGTTAGCTCTTCTTTCTCAAACTGGAAAACTGGCAAATTACGACATAACAGCGCCTATCGCTTGGTGGGGTAGCGGCGCTCTTTTTGGCACACTCATTTGGCTCTTTATATATCTAGGAACATTGCTCCAATCGTTTCATGACTATGACCGCGAAAATCCACGCAAACGGAAGATTCTTGACTACAACATTATTTTTGGTGTCTCGGTCGCCATGATTTCGCTTTTTTGCTTTGCAATGGGCATCGTGACTTTGGCTCGGGCGTTCTAAGGCAACCGCGCCTTGACGTCCTCGATAGCGGCCAGCACCGCCGATAAGGCGGCGTTATCGCCCGCCCGGCTGAATTTCACCGCCGGGTCAGGCGTCCAGATCAGTGCCCTATTCCTGCATAGCGGATGTAAACGACTCGTTGGCCAGCTCTGCCGCCTGTTGCGCCCGGATAAAAGCCTGCATGGCCCGCTCGTCTTGCGAGTCTCTCGCCACCCCCTCGGCAGTTCGGGCCACCGCCTGCAACGCGCTGTCGGCCTCCAGAAGTTCGTTCATTTCCACGATAACCTCGGACGCAACGGATTGCTCATAGGCTGCGCGCATATCCTTCACAAAATTCGGATCAATGCCTGTGACAAGCGGCGAGGCATTGAACAACGCACCTAGCGTTTCGACATCCTTGGCCTTCACCGCTTCTCGCAGAACATCCCGACGCTTTCGATCATCAAGTGAACGCACCGCCGCTCGCAGTTCCGACTGCCGCATGATCGCCTCCAGATTTTCGGGCGGGCGCAACCCCGTGCGCTCCATTAACTTTTCGCTCAACCGCTCGTTATGCGTGTTCAGGATTTCATTAGCCCGCTGCCGGGTGGCCTTCACCGCCTTGGCGAGCCTCACGCCTGCATCATGCGTCTTTTTCATGTGTAGCGCGTCATTGTCTGCCGGGTTGCGGTTCAACGCCACCGCTTCCAGAGATTGCACGGCGCTATGAAGCCGCCCGATCTCTCCTACAACCCGTGTCGGGCCATCATGCCCACTCCCCTCAATCCGGGCAATTTCGCGCTCCATGATCTTCTTGATCGGTGCTGAATATTTCATTTTCTGTCCTTTCTTAATCTGCTCAAAGTCGCAGTTCCCTTTGTGAAGTCGTGTGAACCGGCTTCTTGATTGACGCCACCAGCCCCGCAACCGCGTTTGCAAGGTCATCGTGCCCGCCCGGCGGGTGGTCGATCATATCGCGCCCACTGCGCCCCGTGCGGCGCTCCAGCGCCTGCAATTGGCGGGATAGCTTCTTGTCAGGCGGCAACTCGACACATCCCGAGTTCATTGCCGCCAGCATTTCCAGATAAAGCCCGTTCCGGTCCAACTCACTCACTTCATAGATGATCCCGTGCTTTTGGAATTCATCGCGCGGCCACCGCCCTGCGTATCTGTCGCCCACAACACGCCTGATCCCGTAGGTGCGCAGGAAGGCCGCGTATTCTTTGGCAATCTCGGCAGGCGAGCCATGCAGCCCACGCACCGCGTCGATTATCACCGCATCCCCGTCCCGGTGCCCTATCGCAAGGGTGAATTCATCCTGCCCGCCGCCCGCCGGATCGGTGAACGCCCGGTAAGACGTGCCCCGCGCAAAGGGCAGTTCCTTGGGCTTAGGTCGGGTGGCCTGTTCAATCAGGTCAGGGTCGATCAGCGATGCAATGTCGCTGCGAAACTGTGCCAGGTATTCCGCACATGCCCGCGCCGCATCATCCTTCATTGCTGTCAACGGCGGAGTAAAAACCGGCCATTCGGCGGAGTAAAAGTAGGCCACTTTGAGAACGTGATTTTGGAGCCATCTTTCAGTTGATATGCAAGGTCTGAGGTTGTTGCGCCTTGGTGCGTGCGGCCCCCAAATAGCA